>UQMB01000006.1 GCA_900541925.1 uncultured Bacteroidales bacterium | reverse complement strand
TCAACGCTCTCGATTCTATTGCATTTTTCTCGGTACTTGCTTGTACTTGTCTTTCTTCAGCCTTTTCAATGATCTTTCTCTTCCGCCACGAACCCCCTCAGGAGGCCCCCGGGCGACCCGCGCTCTCGTTTGGGATTGCAAAGGTAGTCACTTTTTCTGATTCCGCAAATCTTTTTTAGAGATTTTTTTGCGGCGGCAAGCCGCTCCGGCGGAAAAACCGACCCCCTTCGTTTTCGGGGATGCAAAGGTAGGCATTTTTGGCGAACTTGCAAGGCCTGTTCGTAATTTTTTTGAAAATTTCAGAAATAATGGACGGCGGGCCCTGCAAACAACAATTCCGGCTGCGGAGAGGCCATTAATTCCTCTCCGCAGCCGGAGCTGCTACATTATAAAAGTGTCTTCTGCTACATCATTCCGCCGGCCGGCATTGCAGGAGCTGCAGGAGCCGGTTCCGGGATGTCCACGATGCCGCACTCAGTGGTGAGGAACATGCCGGCAACTGAAGCCGCGTTCTCAAGAGCGACACGTGATACCTTGGTCGGGTCGATGACGCCGGCCTCGTACATGTTGACATACTCGCCAGTGCGCGCATTGTACCCGAAGTCATCTTTGCCTTCCTTGATCTTCTGGATGATGACAGCTCCGTCCACGCCGGCGTTGCTGGCAATCTGGCGGAGAGGCTCCTCGATGGCCTTGGCCACGATATGGATACCGGTGGTCTCGTCTTCGTTCTCGCCCTTCATGCCCTCAAGGGCTTCTGCGGCGCGGATGTATGACACTCCACCGCCCGGGAGATAACCCTCCTCGACAGCCGCGCGGGTCGCGTTGAGCGCATCCTCGACACGGTCTTTCTTCTCTTTCATCTCGACCTCTGTGGTAGCGCCTACATAGAGCACTGCCACGCCGCCGGAAAGCTTCCCGAGACGCTCCTTGAGCTTCTCCTTGTCATAGTCTGAAGTGCTGGCCTCAATCTGCTTGCGGATGGAATCAACCCTCTCCTGGATGGCGTCCTTGGCGCCGGCACCTCCCACGATGGTGGTGTTCTCCTTGGTGATGGTCACCTTCTCGGCCTTACCGAGCATGTCCGGGGTCGTGTTCTCGAGGGTGAAACCCCTCTCCTCAGAAACGACTACCGCACCGGTAAGGGTGGCTATGTCCTGAAGCATCTCCTTGCGGCGGTCACCGAAGCCAGGAGCCTTGACGGCAGCAATCTTGAGAGTGCCGCGGAGCTTGTTGACAACCAGGGTTGTGAGAGCCTCGCCGTCGACATCCTCTGCGATAATGAGCAGTTCCTTGCCTTCACGGGCAACAGGCTCAAGGATAGGAAGGAGATCCTTCATCGAAGAAATCTTCTTGTCGCAGATGAGGATGGAAGGATTAGAGAGATCCGCCTCCATCTTGTCGGAGTTGGTCATGAAATAAGGAGAGATGTAGCCGCGGTCGAACTGCATGCCCTCGACAACCTTGACCTCCGTCTCGGTGCCTTTGGCCTCCTCTACAGTGATGACTCCGTCCTTGCCCACCTTTGACATGGCGTCAGCGATGAGCTTGCCGATGTGCACGTCGTTGTTGGCTGAAACCGTGCCGACCTGCTCGATCTTGGAATAATCGGAGCCGACCTTCTGGCTGCGCTTCTTGAGGTCGTCGACAACAGTGGCGACAGCCTTGTCGATACCGCGCTTCAGATCCATAGGATTGGCGCCAGCGGTGACATTCTTGATGCCGACATTGATGATGGCCTGCGCGAGGACAGTAGCGGTGGTCGTACCGTCACCGGCCTGCTCGTTGGTCTTGGAAGCCACTTCCCTGACCATCTGCGCACCCATATTCTCGAAACGGTCCTCAAGCTCAATCTCCTTGGCGACGGTCACGCCGTCCTTGGTAATCTGAGGAGCACCGAATTTCTTATCAATCACGACATTGCGGCCTTTCGGACCAAGTGTCACCTTAACTGCGTTTGCAAGAGAGTCCACTCCTACCTTCATCTTGGAACGGACATCAACATCAAATTTTATTTCCTTTGCCATAATGATTCAATATTTATATTACAGAACAGCGAGAATGTCAGACTGCTTGACGATGAGATACTTCTTATCCTCGAAAGTCACCTCGGTGCCGGCATATTTGCCGTAAATCACCTGGTCTCCGGCCTTGACTTCCATCGGCTCGTCCTTCTTGCCCGGACCGGCCGCTACAACCGTACCCTGCTGTGGTTTCTCCTTGGCCGTATCCGGAATATAGATGCCGGCCGCCGTCTTGGTCTCTGCCTCTTTAGGCTCAATCAGAACTCTGTCTGCTAATGGTTTGATCATGATGTTATCGTTTTAAATATTATTCAGTTTTATCCGGCCCCTGCCGGACGCAGCAATAATAATCAATGTCCGTGCCAGTGACAATTTGTCATTTTGCCGCGGATTCAGTAGATTTGCAAGGACAAATTACCACATTCAATTCCAAAAGCAAATGAAACGATTTTTGATCTTGGCATCCGCTCTGATGGCGACATTCAGCATCGTCAGGGCAGAATCCATTGATTTACGATGGATTGACAAGAGCCCCTCCTACAGCATCGGGCAGAGCTGGGGCGTACCTTTCGCCAAAGGCAGCATGAATGAATACGGGACTTTCATCCTGAAAGACGCCTCCGGCAACATCGTCCCGTCACAGCACAGGGTCCTGGCACGCTACTCCGACGGCAGCGTGAAGTGGATGGGCTTCGATGCGGCGATCAGCCCCGCACAGGCGGACGGACTGACGCTTGAAGCCGTCACCGCCGACAGACGCACAGCCCGCAAGGCAGCCAAAGCCGCCAAAGCGGCACCACGGATGACTGGAAGCATGGTTCTCTCCGATGATGCCTCCGCCATTGTCATCGACAACGGACTCTACGAGATCACCTTCCCCAAGAGCGGCAGCCGCCTCGTGAGCAGCATAACGCTGGACGGCAAGGAGATAGCCTCGGACGGGCGCCTGGTCTGCAGACTCGAGAAGCGCTCCGGAGAAGAGGGCGGGCCGATTTCATTCGAGAATTTTGAGAGCCGCGTCACCTCCGCAGCCGTGGAGCGCGGCGGCGATGTCGCCACAGTTGTCAAGGTCGAGGGCTGTCACAAGTCACTCAACGGCACACGCGAGTGGCTGCCTTTCTGCGTGCGTTTCTATATATATAAAGGTGTACAGCCAATGAAGATCGTGCACAGCTTCGTTTTTGACGGAGACGAGCACAAGGATTTCGTAAAGGGACTCGGCCTCGAATTCACCCTTCCTTTCCGCGAGCAGCTCCAGAACCGCCATGTGTCATTCGCCGGAGAAGGTAACGGACTCTGGCAGGAAAGCGTCGAGCCGCTTCTCGGCCAGCTCTACATCCTCAAGCCCGGGGAGCGCCCGTCATTTGACAAACCGGGCGCAAGCACCCTGCAGGTCGCGGGGAAGAGAGTCCCGAACTACGAGGAATACCCGGAAAACGGCAGGATGAACCTTGACAATTGGGCCAAGTACAATGACTACAAGCTCGTCCAGGTCTCCTCTGACGGATTCACCATCCAGAAGAGGACGGGCAGCCACAGCTGCTGGTTCGGCACCGCAGGAGGCCGCCGCGCCCGCGGATTCGCGCTCGCCGGCGACGTGTCCGGAGGCATCGGTATATCTTTGAAGAATTTCTGGCAGTCCTTCCCGGCCGAATTTGAGGCGAACGACATGCGCACGGACAGGGGCAGGCTCACTGTCTGGATGTGGAGCCCGGAAAGTGACGCGATGGACCTGCGCCACTATGACATAGAGGGTCACGACCTCCGGTCGTCGTACGAAGACTGGGTGGAAGGCTATGACACCCCGTACGGCATAGCACGCACCAGTGAACTCATGCTCTTCCCATATGGGGAGATGCCGTCAAGGGCGGAGATCTCAGACATGGCGAACATAGGGCAGGACATCGTCCAGATGATGGTCACGCCCCAGTATCTCCACGATGCCGGCGCCTTCGGCGTATGGTCGCTCCCGGCCAGGAACGGCAATGACACCCAGCAGTATCTCGAAAGACAGATTGACAAATATCTCAAATACTACGAGACCTGCATCGAGAGCCAGAGGTGGTACGGCTTCTGGAACTACGGCGATGTGATGCACTCATACAACCCTGACCGCCACTGCTGGAACTACGACGCGGGCGGAAGGGCCTGGGACAACACGGAGCTTGAGACAGACCTCTGGCTGTGGTTCGGTTTCATCCGCTCAGGCAGGCCTGACTTCTTCAGGATGGCCACGGCGATGACGCGCCACACCTCGGAAGTGGATGCCTATCACATCGGCAGGATGAAAGGCCTCGGCACGCGCCACAATGTAAGCCACTGGGGATGCGGGGCCAAAGAAGCCCGCGTAGGACAGGCATGGTGGAAGAGATACTATTATTATCTCACCACCGACGACAGGCTCGGCGACCTGATGCACGAGTCAGTCGACGCTGACCAGGCCATCATCGAATTCGACCCGCTCGTCAGGGCTCAGCCACGCTCGCAATTCCCTACAGCCCAGCCTACACGTCTGCGCTGGGGACCTGACTGGACTTCCCTCGTGGGGAACTGGTTCACAGAGTGGGAGCGCACCGGGGACAAGAAGTGGCTCGACAAGATCAACGCCGGCATGAACTCGCTGTGCGACCTTCCTAACGGGCTCTTCACCGGTCAGGGGCCTTACGGCTATGACCCGCAGACCGGAGTGCTCACATACGAGGGCGACCCCGAGTGGATCACGAACAAGAACCACCTCGCCAACCTGCAGAGCAGTGTGGAGGTGTTCATGGAAGTGCTGGACGAGGTTGACAACAAGAAATTCACCAGGACTTGGCTCGATTACGCGAGCTGGTACGGCGTGCCTAAGGACGACCCTATCCGCGACCTGCCCGAAAACGCGAAATACAAGAACTGGTGGGGACACTGGAACATCCCGAGACTCACCGCGATAGCCGCGGCCCGCAAAGGCGACTCCTATCTGGCGCAGACCGCCTGGAAGCGCTTCCTGAGCGGTATCATCGGCCCTGACGGCAAGGTAGCCGAAAGAGTGAGCCTCACGCCGATCGGAGGTCCGGATGTGCTGGAGCCTTCCGTCGAGGACCCGAATGTCAGCACCAACGATGTCGCCCAATGGAACCTCGAAGCCATCATCATCCAGGAGCTGCTGAAGGACTCCATCCCCGAGCTCAAGGACATCAAACCCGCTCAGCAGCAGCCACGGCGCAGGTAGGCTCAGAGCAGAGCGCTGCGGAACTGCCAGAGGACTATGCCGACGGATACGGACACGTTGAGGGAATGCTTGGAGCCGAACTGCGGAATCTCAAGCGAAAAATCCGAAGCGTCCACGACATCCTGACGCACACCGTCCACCTCGTTCCCGAACACGAAAGCATAACGGCCGCCTCTCTCAGGACAGAAGTCCTGCAGGGGGACGGCCTTTTCGGTCTGCTCTATGCTTATGATGGTATAGCCATCTTCTTTGAGGGCCGCGACGGCCTGCATGGTGTCGTCGAAGTGCTCCCACGGGAGGCTGTTTTCCGCCCCGAGGGCGGATTTATGGATCTCGGCCGACGGCGGGCAGGCACAAATCCCGCACAGTATGATACGGTCCGCCTTGAACGCGTCGCCGCTGCGGAATGCGCTGCCGACATTGTGCGCACTGCGTATATTGTCAAGAACCACCACCACACCGGACGGCGGGAGCGCCCTGTATTCTTCCGGTCTTACGCGGCCAAGTTCGATATTCTTGAGTTTCCTGTCTGACACGGGGCAAAGGTACTGAAATAATCATTATATTTGCCCTCGTTCAAACACTAAAATATGAAACAGGACATCCAAATAATCGACCTCATCAAGAAGGAAAAGGAGCGTCAGGAATCAGGGCTTGAGCTCATCGCTTCCGAAAACTATGTCACCGAAGGCGTGCTGAAGGCAATGGGATCCATCTGCACCAACAAGTATGCGGAAGGCTATCCGGGCAAGCGCTACTACGGGGGATGCGAAGTGGTGGACCAGATTGAGCAGCTGGCCATCGACAGGCTCAAGGCTCTGTACAATGCCGAATGGGCCAATGTGCAGCCGCACTCGGGAGCCCAGGCCAACATGGCCGTGACCATGGCCATTCTCCACCCGGGCGACACCTTCATGGGGCTCGACCTCAGCCAGGGAGGACATCTCACCCACGGTTCTCCGGTCAACGCATCCGGCATCCTCTATCATGCGGTCGCCTATGGCCTTGACCCGCAGACGGGGACGATCGATTACGACAAGATGGAGCAGACGGCGCTCGAATGCAAGCCGAAGCTCATCATCGGCGGAGCCTCCGCATACTCGAGAGAGTGGGACTACGCCAGGATGAGGGAGATAGCGGACAAGGTCGGGGCGATCCTCTGGATTGACATGGCCCACACCGCCGGACTCATCGCCGCCGGACTCTTGAAGAATCCTGTTGAATATGCCCACATCGTGACATCCACCACCCACAAGACCCTTCGCGGTCCACGCGGCGGCGTCATCCTCATGGGCAAGGACTTCGACGACCCTCAGGGCAGGACAACCCCTAAGGGAGTTGTCAAGAAGATGAGCCAGATTCTTGACTCTTCCGTGTTCCCGGGAGTGCAGGGCGGTCCGCTGGAGCATGTCATCGCAGCCAAAGCCGTAGCATTCTTCGAAGCGCTCCAGCCGGAGTTCAAGGACTACCAGAAGCAGGTGGTCGCCAACGCCAAGGCCATGAGCGACGAGTTCATCAGGCGCGGCTACAAGATAGTCAGCGGCGGTACGGACAACCACCTCATGCTCGTTGACCTCAGGGGCAAGTTCGAGTCTCTCACCGGGCGCATCGCCGAGACCCAGCTCGAAAGGGCGGGCATCACCGTCAACAAGAATATGGTACCGTTCGATACCCGTTCCCCGTTCCAGACCTCCGGCATACGCGTCGGCACACCGGCCATCACCTCAAGAGGATATGTAGAGAAGGACATGGTAGAGATAGTAGGACTCATAGATGAGGCCCTCACCTCCTGCGCCGAGCATGTGGACGCTCTCAGCCTCAAGAAGGGAGAGGTCCCTACCGAAGAGCAGAGCGCCGGGCTCGAGGCTCACGCCAAGACCCTTGAGAGCATCAAACGCCGCGTCAACCAGATGACGGCAGGCGTGCCGCTCAATAAGTATTAATACGATTTCAAATGACGTATAGGGGCTGGCCAGATATAATCTGACCAGCCCCTGTCTGTTCCGTACTTCGTTCCGTCTCAGGCTCAGTCGCTTACAGCGCTCGCGAGAAGCCTCTCCAGGTCTTTGCGCAGGAGTCTGCCCTCGATGGAGATGAACACGCATTCGCCGGGTTCAGTGGCGGTCATGACGAAGCTGGTCACATACTCCCCTTCCGGGACGATGTAGATCCTGACGCGCTCCCCGTCATCCTTGGCCTCGAGAAGGAGCTCATATCTGCCGTTACGCACCATCTTGTCCGCGTCTTCGGCGAGCGATGCGTTGATTTTAGGATTCTCACTGTCTATCAGGTACATGCCTGTCATCTCTTTGATATATGGAGTGAGGTTGACATCCTCGTCCAGCATCTCTATCTCCGGAATGCTTCCCATGAGCCGGAACATCGTCGGGGAGATGTAGACCGCGCTCACGTTCTTCTCGTCGGAGTATTTGTTGTAGATTGACTTCCCGTCCTGCGCGAATGCCGTTGCGACGAGGAGGGAAAAGGCTGCGATAAGGGCTATTTTTTTCATGATGATTTGTTTTTATTTCTTGTTGATGTTGTCAATTATCCTGGACGCCTTGTCCACCTGAGACAGGGCGGCGTCCGTCATCTCCCTGCCGGCGTTGATCTTGCTCGAAATGTATCCGAAAGTTCTCTCCAATTCGGCGTAGGCCGCCTGTGGATCCGTAAAAGTGTCAGCCGGCATACGGCTGGCGCTCTGATAGTTCAGGCCCACCGTCAGGGCTGCCGCCACGGCCACCGCCGCAGGAATCAGGGCAAACCTCCAGGCCTTCCTGCCCGGAACGCTCTTCATTGCACAGGCCGCCGTAAGGGCGTCTTCGACTCTCCGGTGGAGACTCTCCGGTACCGGCACTGAACTGTCCGAAGCGATCTTCTCGAGCTCTTCCAAGTCTATCCTTTCTATGTCTTCTTGGCGTTTCATATCTTGTCTATGGATTTTCTGATTTTTCTCCTCGCGTTGCTCAAGTGCACTCTCAGGCTGAGATAGCTGAGACCCGTCCGCTTCTGTATCTGCTCGTAACTGAGATCATCGAAGACCTTCATCATCAAGACCGTCCTCTCGCTCTCGCTTAGCGTGGACATCCGTCCAATCGCCGCTTCGAGCTTCTGGCGACCGTCCAGTCTCTCGTCCGGGAGGGCCTCGTCAGAGGCCTGCAGGGGCAGCTTTTCCTCGCCATCGGGCCGGCATCTGCGGAGCTTGTCCACACAGATGTTGCGCAGCAGGCGTATGCAGTAGGCTTTGGGGCTGCTTATGCCGTCAAGCGCATCCGCCGCATCCCAGAGTCTCAGGTACAGGTCCTGCACCGCGTCTTCAGCGTCAGGGGTCGACTCCAAGATGTAGAACGCAACCCGGTAAAGCTCGTCCTGGAGAGGAAGATACTCTTTTCTGAATCTTTCGGCCGTCATTTCGCCGCGCTTACCAGTTTGCCGACATTGTCCATGTCTATCGTGCCGTACAGGCAGATGAGCGACCCCTCGTCCGGCGCGAAAATCACCAGATCCTTGACCTTTGTCCCGTCGCCGGAGACATAGCCGTAGATATAGACCGACTCCTCGTCGTCCTTGGCGGACATCAGGAGTTCGACTCCGTCAAGCAGCCTTCTCATCTTCCGGTTGAAGTCCCGCCTGACTTTCGGGCTGCAGTCTTCGTAATCCGCCACGGTGATTCCTTTGATGGATTTCATCGCGTTGAAAGCAAGCCGCGCCTGTTCCCTCTCCTGTCCGTCCATATCGTCATCATAGAGACTGACGGCTCCCGCCTTCTTTACGAGGTATGTCATGAATTTCCCGAGATTGATGCTCTCGAATTCATCGTGGTGGCGGTAATCGTTGATCAGGGCGTTTATCGCCGTGCGGGGGACTTTCTTCCCCTCCGGCTTCGCCTGGGCCTGACAAAACACAGTGGCCGCCAGCACAAGAGTAATTATCAATAAAAACTTTTTATTCATATTCATTGTCGTTTTCGTGACGCGTCATATAATAGACGGACGAGGCCGGGAAATGTTAAGGGCCGGCTGAAAACAATTTCCAGCCGGCCCCTTCTGCCATGCAGCCGCCATCAGAGGCCCGGCTGCTTATGTCTTTAGCCTAATTGCTCTGCTCGATGGCGGCCTGCGCCGCCGCAAGGCGGGCGATAGGCACGCGGAAAGGAGAGCAACTTACATAGTCGATGCCTATCTTGCTGAAGAACTTGATGGAATCCGGGTCACCTCCATGCTCGCCGCAGACGCCGCACTTGAGATCGGCACGCCTTGCGCGACCTGACTGTACACCATACTCCACAAGCTTGCCGACGCCCTTGGTGTCGATGGTCTGGAACGGATCGGCGTCAAGAATCTTGTGGCCGAGATAGTTGCCCATGAAGGTCCCGACATCGTCGCGGGAGAATCCGAGGGTCATCTGGGTAAGGTCGTTGGTGCCGAAGGAGAAGAACTCCGCCGCACGGGCCATCCTCTCACCGGTGAGAGCGGCACGCGGGATTTCGATCATGGTCCCGAAATGGTAGTTGATCGTCTGTTCGAAATGGACCTCGACCTCAGCCTTGATACGGTCGCAGATAGCCTTCTGGAAACTGAGTTCGCGGGCGGATACCGTCACAGGGATCATGATTTCCGGCTGCGGGTGATATCCCTCCTTCTGAAGTTCCGCCACAGCGGTGAAGATGGCCCTGTACTGGGTCTCGGCGATGAGCGGATAAGCCACATGCAGGCGCACACCGCGAAGTCCCATCATAGGGTTCACCTCGTGGAGGCTCTCGCCTCTCTTGATGACCTCGGACACGCTGATGCCGAGCTCCTTGGCGACCTCCTTCTCTTTCTCTTCCGTCTTAGGCACGAACTCGTGGAGAGGCGGGTCAAGCAGACGGAACACCACCGGCTTGCCGTCCATCACGCGGAGCGTGCTCTTGACGGATGCCTTGATGAACGGCTCCAGCTCCTCAAGGGCGGCCTTACGCTCCTCGTCGGTGTTGCAGAGGATCATCTTGCGCAGCTTGGCGAGAGGAACTTCAGAGTTCTTGCCGTAGAACATGTGCTCGATACGGAAAAGTCCGATACCCTCGGCTCCGAACTGCATCGCCTTCAGCGCATCCTCCGGCGTGTCGGCATTGGCACGCACCCCGAGGCGGCGATACTTGTCCACGATGTTCATGAACTTGATGAACACCGGATTCTCGCTCGCATCCATGGTATCCACCTTGGATGCATACACGACACCCTTGGAGCCGTTGAGGGAGAACCAGTCACCCTCTTTGTACACCTTGGAATTCTGGCCGAACTTGACGGTCTTCTTGTCAAGGTCGATTATCATGGACTCACAGCCGACTATGCAGCACTTGCCCCAGCCGCGGGCGACGAGAGCGGCGTGCGAAGTCATGCCGCCGCGTGCCGTAAGGATGCCGGCGGAAGCGCGCATGCCCTGGATATCCTCAGGAGAAGTCTCCTCACGAACAAGAATCACCTTCTTGCCAGCCTCGGCGGCCTCCATCGCGGCCTCGGAAGAGAACACGAGAGTACCGACGGCTCCGCCCGGAGAAGCGGGAAGTCCGCGCGCCACCATCTTGGCGGCTTTCTCGGAAGCGGCGTTGAGTACAGGGTGGAGAATCTCGTCAAGCTGCGCAGGAGAAACTCTCATCACGGCCGTCTTCTCATCAATCATGCCTTCTGCGAGCATGTCTATGGCCATCTGAAGCGCGGCAAGGCCTGTACGCTTGCCGATACGGCACTGAAGCATCCAGAGTTTGCCTTCCTGTATGGTGAACTCGATGTCCTGCATGTCGTGGAAGTGCGCCTCAAGCTTCGTGCGGATCGCGTCAAGCTCGGCATACACCTCAGGCATCGCCTTCTCAAGAGACGGGAGCTCCTTGTTATGCTCGTTCTTGGTCGCCTCGTTGAGAGGGTTCGGGGTGCGGATTCCGGCCACTACATCCTCGCCCTGGGCGTTGATGAGCCATTCGCCATAGAACTTGTTGTCACCGGTGGCAGGGTTGCGGGAGAACGCCACGCCGGTGGCGGAAGTCTCGCCCATGTTGCCGAACACCATGGACTGCACGTTCACCGCCGTTCCCCAGTCATCAGGAATCTTCTCGATATGGCGGTATGCGATGGCCCTCTTGCCATTCCATGACTTGAAGACGCCGCCGATGGAACCCCAGAGCTGAGCCTTGGCGCTGTCAGGGAACTCGACTCCGAGAACCTCCTTGACCTTCACCTTGAACTTCTCGCAGAGGTCCTTGAGCTCTTCTGCCGTAATCTCGGTGTCTGAGGTGTAGCCCCTGGCCTCCTTGAGTTCGGACATCATCTTGTCGAGCTGCTGGCGTATGCCCTGCCCGTCTGCCGGCTCTATGCCCTCAGCCTTCTCCATGACGACATCTGAATACATCATTATCAGACGCCTGTATGCATCATATACAAAACGCGGATTGTCCGTCTTTGCAATCATCCCGGGAATAGTCTCGGAGCAGAGGCCGATGTTGAGGATGGTGTCCATCATGCCCGGCATGGAACTTCTGGCTCCGGAACGGCAGCTCACGAGAAGAGGATCCTTCGGATCGCCGAATTTCTTTCCCATAAGTTTTTCGGTCGCGTTCAGGGCGGCCCTGACCTCCATCTTGAGATCCTCGGTATAACCGCCTCCGAGCTCATAATACTCGGCGCAGCATTCTGTAGTGATGGTAAATCCTGCCGGCACCGGCATGCCGAGCTTGCTCATCTCGGCCAGGTTGGCTCCCTTTCCTCCAAGGAGCTCGCGCATCGAGCCATCGCCTTCGGCCGTCTTGCCGCCGAAGCAATAAACTCTTTTCTTCGTTTCAAACATACTCTATAAATCCTTAAACATGCAAAGTTATTGAAAATTCCCGACTAGAGCAATTTCGCCGCAAGTTCAGACAGGCGGCTCCTCTCGCCCCTGCGCAGGAATATGTGCTGGAATATCCTCTGCCCGGCCATCTTCTCGCCAAGATGCGTCAAGCCGTTGGACCACTGGTCCAGATATGGCTGGTCAATCTGGAAGATGTCGCCCGTGAACACCATCTTGGTGCCCTCTCCGGCCCTGGTTATGATGGTCTTGATCTCGTGCGGGGTGAGGTTCTGGGCCTCATCGATTATGAAGTAGCATTTCCCGAGGCTCCGGCCCCTGATATAGGCGAGAGGCTCTATGATCAGTTTCTCCTGGGAGAGCATGCTCTCTATCCGGAGAGCCTCCCTTGAAGACGGGCGGAACTGGGCCTTGATGACATTGAGATTGTCCATGAGAGGCTGGAGGAACGGGGTCATCTTGGCTTTCTGGTCTCCCGGGAGGAACCCGAGTTCCTGATTGCCCAGCACCACGGCCGGACGCGAGATGATGATCTGCTCGTAGTCCTTCTCCTGTTCCAGAGCGGCCGCAAGAGCGAGCAGGGTCTTGCCCGTACCGGCCCCGCCGGTCAGGGAGACAAGTTCCACCTTCCGGTTGAGAAGGGCGTCCAAAGCCATCATCTGTTCCTCGTTACGAGGCCGTATGCCGTATGCCTCACGAGTCTTGATAAGCACTATCCTGTCACCTGCGGCATCATACCGCGCGCAGGCGGAACCCTCGGCACCGTTCTCCCAGACGAACTTGAACAGCTGGTTCGGGGCCGGCTCGGTCTTCATGACAGCCTCCCGCGGCAACGAGGTCTGAGGGCCATAGCACAGCTCCTGCATCAGTTCCGGGGACAGCGGCCTGGACTGGACCTCCTTGAGCGAATTCTCTATCCTCTGCTCCTCGACCTTGTCGGTCAGGTAGTCCTGCACCTCCATCCCCGCGGCCTTGGCCTTCAGACGGAGATTGACATCCTTGGTGACAAGCGCCACGAATACTCCCGGGTGATTGTCGCGTACCCACATCGCCGTGGCCAATATCCTGTGGTCCGGGATGTCGTCCACGAACATCTGCGAATACTCTTCACTGAACGGATGGTTCGGCTCCACCTTGACAAGGCCAAGGCCCTTGCCGATAGGCAGGCCGTCACGCCCGAAGCAGCGGCCCTCGGTGATGCGGTCGATTTCACGCATGAAGCCGCGCGCGTTGAAGGCCAGGGCGTCATTGCCCTTCTTGAACTTGTCAAGTTCCTCCACCACGGCGACAGGTATTACGATGTTGTTGTCCTGGAAATGCCTGAGTGCACGATAGTCGTGCAGGATGACATTGGTGTCCAGGACGAAGATTTTCGGTTTGCCCATAGTGTTATATTTTTCAGTCCTCCCCTTCAGCGTTACGCATCAGGGATTCCAAAATGGTCTGTATTCCTGATTTCTCCGAGAACTTGACATCCACGCCCTTCAGCTCCGCGGACGGATGTCCGAGAGGGAAATAGGCCACATCCTGAAGCAGCAGCTCCGCATCAAGATAGTCGAAGTCAGAATCCCGGATCTGCACCACGACGCCAGGCAGCTCGGAGAAAAGCACCCTGGCCGCATGCTTCTCCTGATAAGAGTGCATTATGGCAGATATGTCAGCCGCAAGCCCGCAGCCCTCCCCCGTCATCATGTCCAGGGTGGTCATCAGACCTCCCTCCCCGACAGAGGCTCCGGACAGCAGCAGCCCGTCCTCCACAAACTCGCGCACCACCTCGAAACAGTCGATGAAGCAGTCCGCGTCGCTGATGTCCGCCGGGACGTCACCTATCCCCGCCACCTGCGCGAGGAGAGAACCCCCGAGGCGGAAGTCGGCAGTGTCGAACGGTATGTAAATCACCCAGCTGTCAAGGTCCGGGACAAGGCTTCGCCCGCAGGCCCTCGCCTGTGACATCCTCGGATTCTCGGTCCGGAACGGCTCCTGGATGAAGATCTCCTCATCAGGTGCCGTGCAATCTATACCTATTCTGAAAGACAGGTCGCAAGACCGGCCCTGCCGCAAGGACGCCTCAGAGAAGCTGATTCCCAAAGCATCGACATAGTCGGCGGCACTCTGCACGGAAGCATAGAAAGAAGCCATCCGGCCCACCGACGCGTCATTCCACTTCCAGAAGGCCGCCGGCCGCAAATCTCCGAGCCTGAAATGCCCCTTCCGCCAGAGAACATCCTCAAGAGAAAGAGCCAGCCGGAAACGGGTGCAGGACTCCATATAGGCCAGAGGCATGGAACCGTCAGCACCGCGCACAAGCTCAAGGCATTTTCTTATGTCAAGGGAAGCGAGGTCAAACTCACCAACCGGGGGGTCGACTGTCTCGTCGATCACGGGCGGGCACACGGCGCCGGACTCCGCAGGCAGAACCTTTGCGCAGACAGTCCGGAGCAGTTGGGTGGGTGTACATTCCTGCTTCACTCCGTCGATGACATATTGAGAATACAAAGCCTCGGCCGTTTTCAACATTACAGTTCAGATTAGCAATCGTTAAAAAATAAGTTGCATCACCTTGGGCAATCTTAACATTAGTGCGTAAATTTAATTAAATTTGATGAAAGAAGAAAATTATGGAATACAATAAAGAAAGATACGACAAACTCATCCTGGACCTGTTCGACAAGCACCCTTCGGTCCAGAAGGACGGATTCACGCCAGGGGCATACAAGCCCGGACTCGGAGGGATGACAAGCTTTGACGCCGCCCTGGGGCAGCCATGGAAGAAGTACCCGTCCATCCATGTCGCAGGCACCAACGGCAAGGGCTCGGTCAGTTCGATGCTCGCCGCAGCGCTCGCCGCAAGCGGTCTCAGGGTCGGGCTCTACACCTCCCCGCACCTGATAGACTTCAGGGAGAGGATGAAGATAATAGAGAACGGCGGATGGAGAATGGTGAGCGAGCACTATGTATGGGACTTCCTCCAGAGCGCGCCGTCGGAAGGCCTCTCGTTCTTCGAAATCACTACCGGGATGGCATTCAGCTGGTTCGCCGCCGAAGAGGTAGACATCGCCGTGATAGAAACGGGGCTTGGAGGGAGGCTGGACAGCACCAACATCATAATCCCGGAGCTCAGTATCATCACCAGCATAGGCCTGGACCACTGCGCGATGCTCGGTGACACGCGGGCCATGATAGCCGCAGAGAAAGCCGGAATCTTCAAGAGCGGCGTGCCGGCCCTCGTAGCCGCGCGCGACCCTGAGACGGCGCCGGTATTCGAGAAGGCAGCCGCCGAAGCGCACTGCCCGCTCTTCTTCGCGGACGACTTCCCGGAAGAGGATTTCGGACTTGACCTGCACGGGCCATATCAGGAGGAGAACCTGCATACCGTCCTCTCCGCCCTCGAGATACTCGGAGTGGACGCCGACAAAGAGGCCATCTCGCACAGCGGGCGCATCACAGGCTTCCGGGGACGCTGGGAGAAACTCCGCGAGAATCCGGAGACCATCTGCGACATTGGCCACAACCCAGACGCGCTCCGCATCAATTTCGGCCGGCTGACCGGCAGCGGCAGACCGCTATTCATAGTATATGGAGTGATGGCGGACAAGGATATCCGCGCGATACGCCCCCTGATGCCCCCTCACGCCAGATATTACCTCGTCGCCCCGGCCATCAGCCGGTCTCTCCCTGTGGAGACCCTCTACGAGATGACCGGCGGTCTGGAGCGCCAGACTTATGACAGCGTGGCGGAGGGCGTCGAGGCGGCGCTGCACGATGCCGGAGAAGTCCCGGGGAGCCTCGTCTATATCGGAGGAAGCAACTTTGTGGTGTCCGAATGCATCTCCTATCTGGAAAAAGAGAGTTTATGAAACGGATACTCTGCGCACTTGCCATCGTGATGGCAGCATTGTCAGCCGTCGCCAAGGACGGTGACGGACACAGGCTCACCGCCCTCTGGGCCGACTACGAGAAGGCCGTCAAGGCGGACAGGCCCAAGAAGCAGGCCTCAACCCTTGAGGAAATCAAAAGACAGGCGGAAGCGAAGCGCCTCGCCTGGGACTTCTATGACGCGAGCCGGAAATATGTCCAGCTGCGCTCCGAGAGCAACTGGAAACTGCGCGAAGATCTCACCAGACAGATGGAACAGGACCTCGACAGGTTCGGAGAGCCGGTGGCGATAATCTACGACCGCCGCCACGACCAGGCCGACAGCCTCATTTCGTACATCAAGGCGAACGAGGCCAAGCTCAAATCTTCTTCCAACCCGGAGTTCTGGTCTCACGATCTTCTTATCCTGCAATACACTTTCGGAAATGTGCTTCCGCGTTTTCTGTCCAGCGACTATGATTACGCGCTATGGCACCTTTTCTCCCGGAACACAGACAACTCGGCAGCATCGGCCCTGATGCATCAGACCTATGACGGGACATATCCGCTCGGAGCCCTTGTACGCTATACCGAACTGGTGTCAAGGGAAGAAGAGGAATCCATGAAAAAACTGGCCTCAGAGCACAACGGCGATGCCGTGGGTGTTCTGGCGGAAGGCTTGCTGCTCAACAGGAAGTACCAGAAGATGAAAGACGACGGCACGGGCACATCGGAAGATTTCCGCCGGCTGCTTGACGACTGCTGGGAAGTGAGACGGAAAGCGATATTGATGAAAGGCACGGAGAATCTGATCGCCAACAGTTGGCCTTGGCCGCTATTCATCATGGGAAACCTGACAGCCAAGAGAATAAAAGCCTCAATAGAAGACGGGGAAGCCACCATTCTGCTCAGCAACCTGAGCAGCGCTACTGTCCAGATCAAGCGCGGACTTAAGACGGTATTCAAGGCCCATGTAAAAAACCCGGCACAGAGTTTCCATGTCTTCGACACGGTAAGGGTGAAAATCCCCGAATTGGATGATGGAGAATATGAGATGAATACCTCTTCAGGCAAGACAAAATACAACTACAACTTCAAAAAAAACACTCTGTCGATTGCCAGCCGCCTCAACTCGGACGGGATCGGAGTCTACGTGGCGGACTACCTGAGCGGCAAGCCGTTGGACCGCTATACCCTGACCCTGTTCCGTGATGACACCTCCATCTCCCGCATAGAAATCGACCAGAACGGGTTCACAACCATACCGGAAGCGTTTACCGAAAAGATCATCAAGGCCAATTACAGGTATAGACTGCAGGCAAGCTGCCGGGACGATAACGGCACACTCAGGAAAAGCAAGAAACACTGGATAACGGATTGGAGCATCCCCGATGGCGATTTCAACACCACGGGCGGCAGCGAGGCGACCCATTGTATGATACTCACCGACCGCTCCGCATTCAGGCCGGAGGAGACTGTACGATTCAAGACCATCCTCTACTCCGGCAGCAACGAATACAAAGCCGCCGATGCGGGAAACAAGCTGACAGCAGTCCTCTATGACGCCGAAAACAAGGAAATCAGCCGCCAGAGCCTTGTGACCGGAGAGTTCGGCAGCGCCGCCGGGGAGTTCTCCCTTGAGAAGAGAAGCCGCGGCGGGCTTTATTCCATCGCCATACTCCAAGGAGAGAAACACCTGTGCGGCACATCCGTGCTGGTGGATGAATTCGCGGCTCCGAGCTTCACCCTGGACTGGGAACCGGACGGCAGGCTCTACCTCCCCGGGGACGGGGTAAGCATAAAAGGCAGGATACGGTCATACTCGGGCCATAATCTCGGTGACGCCGCGGCAAGCTACAGGATAAGCAGGTACGGCAAGCTCTCGGACGAAGGACAACTGACGCTCACCCCGGACGGGAACTTCGACATCAGGTTCAGAGCCGGGGTGCAGGACTGGTCAAACTACCTCGTTTCCGTCAAGGTCACCGACGCCACCGGAGAGACGCTGGAGTTCAGCCGCAGCCTCTCTGTCAGGAATTACCTCCACAGCAACACGACAGTCAGAGACGCTTCCACAGGCAGCTTCACCGTCAAGGGACAGGATATCGACGGGCAGATAATAAGCAACGGCAGGCTGGGATTCAGCGTCACGCTGCAAGGCCCGGACAACGCCGCCTCGCACCCGACGCTCAAATGCGGATACGAACTCTCCCGAGACGGGAAGACCGTGGCCAGAGGAGACTCAAGGCCGGGCGAAAAGACGGAAATCCGGCTGGACGGACCTGGACTCTACATTCTCAGCACGCACTGCTCCGCTGTATCGGACAGCGGCATCAAGGCGGAAAGCAAGGAGCAGACCGGAATCTTGTATGTCCGCGACTCGGACGACACCTTGCACGATGACCTGAGCAGTTTCTTCAAGGAGACGGGACGGGATTCAGTCGAGCTTCAGATCGGCGCGGCCTGCGGCCAGGTATGGGCAGTAGCGGAACTTTACGGAGCCGGCAACATTCTGCTGGACAGGCGGTCTGTAGAGTTGAGGGGCATCAAGGGGGAAGAGGGGTCACTCAAGACCATAAGCTTCCCGCGCAAGAGAGGATATCCGTCAGAACTCAGCATCAAGGTACTGTGGTTCAAGGACAAAGAAAGCTACAGCTACAGCCGCGACTTCGCCTCCCTGGCAGACAACCCGAGGCTGCCGCTGAGTTTCAGCCGCTTCCTCGACACCACCTCTCCGGGGCAGGGATACAGTTTCGGCATCACCACACTCCCGGGAGTCGAGTGCGCGGCCACGATCTTTGACGCGGCCACGGAGACGCTCCGCTCCAACATCTGGCATGAGGTCACACCAGCCCGGCGTCCGCTTCCGGCAGTGTCGTTCAGCATCACTTCAGGAGAGTACGGGGAATCTTTTGACTATGTGGTGAGAGGATATGGGATGCGGCCGATGATGTTAAAGTCAGCGGCCACCATGAACCTCTCTGACAGCGGGGCCGTGATGGAAGAAGAGTTTGCCACGGATGAAGCCGTCGCGGGCAGCATCACCGCCGTCCGTGAGAACTTCGCGGGCACTGTGGCATGGGAACCTTTCCTGCTCTCAGACAAGGACGGCAGGATAGAATTCAGCTTCCGCAACGCCGACAAACTCTCCACATATTATGTGCAGCTCTTCGCCCACGACAGGCAGATGCACAACAGCGTGCTGCGCCGTGAGATGAAAGTGACCCTTCCGGTGAAGATTTCGGCGGTGGAGCCGCTGTTCCTCCACGACGGAGACCGCTATGTGGCAAGAGTGACCGTATCCAACAGTTCTGAGGGCAGCGTCGGGGGCAAGGTCTCGATCAGACTGCTCGACGGCAAGGATTACCGCAACGGGAAAGAGATGGCTTCGAGGTCCGGGCATCTGGAAGTCAAGGGCGGCGGCAGCGCGAGTTTCGAGTGCGAGGTGCAGGCCAAGGACATTGACAATCTGGGCTTGCTTGCAAGTTTCACCCCTGATGCGGAAGGCTCCGGGTCGGACGCCGTATTCGTCAGCATCCCGGTCTATCCGGCAGTTCAGACCATCATGGAGTCACATTCCGCCCTGTTCAAGGCCGGGATGGACAGGGACTCGCTGATAAGGGCCCTTCGCGGGAAGTTTGTCAATACCGACGGCTCGGCAGCCTCAGCCGGCGAAATCAGCATACTCCAGATGCTCAGGGATGCCGTACCGGCCCTGACCGTCCCGTCTTCAGACGATGCGCTGAGCCTGAGCGAGGCGTTGTATGCCGACTGGCTGCTGACAAAGATCCCCGGCGCAGACAGGATGACAGACAGTCAGAGGGATGATGTCACAGGCAGACTCGTCGCCGTACGCAACCCGGACGGAGGCTTCGGCTGGTTTAGGGGCATGAGTTCATCTCCAGTCGTTACGGCGACCCTGCTCGAAAGGTTCGCCAAAATGGGGGCCGGATGTCCGGGGGCTCTGGCTCCAGTCCTGCCGGATGCGGTCAGATTCCTCGACCGGTCGTTCCTGCAGGACAGCGCCAGGCCGCTCTGGTGCGGAGGTCTCAGCCTGGAGCAGTATCTCTATGTAAGGTCCCTCTTCCCTGATGTCAAGCCTGACACTGACGGGGCAAGAGACCTCAAGGCTTTCCGCAAAGCCGCGAGAGACTACCTCGTGCCATCCGGGCAGAGGGGACTCAACGGGCTCATATTCGCCAAGGCCCGGAGGATGAAGACCCTGAAGGCCCTGCTCGACAGGGAGGGCGGAGACGGACTCGCGGACTTCTTCGGCATCAAGCTGCTCTCCGGCCCGAGAATGCGCAATTCTCTGGAAAAGGACATCCTTTCCCTCACGGAATACGCAGAGCCGCACAATAGCGGCGGCATGTACTATCCCAATGCGGTGCTTCCTTGGCGCGGGCTGCTGGAGAGCGAACTCTATGCGCACTCAATGCTCTGCGACCTGCTCGCGGACTGCGGGCAGGACAGCATAGCCGAGGGCATCAGACTCTGGATAATGGTACAGAAAGAGACGCAGCAGTGGGAAAACGACCCTGCATATATAGAGGCGCTCGCATCGGTGCTCGCCGGCAGCGCAGAGACCCTCCAGACCAAGGTCATCGCATTGACGCTCAGCGTCAGCAGGCCATTCGGGCAGGTCAAAGCCGCAGGCAACGGATTCCGTGTCAGCAGAGAATACCGGCGCGACGGGAAGCCGCTCCGTGAAGGCGACTTGCTGCATGTCGGCGACAAGATAAGCGCGACATACAATATATGGAGCGAAGAGAACCGGAGTTTTGTGAGGCTGACAGCGCCGAGATGCGCGGCATTCCGGCCGGTGGAGCAGAAATCCGGACACTACGGGTGGATGGCGCGGCCTCTGTCCGTCTCAGGCTGGGCAAGTTTCACTCCGCAAGGCTACAGAAGCGTGCTCGCAGACAGGACGGAGTTCTGGTTCGACAGCTATCCGGAGGAGAAGACCAGCATCACCGAGGAGTTCTTCGTGACGCAGGAAGGCTGTTTCCAGGCGCCGGCCGTGGAGATAGAATCCCTCTACGCCCCTCACTACAGGGCCAATGACAAAGGCGCCGGGCCAATCAGGATCAGCTCATCTTTCTAGCTTCCGCCCGCACGGCGGCAGTTAGAAACTGAACTTTATCCTTACTATTGCGCTCTGACCGTCTGCACACTTCTTTTCAAGCGAAGGTTTGACAAGCCGTCCAAGCGGCCCGTAATCCCCGTCACTGTTTGACGGAATGAGGATAAAACCGTCCTTGTCAGAACCCAAGATTCTGAAAGCACTGTCCTCCCGGGTGTTCTGCCATGCAATGCACTTTTTGCTTTTTCTGCTGTATACCATTGAACACTCGCTTGCCTGGGATCCACAGAATCTGATGTAGATGTAGTCTCCCGTCTCATGATAATCCATGGGCAGCTTGTAGTAATCAGACAGCATATAGGCGCCGATATCTTCGCCCGCCGCATCATAGAAATACTTTGCAGGCATTGCCTTGTCTCCGAAATCGACTTTGAATGCCGGCACAGGGCCGTCCTTTTCAAGTCTGTAAAATATCGACTCAGAGTTCTGCGGCCTCAGATAGTAGGTATTGTCTCCAGACTGGCTTATGTTGTTCATCGAGAATGTGCAGTCTTCCCTCGGGATACTCTCGGATATCAGATGCCCGTCCCGGTCTATCATCCGCAGAGTATAGCCGCGTCCCTTCTTGTCGCTGCGCGAACTCATCGAAAAAGCCGAAAACAGGTAAAACCTGTCACCCGGGACAACGGCCAGGGCATCGGCCGGATCATCAAGACCTGTCAGGTCAATCTGGAAATTCTTATGTGTATCATATATGTCGAACACTTTTATTCTTGCATTTTCCAAAACACACAATTTCCCGTCAATATAGCAGATGTCAGATGCGGAGACATATTCGTTTGACGCCCGCCCGCGGGTAAGTTTCAGCGGGCCCTGCTGCCCGTCTCCGTTCAATGAGATGATGGCCCCTCTCGAGTCCAGAATGAATAGATTCCCCTGTCCGGCATTCAGCAATTTGGAGACGCCGGCGAACAAGACAGATTCGTCAATCGGCCGGACATCCACGATAGATACCACGTCCGATATGTCCTCTGACAAAGACGGTACGACGGCTTCTTCTTCAATAGAGGCTTCATTGCCAGACGTCTGATTCGCACAGGAGGCCAGCATCAACATGGCCATAAACATCAGTGCGGTTCTTCCCGTTCTCATACCATCTGCATTTACCAGAGCCCGACAAGAGGTTTCTTTTTTCATAAGGTGTTTCATAGAATTATAACTTAAAATAAAAACATCAATTTCAGATTACCTCGACATCGGAGGATGCGACCCAGCCCTGACGGCCGTCAGGCAGTTCGATGTTGCGCCAGCTCCCCACAGAGTCAAGCACCTTGACCTTGGTGCCCTCGTGCAGGATGAACAGATCCCGGGAAGAATCCGAAGACGGCGAACTCTTGACCGGGCTGACCGCACGCACGACCACGGCACTGTCCTCACGGAAATAGTCCGCCCGCTGCCGGGCCGCCATCGAGATCGAAAAGACGCAGAGCAGCAGAGACACGATGCCGGAAGCGAAGCCGGTCATGCGGGCCGCCTTGCCATGTCCGAGCAGGAACAGCAGGGTCAGGGCAAGCGTCAGGGCGAAAAGCCCTATACCTATCCCGGCCCACACATCTGAAGGCACAAGCCTGCTGAGACTCCTCATCCACACGCTCAGGAAAAACTCCGGGACACTCTCTATCTTGTCCTGCAGCAGAGTGCGCGTGAACTCAAGGTTGAAGCGGGCATCGGAGTGGGACGGGTCCAGGCGCAGAGCACGCTCATAATTGAGGACAGCGTGCGCGATATCATCCTCACGGAAACAGGCATTGCCGATGTTGAAATACAGGTCAGCCGATTCAAGGCCCATCTCCGCGATCCCGGTCCAGGCCTTTTCCGCTCCGGCCCAGTCCTCCGCAGCATATGCGGCGACACCGGCAGACCACAAAGAGTCCGCCTCAGCCCTGCCCGGTGCAGCCTGAACCGTCCCGGCAGGCAGAATCGCGAGAAGCGCGGCGACAACCGCAGCGCTCGCGCCGCCGCGGCCCTTGTGCCTGTTCCTGTTCATACATCCATCGATTTCTGAAATCACCCTCACAGCCTTGTCATACTGCGCCGTCACCTCCTGCATCTGGTCGGCAGGGGCGTAACGGGCATACTCACAAGCATCCAGCAAGGCCACATAATCCGAAGCAAGAGCCTCAGGGACACCGTTTTCCATCAGCTTCGCGGAGATATTCTCCTTGCTCATGTCAGAAATGTCCATATTGAGCTTGTCAGAGACATAGCCGAAGAGGGCCTTGTGCAACTCTTCGTAGAACGCCGTATAGAGATTCTTCTTCAAGAACTCCTCGCTCCGGGCCAGACGCTTGCGCGCCATCTTGTTGGCCGCACGGTTCTTGCTGCCGACGACATCCGCCCTCAACGCGGCCGAGCGCCGCAATCCGAAATACACGACCGCGCAGACTGCCGCGAGCAGAACGAGGATGACAAAGAACGCAGGAGTGCCCACGAAGAAGGTGCCGGCCTGACGGAAAGACGGGCGGCGGGTGGATATGTATCTGATGTCGCTGCCTATATTCCGGACATCCTTGCCGGACGGGCTCCTGACAATCTGTCCCGACGACTCGCCCGCTGACGCCTGGGCGCTGCCCTTGGCGACCCTGACAGGCAGGGCCTGCGTCCTGAGAGTCACATACTTCCCGGTGGAGATGTCGTAGTAGCTGTACTCCACAGGACCTATAGTGAAGTCGCCGTGGCTGCGCGGGATGAACGGATACTCGAACTGTTTCCCGCCCTGCACATCTGAAGTTTTCACGTCATAGACCTCAAAATCCGGCGGGAAGCTGACCCTCGGCGCTTCCAGAAGAGCGACATTGCCCTTGCCGGTCACGGTGAGGACAAGAGACGCGGCGTCGTGGGTCTGGAGGGAGTCGCGCGTCAGAGATGCGGCGATGCGGAACTGACCGACCCCGCCGCCGAAGGTGGCGGGCGCTCCCGGCGGGAGCGCGCTGACCGTCACGGTCAGCGGGTCGGTCGTCACCCTCTTGCGGACAGTCTGAAAGTCATCCATGAAGAAATCGTCGAAAATGCTCCCCGTTGACTGCCGCTGCATCCTGACATTGACAAGGCACACAAGTTCAGCGGGAGCTATCCGGATTTCTCCGGCCTTCTGGGGAATCAGCGTCCAGCTGCGGAGCACCGCAGTGTTGTAGATCTTCTCGTCAAGACTCTCCCTCTTGAACTCTATATTGGACGGAGCCTGGACCTCCTGGCTCCAGAACCCGTTGAAATCCGGGAATTTGGCATTCTCTATACCGGCGATATTGACCCTCTGGTAGAGCTTCAGAGTAGCGGTCACGGGCTCGCCCACCATAAGTTTCCGCTTGCTCAGCGTAAGCCTCAGGAACATATCCTCCGGACTCACCGACCCTGCGGACTGGGCCGCATTGCCGCCGCCCTGGCTTCCGGACGACGAGGCCCCGCCCTGGGACTTGGCCCCGTCGGATACCACCTCGACCTCCGGCATGTCGGAGCTGTAGTGTTTGCCCTTGACTTTCACCTGCGCCGCCTGGAGACGGAAATGCCCGGTCTTCTTCGGCATGAGGATATAGGTATATGTTGTCTGCGAAGTCTTGGTCCTGTGCCCGTTGACTATGGACATCGAAGATGAGCGCCCCTTCTGCGGGCCCCACACAAGCTGGAAATCCTCCCCCGCGCTCCACTCGAAATCCGAAGGCGCGTCCTCCCCGGAGATCACAAAAGTCACGTTGAACTGCTCGTTGACCCCCACGAGATTGGGGGCCTGCACCTTGATTGTCGGCTGGGCATAAGCGAGAGCCGCCGACAAGAGCACGGCTATGGCTGAAATCAATCTTCTCATCATCACCAATTCTTCTCCTTTTGTCTTGACTGCAGCAGGGCGGCCTTCTCTTTCTCGACCTTGCTGCGGGTCTCGTCTTCCTTGGCCTGGACAGCCTTCAGCATCTGTTGCGCCTGCTGAGGCGATATCCCCGTCTGAGGCTGCTGTTGTCCCTGCTGTCCGTCACCGTTGTCCTGTTTATCCTGATTCCCCTGCTGGTTCTGGTCCTGCCTGTCCTGGTTTTTGTCCTGATTCTGATCCTGATTCCGGTCCTGGTTCTCATCCTGTCCCCCGCCTCCATTCTGCTGCTCCTGCTGATTCTGGAGCATCTTCTTGGCATAGATATAGTTCTCCTTGGCGTCCAGGTCATCCGGATCGAGGAGCAGGGCATTCCTGAACGCCTGTACTGCCGCAGCATAATCCTTGCGCTTCAAGGCGACATCTCCGGAGTTGAAATGACAGCTCGCCGGAGCACCCTCGGGGGCAATCGCCGACAAGGCCTTCCCGGCACCCTCATAATCCTCCTGCCTGTACAGGGACGAAGCCAGATTGTACTGCGCATTCATAGAGGTCGAGTCCTTGAGGACGGCCTTGCGGTAGTCTATCTCAGCCTCCTTGAACTCTCCCTTGCGGAACTTCCTGTTGCCGGCCCTGACATCCCGCTTGTCCGCCTGCCCCGCAGCCGCGAGCGCGAGCGACAAGAAGAACAACACGGCAAATATCTTCTTTGCTTCCTTAATCATCAGAACAACCTCCTTTTTGGCTTCCTCTCCCCTATGAGCATCTCCAGCACGAAGAGCAGGAGAGCCGCCGCGAAGAAATACATGTACTGCTCGTCATATTCCTCAAACACGACGGAGTTGAACCTCTCGTCCTCCATCTTGCCGATGTCGTCTATGACAGGATTGAGGCCGAACTCCTCGTTGCCGGCGCGCACATAGGCTCCGCCTCCGGCGGCGGCTATCTTCTTAAGGGCCGGCTCGTCAAGTCTGGAGACGACAATCCGCCCGTCCTTGTCCTTGAGCAGCTCCCCGTCAATCTTCAGAGGCTGCCCGTCCGGAGTCCCGACACCTATAGTATATACCTTGATACCCGTCTCGTTCGCCTCACGCGCCGCGCCCGCGGCATCATCCTCGTGATTCTCGCCGTCCGTTATCACGATGATGGCCCTGCTCTTCTCGCTCTGCGCGCTGAAGCTCTTGGCGGCCGTGCGGATGGCGTCCCCGATGGCCGTACCCTGCACAGGCACGGAGCGGGTGTCTATGGAACTCAGGAATATCTTGGCGGACACATAGTCGGTCGTGACCGGCAGCTGCACGAATGATGTCCCCGCGAAAATCACCAGTCCGATCCTGTCTCCCTGCAGCCTGTCCACGAGTTTAGAGATGGCAAGTTTGGCCCTTGAGAGCCTGTCCGGAGAATAATCCTGCGCGAGCATGGAGTTGGACACGTCAAGGCATATCACGATTTCCGCGCCCTTGGTCTCCCTCTCCACCAGTTTCGCACCCAGCAGAGGACGGGACAGTCCGATGGCGAAGCAGGCGAACGCCAGACTGAAAAGCACGGTCCGCCACCACCCCTTGGACGATGACCACGACGGCATCAGTTCGCGCACCAGGGCTTCATCCCCGAAAGCGCGCAGCCGGCGGCGGCGGAAAAACCGCAGCAAAGCGTATACGACAGGGAATACGGGGACGAGCAGCAGCAGCCACAGATAAACCGGTTGAGCAAAATACAGCATTACGGCAACCTCCTCAACATTAGTCCGACAAGCAATTCAAGAGCAAGGCAGATAAGGGCCGCAAGGGCATATCCCCCGAAAAGTTCCTTATAGACAGGGAAACTGTCCACGGTGGTGCGGGCGGTCTCCATCTTGTTGATCTCGGAATATATCTCCGCCAGCTTGGTGTTGTCCGTAGCCCTGAAATAGCGCCCGCCAGTAGTCTTGGCAACCTCCTTGAGCAGGTCTTCATCTATCTCCACCTGCATGTTGCGCACCTCCACTCCCCACGGTGTCATCACCGGATAAGGGGCTGTACCATTGGCCCCCACACCTATAGTATATACGCGTATGCCATAGGTCTTGGCGATTTCCGCGGCAGTCTGGGGAGCTATCTCCCCCCTGTTGTTGACTCCGTCCGTCAGGAGTATCACCACCCGGCTCGGGGCGTCGGAATCCATCATCCTCGCCACGGCGGTGGCAAGTCCGTTGCCTATGGCCGTGCCGTCCTCGATCAGGTCGGTCTGGACCTCCTTCATCAGGTTGATGAGAGTGGCCCTGTCTGTGGTAAGCGGGCACTGCGTGTAGCTCTCCCCCGCGAACACCACTATGCCCATCCGGTCAGAAGGCCGCTGGGAGATGAACTCTATCGCTATATCCTTGGCCGCCGAGAGCCTGTCAGGAGTGAAATCCCGCGCAAGCATACTCGTGGACACGTCCATGGCGAGAACTATGTCTATGCCTTCGGTGTCCCGCTTCTCCACTTCATTGGAGGAACGCGGGCGCGCAAGGGCCACGATTATCAGAGACAGGGCCGCTATGCGCAGGGCAAAAGGCAGGTGCCTGATGACGGAGAGCACCGACCGCCCGCCCTTCGTCCACGGCCGGACCGAAGACACCCTGAGATGCGGCCTGCGCTCCCTGAGCTCGATATAGAGATAACGCGCCGTCAGGAGCAACGGCAGCAGCAGGAGCCACAGCAGATACGGATACTCAAAGAACATCCTCTTTCCGCCCCTCCTCAGGCTCTATCTTGTATGTGGATGTGACAAAGCGCACAGCCACAGGCAACGCCGCGGCATTCTGCTCGTCACTCGCTATAAGTTTCGCGAACTTGACGAAGTCGGCGCGCTCGAAGAGCGCCTGCAACTCCGAATACATCTCAGGAGTGATATCCTTCTCCTTCTTCAACGCCGAGAAAAGTTCAGAAGTCGTCATCTCCGGCGCATCCACCCCGAACCTCTCGTCAATATAATCTTTAAGTGCGTCCGTTATGCCGGAATAGAAGGCCTTCTGCTTCTCCGGCACCCAGAACGAGTTGCCCCTGAACCTGTCCAGGCGGCGCAGGGCCACAATATGAGGCGGATCATCGCTGTGCTGCACTTCACCCGCCGCCCGCGCGCGCCTCATCTTGATAAGGCAAACCACGAGTATCACGAACGCGGCGGCAAACCAGAACGCGGCAAGCCACGGGGCGATCTCCCTGAAAGTCAGCGGATAGCCCATCTGCCCCTTGATATCGTGCATCACGAATGTGGCCGTATCCACAGGCATGGTCTTGACCTCCAGGGCCGGAGCGTCAAACAGAAGCGTGTCCACGGCCCCGGTCCCGTCGACACGGCGGACCGCAATCTGCGGCAGGGTATACTGCCCCTCCTCGAACGGGGCTATGATTATGCTCCCCTGTATCTGCATCCCGGAAGCCGACTTCTTGAGAGTGTCAAGCTTCCAGTTCCTGACCAGGGTGAGGGTATCATTTGAGACCCCGCTGAAGTCCTGCAGGGCGAGTGAGGTGCCCGGCTTCACGGAGTCAAGCCGGAAACCATATTCCAGCTGGTCGGCTACAAGGACAGAATCCCTCTGGGTCAGCGGCTTCAAGAAAGCCTGCCCGGAAGGGACCACGTCCAGCATGGCGGCCAATATGAGAGTCAACAATCTCATCTGCGTGAAAACAAAGCCATCAGACCCTTCACATAGTCAGAGTCCGTGGCGATATCGACATTATCTATCCCGTACTTGTTGAACAAGGCACCCTCCATCTGCGAGAGCGCGGAGAACCAGGCCGAATACGCCTGGCGCACCTTGCGGCTGTCCGTATTGATCCAGGCGGCCTTCCCCGTCTCGCTGTCCTTGACATGCACGAGGCCCATGGCCGGGATTGTCCTCTCCCGCGGGTCATGAACCTTGATGACGCTCAGGTCGTGCCGGCCGGCGGCGACTTTGAGCCCCTCCTCATATCTCGGAGCACCGTCGGCGTCCACATCCAGCAAGTCGCTGAGCAGAAACGCGGTACACTTCTTCTTGATGGCATTGGTCAGATAGCGCAACGCTCCGGTGATGTCCGTCCCGTCCGAAGTGGGCTGAAGTTCAAGCATCTCGCGTATGACACGCAGCAGATGTGTGCGCCCCTTCCTCGGCGGGATGAACTTCTCGACCTTGTCGGAGAAGAACAGGACCCCCACCTTGTCGTTGTTGAGAATCGCGCTGTACGTCAGCACTGCGGCGATCTCGGCTATCCGGTCGCGCTTCGTCTGCACCGCAGTGCCGAAAAGCCCCGAACGGCTGACATCCACAAGCAGCACCACGGTAAGCTCGCGCTCCTCCTCGAACACCTTGACATAAGGCGCACGCAGTCGGGCCGTGACATTCCAGTCCATCGAGCGGACATCATCTCCCCACTGGTACTCCCTCACCTCGCTGAACGCCATGCCGCGCCCCTTGAAAGCCGAATGGTACTCGCCGGCGAAAATCTGGTGCGAGAGGGCCTTGGTCCGGATCTCTATCTTCCTGACCTTCTTCAGCAGATCCGATGCGGCGCTATGGGACAATGACGGCATTGATGATCTGCTCGATAATCTGCTCAGGAACGACATTCTCGGCCTCAGCCTCGTATGTGAGGCCTATCCTGTGGCGGAGCACCTCAGGACATACGGCACGCACATCCTCCGGAATCACATATCCACGCCTCTTGATGAACGCATAGGCCTTGGAGGCCATGGACAGGCTGATGCTGGCACGCGGCGAGGCTCCATAAGAGATGAAGCCCTTGAGCTGGCCGAGTCCGTAATCCTCCGGGCGGCGGGTCGCATACACGATGTCGACTATATAGCGCTCTATCTTCTCGTCCATATAGACTTCCCTGACGACCTCCCTCGCGCGGATAATGTCCTGCGGCCCCACGACCTTGGACGGCTGCGGGAACTCGCCGCTGTTGTTCATCCTCACGATGAGCCTCTCCTCGTCGCGGTCAGGATAGTCCACAACGACCTTGAGCATGAAGCGGTCGACCTGGGCCTCCGGGAGAGGGTAGGTCCCCTCCTGCTCGATAGGGTTCTGGGTCGCCATCACAAGGAACGGCTCCGGGAGGGGATAGGTGCGGTCACCGATTGTGACCTGACGCTCCTGCATGGCCTCAAGCAAGGCGGCCTGCACCTTGGCCGGGGCCCTGTTGATCTCGTCCGCCAGCACGAAGTTCGCGAAAATCGGACCCTTGTGCACCTCGAAGGCCTCCTCCTTCTGGGAATATATCAATGTGCCGGTCACATCGGCAGGAAGCAGGTCAGGGGTGAACTGGATACGGTTGAACTTGGCGTCCACAGCCTTGGCGAGGGTGCTGATGGCAAGGGTCTTGGCAAGACCCGGGACTCCTTCGAGCAAGATGTGGCCGTCTGCAAGCAGGGCGATGAGCAGATTCTCTATCAGGTGCTTCTGCCCCACGATCACCTTGCCCATCTCAAGGGAGAGCATGTCCACGAACCCGCTCTCCTTCTGGATGCGGTCGTTGAGCTCCCTGATATTTACACTTTCCATATATTTATCTATTTTTGCACTCGTTATGCGTTATATCATCAAGCTGTCCTACTGCGGCGAAGCCTTCCACGGATGGCAGATCCAGCCTTCCGCGCCGAGCATCCAGCAGGCCCTCGAAACCGCCTTGCGGACACTGCTCCGCCACGATACCGCCGTCACCGGTGCAGGACGCACTGATGCCGGAGTGAACGCGGTGGGATATATCGCCCACTTCGATGCCCCGGAGGGGCTGGACACCGGACATCTGGTCTGCAAATTGAATGCCATCCTGCCGGACGGGATAGCCGTCATTTCCGTCCGCCCAGCAAGCGGGGAATTCCACGCGAGATTCGATGCCACAAGACGCGAATATACCTACTTCCTGCATAGGACCAAAGACCCCTTCGTGGAGAGATTCTCCTATCTGTACACCTACCCGGGCCTGGATTTCGAGAAGATGAACCGCGCCGCCGCCCTGCTGAAAGGCAGGCACGATTTCAGCTGCTTCGAGAAGACAGGGACCGATGTCAAGACATCGATCTGCACCGTCGGCGAGGCTCTGTGGAGACCCTACACCCCGATAGTGTCCACTTTCGGGATCGGGACAGGGGGAGACGGGCTCTACTGGGAATTCCGCATCAGCGCAGACCGCTTCCTGAGGAACATGGTCCGGGCCGTGGTCGGCACGCTGCTTGAAGTAGGGAGGGGCAAAAGGAGCGAAGATGACTTCGCTTCCCTCATCCTCACCCCGGAAACGGGGCGCGGGCGGAGCAGCAGAAGGTGCGCCGCCGGGGAGAGCGTGCCGGGTCACGCGCTCTTCCTGTCAGGCGTTGTTTATGAATAAATGCCCCGCTATCCGAAAAAATTGAGTATATTTGTATTAAATTCAGATTTATATGCTTTTTAATTTGCTCCAGACAGACATTGCGGAAGCGATACCGGCCCCGCAGGAGATGTCATACTCTCTGATCGAGATGGCCGCGAAAGGCGGCCCGCTGATGTGGGTGCTGCTCGCCCTCTCTATTGTCGCAATCTATATCTTCGGCAAGAAATGGTGGCAGATACGGCACGCCGGCAAACTGGACAAGGACTTCATGATGGACATCCGCGACTACATCCACGAAGGCAAGATAAAGTCGGCGAGAACCCTCTGCACAAAATACGACACTCCTGTGGCAAGGATGGTGGAGACCGGCCTGGCGCACATCGGAAGACCGATGGCTGACATCCAGTCCGCAGTGGAGAACACCGGCAACATGGAAGTGGCCAAGCTTGAGGCGAGCCTCCCTTACCTCGCCACGATTTCCGGCGGCGCCCCGATGATCGGATTCCTCGGCACGGTGCTCGGCATGGTGCAGGCGTTCTTCAACATGTCCAACGCCGGCAACAACATCGACATCACCCTGCTTTCGGGCGGTATCTACACGGCGATGATCACCACCGTGGGAGGACTCATCGTGGGCATCCTCGCGTACTTCGGGTACAACTTCCTCTCCGCCAAGGTGTCAAGCCTCGTGTTCAACATGGAGAACGCCACCATCCAGCTGATGGACGCGCTTGAAGACCCCGCTGCCGTAAACATGGAGGGCAAATAATGGCACTCAGGAGAATCACAAAGGCAGATGCGAACTTCTCGATGTCCTCGATGACGGACATCGTGTTCCTCCTGCTCATATTCTTCCTCGTGACCTCGACGCTGGTGAACCCCAACGCCCTGAAACTCCTGCTCCCGAAGAGCACCGGACAGGTGGGCGCCAAGGCCACGGCCAGCGTGTCAATCAAGGACTGGGGAGACGACCGTTACACCTTCCACATCAACGGCGACGAGATGCCGGTTCCTCTGTCAGAGGTCGAGGACGAGCTGGTAGGACTGCTGCAGAACGAGGAAGACCCCACCTTCGCGATCTACTCGGACGAGAGCGTCCCGGTAGGAGAGATCGTGCAGGTGATGAACATAGCGAAACGCAACCATTACAAGGTGATATTGGCGACACAGGCAGAATAATGGCAGGCAAAAGAGACTGGAAGTTAAGTGGCGACCGCCTCGCAGGCATCACAGGCATCGGTCTGACGGTGGCTGTACACACGGCCGCGCTCACTCTCGTCTCGTTCACGGGCATCAAGTACATCTATCCCCCTCCGGAGGAGAAGACGATGCTGATAGATTTCTCGGAAGACATGGAAGTGCCCGTACAGGAATACAAGGGCGCCGCTCCGAGATCCGAGAACCCGGACAAGACCAGTCCGGTGAACCTCGTCCAGAAAAGCGAGTCGCCGCAGGCGGCGGACAGGCAGAACCTCACCCCGCAGACAAGACCGGACGACTTCGGCGATGTGCCGACGGACACTCCGGACACCCCGAAAGAGCCGGAACTCGACCCGAGGGCCGCATTCCCCGGGATGGCGAAAAAAGACACGACCCTGACCGCCGCGCATGCAGCCGACAAGAGCACGGGCAAGTACAAGGCGGGGCAGAGCGACGGCAACACGGACAAAGGAAGGACAGACGGCAAGCCGAATGCACACCTTCGCGGCCGCAACACGGTAGGTAACATACCGCGGCCGGCATACAATGTGCAAGAAAGCGGCATAGTCGTTGTAGACATATGGGTGGATAACTACGGCAACGTGGTTAAAGCCGTGCCGGGAGGCGACGGTACCACTGTTTTAAACAAGGCTCTCCACGCGGCCGCAAGAAACGCGGCGATGCAGACTCATTTCAACATGAGCGCGGACGCGCCTGCGATGCAGGAGGGCAAAATAACTTATTATTTTAATCTTAAGTAGTGATGGACCAGTTTACAAAGGAAGGCCGGAAACTTAGACCAAGGAAAGCAGCTGTACAGAACCAGGACCGTTCCAATTTCGAGAAGGTCGAATTCAATTTCGGCGAACGCAATGAAAATGCGGGCGACGCCCAGCACAGCTACGGCGAGCGCAGACCACGCCAGTATGGCGAGGGCAGGAGCTACGGCGAGAACCGTGGCGGACATTCAGAAGGCCGTGGAGGCTATGGAGACCGCAGGCCGCGCCAGTATGGCGAGAGCCGCGGCAATTATGGAGACAGACCGTCCGGCGAGAGGAGAGGCTACGGTGAGAACCGTGGCGGACACTCCGAGGGCCGCGGAGGCTATGGAGACCGCAAGCCGCGCCAGTATGGCGAGAGCCGCGGCAATTATGGAGACAGACCGTCCGGAGGCGAGAGGAGAGGCTACGGTGAGAACCGTGGCGGACACTTCGAGGGCCGCGGAGGATACGGAGACCGCAAGCCGCGCCAGTTCGGCGAAGGCCACGGCAACTACGGCGAGAACCGCCCTGAGGGCAGGCCGTCATTCGGCGGCGAGCGCAGACCGCGCCCGGCAGGCGGAAGGCCGTCATTCGGCGGACAGGACCGCTTCGGCAAGAAACCGTTCGGCGCCAAGAAAGGCGGCAAGAAGGCACCGAAGCCGGTATCCCCGTTCAACAAGGAGACAAGCGAGGGCATCAACAGGATGCTTGAGCGCCGTCCTATCGTCAACGGAAGCGAGGGGGTCGAGGCTTTCGACTCTCCGATCAAGGACATTGTGCGCCTCAACAAGTTCATCGCCAACTCAGGCGTATGCTCACGCCGCGAGGCCGACACCCTCATACAGGCGGGAGTCGTGACCGTCAACGGTGAGGTTGTCACCGAACTCGGCACCAAGGTAAACATCCAGACCGACGACATCCGCTTCAACGGCGAGAGACTCAAGGGCGAGGAGAAGGTCTACATCATCATGAACAAGCCGAAAGGCTTCGTGACCACCGCCAGCGACCCTCATGCCGAGAAGACGGTGCTCGACCTCATCAAGGGGTGCTCCGCCAGGGTATATCCTGTAGGCCGCCTCGACAAGAACACCACGGGCGTGCTTCTCCTCACAAATGACGGGGAGATGGCAGAGCGGCTGACCCATCCTGCATACGACAAGAAGAAGATCTACCAGGTAGCCCTCGACAGGGAGCTCCCGCAGGAAGACTTCGACAAGATTCTCAGCGGAATCACCCTCACCGACGGTGAAGTCAAGGCGGACGAGCTCGAGTACATCGACCCTAACGACAAGCGCAAGCTCGGCATCGAGATCCACTCCGGCAAGAACAGGGTCGTACGCCGCATATTCGAGTCCCTCGGATACACGGTAAAGGCCCTCGACCGCGTCTACTTCGCCGGCCTCACCAAGAAGGGCCTCAAGAAGGGCGAGTGGAGATACCTCACCGAGGGTGAAGCCAACATCCTGAAAATGGGAGCTTACGTATAATGGCTCACCGCTCGGGATTCGTAAATATCATCGGTAATCCTAATGTCGGGAAGTCGACGCTGATGAACGCCCTGGTGGGGGAGAAACTCTCCATCGTGACGGCCAAGGCGCAGACTACCCGGCACAGGATTATGGGTATAGTCAACGGGAAGGACTGGCAGATCGTCTACTCCGACACCCCGGGTATACTCAAGCCCGGCTACAGGCTTCAGGAGAACATGATGAAGTTTGTGGACGGCGCGTTGGGCGATGCCGACATCATCCTCTATGTCACGGACACGGTGGAGACCGCCGACAAGAACGCCGAATACATAGAGAAACTCGGCAGGATCGACTGTCCCGTGATCATCGTGCTCAACAAGATTGACATCAGTTCCCAGGACGATGTCCTGAAGTTGATGCAATACTGGAAGGAGCAGCTCCCCAAGGCTCTGGTGATCCCTGTGTCGGCCCAGGAGAGGTTCAACCTCGACAGCGTGCTCGAAGCCGTCAAGGAGAGGCTTCCTGAATGCCCGCCGTGGTTCGACAAGGACGCTTTCACCGACAAGAACCTCCGCTTCTTCGCTTCCGAGATCATACGCGAGAAGATACTCCTCAACTACAAGGAGGAGATTCCGTACTCCTGCGAAGTGGAGATCGAGAGCTTCAAGGAAGGGGAAGAGCGCTACGACATCAGTGCCGTGATATATGTGATGAGGGATTCCCAGAAGGGCATCATCATCGGCAAGAAAGGCTCGGCCCTCAAGCGGACGGGCACCCAGGCGCGCATAGAGATGGAGGACTTCTTCCAGAAGAAGGTCTTCCTGAGCATCTATGTCAAGACCGACCCGGACTGGAGGGAAAACAGGAAAGAACTTAGAAAATTCGGATACGAGGAGTAATCAACATGGAAGACGAGAACATCACAACGGAAGAGGAAATCATCGAAGAAGAAGGTGCACCGGTAGAAGACGACGGGGCGGAAAGCGGAAGGTATGACCGTCTGCTGGAGAGGGATGCGCGCAAGTTCAAACTCTCCGGGATGTTCAAGGACTGGTACCTCGACTACGCTTCCTATGTGATCCTGCACCGTGCCGTGCCGCACATCATAGACGGTCTCAAACCCGTCCAGCGGCGCGTGCTCCATGCCATGTACAAGATGGACGACGGGGCATTCACCAAGGTGGCCAACATCGTCGGCCAGGCCATGCAGTACCACCCTCACGGCGACCAGTCGATTCTGGGCGCCCTCGTCCAGCTCGGGCAGAAAGGCTTCACTGTCGACTGCCAGGGAAACTGGGGAAACATCCTCACCGGCGACTCGAACGCCGCGCCGCGTTATATCGAGGCCAGGCTCAGCAAGTTCGCCAAGGAGGTCGTCTTCGACCCTAAGGTGACACGGTGGATGAACTCCTACGACGGGCGCAACCAGGAGCCGACGGAGCTGCCGGTACGCTTCCCTCTCCTGCTCGCGCAGGGCACCGAGGGCATCGGCGTGGGTCTCGCCTCCAAGATACTTCCGCACAACTTCAACGAGCTCCTCGACGCCTCCGTGGCCATACTCGAAGGACGCGAATATGAACTCTACCCGGACTTCCCTACCGGCGGATTCGCCGACTGCAGCAAATACCTGCAGGGCAAGCGCGGCGGCAATGTCAAGGTGCGCGCCCGCATCGAGAAGATAGACCGCAACACCATCGCCATCACGGAGATTCCATACGGCAAATACACCCGCGACCTGATAGACTCCATCCTCAAGGCCAAGGACAAGGGCAAGATCAAGATACGCAAGATAGAGGACATGACCACCGACAAGGTGGACATCGTCATCCACCTTCCCAACGACGTATCCCCCGACAAGACCATCGACGCGCTCTACGCATTCACGGACTGCGAGTACAACATCGCCCCGAACGCCTGCGTCATCAAGGACAACAAGCCCCAGTTCCTGTCGGTCAACGACATCCTTGAATACAGCACCTTCCACACGAGGGACATCCTCCTGCAGGAACTCCGGATCAGGATGGACGAACTGGAGAACGACTGGCACTACACCTCGCTTGAGAGGATATTCTTCGAGAACCGCATCTACAAGGTGCTCGAACATGACCAGAAAGACTGGGAGAGCCAGATCGGGGACGTCTTCACCAAGATGAAGGAGTATCAGGAGCTGCTGCGCCGCGAAATCCTCATGGAGGACATCCTGCGGCTGGTAGAAAAACCTGTCCGCAAGATCTCCAAGTTCGACACCAAGGTCATAGACGAGAAGATTCTCAGCATCGAGAATGAAATGGCCTCCGTACAGGAGAACATCGACCACATAGACCGCTATACGATCGACTGGTTCAAGGCCCTCAAGAAAAAATACGGCAAGGACTTCCCGCGCCGCACCGAACTTGCCGGCTTCGAGACCATCGCCGCCACGAAGGTCGTCAACAACAACGCCCGCCTCCAGGCCAACCTGGCGGAAGGCTTCGTGGGCATAGGCCTCAAGAAGGACGACGGTGGAGAATACATCTGCGACTGCTCCGACCTCTCCGAAGTGATCGTCATCAGCAAGGACGGCAAATACAGGATCACCAAGGTGGAGGACAAGGCGTTCTTCGGCAAGGACCTCCTCTATGTCGACGTGTTCAACCGCGGCGACAACCGCACGATCTACAATGTGATCTACCGCGAGGGCAAGACCTCCATCTACTACGCCAAGCGCTTCGCCGTGACCTCGGTGACGCGCGACAAGGAATATGACATCACGACCGGCGCTCCCGGCTCGCAGATAATATGGTTCTCCGCCAACCACAACGGGGAGGCCGAGACTGTGCGCGTCCAGCTCCGCCCGCGCCCGAAGCTCAAGAAGACAAGTTTCGAATACGACTTCTCGACCCTTGCCATCAAGAGCAAGACGGCGAGGGGCAACCTGGTCAGCAAGAACGTCATACAGAAGATCTCGCTCCGCAGCAAGGGAGTCAGCACCATAGAGGGCAAGGACATCTGGTACGATCCGGACATCCAGAAACTCAACGATGAAGAACACGGCTTGTACCTCGGCAAATTCGAGGCGGACAGCAAGGTGCTCGCGATCTTCCGCAACGGAACCTTCTACACGACCTCCTACGAACTCGTCAACCGCTACCAGGGAGACCTCCTCCGCATCGAGAAGTTCGACCCGGACAAGACTTTCACGGCCCTGTATTGGGACGGAGAGAGCAAGAGCTTCTATGTCAAGCGCTTCTCATTCATAGTCAGCGACAACACGCCTCTCAGCTTCATCTCCGACAATCCCAAATCGCACCTCGTGGAGCTTAGCGACGACCTGCACCCGCAGTATGAGATCAGCTGGAAACTGGAGGACAAACAGCCGGAAGATGTGGACGCCGAGGAATGGATAGGCAAGAAAGGCTACGCCGCCAAGGGCAAGAAATGCACCGCCAAGGGAGAAGTCAAGTCTGTCCGATTCATCGAGCCTCTCGTCAAGGAAGAGGACAAGCGGCCGGAAGAAGGCGCTGAAGAGCCCGCCCCTATCGAGCTGGAGATGCCCGACGGTTCAGACCTCGGCACCGATGCCCTTACGGATCTCCCGGACGATGACATGACCTTCGAGGAACCAACCCTCTTCTGACGGAGAGGGAGTGCGTAGTTGACTGACAAGTTGACTCGCCGTGCGCACCAGGCCCCTTTCTGCGCACGCGGGCTTCTGAAAACCGGCGCGGTGAGTGAAAACGCCCCTGGTGCGCACCGCGATGTTCCACGCCTCGACAATGTTCCACGCTTCGTCGGATGTTCCACACACCGCACCACGCGCCGGCGGATGTTCCACGGAGATGTACCATCTCGCGTTACAAGAAGCACCGGAACCGGGGCATCGGCACGGAATTGCTTCGGCGGATGCTGGAGATGCTATGGACGGTCTTCCCGTCTATTTGGACATCCCGCGTGGGGGAGAACGCAATCAGGGTGAGCTTGTCGCAGTGAAGGGGGCCTGCAGCTTCATTGAAAATGTAATATCGCGCAATGGCCTTCGTTATTAGCCTCAGACAATTCCGTCAATCTACCGTAATCCTTCAATGGGCCTTCGGGGACTTTTGTAAAAGCAAATTCAGCTTATGCAAAAGCTAATTGTGTCCGGTAAATGCCGCGGCTCATATCCCGCAGCTGTCCTCCCGCTCACGCAGGTCCCTTATGCGCAGCTGGATGGAGGAATTGCCCCGATAGTAGTTCTCGACTATGGTGTAGCAGACATCGAAAGGATTGCCGTCCTTGATGTAGTCATAGAAATCCGCCATATTGAAGGCGATGGACGGGATCTGGTGATATGGCTGCGACTCCTGAATCAGGTCCAGCTTCATGTGCACGCCACCGGCACCGACCTTGCGTCCCGTCCCCGCATCATAGACATTCTCCGTCTCGAACACGGGATTGTGGTTGCCCGGGCCGAACGGCTGGAACTGCTTGAGTATGCGGAAGAACTTCGGGTTGATCTGGGCGAAGTCCAGTTTGGCGTCAACCTCCACCACCGGAGTCATCATCTCCTTGACTATGTGCTTCTCCACGAAACTGTCCATGCGGCGCGAGAACTCCTCAAGGTTCTCTTCCTTCAGCGTGAGGCCGGCGGCGTACATGTGGCCGCCGAAGTTCTCCAGGAGGTCGGAGCAGCTGTCGATGGCCTCGTACAGGTCGAATCCCGAGATGCTCCTGGCGGAGCCGGTGACGAAGCCGTTGGACTTGGTCAGCACCACGGTAGGCCGGTAATACGCCTCCACGAGCCGTGAAGCCACGATTCCGACCACTCCCTTGTTCCACTTGGGATTATATACTATGGTAGCGTTGACATTGCTCAGGCACCTGCCGGACTGTACCATCTCAAGCGCCTCCTGGGTGATCTCCCTGTCGATGTTCTTGCGTTCGTTGTTGCTCTCGTTGATCTGCCGGCCTATGGCCATCGCCGTGGCGGCGTCCGCGGCCGTCAGGAGCTCCACCGCCATGCGTCCGGACTCCATGCGCCCGGCGGCGTTGATTCTCGGGCCTATCTTGAACACGATGTCGTCCACCGTTATATGCCCCGGCTCCAGGTTGGACAGGGACACCATCGCCAGGAGTCCCCGGCAAGGGTTCTCATTGAGCTGCTTGAGCCCGAAATGGGCCAGGATCCTGTTCTCCCCCACCATGGTGACAAGGTCGGAAGCTATGCTCACGACCAGAAGGTCGAGGAGCGGCACAAGGCTCTCAAACGGAACCCCGTACCTTTGGGAATAAGCCTGCACAAGCTTGAAACCGACCCCACAACCCGACAGGTCGTCGAACGGGTAGCGGCAGTCTTCGCGCTTCGGGTCCAGCACGGCCACCGCCCTCGGGATCTCGGCCTCGGGGAGATGATGGTCGCAGATGATGACATCCACGCCCTTCGCGGCGGCATACTCCACCTTGTCGATGGCCTTGATGCCGCAATCCAGTGTTATCAGGAGGCTGAAGCCGTTGTCGGCGGCCCAGTCTATGCCCTTGAAAGACACTCCGTAACCCTCATCATAACGGTCCGGGATATAGAAGTCCACGGCGGAAGTGAAGCGGCGCAGGAACGAATACACGAGAGCCACGGCAGTGGTCCCGTCCACATCATAGTCACCGTAGACCAGGATCTTCTCCCCGGAAGCGACAGCCCTGTGAAGACGCTCCACCGCAGTGTCCATGTCCTTCATCAGGAAGGGGTCATGGAGATTGTCAAGGCTGGGACGGAAAAACGAGCGGGCCTCCCCGAAAGTCTCTATGCCACGCTGCACAAGCAGATCGGCCAGCACCCTGTCGATGCCCACTTCGGCGGCGAGCCGCTCGACCTTGGCCCGGTCGGCCGGCTCCCTGATGATCCACTTGCAGTCCTTAGCCATATCTCAACAAAGTTAATCATTTATTTCGGAATTTTTATAGTACTTTTGCAGTATGGAATATAGTGAACAGGAACTTTTGCGCAGGGAGTCTCTTTCCAAGCTCAGAGAGCTGGGGATAGAGCCTTATCCGGCAGCCGAATACCCGGTCAACGCCACGGCCGCTGAAATCACGGCCGGATACGACCCGGAGAAGGGCAATTATCAGGAAGTATGCATAGCCGGCAGGCTCATGAGCCGCCGCATAATGGGCGCCGCCTCCTTCGGCGAGCTGCAGGACAGCACCGGCAGGATCCAGGTTTATGTCAAACGTGACGAAATCTGCCCGGGCGAGGACAAGACGATGTACAACACCGTCTGGAAAAAGCTTCTCGACATCGGCGACGTCATCGGCATCAGGGGCTTCGCCTTCATCACACAGACAGGCCAGCTCAGCGTGCACGCCAAGGAGCTCACCCTGCTGAGCAAGTCCCTCAAGGTGCTCCCTATCGTCAAGGAACAGGACGGACAGGTGTTCGACGCCTTCACGGACCCGGAACTCCGCTATCGCCAGAGATATGTGGACCTCATAGTCAACCCGCAGGTCAGGGAGGTATTCGTCAAGAGGGCGAAGATCATCGCCACGATGAGACAGTACTTCAACGAGGCGGGCTGCCTTGAAGTGGAGACCCCGATCCTGCAGAGCATCCCGGGAGGAGCGAGCGCGCGTCCGTTCATCACCCACCACAACGCATTGGACATCCCACTCTATCTGCGAGTAGCCAATGAGCTTTATCTCAAGAGGCTGATTGTGGGCGGATACAGCGGCGTCTATGAGTTCGCCAAGGACTTCCGCAACGAGGGCATGGACAAGACGCACAACCCGGAGTTCACCTGCATGGAGATTTATGTAGCCTACAAGGACTACATCTGGATGATGAAGTTCATCGAGAAGATGCTCGCCAAGGTGGCCGAAGCGGTCAACGGCACCACCCTCGTCAAGATCGGCGGCAACGACGTCGATTTCGGGGGAAGTTACCGCCGTCTCCCTATGCTTGAAGCCATCCGGGAATACGCCGGCGTGGACATCAGCGGGATGGACGAGGACGCGCTCCGCAAGACCTGTGCCGAGCTCAACGTCAAAGTCGAGCCATCCATGGGCAAGGGCAAGCTCATCGACGCCATCTTCAGCGAATACTGCGAGGACAAGCTCGTCCAGCCGACATTCGTGACCGACTACCCGGTCGAGATGTCCCCTCTGAGCAAACGCCACCGCGACAATCCGGAACTCACCGAGCGTTTCGAACTCTTCGTCTGCGGCAAGGAGCTGGCCAACGCCTACTCCGAGCTCAACGACCCTATCGACCAGCTCCAGAGATTCGAGGAGCAGGCCCGACTCAAGAGCAACGGCGACGACGAAGCCATGTACATAGACCTTGACTTCGTGCGCGCACTCGAGTACGGCATGCCTCCGACCTGCGGCCTCGGCATGGGAATCGACCGCCTGACGATGTTCATGACGGGACAGACCACCATCCAGGATGTGCTCTTCTTCCCTCAGATGAAGCCGGAGAAGACCCTCAAGAAAGAAGACAAGCAGTGAGAGAGCTCCTCACATCCGCTTCCAATCCGAAGATAAAGAAACTCATCGCGCTGCAGCAGAAAGCCTCTGAGCGGCGCGAAAGTTCTTTATTCGTGGTGGAGGGCCGGCGCGAACTGGAACGCTGCCTCGATGCCGGATACCAGCCGGACACCATATTCATCTGCCCGGAGATAAGCGGAGAGATAAGCCTGCCCGAATGCCGCATCTGCGAAGTGGGCAGGGAGCTTTATGCCAAGATAGCCTGTCGGGAAGGCACGGAGGGCATAATAGCCGAAATCCGCTCCTCTGAGCGCAGGCTCGACGACCTCGCCCTTGGCGAGAACCCTCTTGTGGCGGTGCTCGAAAGCGTCGAGAAGCCGGGCAACATAGGCGCGGTGCTCAGGACCTGCGACGCCGCCGGGGTGGACGCCCTCATCATCTGCGACCCCAAAGCCGACCTGTACAACCCCAACCTCATACGGGCCTCCCTCGGAGCCGCATTCACGGTGCAGTGCGCCGCCTGCAGCAGCCAGGAAGCCATCGCCTACCTCAAAGAGCGCGGGATACAGATACTCACCGCGCAGCTCCAGGACTCCTCCGCCTACTACGACTGCGACATGCGAGGCCCCACGGCCATCGTGATGGGCACGGAATCCACAGGACTCAGCCGGCAGTGGCGCGAAGCCGCGGACGCTCACATAATGATACCCATGCGCGGCAGGGTCGATTCGCTCAATGTCTCCGTCTCCGCCGCCATCCTCCTGTATGAATCAGTAAGACAACGACAAAATGGATAAATTCGGTCTCATCGGGTGCCCTATCGCCCACTCCCTCAGCCCAAAGCTTTTCACCGCAGCCTACAACGGCAAATACCGCTACGACCTCATCGAGACCCCGGACTTCGGCGAAGCCTGGAGCCGTTTTCTGAAAGAGTACCGGGCCATCAATGTCACCGCCCCGTTCAAGGGGGACGCATTCCGGATGGCCGACTGGAAAAGTCCCGAATGCGAAAGAGTCGGGGCGACCAACCTCTGCCTGCGCACCCCGGAAGGCGTGAAGGCGTGGAACTCAGACTACATGGGAGTCAAGGCGCTTCTGGAGCCGCTGGAGAAAGGGAGCGCCGCCGTCATAGGATTCGGAGGAGCAGGAAAGGCCGCGCTCGCGGCGGCGGAAGACCTCGGATTTGACACAACGCTCTACCGTCACGACGGCATAGCGTCAGGAGTCAAGGCCGATGTCATCATCTACACCCTCCCGAGAGCGGTGGAAGGCATCGACAAACTCGACTGCGAAACCCTCATAGAAGCCAACTACAAGGATCCCTGCCTCTCCGGGCACAAGGGCTACATCCCGGGGACCGCATGGCACCTCAGGCAGGCCGTTCTCGGCTACGGCATAATGAGCGGAGAAGCCCCGGACATCGAGGCTATGCGAAAAGTATATCTCTGATCTGCTCGGCCACTTCCCGGACAGACTTCCCGGACGTGTCCACCGTCAGCGGGGCAAGGGAATATATCGGTTCCCTGACGGCGAAGAGCCTGTCCGCATCCTTGAATAGCGGGCGGGAAGCGTCATTGGCACCTACACGTGAGCGTATGTCCTCCAGCGAAGCCTTGAGGTAGACGCACTCCGCCCTCTCCAGAAGGACACTTCTGGAAGCCGGAAAGCAGAAAGTGCCTCCCCCAAGAGAAAGCACCGAAGGCTTCCATATCGACTCGGCCTTGTCCAGAAACGCCTCAAGCGCCTCAAGTTCCGCCTTGCGGAACGCCTCCTCACCGCCAGATGCGAATATCTCTGGTATGCGGCGTCCCTCGCGCTTCACTATGACGGAATCCAGGTCCGCGAAGTGCGCGTCCGTCAGAGCGGCAAGCTCGCGTCCCACGCTGCTCTTGCCGCATCCCATAAACCCCGTCAAAGCGATAACCCTCTTTTTCACGCCCGAAAGATAGCCAAAAAACCATCGTTTTTAACGAAAAAAACTCTATCTTGCAGGATAAATTTTGTTTATATGTCACTGAATAAAGTAATGCTTATCGGTAACGTCGGGAAAGACCCGGAAGTGCGTTACCTTGAAGGAAACGCCCAGGGAGGGCAGGGAAGGAAAGTCGCCACCTTCACGCTGGCGACGACGGAGCGGTTCAGAGACCGTAGCGGAGAGACCCGGGAGAACACCGAGTGGCACAACATAGTGGCCTGGGGACAGCCCGCCGACATAGTTGAACGCTTCGTCAAGAAAGGCACCCAACTCTATATAGAAGGCAGGCTCAGGACAAGATCCTGGACCGACCAGAGCGGAGCCAAGAGATACACGACAGAAATCAACGTTGACAATCTCCAGCTGCTCGGACGCAGGGACGCTTCCGACAATGGCGGCGGATATCAGACGGGAGGCCCTCAATACGGCGCAGGTCCGCAGGCCGGATACCAGCCGCAGCAGCCTTCATATCAGCAGCAATACCCGAAACCTTCGCAGCAGGCGGCGCCTCAACCAGTACAGCAGGCGGCTCCTGCGGTTGCCGACGACCCGGCAGACGACCTTCCATTCTAAAAACCCAAACATTATGGCAGAAAAGATAAAGAGGCTGCTCAACGACTATCCGGCAGCAAGATGGGCCGCCCTGGTGCTCATCGCCCTGATGATGTTCTTCGCGTACATGTTCGTGGACGTGCTCTCCCCTCTCAAGTCTCTGGTTGAGACCCAGCGCGGATGGGACAGTGACTCCTTCGGCACATACGCCTCGTCCGAGTACATACTCAACGTGTTCGGCTTCCTCATACTCGCAGGCATCATACTCGACAAGATGGGCGTGCGCTTCACCGGCATCCTGTCCGCCTCGCTGATGGTGGCGGGCGCCGGCATCAAGCTGATCGGCGTGAGCGACTGGTTCCAGACCACGGCCTTCTGCGGATGGCTCGACTCCTGGTGGACAACCCTTCCTGGCAGCGCGAAGATGGCCTGCCTCGGATTCATGGTCTTCGGATGCGGATGCGAGATGGCCGGCACAACCGTCTCCAAGGCTATCGCCAAGTGGTTCAAGGGCAAGGAAATGGCCCTCGCCATGGGACTCGAGATGGCCATCGCCCGTCTCGGCGTGTTCGCCGTGATGTGGATTTCCCCTATCATCGCCGACCGCTTCGGCAACGCTGACGGCATCATCGGACCTGGCGACACCGTGGTGGCTTCGATGCTCTTCTGCGGCTGCCTGCTCTGCGTAGGACTCATCAACTTCATCGTGTTCTCGGTGATGGACAACAAGTTCGACAAGCAGCTCGTCGCCGCCGGACTCGCCACCGACGAGAAGTCGCCGGAGGACGAGTTCCACATCTCGGATCTCGGCAAGATATTCCAGAGCAAGATGTTCTGGCTCGTGGCCCTGCTTTGCGTGCTCTACTACAGTGCGATCTTCCCGTTCCAGCGCTACGCTCCGAACATGCTTGAAGTGACCCTCGGGGTGGATGCCACTGAAGCCAGCCGTCTGTTCAGCTGCTTCCCTATCCTGGCCATGCTGCTCACTCCGCTGCTCGGCATCTTCCTCGACCGCAAGGGCAAGGGCGCGTCAATGCTGATGGTGGGAGCCGTCATCATGATTGCCTGCCACCTGTCTTTCGCCTTCCTGCTCCCGATGTTCCCGTCGAAGGCTCTCGCCCTCACGCTCATCGTGGTGCTCGGCGTCAGCTTCTCTCTCGTGCCTGCGGCCCTGTGGCCGTCAGTGCCTAAGATCATCGACGAGAAGATTCTCGGAAGCGCATACTGCCTCATCTTCTGGGTGCAGAACATCGGCCTGTGCCTCGTGCCTAAGCTGATAGGCTCCCTGCTCCAGTCGACGGGAGGCTATCTGGTGCCGATGATCGTGTTCTCAAGTTTCGGCATTCTTGCCTTCGTGCTCAGCATCTACCTGAAGGCCGAGGACAAGAAGAAGGGCTACGGACTCGAACTCCCTAATATCCAGGAATAAAGATGACTCTTAGAACAGGGGGAAACGGCGGCGGCAACACCGCCTGCTGGATTGCGCTCATCTGCCTGATGGTGCCGATGTTCGCGTCGTACTTCTTCGACGACATGTTCTCGACGCTCTCGCAGATCTTCCAGCACCCGGAATGCCTTGAACTCGGCTGGAACAGCGCAGACTACGGTTTCTATGCAGGCGGATACAGTTTCCTGTGCGTCTGCGGCGGGCTGATTGTCTGCGGTATCCTGCTTGACATCTTCGGCGTCAGGGTAATCGGCTCCGTGTTCGTGGGCCTGATGGCCCTCGGCGCCGGACTGGTGCTGTTCGCCCTGCGTTCCGGGTTCGCCCCTGCGACGTCCCTGCTCATAGCGTACATCGGCTGCATGCTGTTCGGACTCGGCAGCGAGATTGCCGGAGTCGCCGTAACGCGCTCCATCGCCAAGTGGTTCAAGGGCCGCAATGTGGCCTTCGCCATGGGGGCACAGGTCGCCGTCGCCAGGCTCGGCACTGCGGCAGCGTTCATCCTCGCCCCCGTGCTGGTCGCCCGCAAGGCGGAGGGAGAAATCTACACCCTCTCGGAGACCGCCCGGCCGGCGATGCTGGGACTATGCCTTATATTTATAGGAGTACTTCTATGGGCGGTGTTCGTGGCGATGGACGCCCGCTTCGACAGGCAGCACGGCATACAGAGCGGAAGGGGCAGCGTCAGGGACGAGGACAAGTTCAAGTTCTCCGACCTGCTCAAACTCCTGGCGAATCCGCGCTTCATAATGATTTCCCTGCTCTGCGTCTTCTTCTACTGCTGCATCATCTCGTTCAAGAAGTTCGGGACAGCCATAGTGATCCCGCGCTTCGGGATGGATGTGGACAACGCGAAATGGGTGATCACCATGATACCTTTCTTCACCGTCGTCTTCACTCCCCTCTTCGGCGCCCTTGTGGACAAGGTAGGGAAGGCGACGCTGTGGATGATCACCGGCGCGGGGATGGTCCTGCTCGCGCACCTGCTTCTCAGGTTCGCCCCGCAGGGCGTTCCGTTCTGGGGATACTTCTCCATCGCGATACTCGGCACGGGGTATTCACTGGTGCCTTCGGCAATGTGGCCGTCAGTGCCCAAGATTGTCCCGGAGCGCAACCTCGGCACCGCCTACTCCCTCATATACTGGGTCCAGAACATGGGCATGCTGCTCGTGCCGGTGTTCGTCGGGAGGATTTTCAAGAGCTTCAGCGGCGTGGACGCGGCTTCCCGGGCAGAATACATTTTCATAGCGCTTGGAGTGCTGGCCGTCATAGTGGCCCTCGCGCTGTCGGGCTCGTCCCGCAGGCACCCCGAGCTTGCTCTTGACAAACCGAGCGGCAAGTAATGTACGAACTTCTCGACAGCATATCGTCCCCCTCAGACATCAGGGGCTTCAGCATCCAGCAGCTCAAGCAGTTGTGCTCTGAGATACGGGACTGCATAATCAACACCTGCGCGGAGCACCCCGGCCATCTCGCTTCCAGCCTCGGAGCTGTGGAGCTGATAGTCGGGGTCCACTATGTCTTCGACACCCCTGAAGACAAGTTCGTCTTCGATGTCGGACACCAGGCGTACGCGCACAAGCTGCTCACCGGACGCAGGAACGCCTTCGGCACGCTGCGCTGCGAAGGCGGTATCGGGGGCTTCCCGAGACGTGACGAAAGCGAATACGACTGCTTCGGCGCCGGGCACTCCTCAACCTCCATCTCGGCGGCGCTGGGATTCGCGCAGGCCGCCAAGATCCAGCACCTGCACCGCAAGGCCATAGCGCTGATCGGGGACGGGGCGATGACGGGTGGACTGGCCTTCGAGGGCCTGAACAACGCCGGAGCAAGCAGGGCCGACCTGCTCGTACTGCTCAACGACAACAACCAGTCGATTGACGACAACATAGGCGCGATGCACGAATACCTGCTCAAAATCTCCACGAGCAGTTCGTACAACCGCTTCAAAGCCAGGGTGTGGGATTTCCTCGGCGACCACGGCTTCAGGCACTTCCTGCAGCGCTGGGTCCGGAGCCTCAAGTCCTGGTTCGTCAAGAAATCGGGAGGAGACCTCTTCGAATCCCTTGGATTCCGCTATTTCGGCCCGATAGACGGCAATGATATCGAGGATGTAGTGGACACCCTGCAGAAACTCAAAGACATCGGGGGCCCGCGCATCCTGCATTGTCTGACCGTAAAGGGCAAAGGCTTCGCCCCGGCGGAAGCGGACCCTGTGGTATGGCACGCTCCGGGCAAGTTCAACGCCGCCACCGGCGAACTCCTGCCGTCCCCGCACCTGAAAGCAAGGTATCAGGACGTCTTCGGGAAAGTGCTGCTCGACCTCGCCGGGATGGATCCCAAGGTCGTGGGAGTGACCCCGGCAATGGCCCGGGGCTGCGGGATGAACCTGCTGGCCGCCGAGAGACCGGAACAGTTCTTCGATGTAGGGATAGAGGAAGAGCACGCGGTGACATTCTCGGCCGGACTCGCGGCCGGAGGGCTCAAGCCGTTCTGCAACATCTACTCTTCCTTCGCCCAGAGGGCATACGACCAGATAGTGCACGATGTCGCCCTCCAGAAGCTGCCCGTCGTGCTGTGCCTGGACAGGGCGGGGCTGGTGGGCGAGGACGGCGCCACGCACCACGGTGTGCTCGACATAGCGGCATTCCGCTGCGTGCCGGACACCGTCATAAGCGCCCCGAAAGACGAGAGGGAACTCAAGATGCTCATGTACACCGCCTGGAAACAGACCGCCGGTCCTTTTATAATAAGGTATCCGAGGGGGATGGGTGAAGGCGTCCGCTGGGAAGACGAGGAGTTTGAAGAGTTGCCGGTCGGCAAGGCTGAGACTCTCATGGAAGGCAGCGAGGTGGCGCTGATCTGCACGGGCCCGGTAGTCAACAGGGCGGTGGAGGCGGCCGCGAGCTTCCCGGGCAGGGTCGGAGTCTACAATTTCAGATATGTGAAACCTCTGGACGAAGAGCTGCTGGACAAGATTGCCACGAAGTACCGCCACATCATCACAGCCGAGGACGGCAGCCTGAAGGGCGGGCTATTCGGGGCCGTGTGCGAATTCCTCGAAAGCGGCGGCTACAGCGCCAGAGCCGAGGGACTGGGAGTGCCAGACAGGTTCACCCCGCAGGCAAGACAATCGGTGCAGCTGCACGAGTGCGGCCTGGACAGAGACGGCATCGAAAAAAGATTGAAAATTTGTTTTGAAGATAAGAAATAATTCCTATCTTTGCAGTCCCAAAGTGCGTTGGGAACTTTGAAATAGGCATTGCCGATGTAGCTCAGATGGCCAGAGCACGTGATTTGTAATCTCGGGGTCGTGGGTTCGAATCCCTCCATCGGCTCATCAGTAATATAAGGGCAAGTACCAGAGTGGCCAAATGGGGCAGACTGTAAATCTGCTGGTTTTACCTTCGGTGGTTCGAATCCATCCTTGCCCACCACTCACGGAAGAGGAGAATGCTTCCAAATAGCGGGGTTCGTATAATGGCTATTATGCCAGCCTTCCAAGCTGGAAATGGGAGTTCGATTCTCCTACCCCGCTCAAATGCCGATGTAGCTCAGGGGTAGAGCGCATCCTTGGTAAGGATGAGGTCATGAGTTCAATTCCCATCATCGGCTCAAACGCCGGTCTAAAAGCCGGCTTGTTTTTGCAACAACTTTTATACGTAATATTATGGCAAAAGAAGTTTTCAAGAGGGACAAACCCCACGTCAACATCGGCACCATCGGCCACGTTGACCACGGTAAGACCACCCTTACCGCTGCTATCACCAAGGTGCTGGCAGAGAGAGGTCTGAGTGAGGTAAAGTCATTCGACCAGATCGACAACGCTCCTGAGGAGAAAGAGCGTGGTATCACCATCAACACTGCACACGTTGAGTACCAGACCCAGAATCGTCACTATGCGCATGTCGATTGTCCGGGCCACGCCGACTATGTAAAGAACATGGTAACTGGTGCCGCTCAGATGGACGGCGCTATCCTCGTAGTAGCCGCAACTGACGGTCCTATGCCTCAGACCAACGAGCACGTGCTTCTCGCAAAGCAGGTTAACGTGCCTAAGATGGTTGTATTCCTTAACAAGGTTGACCTCGTTGAGGACGAAGAGATGCTTGATCTCGTTGAGATGGAGGTACGCGACCTCCTCAACAAGTATGACTTCGACGGAGACAACGCCCCTATCATCCGCGGTTCCGCCCTCGGTGCCCTCAACGGAGAGCCGAAGTGGGAGGAAAAGGTAATGGAGCTCATGGACGCTGTTGACTCTTACATTCCGCTTCCTGTACGTGAGAACGAGAAGCCTTTCCTCATGCCTATCGAGGACATCTTCTCTATCACTGGCCGTGGAACCGTAGTTACCGGACGTATCGAGACCGGTACCATCCATGTCAACGATCCTGCGGAGATTGTAGGTTTCAGCGACAAGCCGAAGACCACCGTTGTCACCGGCGTCGAGATGTTCCGCAAGCTCCTTGATCAGGGTGAGGCCGGAGACAATGTAGGTCTTCTCCTCCGCGGTATCGACAAGAAGGACGTAAGGCGTGGCGAGGTTATCGCAAAGCCTGGCACCATCACTCCGCACAAGCACTTCCTCGGACAGATCTATGTCCTCAAGAAGGAAGAGGGTGGCCGTCATACTCCGTTCCACAACCACTATCGTCCACAGTTCTTCATCCGTACACTTGACGTTACCGGAGAGATTACTCTCCCTGCAGGTGTCGAGATGGTTATGCCTGGCGATAACGTTGAGATCGATGTTATGCTCATCACTCCTGTCGCACTTAACGAGAACCTCCGTTTCGCTATCCGCGAAGGTGGCCGTACCGTTGGCGCTGGTCAGGTGACCAAGATCCTCGACTAATCAGAGATTCCGGACGGATGCCATATTGACATCCGTCTACCACAGGGGAATAGAACAATGGTAGTTCAGCGGTCTCCAAAACCGTTAATGTGGGTTCGATTCCTGCTTCCCCTGCAAATATCAAAGGTTACGATTTGGTAATTGTTTAACAGATGCCGCTAAATGCTTCCGACAACGGCATCCATTAAATGTAAAGATGAGAAAGTTTATCAATTACTTCAAAGAGTCTTTCGTAGAGTTGACCAAGAAGACGACTTGGCCAAGTTGGGCGAAGCTGCAAAGCTCCGCACTTTTGGTCATAGCCACAACTGTCTTGCTGGCCGCTCTTCTCTGGGTTATCGACTTCGCTTTCCAATCTCTGATGACAGGCATCTACACATTGTAATTTTATCAGCTGATTCAGATGGGTGAAATGAAATGGTATGTCCTGCGCACAGCGGGAAGTAAGGAAAAGAAAGCCAAAGAGTACCTCGAAAAGGAAATAGAGAGAGTCGGGCTTCAGGATCAGGTCGCTCAGGTGCTTGTCCCTGTCAAGAAGGAGATAGTCACCAAGAACGGCAAGAGGAAGGCAATGGACAAATTGCTTTATCCGGGCTATGTACTCATCCAGGCGGAGCTCAGCCCGATGCTTGAGAACATCATCCGCAACCTTGTACCCGGTATGTCGGGTTTCCTTACTGAGAAAAAAGCCACCAACGGAACCCAGTTCGAGAGAGTTCCGGTGCCGCTTCGTGAAGAGGAGGCAGCGAGGATTCTCGGGAATCAGGATGAGAATGCGGACAATGCCGCAGACACGTTTGTGGACTATTCAGTCGGCGAGTCTGTCAGAATCACCGACGGTCCTTTCAGCGGGTTCAGCGGGACAGTGGATGAAATCCTGGAAGACAGAAGCAAGATTAAGGTTATAGTCGAGATCTTCGGGCGCAAGACGCAAGTGGAGCTCAACTTTACACAAGTGACTAAAGAATAACAAAGTATTATGGCAAAAGAAGTTACAGGATACATTAAGCTGCAGATCAAGGGCGGTGCGGCCAATCCGGCACCTCCAGTGGGACCTGCGCTTGGTTCCAAGGGCTTGAACATAATGGATTTCTGCAAGGCTTTCAACGCAGCCACGCAGGGACAGGCGGGTAAGGTCCTCCCGGTAGTGATCACCGTCTATTCAGACAAATCCTACACCTTCGAGGTAAAGCAGCCGCCGGTTGCCGTATCCCTCAAGGAAGCTGCCAAGATCAGCACAGCTTCAGGCGAGCCTAACAGAAAGAAGGTCGCATCAATCACCTGGGATCAGGTGAAGACCATCGCAGAAGGCAAAATGCCGGATCTCAACTGCTTCACCCTCGCAGCAGCGATGAAGATGGTTGCCGGCACAGCAAGAAGTATGGGTATCACCGTCAGCGGTGAATTTCCTGAGAACATCTAAAACACACGCGCATTATGAGTAAGTTGACAAAAAATCAGAAGGCAGCTGCGGAGAAGTACGATTCTCAGAAGCTGTACCCGCTCAGTGAAGCGTGCAAGGTTGTGAAAGACATCACTTTCACGAAGTTTGACTCCAGCGTGGAGCTTCACACCAACCTCGGTGTTGACCCGCGCAAGGCCAACCAGATGATCCGTGGCGTGGTAACCCTTCCTCACGGAACCGGTAAGGTCGTAAGAGTGCTTGCCCTCTGTACTCCTGACAAGGAGAACGAGGCCAAGGAGGCAGGAGCCGACTATGTAGGACTCGAAGAGTACATCGAGAAGATCAAGGGCGGCTGGACCGATGTGGACGTGATTGTCTGCACCCCGTCAGTGATGGCCAAAGTCGGCGCGCTCGGTAAGATTCTCGGACCTCGCGGCCTCATGCCTAACCCTAAGACCGGCACCGTGACCATGGAGATCGGCGCTGCCGTGAAGGCCTCCAAGGGAGGAAAGATCGACTTCAAGGTTGACAAGACCGGTATCGTACACACCGCCATCGGCAAGGCATCCTTCTCTGCCGAGCAGATCTACGAGAATGCGGCCGAGGTGCTCAACGCCATCTCAAAGCTCAAGCCGCAGTCCCTCAAGGGAACATATATGAAGAGCGCCGCCATCTGCTCAACCATGAGCCCTGGCGTCAAGGTTGATCTCAAGGCATTTCTCAACGGTGCTGAGTAAAAATTCAATATTATGAAGAAAGAACTTAAAAGTCAGATTATTGAAAGCATCTCAGCGCAGATAAAGGAGTATCCTAACTTCTACATCACGGATATCTCAGGCCTGAATGCATCACAGACAAGCAGGCTCCGCCGCGAGTGCTTCAACGAGGGCGTAATCCTCAACGTGGTCAAGAACACCTTGTTCGCCCATGTTCTCAACGCTCTTGAGAACGAGGACATCAAGTCTCTCGACGAGACCCTCACCGGCAACACAGCCATCATGTACACCACCGTACCTGCCGCTCCTGCAAAGCTCATCAAGAAGCTCCAGCGCGACGGATTCACCAAGCCGGTGATCAAGGGTGCTTATGTACAGGAGTGCGTATTCCTCGGAGAGGATAAGCTCGACCAGCTCGCAGCCATCAAGACAAGGGAAGAACTCATCGGCGACATCATCGGTCTCCTCCAGAGTCCTATCCGCAACATCGTCTCAGCTCTCGAGAACGCCTCAGAGGGCAAGGCAGAAGACGAGAAGATCGGAGCTGCCGCTCCTGCAGCCCCTGTGGCTGAGCAGGCCGCAGCACCAGCAGAGGAAGCCCAGCCGGAGGCAGCTGAAAAGCCGGCAGAGTAATCAGATAATATCAACAAATTAAAAAAGTATATCAATTATGGCAGATGTTAAAGCCCTCGCAGAAGAGTTGGTAAACCTTTCTGTGAAAGACGTTCAGGAACTTGCAAAGATCCTCAAGGATGAGTATGGTATCGAGCCTGCAGCCGCTGCAGTTGTAGTAGCAGCTGAGGGTGGCGCCGGCGCAGCCGCTGAGGCAGAGCAGACTGAGTTCGATGTTGTTCTCAAGTCAGCTGGTCAGGCTAAGCTCAACGTGATCAAGGTTGTCAAGAGCGAGCTCGGTCTCGGTCTGAAGGAAGCCAAGGACATGGTTGACGGCGCTCCTGCAACAGTCAAAGAGAAAATTTCCAAGGCAGAGGCCGAAGCTCTCAAGGCTGCTCTTGAGGAGGCCGGTGCAGAGGTTGAGATTAAGTAAATCCGCCTCTCCCTGCTTTAGGGGACAAACAGGTTTAGAGCCGGGGATAATAGGCTCTAAACCTTTTTTCCGTATTTAAGTTTTTCTCTATTTCCAAGGCAGAATATGTCAAAACAGACCAACAACAAGCGTATAAACTTTGCCACATCCAAAATTCTGGAGTACCCGGATCTTCTGGAGGTGCAGCTGAAGTCGTTCAAGGACTTCTTCCAGCTTGAGACCACCCCGGAAAACAGGAAGAACGAAGGACTGTATCAGGTATTCCAGGAGATATTCCCTATCGAGGACACGAGGAACAGCTACAAGCTGGAGTTTATCGACTACTTCATCGACCCTCCTCAGTACTCCATCGAGGAATGTCTTGACAGAGGCCTGACATACAACGTCCCTCTGAAGGCGAAACTCCGCCTTTCCTGCACGGATACGGAGCATGAGGACTTCGACACCAGAGTTCAGGATGTGTATCTGGGCAATATCCCTTACATGACTCCTGCCGGTACGTTCGTCATCAACGGATCCGAGCGTATCATCGTGTCTCAGCTGCACAGGTCTCCGGGAGTGTTCTTCGACCAGAGCATGCACGCCAACGGCACCAAACTCTATTCCGCCAGAATCATCCCGTTCAAGGGATCATGGATAGAGTTCGCCACCGACATCAACAATGTGATGTACGCCTATATCGACCGCAAGAAGAAGCTTCCGGTCACGACTCTGCTCAGAGCTATAGGCTTCAATTCAGACAAAGACATCATTGACATCTTCGACCTTGCCGACGAAATCAAGGTCACCGAGGCGGAGCTCGAGGCCAACAAGGGCCGCAAGCTCGCCAACAACGTGCTCAAGACCAAGTTCGAAGATTTCATCGATGAAGACACCGGAGAGGTCACTCCGGTAGAGCGTATCGAGATCATCGTCAAGAGAGGCGAGATTCTCGATGATGACACCATCAGCGCCATCCTCCAGGCAGACGAGAAGAGCATTCTCCTCCAGAAGGACGAGGCCAACTCCAACGAGTACGCCATCATCTTCAACACGCTCCAGAAAGACCCTACCAACACGGAGATAGAGGCCGTCAACTACATCTACAAGCAGCTCCGCAACTCGGAACCGCCTGATGAGAGCACGGCAAGGGATGTGATCGACAAGCTCTTCTTCTCCGAGAAGAGGTACGACCTCGGCAACGTGGGCCGCTACCGTCTCAACAAGAAGCTCGGTCTGTCAATCGACCCGGATGTCCGCGTGCTCACCAACACCGACATCATCGAGATTATCAAGTATCTCATCCAGCTGATCAACTCCAAGGCGACTGTCGATGATATCGACCACCTCTCCAACCGTCGTGTACGCACCGTCGGAGAGCAGCTCGCCAACCAGTTCAGCGTAGGTCTCAGCCGTATGGCGCGCACCATCAGGGAGAGGATGAATGTCCGCGACAGCGAGCAGTTCAATCCTATCGACCTGATCAACGCCAAGACGCTCTCGTCCGTGATCAACTCGTTCTTCGGCACGAGCCAGCTGTCACAGTTCATGGACCAGACCAACCCGCTCGCGGAGATCACCCACAAGAGGCGCCTTTCTGCCCTCGGCCCGGGAGGTCTCAGCAGGGACAGGGCCGGATTCGAAGTCAGGGACGTCCACTACACCCATTACGGACGCCTCTGCCCTATCGAGTCTCCGGAAGGACCGAACATCGGTCTCATCTCGTCTCTGTGCGTATATGCGCGCATTGATGATCTCGGATTCATCGAGACTCCTTACCGTGACGTCAAGGACGGCAAGGTTGACCTGACCGCTGAGGGATGCCACTACATGAGCGCGGAGGAAGAAGAGGACAAGCTCGTCTCCCTCGCCAAGGTGAAGATGGACGACGACGGCAACATCCTCGAAGACCGCATCCAGTGCCGTCTCGAGGCTGACTTCCCTGTTGTCACCAAAGACCAGGTCAACTATATGGACGTGGCTCCGAACCAGATGGCTTCAGTGGCCGCGTCACTCATCCCGTTCCTCGAGCACGACGATGCGCACCGCGCATTGATGGGCGCGAACATGATGCGTCAGGCCGTTCCGCTCCTCAAGCCGGAATCCCCTGTAGTGGGTACCGGTCTGGAAGAGAGGGCCTGCATCGACTCACGCACCCAGGTTGTGGCCAGCCGCAACGGTGAAGTCACCTATGTGGACGCCAACGAAATCCGCGTGAAGTACGAGCGCACCGAAGGCGAGGCGTTCGTCAGCTTCCTGCCGGAGGAGACCACCTATAAGATGCCTATCTACCGCAGGACCAACCAGAGCACGACCATCACCCTGAAGCCTATCGTGAAGAAGGGCGACAAGGTGGTCAAGGGCCAGATCCTCACCGAGGGCTATGCCACCCAGAACGGCGAGCTCGCACTCGGACGCAACCTCAAAGTGGCGTTCATGCCATGGAAGGGCTACAACTACGAGGACGCCATCGTGCTGTCCGAGGAGATGGTCAAGTGGGATGTCCTCACCTCAGTGCATGTGGACGAGTACCTCACCGAAGTCCGTGACACCAAGCGCGGAATGGAGGAGCTCACCTCAGATATCCCTAACGTCAGCGAGGACGCGACCCGCAACCTCGCCGATAACGGAATCGTGCGCGTGGGCGCCCACATCGAGCCGGGCGACATCATGATCGGCAAGATCACCCCTAAGGGAGAGAGCGACCCGTCACCTGAGGAGAAACTCCTCAAGGCGATCTTCGGCGACAAGGCCGGCGACGTCAAGGACGCTTCCCTCAAGGCGAACCCGTCACTGAGCGGCACCGTGATCAAGACTGCCCTCTACACCAAGATCTCCAAGGAGACCACGCGCAAGGGTGCGGCCAAGAACGACCAGAAAGCCAGGCTGGAGATGCGTCAGGCAGAGTACGACCGCAAGGCCGAGAAGCTCGGCGCCGACTTCCTGCAGAAGCTCGCAGTGCTCACGAAGAACAAGAAGAGCGCCGGCATAACCGACCTCTACGGCGTGGAGATCCTCGAGAAGGACAAGAAGATCACCGCCGAAGTCCTCAAGAGCATCGACTACAACAATATCAATTCCAACAAGTGGACCACCGACAAGGAAACCAACGAACTGATCCGCGACCTTATCAACAACTACTGCATCGCCCTCAAGACGGAGCAGGCCATCTGCAAGCGCGAGATGGACAAGATAAAGATCGGAGACGAGCTTCCTAACGGAGTGATGCAGATAGCGAAGGTGTACATCGCCAAGAAGCGCAAGATCACCGTCGGCGACAAGATGGCCGGCCGTCACGGCAACAAGGGTATCGTCGCCAAGATCGTGCGACAGGAGGATATGCCGTTCCTCGAGGACGGTACTCCGGTGGACATCGTCCTCAACCCTCTCGGCGTGCCTTCACGTATGAACCTCGGCCAGATCTATGAGACCGTGCTCGGATGGGCAGGCTACAGGCTCGGGCTGAAGTTCAGCACCCCGATTTTCGACGGTGCGAGCATCGACGAGATATGCAGCTACACCGACAAGGCAGGCGTGCCGAGATTCGGCAAGACCCGTCTGCGCGACGGCGGCACCGGAGACTACTTCGACCAGCCGGCCACCGTGGGTGTGATCTACATGATCAAGCTCGGCCACATGGTCGATGACAAGATGCACGCCCGTTCAATCGGACCTTACTCGCTCATCACCCAGCAGCCCCTCGGCGGTAAGTCACAGTTCGGAGGACAGAGGTTCGGAGAGATGGAGGTGTGGGCGCTCGAAGCATTCGGCGCAGCCAACGCCCTCCAGGAAATCCTCACCGTCAAGTCCGATGACGTTGTCGGAAGGTCAAAGACTTACGAAGCCATCGTCAAGGGAGACCCTATCCCGCCAGCAGGTATTCCGGAGTCACTCAACGTGCTCCTCCACGAACTCCGCGGTCTCGGTCTCAAGGTTACTTTGGAATAATTGTTTGAACGAATAACAATATGCCTGCATTCAATAATAAAGACAATAAGATTAAGAGCAACTTCCAGACGATAAGCATCTCGCTGGCATCTCCTGAGGACATCACCGCACGTTCATGCGGCGAAGTCCTCAAGCCGGAGACCGTCAACTACAGGACCTACAAGCCTGAGAGGGACGGACTCTTCTGCGAGAAGATCTTCGGCCCGACCAAGGACTACGAGTGCTATTGCGGAAAGTACAAGAGAATCCGCTATCGCGGCATTGTCTGCGACAGGTGCAACGTCGAAGTGACCGAGAAGAAAGTGCGCCGCGAAAGGATGGGCCACATCACGCTGACCGTCCCTGTAGCGCATATCTGGTACTTCAAGTCAGCGCCTAACAAGATCTCCGCCCTCCTCGGCCTTCCGGCCAAGAAGCTTGAGTCCGTCATCTACTATGAGAAATACATAGTGGTGAAGCCTGGCGCGGCGGAGGTGGAGAAGATGGCTCTCCTCTCAGAGGACGAGTATCTTGACATCCTCGCACGCATCCCGGGCAACAACAATCTCCCTGACTCCGATCCTGACAAGTTCATCGCCAAGATGGGTGCGGAGGGAGTCTATGACCTGCTCAAGGAGATCGATGTGGAGGAACTCGGCAAGGAGCTCCGTCAGAGGATGCTCACCGAGACCTCGCAGCAGCGCAAGGCAGAAGTCCTCAAGAGACTTCAGGTCGTCAAGTGGTTCCAGGAGTCAAAGGGCATCAACCGTCCTGAGTGGATGGTGATGAAGGTGGTTCCTGTGATTCCGCCGGATCTGCGTCCGCTCGTGCCTCTCGACGGAGGCCGTTTCGCGACCACCGACCTCAACGACCTCTACCGCCGCGTAATCATCCGCAACAACCGTCTCAAGAGGCTCATCGAGATCAAGGCTCCTGAAGTGATTCTCCGCAACGAGAAGCGCATGCTCCAGGAGGCAGTCGATTCACTCTTCGACAACTCCAAGAAGTCTTCCGCAGTCAAGAGCGAGTCCAACAGGGCGCTCAAGTCTCTCTCAGACTCACTCAAGGGCAAGCAGGGCCGCTTCCGCCAGAACCTCCTCGGTAAGCGTGTGGACTACTCCGCACGTTCCGTCATCGTGGTCGGTCCGGAGCTGAACATGCACGAATGCGGTCTGCCTAAGTTCATGGCGGCCGAGCTCTACAAGCCGTTCATCATCCGCAAGCTCATCGAGCGCGGCATCGTCAAGACAGTGAAGTCAGCCAAGAAGATCGTGGACCGCAAGGATCCGGTCATCTGGGACATCCTCGAGAATGTGATGAAGGGCCATCCGGTGCTCCTCAACCGTGCACCTACCCTCCACAGGCTCGGTATCCAGGCTTTCCAGCCGCGAATGATAGAAGGCAAGGCCATCCAGCTGCACCCTCTCGCCTGTACGGCGTTCAACGCCGACTTCGACGGTGACCAGATGGCGGTGCACCTCCCGCTCGGCAACGCTGCCGTGATGGAGGCCCAGCTGCTCATGCTCGGTTCTCAGAACATTCTCAACCCGGCCAACGGCGCGCCTATCACCGTGCCTTCACAGGACATGGTGCTCGGACTCTACTATATCACCAAGATCCGCCAGGGCGCAAAGGGAGAGGACATGAAGTTCTACTCCGCCGAAGAGGTGATCGTGGCATACAACGAGAAGGCCATCGACATGCACGCCAAGATTTTCGTCCGTCTCCCTGCCGACAAGCAGGACCCTTCCAAGGGCACGCAGATGGTCGAGACCTCGGCTGGACGAATCATCGTCAACCAGTATGTTCCGGACGAAGTGCCATATGTCAATGAACTGCTCGGCAAGAAGTCCCTCAGGAAGATCATCACCGATGTCATCAAGCACACGGGCGTGACCCGCACCGCGAAGTTCCTCGACGACATCAAGAACCTCGGATACGACCAGGCGTTCCGCGCCGGCATCAGCTTCAACCTCGGAGACGTGCTCGTCCCTGCGGAGAAGACCTCCCTCGTGGAAGACGCCTACAAGCAGGTCGCCAACATCCGTGACGACTACGACAACGGTTTCATCACCAACAACGAGCGATACAACAAAGTCATCGACCTCTGGTCCGCAGTGGACAACAAGCTGACCAAGATCGTGACCAACCAGATCTCAGCCGACCAGCAGGGCTTCAACCCTGTCTACATGATGCTTGATTCAGGAGCCCGTGGTTCCACCACACAGATCAAGCAGCTCTGCGGCATGCGTGGACTTATGGCCAAGCCTCAGAAGGCCGGCGCCTCAGGAGCCGACATCATCGAGAACCCTATCGTCTCCAACCTCAAGGAAGGAATGACGGTGCTCGAGTACTTCATCTCCACCCACGGTGCCCGTAAGGGTCTGGCCGATACGGCGTTGAAAACTGCGGACGCAGGATACCTGACAAGGCGTCTGGTGGACGTGTCACACGATGTGATCATCAACGAGCAGGACTGCGGCACGCTCCGCGGACTTATCGCCACAGCCATCAAGAACAAGGACGAAGTCGTGGAATCCCTCGGAGAGAGGATTCTCGGACGCACCTCCGTGCACGATATCTTCAACCCTCTCACGGGTGAGCTCATCATCAAGGCCGGGGAAGAAATCCGCGAGAAGGAGGCCGACCTCATCGACTCGCTTCCTATCGAGCAGGTGGAGATCCGCTCCGTGCTGACCTGCGAGAGCCGCAAGGGCGTCTGCGCCAAGTGCTACGGACGCAACCTCGCCACCAGCCGTATGGTTGAGAAGGGCGAAGTTGTCGGAGTCATCGCGGCACAGTCCATCGGCGAGCCTGGTACTCAGCTGACTCTGCGTACCTTCCACGTCGGCGGTACGGCATCTTCTTCAGCGGCGGACTCATCCATCGAGTCCAAATACGACGGTGTCCTCAAGTTTGAGGAACTCCGCACCATCGACAGGATTTCTGACGACGGGCGCAAGGAGGTTGTCGTTGTCAGCCGCATGGCCGAGCTCCGCATCCTCGATGAGAACACGGGCATCACCTTCTCTCAGTACGACGTGCCTTATGGAGCGGTGCTCTACAAGAATGACGGCGACAAGGTCAAGAAGGGAGACCTCATCTGCGACTGGGACGCATACAACGCCACCACCATCGTGGAGACCGCAGGTACCATCCGCTTCGAGAACATGATCGAGGGCGTGACCTACCAGAAGGAGAGTGCCGACGAATACTCGACCAGCACCGACAAGGTCATCATCGAGTCCAAGGACAAGACCAAGAGCCCTACTCTCGTGATCGTCAACGAGGCCGGCGACAGCATCAAGCAGTACAACCTGCCTGTGGGCGCCCACCTCATGGCCGAGAACGGCAACAAGGTCAAGGTCGGAGAGGTCATCATGAAGATCCCTCGCGCTATCGGCAAGGCCAGCGATATCACCGGTGGTCTCCCGCGCGTCACGGAACTCTTCGAGGCCCGCAACCCGTCAAGCCCTGCCATACTCTCCGAAATCAACGGAGAAGTGCTCATGGGCAAGGTGAAACGAGGCAACCGCGAGATTGTCGTCAAGAACAAGTACGGCGTCGAGAAACACTACCTCGTACCGCTCAGCAAGCAGATCCTCGTGCAGGAGAACGACTATGTCAAGGCCGGAACACCGCTTTCTGACGGAGGCGTATCTCCAAGCGACATCCTCAACATCCTCGGACCGGTCAGGGCGCAGGAGTACATCGTCAACGAAGTACAGGCCGTCTACCGCCTCCAGGGTGTGAAGATCAACGACAAGCACTTCGAGATCATCGTGCGCCAGATGATGCGCAAGGTCGAGATAACCAACCCTGGCGACACCGAGTTCCTCAGCGAGGAGATGGTGGACAGGTGGAAGTTTACCGACGTCAACGACAGCATCTACGGCAAATACGTGGTTCTCAGCGTCGGAGACTCACAGCGCTACGAAGTCGGACAGATCATCTCCGCCCGCGACCTGCGCAGCGAGAACTCTTCGCTTGAGCGTCAGGGACTTGAGATGATGACAGCTCGCCAGACCCGTCCTGCCACGGCACGTCTCGTGCTTCAGGGCATCACGAGGGCGGCGCTCAAGACCGACAGCTTCATCTCTGCAGCATCCTTCCAGGAGACCACCAAGGTGCTCAGCGAAGCCGCCATCCGCGGCCGCGTCGACCACCTCGAAGGCCTCAAGGAGAATGTCATCTGCGGTCACCTGATTCCGGCCGGTACCGGTCTGAAGGAATATCAGGACATCATCGTAGGACGCAAGGACGAGCTCACGCAGGAACTCAACGAACTCTAAAAACATGGCAGGGGCCGAATACCCCTGCCATATAAACACTTCAAAGGGGGTGACCAAAAAGTCTTGATAGACTTAGAGGTCACCCTCTTTTTATGTCTGCTCACCTCCGAGCGGGGCGGTTTCGCGCACTGAAGATGCGTCCGGTGCGGCAGGAGGCTGTTTTTTGCACGGCACGCATATTCCGTACCGTAGAAGCCTGTTTCTGGTACCGAGTCCTCTCACAGAGGCATTTTAGTCGACCTCATATTTTTTGGTGGGGTGAAAATAGTATATTTGCATCAGTTACAATTCAAACTCAATAATACTAATATGTGTAACAACTACATTACACCCACCTGCGAAGAGATTGAGATCAATCTTGACAACACCGTGCTCCAATCGAGCATTCTTCCAAGCGGCTTCGAAGACGGAGGCGAAATCTGGTAACTAAACACCCCAAAAGCAATGAGAAAATCTTATTTACTTGTCGCAGCGGCGCTGCTGGTAGCAGCTTCCTGCCAGAAAAATGACAACGCTTCCTCTGTTGAAGGAATAAAGTACAATCCTGTAGATGTGGTCCTTTCTGCTGCTATCGAAGGCGTGGATACCAAGGTTAGCTACACCGAAGATGCCAATGTCCTCAAGGCGGCATGGAAGGCCGGCGACAAGATTTCGCTCGTGGCCATTGACGCTTCCCAAAATATCCTTTCCAATGACGTCTTTGAGACAACTACCGCGGGCGCCTCTGCGAAGTTCAGCGGCAAATATTCCAATCCTAAGGGCGCTGTGATGGTGTCTGTATTCTACCCTGCGCTTACGGAAGGAGAAGGCACTGCAGAAAAGCCTTGGCAGTCAAAAAAGAGGGAAGGTATAGGTCTTAAAGATAATAAGGAACCTCTTTTGTACAATATGAAAAAAGGTAATTCGTTCATTAGTGTTTCTGCTGAATATCAGTTGCAGAGGAGCAATGGCGATCTGTCAAATGTTGACGAGGCCGTTGTGATGCGCGGAAAGATTACGGATTTCCCCGCTCTTGTCGCAGGAGATGTGAATGTGACTCTTAAGAGTATCTGCTATGTCGTAAAGGTTACAGCCAAAGTGCCAAGCGGCCATGATATAATCAATGTGGATTTTAGTGCATATAATAGTTCTTATTTTCCTGCTCTCACGTTCTACGGATGGACTTATGCAAATGATGAATTCGGCAAATTTACTGAAAGCTCCTTTACTACTTATTGCAACGTTGGTCTTGGAGCTATGTTTCAATCCGAAGGCTCGAAATATGGCACAGGCGTCAGTCCCGACGGCAGTGGCAATATCGTAGCGTATATTATAGGATATACCGGAAAGACTTTTACTCTGCCATCCGGAACGGTACTTAACATTAAAGCCCGTTCTTCTTCCACTTACTTCGAAGATATCAAGATTCTTTCATCAGACATTTCTCTGGAGCCGGGCAAGATGTATCGTATCAACGCTACTCTGAGCGAAGTAACCACTTAATATCCCGATAACTATCAAAGCAAGAGGCCGGCCAAAAAGAAATTTTTAGCCGGCCTCTTTTGTGTTGTGTGATTCCGCCGCGACTCGAACGCGGGACCCACAGCTTAGAAGGCTGTTGCTCTATCCAACTGAGCTACGGAACCGTCCGTTATCCCTGAAAACTCAAGGGAGTGCAAAGTTAGAAAGTGTTTTGAACAATTCAAAACACTTTCCATTATTTTCTCTTGCGTACTGAAAGGCGGACATAAGAAGCCACACCCAGCAGGATTATAAGCAGCGCATGGGTCTCGTGGCTCAAGGTGGCGAAAAGCAGGCTCGTCTCCCAGGTCGCGCCATGGATGGACTCCAATGTCAGCGCGACAAGATAATGATACGCCCCTATACCGCCGGGAACCGGGATGACAGAGGCTATGTTGCCCACGGCGGACACGAAGAGAGAATCGAAGAACGTCAGATGGGCAAGCGCAGGAATCGCCAGGAAATTATAGTAGGTCATCAGGAGATATGTCACCCATATACCTATGGTATACAGCACGAACGCCCACTTGCGGCGGATATGCGCAAAACTGGCGATGCCAGCCCCGAGGCCGCGTACCGCACCGGCGACCTTGGCGCAGAAAGGATACCTCTCCTGCCAATGGAAAACGCCCCAGACGAATACGGCAAGGGCGACAAGAATCGGGGCCAGAATCCACCACATCGAGAATCCGAAACTGTGCGTAAGCGGATTCCAGATATTGGTGAGGAAAAACTCTCCGAATGTGTTCCATTTCAGGACAAGAGCAAGGACCAGCATGAAGAGCACAGCCAGGACATCCCAGGCACGCTCGCAGACGATGGTGCCCAGAATCTTGTTGTAGCTCATCTTGTTGGATTTTATATATCCCCCGCGGATGAACTCCCCAGCCCCGGGGAGGACCACATTCACCAGATTGCCCACATTCGACGCATCCCACGCATCAAGCCTCTTCACGTCCGGGTCAAGAGGCTCCATCATCAATTTCCACCTCTCTTCCCTGAAGAACAAGGCCAGCACTGAAACCAGGGTGAAGACCAGCACATACCCCCATCTCGTCTCCTTGAGTCCTTCCAGGAAGGCTTTCCAGTCGACACCACGGAAGGCAAACCACACCAGTACGGCCGCCAGTCCGACGGACAGAAGGTACTTAAGCACTTTGGTCGCTTTCTTATTCATATAGGGCGCAAATTTACGGATAATTATGCTAATTTTGCAAGATATGAAATCGATACTTGGAATAGGGAACGCCCTCACCGACATCCTGGCAGTTCTGCAGGACGACTCGCTCCTCAACAACTACCATCTTCCGAAAGGCAGCATGCAACATGTTGACATGGAGACCGGAGACAAGATCTGGGCAGCGCTCAAGCCTCTCGGAGTGAAGTATGTGGCCGGCGGTTCAGCCGCCAACACAATCACCTGCACCTCGATTCTCGGCATGCCGTCCAGTTTCATCGGGAAGATAGGAGACGACGAGCTCGGACTCCTGTTCAAGAGCGACCAAGAGCAATACGGAGTCAAGACCGTGCTCCTGAAAAGCCCGCACTCAAGCGGACGCTCCATGGTATTCGTGAGCGGCGGCAACGCCGAGCGCACCTTCGCCGTATATCTCGGCGCCGCCCTGGACCTGGTGCCGGAAGACCTTAAGCCGGAGTGGTTCGAGGGTTACGACTATTTCCACATAGAAGGATATCTTGTCCAGAACCAGGCCCTCATACGCAGAGCCGTGGAACTCGCCCACGACGCCGGATGCATCATATCGCTCGACATGGCGTCATACAATGTGGTGGAGTCGAACCTCGCCTTCCTCCACGACATCGTGGAGAGATATGTGGACATCGTGTTCGCCAACGAGACGGAATCCAAATCGTTCACCAAGCTCGACGATCCGCTCAAGGCGCTTGACGAGATTGCAAAGCTCTGCGAAATCGCCGTCGTCAAAATCGGCAAGGACGGAAGCTGGATCAAATCTGGGGAGGAAGTCCAGTTCATCCAGGCCTGGCCGGCCGAGACCGTGGATGCCACCGGCGCCGGAGACACATATGCGGCAGGCTTCCTCTATGCGCACTCTCTGGGGCGCAGCCTCAAAGAATGCGGAGAAGTCGGATCCATCATCGCCGCCAAGGTAGTGGAGGTCATCGGGACCAAGATCGACATCCCGCGTTGGAAAGAGGCCAAGCGCGAGATCCGGGAACTCTTCTCCTCAAACGAAGCCCGATGAAGAACCCGTTTGTGCTGCTTCTGCGTCTCATCGCGCTCAGGCGCAATGAAAGCAACACCCCGCACGGCCTGCACCCGCTGAGCGCAATACGCGAAGCGACCGTGCTCGTCGCCCCACAGCAGGAAGACAGTGACGCCGTCAGGGCCGCCGTCTCACAGTTCTTCAGTTACAACAATATCCCCGTGCATATCTTCTGCCCAACCGGCAAGGATATCGACCTGGCCGGGACAATCAAGAAAAAGTCCAGAGGCGAGAGGGCCGCGCAAGGGGCGGGCGAGCTTCTCATCTCCCTCGCCGACCCGGAGGATGCTTTCTGGGCGGAATATGAAGCTCGGTGCAGCCGGGCATGTTTCAAGATAGGGCGCAGGCAACTCAAGGGAGACGTGTTCGACCTCGTGATCCTGCCTCCGGAAAGCGGGAACATCCCGAGCCAGTCGGCCGTATTCTCCGAAATAAAGAATTATCTCAACATAATCAGATGAAATCTTTGATGCATCATATTATCGTCGCCCTCAAAGGCTTCGGAATGGGCGCGGCCAATGTCGTGCCCGGTGTGAGCGGCGGCACCATAGCCCTGTTGACGGGCATCTACTCGGACATAGTCGGCGCGCTCAACGCCGTGACCGAAAAGGAAACCTGGAAATCCCTGCTGCACGGGAGGTTCCGGGAGTTCTGGCGCCTGATAAATGGTGATTTCCTGGTGGCGCTGCTCGTGGGCGTGCTGCTCAGTGTGTTCTCACTCGCCAAGCTGGTCACATGGTGCCTGACTTACTACCCGATCCTGACCTGGGCATTCTTCTTCGGCCTGATACTCGCGTCCGCCGTGGTGATGGTGCGCGGCATCAAGGACTTCCGCGGCGCCGACCTGATTCCGGCCGTCATCGGCCTTGCGCTCGGGCTCGTGATCTGCACGATGTCCCCGACCAAGACCACTGACGACATCTGGTTCATATTCCTCTGCGGAGCCATCTCCATCTGCGCGATGATTCTGCCGGGCATCTCAGGGAGCTTCATCCTGCTGGTGATGGGCAAATACCACTATATCATGCAGGCGATCACCGACCTCAACTGGCCGGTAATCATCATGTTCGGCGTGGGCTGCGTGGTGGGGATACTGGCGTTCGCCAAACTCCTGCACTGGCTGCTCGCCCGCTGGGAGAGACAGACCATGCTGGTGCTGCTGGGCTTCGTGTTCGGGTCGCTCGTGAGGGTGTGGCCATGGTACGACAGCGAGGCTGTGGAGGCAGCACAGCTTCTGCGCACGGGCAGCGTCTCCCCTCTTGACCTTCAGATCCCGGGAGCAGTCATCTGGTGCGCTGTCGGCATTGCGGCCGTGGTATTGTTCGAGCTGCTCGGCTCCAGGAAAAAGTCCGCCTAGAAGGCCAGGTCCAATTCCACCGGACAGTGGTCCGAGCCAAGGATTTCGTTATGGATGTCCGTGGCCTCGACTCTCTCTCTAAGGCTGTCTGAAACAAGGAAATAGTCAATACGCCAGCCCACGTTCCTTTCACGGGCCCGCATCCTGTATGACCACCATGAGTATTTGGCCTCTCCGGGATGCTGCTCTCTCCAGCTGTCATGGAACCCGGCTGCGAGGAGTTCACTCATCTTGGCACGCTCCTCGTCGGAGAAACCGGCGTTGAGATGGTTTGTGGAAGGGTTCTTGAGATCTATTTCCTCGTGGGCCACGTTCATGTCTCCGCATATCACCACTCCTTTCTTCCCGGCAAGGCCGCTGACATATGCACGGAAATGGTCTTCCCACTTCATCCTGTAGTCGAGCCGGCGCAATCCGTCCTGGGAGTTGGGGGTGTAGACATTGACCAAGTAGAAGTCAGGCATCTCAAGGGTTATGACCCTCCCCTCCTGGTCGTGCTCCTCATTCTGCATGCCGTAGCTGACGCTGACCGGCTCCAGCCGCGTATATATGACGGTGCCGGAGTAGCCTTTCTTGACGGCATAGTTCCAGTACGAACGGTAGCCCTCAAACTCCATATCTATCTGCCCCTCCTGAAGTTTGGTCTCCTGCAGGCACACAAAATCGGCGTCCAGGGCCTTGAATATCTCGGGGAAACCCTTCCCGGCGACGGCTCTCAGGCCGTTGACATTCCAGCTTATGAATTTCATAAGGCTAAAGTAAGCATTTTTATTCGTATATTCGTGGGATTATCGACAATCAACAATGAGAGATCTTAGCCTTACCAATACCCTTTCGCGCAGAAAGGAACTGTTCGTGCCAATCAACCCGGGCCATGTCGGGATGTATGTCTGCGGCCCTACCGTATATGGGGAAGCCCATCTGGGCCATGCGAGACCGGGAATCACATACGATGTCCTCAGCAAACTGCTGCGGCATCTGGGATACCAGGTACGCTATGTCCGCAACATCACGGATGTGGGCCATCTTGAACACGACGCCGACGAGGGCGAGGACAAGATAGCCAAGAAGGCAAGGCTGGAGCAGCTTGAGCCGATGGAGGTGGTGCAGACCTACACTTTCCGCTACCACGAGGCCATGCGTCTCCTGAACGTGGCGCCGCCGTCCATAGAGCCGAGGGCGTCCGGCCACATCATAGAGCAGATCGAGGCCATCAGGAAGATTCTCGACGCGGGCTACGCCTACGAGAGCAACGGGAGCGTGTACTTCGATGTGGAGAAATACAACAAGGACTTCCACTACGGAGTCCTGTCCGGACGCAACCTGGACGACACCCTCGAAGGCACCCGCAACCTGGACGGGCAGTCCGACAAACGCGCCCCTTACGACTTCGCCCTCTGGAAAAAGGCGGAGCCTCAGCATATCATGCGCTGGCCGTCCCCTTGGGGAGAGGGATTCCCGGGATGGCATCTGGAGTGCTCGGTGATGGGGGAGAAATACCTCGGGCGCGAGTTTGACATACACGGAGGCGGGATGGACCTGATGTTCCCGCACCACGAGTGCGAGATTGCCCAGAACGAGGCGATGCGCGGCACTCAGGGCGTACATTACTGGGTCCACAACAACATGATCACGATAAACGGGCAGAAGATGGGCAAGTCGCTCGGCAACTTCATCACCCTGCCGCAGCTTTTTGCGGGCGACCACCCGAAGCTCGAGCAGGCCTACAGCCCGATGACAGTGCGTTTCTTCATCCTCCAGGCCCACTACCGCAGTACTCTGGACTTCTCCAACGAAGCCCTCCAGGCTTCGGAAAAAGGGCTCAAGAGGCTGATGCAGGCGGCGAAAGACCTCTACGCGATGGCAGGAAAGTCCGTCCCTCAGTACCGGTACGGCGAGCAGACCCTGTCCACCGCCCCGGACAGCTGCCCTGCGGAAAGCGCGGAGGTGAAGGCCATATTCGAGGGCATCTACGACGCCCTCTGCGATGATATCAACACTCCGGTGGCCCTTGCGCACATCTCGGAGGCCGTCCGCATCATCAACTCGGCCAAGGCGGGGCAGGTGACGCTCGGGGCCGGCGACATCCAGACTCTTGTCCGGCTCTTCGACGACATCGTGTTCGGGGTGCTCGGCCTCAAAGACGAGGACGCGGCGGCCGGCTCTGACGGCAAGGTGATCGGCGGACTGATGGACATGGTGCTGGAGCAGCGCGCTGCCGCAAAGGCGGCCAAGGACTGGGCCGTCTCCGACCACATCCGCGACTCCCTCAAAGCCCTCGGCATCCAGGTCAAAGACACCAAGGACGGCGCCGAATGGACGATTGATTAGTTCTCTACTATTTCCTGCGGTCGGAGTTGTCTATGCTGCGGCTGTTGAATGGTACATAGCCCTTGAAACGGCCGAAACTGTATTGGAGACGGAAGAGAGGGGCCGCTGATTCTGGAATGATTGAGATTCCGTGCTTACCAGGCCCGGCCGCCCAAGTGCTATTCCCGTGCGCACCAGGCCCCTTTCTGCGCACGCGGGCTTCAGAAAATCATCGCGGTGAGTAAAAACACCCCTGGTGCGCACGGCAGTGTTCCACGCGCTGGCGGATGTTCCACGGTGCGGAAGCGCGGATTACGGGGACGAAGATCCAAGGTTCGGGATTCCCGCCACAAGCAGGCAAGCGGGCAAACCAAGCCGGCAAAGCAAAAATGACCGGACAGCTAAGCAATAGAACCTTGTTATTAACGAGTCAAGATAGCAGGGCGGGCCAACCAAGGTCAGGCTATACAAAGCAGGTCCGAGCAAGACCCGCCAGACAGCCAAAGCAGCAGGAAAGCGAGCCCGGCAAGACCAAGCCACAAGCAGTCAAGCGAGCCGAGCAAGGCCCGCCCGGCAAGTCCCGCCAAAGCAGCCCAGCAGCAGGGCAAGACCAGCCACAAGCAGGGCAAGTCCCGCCGGGCTGGTCAGGCGACCATAAAAGCGGGCCGGCGCTATTTCTTCCGGTGGCCCTTGTGGTCGCTCCAGAGGCCGTAGACTTCGCTGACATTGCCGGCCGTAATGAAGGCCTTGATGTCGTTGTCGCGGATGAAAGCCATAAGGTCGGCGAACTCATTCTGGGTCAGCAACGTCTGAATCTCCATATACTTCTCGCCGCTATAACCTCCGGTCACCTCATAAAGCGTACACCCGCGGACAATATCCTCAATGATATGCTTGCGAATCCGCTCATGCTCATGCGAAACGATGCAGACCCTCTTGCGGCGGCTCAGCGACGCCATGAAATAGTTGACAATCATCCCGTTGATCCATGTGCCGATAAGGCCGATAATGACCAGACGGAACGGGTTGATAAGGAATGCGGTGCAGCATATGATCACGCCGGCTATCGTCACCGACATCCCCATGTCGAAGTGGAAATACTTGTTGAAAATCTTGGCGATTATGTCCAGCCCGCCCGTAGAGGCATTGATACGGAACAATATAGCCTGCGAAGCGCTCAAGACAAGCACGAAGCACAGGAGGTCAAACCACAGATTCCCCATCATGGAGGAGGCGCCCGGCTCCATCAACCTCTCATAAGGGCAGATACTCTCCCACAGATTCATCAGCGGGCCCAGCACCAGCGCCGCATACGCCGTCTTGACCCCGAATTCAGGACCGATCAGGAGGTAAGCGATCACCAGAAGAATAGCATTGATTATCAGAATTATCGTCGAGACCTTGACTATAATCCCCATCTTGGCGAGCACACCGCTGACGACAATGGACAAGCCGGAAATACTGCCTACGACAAGTTTGCTCGGCACGAGGAAATAATAGACAGCCGCAGCGGCGATGAACATGGCCACTGAGATGATAAGCATGTCCTTCCAGAACTTCGGCGTCTTGATAGAGGCCCAGAAATCAGAATCTTTCATTATGGTTGGTTATTAGTGTGTGTGTTACGAAACTACTGCGGCGTCCTCAGGTACTCATCTATCGCCCTGGCCGCCTTACGCCCCGCCCCCATGGCAAGAATCACGGTCGCGGCGCCGGTAACAGCATCTCCGCCCGCAAAGACTCCAGGGCGCGTGGTAGCACCTGACTCATCCGCCACGAGTCCTCCGCGCCGGTTGGTTTCCAGACCAGGTGTCGTCCTCGAAATCAACGGATTGGAACTGGTTCCGAGAGCCATTATCACCGTGTCGGCCTCCACCTCAAACTCTGAACCCTCGACCGGCACAGGACTGCGGCGTCCGCTCGCGTCCGGCTCCCCGAGCTCCATGCGGATACAGCGCAAAGCCTTGACCCAGCCTCTCTCGTCACCGACAATCTCCACCGGATTTGTGAGCAGGTCGAAGACTATGCCCTCGTCCTTGGCATGATGGACCTCTTCCCGACGGGCCGGGAGCTCAGCCTCTGTGCGGCGATACACTATGTGCACCTCGGCTCCGAGACGCAGTGCCGTACGCGCCGCATCCATAGCCACATTCCCTCCCCCGACAACGCACACCTTGCGGCCCGCGTGGATAGGGGTGAGATAATCATCCCTCCATGCGCACATGAGATTGTTGCGCGTCAGGAACTCGTTGGCCGAGAACACTCCGCAGAGGTTCTCTCCGGGAATGCCCATAAACTTGGGAAGCCCGGCCCCGGTCCCGACAAACACAGCCTTGAACCCCATCTCGTCCATAAGCGAATCGATGGTCACAGTCCTGCCGACAATCACATCCGTGACTATCTTGACGCCAAGGCGTACCACATCCTGCACCTCGCCGCGAAGCACCTTCTCCTTAGGAAGGCGGAACTCCGGAATCCCGTACTCAAGCACTCCTCCGGCCTTGTGAAGAGCCTCGAAGACAGTCACATCGTAGCCGAGTTTGGCAAGATCCGAAGCGCAGGCAAGACCTGCCGGGCCGGAACCGATGACAGCGACCTTGACCCCGTTGGCGGGAGCCTTCCGACAAGGTTCCGTGTTGTCTGCGCCGCGGTGCTCCCGCATATAGTCGGCCACGAACCTCTCAAGTTTGCCGATAGCCACAGGCTCCCCCTTCACTCCAAGCACGCAGCTGCCCTCACACTGGGTCTCCTGCGGGCACACTCGTCCGCAGACCGCAGGCAAAGAAGAGTCCTGCGCGATTATGTCCGCCGCACCGGCGATGTCACCGTCGCGGAGACGGGAGATGAACTCCGGAATCTTCAGACCTACAGGGCAGGCGCCCACACAGCGCGGATTGCGGCAATGCAGGCAGCGCGAAGCCTCAAGCAAGGCCTCCTGCTCATTGTATCCATAGCAGACCTCATCAAAATTGGTCGCCCTGACTTTAGGGTCCTGCTCGCGTACAGGCACTCTTGGTATTCTCTCTGCCATTATTTTCCTCTACCTATTCTGCATTTATGATTCTTGAGGGCCTCCGCCTCCTCTGTCTTGTACTGTCCCTGACGGCGCATTGCCTCATCGAAATCCACCTCGGCTCCGTTGAACTCAGGACCCTCCACACAGGCGAAGCGGGTCTTCCCGGCCACGCTCACCCTGCAGGCGCCGCACATGCCTGTACCGTCCACCATCAAAGTGTTGAGACTCACCGTTATCGGCAAACCGAGCCTGACCGCAGTAAGGGTGGTGAACTTCATCATTATCATCGGGCCTATGGCGACAGCCATGGTGTAGCTGCGTCCCTCCTCACGCACAAGTTTCTCAAGCAGAGCGGTGACCATCCCGTGGAAACCCTCGCTGCCGTCATCAGTGCAGATGAAGAGATTGTCGCAAACGGACGCCATCTCCTCCTTGTAAATCAATATGTCCTTGGTCTTGGCCCCTATTATGACATCCACCTTAGCGCCGCGGGAATGCAGCCATTTGGCCTGGGGATACACGGGCGCCGTGCCCACACCCCCGGCGATGAAGATATAGCGGCTTTCCGAAAGCCGCTCCGGGCTGAACGACACGAACTCGGAAGGATGCCCGAGAGGCCCGGCCACATCACGGAAACTCTCTCCCGGCTCGAAAGACAGGATGTCGGATGTGGACGCGCCGATCTTCTGCGTCACTATGGTCACGCTCCCCTCTTCAGGGTCATAATCGCTTATTGTCAATGGAATCCGTTCCCCCTTCTCTTCTGGAAGAACCATCAGAAACTGCCCCGGCTGAGCCGCTCTGGCAAGCATCGGTGCGTTCACTTTCATCCGACAGATGGTCGGAGTAAGCATCTCCTTGGTTATGATTTCATACATTATGGTCTCAAAAATAAACAATCCGTTAAAAAGATGCAATAGACATACGAAAAACGGCCCCACCGAAACGGAGCCGTCAATCCAATATCGAAGCAGGTTTAGAACCTGTAACGGATGCCGAGGGCGAAGCCCTGCCAGCCGAAGCCGCCGCCGGTGAGACTTATACCCGGCCTCCAATCAAGAGAGAGTGAGAGAGGCAGGGAGAAATTGTACTCCATGCCTATCTGTCCGACCACGCCGAGGCCCATCTTGGTCACAGAGTTGTCATCGTCATCTTTGCTGCCGTAGAAGCCAATCTGCGCGCCCGGGCCGGCGTAGAAGTTGAAGTTGCCCTCTGAAGCGAAAACAAAATCATATACACCTGTGAGGTAGAAACCGTTGCCGAACAGGCCGAGGTCCGCCTCAACGAAATTCACACCAAAACTGTGCTGGTAAGACACCTCCGCGCCGTATGTGGCACGGACACCGAGAGCCCTAGGCTGAGCGGAAGCCGCAACTCCGAACATGAGCAGAGAAAGGGCGGCTACAAGTACTTTTTTCATAACTGATATTATTTAAGTTTAACAGAAGTCATTTTACGAGTCCGGAGAAACCGAGGAAGGCCATGGCCATGATGCTGACGGAAATCAGCGCGATAGGCAGGCCTCTGAAAGCCTTAGGGACATTGCTCAGGGCCAGATGCTCGCGTATGCCCGCAAAGAGGCACATCGCAAGACCGTAACCCAGGGATGTAGCGAGGGCATAGACCGTAGCCTCTCCGAGATTGAGCAGATGAGCCTCGCCCCCGAAAGTGAACTCCTTGGTCACCACGGTGATGGCCACACCGAGCACGGCGCAGTTGGTGGTGATGAGCGGGAGGAAGATGCCGAGCGCCTGATAGAGCGACGGGCTGATCTTCTTGAGGACAATCTCCACCATCTGCACGAGGGCGGCGATCACAAGGATGAACGAAATCGTCTGAAGGAACTCAAGCCCGAACGGCAGGAGCAGATACTTGTTGAGAAGGTATGTCACGACCGTGGCCAGAGTGATCACGAAGCATACGGCTCCGGACATTCCGGTGGCTGTGGACAGTTTGTTGGACACTCCCAGGAACGGGCAGATGCCGAGGAACTGGGAGAGCAGTACATTGTTGACGAAAATCGCCGATATGATGATAAGAATGTATTCCATGACTCAACTCTACTTTTTGGCGAGGAACTTATTGAAGAGAACCATCAGGTAACCCAGCACGAGGAACGCGCCCGGCGCCATCACGAATGCGAGGATGCCGTCACCCGGGATGAACTTCCACCCGAAGACGGAGCCGCTTCCAAGAATCTCGCGGACGATGCCTATGACCGTCAGCGACATGGTGAAGCCGAGCCCGATGCCCAGACCGTCGCATGCCGAGTCGATGACAGAGTTCTTGTTGGCGAAAGCCTCCGCGCGTCCAAGCACGATACAGTTGACCACGATAAGAGGTATGAACAGGCCGAGGGTCTCATACACGGCCGGCACATAAGCCTGCATCAGCAGCTGGAGGACGGTCACGAATGTCGCGATGATGACGATGTAGGACGGGATGCGCACCTTGTCAGGCACCGCCGGGGCGACAAGCGAGATCGCGATATTGCTGAGCACGAGCACGAACATCGTAGCGAGTCCCATCTCAAGACCGTTCATCGCAGATGTGGTGGTGGCAAGCGTCGGGCACATGCCGAGCACCAGCACAAAGGTAGGGTTGTCCTTGACGAACCCCTTGGTAATCAGAGAGAGCTTACTCATTGTCCTTTCCTCCTCCGTTTTCTGAAGTTAAAAAGCCGAACACCTTGACGGCGTTGGCCACTGCAAGCGTATATGCCCTTGAAGTGATGGTCGAAGCTGTGATGGCGTCGATGTCGCCGCCGTCCTTGGTCACGGCGAGTCTGGCCGAAGCGGGGTCAAGTCCGCGGAACTGTCCGAGGAAGCCCTCATCGCTCTGGCACTTGGCTCCGAGCCCCGGAGTCTCGCTGTGGGAGATCACGGAAGTGTTGTACACCTTGCCGTCCTCCGTAATGCCCACCATCACGGAAAGCGCGCCGCCGAAGCCGTTGACCACGGAAATCACCGCATATCCGGACGACGGATGGTAGTATGTGTACTCCACCCCATCGACCGTCACGGACTGCTCCGCCACATTGTCGTCGGCAAACTCAGGAAGCACCTGAGCTATGGCCTTGTTGGTCTTGGCAACCTGCGCCGCCTTGACAGGCTCAAGCGTCACCGCATAGGCCACACCGAGCACGGCTGAGCAGATGAGGCAGACCAGCGTGAGGCAGAGAGCCATGTTTTTAAGTGTTGATTGTGCTGCCATTGTCAAGCCCTCCCGTATTTTTTCTGATGGAACCAATTGTTGAGAAGAGGCACCGCGCAGTTCATGATAAGAATCGCGAACGACATGCCCTCAGGATATGAGCCGAAGAAGCGGATCAGAACCACGAGCAGGCCGATGCCTATGCCATACACCACCCCTCCGAGCGTGCTCATAGGCGAGGTCACATAGTCGGTCGCCATGAAGCAGGAGCCGAGCACCATGCCTCCGGTGAGGAGGTTGAAAACCGGGTCGGTGTAGGTGGAAGGGTCAACAAGCCAGAGGATGCCGGAGAACACGAACACCGTGGCGAAGATGCTGAGCGGTATCCAGGCCTTCACCACCTTGCGGACAAGCAGGTAGCCGAATCCGAGCAGCAGGGCGAGGGTCGAAATCTCACCGGCAGAACCGCCTATGTTGAGGAAAAGCGTGCGCAGGTAATCTGTCCCGGCGACAGCCTCGACACCGCCCTCGGCGTATCTTCCCAGCAGCGTGGCGCCGGAGACGGCGTCTGTGGCATGGATGAATCCGGGAGTCACCGTCCAGTCAGTCATATAGGTCGGGAACGAAACCAGCAGGAACACACGCCCGGCGATGGCCGGGTTGAAAATGTTCTGTCCGATGCCTCCGAAAGTCATCTTGACGACGCCGATGGAGAACAGGGCCCCGATCAGCACGACCCACCAGGGGGTCGTCACCGGAAGGTTCATGGCCAACAGGAGGCCGGTCACGGCGGCGGAGAGATCGGAGATAGTCGATGGTCTCTTCAGCAGCCACTTGGTCACAGCCCACTCGACGAGGACGCAGGAAGCGATGCTGACCGCCAGCACAAGGAGTTCCGCCCATCCGTAGAAGAGCACGGACACCAGTGCCGCCGGCGCAAGCGCGATGAGAACGTCCCTCATTATGGAGCGGGTGGAGACATCCGCGTGTATGTGCGGAGACGGAGAAACAAGAATTTTTCCCATATTATTCATCTTTCTTTTTTGCGGCTTCAGCAGCGGCCTTTGCGGCGGCTGCACGCCCGCGAATGATACCCATCACCTGTCCCTTGGCCTGGCGTATGTAGTCAAGCAGAGGGATGTTGGCCGGACAGCTGTACAGACAGCAGCCGCATTCGATACAATCCTGCACGGCATTATGCTCAAGGCCGGCGAAGTCGGCCGCCTTGTAAAGCCTGTTGAGAAGGAACGGCTCAAGTCCCATAGGGCAGGCGTCGCTGCAACGTCCGCAGCGTATGCATCCGCCCTCAGGCTTGCGCACGGTCGCCTCGCCGCTCAGGTAGAGTATCGAAGACGAGCCCTTGACGGTGCAGGCGTCCACATTGCTTATGGCCTTGCCCATCATAGGTCCGCCGCTGATTATCTTGACGGCGCCCTCAGGAATCCCGCCGGCCTGCTCCATTATGTATGAGAGAGGTGTTCCGATGCGGAAGAGATAATTGTGCTGCTTCTCCACAGGAAGGCAGTCGCCGGTGACGGTCAGGGTGTTGGTCACAAGAGGCTTGTTCTTCTGCACAGCCTCATATACCGCAAGCGAGGTGGCCACATTCTGCACCACCGCGCCGGCGTCTATCGGCAGGCAGCCGGACTTCACCTGACGGCGGAGCACAGCATCGATGAGCTGCTTCTCACCGCCCTGCGGGTAGCGCTTCTTGAGGACCGCCACTTCAATGTTCTTGTATCCGAGCTGGGCGATGGCGCCGCTGAGCGCCTCTATCGCCTCAGGCTTGTTCTCCTCGACTCCGATCACACAGCGGCAGCCGAGAACTTTCTGCATTATGGCGGCTCCGACCACGATTTCCTTCGGCCTCTCGACCATGATGCGGAAGTCGCTGGTCAGATAAGGCTCGCACTCGGCCCCGTTGAGTATCAGGCACTCGGCCACCTTGCCCGGCGCCGGATTGAGTTTCACATGAGTAGGGAAGGTGGCCCCGCCCAGGCCCACGACTCCGCATGCCTTGATGCGGTCAAGTATGAATGCGCGGTCATCGGGTATCTCGGTGACAAGGGTGTCAGAGAGGTCGATTCCCTCGGCCCACTCATCGCCCTCGACGACTATCTCGACATGAGTCATCCAGTTGCCGGCAAGATCCTTGCGCGGAGCTATGCTCTTGACGGTCCCGGACACAGGAGAGTGGACGAAAGCCGAGATGAATCCGCCCGGCTCTGCTATCACCTGCCCGGCCTTCACCTTGTCCCCGACAGCCACGGTCGGCTTGGCCGGAGCGCCAAGGTGCTGGGCCATTGAGACATATACCGTTCCCGGAAGAGGAAGGACTTCAATGGGGCAGCCCCGGGAAATCTTGTTGTCGTGCGGATGTACTCCGCCGATGGAAAAAGTCAACTTATTCATTTGTGGCCTCCTTCTTTGGTTCGGTCTGGGCTGCCGCCGGCGCAGGTGCCGGTTTCGGCTCCACCTTCTTAGGAGTGAAGTTCACGGCGTGTATAGCACCGGTCGGACACTCGAAGAAGCACTGCCCGCAGGCCTTGCACTTGTTGAAATCTATATAGCTGAGATTGTCGACTATGGTGATGGCGTCAAACTTGCAGACTTTCGCACACTTGCCGCAGCCTATGCAGGCCACCGCGCAGGCCTTGCGCGCCACTCCTCCCTTGTCCTTGTTGACGCAGGACACATAGACCCTGCGGTTGTTCTTGGGGGTCGTACCCTGATTGCGCAACTCTATGATGTTCTTAGGGCAGGCCTTGACGCAGGCGCCGCAAGCAGTACAGCGGGTCTCGTCAACTACAGGCAGCCCTGTCTCAGGATCCATCGAAAGCGCCCCGAACTTGCACGCCGCGACACAGTCGCCGCAGCCGAGGCATCCGTAAGAGCAGAGAGTGTCGCCGCTGTAGAGAGCGGCCTTGACGCGGCAGGATTCAGCCCCGCCATAATCGTTGACACGCGGACGGTTGGCACAGCTTCCGTTGCAGCGGACCACAGCCACCTGAGGGGCCTTCTCCTTGACTTCGTAGCCAAGGATGGCCGCGACCTTCTTCATCACCTCATTGCCGCCCACCGGACAAAACTGGTGGTCAAGATTCGGAGCCTTGACGGCAGCGTCCGCAAATGCACGGCAGCCGGCGAAACCGCAGCCGCCGCAATTGGCGCCGGGCATCACCTTCTCCACTTCATCAATCCGCGGATCCTCCTCGACCTTGAACTTCCTTGCCACCCAGAACAGTACCAGGGCAAGCAGCAGGCCAAGCACCGTAAGGATCACGACGGTCAGGATAACAGTGTTTGTCATTACTTCTTATTTATATTAAAAACATATTCATTCTTGAGTCTGGAGCGGAACAGCCAGAGCACCAGATACCACACGGCCACGGCTCCCAGGCCGCCCAGACCCGCATAGAGCTCCTGGACTCCGGCGGCGGTCAGGACGAGCAGCGCGCAGACCAGCACGAGCAGCGGAAGCACATAAGCCAGCCATACGGCCTTGTGCCCCATCGAGGCCTTGAGAGTCACATCGACCTCGTCGCCCACCTCATAACTGTCCCAGCCGCGGGTCGGAACCTCGACGACCTTGGTCTTGGAATCGCCCAGGCCGCACAGGCTGCGGGCATGACAGGAGCCGCACGCGGACTCGGAGATTATCTCCACTGAGGTAAACTCCGGCGTGATGCTCAAAATCCTGCCTTTGTGTGAAATATCGCTATTCGAACTCATTGCCTCCTGATATAAAGTCATCCGGCGACGGGCCCGGGTCGTCGTTCATCGCCGAGCCGAAAGATGCGGCCCTCAGGTCAAGGGCATCATCAAGTTCCACGAACTTGAGCTGTTCGCCCTTGTAGCGCATGTCGATATCCCTGGTCTCGCCGTTTCTGTGCTTGGCTATGATGATCTGGGTCTTCTCCTTGTCCGCCTCGTTGTCGCTGAGTCCGACAAAATCCGGACGATGGATGAAGATGACCATGTCCGCGTCCTGCTCGATGGAACCAGACTCACGAAGGTCGGAGAGCTGAGGCTTGCCGCCGGAGCCCTGGCGCTGCACAGCGTTGCGCGACAGCTGCGAAAGGGCTATGATAGGCACGTTGAGCTCCTTGGCCGTCGCCTTGAGGGTACGGGAAATCGCCGCCACCTCCTGCTCGCGGAGCCCCCTGAGCTCGGAAGGCCCCTGCATCAGCTGCAGGTAGTCGATGATGATGAGGCGCACGCCCTTGTTTTTCACAAGGTTCTTGGCCTTGGTCCTGAACTCCATAAGAGGAAGACTCGGCGTGTCATCGATGTATAGGGGTGCCTTGGAGAGGGCCTTCAACTTGTACTCCAGCTGCTGCCACTCATAGCTTTCCAGCTTGGAGCCTCCCTTGATCTTGTCCGGATGGAGCCCGGACTCGGATGTGATCAGACGGTTCGCCAGCTGGATCGCCGCCATCTCAAGGGAGAAGAACGCGACAGGCATGTGATGGTCCACCGCCGCGTTGCGCGCGATGTTGAGGGAGAACGCCGTCTTGCCGACAGAAGGGCGCGCCGCCAATATGATCAGATCCGAAGGCTGCCAGCCCATGGTGATGGTGTCAAGACTCAGGAAACCCGACGGGACTCCGCTGAGACCGTTGCTCGACTGCTTCTTCTCTATGCTCTCGATGGCCGCGTTGATGAGGCCGCCGATGTCCTGCACTTCCTTGCGGATATTGCTCTGTATGGCATTGTAGATGCGGCTCTGCGCGGCGTCGATGAGATCGTCCACCTTGACGGTGTCGTCGTAAGAGTCTTTGAGAATATCATACGAGGCCGTGATGAGATCACGCTGTATGGTCTTCTGCTTGAGTATCTTGATGTAATACTCGATATGGGCGGCGGAGCCGACTTTCTCCGAAAGGTTGGCGAGCGTCACCGTGCCTCCGACAGTCTCAAGATTGCCCTGTTCCTTGAGCTTGGCGTTGACCGTGATGATGTCTACCGAGGTGTGCTCTCCGACAAGCGCGATCATGGCCTCGAATATCATCCGGTGCTTCGGGTCATAGAAGCAGGACGCGTCCAGCTCTTCCAGAGCCTGGTCCACGCACTCCGGCTCGAGCAGCATGGCGCCGAGGACGGCCTCTTCCACGTCAAGAGCCTGAGGAGGCTTATTGCCTATCTCAAGCCCTATCTTGTCGAGGTCGACCCCCTGGTCCTTCCTGCGCGAGGTTCCGGATTTCTGAGGAGGCATATAAAACCCTGATTATTAAATGTCCGGATTGACAATGATTCGTCCGCAATGCTCGCAAATCACCAGTTTCTTGCCTGATGCTATGTCGATGAGACGCTGCGGCGTGATAGTGTGGAAACAGCCCCCGCAGGCGTCGCCGCAGGTGCCGTCATCGTTCTTAGGGAAGAGGGTCACCACCGCGAGATGGTTGTGCGTGCTCTTGCGGATGCGCTCATAGGCGCTCAAGGTACGCTCGTCAAGCTTGGCGGTGTAGGTCTCCCTCCTCTTTGAGAGGGCGGCCTCTTCCTTGGCGGTCGACTCCACGATGGAAGAGAGCTCCTGCTTCTTGGACTCCAGGTCCCCCTCCCGTATGGTGATGCGGTCGCTGATGCGGTCAAGGTCCACCTTCTTGTCATCGATGGCCTCACGGGCCTCGTTGATGTTCTTCTCCGCTATGGCCCTGAGGAGATCCTGGTTCTCGAGCTCCTTGTTGATGGAATCATACTCGCGGCTGTTGGAGATGTTCTCAAGCTGCGAGCGGTACTTCTCTATCTCAGAATCAAACTCCTCGATTTCCTTCTTGGACGAGGCGATGTTCTGGTTGTAACCATCGATGAGCTGCTCCATGCGGACACGCTTGGCCTTGAGCGACTCAACCTCCTCTTCAAGAGAGGCCACTTCCTCCGGGAGCTCCCCCCTGAGCTGGACAAGCTTGTCTATGTCGTTGTCCACGGCCTGGAGTTCGTAAAGAGTCTTGAGCTTCTCCTGCGCGCTCTGCTCGTTCTCCGCAAATATCTTCTGCAGGGACACGAAAGTCTCGCGCTCATCGACCGGAGTCTGTACTTTCGTTGTTTTCTTGGTGGTTGCCATATATTAAGGTATTCTTTTTATTCTGCCATGCAAGTCGCAAAGTTAAGAAATTGTTTTGAATTATAGTAGGTCTTTCTTGATATCAGAGAGCTGCGAGCGTATGGCCTTGAGGGAAGAAAGCACCTTGACTCTGGCCTCCACGACCGCCCGCTCCGCGATCATCTGCTTCCCGGCCCCCTCCAGCGTGAGCCCCTTCTCCTTGACAAGATAGTGCATCTGGCGCATGGTCTCCAGGTCAGCCGCCGTGTAGAGACGATTGCCCTTGGCGTTGCGGTGCGGCTTTATGAGCCGGGGGAAGGAGTTGGACCAGAATCTCACGAGCGAGACGGATTCCCCTATCTCGTCCGCGACTTCTCCGATGGTGTAAAAGAGTTTTTCCATTAATCCATTGACTGTTTGGTATTCACTGACATATAGAGCATGTTGGTGTACTCGTCCGGGGCCACTGACGCGAAGATGCAGTTGACAGGATTGAGGAACTTCCCGTCGCGGCGCACCTCATAATGAAGATGCGGAGCGAAAGCCTTGCCGGACATCCCGACAGTGCCGAGTTTCTGCCCAGCCTGGAGTTTCTGCCCGGCGCGCACCAGGACAGACTCAAGATGAGCATAGACTGTGACATAGCCCCCGTCGTGGAGAACTTCCACGGTCTTGCCCAGCTTCTTGGAAGTCTGCACCTTCTGCACGGTCCCTGCGGCCGTCGCCATCACCGGAGTGCCGCGCGTGACGATAAGGTCCAGCCCCTCGTGGTAGACATAGGCCTTGTAGAACGGATCCATCTTCATGCCCGTCGAGGCGCCGACCTGCGAATATGTCAGCCCGTCCAGCGGAAGGCGCATGGGAGGGACAGGGTTCTCAGGCGATGAGAGCAACTTGAATATGCGCACGAACGCGGCGTCCACATCGGCGGACACGGCGAGGAGGCTGTCGGCCTTGTCGCGGGTGTATGCGGCTATCTTGGCGTCCGGCACGGATGCGCTGGCAAACATGAAGTCAAGCCCAGCCATCGGGTCAGGCTCGGGAGCGTTGGAGTGGAAGACCTGCTCGTATATCTCATTGTCCTTGTGCTGGAGGCTGGCAATTCCGTCGCGGAGCAGCTCCTCTCTCGGCGCGAAGGATGGATAGAGGCGCTCGTACATCCTTATCTCCCGCTTGAGTTCCCTCTCCACGTCGGTGCGCCAGAAAACAGCGAACACGCAATACACCAGAACGGCAAGGGTCAGGGTGGCAAGCAGATACGCGACAGACACCAGCAGGATGCGCCCTATCTTGACACGCACCTTCCTGAAACTGAAGTTCTTCTGGTCGAATTCCATCATCTTCTTGCTCATTCCGCCTTCCTCCCCCGACGGAGAAGCTCCATCGTACTTTTAGCCATGGCGGAGCGGCCTTCCTCGCTGCGCCTCTCTATCATCGCCCGGTATTCCTCCTCGGGCATGTTCATATCAAGAAAGTTCATCGGGTTGACACGGTTCCCCTTGTATATCACCTCATAATGCAAGTGCGAGCCGGTGGACTTGCCGGTGCTGCCCACGGTGCCAATGCGGTCGCCGCGGCGCAGTTTCATCCCGGGAGCCACCTCAATGGTGTTGAGGTGCGCATACCTTGTCTGGTAACCGTAGCCGTGATCCACGACAATCTCGTTGCCATAGCCCCACAGGTGCATCCCCGTCTTCTCCACCACCCCGTCGCCGGTGACATACACCGGAGTGCCGGTCTTGGTCGCGAAGTCCTGTCCGCCGTGGCGCTCACCCCCGCCATAGACCGGATCCACGCGATATCCGAAACTGCTCGAGAGACGGTAGCTGCCAGGGGCCGGGAGGAGAGGCGGCACGTTCGGGACACATGAAATCATGTCCCCCGCCTTGCGGGAAACTTCCCCTACCTCGTCAAGGGACTTGCTCCGCACATAAGCCCTTTTGGTGAGGTCGTCCATGCGGCGCACGGTGCGCCTCAGGTGCGAATTGGCGCCGAGCCTGTCCAGTTCGGCATAGCGGTTGACACCCTCGATTCCGGAATTGCGGAGCGCCTCGGGGATGGGGTTGAGACCATAGATTGACCTGTACACATCATCATCACGCTGCTCGATGCCGGTAAGGGTCTGCTCGTAGATGTCGAGCTGGCGGTCCATCACGTTCATCCGGGCCTCCCACTCCGCATGCCGGCGCTTGATGGCGGCGGTGCGCGGAAGTTCAAGGTGAAAGACGGAAAGATACAGCCAGAAGTACATCACGACAAGCCCCAGCGCCACCACGGAAAGCAGCGCCACCCTGATGTGCTTGATGTATTTCGGCTCGCTCTTGGCCTCATACATCAGTGTCTCGGGATTGAAGACATACTTGGGCATAGAGTGCAAATATACTGATTTTTTAGCTATTGGCCCATCTTACCTCAAGGAGCGTGCCGCGCACGGGGCGGGAAATCAGAAAAAAGTAGTATTTTTGTAGATTGTTTGATATTTTGCAGTATTATGACTTCTAAGGAAATAAGACAGAAATTTCTGGATTTCTTCGCATCCAAGGGACACACCATCGTGCCTTCCGCTCCGATGGTGGTCAAGAATGACCCGACGCTGATGTTCACCAACGCCGGAATGAACCAGTTCAAGGACATCTTCCTGGGCAACGCCAAGGCCCCTTACCCGCGAGCGACAGATTCGCAGAAATGTCTGAGAGTGAGCGGCAAGCACAACGACCTCGAAGAAGTCGGGCACGACACCTACCACCACACCATGTTCGAGATGCTCGGCAACTGGAGTTTCGGGGACTATTTCAAGAAAGAGGCGATAGACTGGGCGTGGGAGCTCCTTACCGAAGTCTACAAGATCAACCCTGAGCTGCTCTACGCAACCGTGTTCGAGGGCAGCGAAGATGACGGCACCACGATGGACCATGAAGCCAGGGAAGCCTGGCTCAAACACATGCCGGAGGACCACATCCTGCTCGGCAACAAGCACGACAACTTCTGGGAGATGGGAGACACCGGCCCGTGCGGCCCGTGCTCCGAGATCCATATAGACATCCGCACCCCTGAGGAGAAAGCCGCCACGGGCCTGAGCGGACGCGACCTGGTCAACAAGTCCGACCCGCACGTGATAGAGATCTGGAACCTCGTGTTCATGCAGTACCAGAGGATGGCCGACGGCCACCTTGAGAGCCTGCCGGCGCACAACATCGACACCGGAATGGGATTCGAGCGCCTCTGCTGCGTGCTCCAGGGCAAGAACAGCAACTACGATACCGACATCTTCAGCGGCCTGCTCTCCAAGATCGGGGAGATTTCCGGCCACCGCTACGGCGAGGACGCACAGGCCGACATAGCGATGAGGGTCATCGCAGACCACATCAGGGCTATCAGCTTCAGCATCGCCGACGGGCAGCTGCCGTCCAATGTCAAGGCAGGCTATGTCATCAGGAGAATCCTCCGCCGCGCCGTCCGCTACGGATACACCTTCCTCGGACTGGGAGAACCTTTCCTCTGCCGCCTCGTGCAGCAGCTCGTGGATGATATGGGAGAGGCCTATCCGGAGATCGCCAAACAGCAGAAATTCATAGAGAACGTCATCCGCGAAGAGGAACTCGCGTTCCTGCGCACCCTCGACAGGGGCATCAAGCTGATGGACGAGTGCATCACGAGAGCCGGAGAGGGCAAAGTCATCTCCGGAGCTGACGCGTTCAAGCTCTACGACACCTACGGCTTCCCTGTCGACCTCACTGAACTGATCGCCGGGGAGAACGGCTGCGCGGTAGACCTCGAAGGCTTCAAGGTCGAGCTTCAGAAACAGAAGGACAGGGCCCGCAACGCCACAGCCAACAGCTTCGGCGACTGGGCGATATACCATGCCGGCGAGGATGTCGAGTTCACCGGATACGACTCCGTCCGCACGGAGGGCGCCCTGCTGCTGAAGCACAGGACCGTAGTCCAGAAAAACAAGGAGATGCTCCAGCTCGTGTTCGACCGCACCCCGTTCTACGGGGAGATGGGCGGTGAAGTCGGAGACACGGGACTCATCATCTCCGCCGACGGAGAGCAGATCAAGATCCTCAACACCATAAAGGAAAACGACCTCACCATCCACATCGCCGAGAAACTCCCGAGCAACTGCGAGGGAGAATTCACCCTCGTGGTGGACGCCGCGCGCAGGCGCAAGATAGCGGCCAACCACAGCTGTACTCACCTGCTCGACAGGGCCCTCAGAGAGGTGCTCGGAGAGCATGTGGAGCAGAAAGGCTCGTTCGTCAGCGACGACAGCTTCCGCTTCGACTTCTCCCACTTCGAGAAACTCAGCGACGAGCAGATAGCCAAGGTGGAGGCGCGTGTCAACCAGCTCATACGTGACAACCTGCCGCTTCAGGAGAAGCGCGACGCCACGATGGAAGAGGCCCGCGAGATGGGGGCCATCGCCCTCTTCGGAGAGAAATACGGAGACAGGGTCAGGGTGGTCAAGTTCGGCCCGAGCGTCGAACTCTGCGGCGGCTGCCACACCAGCGCAACCGGCAATATCGGATTCTTCAAGATCCTGTCCGAGAGCGCGATAGCCGCAGGCATCCGGAGGATTGAAGCTGTCACGGGAGAAGCCGCCGAGGCTTATGTCTACGGCATGCAGGAGCTGCTCAAGACGGCTCGTTCGTTCTTCAACAATGTGCCTGACCTCGCAGGAGCCATCCGCCATCTGGTGGAGGACAACGCCACCTTCAAGAAGCAGGCCGAGGAGTTCGCAAGGCAGAAGGCCGCCGAGTTCGCCAAACTGCTCGCATCCAAGGCGCGTGAAGTGGCCGGCATCAAACTCATAGTCGCCAGCCATGTCAGCGAGAACGGAGGCGACCCGACGATGCTGCGCAACGCCGCCCTCGCACTTCAGAAAGAACTCAGCAACACGGCTCTCGCCGCGGCGTTCGAGTCCGACGGCAAGCCGCAGCTGCTTCTGATGTACTCCGACGACCTCGTGGCCAAGGGGCACAACGCCGGCAAGGAGATCCGCGAAGCCGCCAAGTTCATCCTCGGCGGAGGAGGCGGACAGCCAGGGCTGGCATCAGCCGGAGGCAAGAACCTCGACGGACTCAAAGACGCCCTGGACGCACTCGTCAAGGCCGCCACTTCCGGCAAATAGCAGACCAGACGCAGGATGAAGAAGCTCGACCGCTTCATATTGAAGTCATTCATCGGACCGCTCGTCGCGATCCTGTTCGTCGTGGTCTTCATCCTGCTGATGCAGTTCCTCTGGCTCTACATCGACGAGCTGGTGGGCAAGGGACTGGGACTCCGGGTTATCCTTGAGTTCCTGATGTGGGGTGCGTGCACGATTCTGCCGCAGGCGCTGCCGCTCGCGACCCTGCTCGCCTCGATGATGGTGGTCGGCCAGATGGCCGAGAACAACGAACTGCTCGCCATCAAGGCGGCCGGGGTGTCGTTCTCACGCATCATCGCCCCGCTCATCGCGGCATCGCTGTTCATCGCCGTAGGAGCATTCTTCGTGGGCGACAGGCTGGTGCCGCACGCCTTCAACAAGATATACACCCTGCGCGATGACATAGGCCGCACCAAGAACGAGATCAAGATTCCGTCCGGCACGTTCTACGACGGGATCGACGGCTACATCCTCCGGGTCGAGGACCAGAGCAAGAAGAGCGGGATGCTCTACGGCGTGATGGTCTACGACCACAGCTCAGGCAAGGGCAACACCTCCCTGACTCTGGCGGACTCGGCCCTGATCAAGATGTCAAGCCGCAAGGACTACCTGACATTCACGATGTTCGACGGAGCCAATTATCAGGAGGACAACACCCTCCGTTATGCCGACACGAGTTTCGCCCTCCAGAGAGTGAAGTTCGCCAGGCAGGAGATTGTGGTGCCTCTGTCCAACTACAACTTCGAGAAGTCGGACTCCAGCCGCTTCGGCGACCAGGCCAAGTCGATGAGCGTCAGGCAGCTCAAGCACGAAAGCGACTCCCTGCACCACCATGTGGACTCCGTACAGAGAGTCCATTTCTCCTCTATCATCAGGATGAAGCCGTTCCAGGAGAGTTCACAGCTGGACACAGCCCTCCGCAATCCTTCCCGGGCCAATTTCAGCTATGAGGGCTTCTGCGAGTGGAAGGACATCGACAGCAAGGCCATAGCCTACAGGGAGGCCAGCGAGAGGGCCAGCCGCTACGCCGCCGACATCGGCACCCTTAAGTTCGACACCTACGAGCAGAACTACTACATCCGGCACACGGACATCGAGCTCCTGAAGAAGTTCGCGCAGGCCCTCGCCTGCTTCATCCTCTTCTTTATCGGCGCCCCGCTCGGCTCCCTGATACGCAAGGGCGGACTCGGCACAAGCGCCATAGTCTCCGTGCTGTTCTTCGTGCTGTACTGGGTGGTGGACATCTCCGGGACCAAGCTCGCGCGGGACGGGGCCATCGGAGCGTTCTCCGGGGCCTTCATCTCCGCATTCATACTCGCACCCATAGGCATCTTCCTGACATGGAAGGCCATCAACGACTCAGAACTTTTCAATTTGGATCAATTCAAAACCTGGCAGAGGAGGCTCAAGAGCAAGATTGTCGGCTTCTTCCGCCCGGTGCGCATCGTATACATGGGCACCCCTGAATTCGCGGTGGCACCGCTCGACAATCTCATACGCAACAAATACAAGGTGGTGGGCGTGGTCACCGTGCCCGACAAGCCGAGCGGACGCGGGCTGAAGATGAACGAGAGCGCCGTCAAGCATTACGCCGTGGAGCACGGACTTCCTCTGCTGCAGCCTGAGAAGCTCAAGGACCCGGAGTTCCTCGAAGCTCTCAAGGCCTGGAAGCCTGACCTCATCGTGGTGGTGGCTTTCCGCATGCTGCCGGAGGTGGTGTGGTCCATGCCTAAACTCGGCACCATCAATCTCCACGCCGCCCTGCTGCCTCAGTACCGGGGAGCGGCCCCTATCAACTGGGCCGTGATCAACGGGGAGAAGCTCACAGGCGTGACCACCTTCATGATAGACAAGGACATCGACACCGGCGGCATCCTGATGCGCCACGAATGCCGTATTGGCCCTGAGGACACCGCAGGCGACGTGCACGACAAACTGATGGAGATAGGCTCGGAGCTTGTGCTCCAGACGGTCGAGGGACTCATCGAGCACAATATCGACATCAGGGTGCAGCGTTCGTTCATCCAGGGCTCCGAAGTGCTCAAACCGGCGCCGAAACTCACCAGGGACACTTGCCGCATCGACTGGAGCGACAGCAGCGAACACATATTCAACCTCATACGAGGCCTGAGCCCATACCCTGCCGCCTTCACCCAGATAGCGGAAGAGGGCAAGGAGCCGCTCGTGCTCAAGATCTACCGCGCCGAGAAAGTCGACCTGCACGCGGCGCCGGGAGAGATTCTCTCCGACGGCAAGACCTACCTGGCCATAGCCACCGCAGACGGAGCCCTGTCCCTCAAGGACATGCAGCTCTCCGGCAAGAAGAGGATGGAGGTCAAGGACTTCCTGCTCGGTTTCAGGAACCCTGAAAAATACCATATATGTTAAGAAAGATCAGAATCGCCGCAGCAGCCCTGTTTTTCGCGGGAATCACGCTGCTCTTTGTCGGCATCGGCCATCAATGGTGGGGTTGGATGGCCAAACTGCAATTCCTGCCGTCCTGCATGGCCCTCAACTTTGCGGCCATAGCTTTCGTTCTGCTGTTGACCCTCGTATTTGGCCGTATCTACTGCTCCGTCATATGCCCGATGGGAGTGTTCCAGGACCTTGTCATCCGGGTGCATAAACTGCTCTCACCTAAAGGGCGCAAGCCGAAGAGACATTTCGTCAAAGAGCCGCGCATCGTGCGCTACGGCGTGCTCGCCCTTGTCATCGTGACGGCCCTGACATTCAGCCAGCTGCTCCTGACTGTCCTCGCGCCATACAGCGCCTACGGACGCATGGTTCGCAGCATTGTAGGCCTCTCCCGCGGAGAGAGCCTCGCGCCGGCTCTTCTGATCACCGCCGCAGCCACACTTGTCGTCATCTGCGTATGCGCCTGGATTTGGGGACGCGGCTGGTGCAACACCGTCTGTCCTGTCGGCTCGGTGCTCGGACTGGTCTCACGCTTCTCGCTGTTCAAGGTCAGCATCGACCAGAGCCAGTGCGTCTCCTGCCGCAAGTGCGAGAAGGGCTGCAAGTCCTCCTGCATTGACATCGACACACATACCATAGACCACAGCCGCTGCGTTGACTGCTTCGACTGCATGGACAGCTGCCCTAAGGGCGGGATCAAGTTCCGGTTCTCCCTTCCGCGCAAAGCCAAGACCGGGCCCGTGACGGAGAGCGTCGACAAGGGGCGCCGCGCCTTCATGGCCACCACGGCCCTCGTCGGAGGCAGCCTCGCCCTCGGAGCCCAGAACAAGAGGCTCGACGGCGGACTTGCCGACGTCATCGACAAGACTTCTCCGGAACGCTCCGAGAGGCTCGTTCCTTTCGGGGCTGAAAGCGTCAAGGATTTCTATGACCGCTGCACCGCCTGCCAGTTGTGCGTGAGCAACTGCCCTAACGGCGTGCTCCGCCCGTCCACGGACATCGGTCACTTCCTCCAGCCTCAGATGGGCTACGAAAAGGGCTGGTGCCGTCCGGAGTGCACCACCTGCAGCCAGGTCTGCCCGGCCGGAGCCATACGCCCGCTCAAGGCCGAAGAGAAACTCACCCACAAGATAGGCACCGCCAAAGTCAACCTTTCCCTCTGTCTCGCGGCCAAGGATGAAGCCGGCTGCGGCAACTGCTCCCGCCACTGCCCTGTCGGGGCTGTAAGGATGGTCAAGACCGACGGCTACCACAGAAGCATCCCTGTCGTGGCGGAAGCGCAATGTATCGGCTGCGGAGCCTGCGAGTATCTGTGCCCGGCAAGGCCGATAAGCGCAATCACCGTAGATGGAATTTCCGTTCACATAAAGAAAGACTGATATGGACAGAAGAGAATTTCTAAAGACCGCAGGTCTCGGCGCAGCGGCTGCCGGACTCGCGGCGTGCGCCCCGAAAGCTCTCGTGGAGGAGGGCGGAGCCAAGACCGACAAAGGTCTTGAAGGCACCATGCCTCAGCACTATCCGGGGGTGGGCCTGCTCGGCTACGGCTGCATGAGATGGCCTATGGTGGACGGTACAGACGGCAAGAAGCACATAGCCCAGGAGGAAGTCAACCGGCTGGTAGACTTCGCCCTTGAGCACGGGGTCAACTACTTCGACACATCTCCAGTCTACCTGGAGGGCGACAGCGAGCGGGCCACAGCGGAGGCGCTCAACCGTCACCCGCGCGAGAGCTGGCTGCTGGCCACAAAGCTTTCCAACTTCTCTGACGCCTCATACGACAACTCAGTCAAGATGTACCGCAAGTCGCTTGAGATTTTCAAGACAGACCATGTCGACTACTACCTGCTGCACAGTCTGAGCGGCGGGGAAGATTTCGCAAGGCGCTTCGGGGACACGGGAATCATGGACTTCCTCCTCAAGGAGAAAGCCGCCGGACACATACGCCACCTTGGATTCTCGTTCCACGGGGCCAAGGACGGCTTCGACGAGATGATGGCCCTGCACGACAGCGGCAAGTACCGCTGGGACTTCGTTCAGATACAGATGAACTATGTCGACTGGACACACGCCGGAGGACGCAACACCGACGCCGAATACCTCTACGGCGAACTCGACCGCAGACAGATTCCGGTAGTAATAATGGAGCCGTTGCGCGGCGGACGCCTCGCTGACATGCCGACAGGCACGGCAGACCTGCTCAAGGCGAAGGCGCCGGAGGAGTCTCTTGCCTCTTGGGCATTCAGATTCGTCGGCAGTTTCCCGCGCGTGCAAGTAGTGCTGAGCGGCATGACCTATATGGAGCACCTCCAGGACAATCTCCGCACGTTCCTCAACTTCAAGCCGGTATCAGGCGAGGAGAAGACACTTCTGGAAGATGTGGCCGACAGGCTGGAGAACTACCCGCTCGTGCGCTGCACTGGATGCCAGTACTGCATGCCTTGCCCTTACGGCATCAACATCCCGGCCATATTCCGTTTCTACAACGACAGCGTCAACGCCGGGACTTATGTGACAAGCAAGGAGCAGAAAGGCTATGCCACGGCGCGCCGCCGCTACCTGCTCGCCTACAACGACGCGATTCCGTCCGTACGCCAGGCTGACCACTGCATCGCCTGCGGCCGGTGCATAGGCGCCTGCCCGCAGCATATCGCGATTCCGCGCGAACTGCATCGCATAGACCAGTACATCGAGAGCCTCAAGCGGGAGACGCTGGGATAAATAGCCAAAGACAAGGGGTGGTTTTAAAAGTAATCCGGCCGAAGCGAACTTCGGCCGGACATATTTAATTAACAGGCAGTTTTGTCCGGCAGAACGACTCCTGGCCGGATAAGTAATCGTTAAAAAATAAGTTGCATCACCTTAGGCAATCTTTTTGGTCAATATTCCTTTTTTCATCAGTCATGTGCCACCGGCACACTCCTTCTTCAAAAAGAAATCTATCCACAAAAATCTTTGCCAAATCTGCGGCAACTTATTTTTTGCCGCTTACTAAACACGCAGATGAGAAAGGCTTAGAAGCTGTATCCCAGGCCGAAGGTCATAGTGCCGCCGAGCGCATCGGAAGCGAAGAGATAGGCCGCATTAAGCTCTACCCCGAAGAACTTCACTCCAAGACCTGCGGAAGCGAAGGACGGCAGGACAGCCTTGTCCGCACCATAGTGGTAGCCCGCCCTTGCGAACACCATATCCCTGAACGAGTACTGTACTCCGGCCGCCGCTGTCACGCTGCCGCAGAAGAAATAATCGAAGTCGGCCCCAAGCTTGAGAGCGTGGGCTTCAGCAAACGCCTTCGTCCAGTCCACGCCGACACGCGCCGAGGCAGGAAGAGAGTAACTGTTGCCGTCCGCGCCCTTGACCTTGCTGCCCAAAGACGCCGCGCCTGCCGTGAGGTTGAAGTCCGAGAACCTGTAGCTCACGAACACATCCCCGCAGAAGGCGGTGTATGAATCATCCTTGGTGAGCTTCTGCGAGGCGAACCTCACATTCACTCCGGCGGAGAGATTGTCGATGATCTTCACTCCGAATCCGAGCCCGGCAGAAATGGTAGACGGCTTGAAAGTGCCGGAGGCATTGCCGGTCGCATCCGTCACATTGTACTCTTCTCCATTCTGCAGGGTGCCGGCCAGCGACACGCCGAACCTCTCTCCAGCCTTGAACGCCGCGCCGAAGGCCATATTGGAGTCTTTCGCCCCAGACGGAGCCCAGCTCTGATAGGAGAAGCCGAAATCCATCTTCTTCTCGGAAAGAGGAATGACTGAAGAGTTGCGCAGAGCCGACCAGGCGGTGCCAGTCGTGGATGCCAGACCCGTGAATCCCATTCCTGCGGCCACAGGATCCTGCTCTATCCTCAGTGACGGCATTGCCGTCTGTGCGGATGCCACTCCAGCGGACAACAGGCACGCGGTGGCCAGTACCAGTATATTCGTGTTTTTCATTACTTCTTGACTATATTTTGCTTATACTCTTTGTCCCCGATCTTGACAGTCACCACATATCTTCCAGGAGCCTGGTCGGACAGGTCCACCTCAAGCGGCTCCAAGATGCTCACGTCCGTCACCGTCTCGTATACCAGTCCTCCGGTTTCGGAGCGGATGACCACCTCGGTGGAGGCCTTGACCCCGGTGCCGATGTTGAGTTTGTCAACCACCGGATTAGGATAGGTCGTGACCGGTTTCTCCGGATCCGGGATCGCGACGCGGAAGCTCAGTTCCGCCGTCTTGTTCTTGGCGTCGGCGGCGACGACTGTGACGCTCGTCACACCATAATCCAGCGCAGTACCGTTGAGGATGTTGTCCTTAGGGTTGACATGCAGCACGGCCACGTTCTGGTTCTTGACGGTGTATTTGAGGGTCTCGCCGTCCGGATCCTCCACATACTTGGACATGTCGAGAGAGAACTTGTCGCCCGGCTTGGCAAGTATCATGTCATCTATCTGCCCGATAGCCACCGGCGGATGGTTCTCGAGGACCTCGAACGTGACGATGTGGTCCGTGCTGTCCCACTTGTCGCTCGCGATGATGTGCGCCGTGTATACTCCGGCTTCGGCCAGAGGGCCGTCGATCCTCAACTCATAGACATCGTTCACAGGGTTCTGCCAGAACGTGTCCGCCGACTTGGTGGCCGACATATACTTGTAGGTAAAAGAGTGCCCGTCAGGGTCATAGATACTGAACGGAATCGTAAGGACCTCGTGAGAGCGCACCTTGTAGTCCCCGGTATAGGTTGTCTCCACGACAGGAGGGGTATTCTTCTGCGTGCTCACAGTCTTGATTTCGGACAAAGGGGAGAACCTGCGCCCGTAACTGAAAGCCACGACGGCCGTGTAGTACTGAGTGGTGAAATCCAGGCCGCCTATACTTCCGGAGAGGCTCTCGCCCGCCTTGGCTCCGTTGCTGTATACTACGACACCGTTCATCCCGGCAGGGAGCTCGCTATAGTCGAGGCCGTCGAAGAGCGACTTGTCCTTGGTCGCGAGCAGGAAGAATCCGTAAGCGTTGTTGCCCTCGTCATCCGCTGTCACCTTCCAGGTGAAATCGATGTTGTTGGCCTTGGGCTCCAGAGTGAAATCCTTCACCGGGTTCGGGGCCGGAGCCTGCGACCCGCCATACACGATGGAGCCGTACGCGTCGACCAGAGGGCCGATCTTGGTGTTGGATGAGAGCGCTATCTTGTTGGCCCCGTTTATAAGCCTCTCCTTGAGCATGTCGTTGGTGAATCCCGGACCGCCATATTGAGACACTATAAGGGCGGCGACGCCGGACACATGCGGACATGCCATGGAAGTACCCTGCATCCAGCCATACTTGTTGCCAGGAACGGTGCTGTAGATCTGACCGCTGCTGTAATATGCGCTTCCGCCCGGGGCAGCGATGTCAACCCAGCCGCCGTAGTTGGAGTAGTAGGCGCGTGTGAAGTCCGGGGCGAGTGAGCCTACGGCGATGATCGGCTCGTAGTTTGCCGGCGCTCCATTCTCTATCCCGTCGTTGCCTGCGGCGAATATCACCACGCCGCCCTTCATCGGAGAGTCCGGAAGCTGCTCGCCATTGTTGTCGCATCCGGCATATTTGATGAAGTAGTCGACGGCAGCCTTGTGAGCGGAGCCGATAGTGGCCGCCATCGCGTCTTCGTATTCGCTGCCGGTAAGCTTGCCGTCATCGTTGTAGTCGTAATTGTACCCCCAGCTGTTCTGCGAGATCACCGCTCCGTTGTCCGCGCCCCATTTGATGGCGGCAGAAGAATCCCCGCCGCGGTCTACGTTGCCGGAGGACTCGAATATCTGGCAGGAGAGCAGGCGGACGCCCTTGATGCCCTTGGACGCATCGCCACCGGCTATACCCTCTACTCCCTTTCCGTTGTTGCTGACGGCTCCGATGGTGCCGGCGACATGTGTGCCATGGCTGTGGGCGGTAACCTGACCGCCGGAGACGAAGTTGCGTCCGCCGATGTAGGCGTCGGCGAGATCTTCATGATTGAAGTCTATTCCGCCGTCAACCACGCTGACGATGACCTTTTCGCTGCCGACCGTATAGTTCTCCCAGACAGGCACCACATTGATGTCCGCACCGGGCTTGTGCTTGTCACTGAGCTTGCCGTCATTGTGAAAATCCCACTGATACTTGGAGTACGGGTCATTGTAATAGGAAATTTTGATCACAGGCACCGGTTCCGCGATCTCCACACCGGGGATCGCACCGACTTCCCGCGTGGCCTTGGTGACGCTGACCGGCTTGCGATAGTTCACCTTGTACCAGCGATGCAGGCCTTCGGCCCTTGTGCGTGGCTCATACTCTCCAGCATACGGAAACAGACGCTCCATGGACTCGATTCCGAGTTCCTCGTAGAGTGCCGCGATCCCCGGAGAGGAGGCCTTGGTGACAACCCCCTTGGTGAGAATGTCTTTCTCTATGAGTTCTGCTGTCGGCTCGTCAAAATTGATGTTGAGTGTGCCTTGTTGGTATGCCGCATCCACAGGCGGAGTTGCGGTCTCCTGCGCTGCAGGCATAGTCTCCCGTGAGCAGGAGAGAGCTGCGGCCAAGGCTGCGCATACGAGTGCGAGTGATAAAAGATTTCTCTTCATATATGATTGTTATTGATTATCTGCCAGGTAGTCAACAAGCGTGATAAGTGAAACCGGGTCTTTCCACTTGATTTTATTGGTTTTGAAAAATGTCTTGAGTTTGCCCTTGTCTATGCCGGGCATGTCCTGTACATCCCGTTTAGCGGCATGGACACACCTCCCGCCGAAGACAAGATAGTATTTCTTGTCGAGGGTGAGCGTCTTGCCGTTGTCCTTGGAATTCTTGAGCTCCATGTGGTTCATGTTCGTCCTGGTGCCTCCGATGCCCTCAAGGGAACTGAGGGCGGTAGTGGCGACCGTGTTGGACGAGGAGCCATATGCTCCGCCGGTCTCATTGAGCCTGGCGTAGTCTATGCTCAAGTCCTCGGCGACCACCCCTTTGTCTGATTTCTGGAGTACTCTCATCATTTTCCCGGCTGCATTGATGTAGACGTCGTTGCCGATCTGGACAGATGTGACCTCAACCACCGAAGCCTGTTTGACGAGGTTCCCGTCGATAAAATGCACTCTGCCGTCGTCAATGCAGATGTTGTATTTCCCCTCAACAACCTTGCCAGTGTTCATCACCAGCTTGCCGGCTGTGAAATCCTCGTAGATATAAGGCCAGGTGGTGGTGGGCTCGAAACCCTGGGCCGCGCAGAGTGTGGCGGACAGCGCAAACAATGCCGCTGCAATGAGAGATTTGAGTGGTTTCATGATGTAGACATTTATAACGGACAAAACTGCCCCGGCCGGAACCGGAGCAGTTAAGCCTGATTAAATCAACTTATTTAACGACCTTTGCGTTGAGGCTGAACACCTTTCTCGCAGAGGACACAGCCTTGGCTTTCGCGCTGCCGCTCGCTGCTGTCTTGGACGCATCATAAGAGAATACTCCGTCAAACCACATCTTCGGGGTGCCATTTTCACATCCGAGGAATCCGAAGAATTCCGTGTTCACAAGCTTACCCGCTTCAGGCATCTGAAGAACGACAGGTTCGGTTTTATCAAACGCGAATTGTTGGCCCTGAATCGTGGCCCACACAAGATGGGCCTGGTAAGTCTTGCCTTCTTCCTCGTCGTCGAAATCGAAGCAGTAATAGAACGGATCGATGGAGAGTTCACCGCTTACAGGGGAGAATGTCGCATAAACAGGCTTGGCAAGCTTATTCCCACAGAATGAAGTGAACATGACATTGCCCTTTTTCTCATCATCACTGGCCACGATTACATCGCTTCCGCTGTATGTCTTACCGTCAAACACTGACATATACTTAATATCGTATGCGCCGAGCACATCCTCGAGCTTGTAGTCGTAGGCATAGGTGAATGTCGCAGTCCACTCGGCGTTGGCGTTGCCATAGTAGTCAACGAATGTGCCGGCTGCAATTTTGAATGTCACCGTGCTGCCCCTCTCAGGCTCTGCAGGAAGGAAGAATGCGACTTTGCCCACAGATTTGACGTAGCCGAAATCGACTCCCGGGAGAATCTTGTAGGTAGTAGAGACGCTTTCTCCTGCATAGGTAACGGTTGAAACGACCTTGGCATTGGCCGCACCATACTCGTATTCAGAGCCGAAATCAATAAAGAGAGGATCCTCCCAATCCAAGAGGAGCTCACCCTCCGCCTTTCCGAGGCTGAAAGCCTTGGTCTTGTTCTGAGCGAAGATGTTGCGTCCCTCGACCTTCTCTGCGGAAGCGTTATACTTCGCGCTGGAAGCCAGGGCCGGAGATGCGTTGCCGGCATAGTCTTCAAACGCACCGGCTGCCACATCTACAGAGTACCAGGCGCCTGATGGAATCTCGAACTCGATGGTGGCGGTGTCGCCCTTAACACCCTTGACGGTGCCGGGCACGCTGGCTACAGGGGTGCCATTGACGAATTCAGGATCGTTGATGGCGTAGTACTTGACTGTCACTTCACCGCTGGCCACCTTGACGGCCTCGGAGAACACGAGAGTCACGACATTTCCCTCCGCACTGAACTTCGCAGGCCTTGGCGCCACCTTGTCGGAAGTCTTGAATGTCACGCTGGCCACCTCGGAAGGAATTCCGGTAGAGCTGCCCGCGACAGCGTAGATCACATAAGGGGTGTTCGGCTCAAGATCGCTCACAGTGAGGGTCTTGCTCTTGGAGTCGTGCCAGTTGATGATTCCCTGGGCAACGCTCTTGTATGATACTGAGAAGAGTTTGGCTGAGTCAAGGGCCACGACCTCTTCGCTCTGGTCTACGAGGTAAGAGTAGTAGGTCGCCTCGCTCTTCGGGGTGAGGGTGAAGGTGACCGCGTCATCCTCCACAAGCTTCACCTCGATGTCAATGCCGTCGGACTTGACCTCCGGCGTTGCGCTCTCCGTCGGGCCGTAGATGTCACTGCAGGCCGCAAACAGAACCGCTGCTGATATGAGAGTAAATATCTTTTTCATAAACATTGTCCTTTATTTCTTTACCCAAACGATGCCAGGATTATACATATCGAAGAGCTGGACACCGGAATCGCCCTTGAATCCGATTCCGAAACCGTTCGCAGAAGCGAAGCCATTGCTTGTGACCTCGAATGAGATATTGCCCGATGTGGTGACAGAGCTGCCGCCTTCGAAGGCCCAGAGTTTGGCCTCGTTGCCGTTAACCTTATCCGCAAAGACCTGTCCGCAAGGGAAGTTGATACCGGTTATGGTTCCGTCATCGTCCTTGACGACATTGCCATAGAAGCGCCAGTCATATGCTGGATACATGCCGACAAATGACTTAGAGAAGCCGTCAACCCAGACGATATTTACATCCTTCGGATCCTTCATGAGGGTCACGGTCCAGCTTACGTCAGCCTTGTCGAAGTAATCATTGGCCGTAGAGGTGTACTCTCCGAGGATTGCGCTGAGCGGGTGGTCAAGGTCGTTGATGGTGACAGTGCACACATTGCTCGCGCCGAGGTTGATTCCGGTGGCCGCCACGAGCTTGACGCTGAATGAGAGGTCTCCGGTGTATGTGCCGGCGAGATCCTTGATGCTGATCACGATGGAGCCGGTGCGTTCCGCGCCGTCGAATACGACTACCGCGGACTCGTCGAGGCTGTCATAGTTCACGCCCTGCTTCGCTGTGCCGTCAACAAGCTCATAAGAGACATTGGTCTTGACAGGATCCACAGAGGCGATCGTGAGAGGAAGGGTCACGGTGCCGGCATCCTCATTCACTGTTACCGAACCCCTGTCGAAAGCCACGAAAGAGTCGGCCTGGTCGAAAGTCGGGAGCGGGTTGAGGTTACATCCCGCGAGGGCTGCCACAGCCACGGCTCCTGCTATATATTTGAATATTGTTTTCATCTTTTATCCTCCTTTAATTGTTGGTGTAACCAGGATTGTGAGAAAGATTAGGGTTGACCGAGTGCTCCCTCAGAGGGATAGGCATGGCCCAGCGGTAGTCTCCAGCCCTCACTTCTGCGGCGGCATGGTCTCCGACGAAGTCCTTACGGGTCATATCCCTCTTGGTCCTTGCGAGGTCAAACCAGAGGTGGCCTTCCCAAGCGAGCTCCTTGCGGCGCTCCCCGTAGACACCAGCGAGGGTCTGAGGCTGCACGCTCGCACCACGGTTGTCAGCGATCATCTTGAGATCATCGACCGCATTCACACCAGGGATGGCCGCACCGTTGATGAGGGCCTCCGCGCGGTTGAGGTACATTTCTGAAAGCCTGAAGACAGGGACATTGTTGACATCCGGGGTTCCGAGACCCTTGCCTGCGTACTTGCCAGTCCATACCACACCGTCCTTCTCCTGGAAGAGGGTTCCGCGGATGTCGCCATCCTCAAATGAATCATAGAGGTCGGCAGACGCACCGGCGTCACCGTATCCGGCAGGGCTGGTCATAGGTGAGATGCCTTCATGATATGCATCGTAGTCATTGGTCTTGAGGCCATAGACTTCGAAGATGACCTCGCCGCCCTTAGGCACATCCTGACGGAAGCATGCGGCATTCTTCATGTCGGCGACTGTCCACATCGTGTACTTGCCGCTGGTGATGACCTTGGTCGCATAGTCGGCGGCCTCCTGCCATTTGCCCATATAGAGGTATACCCTGCTGAGGAACGCCTGGATGGCGTAGATTGACACGGCAGCCTTGGCGTCCGCAACCCCGCTCCTGACATAGGAAGGGTCGATGATCTTCTCGGCCTCGAGGAGGTCTTCGACGATCTGCGCATACACCTTGGCGACGCTTTCGCGTGCCGGCTTCCCGTTCGGATCGGTATGGAGCACTACAGGCACTCCGTCGTGTGATGCGTCAGCGGTGTAGTTGTAAGGCTGCGCGTATGTGCGGACAAGGTCGAAGTGCGAGAGAGCGCGGAGGAAGAGCGCCTCAGCCTTGAGGTTGTTCTTCGTCTGCTCGTCACCCTCCACATTCGGAAGCGCGTCCATCGCGTTGTTGACTGCTGAGATCACGAAATATGCAAATTCCCAGATAGGTGAGGTGTTGTTCTCAGAGAAGTTGATGTTGTACTCATCCCTGAGACGGCCTGAATCCCAGTTGGAGCTGAAGTATTTCTTGCCGTTGCCCGTCTTCATCTCGTTGTCGAGGATGAAGCCGGCCCCGTACCATGAACCTGACACGAGCGGAGAATATGCTCCGGCCACAGCCTTGTTGATACCGTCAAGCGTAGAAAGCGTAAGCTCGTTGCTCTGCTCGAGAATAGGCTCTTCTGTCAGGAAGTCCTGGCAGGCGTTTGCGCAGCAGAGCGCAAGCGCGGCGGTCGCTATAGCTATATATTTGTTCATAATCGTCATAATTTAGAATGATAACTCGATACCTCCGACGAATGACTTGGTAAGAGGGTAAGTACCGGATGTAAGACCCTGTACGCCCTGCTCCGGATCCCAGAAGTTGATGTCGTTGAAGCAGTAGAGATTGAGGCCGCTGACATAGAACTTCAGGCCCTTGACCTTGAGTTTCCTGAGAGCGCGCTCCTGAAGAGAATAGGAGAGGGTGAGGTCCTTGACCCTGAGATAGCTGCCGTCGGCGAGCCAGCGGGTGCTGAGGACGGCATCACTGCTGACAGCCTGGCCGGCAACCGGCTTAGGCTGCACGCCGTTGTCACCCGGCTTCTTCCAGTAGTTGTTGGATGATGCCATCTGGTTGTTGGTCATCTCGGAACCGTCTGAGTTGAGGTAGCTCCACTCGTTCACGAGGAACACCTTGTTGCCGGCCTTGAACTCGAAGAACGCGCTGGCGGAGAAGCCCTTCCATGCGAAAGTGGTGTTGAATCCGCCGATGAGCTTAGGCTCAGGTGAACCTGCGTAGTACTTGCGCGCCTTGGCGGCGTTGTTGGTAAGAGTGCCGTCTGCTGTCCTGTAGAGGGCCTCACCGTTGCTCGGGTTCACTCCATAGTAATCGGTCAGATAGTAGCTGTACATGGACCTGCCGACAACATAATGCATGGCGTTCGATGGTTCGATCTTCTCGTCTCCCGCGAGGTCGAGGATCTTCGTGCGGTTATACGCGAGATTGACACCCACAGTCCAGAGCATGTCGCTGTTGGAGATGATATCGCCGTCGAGCTGGAGCTCGACACCGGTGTTCTTCATCGATCCGGCGTTCATGAAGTTGGTGCTGAATCCGGTGGTCTGAGGAACCTTCTTGCTGAGGAGCATGTCGGTGGTCTTACGGCTGTAGACATCCAGACCGCCCCTGATTCTGCCGAGGAAGCCGAAGTCTACGCCGACATTCCAGGTGCCGTTCTTCTCCCAAGAGAGATAAGGGTTTGAAGGCTGTGCAGGAAGCATGCCGACAGTACCGTTATAAGTAGATGTAGAGTACACGCCGTAGGCCTTGTAGGCGGAGATACCGTCGTTACCGTTGACACCGTAGCTTGCACGGAGTTTGAGAAGGTCGAGCCAGCGGTATGAGAGCCATTTCTCGCGGCTGATGTTCCAGGAAGCGGAAGCGGACCAGAAGAAGCCCCACTTGTTGTTCTCTCCGAAGAGGGAGCTTCCGTCTTCGCGGGCTGTAAGCTGTGCGAAGTACTTGTTGTCGTAGTTGTAGTCGATGATTCCGAAGAAGGAAAGCATACTGGTGTTGACAAAGCCCTGCTCTGTCGATGTCTTGGACTGGTCACAAGTGTTCACATACGGAATCTGCGGATCCACTGAAGGAGCGGAGATGTATGCGAACTCGTTGGAGAACTTGTTGGCCTCCTGTCCGAGCAGAGCCCTGACAGAGTGGTATCCCCCGAAGATGTTGGTGTAGTTGAGGGTGTTGGAGGTGGTGAAGTTCTCGAACTGGCTGTTGATGACCTGAAGATTTCCCCTGCCGGCCTGCTTGATGTGCGACTTCGGCGACCAGTACCTTCTGTCCTTGGTGAAAGACACCTCGGCGGAGTTCTTGGTCTCGGCTACGAGATGCTTGGTGATCTCCCAACGGAGGAACATCGTGGCGTTGAGACGGTATGACTTTGACCACTGGTCATCGTACGCCGCCGTGGCACGAGGGTTCTGGCTGGAGTTGGACGGGATGTTGACATTGAAGTCACCGTTCTCGTCGTACTTAGGAATCCAAGGGAGAATGGTGAGTCCGGCCCATGCAGGGTTCGCATAATACAGTTTCTCCATCGGAACGTCGTTCTGCTCGGTGTAGGCCGCATTGATGCGGACACCGGTCTCGAGGTTGCTCAGAAGCTTGTAGTCGGCGTTGATACGGGCCTGGAACTTGGAGTAGTCGATCCCGTAGAACACACCATCATTCTTGTGGTAGGATACTGAAGAGAAATACTTCGCCTTGTTGGTACCTCCGCGGGCGCTGATTTCATATTCCTGCAGTACGCCCGGACGGGTGAAGTGATCTATCCAGTTGGTCTGATCCAGGGAGAGGAGGGACATCGGACGGTAATAGGTTCCGGTAGGATCGTCCGGATCCATGCCCGCGTTGCGGATGGCGTCCCTCTGGTAGGCGAGGAGCTCGCTCGAAGTCATCATGCGGAATCCGCTGTCGCTCTGAAGCCAGGAAACACCGTATTTCGCACGTGCGTCGAACTGTGCCTGACCTTCCTTTCCGCTCTTAGTGGTGACGAGGATGACTCCGTTGGCGGCGCGTGAACCGTAGACCGCAGCTGCAGCAGCGTCCTTGAGGACGGTGATGCTCTCGATGTCGTTAGGGTTGATAGTGGCGATGGAGGTTGACTGGTTGGTCATCTGGGATGTTCCCTCTGAGATGATAGGAATACCGTCCACAACCCAAAGCGGAGCGTTGCTCGCGTTGATTGATGAGGTACCGCGGACGCGGATCTGGGATGATGCGCCCGGCTGGCCGCTGGTCATGGATATCTGCACACCGGCGAGCTTGCCGGAGAGCATCTTGTCCACTGAAGTCACAGGAACCTCGGCGAGTCCCTGACCCTTGACGGAAGACACAGATCCCGTCACCGCCTCACGCTTCGCCGTACCGTAGGCGACGACGATGGTCTCCTCCAGGAGCTGTGAGTCAGGATTGAGGGCGATGTCTACCGTCTGCCTTCCGCCTACGCTGACTTCCGCCATCACGTATCCCATACAGCTGACGGTAAGCGTTGCGTTTGAAGGCACGGAAATGCTGTATGCCCCGAAGCTGTCGGTGAGGGTGTAGTTGCTGGTGCTGCCCTTGAGCTGCACCGCCGCGCCTATCACCGGATCACCGTTGGAGGCATCTGTGACAGTACCGGACACTTTCACATTCTGTGCGGAAAGTGATACTGTCAGAAGCGCTAAAATCGCGCTGAAAAACAGTTTCGCTTTTTTCATAAGCAAATACTTTAATTAAACAAATGTTATACTAACCACTAATTATTATCTTGTCGGCCAGCGCTTCCTCCGCGCCCAGCACAATCAAAGGGGCGTTTTTAGTCACAACCACCGCTGCGACGATACCATGGCCGGAGGAATCAGCCGGCCATGTAAAAAGTTCGATGAACATGTCAGTGTATGCCTACATCCGGGTCTCCACACAACTGCAGACCCACGAAAGCCAGAAATATGAAATCACCCGTTGGTGCGCGTCACGCGGAATAGAAATTGACACATGGGTAACCGAATCCGTGTCCGGTACGGTGGCTTGGGAGAAACGCTGCCTCGGGCGGGCGATACGGAGAATGAAAAACGGGGACATGATAGTCTGCACGGAGCTCTCACGCCTTGGGCGCAACCTGCTGATGATTATGTCAATTCTCAATACCTGCTCTCAAAAGGGTGTTGTGATACGTTCCATAAAGGACAACTTCGAACTTTCTGACAGCCTCAATTCCAAGATTATTGCGTTCGCTTTCGGCTTGGCCGCCGAGATAGAGCGGAACCTGATATCCCAGCGGACAAAAGAGGCCCTTGCCGCCAAGAAGGCTGCCGGGGTAAAACTCGGGAGACCGGTAGGCAAAACCGCTAAAGTCAGGAAAGTACTGTCCGAGCGGGACAAGGTAAAGGAGCTTCTGGCCGGAGGGATGTCGAAAACAGCCGTGGCCAAACTCTACGGGCTGCACCGCAACACCCTCTCACGCTGCCTCTCCGGGGTCGATGCCGGGAACCCCGGAGAAGTATAGAAATTCCACAAACTTGTGGACCACAAACTTGTGGAAAAACAGCCCTCATATATTCGGGGAGATAATATGATTTTATACGATTCCAAGAATTGGCGTAAACTTTGGAATACGGCCAGATTGCAAAGAACTCATTGAGGAGCGCGGCAAGGAGATCCATATCGCGGATGCGGTGTTCGAATATTGGATGAAAACGAGGTTTCAGGCATAATTCTTAAAAATTTTCAAATTTTTATTTTGTCTCGATTTTTGGAAAACTGACAAAAAATGCTTTCATTTAGGAAGAATTTCGGTCAAATTTATTGAAGTTTGTAAGCAAAATCGCGGAATCCGGTAACAATCCGGTTTACTAACTGTCTATGAATCAGACACTAGTAAATTTGCTTATCTAAAATATTCTAATAATTTTGCACCGAATTTCGCTTCTAAAAACGCCCCTATGATTGTGCGGGGTTTTCAGGGAGCTGGCGCGTACGCGATTTATTAGTGGTTAGTATAACATTTGTTTAATTAAAAGTAGTTGCTTATGAAAAAAGCGAAACTGTTTTTCAGCGTCCTGTCGGCGCTTGTGGCGGTGTCACTCGGTGCCCAGAATGTGAGGGTGACCGGAACCATCACAGATGCGGCGACCGGTGATGCGATTCCTTTTGCATCGGTGATGGTAAAAGGAACATTGAACGGCACCTCTTCGGACTCAGAAGGTGTCTATTCCATTGAATCTCCCGCTTCCGGGATACTGGTTTTCTCCGCGGTAGGATACGAAGACCATGAAGTGGCGGTCAATGGAAGGAAATCCATCAATGTGGCTCTAGACGCAGATTCCGAGGCTCTTGAAGATGCCGTAGTTGTCGCATACGGCACAGTCAAAAAGTCTTCGTTTACAGGCTCAGCCGGCACTGTCAAGAGCGAGAGCCTTCAGAAGCGCTCAGTAGCCAATGTATCAAAAGCCATCGAGGGTATGATTGCCGGAGTAACCACAACTTCAGGCTCTGGCCAGCCAGGAGAAGGCGCAACCATCCAGATTCGTGGCGCAGGCTCTATCAATGCCTCCTCGACGCCTCTCTATGTGGTGGACGGAATCCCTTTCGATGGCAACCTCTCGTCCATCAATCCTAACGACATTGAGAATCTGTCTGTCCTCAAAGATGCTTCTGCTGCCGCACTTTATGGCGCACGAGCAGCCAATGGAGTGATCATGATCACCACCAAGAAAGGCAATGCCGGCCGCGCGGTCGTCAGTTTCAAGGCACAGGTAGGTCTACAGTCCCGCTCTATAAAGGATTACGACGTGGTAAACCAGGATGAATTCGTCGAACTCACATGGGAAGCCCTCAAGAACAAGAACTATCTCTCAGGAGGCATGTCAATGGAGAACGCGAAACTACAGGCCTCTGCAGACATGGCAGCACAACTTGGCGGAGAAATCTACAATCCATACAAAAACTACACCTGGGCGACCGTGATAGATCCGGAGACAGGGAAACTAAAGGACGATGCAGTCTCTTCATGGAACGAACGTTGGATGGACTACCTCACAAACAAGAAAGCCGTCCGTCAAGAATATCAACTTGGAGTCAGCGGCGGCGACAAGAAGACCCAATATGCGTTCTCTCTTGGCTACCTCAACGATAATGGTGTGCTCATTACGACCAGGTTCAAGCGCTACTCTCTCCGAGCAAGCGTGGACCATGCCGCGAAAGACTGGATGAAACTCGGCGCAAGTGCAAACTACGCCTATACCTACCAGAACAGCACATCATATTCTGGATCTCAGACAGGCAATGCCTGGTACTCAGCACAGTTTATGGCTCCAATATATCCAGTATACCTCAAAGGCAATGATGGCATGGATCTGCTTGATGGTAACGGCAACAGGCAATACGACTACGGCGACACCTATGGTCGTCCGAAAGCATCGGGATTCAATGTGATCGGAGACCTCTATGACAACGCCTACCAAAACCTCCGGGACAATTCCGGTGTCCGTGCTTATGCTATCCTCGGTGGCGACAGCGATGCTATGGGTATCTTTAAGGGGCTCTCACTATCCACCAATTTCGGCGCAGATATCACGAACCGCCAGCTCTCGTCATACTACAATCCATACCATGGAGACGGAAGATCTACCAGCGGTCAGATAAGCAAGACCGCCACGCGCTCTTTCTCGTACACATGGAACCAGATCCTCAAGTATGAACGCACGTTTGACAAAACGCACGTTCTCGGGCAGCTTGGACACGAGTACTACAGTTACAACTATAAGTATTTATACGCGGAAAGAACTGGTGTATACCCCGGGATACACGAACTTGCCCCCGCGACCAATGTGTCTGACAACAATTCTTACTCCGACAACTACCGTATGGAGTCCTGGTTCGGCCGCCTGGCTGCAGACTACGCCGACAAGTATTATGTAGAGGCAACTTGGCGCACTGACGGTTCCTCCAGATTCAAGAGAGAAAACCGTTGGGGACAATTCTGGTCTTTAGGTGCTTCATGGAGAGTATCTCAGGAGACATTCATGAAGGATATCAGTTGGGTAGACAACTTGACGGCTCGCCTGTCATACGGAGAACTCGGCAACGACGCCCTCATGAACGGCATTTACGACATGTACTATGCATGGCAGTCTTTCTATGACTTGACATGGCCAAATGCCGGGAACGCCGGCGCGGTTGTATCAACCCTGGAGAATCCAAGCGTATCTTGGGAGAAGAAAGGGACCTGGAATGCCGGAATTGAAGGCACCTTTTTCAACAAGGTTCTCAATCTCACTCTCGAATACTATAAATCTCAGACGAGCGATATGCTTCTCTCTTTCCCGATGGCCACATCCACTGGATTTAATGGATATAACGCCAATGTCGGCTCAATGGAGAACCACGGCTTTGAATCCACCGTCAGGGTAAACTGGGCCAACAAGCAGAACTTCCGCGCAAGTTCGACCCTTATGCTTTATCTTAACAGGAACAAAGTGACCGCTCTCACAGATTCTGACACCATCACCTCAGGTGCATATATAATCAAAGTAGGTATGCCTATCAATACTTTCTATGTGTCTAAAGCCGCAGGCGTGGATCCGGCCAACGGGCAGATGCTCTACTGGGCTTACAAGAAAGACGAGGCCGGAAACAAGATAGAGGACTCCGACTATATCACCAACAGCAAGACGGCCGCGACCAACAGCAAATACTATATGGGCAGCCGCGAGCCTAAATTCCAAGGTTCGTTCGGTACCGATCTCTACTTCGGCCCTGTCGATTTCAGCTTCCTGACAACCTTCTCCGTCGGCGGCAAGGTCTATGACTCCGTATATGCAAGTACTATGGAGGCGACCTACAGCGGGGACACCTGGAGCAAGCATGTTCTTCGCCGTTGGCAAAAACCAGGCGATGTCACCGATGTGCCTGTACTTCTCACCAATTCTGGCAACCTCTCGGCAGACAGGTGGCTGGTGGATGCCAGTTATTTTGCAGTCAAGTCCATTCAATTAGGTTATACCCTGCCTGGAACTGTCACGAAGAAGATCGGCATCCAGTCTCTCCGCGTCTTCGTCCTTGGCGACAATCTTGCCCTCTTCAGCAGGCTGAACGGTCTTAATCCTCAATACAACATCTCTGGAGGCACAAGTTGGGCCTATACTCCGACGAGAAGCATCTCTGCAGGTGTTGATATCAATTTTTAAAGAATAAGGAGAACAGAAACAATGAAAAAGATATTATATGTTTTGTCGGCCTCAGCCGCTCTGGTTTTCTCTTCCTGCAATCCGGAAATCCTTGACACTTCCCCTACGGACTCCGTTTCCGGAGAAACCATGTTAAATGACACGCAAGGTGGATACAAGGCGCTCAATGGCACCATTCGTCACTTCTGGCAGTGGGGTGTCACCACTACCGGTAACTACCACCAGTGCTTTGGGCCGCAATCCTACAACCTTATGGCAGACCTCATGGGCGAGGACATGGTAATGGCGGCTCAGGGCTCAGGCTGGTTCTGGCTCGATTACCTTTATGATGTAAAGTATGCATTCAGCAGCACAGCGTGGAGATCCTACGATGCGTGGAACTACTACTACACGTTGATTGCCAACGTCAACTATATAATTGCCGCTAAAGACAAGATGTCCGGAGAACCTGACGACATCAACTATATCATAGGCAATGCGTACGCTTTTCGCGCCTATGCCTATGCCTACGCGGGAATGTTGTTTGGTCGCAGCTATATCGGACATGAGGACAAGTTATGCGTTCCTATATACACCGAGCCTACTGTGGCCGGCACCAAAGGAAAAGCTCGCGAGACAAACAAGAAGGTATTTGCGCAGGCAATGGATGATATCAATGAGGCTATCCGCCTCATCGGAGATCTTCCACAGAAGCACGTTTCTCACTTCGATAAATATGTGGCCAATGGCCTGAAGGCCCGCATCGCGCTTTACATGGGCAATTATCAAGAGGCACACGATGCGGCCTCCATAGCGGTAAAAGGTGGAAGTTACGCCTTTGACAAGGATTTTCACTACAACGATGCTTCAAACAAGAGTGTCCTCTGGGGCGCTGAAATCATTGAGGCACAAGGCACCACCAACCCACAGTTTCTTGTTCACATGGACTGGCGCTATGATAAGGGGGATGGTTATGGCGGATGTGCGAGGAAATGCGCTTCTGCCTGGCTCTACGGCAAACTGCGCGGAGATGATGCCAGAAAGGGATGGTGGAACTATGAAGTCCTGGCCGACAAAAAGACCTTCGGCTACCAGCAGTACAAGTTCCTCTTTGCCGATCCGACAAATCCTAAGACAGGAGCTGACCATATCTTTATGCGCGCCCCTGAGATGCAGCTGATCATAGCTGAGACAGCTTGCAGGCTTGGAAACGAGACAGAGGCAAAGACAGCACTCAATGATCTGATGAAGACCCGCTCTGAAAGTTATGACTGCTCCTCTTTGAGCGGAGCCACCCTCGGCAAACTCACCACGGACGAAACCGGATCTCTGCTGGAAGAGATTCTCCTCCAGCGTCGTATAGAGCTATGGGGTGAATTCGGCCGCATATATGACATAAAACGTCTGCGCCAGGGATTCAAGCGTACTTCCGATATGGGACATCCTACTGGTTCTCTTCTCATCAACAGGCACACGGATGATCCGGAGTCTTTCGATTGGGTGATGACAATCCCTAGCAAGGAAATTGATGCCAACCCTCTCATCCTCCAAAATCCAGTAGGCAGCTACCCTGACGATTCTGGACTCGAAGGAGATGATCCGGCACTTGCACCAAAGGCGGATGATAAAACAGAATAATCGATTTGAGCATATGAAGAATATTTTTAAAGTTATAGTCGGGGTCGCGACAATATCTTTCGTCGCAGTCTCCTGCGATGTCTCCAACAAGGGGACGCTCTATACTCCCGACGGCAAGGATGCCGCCGTGTCTTTCGCCCAATCTACACTTCAGGATACTGAAATAGACGCGAAGACGACCAAATACGAGATTGAACTTGTGCGCGGCATTGCCGATGGTACACTCACAGTAAACCTCAAAAGCGAATTGCCGAACGGTGTGACTTGCCCAACATCTGTCTCGTTCGAGGCCGGTTCTTATACCACCTCCGTCTCTCTTGATATCTCAGGGATGGCAGTCGGCAAGAAATATGTGGGCAAAATCCAACTTGCGGACGCCAGTTCTTTCAACAGCGAGATAGCGACCCCGGAAATCAAGGTTACTTTTGCCAAGGCCTACACATGGGTCTCCCTCGGCAAGGGCAAGATTTATGACAGTGTCGCTCTTCAAGTCAGCGATGACGATCTTGGACTTACCGATGTAGAAATCCTTAAGGCGGAAGGCTTCAACCGCTGGAGAGTTATGACCCCTTTCCCGGAAAAGGCTGTAAAGGCTGCTTGGGGAGACGACTTTTTCTGTGGCGGAGCAAGTGAATATATTGAATTGTACATCCTTGACGAGACCGCCGGCACTATAAAGTATTCCTCTCCTATCAAGACTGGATTGTTTCATGCAAGCCTTGGGGACAATGCTTATATCTGGTACTATTATCCGACGGATTACAGCGAAAAACTCGCTTCTTATGAGAGTCAAAACACGTTCCTGGAGGATGGCAAAGTAATCCAGATTGCTTGTGCCAAAACTATTGAGAACACATCTAACTGGTTTGGCGTCAAAGCTATATATATAGCCATGCCAGATTTTGCCAGTCAGTTCGAAGAATGGCTTCGTTCATAGATAAAGGACTATTCTAAAACTGAGACGGGCCGGGGTTCTTTCCGGCCCGTCTTTTACAACTTATTTCATGAAAGCATTTGCATTATTTCTTCCCCTTGCGGCCGGTGCGGCAATGCTGCTTGCCGCGTGTTCGCAGGAGCGGCTCGATCCTCGCGGCGAACCGGGTTCGGGGATATATGAAACCGTCGCCCCCGCCAACGCGATTCGCGGCCACATCAGGGTCAAGTTCACCTCGGAGCCTTCCGCCACCAAGTCCGGCGCATGTGCCGTAGACTTGTCATCTCTCGGTCAATACCAGATGGTGAGGACCTTCCCCGAGGCCGGACGCTTCGAAGCCCGCCACAGGGCATACGGCCTCCATCTGTGGTACGACATCTTCTTCGATGAGAGCCTGCCTCTTACCAAGGCGGCAAACGATGTGGCGATTGTGGACGGTGTAGATATAGTGGAATTTGTCCAGCCTGTCACCAGCACAACTGTTTTCCCGTTCAATGACCCGAAGGCTTCCAAACAGTGGCACTACTATAACCCCGGAACGCAGGCAGGGGCCGTGGCCGGAAGCGATGTCAATGCCGTCCCGGCTTGGGAGGTAACCACCGGGCGCCCGGATGTCATCGTGGCCATCTGTGACGGCGGTCTCCAGTGGAACCATCCCGACATGGCCCAAAACATGTGGGTCAACGGGGCAGAACTGAACGGACAACCTGGAATGGACGATGACGGCAACGGATACATAGATGACATATATGGCTACAACTTTGTCGTCGGTCCCGATGGTTACAGCATGACGGGAACAATCATGCCGGGAAACCACGGCACGCATGTCGGCGGCACAGTGGCTGCCGTCAACAACAACGGTATAGGAGCGTGCGGCATTGCCGGGGGTGACGGTTCTCCCGAAAGCGGCGTACGCCTCATAAGCACGCAGACCTCAGATGGGGCGGCATATATAGGAGCAGCCTTCACATATGCAGCCGATAACGGGGCGGTGCTGATCAATTGCAGCTGGACGATACCAGATGCCACATCCACACCGGAATCGGTGGCTGCCGGCATCAGGTATTTCAACGAATGCGCCGGCATAGACCCGGACACCATGGCGCAGACCGGTCCCATGGCCGGAGGGCTGTGCATATTTGCGGCTGGCAACGACAACCGCAGCACCATCTCCTATCCGGCAATGGATGAGTTGGTTGTGGCTGTAGCCTCGATCGGTGCCGATTTCAAGCGGGCGTACTATTCCAACTACGGTTCATGGGTCGATATCACCGCCCCCGGCGGTGACGCACAGAAGGGCTTCAATGTCTATTCGACCCTTCCGGACAATTCTTATGGCGAAATGCAGGGCACATCCATGGCCTGCCCGCACGTGACCGGCGTGGCGGCCCTCGTGGTATCGCAGTTTGGCGGGCCGGGCTTCACACGCCAGAATCTCATTGACATCCTGACAGGAACTGCCAACAGAAGCCTATATGACCACAACGGCAGCTACAGCGGACTGCTCGGTGCGGGCCTCGTGGATGCAGGTGCAGCAGTGAGGGCGGCCTCCATGAAACCTGCAGCGGTGACGGACTTCAGCGGAGAGGTCAAAGGGAACAGCGTTTCTCTCAGTTGGACCGTGCCGGGTGAAGATCAGACTCTGCCCCTGTCCTTCCTCATCTCCTGGGGCGGGGAGAAAGTCTCTATAGGCAGGAACGGAGCGGCCCCTGGGAGCAAGATGACATATTCAATCTCCGGACTCGACTTCGGAACGGAGTACCATTTCAGCATCTCCTCCGTCAATTCTTTCGGAGCATCGACACCTGGCGGTCCGGATCTCATCTTGACGACGGCTCCAAATCAGCCGCCTGTAGTCACTCCGCTCGACGGGACATCCTTGACTCTCAAGAGTTTTGAGACCAAGAGCCTGCGTTTCGAGGCATCGGACCCTGAGGGGCTTGAGCTCTCGTGCTCCCTCTCCCGCGGACTTGACGGCGCCAAGGCAGAATTCACCGGCGGACTGCTCATTGTGAAGATCGACGCATTGCGGGCACGCGAGGGCGAGACATACTCCGGCTCTCTCTATGTCACAGACGGATTCGCTACTATAGATGTGCCGTTTTCCTATTCTATTCTGGAGAACAATCCTCCTGTGGTCTCTTCGGGTATCGAAAACTTCGTCTATGGCAAACTTGGAGAGACGGGCAGAATCGATCTGTCGGACCACTTCAGCGATGCTGACGGAGAGGAGCTCAAGTATGAGATTAGTATTCCGTCGTCAAATTCTACTGTCCGTCATTCCCTGTCCGGAAGTGTCCTCTCGCTGACCGCCGCCTCTTACGGCACGATCAATCTGACCATCAAAGCCGTGGATGCCAGAGGGGAAAGTGCCACGCAGGCGTTTTCCGTACTCGTGCGCAACGGCTCCAGCCCGGTAGACCTGTATCCTAACCCGGTCAAAGACAAGCTTTTCGTCAGGACGGGAACTCCGATGGATGCTGATGTATATGTCTCAAACCAGGCCGGCGCCGCCGTGCTGAAATCCGAGGGAACAAAGATAGACCCGTTCGCACCGCTTACATTTGACATGAGTTCCCTGCCGGGAGGCGTATATTATGTGCGTGTCAGGGGGAACGGAATTGATGCAGTTTATCCGATAGCCAAACAATAAGATGAAAAAGACAGTATTGACATTCCTGATGTTCGCAACAGCTGCGGCCGCGCTTCAGGCGCAGGCACTATCCTCTCTACTCCTCCCGTATGGAGCGGAATCGGCGGCCTTGGCAGGCAGCACGCTGGCGCGTCCTGTGGCTTCCTTCGCCGCAGTGGAAAATGCTTCCGCGATGTCGCTCTCCGATAGCCGGTTTTCTGTCGGGGCTGCGTATAATCTATGGGCTCCGGAGAGCGTCGGGAGCAATGTGGCTGATGCAGGGGCGGCATTCAGACTCGGCGACAAGTTCGCCCTCGGTTTCGGAGGCAGGCTCTATTCAAGCAAAGAACTGGCGGTCACCAATCTAAACGGCGCGACCATCGACACCTTCACCCCAAAAGACTTTATCGGCAACCTCGCCCTGTCGTATAAGTTGCTTGATGCGCTTTCTGTCGGAGTGACCGCCAGGTTCATCTCCTCCTCTGCAGCCCCGGATTTGTCCGGGACGGCATTCGGGGTGGATGTATCTGTAAGTTATGCACACAGATCCCTTGGCGTCAGTGCGGCCCTATGTAATCTGGGAACTGCGGTCAGTTATGGCGGCTCCGGCTACTCTCTGCCGATGCTCGCCAAGGCTGGTGCCGCATACAAGTGGAATGCCCTGACTGTCAGCGGGGAAACCGATTACCTTTTCGACGGGAGTTTCGCTGCTTCAGCGGGAGCGGAATACGGCATCGCCGGCATCGCCTTCCTTCGTGTCGGGTATCACTACAGCACCCAAGACAAGGGCCTTCCGTCCTTCGCTTCTGCGGGGATCGGTCTCAAGTTCGCCGGTGTGGAGCTCAACGCAGCCTACCTCTTCGCCTCTGAAGCGCTCGGAAACACCATGACCTTCGGTCTGGGGTATAGTTTCTGATCTATTCCTGGCTGGCGCCGCCGACGAGATCGAGGATCTCGGAAGTGATCTTCTGCTGGCGGCCCTTGTTGTACTCAAGGGTGAGGTCGGAGAGAAGGTGCTCTCCGTTGTCCGTGGCCGTCTGCATGGCCACTGTGCGCGCGGCCTGCTCGGCAGCCTCCGAGTCGAGCACTGCGGCATAGAACTTCAGACAGATCATCTGCGGCAGGAGGCTGGTGGCTATCGTCTGCGCGTCGGGCTCGAAGATGAAATCTTCCGGCTCCCTCGCGGCAGTGTCCGGCGAGGCCTGGAGAGAGAACGGCATATATGTCTCGACGACAGGCTTCTGCACGGAAGTGGAGATAAATCTGTTGTATACGAGGAGAATCCTGGAGAATTCCCCCTTCTCATAGCGTGCGATGAGGTCACGGGCAAAGGCGGAAGCCTTGTCGTAACTCGTGCGGGCGACAAGGTCGCTGTAGTCCGCCTCCGGCACGAACCCGGCCCTGCGCACAGCCTCTGCGCACTTGCGCCCTACAGGGAAATAGACAATGTCCCCGTACTTGTCCCGCAGCTCGAGCGAAGCCCGTATGACATTGGCGTTGAACGCCCCGCAAAGGGATGTGTTCGAAGATATGACCACTACCGCCACCGGCGCATCCGCTGTGGCGGCGGCAGCCTGCTGCTCCAGAGGTCCTACAGCGGACAGAATGTCTGAGAGGGCATCCGAATACGGTCTCATCCCCTCTATCACCTTCTGTGCCTTGCGCAACTTGGCCGAGGAGACGAGCTTCATCGCAGAAGTCACCTGCAAGGTGCTCCTGACTGACCCTATGCGGTCCTTGATTTCACGTAATGATGCCATACTCTTATCACTTCATCAGGAACTGGCAGACTTCGTGCGCTTCCCTGCGGATAACGGAGTCCAGGTCTTCCGGCATCTTGCCCTCCCCGAGGGCGTCAAGCATGTCCTGATGCGATGCGCGCATCACATCGAGGAAGCGCGACTGGAACTCTCCGACACTGCTCACAGGGATGTCCGCCATGAGGGCGTTGGTGCCACAATACAGGATGGCGACCTGCTCGCCCACGGACATCGGACTATACTGCGGCTGGACAAGCAGCCTTTCGTTTTTGCGGCCCTTGTCGAGCGTCATTGCCGTCACCTTGTCCATGTCGGAGGAGAACTTGGTGAACGACTCCAGCTCGGAGAACTGGGCCTGGTCTATCTTGAGGGTTCCGGCGACTTTCTTCATCGACTTCACCTGGGCTGCGCCGCCCACACGTGACACGGAGATGCCGACATTGATGGCCGGACGGAAGCCTGCGTTGAAGAGCGACGGCTCAAGATATATCTGTCCGTCCGTGATGGAAATCACATTGGTCGGGATGTAGGCCGAGACATCGCCCGCCTGAGTCTCGATGATAGGGAGGGCGGTCAGCGAGCCGCCGCCCTTGACCTTGCCCTCCAGGCATTCAGGGAGGTCGTTCATCTTCTCGGCGACATCCTGCTGGCTGATGATCTTGGCGGCACGCTCCAGGAGTCTTGAGTGGAGGTAGAAAACATCGCCAGGGTATGCCTCACGTCCGGAAGGACGGCGAAGGATCAAGGACACTTCACGATAAGCCACAGCCTGCTTGGAAAGGTCATCGTAGACAACCAGGGCGTGGCGGCCCGTGTCGCGGAAGTACTCCCCTATGGCAGCGCCTGCAAACGGCGCGTAATACTGCAACGCCGCAGGATCCGCCGCGGTGGCGGCCACTACGACGGTGTAGTCCATCGCCCCCTTGGCGCGGAGGGTCTGCACGATTGACGCCACCGTGGAACCTTTCTGGCCCACGGCCACATAGATACAGTAGACAGGCTTGCCCTTGAGGAACTCGGAACGCTGATTGATGATTGTGTCGATGGCTATGGCGGTCTTGCCGGTCTGGCGGTCGCCGATGATCAGCTCACGCTGTCCCCGTCCTATAGGAATCATAGAGTCAATGGCTTTAAGCCCCGTCTGGAGAGGCTCCGTGACCGGCTCGCGGAAAATGACTCCCGGAGCCTTGCGCTCTATAGGCATCCCGACAGTGTCTCCCTTGATGGAGCCGAGCCCGTCGAGAGGAGAACCGATAGGATCCACCACCCTGCCGATGAGCCCTTCACCGACAGGGATGCTGGCGATACGGCCGAGCCTGCGTACACGCATCCCTTCCTTGACCAGGTCCGTAGGGCCGAGGAGCACCGCACCGACATTGTCGGCCTCAAGGTTCATGGCGACCCCCTTGACCCCGCTGTCGAATTCAAGCAATTCTCCGGCTTCGGCGTTGATGAGGCCGTATATCCTGGCCACGCCGTCACTTACTGTCAGCACATGGCCGACCTCTTCGTACTTGAGCGAATTGTCAACTCCCTTGAGCTCGTTGAGCAGGATTTCTGATACCTCGCTCGCCTTTATGGTATTATGCGCCATTAGACTATTCTGTTGTTTTGAGTTATGAACTGTCTGCGTATGGTCTCGATCTGGCTGCGCACGCTCGCGTCCAGCATATAGTCATCCACGACCACCACGAAGCCCCCCAGCAGGGACGGATCCACCGACGACTCGAAGACGATCTTGCACCCGAAGTTCTTTTCGAGCATCCTGTGCAGTTTCTCTTCAAGATCCGGAGCCGGCACGGAAGTGACCAGCGAGGCTATGCGTATCCCTCGGGAGCGGTAATACATCCCCACGAAAGAGCGCAGGATGAAACGCACATCCTCCATACGCCCGTTCCTCGCGACAAGCGAGATGAAACGCTCAAGGTCCGGTTCCAGCTTCGACGGCATGTTGTCCGGATTCTTGAGAATCTCCCGTACTTGGGCGCACACCCTCTCGCCGCTGCCGTTTTCTTCCGTGTACTTCAGCAGCGCCTTGGCGTATCTGGTGGATATGATTCCCGTGTTCATCGCTTTCAGTTCTTGACATTGGCCTTGGATGCCTCATCGACCATGCGGTCGATAAGGGCGAGCTGTTCGCCCGTGACATCAAGGTCCTTCCTGACGATTTTCTCAGCCACCTGCACTGAGACCATGGACACCTGCCGGCATATTTCCTGCAGGGCCGTCTCGCGCTCGGCTGCGATGGCCGTCTTGGCCTGCTCTATCATCTTCGCAGCCTCCTCCTGGGCCTGCTGCCTGGCGGAGGCGATGATATTGTCCCGCGCCTGGGACGCCTCCTTCAGAATCCGCTTCTGCTCCAGCCGCGTCTGCTCTATCATCTTTGTCTGCTCTGCGGCAAGGCCTTCGAGCTTGTCCTGCGCCTCCTGTGCTTTACGGAGCGACTCCGCGATATGGTCGGAGCGCTTCTGCACCATGGAGGTGATGACCGGGAAGCCGAACTTCGCGAGCACGAAGAAGACTATCCCGAAAATCAGGACCATCCAGAAGAGAAGACCGAAGTCTGGTGTAATCAGTGACATGGGAGACTACAGGACAGCCATCAGACACACAATCACACCGAAGAGGCAGACACCTTCGATAAGTGCGCCGATGATGATGGCGGTTGTACGCAGTTTGCCCTCAATCTCAGGCTGACGGGCAGACGCCTCCATCAGGGCCTGTGCAAGTTTGCCGATACCGAGAGCGGCGGCCAGTGCGACTATGCCGGCTCCGATGGCTCCACCGACCTTTGCGATCGCGGCGGCCTCAAGAATCATTGATGAGATAAGTAACATGTTGTTGTGATTTTAATTGGTTTTCTGTTCCGGTTCCTGATGCGCAAGTCCGATGAATACGGCCGAGAGCATCGTGAAAACATAAGCCTGGATGAATGCCACGAGGATTTCAAGGCAGTCGAGGAAGACTCCGAAGAGCACAGCCACGACAGTCATCGAGCCGTTGAGTACGGCACTCATCTTGGCGGTGACGAATATGATGCCTATGACGCTGAGAAGCATGATGTGACCTGCCAGCATGTTGGCGAAAAGTCGGATCATCAGCGAGAACGGCTTGGTGAACATGCCGATCACCTCCACCGTCGGCATTATAGGGACAGCCTTCAGGGCCAGAGGCACGTCAGGCCAGAATATATCCTTGAAATAGCGCTTGTTGCCGAAGAGGTTGATCATGAAGAAGGTGAAGAGCGCGAGCACCATGGTCACGGCGATGTTGCCGGTGATGTTGGCGCCGCCCGGGAATACCGGGAAAATGCCCATCAGGTTGTTGATCAGTATGAAGAAGAACGCCGTGAGGAGATATGGCGAGAAGCGCTTGTACTCCGGGCCGATTATGTCCTTGACTACACTGTCGTTGATCATCATGATGACCGGCTCAAGCAGGGCCGCGAGTCCGGTGGGTTTCTCTTTCAGGACATCATGTTTCCTGTACCACGACGCACAGGCGAGGATCAGCACTACCAGCAGCAGGGAATCGACCATGAGGCCGAGCACGTTCTTGGTGACGGACAGGTCCACGGGCCGCTTCCCGGTGGCGGCATTTATGAGTTTGCCATCAGCATTGAGGGTGTATCCGTGCTGCTCCATCCTGCTTGACATGAAGACATGCAGGCCGTTGTCAATGACTATACATGGCAACGGGATTGAGATCTCCTTCCCGGCTATCTCTGTGATATGCCATTCGTACGCATCTCCGATGTGTCCGAATATGAACGACTTCATATCAAGCCCCTGGGACTCTTCGGTCCGGACGCTGTCCCGGGTCTCTTCCGCCCCGGACGGCACCGCCCTCTGTGCCCCGAGGCTCAACGGCAACAGGGCGCAGAACAGGACAAGTATGTGCTTGATTGACTTCATTGCTTTTTGACTTCTACACAGGCCGTCAGCCTGTCGTGGCTGACCTTGACTACTCCGGAGGCTATAGGGAAACGGCGTTCCTCCGCCCTGGTGTCACGCACCACGATATCTCCGGCCGCAAGGGTGGAGATGATGGGAGCATGTCCCGGCAGCACCTCGAATGGAGCCACGCCACCAGGGAGAAACACGGCCTCCGCCGCCCCGGAATACAGTGTCTCCTCCGGAGAGATCACCGTCACCATGAGAGTCTTGTCTGCCATATTGTCTAAGAAGCTTTGGCGAGCATGTCTTCACCCTTCTTGATGGCATCCTCTATAGTACCTACATTGAGGAAGGCCTGCTCAGGAAGATAATCGACCTCGCCGTCGAGAATCTTGTTGAAACCCTTGATGGTGTCGTCTATGTCCACCATCACACCCTTCACCCCGGTGAACTGCTCCGCCACCGCGAACGGCTGCGAGAGGAAACGCTGCACCTTGCGGGCGCGGTTGACGACCAGCTTGTCCTCGTCGGAGAGCTCATCCATTCCGAGGATGGCGATGATGTCCTGCAACTCCTTGTTGCGCTGGAGAATCTGCTTCACGCGCTGGGCCGTGTCATAGTGCTCCTTGCCGACGATGTTCGGGTCAAGGATGCGGGAGGTGGACTCCAGCGGGTCGACGGCGGGGTAGATACCGAGAGATGTGATCTTACGGCTGAGCACCGTGGTCGCGTCCAGATGGGTGAATGTCGTGGCCGGAGCCGGGTCCGTGAGGTCGTCGGCAGGGACATAGACCGCCTGAACGGAAGTGATTGAGCCGTTCTTGGTGGAAGTGATGCGCTCCTGCATCTGACCCATCTCTGTGGCCAGAGTAGGCTGATAGCCCACGGCAGACGGCATACGCCCGAGAAGGGCCGACACCTCTGATCCCGCCTGGGTGAAACGGAAAATATTGTCGATAAAGAAAAGTATGTCGTGAGGGTCCTCCGGATTATGGCTGTCGCGGAAAGACTCCGCAAGGGTGAGTCCCGAGAGAGCCACAGAGCTTCTGGCTCCAGGCGGCTCGTTCATCTGGCCGAACACCATCGCTACCTGAGACTTCTCAATCTGGCTGCGGTCAACCTTCGAGAGATCCCAGTGGCCTTCCGCCATCGACTTCTCGAACTCCTCGCCATATTTGATGACTCCGGATTCTATCATCTCGCGCAGCAGGTCGTTCCCTTCCCTTGTACGCTCGCCGACTCCGGCGAAGATCGAGAATCCGTTGTGCTTCTTGGCGATATTGTTGATGAGCTCCTTGATGAGCACTGTCTTGCCGACTCCGGCCCCGCCGAAAAGTCCGATCTTGCCGCCTTTAAGATACGGTTCAAGGAGGTCTATGACCTTGATGCCGGTATAGAGCACTTCCTGTGTGGTCTTGAGATCTTCAAACTTCGGAGGTTCACGATGGATAGGCAGCGAATCCTTCATGACAAGACCGTTCATCCCGTCTATGGTCTCACCGATGACATTCATGACACGTCCGCGAATCTGAGGGCCGACAGGCATCTCGATAGGTTCGCCGGTGCAGGTGACTTCAAGCCCCCTGCGGAGACCGTCGGTGGAATCCATGGCCACGCAGCGGACAGTGTCCTCACCGATGTGCTGCTCAACCTCGATTACAAGTTCTCGTCCATCCGGGCGCTTGACCTTGAGCGCATCATAGATGGATGGCAAATCCTTGGCCTCGTCTGCCTTGTCAAGGTCGAAATGGACATCGACTACAGGGCCGATGATCTGTGAAATATATCCTCTTGTTCCAGCCATTGCCGTCACTTTGTATTTAATATCGTAACTATACCCGGCGGGGTCTGGCGCCCCCGACAGGACGGACAAGTGGACTGCAAAATTTGAGCCTGTCAGCGACAATGCGACATTATGTAAATGAAAGTAGGAGCACTGTTACACTTGTTGGCGCAATAAACGACAAATAGTAAGTTTAATGTGACAACAGCCGTGCGGGCCTTGGCGCTGACCGGCGGGGGCGGGCATAAACGAAGGAGTCCCGGGGACGAAACGAATCGTCTCCGGGACTCCCGAAAAGCGGCAGCTGCCTACTCTCACACCTGGTGGGGC
>UQMB01000005.1 GCA_900541925.1 uncultured Bacteroidales bacterium | reverse complement strand
GGTGAAATGCATTGATGACGAAATACCGTTTGAGATTCCGCAGGGATGGGAATGGGAAAGATGGGGTAATATTGCATTGTCAATCCAATATGGATATAATGCCCCTGCCCTTGAACGAGGTGGTATAAAAATGGTCAGAATCAGTGATATTCATGATAATGTAGTTCAATGGGAAAATGTTCCATTTTGCAATATAGAAGCTTGTGATATTGATACTTATCTACTCAAAGAGAATGACATTCTTTTTGCAAGAACTGGTGGAACCGTGGGTAAATCATTTTTAGTTCAGTCTGTTCCTGAAACAGCCATATATGCTGGCTATCTCATAAGAACAAGATATTCACAAGAGCTGTGTCCACAATATCTTAAAGTGTTTATGGAAAGCCAATTGTATTGGGAACAATTGAAGTCAGGAACCATTGCTACCGCACAACCCAATTGTAATGGAAAAACATTAGGGAGAATGCTTTTACCAATTCCTCCGAAAGCAGAGCAGTCTCGTCTTGTGCAAAAATTAACAAGCCTTACTCCTTTGTTTCAGCGGTATGCTAAAGCCCAGCAGGATTTGGACAATCTCAATGAAAGTATAGACGATAAACTAAAGAAGTCTATTCTTCAAGAAGCTATCAAAGGAAAACTTGTTCCTCAGATTCCGGAAGAAGGGACTGCGCAGGAATTGCTTGAGCAGATACGGCAGGAGAAACAACAACTCGTTAAAGAGGGCAAGTTGAAGAAGTCCGCCCTGTCCGATTCCGTCATTTTCAAAGGTGACGATAACAAGTATTATGAGAGGATAGAAACGGAGATCGCTGAAATTGAGCTTCCATTCTCATTCCCGGAGTCGTGGGCTATTGTGAGGTTGCACTCTATATGCGCCTTGATTGACGGCGAAAAACGGGTTGGAAACCACATTTGTCTGGATGCCAAATACCTTCGAGGTAAGTCTTCCGGAGAACAGATGACGGCAGGACGTTTCGTCCATTCCGGTGATAATATTATCCTTGTAGACGGTGAAAATTCCGGGGAGGTTTTTACTGCACCTATTGATGGTTATATGGGCAGCACTTTCAAGCAGTTGTGGGTAAGCGAAACGCTCCACTTGCCTTATGTGCTGGCATGCATCCGATTCTACAAAGATGAACTCCGGAATTCGAAAAAAGGCGCGGCAATACCGCACCTAAATAAAGACATATTCCGAAATCTGATTATTGGGATACCTCCGATTTCTGAGCAACTCCGAATAATGCAAAAGATTGAATTCATTCAAGCACAACTATAAGCATGAGAACGTATCGGCAATATGCTGAGCTATGCGCACTTGTTCCTTTAGAGGAGGGATTGCAACAAGTAGATTCTTAAGAGAGTTGACACTTACCCCTCCTATTATGCCTGTCTTGTTCTTCTGGAATGACTCAAAGAAGGATGGGGATTGGATGTAATAGTAGAGATATCTCTGATAGCAGCCGAAAGAAGAGAAACAACATAGTTTGTTTCCGAAGCACACATCTCTATCTGTCTGTCCAAATTTTCTCCCTGCACTTCCTCCTTCAATGCACATCAAAACTGATCCAGCGGGAGCTATCTTGAAGTTTGGAAGGAACATATCAGGAATTGCGATGCCGTTCTTGTAATCAATACTATTGTCAAATCTTACATCTTTAGTTCCTATGTACTGCATTCCTGAAACACCGGTAGAATACGTTGATTTATCTTTTTCGCTGATGCTATTCCCTGTGTACATATTGCAAACTGAAGACAGCCTTGCCCATACCCAAGAATCAGGCAGGTCAAATGGTACTTCATCGCTGATATCCAATAGATTACCGTTCATCCTCTCATAATACTTGTTATTAATGCACCTCGACTTGAAAAATCTGTAACAAGTTACACTTTTTTTTAGATGCGCATCCTGCATTCAAAATGGCTATCTATGTTTTACATTTTTGACGAAAATGATAAAAATGTAAAATAAGAGATTTGAGCTTACCATATTTCACTATATTTGCACTTTACAAGAATGACATAAATGGCAAAAATATAAAATACGATATGATTAAACGAGATTTATATTTGCAACAGCTGATTACAGGAACAGGGAACGGATTGATTAAAATTATCACTGGAATCCGTAGATGCGGTAAGTCTTTCCTTCTTTTCAATCTTTTTTATAAGCATTTGATTGAAAGCGGAATCCCTTCTGACCATATTATCAAAATTGCATTTGATGATTGGGGTTTTCGGAATTTATGCGACCCGAATGAACTGATGCCGTTTCTAAATGCTCAGATGGTTGACAATGAAATGTATTACCTCCTATTTGATGAGGTACAGTTGCTTGGTGAGTTCGTTCCGGTACTCAACGGGCTATTGCGAAGAGATAATGTTGACATTTATGTAACTGGCAGTAATTCTCGTTTTTTGGCAACTGACGTAGTCACTGAATTCCGAGGCAGAGGAGACCAGATTCATGTTTTTCCTCTTTCGTTTGCCGAGTTTATGTCTGTTGACTCTCGCCACCCTTTCGATGCGTGGAGAGATTATTACACATACGGAGGATTACCGCAGGTGAGGATGCTGGACACTGACAAAAAGAAAGCCGATTATTTGAAAAATTTGTATTCCACTGTATATTTTGCGGATATCCTTGAACGTCATAATATCAAGAATAAGGAAGAATTTGGAGAGCTTGTCAAGGTGGTAGGTTCATCCATCGGGTCTCCGACCAATCCTCGCAAGTTGTCAAACACCTTTAAATCAACTAAGAACACCACTATTTCACAACCAACGATAAGCAAATACCTCTCTTATCTGCAGGATGCTTTTATTTTGGATAAGTCTATCCGGTATGATGTCAAAGGTAAAAAGTATATCAATACACTTTCAAAGTACTATTTCTCCGATGTGGGACTTCGTAATGCAATTCTCGACTTCCGCCAGCAGGAAGAAAACCACATTATGGAAAATATAATCTATAACGAGTTATGCGTTAGAGGGTTCAATGTTGATGTGGGTGTTGTTGAGCGGCGTGGAAAAGATAAAAACGGGAAGGATACTCGAAAGCAATACGAAATAGATTTTGTTGCGAACCAAGGGAGCAAAAGGTACTATGTCCAGTCCGCATTTATAATGCCCGATGAGGCTAAAGAACAACAAGAATCTGCATCGCTTCTTGAAGTTTCTGATTCTTTCAAAAAGATTATTGTAGTAAAAGATAACATAAAGCCCAAAAGAAACGAACAGGGAATTTTTACAATAGGTCTATTCGATTTTCTTCTGAATCCAGATAGCCTTGATTTATAGAATCTCAACCGAACAATAATCCTATTTTACATTTTTGCCATTTTCGTCAAAAATGTAAAATAGGATTATGTCCACTATAAAAGCATTATTTCAATAAGCCGAACAACTCTTGCACTCGTTTGATAATGCGCTGTTGTTCGTCAAGGGGAGGCAGAGGGATTAAAAGGCTTGCAATGCTTTTACTATTTAGCGTCTTTCCTTTGATGGCATCCTTTGAATTTCCCGTAATTGCAATAATTGGCAAAATATTCAAAAGGTAATCTCTGAACGTATAGTCTTTATCTACAAAAGGAAGAATCGTTATGATAGCTTCATTGTGATAGGCATCAATGCCCAAGATAGATGTTCTTCCAACAGTTAGTTTGAAACTCATTATCAAACTTCCTTTCTTTGAGATATTTCTGAAACACTCATTAGCAGCCACTTGTGAAATGCGCTCTTTGGTCGTATTTACTATTCCATTCGGAAGCATATCAGCAATGGAAACCCAATTGTATATTCCATTACTCCAATATTTCTGAATCCCTCTTTCTGGCGTTTTTCCCGTGATGGTTTTAACAATATCACCGAACCTGCACCACATCCAAGTTGACGGAATATCATATGGTATTTCATCATCAATACAACGCACTTCATTTCCTATCTTCTCGAAGTACTTGTTATCGTCACCTTTGAAGATTACGGAGTCGATGACATCTTTTTTCTTTAACTTGCCCTCTTTTAGCAGTTTCTGCTTCTCTTTTCTGATTTCCTCAAGCAAGTTTTCCGCTGTTCCTTCTTCTGCAATTTGCGGTACGAGCCTACCCTGAATGGCTTCTTGAAGAATTGATTTTTTTAGGTTCGGCCTAATTGTGTCATTTAGTTTATCCAATTTATCTTGAGCACTGGAATACTTGGAGAGAACCGGGAGTAGGCCATTAATTATGTCTGTAATACGAATCTGCTCCTGAAATGGTGGGAGTGGAATAAGTATTTTTGAATAGTGCGCATATCCAAAATTAGGTTGCATACCTGACAACTGTTCAGCAAGTTGAAGTTTGAAGAAAGAAGACTTCGTAAGATGATATAAATAGTCATTACATCCCAGATCTCCATAAAACCTCAATCTTAATGTGCTGGTATTCAGTATAATTTGTCTATCATCCGAATCAAATATAGCAGATTTACCCCAACTTCCACCGGAGCAAGCACACACGATATCCCCCTTACATAATTGGAAATGGAGATACTTACTCATGTACTCTTCGCTTGATATAAACTTTTGAGATTTTTGTAAATCAACAGCACCTTCTAAAATATTCGTTACTGTTAAAAGTTGAATACCATTGACAGTATATTGATAACTCCTTATTCCCGGACCTTCTTGAATAATAGAAATTGTTTTTAGCCTGCACCATTCCCATCCCTGCGGAATCTCAAACGGTATTTCGTCATCAATGCATTTCACCTCACCGGTGGCGAGAAACTTCTCATAATGGGAATTCAAGGAACGAAGTGGGGCGTGATTATTAGTGTATGTTCACCAATAATTAATTCAAAATGGAAAAATTTAAAATGCATCTTCGCCAATCTAATATGGCGGAAAACACCATCGCAGCGTATTGTTACGCTGTTAAAGAGTATAGGGGTAGGTATAAAGAGCTAACTAAAAAAGATTTGCTCCTTTATAAGGCTTATCTTATTGAGACATTCAAGCCGAAGACTGTGAATTTGCGCATTCAGGCAATGAACAAGTATCTTGAGTTCATTGGAAAGTCGAAATTGCGACTCAAGTCTGTTAAAGTTCAGCAGAAGTCATATCTTGAAAATGTTATCAGCAATGCTGATTATGTGTTTCTCAAAAATAAATTGAGAGAAGATGGGCTGACCGAGTGGTATTTTGTGGTTCGGTTCCTTGCTGCGACCGGTGCGAGAGTAAGTGAGTTGGTCCAGATGAAAGTGGAACACGTTATGACAGGATATTTTGATATTTACACCAAAGGAGGAAAAGTAAGAAGAGTATTCTTTCCTAAGTCTTTGAGGTGCGAGGCGTTGAAGTGGTTAGACTCTTTAGGGCGCTGTTCAGGTTATCTGTTTCTCAATAGGTTTGGTGACAGAATAACTACGCGTGGTATTTCCCAGCAGCTTAAGAATTATGCGGTCAGATATAAGCTGAATCCAAAGGTTGTGTACCCACACTCTTTCAGACATCGATACGCCAAGAACTTTCTGGAGAGATATAATGATATTGCATTGCTCGCCGACTTGATGGGGCATGAGAGTATTGAGACGACCCGAATCTATCTTAGGCGAACATCGACAGAGCAACAGCAAATAGTTGACAAAATTGTTAATTGGTAGTATTGTTTTGACAACGATACAACCTGCCGTAATAATCGATTGGGGGTTTATCATTGTATTTTCGCGGGTTTTTAATAAATTTGATGGATAGTAACCAAAGAATGAAAACTCATGAAAGGAGAAGATAAACCCCTATTGAAACTAATGGATGGTTCTGAGAACCGCTTTATTATACCTGTTTATCAACGTAATTATGATTGGGGCGCTAGTCAGTGCAGACAGTTATTCTCTGACTTGATTGATATCGTTAAGTATGATAGGCCAAGCCATTTCTTTGGGTGTATAGTAAGGTCTAGATCCAAAGGTGGTCGTGCGGATGAGTTTCTTGTCATTGACGGACAGCAGAGAATGACGACAGTCTGTCTTATATTTCTTGCAATGTACTGGAATCTTAAACGCGGTAACATTGAAGCAGATGATAGTAAACTTGCGGAAAAGATATTCAAGAAGTTTTTGGTGGATGAGTATGAGACAACCGAGAAGAAAGTGCGTCTTAAATTGAATAAGGATGACCGTGATGCGTTTGATTATCTTGTGGATGAGGGTGAAGGCGGAGCATTTGCAGAATCGAATGTTGTCTCAAATTTCAATTACTTCTACAATAGCGTCAAGAATCTCAATGTGAAGATTGATGACTTCTTTGAGGCTATCAAGAGGCTGATTGTGATCGATATCTTTCTTGGAAATGATGATGACCCGCAGTTGATTTTTGAGAGCCTGAATTCAACTGGCCTCGACCTTACGGAAGCTGACAAGATTAGAAATTTTGTTCTCATGGGCCTGTCTGAGTATAAGCAAGAGGAGTATTATACTAAGTACTGGAGCTTCATTGAGAAGGATTGTTCCGGAAAAGATGAACTTGACAATTTTATTAGAGATTATTTGACAATCAAGTCACCGACAGGTGATATCCCTAAATTCCAAGATGTATATCCTGCTTTTAAGTCATTTGCGGAAGGGAAAGAAATAGAACCCATAATGGCTGAAATGAAGCGGTATGCCTCTCTGTATAAACGAATTAAGTCTGCTCGGGTAGGCGATGCTTCTGCGAACGAGATAATGTCCCGTTTGAATTATCTGGAATTGACAATCACTTATGCATATTTACTTGGTTTGCTCACTTATGCGGAAGAACAAAATATGCCGCAGAGTGAGATTACCAAGATCCTTTCTTGCATTGAAATATTCGTCTTCAGGCGTTTAATATGTGGATATCCTACAAATGCGTTGCTCAAGATGTTTGCGACTTTACACCAGCAAGTGCTTAAGAATAAGAAAGAAGGAGATACATATTATGATGTGATGGTTTATCTTCTTGAAAATCGAAAGAGAACCGTTGTTTTCCCGAAGGATGACGAGTTCCGTCAGAGTTTCATAGAAAAGCCTGTGTATTTGATGAGGCCAAAGAGCCGTACCTATATCTTTGACCGTCTTGAAAATGGAAATAGTAAGGAAAAGATCGACGTTATCAATAATGTTCAGAAGGGAGAGTTGAGTGTGGAGCATATTATGCCTCAGACACTTACTCAGCATTGGAAAGAACAGCTTGGGAGTGATTACTCGAGGATTCATGAGGAATGGTTGCATACTATTGCGAATCTGACATTGACAGGATATAATGTTCAGTATAGCAACAGGCAGTTCCTGGAAAAGAAAGAAGATAAGAATGGGTTTGCCGCAAGTCCTCTTAGGCTGAACAAGTATATATCCAAGTTTGATAAATGGACAGAGGCTGAGATGAAGGAGCGTCAAAAAGAGATGGGTAAGCTTGCTCTAAATGTGTGGCCGTATCCGGAAACCTCATACAAGCCGGCTGTAAAGCTCGATGATGAAGTGTCTGTTTATGACGAAGACTTTGTTTTTAAGGGTAGGAAGATTAATAGTTTTACATTGATCGGGACAATTTATTCTGTTCCAGACTGGGCTGATGCTATTCGAGATACATTTAAGTTGCTGTATGAGATAAATCCGTCAATTCTTCAGGCCGAAGCAAATAGCAGGGATAATGTTTGGATTACTCGTGAGAATGCGAAGAATGAGACTTATATCAAAAAGGTAGCGGATGATGTGTGGGTAAATACGGGAAATGACACAAATACAAAAGTGAGGTTGCTCCGCCATGTTGCCAGACTTTATAATCTCGCTGAGAATGACCTTGTGTTTTCTCTTGTGCCTGTAAAAGAGGAGAGTGAGAATTAATAGTACTGGCCCAATAAGTGGACCAGTAAACTTGACCGATAGACAGGAGCTGATTTTGCAAATGTTTGCTGAAGACAAAAGCCTGAGTATTGGAAAGCTTTGTGAAAAGACTAGACTTCCTAGTACAACAGCTAAACGCGAGATTGCGTTCCACACAAATCCACTCATAACCGCACAAGTCCTCTTGCGACCGAAATTCAAAAAATGGGATATTTTTGGGGATACCAAATAGAAAATGCGGCTCACAAATACTTGTAAGCCGCTTTCAGCGGAGAGTGAGGGATTCGAACCCCCGAACCCGTTAAGGTCAACAGTTTTCAAGACTGCCGCCATCAACCACTCGGCCAACTCTCCTTCCCGTATGGGACTGCAAATTTAGATATTTTCCGTTGATTTGCAAAAATATCTTTATTTTTCCTTGTCTTTCTTCTTTCCCTCACCGGAGAAGAACTTCCACTGGAAAAGCAGCAGATAGAACGCCCCGACAGTCACGCAGGAGTCCGCGAAATTGAAGACCGGACTGAAGAATATCACCTTCTCCCCGCTACGTATGATAGGGAAATAGAACATGTCCACCACCTTCCCGAACATGAAAGGTGCATAATCCCAGATCAGCCCGTAGAACAGGCAGTCGATGATGTTCCCTATCGCCCCGGCTGTAATCAAAGTCAAGCCGACGAGCACACCGGCAGGAGCCGTGCCTTTCTTGAGCAGAGAATGTATCCACCAGATCAGGACTCCGCTCAGGCAGATACGGAAAAGCGAAAGCAGGAACTTCCCCGTCGCGCCGCCGAAGGCCATCCCGAAGGCCATGCCCTCATTCTCGACAAAACATATCCGGAACCACTGACCGATCACATAAATCTGCTCGCCAAGGTCCATGTTGGTCTTGACGATCACCTTGATGACCTGATCAGCCGTGACAAGTCCTAAGCCAAGCAGGAGGAGCCACAAGCCCTTTGAGGTCTTGCCGCCCCTCGAAGTGACTGAAACCTTGTCGGACACTAATTCTTGCCCTCCTTGGCAAGCTGCTCCTTGGCTTCTACGGTCAAAGTGGCGTGAGGCACCCTCATCAGTCTCTCTTTAGGGATGAGTTTCCCGGTGGCGCGGCAGATTCCGTAAGTCTTGTTCTCGATGCGCGCGAGAGCCGCCTCAAGGTTCTTGATGAACTTGTACTGCCTCTGCGCAAGCTGGCTGGCCTCCTCCTTGGAGCGCTGGTTGGCCCCGTCATCCTCAACAGTCTTGAACGAAGGCGAGGTGTCCTCTATATCATTGGTGCCATTATTGATCACAACCTCCCTGAGGGTGTTGTACTCAGCCTTGGCCTGAACCAGTTTCTCCTCGATGATGGCTTTGAACTCAGCAAGTTCCGCATCTGAATAGCGCGTTTTCTCCGTTATAGGAGCACCTTTCTTTTCGTCTGTCATAATAGGCTTATTTTAAATGTTTCTCTACAAATATTCTGATGGACCCGTCACCCCACTCGACTTCAGCCGTTCCCGAAGGGGCCTCCCCGAGCCTCTTCAGAGAGAGGGAGAGCGACAAGGTCTGAGCCGCCACATACTCCGAGTACTCGGAGAGGGCGTCCTTGATCTCATCGTATGCGGCACCGTCCGCATATATAACAGTATCAATCCTGTCTGTCACCTCAAAACCGCTCTCCTTGCGGAGATTCTGGACAGGGTGGATAAGTTCCCTGGCGACTCCCTCCCTCAGGAGTTCCGGAGTCTGCACTATATCAAGGGCTATGGTGAGCGTCCCCTCAGTGGCGACGAGCCAACCCGGCATGTCCTCGGAACTGATCTCGTAATCCCCCTTGGCGAGGGTGACATCACCTCCAGGCAGATGCAGCACATACTCTGCCTCCGCACGCTCTATAAGGGCTATCTGCTCCTGGGAGAGAGTGCCGAAAGCGGCCGCGATCTCCTTCATCCTCTTGCCGTAGGCCTTGCCGAGCGTCTTGAAGTTCGGCTTGATCTTCTTGGTGATGATGCCGGTGGTATCGTGCAGGAACTCTATCTCCTTGACATTGACCTCCGTAAGGAAGATGTCGCTGACCTTCTGTATATGCTCCTTCACAGTATCGTCAAGGACAGGGACAAGCACCTTGGCGAGAGGCTTGCGGACATTGATACCCACCTTTTTGCGAAGCGCAAGGACCATGGAAGAAGCCTTCTGAGCGAAACTCATGCTCTCCTCCAGCCCCTCGTCCACGAGGGATCCGTCAGCCTGAGGCATGCTCTCGAAATGCACAGACTCCGACCCCGGCACCAGATCCGTCCAGAGCCTGTCCATATAGAACGGCGCTATCGGGGCGGAGATGAGGGCCACTGTGCGGAGCACCTCATACAGAGTCTGATAGGCCGAGAGCTTGTCCCCGGTCATCCCGGCGCCCCAGAGACGCTTCTTGTTGAGACGTATATACCAGTTGCTCAGGTCGTCGCAGACAAAATCCTGCACCAGACGTCCGGCGGCGGTAAGGTCATAATCCTCATAGGCGGCCTCCACGGACTTCACGAGGGTGTTGAGCCGGCTGATTATCCAGCGGTCGAACATAGGCCTGTCTCCATACGGCACCTTCTCGGAAGAAGGGTCGAACTTGTCGATGTTCGCATAGAGCGCGAATACGGAATATGAATTATACAGGGTCCCGAAGAACTTGCGGCGAACCTCCTCCACACCGGCCTCATCGAACTTGAGGTTGTCCCAAGGCTGGGCATTGGTGAGCATGTACCAGCGCAGCGCATCAGGGCCGAACTTGTCGAGAGCCTTGAACGGATCCACGGCATTGCCGAGACGCTTGCTCATCTTGTCCCCGTTCTTGTCGAGAACCAGGCCGTTGGAAATCACGCGGCGGAAAGCCGGCGTGCCGCTGACCATGGTATGGATGGCGTGCAGGGTATAGAACCACCCGCGAGTCTGGTCGACGCCCTCCGCGATGAAGTCGGCCGTGCAGCCGAAATCAGGAGAATCGATGCCGCGCAGCCCGGTCTGGGCATAAGGCATGGAGCCGGAGTCGAACCACACGTCGATAAGGTCTGTCTCCCTGGTCATCTTCTTCCCGGACGGGCTCACAAGGAATATCTCGTCCACATAAGGGCGGTGCAGGTCGATCTTGTCATAGTTCGCCTTGCTCATGTCTTCAGGGTCGAAGCCGAGCTCCCGGAAAGGGTTGGATTTCATCATCCCGGCAGCGACAGCCTTGTCTATCTCGGCATAAAGTTCCTTGACGGAGCCGATGCAGACTTCCTCCCTGCCGTCATCGGTCCTCCAGATCGGGAGCGGCGTGCCCCAGTAGCGGCTGCGACTGAGATTCCAGTCCTGTATGTTTTCCAGCCACTTGCCAAAACGGCCGGTGCCGGTGGATTCAGGCTTCCAGGCGATGCCCTCATTGAGCTCTATCATCTTCTCCCGCACGGCTGTGGTCCTGATGAACCAGCTGTTGAGCGGGTAGTAGAGCACAGGCTTGTCGGTGCGCCAGCAGTGAGGGTATGAGTGAACCTTCTTCTCGATGCGGAACGCCTTGCCCGCCATCTTCATCATCACGCAGAGATCGACATCAAGGGTAGGAGCGTCCGGGGCGAGGCTGTCATCGTAGGCATTCTTCACATAACGCCCGGCCCATTCACGGTATTCCGGGGAAACCCTGTCGGCGACATACGCCGGGTCCAGATCCTCGATGCGGCAGAACCGGCCCTTGAGGTCAACCTGGGCCTGAGGGTCACCGGCCGCATCAATCACCATGAGCGCCGGCACCCCGGCAGCCTTGGCGACCTTGGCGTCATCCGCGCCGAAAGTAGGCGCGATGTGCACGATACCTGTACCCTCCTCGGTCGACACATAGTCGCCGGCAATCACGCGGAACGCTCCGTCGTCCGGACGGAACCACGGGATCAGCTGCTCGTAGCGCATGCCCACGAGGGTCGAACCCTTGAAACTGCCCGGCAGCACCTCGTACGGCACCTTGTCATTGAACAGAGAGCCCACGAGTGCCTCGGCCACGATATAGGTGGCGGGGGCGCCGGTATAAGGATTCGAGGATTTGACCTTGACATAATCGATATTCGGTCCCACGCACAGCGCAGTGTTGGAAGGCAGGGTCCACGGGGTCGTGGTCCAGGCGAGGAAATAGAGATCATCCTCCCCCACTACCTTGAACTGCACGGTACAGGTGGTGTCCTTGACGTCACGGTAGCAGCCAGGCTGGTTGAGCTCGTGGCTGCTCAGACCCGTGCCGGCGGCAGGAGAATACGGCTGTATGCTCTTGCCCTTGTAGAGAAGGCCCTTGCCGTATATATCCTTGAGCAGCCACCAGAGAGTCTCGATGTAACGGTTGTCATAAGTCACATAAGGGTCGTCCATGTCAACCCAGTAGCCGATGCGCTCCGTAAGAGTGCGCCACTCGGCGGTATATTTCATCACTTCAGCGCGGCAGGTGCGGTTGTACTCCTCCACGCTGATCTTCTTGCCGATGTCATCCTTGGTTATGCCGAGTTTCTTCTCCACGCCAAGCTCCACAGGCAGTCCGTGCGTGTCCCATCCGGCACGGCGGCGCACCTTGAAGCCAGACTGCGTCTTGTAGCGGCAGACCGCATCCTTGATGGAGCGGGCCATGACATGGTGAATGCCCGGCATCCCGTTGGCGGAAGGCGGCCCCTCAAAGAATATGAACTCCGGAGCCCCGTCACGGAGCCGGAGGGATTTGCCGAAAGCGTCAATACCTTTCCACTTATTCAGAACCTCGTCGGCGGCAGCCACGAGATCAAGTCCGCCATACTCTTTGAATGTCATATTTTTTACTAATTTTGCGTTTGTGCCCGGCCGCCCCGGCAGGAACAGGACGCGGGCTGAACAATTCGCAAAGTTAAGAAATTGTTTTGAATTCCAACTTGTATGGCTATCATAGACATCGTTCTGCTTATATGTTTCGTCCCCGCAATCGTTTACGGAATCCGCAAGGGCTTCGTCAAACAGGTCGTGGAACTGGTCTCGATTATCGTCGGGGTCTGGGCGGCCTTCTATTTCTCGTCATCACTCAGCGTCTGGCTCTCTCAGTACATAGGCATTGACAAGGTCATCCTTCATCTGGTCAGTTTCATCCTGATCGTGGTGCTGGTCATAATGCTCATGGGGCTTCTGGGATCGCTGCTGACCCGGCTCCTGAAGATAGTCTTCCTGGGGTGGATCAACGGGCTGCTCGGGCTTGTGATAGGCGTATTCAAGGTGGCCCTGGTGCTCGGGCTGCTGATAATGCTCTTCGAGAGCGTCAACGCCACCGCCCACATAGTAGACCCGTCCAGCCTGGACAACGCCACGATATACCACGCCCTCAAAGACCTCGCCGGCGATATTTTCCCATATATAAAATCATTTGTGGCCGGTCTCGGCCAGACAGCATAGGACAACATGAGCAGAATCATACTTATAGAAACATCCACGGCCCTCTGCTCCGTAGCTCTTGAGCAGGACGGGAAAATCGTGGCCGCAAGGGAAAGCGACGCACCCAAGGCGCACGCGGCGATGACGGCACCGTTCGTCAAGCAGGTGCTGGAAGAGAGTGGACTGACGGTAAAAGACTGCGACGCGGTGTGCGTCAGCGCCGGGCCGGGCTCCTACACGGGGCTTCGGGTGGGTGTCTCCACCGCCAAGGGCCTCTGCTTCGCCACCGGGCTGCCCCTGCTCGCCGTAGGCACGCTTGACATCCTCGCCAGACAGGCCATGGAAGAAGGCCTTCCGGGAGAGATCAGACACATCATCCCCATGGTAGACGCGCGCAGGATGGAAGTCTACACCGCCATCTACTCCACCGGCGGCAGACGCCTGACTGAAGTGGAGCCGCGAATCGTGGACGGGGAGACTTTCAGGGAAATCCTCTCCGAGGGGCCGGCGGCATTCATCGGAGACGGCGCCGGGAAGTGCCGTGACGCCATCGCCTCTCCGGGGTCGCTCTTCATACAGACCTGCCCCAAGGCAGGCGCGATGGCATCCCTCGCCGAAGAAGCGCTCAAGGCGGGCGACATCAAGGACTGCGCCTACTTCGAGCCGTTCTATCTCAAGCAGTTCATAGCCACCACAAGCAAAAAGAAATTATTCTGACACACTATGGAAGGTATTCTCATCACCATTCTGATGTTCTCCGTCCCGATATTGGCGGCGATCATCGACAAGCGCCTCAGGGCGGCAAGGAAGGCGCAGCCGCAGGTGCATGCCGAGCCGATAATCTTCGAAGAAGAACCGGAAGAGCAGGAAGAGGCCCCAAGGGCTATAGTGCGCGAACCGGCGGTGCCCGTGACGGCACCGGTCATGCCTGCCCCGGCAGTCAAGACAGTCCAGGCGGCTCCGGTGGTCAAAGCGGCCCCGGCAGCCCCGGCGGCACACCGTGAGGACGCTGCGCCCATCATCCGGAAAAAAGCTGTCCCAGAGAGCTTTCCGACAGCCGAAGAGATACGCGGGGACCGCAGGAAACTGATTCTCTACAAAGAGATAATGACCCCGAAATTCGACAATGAATAAGGACGGCAGAATTTGTTTTTAGTTCCGCTTTCATTATCTTTGCAAAGAACAAGGGTTCTGCCACGCCGGCAGGACTCCTTTTTAGTAAGCGGCAAAGAATAAGTTGCCGCAGATTGATGCAACTTATTTTTTAACGATTGCTTAATTAACTAATACTATGGCGGAAATACACTATATGAGCCAGGAAGGGCTCGACAAGATCAAGAAAGAGCTGGCGGAAGCGCTTGCCCAGAGGCCTGTCATTTCAGCGGCCATCGCTGAAGCCAGGGAAAAGGGCGACCTTTCCGAGAACGCAGAATACGAATCGGCTCGGGAGGCCCAGGGCCTGCTTGAACTCAAGATAGCAAACCTCCAGAACATGGTTGTCAACGCCAAGGTTCTGGACAGTTCCCAGCTCAGCACCGACAAGGTGCAGATGCTCAACAAGGTGAAGGTCAAGAACCTCAACAACGGCAGGGAGATGGAGTTCACCATCGTCGGTGAGAGCGAAGCCGACTTCTCCAAAGGCAAGCTCGCCGCCACCACGCCCATAGCCAAGGCCCTGATGGGACACGGCAAGGGAGAGACGGTGGAGGCCAAGGCCCCGTCCGGAATCATAAAGTTTGAAATCCTCGACATATCACTCTGATGGCTACCATTTTCACCAAAATCGCGACGGGGCAGATCCCGTCCTTCAAGGTTGCGGAAAGCGAAGATTTCTACGCTTTCCTGGACATCAGTCCCCTCGCCGCGGGCCACACTCTCGTGATCCCGAAAAAAGTGGAGGAGGACTACATCTTCAACCTCGACCCGGACACCTATGAGGGCCTCTGGGCCTTCGCGCGCAAGGTGGCCACGGCGCTCAAGGCGGCCGTGCCGTGCAAGCGGATAGGGGTGGCCGTACTCGGGATGGAAGTGCCGCACACCCACATCCACCTTGTCCCGCTCCAGAGCGAGGGCGACATGGATTTCCGCAAGACCCGTCCGGTATTCACCAAAGAAGAAATGCAGAAAACCGCCGACGCAATCCTCGCCGAATATGAGAAGTTATAAGATACTCGCCGCAGCCGCCGCGGCACTCGCGCTCGCTTCCTGCGCACAGGAGGCGAAGATCAGCGGCAAGATAGATGGGGCCGGAGACAGCCGGATAGTGGTAAGGCAGCTCGATGTCAACGTGTACAGCGTCCTCGACACCATCAAGACGAAGGCGGACGGTTCATTCAGCTACTCCGTGCCCGTCAAGAAAGGCCAGCCGGAGTTCATCTACCTCTTCAGGGGCGACACACGCATAGCGGCCCTCCTGCTTGAGAGCGGGGAGAAGGCCGTGGTGAGCGCGGACACGCTCGGCAACTACAGCATAGAAGGCTCTGAAGGCTCCACCAAGCTCGCGGAGGTGGACAAGGCCTACGCGGACTTCATCAAATCGATGCTAGCAGCCGGCAACGACGGGCCGAAGATGGCCAAGGCCTATCTCGACCACTACCGGGCCAGCGTCAGGTATGTGATGAGCAACCCTTACTCCATGACCACCATCCCGGTGCTCTACGAGAGCATAGGCGAAGGGACGTCAGTGTTCAACCAGCCGACAGACGCCCTGTTCTTCCGCGCCGCCGCCGACTCCCTCAAGACCGTCTATCCGGAATCCCGCTATGTCAAGGCCCTCGACAAGGAGGCCGCCCGCAGGATGAAGATCCTCGAGATCGACGGGATGATACGCACGGCTGAAGAGCGCAGCTACCCGGACATCACTCTCCCTGACATCAAGGGAGAAAGACGCGCCCTCAGCGCAGTGGACGCCAAGGTGGTGCTGCTGCATTTCTGGGACGCGACCGACGCCGCGCAGAAGATGCTTAACATCGATACGCTTCTCCCGGTATGGAAAGAATATCATGACAGGGGATTTGAAATCTACGCCGTCTGCGTGTCACCGGACAAGGCGGCATGGGGTTCGGTAGTGAACTCCCAGAAGCTCCCATGGATCAACCTCAACGACGGACTCGGCGCAGCTTCTCCGGCAGTTGTCACCTATGGGGTGACATCCCTGCCGAATTCACTGCTGATTGTCGACGGCCAGCTCAGCACGGAGCCCGTCAAAGGCGCGGCAGGCCTGCGCAAAGTTCTCGACAGAGAGCTTCGTCGCAAGTAAGCTGGGCTTTCAGTTCCTCGATAGAGTTCAAGCGCTTCCCGTCACGGAGGCGCTTTTTGAATTTCACGGTGATGTCGAGGCCATAGATATCCTCCGAGAAATCGAAGATGTTGGTCTCGATGATGTCCCCGACATTGGTCATCCCGTAGAAGCGCCGCCCAAGAGTCTCCACCTCGGAGAGATAAACGCCTCTACCCGGAATCAGTTTGAGAGGCTCGTAAAGCTGCATGTTGGCAGTAGGGAAACCTATCTTGCGGCCCAGCTGCTTGCCGCTCACCACGACTCCGCTGACCGGATACTCGTAGCCCAGCATGGCCGCCGCATCCCCCACGCGACCTTCGGACAAGGCGGTGCGTATCTTGGTGGAACTCACTATGATATCACTGTCCAGACGCGCCGGAGGGACAATCACGACATCCATTCCGAGTCTTCCGGCCAGCGGCCGGAGCTGCTCCGGAGGAAGCTGGTCAGAACCCAGCCTGTTGTCGTACCCCAGCAGCACGGCCGTCCCGCCGAGGCGATCACGCACAATGTCCCGCAGATACTCCTCCGCCTTCATGCGGGAGAAGTCCCGCGTAAAATCCAGCACCTCCACCCTGTCAACGCCAAGGCTCTTCAGCATGGCGGCCTTCTCCGCAGGAGAAGACAGCAGCCGCAGGGTGCGCGCATCCTGCTGGAGCACAGCCCGCGGATGCGTGGCAAAAGTAACGACAATCGCCTCCTCGGCCCTTTCGCGGGCAGAGGAGACGAGTGCACTTATGACTCGGCGGTGTCCAAGATGCACACCGTCAAAAAAACCGGTGGCTACTACAGCCATTTGACCAGAGAGAAATCCTGCCTGTGAGGGAGACGCGGATTCTTCGGATAGATACGCATCCCCACCTGATACATGCCTGTCCTCTCCGGCAGTATTTCGGCCTGGTAAGTCACCTTGCCTTCACTCTCGGAGGTGATGCCAAGTTCACAGACATTCTGTATATGCAGCTCCCCCTTGGCGTCCGACGAAGTGAATATCATCTCGACGCCTATGTCCTCAGGCTTGAGGCGGCCAAGGTCAAGGACGACCTCGCACTTGAGCTTGTTGTCCGGAGAGAGCACATAGGAAGCGTCCGGCTGTGTATAGGACACGATACGGATATTGTTCCATTCGTTGCTGACAAGCTGTTTCCAGGCCGCGATCTCCTTGGCCACCTTGGCGTCGTCCGCCGCAAGTTCCCCGAAACGCACGCTCTGCGGATCATAGTACTGACGGCAATAATCGCTCAGCATGCGGTTGGTCGTGAAGTTGCAGGCGACCTCGGCCACAGTGTTCTTGATGTAGCCGATCCACTTCGGAGAAAGCCCAGAGGCCGGATCAATCTCGTAATACGACGGGGCGATGTCGTTCTCGATGGTCGAGTAGATGGTCGCGGCGTCGAGCTCGTTCTGGTAGTTCGGGTCGTCGTAGGTCTTCTCCAGAGGGAGAGCCCAGCCGGCGCCCGGCTTGTAGCCTTCAACCCACCAGCCGTCAAGCACGGAGAAGTGCATCACACCGTTCATCGCGGCCTTCTCTCCGGATGTGCCGGAAGCCTCAAGAGGACGGGTAGGGTTGTTGAGCCATACATCCACGCCCTGGACAAGCCTCTTGGCGAGGGTAATGTCATAGCCCGGCACGAACACTATCCTGCCGAGGAACCTGTCCTGCTTGGAAATCTCTATGATCTCCTTGATAAGATCCTGACCTGCGCCGTCTGCCGGATGCGCCTTGCCCGCGAAAATGAACTGGACAGGATGCTGCGGATTGTTGACGATGGCGTCAAGCCTGTCAAGGTCGCTGAACAGGAGAGTGGCACGCTTGTATGTGGCGAAACGGCGGGCGAAACCTATCGTGAGGACATCGTCCCTGAGCCGTTCCTTGATCGTCACAACCTGGCTAGGGGTGTAGTGGGCGCTCTGGAGAGGATCGGAAAGCCTGTCCCGGATGGCACCTATGAGTTCCTTCTTGAGAGCCGTGCGCGTCTCCCAGACCTTCTTGTCCGGCACATTGTAGATACCGGAGAAGCAGCTCTTGTCATAGTGGTGGGTCTTGAACTCCTCGCCGAACACGTCTGCGTGCACAAGTTTCCAGTCACGGGAGGCCCAAGTCGGGTAATGCACTCCGTTGGTGACATAGCTGATATAGAGTTCCTCAGGGAGATAGCCCGGGTACATCCTCGAGAATATCTCGCGGCTCACCGCGCCGTGAAGCATGGAGACGCCGTTGACATTCTGGGACATGTTGGCGGCAAGGAAACTCATGGAGAACTCCTCGCCGTGGTCGTCAGGATTGACCTTGCCGAGACTCATCATCGTCCTCCAGTCGATGCCGATGGCCTGAGGATAATTGCCTATGTATCGGCCGAGCAGGTCCTCCGTGAAGGCATCGTGTCCGGCAGGTACAGGGGTATGGGTCGTGAAGAGGCCGGAAGCCCTTATGAGCTCCATGGACTCCGCAAACGAGAGCTGCTTCTCGCGCATGCATTCGCGAAGCCTCTCAAGGCCTGCGAACGCGGCGTGCCCCTCGTTATAATGATAGATGGTCGGATTGAGCCCGAGGGCACGGAGCGCCCTGACACCTCCGATGCCGAGGAGGAGCTCCTGCTTGAGACGGTTCTCCCAGTCGCCCCCATAGAGCTGATGGGTAACCTGCCTGTCTTCAGGTATATTATCTTCATAATCAGTATCAAGAAGATACAGGTCGGTACGGCCTACGGCCACCTTCCAGATCCTGGCGTGCAGGTCGCGTCCGGCGATGCCTACCTTGACCGTCTTCCACACTCCGTTCTCGTCGAACACCGGCTCGGCAGGAATCTTCATGAAATCCTGCGCCTGATACTCCGCCACCTGGTTGCCCTGGGAAGTGAGTCTCTGAGTGAAATAACCATAACGGTAGAGAAGTCCCACGGCCACGAGGTTCACATTCATGTCGCTGGTCTCCTTGAGATAGTCGCCCGCAAGGATTCCGAGACCGCCCGAATAGATCTTAAGCGAGGTGTCAAGGCCATATTCCATGCAGAAATAACCTATCGACGGCTCCTTGCGCTCCGACTTCTTGGACATATAGGCATTGAATTCGGCCATTACCTCGCCAAGACGGGCGATGAAGACATCATCCTTCGCAAGTTCCATGTATCTCTTGAGACTCACCTTGTCAAGAATCTCCATCGGATTATGCCCGGACTTGTGCCAGAGGTCATAATCCACACTTCTGAAGAGAGCCTTGGCGTTGTCGTTCCAGCACCACCAGAGATTCTTGCAGAGGGTCTCAAGTCCGGAGAGTTTCTCCGGCAAGTGGCGGGTCACCATCACGCTTTTCCATGACGGCGCCCCCATTTCATTGATATTCATACACTACTATTTTTCTGCTATCGCATTATTAACTCTTATCGTGAAATCGCTGAGGACATTCATGTAGTTGATGAACGCCTCATACGGTGTCGTATACGGGTTGAAGCGGCTGTGCACTTCTCCGTCGGAGAAGAACTTGGTGCACATATAATACAGGTGGTCGCTCTCCTGGAGATGACCGAAATCAGCCCACAGCGCGGCGTCGTCAGCCAGAGAGAGCTTCTCCTGAAGCGCGTAGAGCTTACGGAAAGCGTCCTGCTGAAGCTCGTTGCCGAGCCATGCGGAGAGATCGCGCTCCTCGTCCGCCCATGAAATCGGCTCCGGTACGGAGAGGTCGCCGACGGACTTGTACTTGGCGACTGCGCGTGCCGGGGTGACGAAGTCCAGTTCCGGGTCTTTCAGAATCAGCTTGGAGAGAGCCTTCATGAAATCGAAGATACCGCTCTCGCTGCCCTGATGCTCTCCGAAAGTCTCATAGTCCATAAAGAGATTGATGATATCCCCCTCAGAAGACTTGAGCCAGTCGAGATATTTCTCCGCCGTCAGAGGCCACTCCGACCAGCTGCGGTTCGAGAAGCGGAAAGCGATGTCGTCGCTGAGCGTATAGTTGCGCAGGAGGAGCTTCAGCCCGCTCTTGAACTCATTGTTGTAGACATAGTTAGGGCTCATCCATCCCATGATGTGACGCGCGCCCTCAGTGAGCATGGTCTTGAAGCCGAGGTCGTAGACATCCTTGCCTATGCTGTCGGAATAGATCAGCTCGGTGTTGCGGAATGTCTTCGGTGTGACCCCGAAATACTTCTCCACGGCAGCCTTGTGCTTGAGGACCTGATGCTCAAACTCCTGGCGCGAAGCCAGCGCGGCCAGCGAGTGGTTGTAGGTCTCGCAGAGGAACTCCACGCTGCCCGTGTCGGCGAGAGCCTTGAAGCTCTCAGTCACCTCCGGAGCATAGCGGTCGAACTGTTCGAGCGCGGAACCTGATATGGAGAAGGCTACCTTGAATTTGCCCTTGCTCTCCTTGACGAGATCAAGAAGCATCTCGTTCATAGGGAGATAGCACTTGGTGGCGATTCGCTTCAGGATAGTCCTGTTGGTGAAATCGTCATAGTAATGTGAGTCCTTGCCGATGTCGAAGAAACGGTAGAGACGGAGCCTTGTCGGCTGATGCACCTGGAAATACAGGCAGATAGACTTCTTCATATTATTCTTTTACCAGAGATTCATAAATATTCTTAAGTTTCGCCGTGGCGTTGTTCCACTTGAGGGCGTTGACTTCCTCGTAGCCCTGCCTGGTGGCGAAATCCGAGAGAGCAGGATACTTGAGAAGGGCGTAGATGTCATCCGCCATGGCGTCGACATCCCAGAAATCCACCTTCAGGGCATATTTCAGCACCTCCGCAGCTCCTGACTGATAAGAGATGACCGCAGGCACGTTTGACCTCATCGCTTCAAGAGGTGAGATGCCGAACGGTTCAGAGACAGAAGGCATTATGTACACGTCAGACAGGGCGAACATCTTCTGCACCTCCCCTCCCCGGAGGAAACCGGTGAAGTGGAAACGGTCAGATATGCCGAGACGGGCCACCTGACGGATGGCGCGGTTCATCATGTCCCCGCTTCCGGCCATCACGAAGCGCACATTGTCCATACGCTTCAGAACCTTGGCGGCAGCTTCGATAAAGTATTCCGGTCCCTTCTGATATGTGATTCGTCCGAGGAAAGTCACGACCTTGTCCCGGACTCCCCTCTCGACACTGACATCATCCCTGCCGCTGAAATCCACGGCATTGTGTACGGTGACCACCTTGGCCGGATCTATCCCGTATTTGTTGATGACAATATTCCTCGTGAGATCGCTCACCGTCACCACGCGGTCCGCAGCCTCCATGCCCCTTTTCTCAATGGCATAGACCCTGGAGTCCACCATGTCGTCAGTGCCGCGGTCGAATGAGGTCGCGTGCACATGCACGACAAGAGGCTTGCCGCTGACCTCCTTGGCGGCGATGCCGGCAAGGTAGGTAAGCCAGTCGTGGGCATGAATGACATCGAACTGGCCGGCCCGCTCCATCGCGATGGTCGCGGCCACCTGGGCATAACGGGACACCTCCTCAAGAAGGTTGGCGCCGTACTTGCCGGAGAACTTGAACTTCTGCCCGAAGCCCACCGTAGTCTCGCCGAGCTTCTTCTTCTTCATCTCCTCGATGGCCTCGAAATACTCTTCCGGGTCCACATAAGGAACTATGCTGGAGTCCACATTGATGAACTTCACCTGGTCAAGGAACTCATCGACGCTGCCGCAGACATTGCGGACCGGGACATCGCTGGCGCTGATTATCCTGGCGCTGCTCTGGTCCTCGTCACCGGATGCGGACGGCATCACGAAAAGCACCTTGACCCCATTGTGGGCCAAGCCCTTGACTATCCCTTCGCAGGCCGTCCCGAGACCGCCGGCGATATGGGGCGGGAACTCCCAACCGAACATCAGTACTGTCATTTGCTTTTCTCCCTGTATTTGTCCAACATGTTTTCAATCGAAAGCAGAGCCGCCGTGCTGAGCGCGGAAGATATGGCTCCGTGCGGTTCGTGAGGTGGATCTCCGTCGTAGAGTTCGGAGAACGCTCCCACACCGTGCTTGCCGAGGTCTTCGTAGAATCCTTCCACGAGCCATTCGGCCTTCTTGACGAACGCGGCCCCCTTGACCCTCAGGCATACCCCGATATAGTATTCCAGCAGGAACGGGCGGGTACTGCCCTGGTGGTAGGCAAGGTCACGCGCGATCTGCGTGCCCTCATAAACCCCCTTGTACTTGCTGTCGCGCGGTGAGAGGGTACGGATTCCCCGGGACGTGACAAGTTCATTGTCAATAACCCTGAGAATTGACGGGGCGAGCTCCTCGTCAACCGGAGAGTACTCACACCAGAGAGCGGCGAGCTGGTTCGGCCTCACATCCATGTTCTGGCCGGAATTGTCAACATAGTCGGCAAGGCAGCCGTAGCCGTCGTTCCAGAATGTCTTCTGGTAGTTTTCTTTCACGAGGTCGCGTATGCCTGACCACTTGGAGACGAAGCTGCTCTTCTTGGAGCCATAGCGGGACTCCATGTCCACGGCGAAGCAGATGGCGTTGTACCAGAAGGCGTTGGTCTCCACCTGATACCCGGCACGCTCCGTGACAGGATGTCCGTCCGCATAGGCGTTCATCCACGAAAGCGCCGCCCCGTCCTTCTGCTCCCAGAGCAGGCCGTTCGGCTGCATGGCCACTTCCGCGCGCTCGCCCGGGAGATAACTCTCGAGCACACCGCGGATGATTATGCCGTACTTCTTCCATACGGCCTTAGGGTCGGCTCCGTATGAGATATATGTCTGCAGGCAGGAGGCTATAAGGAGCGGGGCCTCCACCTGGGTAGTCCGGCGGAAGAGCCTCTCCTGCTGCTCAGCTATGAGGTTGTCAAGTATCTCCTCGAAGGCCTTCGCGCTGTCCAGCCCGTAGAGGGCAAGTCCCGGAAGGGCCACAAGGGTCTCACGCAGCAACCCGGTGTACATCCAGGAATATCCGGCCTCGATCTTCTTGCGGCCGTTATGCTCCGTGACAAGGGAATCCGCACAGCGGCGAAGCTGGTCGCGGTAGCCGGTAATCTCTCCGGCGGCGCGGACGCCCGCGGCGAATTTGCGCTTGAACTCCGCCGGGTCCTCCTGCATCACGGAAGCGGAGAACACTACAGACCCTCCCGGGCGGAGGACAGTCTCGAAAAAGCCCGGGACAAGAAGATCCTCGCGGCAGTCGAAGCCCCTGCGGTATTCATCAGAATAGGTGATGTTGAGATTCCATGCGGGTGCAGCGGTGAACTTTGCGCGCGCATCGCTCAGCTGGAGGTTGAGATCAGGGAAGTTCGGATACATCCTGAAGGACATTCCGCCCTGGATGGCTGCCCCTTCCGTACAGGCCTCCGGGTTCTGATGGGTGAGATCGTGTATGTTGCGGAAAGCAAGATAAGGCCTGAGCTGAAGCTTCACCACAGACGGAGCCGAGAGAAGCTCGTACTTGAGCATCACCTGATCCCTCTCATGCGAGAGCAGTATGGTCTTGCGGAAAAGCACCTCGCCCACCTTGTAGGTGATCTGCGGCACCGAATCCGCGCAGAAGTCCACTATGTACTTGTGGCCACGCGGCTCGTAGATGTCTCCATAGCAATGGATTCCGAGATTGAACTGCTTGCCGTCCACGATCAGGCTCTCGTCCATATCGGACAGGAGCAGGAAGCGGTCGCCCCCGAAACGGTCCAGAGTAACGGCCAGAAGTCCGTGGTAGCGCCTGGTGTTGCAGGTGATGATGGTCGTGTTGCAATATGCCCCGGTCTTGTTCGCGCAGATGATTTCCCGCTTGAGCGAGTAGGCTAAGTTGACCAGTTCAGACTTGTTGAATTTTAAGAATGCCATCTTCTTCATTTATAATTTTTTCAGTACGACCGCAACTCTGCTCGGGAGATAAAGGGAGAGCTGCCCGTCAACGGTGACATGCCTCTCATCCCTGCCAAGACGCGAAAACCCGTCAAATTCAGCCTCGTCCGAATCGAGGCTCATGACATACTCCCCGTCAGGCGCTCCGAACCTGAAGTCCCCGTACGAGGCGGCCGGATTGAAATTAAATGCAAATATACTATTTCCCCGCTTGAATATCAAGACTTTCCTATCCTCATCGACATATAGTTGACTCGGAGCATCGTCAAGAATCTTCTCTTTCTTGACATAGTGGATCATCGCAGAGTCAAACCTCTGCAGCGGCGCATAGCGCAATGCCGGATTGTCGGCGAGCGACCACTGCCTGCGGGCATATTTGAAGGACCATCCGTTGCCCTCGCGGGGGAAGTCGATCCACTCCGGATGCCCGAACTCGTTGCCCATGAAGTTGAGGTAGCCTCCACCGCATGTGGCAAGGGTGACCAGGCGTATCATCTTGTGCAGCGCCACACCCCTGTCCACCGCCATGTTCCGGGAGCCGAGCTCCATCCCGTAATACATCTCCTTGTCCATCAGGCGGAAGATTATGGTCTTGTCGCCCACCAGCGCCTGGTCGTGGCACTCGGCATAGGAGATGGTCTTCTCGTCGGAACGCTTGTTGGTGAGTTCCCACCAGATTCCGCCCATGCTCCACTGCTCGTCGCGGAGCTCCTTGATCCACTTGATCCAGTGGTCCGCGATGCCCATGGCCATGCGGAAATCGAAACCGACTCCGCCCGCGGCGAACGGCGCGGCGAGTCCGGCCATCCCGCTGACATCCTCAGCTATGGTGATGGCGTCTGGGTTGATCTCATGGATGAGCATGTTGGCGAGGGCAAGATAGCTCACGGCACCCTCGTCAACCCCCTGGTCGAAATACAGGGAATAGTCGCCGAATGCCTTGCCCAGACCGTGGTCCCAATAGATCATGCTCGTCACCCCGTCAAAACGGAATCCGTCGATATGGTACTCCTCCATCCAGTATTTGCAGTTGGAGAGCAGGAAATACTTGACCTCGTCCTTCCCGTAGTCGAAACACCTTGAACCCCAGGCCGGATGATGCCCCTGCGGGCCCGGGTAGAAGTAGAGGTCATCCCTACCGTCCAGACGGCTGAGCCCCTCGGCCTCGTTGTCCACGGCATGGGAGTGGACAATATCCATAACCACCGCAATCCCCTGATGATGAGCCTCATCCACCAGGAGCTTAAACTCCTCCGGAGTACCGAAACGGGAGCTGAGGGCGAAGAAGTTGGACACCTGATAGCCGAACGAGCCATAGTATGGATGTTCCTGGAGGGCCATTATCTGCAAGACATTGTAGCCCAGAGCCTTGACACGCGGCAGCACGGTGCGCCTGAACTCGTCGAACGAGGACACCTTCTCCTCCTCGGAACTCATCCCTATATGGCATTCATATATAAGAGGATGCGGCCTGCGTCCGGGCTTGCGCCACTTCCATTTGTAGCTTTGCTGCGGGGCCCAGACCTGTGCGGAGAATATCTTTGTCTCAGGATCCTGGACCACGCGCGTCACATAGGCGGGGAGCCGCTCTCCACCTCCGCCCGGCCACTCGATCCAGAGTTTGTAGAGGTCTCCGTGGCGGAGGAACATCTCCGGGATGCGGAGTTCCCAGTTGCCCTCGCCCACGGGGCTGAAGGCATAGGCTTCGGTGCGCTTCCAGTTATTGCATTCGCCTATAAGATAGATTCTTGTGGCGTTCGGCGCCCACTCACGTATCACCCAGGACGCCCCTTCCTTGTGGAGAGGATAATAGATATGGTTGTTGACGGCGGCGCTCAGGCCGCCGCCGCGCGAGAGTTTCTCCAGATCGGAGAGAATGTGCTCATGCCTGGCGTCTATGGCACCTTTATAAGGCTCCAGCCAAGGGTCCGTCTCGTAGATTTTCCTGCAGGTCGTCATAGCTCATCTGTTATGGTTTTCATTGTCCTAAGATATTCCCGGCACTGCGCGATCAGTTCGTCGGAGCGCCGTATGTATTTTTCAATGTCTCCCAAGGCCGTGGACGGGTCTTCCACCTTCCCGGCTATACGTTCAAGTTCGGCCATCGCCGCGGAGTAGTCAAATTTCTCTTCCATAAACTGTTGCGTTGATTGTCCCGTCCTCGAAGAGGACGCTTATCCTGTCGCCTTCCATGATGGATGAGGCGGACTTGAGCACCACCCCGCACGAGTCGGTGACAAGGGTGTAACCCCTCGAAAGCACGGCCCGGGGGTCGGCTGAGCGTATCCGCGCGGCCATCATCTCCAGCGCCGCCCCCATGGAGGAAAGTCTGGACGAGAAGGCCAGACGGAGCCGCGTACTATAGGAGCTGATACGCTCGTCTTCTGCCGCCATGGCATCTATAAACCTGTCAGCCAACGCGGTAGGCGTCTTGACAAAATCGTTCGCCACCATGTCCGCCACATGATAGTCCCGCTCGTGGCCTATGGCCGTGAATACCGGGACAGGGCAGTTCGCGATGGTGAAGGCGAGCCCGTAGTCATCGAAGCAGGAGAGGTCAAACGAAGAGCCCCCGCCACGGAGTATCAGTATGGCGTCGTATGGCTCCGACGCCGTCTCGGCCACCGAAATCGCATCACAGATGGATGCCGGGGCGCCTTCCCCCTGCATCGAGGCCTCGATGAGATGGACATCGAAGGCAAAGCCGAACTCGTTGTCCTCAAGATGCCGGAGGAAATCCCCGTAACCGGCCGCATCCCGGGCCGAAATCACGGCAAGGCGCCGGGGCATCTCCGAGAGGGAGAGCGCTTTCTGCCGGTCGAGAAGCCCCTCGGCGGCAAGGCGCTCGATGGTCCGCCTCCTCCGGAGTTCGGCCGCCCCCACGGTGAAGCAAGGCTCGATGTCGTCAATGGTCAGGGTCAATCCGTACAGTTCGCTGTAGCTCACCATAACCTGCACAAGCACTTCTATCCCCGCTCTGAGTTCTTCCCCGGCAGCCTCCCGGAACTTCGCCGACAACGGGATGAAACGGCTGCGCCATATCACAGCCTTGGCGCGGGCCACGACACGGCCGTCCTCGCTCCCGGTAAGATCCATATAACAGTGACCGTTGGCCTTGGCCTGCACCGAGGCAAGTTCGGCACGCACCCATATCTTCCCGGGAAAGAGCTCCCCTATCCCCTCACGCATCAGGCGTTGAAGCCCGAATAAATCTATATAGTCCCTGTCCATCTCAGGCAAAAATAAGAAAAATGGCAAAGATTTGCTATATTTGCAACCGTTAAATAAGCGGCAGTATTCTTTTATGAAAATCTCCGAAGCCAAGTTCGTCGGAAGCAGCACAAGAGTCTCAGGCAAGCCGGAGAGGAGCTTGCCCGAATTCGCTTTCATAGGACGGTCCAATGTCGGGAAATCGTCCCTGATCAACATGCTGTGCAACAACCGCAAACTCGCGATGACCTCCGCCACGCCGGGAAAGACGCGGCTTATCAACCACTTCCTCATCAACGACAGGTGGTATCTGGTGGATCTGCCGGGCTACGGGTATGCCAAGGTGGACAAGACAGGCAGGGAGGCGATCGCGGAAGTCATCAGGGACTACATAATGAACTCCAGGGAGATGGTCACGCTCTTCGTGCTGATAGACTCCCGGCACGACATCCAGCGCATCGACACGGACTTCATCGCGGAACTCGGCGAACATGGGATACCGTTCTCCCTGATAATGACCAAATGCGACAAGAAAGGCCCCAACGCCCTGGCCGCGCAGGTGGAGAGAGACAAGGAAATCCTGCTGCAGGAATGGGAGGAACTCCCGGAGATATTCTGCAGCTCGTCCCAGACAGGCATGGGGCGCGACGAGATCCTGGACCATATCGGAAACATACTGGACACACTTTAATTTATATTTAAAATATAGTTATGCTACATTCACACAGACTGGAACTGTTTGCCTGCCGGGCATCCGAGGACTTCGCCCGCAAAGTCCTCGACAACTTCAACCAGCTCAGGAATCCGGACGAGCCGGAGCTGCATCTTGGCAAGATTGAAGTGACACCTTTCAGTGACGGAGAGTTCCAGCCGCAGTTCACCGAAAGCGTGCGCGGCGCGGCGGTCTATATCCTTCAGTCCACCATCCCGCCTGCAGACAACCTGATGGAACTTCTGCTCACGATCGACGCCGCCAAGAGAGCCTCCGCCGACAAGGTGATCGCAGTGATGCCGTACTTCGGCTGGGCCCGCCAGGACCGCAAGGACCGTCCGCGCGTGGCCATCGGGGCCAAGCTTGTGGCCAACCTCCTCCGCGCAGCCGGAGCCGACAGGGTGATGGCTTGCGACCTGCACGCCGAGCAGATCCAGGGCTTCTTCGACTTCCCTCTCGACCACATCTACGCCAGCAGGGTCTTCATCCCGTACATCCAGAGCCTTAACATCAAGAACCTCGCGATCGCGGCTCCTGACATGGGAGGCGCCAAGAGGGCCAACACCTACGCCAAGGAGCTTGACGCATCGGTGATCATCTGCCACAAGACCCGCGAAAAGGCCAATGTGGTCGGATCCATCACCGCCATCGGTGAAGTGGAGGGCAAGAACATCATCATCGTGGACGACATGATCGACACCGCCGGCACTCTCTGCAAGGCCGCCGAGGTGCTGATGGGCAAGGGTGCGGCCAGCGTGTGCGCCTGCGCCACCCACGGAATCTTCTCCGGCGGAGCCATCGAGCGCATCCACAATTCGGCGCTCAAGGAAGTCTTCGTCACCGACACGATCCCTCATCCGGAACTCGCGGACGACCCGAAGATCAGAATCGTGACGATGACCAAGGTGTTCGCCGACATGATCCACAAAGTTTACAATTACGAATCAATCAGCAAGGACTTCGTGTTCTAGTCAATTATGGCGGTGTTTCTCCTGGCGGCAGTCATCCTGCTCCTTTGCGCGGTCGGACTGTGCTTCAACATGATCTTCCGCAAAAAGGACTTCCCGCACTATGATGTGGGCTCCAACGAGGAGATGCGCAGGAGAGGCATCCGCTGCTATAAAGACGAAGACGCCGAACTGCAGCGCAGAGCCTGCAGCGGCGGTGAATCCGAAGCCTGCAAAGAATGCAAGTTATATGAGCATAGTAGCGATAGTAGGAAGGCCTAACGTAGGCAAATCGACACTCTTCAACCGCCTTGTCGGAATGCGCAAGGCAATCGTGGATGACACTGCCGGTGTGACACGTGACCGTCACTACGGTCGCTGCGACTGGTGCGGCCGTGAATTCTCCGTGGTGGACACTGGAGGTTACACGACCAACTCGGACGATGTCTTCGAGAGCGCCATCCGCTCCCAGGTCCAGATAGCCATCGACGAGGCGGACCTGATCCTGTTCATGGTGGAAGCGGGCACAGGCATCACTGACTACGATGCCGAGATAGCCGACATCCTCCGCCGCACCAAAAAGCCGGTGATACTCTGCGTCAACAAAGTTGACAGCGGGGACAAGATGTTCGACGCCTACCAGTTCTATTCCCTGGGGCTCGGCGAGATCTACAGCATCTCCGCAGCCAACGGAAGCGGGACCGGCGACCTCCTGGACGCCGTGTGCGCCGCACTTCCCCAGGAAGAAGACACCCCGGACCCTTACGCCGGGTTGCCGCGCATCACCATAGTCGGCAAGCCAAACGTGGGCAAATCATCCCTCACCAACGCCCTGCTCGGGCAGGAGCGCAACATCGTCACCCCTGTCGCCGGCACCACCAGGGACTCCATCGAGACGCACTACAACAAGTTCGGATTTGAATTCATGCTCGTGGACACGGCCGGCATACGCCGCAAGACCAAGGTCCACGAAGACCTGGAGTTCTATTCCGTGATGAGGTCGATCCGCGCGATCGAGAACTCCGACATCTGCATCCTGATGATAGACGCCACCAGCGGGATGGAATCCCAGGACATGAGCATCTTCAACCTCATCGTGCGCAACCGCAAGGGCTGCGTAGTCGTGGTCAACAAGTGGGACCTCTTCGTCAAGGACTCCAACACGATGAAAGAGTACCGGGAAGCGCTACAGGCCCGCCTGGCCCCGTTCAACGACGTGCCGATAATATTCACCTCCGTGCTGAACATGCAGCGCATCCAGGACGTGCTCTCCGCCGCCACTGAGGTATATGCCAACTACAGCCGCAAGATTCCGACGGCACGCCTCAACGAGGCCCTGCTGCCAATCGTAGAGGAAACCCCGCCGCCGGCATGGAAGGGCAAGTATGTAAAAATCAAGTACATCACCCAGCTTCCGACCCGTTTCCCGGCATTCGCGTTCTTCTGCAACCTGCCGCAATACGTCAAGGAGCCGTACAAGAGGTTCGTAGAGAACCAGCTGCGCCGCAGCTTCAACCTCACCGGCTGCCCGGTCCAGGTCTACTTCCGGCAGAAGTAGACGGCGCAAATCAGAAGGCGCTCACGCACTACCGTCCGCCGTCGCGGTACATCTGCTTGTAATCGGCATAGATGTGGTCGCGACAAAGCGCCTTGTAGTGCTCCAGGTCAGCAGCCTTTCGGGTATGTGATCGTGAAGCACGCCCCGCCCAAGGCGAAGGAACGGCTGTAGACTATGGTGGCGCCGCAACGCTCCAGAATGCTGCGGCTGATGGCGAGGCCGAGACCGGAACCGCCGTTCTTGGTGGTGAAGTTCGGGGTGAAGAGCCTGACGACATTCTCCTCGGACACTCCCGGACCGTTGTCCTCAAATACGATATCATAATACCCGTCCCGCATGGAGTTTCTGAGGGACACCACGATCCGCCCGTCAGGACGCTCGCCGATGGCCTGTACGGCATTGTTGATGAGGTTGACGAACACGCGCGTCAGCTGCGGCTTAGGCCCCCTCACCGTGACATCGCTCAGCCCAAGGAAATCAAATTGCACATTGTCCTTGCTGTCGAACATGGCAATCTCCTCCTGGAGCACCTGGTCCAGGGCGATGTCCGCAGGCTCTTCCGTATAGAGCTTGGCGAAAGTGGAGAACTCGTTGGCCGTGTCGGTCAATATGTCGATGTGGTCAAGAAGCACCTTGCTCGCCTCGTCAAAACGCAGCTGCCAAGACGGGTCGCCTTTCTGCTTGAGCCGTATAATCCTCTGTATCTGAAGCTTCATCGGAGTCAGAGGATTCTTGATCTCATGGGCTACCTGCCGGGCCATCTCGCTCCACGCCTTGTCACGCTCCGCCTGGGCCAGTTTCCTTGAACTCTCCGACAGTTCCGCGACCATACGGTTATAGGCCTGCACGATGGAACTTATCTCATCGTCACGGTCGTAGTTGATATACTCAAGCGACTCCAGTCCGGCACTGTTCATCTTGCGGCTCATCTCGCTGAGAGGCTTGAACATCTTGTCCACGACGCGTGACACAGTCAGCAACGCCAGCAGCAGAAGGACGATGAAAAGGGACACGATAGTCATCGAATGCGTCACGGCATCCTCCTCGAAATCATAATTGTCCTCATTGTAAGGCGAGCATATTATCGCTATCATGTCGCCACCGTCATTCATTATCGGGGCGTACATGCTGTAGAACTTCACATTGCCCACCCTCTCCTTCTGGATGCAATAGCGGCGATGCTCGTAGACGATCTGCCCGTAAGCCTGTCCGTCGATGCGCTCCCCGAGCAGCTGGCGTTCGAAGACCATAGGCACGGTGGAGACAAGCATCTTGCCGGACGGGGAATAGACCGTTATATCCGAATAGGTGTCGTTCCCGACCTGCTCCACGAGCTTGCGTACCGCCCGACGGCTGAGCCCCGCCGGGCCCGAGTCATGCGTCCCGGCTTCGACCATTGCCGTGATGGAGCCTATCTTGTCCGACATCACTGTGTGCATGTTGCTGTCGTTGCGTGAATACACGAAGAACACGCTCACGGAAGCCATGGCCACCAGCGTCAGCACAAGGGATATGAGCAGGACTCCGGATATGCGTGAACGGAAATAACTGTGGACGAATATCTCCTCCTTGTGCCTGCCCACTATGACAAGGGACAGGGCGAGGAAGGCCAGCAGCCCCACGAATACGGCCGACACGCCATAGGTGAGCGGAGTCACGCGCGGCCTGGAGAGGACTATCACCTCCCTGTCCCCGATGACGGTGAAGAAATGCACATACCCTTCCGCGTTGGCCGTGCGGAGCCTTCTGGAATAAATCCTCTCGTAACGGTCGGGGTCTATCTTGGTAGGATAAGAGTAACTGCCGCGATAGGACTTCAGCGCATCACCCTCATACCTGGCATAGGAATATCCGGCCGGCAGAGTCACCTTCCCCGGAGGGGTGATGCCGAAGATGCCCGCGTAGCCCTTGTTGCCCCGTATGTCCTTGGATTCGAGCCGCACCAGCACCCTTGACACGCCGCTTCCCTCTATCAGATAGAGGAACACGCCGACATAGTACGAATGGCCGCCGTCACGCTTGACATAGAGGAAACGGGAATTGTCGGCGATAGGCACGCCGTCCCTGATCAATGCGCTGTACTGCGACGCGGCCGCGCGGCTGTTGTTGCTGTCGTTGAACACATAGGCCGTGACAGTATAATCCTGGTCGTTGCGGGAGAAATAATAGTCCGTGATGCGGCTCTGGATCGTGGACTCCGTGTTGTTGAAGACCGAAAGCGCCGAAATCACCATATCTTCGGCAATCTGGGTCTCTATGCTCCTGAGCCTCAACTCAAGGGAGATGTCGCGGTCGAATGATATGCGGTTGGCGAGAACCTCCATCCTGTCCCGTTCCTTGCGGAAACCGATGACGGCGGAAGAGCCCACCAGGAAAGTCGCGATAACGATGGAGAACACCACCCTGTTGTTGAGGGAGAACGCATCGAAGTCGACGCCGACAAACCTCTTGACCACAGGCTGGACCGACTGGAGCAGAAGCGGTACACTTATCAGCATCGTGATGAAGGAAGCGTAGATCAGCACCCCGAAAAGTGAGAGCTCGGAGAACTTATACAGCTCCAGTGATATGCCGGAATTGAGGGTTATGCTGCGCAAGGTCGCCTGAGTATAGAAAAGGATGCCGGCCACGGCGGCAAGCGACACAACCAGGGAGACTATCGCCGCAGCTCTGCCCCTGACCCGGGAAGACAAGGCCTCGCGGCACATGTAGATACACAGCGCGGAGACAAGTATCCAGAGATTTATTATGATCACCGCCCCGAGCGAATAAAGCACGTCTCCGCCGGCATAAAGCACGGGCGAGAACATGGTGAAACGCCCGCGTATCGACCAGCCCCAGCAATAAAAGACGAGCATGGCCGCGGAAAGGGACGAGAACACCAGGAAGAACCGGCGCATCGACCTCTCGGCAGAGAGGAAGACTATGCCGGAAGCTATCAGCAGCACCAGCGCCAGCCACAGCATCAAGGTGTCAGCCGAAGCCGGACTGCGGAGCGTCTCCCGCAGCAGTTCGAACTGCGGACGCCCGCCGAGCGTGACCACGGCCCCGCCCCCGGACGAGAGCGGAAGCACGCTGAACTCTGGCTGGAGATGCAGAGAGGCGTTGACCCCGTTACGGGATGCCGGATTCTGCATGTCCTGAATCTCCAGGCCGGCGATGACCTTGACATCCCCCTTTGAGGCGGACTTCGCCAGATACCACCTCGGTCCGAGATTGACATAACTCACCGAATCCTCGACCTGCAGCAGCGGCGAGACGGGCATCCTCCTCGGGTTGGAGATGAACGGGACGATGAACCTGTTGCGTATATCATCATTGGAGACAGGGAACTGGTTGCACCAGGACTGGAGCGTGTCCCTGCAATAGCGGTAGACCACCATGTCCTGAGGCAGCGAGCCCAGATTCATCCACTCGTCCGGGGCGGTGTCAAGAGCCTTGGAGACATAGGTGTCCAGCTGGGACATGCGTCGCTCCAGCACGCGTGAGAGTCTGCGGGCCGCCGTATCAGCATTCATGCCGGCCCTTGACTCCCTGAGGGAGAGGGTAAACATCACGGCTCCGGCCAGAAACAGCGCGGCGCTGACGAACACCCGTATTTTCTTCCCGACTCTCATTCGTGATGGTATGGTTCCCCCTGTATTATCGTGAAGGCACGATAGAGCTGTTCTGCAAAAATCGTTCTCACCATCTGATGGGAGAATGTCATCTTGGAAAGCGAAAGCTTCCGGTCCGCCCTGTCATAGACCTCCCGGCTGAAGCCGTAGGCCCCTCCTATGGCGAAGACGAGGTCCTTGCCGCCACGGGACATCATGTCGGAGAGTTCCGACGCGAACTCCACGGAGCGCAGTTCCCTGCCGTGCTCGTCCAGAAGCACGAGGCAGTCTGCGGGCCTGACATTCTTGAGCAGAAGTTCCCCTTCCTTGAGCTTGATATTCTCCTTCGACAAGGCCGACACATTCTTCAGCTCCGGAATCTCGACAAGCGAGAAGCGCACATAGTGCTTGAGCCGCGAGATGTAGATCTCCAGGCCTTCACGGACCCAAGGCACATCGGTCCTGCCGACAGTGAGAAGGGTGATTTTCATTTCTGACCAGGCCTGTAAGGCTTCGCCCAATACATCACCTCAATGGCGTTGAGGAGCCACTGTGTGGTCGAAGGAGTGTGGCGCTGCCAGCCGGCCGTCTGCCCGAGGAAGCCCGGCTCCTCCACCGGTTTGACTATGTACGGCGTGGCCACGCGGCTGCCGGGGGTATGCTCCACGACAGGCGTGCCGTCACTTTCCGTGGCGGTGAAACCGTTGTCCAGAAGATTCTTCCAGGCCAGGGCGCCCATCTCCGCGTCTTTGCGGGAATCCGCCACCCAGGCGGCGGCCCTCGGGCCGGTCATGCTCCCGCCCTTGGCAGAGGATACATCCGCGAAGGAATTGTCCGCGAGTCTCCAGAATTCAGGCATGTCCACTGTCATCCTCATGTCGGACAGGAGTTCAGGAGAGCCGAAAAGCAGGCTGAAGGTGTCCCCGCGGACATTTGAGAGCCTGTAGCCCACTATCTTCTCGAGTCTGCGCCTGCCCAGGCTCGCCGCAGGCACGAAATCGCTCTTCGGAGCCTCGACAAATCCCTTGTACGAAGGATCTTCCTTGAGATAGACCATGAAACGCCCTGTCTCCGGATCGAAATAATCGAACACCAGCCTCCCGCTCATGCTTCCGAGAGCCACGATGTCCCTCATGGAGTTGAGCAGGCGGTCGCGATAGTATGAGCTTCCGGTACGCTCCCATTCGAGCATCCAGTTGCTTGCGTAATAGGCCCAGTCATTGAGGCTGCCCTTGAGATAGGTGCCGGACACGGCTCCCCAGGTGCTCACACGGCGGGCGTACTCATAGGCCTTTTCCGAGCCGATCTGCTCGGTCATGCGCTCCCCGGTAAGGGCGTCTCCGCCAGTGAGATAGTACATATAGCGCTTCATCGCCGCATATTCGATGCGCGGCTGCTTGCACCCGTCGCCCCAGTGCTTGACATTGTGGCGGGAGCCGAGAGGGGCGAAGCGCCCTATATGGTGGACGTCAACTTCGCTCGCATGCTTCTCCATAGCCTCCGCCATGGTCCATATATCTTCCCTCCCGGTGCGCAGGAAACAGGTCCACAGCAGGACATTGGGAGCGAGTTCTATGTTGTTCCAGGCCCATCCTCCTATGTCGTAGCGCCAGTCATGGCGGGTGAAATCGTAGTTGTGCATCACATCGCCATAGTTCCAGAAGCCGTACCATGAACGCTCTTCCACCTGCCTCTTATAGAACTCAAGCATGTCATCAAGCTGCTTCTCGATGCCGGCGGTCACAGGGTTGGAAAGGTCCGGCAGTCCCCAATATGCGCCGAAGGCGTTGACGGAACTGAAATACTCCGGAGAACAGCTATACTGCACCGGCTTCTGCACGGCCTTGGCGACGGCGAGCAGTTCGTCTCCCGACGGGATACTGTCGAAAAGCCTGATCTCCAGCGTAGAACGGTGTCCCACGCCATAAGGAGACTCCCAGCCTTCCTTGAAATCCTCGTAATTGATCTTGAGGTCGTGCCCGACCGTGTCGTAGTGGCGCATGTCCATGGCCTCCCCGTCCGGAGCCCAGAGCCAGGCCGTCAGGTAGCCTTTGTCCTCTCCGGCCTTATCCACATAGAGGGCTGAAGGACAGCTCTGCCAGAAATCCTTGACTCCGACAAACACGCTGCCGCCGGTGTCGCCGAGCAGAGCACCGCCAAGAGAGCGGCCACCATCGGTGACATGCACCCAGGAGCTCTTGTCAGTGGTACGCTTGTCTATAGAGAATCCGCCAGGCCCGGCCTGCACCAGACGCATGTCGCCCCAGACAGGGCAGGTCAGCAGCGCGCTGCGCTCCCTCTCGCCGAGTTCACCCAGAGACGGGAGAGGTTCTCCCCGCAGATAGTCGGCATAATTGTCGGTGAACACCCTGCCGGCCGAAGGGCGGTATCCGGGAGCCAGACGCACAGGCTCGCACCAGAATCCGGCCCCGTCCCTGCCGTCTCCGGCGAACCTGACATGGCGGTTGTGGGCTTCATCACGGAAAGGCACCTCGAATCTGACACCTATACCCTTGATATAATCCTCCTTGCCGTCGCTGTCGAAAAGGAAGGAATGTGTAAGGCTCAGTGTCGCCATATCCTTGTACATCACGCAGAAAAGCTTGTACGGCAGCCATTCGCGGCTCCCGGTCAGAGACCTGTGCCTGCCCTCGATCTTGACCACGGCACGGAGCGGAGTGTTCTGCAAGAGGGTCACGGAAGATACCGCACCCGAGAAATCCTCATACTCGACTATCCGGCCTTCACGCTTCTCAAGTATGGCCACAAGACTCGCGGCGGACACCACGGTGCCGTCCCCGAACTTCATGTCGCGGATGAAACTGTCGCCCGATGCCGGGAAAAGGCAGGTCATGGCGCCAGTATTGACCAGGATGCCGTCTGAGGTCTGCTCAGCCAGTCCGGCAGACTCCGGGACGGCGGTCATGCGGCCCTTCTTGGGTGCCGGCTTCACATCGAGCGTGAGGGAGTTCATGCCCGGTTCCGCGACGGCGGCGAGGCCCAGCCATTTCAGGGAACCGTCAGGCCAATACGCCAGAGGCCAGGTGGACACAGGGACTCCCGTCCCGCCGGAAAAGAGTTCGAACACGGCGTCCGGGCGGACGGCGCCCTTTTCAAACGGTACTCCCCATGAACTCCCCTGACGGACGGCGACGTCGCGTCCCGGAAGGTTGCCGAGCTCGATCTGCCGCGCAGACAAAGTCTGGAACGCGAGCAGGACGGCGGATATAGTCAAAAGTGATTTTCTCATATAGGATGTCATTGTCTTCAGTGTATTGCAAATATAAGTATGTGGCTTGATATTTGCAACATGGGAGACTCGTGCGAGTAATGACCAGAATAGCGGCGGCCATCCTGCCTGCCATGTTGCTCTGCGCGCAGGCGCAGGCCCAATCGGAGCGGAACGATGTTTTCACCCCGATAGGCAAATATATGGTCAAAGGCGACGCCGACTGCCTCTCAGCCTGGTTCGACGACAACCTCGAAGTCTGCGTGGCATCACAGGAGAGCAACGCGAGCAGGGCCCAGGCCAAACAGATTCTCAAGACTTTCTTCGACGCCTATACCCCACGCTCTTTCGATATCACCCACACCGCGGAAAGGGCAAACATGAAATACGCCCTCGGCAACCTCAACGCGGGAGGCGAGACATTCACTGTCACGATATTCGTGAGCGCCAAGAGCGACGGCTACAAGATACAGCAATTAAAAATAGAGCGCCTGTGACAGCACAGACGCTCTTTTCTTTCTGAAGTAATCCAGAGTCTTATACCCTCTGGCCGTATGAGCGGTCGGAAGTGTTGACGGTGATCTTCTCGCCGGTCTCGATGAAGAGAGGAACCATAATCTTGGCTCCGGTCTCGAGGGTAACCTCCTTGAGGGCTGAAGTGGAGGCGGTGTTGCCCTTCACTGCAGGCTCGGAATAGGTCACTTCGAGGGTGACGTAGGTAGGGAGCTCACAGGTGAGGCACTTCTCCTCGCCCACAACGAACATCATCTCCACATGCTGGCCTTCCTTCATGAGGTCGGAGTTCTCCACGACATCCTTAGGGAGAAGGATCTGCTCGTAGGTCTCCTCGTGCATGAAATTGAAGCCGTCCTCCTCAGCATAGAGGAACTGGTATGGACGACGCTCCACATCGATGGTCTCGATCTTGGCGCCGGCGGTGAAAGTGTTCTCGAGAATACGTCCGTTCTCAAGGTTGCGGAGCTTGGTCTTCACGAAAGCCGGACCCTTGCCAGGCTTGACGTGCTGGAACCACACGATCTGGCAAGGCTTGTCGTTGAACTTGAGATAAAGGCCGTTTTTAAAATCAGCTGTTGTTGCCATAAACTATTGTAGTATTTTATTGATTTCGCGAATTGTGCAGCAAATTTAGTCAAATGCCGCAACTATTGCAAATTTTCTGCCGCGCGGGCCACTTCCTCCAGCAGCCATTTGGGGGTGGATGTCGCCCCGCAGACCCCTGCGCTCGCCGCTCCGGCAAGCCATCCGGCATTCAGGTCCGAGGCGGAACCTATATGGAAAGTGCGGGGATTCACGCTGCGGCAGAGTTCAAACAGCACCTTGCCGTTGGAGCTCTCATTGCCGGAGACAAACAGTATCACATCGTGTGACCTTGCGAACTCCGAAAGCTCCCTGTGACGGGAAGCCACCTGCGAACAGATGGTCTCGTGCACATTGAGCCGAACCCCGGCCTCCATCCGCGAAGAGAGAATCTCCGAAGCCCTGCGATACGCTGAAGGGCTCATCGTGGTCTGTGAAAACAGCTCGATGTCGCGGTCCGTGCGTATTGCGGCAGACGAGATCAAGCCCGGGAGCTCCTCAGGATCCTGGAAAGTCACCACATCTCCTCCGACCTGACCCACAAGTCCAAGCACTTCCGGGTGCCCGGCCTTGCCGAAAAGCAGCAGCTGCCCGCCCCCGGGACGGACCGCAGCATAGGTGTCACGGATCATTTTCTGAAGCCTCAACACGACGGGACAGGTGCAGTCTATCAGCCCGAGCCCAAGGCGCTCAGCCTCATCATAGACCTCCGGAGGCTCCCCGTGCGCACGTATCAGCAGCCGGCAGCCCTGCGGGCGGGATACCATGTCAGCGATATCGTCCACGGTCTGAAGCCCAAGTCCGCGCAGGCGGGAAAGCTCCTCCTCATTGTGGACTATCGCCCCAAGGGAGAAGAGCGGGGCGCCGTTTTCACGGAGATAGGTCTCAGCCGTGCCTATGGCGCGTATCACGCCGCCGCAAAAGCCCGAGTGCGGATCGATCTCAATCCTCATCATATATCGTGAACCTTCCCCTTATAAGACCTTCTATCCAGATAAGTTCGTCCTCAAGGCTCATTCCCGAATTGTCAAGCTCAAACGAATCCTCTGCCCGACGCAGAGGCGACGTGTCACGATGAGAATCTATATAGTCCCTCTCCTGCAGATTTCGCAGGACGGCATCGAAGTCCGGATTCTGCCCCTTCTCCTTGAGCTCGTCGAAGCGCCGCTGCGCCCTCACTTGAGGCGTCGCTGTCATGAATATCTTCAGCTGGGCCTCGGGGAACACGGTCGTGCCGATGTCCCTGCCGTCCATCACCACCCTTCCCTCGGAAGCGAAGAGGTGCAGACGGGCGTCCACATATTCGCGGACATAAGGCACCGCGGCGATCGGACTGACCTGGGAAGACACCTTCATGGTCCTTATCTCCTTCTCCACGCAACGCTCTCCTATATAGGTCCCGCCCTCGCCGAAATGCAGGTCAAGGCCCTCAAGGGCATCCCGCAGCGCATCGGAGATGGTGTTGTCGCCGGAGATCAGGCCGGACTCCTGCGCGAACAGGGTCACAGCCCGGTACATCGCTCCGGAATCCAGATACTGGAAAGAAAACTTCTTCGCGACGAGTTTCGCGAAGCTGCTCTTGCCTGTGGACGAACAGCCGTCCACGGCTATGATTATGTCTGGGATTCTCATATATTCAAAACAACTTCTTAAACCGCCTTGGCCCGGACCGCGGCTTCATGCTCGTCAAGGGCACGCTGTACGGAGACTGAGCGCTTCAGGACAAAGCCAGAGCCGAGGTACTTGGTGCGCACATCCTCATCGGCGGCGAGCTGCTGGGGCGTGCCTTCCTGGAGAATGGTGCCCTCGTAGAGAAGGTAGGCCCTGTCGGTGATGGCAAGAGTCTCACCCACATTGTGGTCGGTGATGATGACTCCGATGTTGCGGTATTTCAACTTCGCTATTATATACTGGATGTCCTCCACCGCGATGGGGTCCACCCCGGCGAAAGGCTCGTCCAGAAGGATGAACTTGGGGTCTATGGCAAGGGCCCGGGCTATCTCGCAGCGGCGGCGTTCACCTCCGGAAAGCTGTATGCCGAGAGACTTGCGCACCTTGGAGAGGTTGAACTCGTCTATCAGGGCCTCCGTGCGCTCCAGCCGTTCCGCCTTGGGAATCCCCTTCATCTCCATCACGGAGACGATGTTGTCCTCGACGGACATCTTGCGGAACACCGACGCGTCCTGCGGCAGATAGCCGACCCCTTTCTGGGCCCGCTTGTACATAGGCAGTCCGGTGATGTCTTCCTCATCGAGGAAGACCCGCCCCCCGTTGGGGACTATCTGCCCCGTAATCATATAGAAGCTCGTCGTCTTCCCGGCGCCGTTAGGCCCGAGGAAGCCCACGATCTCCCCCTGGTTGACCTCCATGGACACACCCTTGACGACGGTCCTGAGGCCATATTTCTTAATGAGATTCTCGCAGCGTAACTTCATGTCGCGTCACTTTACATCAAGAGAGAGGTCCTGTACAAGATTCCTGACCTCCTCGTTCTTGCCCATCAGGTCTTCGGCCTTCTCGACGGGCATATATTTGACATCTTCTTTCTGTTCGTCCGGCAGCACCGACGGAGCGAGCCGGATGGCCGTGCTGCCTACCAGGTCGCAATATCTCCTTTCGAGTTCGCGGAGCACCTTCTCCTCTATCCAGCGCTTCTGGGCCTCGTTGGTCACTGTGAATTCGACAAGCTTCCGGCCCTCTTCTTCCGAAATCTTGAGGGTGGACTTGGACAGGGCGCTCTCAAGCCTCGGTTTGTCCTTGTAAGCGGACGGGAGAAGGCTCCATTTGCTTCGGAGCAGGTCATCCTCCGGGAGGACACCCGCCTGCCCGTTCTCCGCCTCAGGCCCGGCCGTCTGCTCTTCTTCGCTCATGAGGGACGAGAACGACAGGTTGGATCCGGACTTGGCCTGACGGCGGCGCGAAGCGGCCGGGGCCTCCGGAGATGCCGGGGCTGTTTGGGCTGCCTGTGGCTCCGGGGCGGCTTTGGCTGCCGGCGGCTTTGGAGCGGATTTTTCCGTCTGTGGTTCCGGAGCGGCTTTGGCTGCCTGAGGCGCCGGAATCTCCGGCACAGGGGCCGGTGCGGCCTGGGCCGCACGCGGGCGGTCAGCGACAGGCGCGGTGGCCGGGGCCGGTTTGGCGGCTTCCCCGGACCGGACAGACGCCTCAGGCTCAGCGGACGGCCTTGATGGTGCGGCCTGAGCCGCAGATACGGCAGATGTTGCCGGGGCCGCGCTGAGGAACGAGAGCCTCATAAGGGCGAATTCGATATGCAGCCGCTGGTTGGTAGAAGCCTTGTATCCGGCGTCACACTGGGTGGTTATGCCCAGTGCGTCATATATGAATTTCACCGAACAGCGTGCGGCCTGCTCAGCGTAGCGTTTCTTGAGGGAATCCGGGAGATCGAGCAGACCCTCCAGTCCGCCGGTACGGCTCACGAGCAGGTCTCTGAGGTGAGAGCTCAGGGCCGCGACGAAATGCTGGGCGTTGAAGCCCTTGGAGAGAACCTCGTCAAATATCAGCAGAGCCGTGGCGTAATTCCCCGCGAGGAACGCGTCCACGAGACGGAAACTGTATTCGTAGTCAAGGACATTGAGATTGCGCATCACGTCCTCACACTTGACGTCCGTGCCGCAGAACGCGACCGTCTGGTCAAATATGGTCAGCGCGTCACGCATGGCCCCGTCAGCCTTGTTGGCGATGATGTGCATGGACTCATCGTCGATGGTAATCCCCTCCTTGCCGGCTATATCCCTGAGATTCCGGACTATATCCGGGATGCTTATCCGGTTGAAGTCGTAGGTCTGGCAGCGGCTCAGGATAGTCGGGATAATCTTGTGCTTCTCCGTGGTGGCCAGGATGAAAATCGCGTGAGCCGGCGGTTCTTCAAGTGTCTTCAGGAAGGCGTTGAAGGCCGACTGCGTCAGCATGTGGACCTCATCTATGATATACACGGAATACCGCCCGACCTGAGGAGGTATCTGCACCTGGTCCATCAGGGCCTTGATGTCATCCACGCCGTTGTTGGACGCCGCGTCAAGTTCATGAATACAGAACGAGCGCCCTTCCTGGAACGAGCGGCAGGAGTCGCACTTCCCGCAAGGATCCATGTCCGGACCCGGATTGGCACAGTTGATGGTCTTGGCGAAGATTCGCGCCGCCGTCGTCTTGCCCACGCCCCTCGGGCCGCAGAACAGATATGCGTGCGCAAGTTGGCCCCTGCGTATGGAGTTCTTCAGAGTGCGCGCTATATTGTCCTGACCGATAAGCGATTCGAAGCTGTCAGGCCTGTATTTCCGGGCTGATACGATATAATCTGACATAGAGGACAAAATTAGTAAAAATTTCTCACCTTTTCCTGATGAGGGAGAGACCGTCGCGCAGAGGAAGCATCACGACCTCGACACGGGGGTCTGAGGCGACATGGTCGTTGAACTCCAGCAGGGCGCGCGTCTGCGCGTCTCCCGAGGGGATGTCCGCATAGACCTTCCCGTCCCAGAGCACATCATCCGCCACGATAAGCCCGCCGCTGCGCATGAGGGGAAGCACAAGTTCGTAATACTCAAGGTACTGGCGCTTGTTGGCATCGATGAATGCGAAATCATACCCGCCGCTCAGGCTCCCGAGGGTCTGCACGGCGTCGCCGAGATGCAGGGTTATCAGGTCTGAAACCCCGGCCCGTTCCCAGCCTTCACGCATCAGCTCCTCCAGCTCGTCATTGAGTTCAAGGGCATCTATATGCCCTCCATCCGGCAGCCCGAGGGCCATGCAGGCGCTTGAATAGCCGGTGAACGAACCGATCTCAAGAACCCTCTCCGCCCCTGAAATCTCCACCAGCATCTTAAGGAGCTCCCCCTGGACAGGGCCTGAGAGCATACGGGGATAGTTGGTCCTGATGTTGGTCTGCTTCTCTATCCAGAGCAGCGCCTCGGACGGGAGGGTGCTATGTCTCCTGATATACCGGTTGAGTGCTGACTCCATTTCTCTTGTTGAACTTTTTGATCTCGCCCTCGGTGAACTCCCTGTCACGGGAGCCGCGGTACTTGCCGGCGTGGAAATAATAGAGTTCGTGCGTGTCCGCCGATATGAGCATCTTGTAGCACTTGCTGCCGAAAGATATGAGCGTCGGCGCGATGCAGATGCCCACGAGAGTCTCCCGCTCGCCGGAGAGGTACTTCTCGTCCACCATGTCCGGGTCATTGAGATAAATCTTCTTGCCGGAGAACTTCCTGGAATTGTACCACTTGAGCCCCGAATAGGCGGCCTTGTCGGAGACCATCGCATCCTCGACGAAAGCCTGTAATATGTCCACGAAAGCCCCCATGAACATCAGTTCCTTTCCGCTCGGGTCATCTATGCTGGCGATGGGAATCCGCACCACCTCGAAAGGCTTCTTGAGATTGTCCTTCTCGTCCTCCTTGCCGCCCTTTGTCAGAAGCAGGAAGGCCACGCCTTCATCGGAGACTATGCGCAGAAAATACAGGGAGTTGTCCGTCTGCATGGACTCGAACTCCTCCGGAGTGCAGAACTCGTAGGGCGAGATGCGCCAGCGGGTGGTGATCTCCTCGCGGAAAGACAGGTCAAGGAACGAACTGCCGCCGACGACCACCTTGACGGTCCTCGTCGGGAAATCCTCGAGCTTGGCCTTGCGGGTATAGAGCTTCCCCTGCGCGGCGGCGGAAAGGCCGATCGCGAGGACGAGCACGGCAGACAGCAGTAAAATCTTCTGGCAACGCTTCATAAGACGCTACAAATTAACATAATCACGCACATTCTGCGCAGAGACGACATCGTCGCCGAGAATGAGCAGACGGTCCACGACATTGTCAAGTTCGCGGATGTTGCCCGGCCAGCTCTTGCTGACAAGCAGGTCCACAGCCTCCGGAGAGAAACTCCTCGTCTTGCCGCCGTCCGTGTATTTCTCAAGGAAAAACCGTATCAGGGCAGGGATGTCATCCTTCCTCTCGTCAAGGGAAGGCACCCTGAAGAGGATGACGCTGAGCCTGTGATAGAGATCCTCGCGGAAATTGCCGGCGGCGATCTCCTTCTGCAGATCCTTGTTGGTGGCGGCTATCACGCGGACGTCGACTTCGATGTCCTTGTCAGAGCCGACCCTGGAGAGCTTCTTCTCCTGGAGCACGCGGAGGACCTTGGCCTGGGCGGCCAGGCTCATGTCACCTATCTCGTCAAGGAACAGGGTGCCGCCGTCCGCCTGTTCGAACTTGCCTTTGTGCTGCTTGATGGCGGAGGTGAACGAGCCCTTCTCGTGGCCGAAAAGTTCGCTTTCGATGAGCTCGCCAGGGATGGCGGCGCAGTTCACCTCGATAAACGGCATCGCGCTCCTACGGCTCTGCTGATGCAGGTTGCGGGCCACGAGCTCCTTGCCGGAGCCGTTAGGCCCGGTGATGAGCACACGGGCGTCCGTCGGGGCGACTTTGTCTATCATCTCTCTGATATGCAGCATAGGAGCCGACTCGCCTATCATGTCCGCGCCATAGACCCTCTTTTTCAGTACCTTGTTCTGGCTGGCAAGAGTCTGGCGCTCGGAGGCGTTCTTGACGGTGATGAGTATGCGGTTGAGGTCGAGCGGCTTCTGTACGAAGTCGAACGCCCCCTTCTTGATGCACTCCACGGCAGTGTCGATGTCACCATGTCCGGAAATCATCACCACGGCAGCGTCCACGCCCATCTCCACGAGTTTGTCCAGCACCTCGATGCCGTCCATGCCGGGCATCTTGATGTCGCAGAATATCACGTCGAACTTCTCCTTCTCGACTTTGGATATGGCGGTGGCCCCGTCTTCGGCGATGTCGGCATCATAGCCCTCATCTGTAAGTATCTCCTTGAGAGAGTTGCGGATAGCTCTCTCGTCATCTACTATAAGTACTCTCATTTCACAATCATTATCAACCTACCTGGGCCCCGTTGGCAAGGACCTCCTGCGGGGTGATGAAACGCATTTTCCCGTCACCCTGACGGGCCATCAGAATCATGCCCTTGCTCTCGATGCCCTTGATGGTGCGCGGCTTGAGATTGGCAAGTATGCAGATCTGCTTGCCGAGCATATCCTCCGGGCTATAATATTCAGCGATACCCGACACTATCACACGGCGGTCGATGCCGGTGTCGATGGTCAGTTTGAGGAGCTTGTCCGTCTTCGGCACCCTCTCCGCCTCAAGGACGGTCGCCGTGCGGATGTCCATCTTGTCGAAATCCTCGAAGCTGCACTCTTCCTTCTGCGGAGCGACCTGGCTGGCGGCTTCCGCCTTCGCGGCCTCCTCCCTCTCGGCGCGGATCTTGTCCAGGCGCGCGAGCTGTCCGTCGATGGCGTCGTCCTCGATCTTGGCGAAGAGCAGCTCCGGATCACCGATCTCGTGTCCGGCCGGGAGAATCTGCGGACGCCCGAAGACATCCCAGTCAAGTTTCAGAGACCCGTCCGCAGCAGCTTCCGCGCCGACGAATACGGTATGCAGGGCAGCCCCGTCCCTCTGCGGCCTGTGATCGGCTCCGGCATCAAGGCTCACGCCGAGCATCCTGCGCAGCCTCTCCGCGGCGAACGGAGTGAACGGCTCGAACGCTATCGCAAGGTCGGCACATATCTGCAGGGAGATGTTGAGGATGGTCGCGGTGCGGTCAAGGTCAGTCTTGGCCACCTTCCACGGCTCAGTGTCGGAGATATACTTGTTGCCGAGGCGCGCCAGCGACATGGCGTCCTTGAGCGCCTCCCTGAAATGGTACTCCTCGATGTTCTTCTCTATAGAGGCCTTCAGCGCCGGAATCTGGGCGAGGACCTCCTTGTCGATGTCCAGGAGCGAACCGCAAGGCGGGACTTTGCCCGCGAAGTACTTGTGGGTCAACACCACGGCACGGTTGACGAAATTGCCGAAAACCGCCACGAGCTCGCTGTTGTTGCGCTGCTGGAAATCCTTCCAGCTGAAGTCGTTGTCCTTGGTCTCCGGGGCGTTGGCGGTGAGCACGTAGCGGAGCACGTCCTCCTTGCCAGGGAAATCCCTGAGGTACTCATGGGCCCAGACGGCCCAATTGCGGGAAGTCGAGATCTTGTCCCCCTCAAGGTTGAGGAACTCGTTGGCAGGCACGTTCTCCGGGAGGATGTATCCGTCACCGTAGGCCTTGAGCATGGACGGGAAGACGATGCAGTGGAAGACTATGTTGTCCTTGCCGATAAAATGCACCAGCTTGGTGTCCTGAGACTTCCACCATGTCTCCCAGCTGTCGGGAAGGAGCTCCTGCGTGTTGGAGATGTAGCCTATCGGGGCGTCGAACCACACGTACAGCACCTTGCCCTCGGCGCCCTTGACCGGGACCGGAACACCCCAGTCGAGGTCGCGGGTGACCGCACGCGGCTGCAGCCCGCCGTCCAGCCAGCTTTTCACCTGGCCGTAGACATTGCTGCGCCATTCCTTGTGTCCGTCAAGTATCCACTCCCGGAGCCACTGCTCATAATCCTGGAGAGGCAGGTACCAGTGCGTGGTCTTCTTCTTGACAGGCACGGCGCCGCTGAGCTTGCTCTTGGGGTTGATCAGCTCCTCGGGGCTGAGCGTGCTGCCGCACTTCTCGCACTGGTCGCCGTAGGCTCCTTCGGCCCCGCACTTCGGGCAGGTGCCCACGATGTAGCGGTCCGCAAGGAACGTCCCGGCTTCCGGGTCATAATACTGCTCGCTCTCGCGGGTGATGAACTTGCCGTCATTGTACAGCTTGAGGAAGAAGTCCGAAGCGTTCTTCTCGTGCACGGCGGACGTGGTGCGGCCGTAGATGTCGAAATTGATGCCCAGCCCCGCGAAAGAGTCCCGGATCAGGGCGTGATACTTGTCCACAATGTCCTGAGGGGAGCAGCCGAGCTGGCGGGCCTTGATGGTTATGGGCACGCCGTGCTCATCGGAGCCGCAGACGTAGAGCACGTCCCTGCCCCTCATCCTCAGATACCTCACATAAATGTCCGCCGGCACATATACTCCGGCGAGATGTCCTATATGCACGGGGCCATTGGCATATGGCAACGCGCAGGTGACAAGTGTCCTCTTGAAATTCTTTTCCATTTTATATTATTTTTCTCTTCCTGTCTTTTTCTTGATGCGCAGCTGCGCATCCCTGAGCCGCTTCATCTCCTGAAGCAGCCCGATCTGGGTCTGTTCGTCCGCCTCGACGAGGGAACGGCGTATGCCGTTGATCCTGTCCTGGATACGGCGCTCGGCATACAGCATTATCGTCTTGGGCAGCTGGGCCACAAGCCACGAAGGCACGGTGGTCATGGCGTCCTTGAGAGCGCTGACCGAGAGCCTGTACTTCTCGGCGGAGAGCTCGGCCGTGACGGCGGCGATCCTCCGGTCCTGCGAATCCAGCAAAGTCTTGACGATCACATCCTGCGGGAGGCCGCGGTCGTAGAGGCCGGTGTAGGCGTCATATACAGCGGCATATGCGCTATTTGCCATTTTCGTGCCGTCACTCTCAAGAGCGTCCCGGATGAAGTCGCAGACGGTCGGCTTGCAGGACTCGTCCCCGCTGTAATACTCCGAATCGCTCTCAAAATCAAGCTCGTCGCAGCCGTGCGTCAGCAAGAAACACAGCAGATCCCTCTCCGCAGCGGCAAGCGTCCTGTTCTCCTCTGTCCAGGCCCGCTCCGCGGTGCCCTGCCGGACCTCCGCAGGCTGCCCTGACGACGATGCGGCGCGATCCTCCGCCTCCCGGCGCCGGTTCTCCCTGAACTCCTCCCGGCTCTTCTCCTCCAGCATCTTGCGTCTCGTGACCGCTATGCGGTCGAAGAGTATGGAAGACTCCACCTTGAACCTCTCGGCCGTCGCGGCGACATAGGTCGAACGCTTCACCGGGTCCGGGATGGCCGCGATGGTGTCGGCGATGTCATTGATGAGGTTGGCCCTCTTGAGCGGATCGCCACCGGCCTCCCTGAGCAGCAGTTCCGACTTGAACGATATGAAGTCCTGCTCCGATGAGGCCATGAAAGAGCGCACCTCCTCCAGAGTGTGCTTGCGGCAGAACGAATCCGGATCGTCCCCGTCCGGCAGGAGCACCACCTTGACGTTCATACCCTCCGAGAGCACCATGGTGATGCCTCTCAAGGCGGCGTGTATGCCGGCGGAGTCGCCGTCATACATGATGGTCACATTCTCGGTGAACTTGCGTATCAGACGGATCTGCTCGACGGTGAGCGACGTGCCGCAAGAGGCCACCACATTGCGTATGCCCAGCTGGTGCATCATCACCATGTCGATGTTGCCCTCCACGAGGATGCACTCGTCCAGACGGGACATCTCCGACTTAGCGAAATATATGCCGAGCAGGTTGCGGCTCTTTATATATATCTCCGTTTCCGGGGAATTGACATACTTGGCGGGATTGTCGGAGCGCAGGGTGCGGCCGCTGAACGCGACGACCCGTCCGCTCACGGAATGCACAGGGAACATCACCCGCTCGCGGAACTTGTCAGAGACCGTCTCGTCGTCGTGCCGCACGGCGACTCCCGCGGCAAGCAGGTATTCCATCTTGTATCCTGCGGCAAGCGCCGCATCCACGAGGGCAGTCCGGCCCGAGGGAGCCCAGCCGAGGCCGAACTTGCGCACTGTCTCATCCTCAAGCCCGCGCTTGCGGAAATACGCCCGCCCCACGGCACGGCCCTCATCCGTGTCCAGCTGCGAGACGAAGAACTTCTCGGCGAACTCCGACACCAGCAGCAGACTCTCGCTGCGCTGACGCCTGGCGATCTCCTCCGCGCTCTCCTCCTCTTCCTGTATCTCTATATGATACTTCTTGGCAAGATAACGCAGGGCCTCGACATAGGAGCAGTGCTCCTCCTCCATCACGAAACCGACCGCGGTGCCCGACTTCCCGCATCCGAAGCACTTGTATATGCCCTTGGACGGGGACACGTAGAACGACGGGGTCTTCTCGTTGTGGAACGGACAGCACGCCACATAGTTGGCTCCGCGGCGCTTGAGCGTCACGTAATCCCCGACCACATCTTCTATCTTGGCAGTGTCGAGTATCAGGCTGACGGTTTCCTGAGGTATCACGATGCTATCTCACAAAGGAATTTTATGCGCACAAGGCGGATCTCGTTCTCATAATAGTCCGGGCCCAGAGCGTCCATGGCCGCCTGGACATCGTCCGAGGTCGCATCTTCCTTGAAATAACGATATATGTCCTCGACTATGTCCGCGTCGAGGTTCTCTTCTATATAATAGTCGAGGTCGAGCTTCATCCCGCTCGCGACTATGGCCTCGATCTCACTCATGAGCTCCTCCATGTCCATGTTCCTCGCTTCGGCTATGTCCTCAAGGGACATCCGCCGGTCGATGCTCTGGATGATGAACGGCTTGTCGGCCGACTTGCTCGGGGTGGTCTTGACCACGAAATCGTCGGGACGCACTATGTCGTTCTCCTCGACATATCTCTTGATGAGGCTGATGAACTCGCCTCCGAACTTGCGGGCCTTGCCCTCTCCGACGCCCTGGCAGTTCTTGAGCTCCTCGAACGTCTCCGGATACAGGATTGACATGTCCTCCAGAGAAGGGTCGCCGAAGATTATCCACGGCTGGAGCTTCAACCTGCGGGAAAGGTCCTTGCGCAGGTCTTTCAGCATGGAGAGCAGGACGGGGTCGCCCCCTCCGCCGCCGGAGCGCATGGCCGCGGACGCGGCCGCTGAATCCTCATCATCCTCGTCGTCGGAGCCTCCGCTTCCGGAGAAGACACGGTCTTCGACAAGTTCTATCTTCCACGGGTTCCGCGCGAACTCCCTCCCGGAGTCCGTCACGAAAATCAGCCCGTAAGTCTCTATCTCCTTGCCGAGAAGCCTGGCTATGAGCCCCTGATGGATCACGGCGCACCAGAATTTCTCCGAATGCTCCGCTCCGGCCCCGAAGAACTTGAGCTCGTCGTGACGGTAGGACTTGATGATGGAGTTGGAGACTCCGGCAAGTATGTTGGCCAGGTGGTCGATCTTGAAACGCTCAGGCAGAGACTCTATGAGGTCTATCACGAGCTTCATCTCGGCACGCCCGTCGAAAGTCGGCTTAGGATGCAGGCAGTTGTCGCAGCAACCGCAGCCGTCCTGCTTATACTCCTCACCGAAGTAGTTGAGCAGCAACTTCCTGCGGCACTGTCCGGACTCCGCGTACGCGACCACCTCGGAGAGAAGCTGGCGGCTTATCTCCTGCTCGGACACAGGCTTGCCCTGCATGAATTTCTCCAGTTTCTGCACATCCTTATAACTATAATAGGCTATGCAGTTGCCCTCCTGCCCGTCGCGGCCGGCACGTCCCGTCTCCTGATAGTAGCTCTCTATGCTCTTGGGGATGTCGTAATGGATCACGAAGCGCACATCGGGCTTGTCGATCCCCATGCCGAACGCTATCGTGGCCACGATCACGTCAACGTCCTCCATGAGGAAGCGGTCCTGGTTCTCGGCCCGCGTCTTGGCGTCGAGCCCGGCGTGATACGGAAGGGCCTTGACTCCGTTGATGTTGAGCAGCTGGGCGAGTTCCTCGACCTTCTTGCGGCTGAGGCAGTAGATGATGCCGGACTTGCCCGGATGCTGGCGTATGTACTTGATGATGTCTTTCTCCGGCTCGACCTTGTCCCGCACTTCATAATAGAGGTTGGGACGGTTGAACGAGGACTTGAAGACGGTGGCGTCCGGGATGCCGAGATTCTTGAGGATGTCGCTCTGCACTTTCGGCGTAGCCGTGGCGGTGAGGGCGATTATCGGCGCCCTGCCTATCTGGTCCACAAGGGTACGGATGCGCCTGTATTCGGGGCGGAAGTCGTGTCCCCACTCCGAGATGCAGTGCGCCTCGTCCACGGCGTAGAACGAAATCTTCACCTCGCGCAGCAGCGCGACATTCTCCTCTTTGGTAAGAGACTCCGGCGCCACATAGAGAAGTTTGGTCCTGCCGGCAAGCAGGTCATCGCGAACCACATCCATCTGCTGGCGGGAGAGGGAGGAATTCAGGAAATGCGCAACGCTCTCCGACCCGGCCTCGAATCCGCGCAGCAGATCGACCTGGTTCTTCATCAGTGCGATCAGCGGAGATATCACGATGGCCGTCCCGTCCATCATAATGGCCGGCAGCTGATAGCAGAGGGACTTCCCCCCGCCTGTAGGCATGAGCACGAAGGCATCACCGCCGCCCATCAGGTGGCGTATGATCTCTTCCTGGTCCGACTTGAAAGAGTCGTAGCCGAAAAACTCCTTGAGAGTCTTGTGAATCTGCGCTGAATCGGGTTTCATATGTGTCAGTCCAAAGTATGTATCGCAAGCCCCGAACGGAGCTTAGGCTCAAACCATGTGGTCTTCGGAGGCATTATCTTGCCGCTGTCGGCGATGTTGATCAGCTGCCTCATGGACACAGGATAGAGCGCGAACGCGACCTTCATCTCGCCGCTGTCGACCCTGGCCTTGAGCTCGCCGAGTCCTCTGATGCCACCCACGAAATCTATACGCTTGTCCGTGCGCAGGTCCTTGATGCCCAACAGCTTGTCAAGCACGAGATTCGAGAGTACCGTCACATCCAGCACTCCGATAGGGTCGGAGTCGTCGTAGCGGCCCCTCTTCGCAGTGAGCGAATACCACTTGCCGCCGAGATACATGGAGAAATTGTGCAGCCCAGACGGATGATAGATGCCGTCCCCCTTGAGTTCGACATCGAAATCCTCCGACAGCCTGCCCAGGAACTCCTCCGGAGTCATCCCGTTGAGGTCCCTTACAACGCGGTTGTAGTCTATGATCTTGAGTTGGCTCTCCGGGAAGCAGACAGCCATGAAATAATTGTATTCCTCATCTCCCGTATGGTGCGGGTTCTGAGCTTTCTTCTCGGCGCCGACACGGGCGGCCGCGGCGGTGCGGTGATGTCCGTCCGCCACATAGAACGCGTCTATCTCCTTTGAGAATATCTCTGATATGCGCGCGATGACGGCGTCATCGTCTATGACCCAGAACTCGTGACCGAAGCCGTTCTCATCCGTGAACTTGTACTCGGACGGGGCGGCGACGGCCGCGGCGACGATGGCCGCGAGTTCAGGATTGTCCTTATAAGAGAAGAACACCGGCTCGATGTTGGCGTTCTGGATGCGCACATGCACCATCCTGTCGTCCTCCTTGTCCTTGCGGGTGAGTTCGTGCTTCTTGATGGCGCCGGAGGCGTAGTCGTCGGTGTGGGCGCAGAGCACGAGCCCGTACTGGGTACGGCCGTCCATCGTCTGAGAATAGACATAATAGCAAGGCTTGGCGTCCCGCAGGAGCCATCCTCTCTTCTGCCACTCGCGGAAGTTCTTGACAGCCTCGTCATAGACGCGCCGGTCGTGATCCGGGAGGATAGGGTCAAAGTCTATCTCAGGCTTCGTGATGTGCAGCAGGGATTTCTCCCCGGCCATCTTGGCGGCCTCCTGAGAGTTCAGTACATCATAAGGCGGCGCAGCCACCTCAGTGACAATGTCTTTTGGCGGACGTAACGCCGCGAAAGGTTTAACGCGTACCATAAGCATTCGTTGAATTATATTACCGAAGATAGTAACATTTTGTCATATAAACAAAATCTCCCCCTTTGATATTTCTCGGGAATGCAGTATAATTGCAACAAAATTTGAAGCAATATGAAACTGAAAGTTTTTGCCGCCATAGCTGCGGCATCCTCTCTGCTCATGGCAGTCTCCTGCAACAAGGAGAACTCGTCTGACAACAGCTGGAAAGAGATTCCGGCCGGAGAGATCAGCTCCAAAGGCGGAGACGCCGTCCTGACCGTCAACGGCGTCAACAGCGCACGGGGAACGGCACAGCTCACAGCCACCTCCGCAGACAAGGCAAGCCTCACGCTCAACGATTTCATCCCCGGATACGGAAAGGTGACCCTGCCGGTGGGAATGTCCAAGAGCGACGACGGGAAGTCTTTTGATTTCTACGGGACAACCACTCTTGCAGCCCCGAAAATCAACCTCACCAAAGAGAACGCCGCTCCGGCGCCGTACGAACTGGTCGCCAACGGCAACATAAGCCTTGAGGGCAAGATCAGCGTCAACGTCTCCACAGCCGTACGCGACGAGGCCCGCGGCGGCATAGCAGGCAAGTGGGACATCCTGCGCAAGGCCGGATTCGCCAAAGACGGCACCCCGGCGACTTCGCCGCTGGTGCTCAAATGGAGCATTCCGGGCCAGGACCAGAAGACCGCCGCGATAGAGAACATAGCGAAGCTGTACGGCGGCGCCACCGTAGCCAACCTCATCGACAGGATCTCCCTGCTTGACAACGGCAACTTCACGGCAAAATACTACGCCGGCGACGACCTTCCTCCGATAGGCGAGCCGAAGATCGGCAAGGACGGTTACGAATTCAACGCCAGCCACAACACCTGGGCGGAACTTCCGGCCGCCGGTTGTGTCCTCTGGTATGCAGAGAACGGATACCTCCATCTCGTCCCGGACCCGGCCTCGATAGCCGCCGCCACCGGAGAGACGGAATCAGCCAGCCTCGAAGAGCTGATGAAAGAGCTCAATGACCTCAAACAATACGGGGTCGACACCCAGAAGCTCGCCGCCGTCCTGATCGAAATGATGAACAACGGCATCGTCTGCAGGTACGCTTCCTCAGGCGAGAGCCTGTCCGTCACGATAGACAAGGATCTGCTCGATCCTGCAGTGCAGGCGTTCATCCCTGCCCTGCCGGCTCTGGACAAGGCGCTGGAGGGAATGCTCCAGGACCCGAAGCAGAAGGAGACTGCGGAGCTCATCTACTCGGCGCTCAAGTACTTGGGACTCACCAAACCGTCTGAACTCGGCCCGCTCTGGAACGCGAGCACGGAGTTCAGCGTGACCCTCAACTTCATAAGGGGCAAATAGCCCCTGGCACATACCGGATGAGAGTATCCGCGGCGGAAAACATTCCGTCGCGGATATTTTTCATTTGCCCGTAGAAGTTTCTGAAGATTTTATCTATATTTGCCCCCATTGCCGACAAAGGCAACAGCTAATAAAAAGTAGTGCATAATGAAACAAAACGCGCTTAATCTGCGTCTGCGCCCTGTAATCTCGGGCGTACTTGGCGCTATCATCTTTGGGCTCGCCCTCACAGGCTGCAACAAAGAGAACACTCCCGAAGCAGAGCTTCCTCTCGATGTGACACTCACCGACAATGGATTCCTCGCCGAAAACGGGGAGAAGTTAGGCGTGAGGAGTTTCGCCGCCGGCGACGAGGCGGGCCTGTTCCTCCTGAGAGACGGACAGGCAGTGGCAGAGAATGTCCTGCTGACCTACGACGGACAGGCATGGACCAGCGAAGCCCCTGTCAAGGTGAACGGCAGCGAGACCTGCTTCATCTACACCCCGTACAGGCAGAACGCCTCTGCGGTGGTGGACTACACCGCGGCGAACGCCTCCGACTTCTTCCGCCCTCTGTTCGGCACAGGCAAGTACATCCTTGACCAGACCGACTATGAGGCCGTCCGCAGATCAGACATCAGCTTTGCCGAGGCTGCCACTGTCAAGACGGACGCGAGCCTGAAAGTCAATGCCGCGCTCGACCACATGCTCTCCATCGCGATGTGGGAGCTCACGGACGGCACAAACTATCGCACTTCGGACGGATTCAGCTACAACACTCCATCGAACTACACCAATGTCAAGGCCACCCTTGACGGACAGGTGGTGAAACCTTGCGGAGTGTCTTCCTATAAGGCCTTCTATTATCTCTCCACGGGAGACGGCGCCAAAATCACCGTCAGCTACACCGACGCGGGACAGAACAAGTCATTTGATGTGCACCTCAGCGGTGAACGCGGCAAGGCAAGCCTCGTCAAGGCCGGCAAAGGCGCCGCAGACGGCGGCAAGCGCGAACTCGCCATCGGAGACCTGGTCTACAGCGACGGCAGCATACTCCCGGTAGAGGAAGCCGCCAAGCTTGAGGACGGAAAAGCCCCGGCAGGCGTCATCGGCATCATATTCCAGACGGACAAGTCCCGCATCTCAGATGCCGAGAAGGCTCTGCTCGGGAATGTGCACGCGCTCGTCATATCCACCAAGATGCCAAAGTATAACGACTCCCACGATGTCAAGTGGTTCGACGACTACCCTACCGGCAGCGACAACGGCAACCGCAACGAGAACCAGGAAGACCCGAAGTACCCGGGGATGACCCTTCCGTTCATCGTGGACAGGGACAGTTATGCCAACTCCTTCAAAATCAATGACGCAGACATCAACGGATACCAGAACAACGTGGTAATCCGCACCCGCAGGGCAGACGATATCGACAAGTGGTATCCGGCATTCTCGGCCTCAGCCAAATTCGCCGCCACCGCCCCTCTCCCTCCGTTCCAGAACTCCGGCTGGTACCTTCCGTCCGCAGGACAGCTCATGGACCTGTTCCGCACCCTCGGAGGAGCTGACATCACCCTTGAGAATGCCTCCGATTTCCAGGGAGGCGGGGACTTCCTGGTCAACATCGACCACTGCGGGACCATGGCCGCCAATTTCGACGCCGCCATGGCGAAAGTTCAGGACGCGGACAAGGATCTCCACTCGCCTACCAGCAACGCCCTCTGGTCCTCATCTTTCAGTTGGGGGTATTTCACGGACGGAAGCATCTCCTACATGGCAAGACAGGTGCTGACATACGGCAGCTTCTCTGTCATAGGATACAGCACGTTCGGCCTCGCCCTCACCAGAGCCGCATTCTCATTCTAGACACTTACATACAACACAATCAATATGAAGAAAGTATTTTATTCAGCTCTGACCGCACTGGCGCTCTCCGCAGTATTCACCGGGTGCACCAAGGAGTCAGCCCCGGAGGTAAGCGCCACCCTTGAGAGCGCTGAGAGCAAGGCTCTCTCATTCACCATCAACCCTTCCAATGCGTACAAGTGCTCCTATGCCATCTACGCTGCAGACGCTGCCGTGCCTGCAGTCGAGGAAATCCTCGCCAGCGGGACACCTGCACACGCCAACGAGGCTTCAACCGTGAAGGTGGAAGGCCTTGAGCCGAACACCGAGTACCAGTTCGCAGTCGCAGTACAGGGAGACAAGGGCAGCGCACTCTGCATAGAGAAGGCCACCACAGCCGACATCCCGGCAGTGCAGTTCGACTCCAACCGCGCCTCCGGAAGGAAATACGGCGGAGCCACCCCTAACTTCAGCGTAAGCCTCCGCACAGAGGAGAACGGACAGGACTACGAACTCTCAATGGACATCTATGACTTCGTCAACACCACGGCGGAGTATCTGCAGCCGGGTACCTATATCGTCAGCGACGAGCAGGAGGGCCAGACCATCGGAACAAGCTACAGCTACTTCTACTACAACAACAAGACGAACAAGATCTCTTCCGGCAAGATGACTGTGTCCATCAACGACTCAGACAAGACCTACAGCATCGACGTCCGCATCAAGATTGATGACGGCACCGACTTCCACGGAACCTTCACCGGCAAGATCGACGGTCTGGAAATTAAGTAAGCGGCAAAAAATAAGTTGCCGCAGATTCGGCAAAGATTTTTGAGGATAGATTTCTTTTTGAAGAAGGAGTGTGCCGGTGGCACATGACTGATGAAAAAAGGAATATTGACCAAAAAGATTGCCTAAGGTGATGCAACTTATTTTTTAACGATTACTAAGTAAAGATCTCCTGACACAGACTGGAAGAAACCGACCAAAAATCTCTTTTTGGCCGGTTTCTTTGTTTTTATACGACTTCGCCAGTGTTTGGGGGCTGCACCGCCCCCGACTACTGCTCTTTGACACAACGGACAGCACCGCCGTGCGCCCTGTACATACCGTAGCTGGATCCGGTATAAGTGCCGCCGAGAGAGTAGAAGCAGGCAGCACTGGTGCCGCACATCTCCGTGGTCCGCATCCAGATGATCAGCTGTCCGCCGCCATTCTCAGGCTGATAGACATAGCCGAGCCTTCCTGCGTCCTTGTCACCCCAGCGCGTACCGCAGAGAGGCCACCAGAAGACTTCCCCGGTGGAAGTGGTATGGGTCTTGCCACCGTCTCCCTTGTCGAATATGTTGTAGTAACCGGTCCCCTCCCAGGCATCGTCGTCAGGCACCCTGTATCCTGCCGGGCACGGGTCATATGCCGTCTTGGCGCCGGTGTTCTTCGCGGACCACAGGTAGCTGTTCCTCACCCACATCCAGTCACGGACATCATTGTCGGCCCCATAAATCTCAGGAGTCGTGTAGATGAATGTAGACGGGTGCTTGACGGCATAGTCTACAGTACCCGTCTGCGCCCCGCACAGTACTGTGCCCCAGTCGCAGCCAAGCGAAGGATTGAAAACAGTATACCCCTTGGCCCTGACGAACGCCTCATAGAGGAAATTGCCGGCCTCGTCCTTGTCAGTCTCGTTGTAGGCGCCCCCATAGAACGGGTCCTTGCGCCCCCACTGATACTTAAGTCCGTAGGTGGCTGCGCCGTCAGAAGGCTTGGAGGCGGTCGCGCCGAGGTTCCGGTCCATAAAGACGGTGCCGTTGTCCAGAGTCTGGAGAGCAGGCTGCTCAGTCAGCCAGATGTGCCAGCTCCACACTATCTGCCCGTCCTTGTCGAGGGCGGCGATAACGGCGTTGCCCCTGCCGGAAGCGGCGGTGAACCTGATGCGCCCCTCGCTGAAAGAGACATCCTGCACCAGGGCGGAGGCGGCCGAGGCGCCCTCCGACCAGAGCCAGTCTGCAGAAGAGGCATCCGTCACCTGGGTCCCGTCAGCCCTGAAAGCCGCGAAATCATAAGTCCCAGGCTCCGAGACGATAAAACAGTTGGCATACTTCCCGTCAGGAGTCAGGTCCACGGCAGGGACCGGCGGCTCTGGCGGAGTCTGAGGCTCGCTCTTTGATTTGTCGCAGGAGCACACAGACAAGATAGCGGACAGCACGAATGCTGTCCCGAGAAAAGCTTTTTTGTACATATCACTACTTCTTAAGTAATCGTTAAAAAATAACTTGCATCACCTTTGGCAATCTTTTTGGTCAATATTCCTTTTTTCATCAGTCATGTGCCACCGGCACACTCCTTCTTCAAAAAGAAATCTATCCTCAAAAATCTTTGCCGAATCTGCGGCAACTTATTTTTTGCCGCTTACTAAAAAGACCGTCCGGACTGCCATAGCCCGAACGGTCTTGTAAAGATATGGAGAATTATCGGATTCCCCTACTTGTTGAGCTGGAACTTGCGCACCCCGTCCTTGAGGAAGGATACAATCTGCCTTGCGGCTGCAAGACCGGCATTGACATTGGCCTCCGAAGTCTGCGCGCCCATCTTCTTAGGTGTGGCGAAAACCCGCAACCCGAACTTCTCCTTGAGAGTCTCGATGTTGTCCGGAGCCACATCCGTGATGTACTTCAGGTCCGTCCTCTCTTCAAGGGCCTTCTCCAGACCGGCTTCGTCGATGACCTCCTTGCGGGCGGTGTTGACAAGCGTGGCACCCTTCGGCATACGGCTTATCAGGTCATAGCCGACCGAGCCGACAGTCTGCGGAGTGGCAGGGATATGGACGCTGATATAGTCACAGCCGCCATAAAGCTCTTCGAGGCTGGAGAGCGGCTCTGCGCCGCCGGCCTTGATCTGCTCTGCCGTCAGGAACGGGTCCAGAGCCTTGACCTTCATCCCGAGAGCCGCACCCTTGGCTCCGACCAATCTTCCGACATTGCCGAAAGCCTGGATACCGAGAGTCTTGCCCATTATCTCGGAACCTGTCGCCGGTGTGAACTGGCCGCGGGCCATGTAGATCATCATGGCTATGGCGAGTTCAGCGACAGCGTTGGAATTCTGCCCCGGAGTGTTCATGGCCACTACTCCCTTCGCCGTGCATGCGGCAAGGTCAAGGTTGTCGTAGCCGGCACCGGCGCGGACAACGATCTTGAGCCGGGAAGCGGCCTCAACGACCTCGGCGGTCACCTTGTCCGAACGCACGATCAACGCGTCCGCATCACCGACAGCCGCCACAAGTTCCTTCTGGTCAGCGTATTTCTCAAGGACGGCAAGTTCATAGCCAGCCTCCTCGACAATCTGTCTGATGCCCGCCACAGCTGCTGCGGCAAAAGGCTTCTGGGTTGCAAGAAGAACTTTCATGGCTATTTGTGCAAGGCCTCAAACTCCTTCATGCAAGCCACGAGGGCCTCGACATCCTCCTGCGTGCAGGCGTTGTAGAGAGAGGCGCGGAATCCGCCCACAGAGCGGTGTCCCTTGATCCCGACTATGTTGCGCGCCTTGGAGAACTCCAGGAACTCGTCCTGCAGAGCCTCGTAGCCCGGAGCCATCACGAAGCATACGTTCATGATAGAGCGGTCTTCCTTGGCAGCCGTGCCAGTGAAGACGGCGTTGCGGTCAATCTCGGCATAGAGGGTGTCGGCCTTCTTGATGTCAATCTCATGGATGGCATCGATGCCTCCAATGCTCTTGAGCCACTTGAGAGTCTCGTTCATCACGAAAATCGGGAACACCGGAGGGGTGTTGAACATGGATTTCTTGTCGATGTGGACACGGTAGTCAAGCATCGTAGGGATATAGCGGCTCACCTTGCCGAGCGAGTCCTTGCGGATGATGGCGAATGCGACTCCGGCAGGGCCGGCGTTCTTCTGCGCGCCGCCATAGATGAGGGCATATTTGCTGACATCCACCCTGCGGGTGAGGATGTCGGAAGACATATCTGCGATGAGAGGAACCGGGCAGTCGATATCCTCGCGGATCTCAGTTCCGTAGATGGTGTTGTTGGTCGTGATGTGGAAGTAGTCCAGATCCTTCGGAATCTCGTATCCCTTAGGGATGTAGGAGTAGTTCTTGTCGGAAGAGCAGGCCAGCGCCACGGCATTGCCGAGTCCCTGAGCCTCCTTGAGAGCCTTGTGAGCCCAGACACCGGTGTCCAGGTAGGCGGCCTTATGCTCAAGATAGTTCATCGCCACATAGAGGAACTCCATGCTGGCACCCCCGCCGAGGAAGACGACCTCGTGAGTGTCAGGAATCTTGAGAAGCTCCTTCCACAGAGCCCGACACTCGTCCATCGTATCCTCCCAGCCCTTGGTGCGGTGGGAAATGGAAATAAGCGAGACACCAGTACCCTTAAAATCCTTGAGAGCCTCGATCGCGTTGTCGATGGCCACCTGCGGAAGCAGGCAAGGACCGGCGTTGAAGATATGCAATTTGCTCATACTTTGTTATTAGTTGTTATTGTTCGTCAAATATATCCATTTTTTTTGTTCTTTCGCAATAATCCGGCAGAAGAGACAGCCGGACGAACACCTCCATCGAGCACCGCTCCATAAAAGACTGGCTCCGCTGGGGCAGGTCAAGGTCCTTGACCATCTTCATCACGGAGGGGAGGGAGGAATAAGGGAAACTCAGACGGCGCCAGTCTCCGGCGACCTTTTCCCTGACCGGAGCGGAGGCGAGAGCCTCGGCCGTGGAGGTCTTGTAGGCCCGGATAAGCCCAGGGATGCCGAGCTTGATGCCGCCGAAATACCTCACCACCACGACAAGCACATCGCTCAGCCCCGCCGAGTCGATCTGCCCGAGTATGGGCCGCCCGGCTGAACCTGACGGCTCCCCGTCATCGTTGGCCCGCCAGGCCTGCCCGTCCTTGCCCAGGCGGTAGGCGTAGCAGTGGTGCCGCGCATCGTGATACTCTTTCTTGAGGGAAGCGACTATCTGCTTGATCTCCTCTTCGCTCTCCACCGGCCACGCGAAAGCCATAAAACGGCTGCCGTTGTCCCTGAACAGTCCACGGGACGGCTCCGCAATGCTTTTGTATGTATCATTTACCGGCACGACAAATCAAATTTAGCGATTATTTAGTATCTTCGCAATATGGTTTACAAATATAGAATCACCCTGCAGGGGATCAAGGGCTTTTACAGAGTGTATCTGATCAATGGTGAGAACTCTCTCTACACCTTCCACAAGCAGATACGCTCCGATCTGGAGTTTCCGGTGGATCAGCCCATTCTCTTCAAGGCATTGGACGAAGAAGGGCAGGTGGTGGCCAGATATGCCCTGGTGGACATCGGATACGGAGCCGTTGACGCTGTCACCATTGCCGACACGATAAAGGCCGGGGCCGCCAGTTTCATATATTTCTACGACATTCAGGCCAAGAAGAGCGTCATCATCACCCTTGAGGGCGAAGAGAAGGACGCCAAAGTCATGCTTCCGAAGCTGACGGACTCCAAGGGCCCGATACCGCAGGAGTTCGAGAACGGCTACGTGGCTTTCGAAGACCTCCCTGCCGAACGCCGCAGACTCCCGGGAGAATCCCTGTCCGAAGATGATGAAGACGAGGACGACGATGACGAAGATGAGGATGAGGACGAGGACAGCAAGGAAGAAGAAGAGATCATATACGATGAAGAGGAGGCTTAGAGAGCCCCCTCTTCTTCTTTTTTTATATGCAGACCCTGTTACTTCTCAGGAGTCTCCGCTGCGGCGACTTTGCCGACCTTGGTAAGCTTGACATCGAAGACAAGCGTAGAATAAGGAGGAATGCCGTTGTTGCCCTGCTCGCCATATCCGAGAGCTGAAGGGACATAGAGTTTGATGTGTCCGCCCTCGCCGACAAGCTGAAGGCCCTCGCGCCATCCTGAAACCACGCCGGAGAGAGGGAAGCTGATAGGCTCGACCTCTTCGGAAACCTCATCAAATACGGAGCCGTCGGTGAAAGTGCCCTTGTAGTGAACCCACACGGTGTCGGCCTCGCTCGGCTTGACATCGCTTCCGGCCTCGATGATTTCATACTGGAGACCAGACTCGGTCTGCTGCACGCCAGCCTTCTTGGCGTTAGCGGCCAGGAACTTCTCCTCCTTCTCCTTGTTGACAAGGGTAGTGTACTGGTTCCTGTTCTCAAGATATGTGTTGAACACGGAATTCATCATGTTCGGGTCATACTTGAACTGCTTGGCGAACTCCTCTGAACGGAAGTCACCCTCGGCCTTCATGAAATCCTTCATTCCCTTGACGATGGCGCTGTAGTTCAGGTCGTCGCCGAAGTTGTAGTTCTTCATGAAACTTCCGAAGTTGATGCCGAGAAGGTAGCTTACTGAATCCTTCTGGGCCTTGGACGGAAGATAGTCCTTGGCCGTCTTGACGGCAGGCACCCCGTCCTCAGTCTTTGGCGCTGAACCATTGCAGGCCACGACTACACCGCCCAGCACGAGGGCGGCAAAAAGTTTGTACATCTTCATATAATAATAAAAAACTTAAAAAGTCACTACAATTCCCAGGCCAGCGCCGACGCGCCGAGTATCGCCGCGTCAGACTCCTTCAGCTGGGAGAAGACGATCTTGACCTTGCCGCGCCAATGCGGCATCAGGTTCGCCTCCATGGCCTCTTCAATCGGGGCGTAGAGGAACTCCTTGGCCCTTGCAAGACCGCCGAAGAGCACTATCGCCTCCGGAGAGCTGAACGCCACGAAGTCCGCCAGACTGTGCCCAAGCATCCTCCCCGTATATTCAAGCACCCTGATGGCCAGGGCGTCACCCTCCTTGGCTGCCTCGTAGACGGCCTTGGAACTCAAGTCCTCGACCACCCGGAGCAAAGACGGCTCTTGGCTCGCCTCCAGCCATTCGCGGGCTGTCCTCGCGACACCTATGGCGGAGCAATATGCCTCAAGGCAACCTGTCTTGCCGCAGCCGCAAGGACGTCCGTTGTAGCGGACCGCACAAGTGTGGCCGAGTTCCCCGGCACTGCCGTCGTGCCCATAGACAACCTTGCCGTCAATCACGATGCCGCTGCCGACTCCCGTCCCGAGAGTGATCATTATGAAATCCTTCATCCCGCGGGCAGCACCGTAGGTCATCTCGCCCACCGCAGCCGCGTTGGCGTCATTGGTCAGAGAGACAGGGATGCCCCCGAGACGCTCTCGGAGCATATTGGAGAAATCCACATCCTTGTCGGCAGCCCACTCGATATTGGGAGCATATCCGATCCGTCCGGTATAGTAATTGCCGTTCGGGGCACCTACTCCGACACCACGGATCTCACCGCTCTTGCCGCTCTCCTCGACACAGGCCGCTATAGCCTGCGCCAGGGCATCGACATACGCCTTGTCGTCGTCACCGAAAGTGTCCGTGCGCATGACAGACTGCGCCAGCACGTCACCACGGGCATTGACCACTCCTATCTTTGATGTCTGTCCTCCGACATCGACACCCACTACATATTGCTTGTCCATATCAGTCTACAGAGATTTCAGGGTTGACATTCTTGCATCCGAAGAGAGCGTAATAGAGGATGTAGCAGAGCATCGCTATCACGAGCCAGTAGCTTGCCATGTACCCTACATTCTTGGCGATCACATCCTGGAGAAGCGGCATGATGCCACCGCCGACCACCATCATCATGAAGATTCCGGACGCCTGCTCGGTGTACTTGCCGAGACCTTCCGTGGAAAGATTGAAGATGCCGCCCCACATCACGGAGGTGCAGAGACCGCAGAGCACAAGGAACAGTGCGCTTGCAGGCACCTGGAACATCTCGAAACCGTTTGCCGCGCTGTAACCCGGCATGGAGACGGTCAGCGACTTAGGGAGGAATATGGCTATGAGGATGAACGCAATCGCGGCTGAGCTCACAGCAATGATCTGGGCGCGTGTGCTGACCTTGCCGGAAATGGCTGAGCTGCAAGCACGTCCGACCATCATGAGAAGCCAGTATACAGCAGCGATCGCGCCGCCGATGGCAGCGCCGCCGATGGCGATGCCGGCTCCCTTGGAAGAAGCGTCGGAGAGGTAGAAGTTGAGCTGGGCCGGGATGCCGATCTCGATGCCGACATAGAAGAATATGGCCACGACGCCGAGAGCGCAGTGACGGAATTTCCAGGCACTTGACTCAAATTTGGTATTCTTGCGCGAAGCGGCCGGCTCCGGTATCTTAACGAAAGATATGATGATGAACGCCAGGGCGAACACTGCCATCGCGATATAGAGCAGAGGCTCCACATCCACCATTCTGGTGTCCTCGGTCACGGTGCCGATCAGCACGCCGACAAGAAGCGGAGTGAGGGTCGCCGTGAGGGAATTCATCGTGCCGCCGATCTGGATGAACTGGTTGCCCCTGTTGCCGCCGCCGCCGAGGATGTTGAGCATCGGATTGACGACGGTGTTGAGCATACATACGCAGAAACCGCAGATGAACGCGCCGAGCAGATATACATAGATGGCGGAACCGCCCAAGAACGAACGGCTGGAGAGCCACTGGATGACTATGCCGAAGAATCCCACCGCCAATGCAGCCAGGGTTGTCTTCTTGTAGCCGATCTTGATAAGCATCTTGCCGGCAGGGATGCCCATGAACAGGTATGCGGCAAAATTCATCATGTTGCCCATCATTCCGGCCCAGCTGTAGTTGTGCTTCCAGATGTTGCCGAACGGAGCGGCCATATTCGTGACGAACGAAATCATTGCAAATATGAAGCACATCGTCACTATGGCCACCATATTCCGTTTCTTTTCCATAATCGAAATGGTTTTAGTTATATGTTATTCTAGTGATTTGATATTCTTCTCGTTCATCAGCTGCTTGCCGTCCGGAGTCATGGCGTACTCGATGCGGTCGGCATAGAACTTCTCGACCTTGCCGCGGACCATCTTGGCCGTGGTGTTGAGCATGCCGTTCTGCTCGGTGAAAGGCGTGTCGGCCACTATGATGGCAGCCGGGAGCCACTTCTCAGGGAAGAGACCGGCATGGCGCCCTCCGGCGCGATATGAATCAACCTCATCCTGAAGAATCTGGAGCTGTGCCTTACGGCCTTCGACGCTCTGCGGGTCAAGGCCCTGCTTCTGCACGGTCTCGGCGAGCGCAGGCTTGTTAGGCACCACGAGCACGACGGTATATGGACTCTGGTTGTTGTAGAGCACGGATGCCTCTATGTACTTGGAGCCGTCGGCGAGGCTGTCCTCAAATCCCTCCGGAGAGTACTTCTCGCCGTCGGAAGAGATGAGCAGGCTCTTGAAACGACCTGTGACATAGAGATATCGAGGGTTCTCCTTGCAGAGGTAGCCGCGGTCGCCGGTGTGAAGCCAGCCGTCCACAATCGTCTTGGCGGTGGACTCCGGATTCTTCCAGTATCCGGCCATCACGTTCTCGCCGCGGATGACGATCTCTCCGGTCTCGCCGACAGGCAGGGAGTTGCCATCCTCGTCGCAGATCTTGAGGTCAAGAGGCTCTACGATGCGTCCGGAAGAACCGAAGCGGGCATGGCCCATGGAGTTGGCGCAGATGACAGGGGTTGCCTCGGAGAGGCCGTAACCCTGGAATATAGGCATCCCGATGGCGCAGAAATAGCGCTGGAGCTCAATGTCCAGAAGGGCGCCGCCGCCCACGAAGAATTTGAGCCTGCCGCCGAAGCCCTCACGGATTTTGGAGAATACGAGCTTGTCGATGACGGATTTGACAGGCTTGCGCCACCAGAGTTTCCAGCAAGGCTTGCCGGCGTTGTAGTATTCGCGGTTGTATGCGATCGCATTCTTGAGACCGAACTCATAGAGTTTCTCCACTTTCGGGCCTTTCTTCTTGATCGCGCCCTCGAAGCTCTTGCGGAAACTTCTGGAGAGGGCAGGCACGGAAAGCATCACTTCCGGACGGACCTCGTTGATTGCGATAGGAATATTCTTGAGCATGGTCACGGCGTTCTTGCCGCCAGGCACCGTGGCGATGCTTCCGCCATAGCTCATCATCACATAGAAGCCGGCCACATGCGCGAAGCAGTGGTCGAGCGGCAGGATGATCAGCATGGTCCAGCCCTCGCCTATCTTGACCACCGAGCGGCACTGCTCGACATTGGCCGTGTAGTTGCGATGGGTGAGCAGGATGCCCTTAGGGTCGGCGGTGGTGCCAGAGGTGTAGCTGATGTTGGCGTAATCGTCCGGGCCCACGGAAGCTATGCGCTCCTCAAGTTCCGCAGCACGGTCCTTGATGAACTCCTCTCCCATAGCGTATATGTCCTTGAGGTGCATCTCCTTGTCCTGCAGGTCGATGTCATCGATCACTATGACCTTCTCGACTGCCGGGCACCTGTCGATGACCCTGCGCACCTTGGCGATCTGGCTCTCGGACGCTATCACGAAGCGGGAATCAGAGTGGTTGATGCGGAAGAGCAGGTCCTGGTCGGACTCAAGCTTGAACGAAAGCGGCACGTTGACAGCGCCGGCGTGGAGAATTCCGAGCTCGCAGAAGATCCACTCGTTGCGGCCTTCTGATATCAGGGCCACCTTGTCCCCCTTGCCGAGGCCGAGAGCCATGAATCCGGCCGCGAGAGTGCGACCGCGCTCGCGTGTGGCCGCGAATGAGGTCTCTGTCCACACCCCGTCCACCTTCTCGCGAAGGAATGTCAAGTCTGCGAACCTGGTCGCATAGGTGTTGACGAAATCAATGATTGTCGGTCTTTTGTTGTCTGTTGCCATAACTTTTGATTATTGTCCGTTAGATGGTGAGAACAGGCCATAGAGCTGCGCGTCTATCATGTCGGTGACTCTGTCGAAGTCCTCCGGGCGGTTGGCGAAGTCGATGTTGTCGGCATCGACGACGAGCAGATTGCCCTTATAGTCCTTGATCCAGTTCTCATATTTGTCGTTGAGGCCTGTAAGATAGTCGATCCGTATGCTCTTCTCATAGTCGCGGCCGCGCTTCTGAATCTTGGAAATCAGCGCCGGCACAGAGGACTTGAGGTAGATGAGAAGGTCCGGCGTGCCCACGAGCGACATCATCAGGTCGAAGAGGTCGGAGTAGTTCTCGAAGTCGCGGGTGCTCATAAGCCCCATGTCGTGGAGATTCGGGGCGAAGATGCGCGCGTCCTCATAGATGGTGCGGTCCTGCACTATGACCGAGTCACCTTTCGCTATCTCCACGACATCCTTGAAGCGTTTGTTGAGGAAATAGATCTGGAGATTAAACGACCATCTGGCCATATCTTCATAGAAATCAGCAAGATATGGATTAAAATCGACAGACTCGTATTTCGGAGTCCAGCCGTAGTGGGCAGCGAGCATCTTGGTAAGCGTCGTCTTGCCGCTGCCTATGTTTCCTGCTATCGCGATATGCATAAGTTCTGACTAATAACTCACAAAGTTAGCAATTATTTGAAGAGTCCGTAGAGGCGGGAGTCAATCTTGTCCGTCACGGCCTCAAAATCCTCCGGACGGTTGGCGAAATCGAGGCTGTCCGCATCGATTATCAAGAGGTTGCCGCCGTATCCCGCTATCCATTGCTCGTACTTCTCGTTAAGCCGGCTGAGATACTCCAGGCTCATGGTCTGCTCGTAGTCGCGGCCCCTTTTCTGGATCTGCGACACCAGATGCGGCACGGAGCACTTGAGGTAGATGAGGAGGTCGGGCGGACGTACCATGGACATCATCAGCCGGAAGAGCTGCATATATGTGTCGTAGTCCCTGGCCGAGAGGTTGCCCATCTCAAGGTTGTTGGCCACGAATATGTACACGCCCTCCAGAATGGTGCGGTCCTGCACTATCACCTCTTCGGAGCGGGAGATCTCCAGCACGTCCTTGAAGCGCTGCGCGAGGAAATAGGTCTCCAGATTGTACGACCAGCGCGGTATATCCTTGTAGTAATCTTCGAGATAAGGGTTGAAGGTGACAGACTCGTATTTCGGAGTCCAACCGTAATGCCCGGCAAGCATCCCCGTGAGAGTCGTCTTGCCGCTGCCTATGTTTCCTGCTATTCCTATATGCATAAAGCAAAATTAGGCATATTTTCGTATTTTTGGAGACTGAACGACAAAGAAATGCTTAACATACTGCAATTCGCATTCAACCTTTTCGAGGAGAAGGCATACATAGTCTGGAAAGAGACGGGACGCTGCGTCATCGTGGACCCGGGGTTCTGCTGCGCGGAGGAGAAGCGGGCGATGCTCGACGCCCTCGGCCAGAAGTCCCTCAAGCCCGAGGCCATATTGCTGACGCACGCGCACTTCGACCACATCTACGGGGTCAAGGAACTGCAGGACACCTATGGAATTCCGGTCTACATGAGTCCGGGAGACAAGGTGATCCTGGAATACGACAAGGAAATGACTGCCCGGTTCGGCCTGCCCGCCCCTGACAGCAGCTTCACCACTACCGACATCTCGGACGGGGAGACAATCAGCGCGGCCGGTATCAGGTTCGAGGTCATCTCCACCCCGGGACACACACCGGGAGGGGTCTGCTTCCTCGACCGGGAGGACGGCGTACTGTTCACGGGAGACACGCTCTTCGCCGGAGCCATAGGCCGCACGGACTTCAAATACGGAGAATACGATGACGAGATCCGCTCGATAATGGAAAAACTCATCTTCCTCGACCCGGAGACAAAAGTCCTGCCTGGGCACGGGCCGGACACGACCATAGGCAAGGAGAGGACCGGGAACCCGTTCCTCGAGCCTTTCAACGAGCCGGAAGAAGACACTTCCGCCGAGGCGGAACCTGTATCAATCAGACCGTCAGACAACTAACCGCGCCCCGCGCAGGAGGCCGGATCAGCCCCACGCCCAATACCGCAGCGACGGGACAGGGAGGGACTGCGCTCAACACAAAGACACCGTGCAGTCCCTCCCTGTCCCGGAGCGGATATATAACAGCTAGTTCTTGAGGTAATAGGTGACCGAAGTCACGACGCGCACCTTCTTGATGTAAGGAGTGTTGCTGTCGCGGTTCTCGATGGAGAACACCCCCTGGCTGGCGGTCTTGATCTTACCAAGACGGCTGCCGGAATCACTCGCGAACTTCTGCCCGACCTCACGGGCATTCTTGGTGGCCTCCTCTATCATGGACGGTTTCAACTCGTTGAGAGCCTCATAACGGAATTCCACCGGGTTCTCCCAGCTGCCACCTATCACCACGACACCCTTGCGGAGAAGCTCCTGCTGCCTGTCCATCAGGGCGAGCACACTGTCCACCCTGTCCGAGCAGACAGTCACGACATTGGTGGCTATGTAGCGGTAGGCCCGGTCGTTGCTCCCGTACTCGCTGGCATACTTGTCGGATATCTGCGGGACCGATATGCTGATCTCGCTCTCCGGAATGCCGCCGGACTTGAGGAACTCGACTATCTTGGCGTTACCGCTGTCGGTCATGTCATAGACCGACTGGACATCATTGGCCATGACCTTGTAGGAGAGCGGCCAGATGACCTTGTCGGCCTTGACCTCCTTCTCGCACAGCCCCTTGACATTGACGGTGCGGTCATAGGAGCGGAACTCCTTTACTGCTGCCGGGAACATGGTCCCGAGAATGATGAGGCCCGCCATTATGGCGAGAGCTCCGTAGAATTTGGCTTTATCCATAGTTTTACAATGTTTGTCCGCCGATGAACTCACGCATGATGGAGGTCGGCGGTATGTCGGCAATCTCCGCAGGCTTGAGCGGCGTCACCATGGCGACGAAACTCAGAAGTTCCTGGGCCTTGGCATAGGCCGGAGAAGACTCGCTGATGCCGCAGAGAAGCGGCTCGGCGTAGTACTTCAGGAGAGGAAGGTCGTAGAGGGTCGAAGAGTTGAACACAAGGTTGGCGTTCTCCTCGAACGGGAATATGTACTTCACCTCCCCGCGTCTCACCGAAGGCCAGCGCAGGATGTTCTGCTCCGGAGAGATGCCGCGGGTGCGGTTGTCCCTGACGATGCGGCGCAGAAGGCGCTTGTCGGTGGTGGAGTTGTGATCCTTGGTCCCTCCCGGAAGCGCGGTGAGGGCGGAGATGTAGATACGGAAAATCTTGTCCTGCGGGATGGCCGGGGTCAGGGCAGGGTTGAGCGCGTGGATGCCCTCCATGAACAGGATGTCGTTCTCCCCGAGGGAGAGGCGGCACCCGGAAGACTTCCTGCAGCCGGAGGCGAAATCGAATTTCGGCACCTCTATCTCCTCCCCGCGGAGCAGGGCTGAGAGCTGCGTGTTGAGATACTCGACATCCATCGCCTCAAGGGCCTCGAAATCATATTCGCCATTCTCGTCCCTGGGCGTCCTGTCCCTGTCCACGAAATAGTTGTCCAGTTCTATCACCTTGGGGTTGAGCCCGAGCACCCTGGCCTGCTGCGCGATGCGCAGGGAAGAACTCGTCTTGCCGCTGGAAGACGGGCCGGACATCATCACGATGCGGCAGTCGCGCCGGTTCCAGAAAATCTGGTCGGCGGCGTCGGCATACTTGCGCTCCTGCCTCGCCTCGCAGAGGTTGATCAGTTCTATCCCCTTCCCGAGGGCGAGGGCCTCGTTGAGTTTCTCGATGGTGTCGATGCCGACTGCGTGACACCAATCCATATATTCCTGCCTTGCGGCTTCTATCTTTGTCATAATATGTTTTTAAGGTATTGTCCAGTCACCGATGACGGGTCGCAGGCGAGCTGCTCCGGCGCACCTTGTGCAATAACCCTGCCACCGCGGGCACCGCCCTCGGGGCCCATGTCGATGATGTAGTCCACGCTCTTGAGCACGTCGAGATTGTGCTCGATGATCATCACGGTGTTGCCCTGGTCCACGAGCTTGTCCAGCACCCCCATCAGCACGCGGATGTCCTCGGGATGCAGGCCGGTGGTGGGTTCGTCGAGCATGTAGAGCGTGTTGCCCGTGGCCTTGCGGAAGAGCTCCGAGGCGAGCTTCATCCTCTGGCTCTCGCCGCCGGAAAGGGTCACGGCGGACTGGCCGAGGCGGATGTATCCGAGCCCGACATCCACCAGCGCCTTGAGTTTGGGGGCGATCTTCGGGAAAGGCTTGAAGAACTCGTATGCCTCGCTGACGGACATGTCCAGCACCTGGCTGATGTCCTTGCCACGGTATTTGACGGCGAGGGTATCTTCCTTATAACGGCGCCCGCCGCAGCTGTCGCACACGACATTGACGGATGGCAGGAAGTTCATCTCTATCACCTTGATACCGGCGCCCTTGCACTCCTCGCAGCGCCCGCCGGCCACGTTGAAAGAGAACCTGCCGGCCTTGAATCCACGCACTTTGGCGTCAGGGGTGTCCTCGAAGAGCTTGCGTATATCATCGAACACGCCGGTGTAGGTGGCCGGGTTGGAACGCGGCGTGCGCCCGATGGGGCTCTGGTCGATCTCTATCACCTTGTCTATGTTCTCCACTCCCTCCAGGGACCTGTATGGCAGAGGTTTCTGCTTGAGGCGGGTGAATTTCCCTTTCAGGGCGGGCATCAGGGTCTCGTTGACGAGGGTGGACTTGCCGCTCCCGCTCACCCCGCTTATGCCGACCATCTTCCCGAGCGGGATGCTGACATCGATGTCCTTGAGGTTGTTGCCGGAGGCGCCGCGGATGGTCAGGTATCTGCCGTTGCCCGGACGGCGCGTCTGAGGGGTGACGTTGGGGTTGCGCAAAGGGCGGGCGGGGCCGCTGTAGCAGATGTGCCCGCCGTTCTCCCCCGCCCCGGGCCCGACTTCCACCGTCCAGTCGGCGGAGTTCACCGTCTCCTCGTCATGCTCCACCACTATCACGGTGTTGCCCTCGTCGCGGAGTTTCTTGAGCGAGGCGATGAGTTTGCGGTTGTCACGCTGGTGCAGGCCGATGCTCGGCTCATCGAGTATGTATATGACATTGACCAGCTTGGAGCCGATCTGGGTCGCGAGGCGGATGCGTTGCCCCTCTCCACCTGAAAGGGTCGCGGAAGGGCGGTCGAGGCTGAGGTAATCCAGCCCCACATCGAGCAGGAACTGCACCCTGTCGCCGAGTTCGCGTATGATGTCGCGGGCGATGGCGTTCTCCTTGGCCCCGAGCTTGCCGGGAAGAGACTTCAGCCAGTCCGAGAGGGCCGAGATCTCCATGGCGCTTACCTGTGAGATGTCCTTGCCGTCTATGCGGAAGCATCTGGTCTGCTCATTGAGACGAGTGCCGTGGCAGACGGGGCAGACCACCTTATCCTCGATGTCACCGACCACGCCGGGCCAGTTGACCATTTCGGCCATGGCCCCGTCACCTATACGGAAAAACTCGTCGGAGCCGTAGATGAGCAGGGACACGACATCATCGGGCAGGGTGCCCACCGGGTCGTAGAGGGAGAAGGCGTGCTTGCGGGCTATAGCCCTGACAATGTCGAATTTGCGCCCGTTGCGAATGGGGCCGAGGGGCACGATGGCCCCGTCGGCTATGGAGCGGCCGCGGTCCGGGATGATGGTGTCTATGTTGACATCCACCACGGTGCCAAGTCCCTTGCAATGAGGGCAGTAGCCCTCCGGGGAGTTGAAAGAGAACGAGTGCGGCGCCGGCTCCTGGAGGGAAATCCCGCTATCGGGATCCACCAGATGGCGGGAATAGTGGTGCAGGCTCCCGCTCTGCGCGTCCAGCACGGCAAGCGAGCCTTTCCCAAGGGAGAGGGCGGTCTGCACGGAAGTCCTGATGCGCCTGTCATCCCCGTCCTCAGGTTTGAGCTTGTCCACCACAAGTTCGATGAAATGCGCCTTGTAGCGGTCGAGGGCGTCCGCTTCCTGAAGGGTAACCATCTCCCCGTCGATGCGTATCTCGGTGTAGCCCTTCTTGCGCATCTGCTCGAAGAGCTCCTTGTAGCTTCCCTTGCGTCCGCGGACCAGAGGTGAGAGCAGGAGGCATTTCTTGCCGTGGTACTCGCTCATGATAAGATCCACGATAGCGGCGTCGGTGTAGCGGACCATCGGTTTCCCGGTCAGTGGGGAATACGCCGTGGAGGCCCTGGCGAAGAGGAGGCGGAGGAAGTCGGAAATCTCCGTGATGGTGCCGACCGTGGAGCGCGGGTTGTTGCCCGTGGTCTTCTGCTCTATCGCGATTACGGGACTCAGGCCGTTTATGCTCTCGACCGCCGGTTTCTCCAGCACTCCCATGAAATGCTTGGCATATGGGGAAAGGGTGTTCATGTAGCGGCGCTGACCCTCCGCATAGATGGTGTCGAAGGCGAGCGAAGATTTGCCGCTTCCGCTTATTCCGGTGATTACCACCAACTTGCCGCGCGGGATGTCCACATCGACATTCCTCAGGTTGTTGGCCCTGGCGCCGCGCACTTCTATGAATGTGTCTTTATCCATAAGAAGTGACAAAGTTACGAAATTATTGTATCTTTGGCCCCGTTTTTAGTAAGCGGCAAAGAATAAGTTGCCGCAGATTTGGCAAAGATGCAACTTGTTTTTTAACGATCACTATGTGGGTTTGGTTATCAGTTTGCTCCGCTTTCCTGCTCGGCATCTATGATGTGGAGAAGAAGCAGGCCCTCAAGAAGAACAGCGTCCTGTGGGTGCTGCTGGGCGCCACGGCGATGTCCGCGCTTTTTCTATGCCCCTTCCTGTCAAGAGGGCCACTCGAAGACCACCTGAGCCTGGTGCTCAAGGCCGTGCTGGTGTCTTCTTCCTGGATTTCGGGACTTGTAGCCCTCAAACTTCTGCCACTCACCACGGCGAGCACCATCAAGGCGTCACGGCCAATGTTCGTCGTGATATTCTCCATAATACTCTTCGGAGAGAGGCTGAGCCTTCTGCAGTGGGGCGGAGTGGTGCTCGTGATGGCGGCTCTCTTCCTGCTGGCCCGCTCAAGCAAGAAGGAGGGCATCTCGTTCACCTCGGACAAGGGCATCGCCTGGATGGTGGTGTCCGTGCTCACCGGGGCGGCCAGCGCGCTGTACGACAAGCACATACTGGGGCATCTCCAGCCGATGTTCGTGCAGAGCTGGACCAATGTGTATATAACCGTCGTGCTCGGGCTTCTGATATTGCTCAAGTATCTCCGGGACAAGCCGGGCTTCCAGGGGTTCCGCTGGGACTGGAGGCTGCCTCTGATCGCGGTGCTCATCACGATTTCAGACGCATTCTATTTCTATGCGGTCAAGGATGAGGGGGCGCTGCTCTCGGTCATCTCGATGATACGGCGCAGCAGCGTCGTGATCACTTTCATCTTCGGAGCGCTGCTCTTCAAGGAAAATCACATCAAGGACAAGGCTGTGGACCTCGCGGTGCTGCTCGCCGGTCTGGCCCTGCTGCTCTTCGCGTCGAGGTAGAGGCTGCTCTGCGGCGGCTGCGTGGCCGGGGGTCTCGTGGCGGGGGTTTCGCGGTGGAGGCCTCGTGGCGGAGGCGGTTGCGGAGAGGGTTCGCGGCGAGGGCGGCTGCGGCTGAATTTGCCCTTTCGCGTTGCGGCGGGGACTGTGCCGTAGGGGCTGCTCCGCGGCAGGGGCTTCGCTGTGGAGGTTTCGCGGCGGAGGCGGTGTTCATACCCGCCGCGCGCGTGGAACAATGCCGTGGAACAATGCCGTGGAACAATGCCGTGCGCACCAGGGGCGTTTTCACTCACCGCGATGATTTTCAGAAGCCCGCGTGCGCAGAAAGGGGTCTGGTGCGCACGGGACCGAGCATGGGACACCGAGGCTGGGCGGCACGAAGCTGGGGACACCGAGGCTGAGGACACCGAGGCTGGGCGTCCAGGTCTGGTGCGCACGGGGCCGAACCCGGACGCCAAAACTGGGGCACCGAAGATAGGTGGCCGTGGGCTGGTGGACGGCAAAGGAACTTCAGCGGCCATGCGTGGCGGACAATGGGAACATGGAATCAACCTCAAATTGTGTCAGATTCAGGACTCGGCATATCTGGCTGTTCGAGGACCGGTATTCATGCTTCATCATTTTAGCCAACTCCATCCTCTGATTCTTGGAGATCTCTTTCAGGCTGCCGGCACCATACCGCTCGCGAACTATTCTCCATGCTTGCAGGAACAGTTCATTGTCAGTAAGGAATTCCACATCATCCAAATCCACAGCCATCTCCAGATACGACTCCACGCCTTTGCTCACCATAGAAAAATACTGGTGCGCATCATGGAACATTGCCATTCCTTTCTCTATCCGGCAATATGACGGTGGCGCGACATAACCGTCTGCCACAAGTGATCCGGCCGGGAGCCGAGGATTACGGGCCCGGAACATCAACCGCAATTCCGCATCTTTCAAATCCGAAAGGCAGGAAGAGTGGAAAGAGCGGTTAAAATAAAAAGGACCTGTCCCCCAAGGATAAGAAAACGGCGTGTGGGCCTTATCAACAACATATCCATTCCGATGAATATAAACCACCGTGTTTCTCAATGTCCTCAGATCTGCTATATGTTTCAGATTCGGCGTGAAAGACATCGGAAGTCCTCCTATTCCGCGTGCAATCCGTTGTCGCAGCGTCTTGAACATAAGAGAGACACGCGTCCTCTCCCCAGAGGCAAGGATGTGTACATGATTACCCATGAGCACAAATGAAACAATCCACACATCGGGAAAGTCGAAAGAGCTCCGGGCCATGACATTCATCACGAACTTGAACTCATCATCATTTCTAAAAAGCAAAGGCATATCCTTGCCGGAAGTGTAGAGATGCCAATACGGGGCATTCTCACGGAAAGCATTGTCACAACAGCTTTCCTGTTCTTTAAAAGTTACCATAGTCAAGTATTTGTTTTTACTGCATGTCTTGGGCAGCATGGCGAAGATAATGAATCTGTTCCTAAAACAAAATCCTTTCCTTAGAAGTTGTTTTGGATTTATTTGTCGTGACCAATACTTCGGTAAATTTTTACCGTTAATTGCCATGGATTACGAGTTCTATTCTGATACGGGCGAGGCAATGGTTCAACTTGCCTTCTGCCGACTCATGTATAACAAATTATGCGACTGAAATTTAAACAGCTTCTTAATTGACAAACTTGTCAAAGAACTTGTTTTATCCACGGCCAGAGCCGCGTAACTTATTGAATTTTTAACGAACCATCGTTGGACATTAGTGGGGAAAAACCTATATTTGAAAAAAACGTCATGATCTTCAGCACAAAAGCCCATCTGCTTGTCGTGATTCTTTCAGCGCTGGTCTTCACCTCCAGCCTCGCCACGCAAGAAAAAACTCTCATCAACACGTTCAACAGCCCCCACGCCCACCTGTGGGGTGTGGACGAGATCTCCGCCAGATGGACCGGGGGCTTCTGGGGAGGCAGGTTCGACGTCTGCCGGGAGTCTTCCGCTCTTGACGGCGTCAGGATAGATGACATTACCCTCCCTGCGGACATGAAGTTCAGACCCGAGACCATCGTCATGGGCGGCCGCGAGATGAGCTCGCTTGTCGGGGAGTCTGACTGCCTGTTCGAGACCGCCTGGGGCGAAAGCCTCTATAGGGAGCTGGATACGGCCCGCTGCAAGGTCTCCGCCAGGCTTATCCCTTATTTCGCCCTCGGTAACTGCGGCCATTCCGAAATGACGGTCCGGATGCCGCTGGAACGAAACTGATTACCTCCAAGTCCCATGATTGAAGACGCAGAATTCGACGCACTGTATATCAAGTACTTCCCACGCATGGTCCGGTTCGCCCAGCATTATCTTACCGGACGGGACCGTGCGGAGAATGCCGTGCAAGACATTTTCCTGAAACTTCACGAAAACCGGGACCTTATCCCTGCGGAAGGGCGGGACGCCTGGATGCTTGCCGTGGTGAGGAACAAAAGCATCGACATCCTCCGCAAGAAACACTCCTCCCTGTTCATCTCCCTGGAGGAAGCGAAAGACTTGGAACTCAAGCTACAGGCCCTTTCCAGTCTGGACGACAAGGCTTTGTCGCCGGAGAGAATAAACGAGATGATCCACGCCGGGCTTGACACCCTTCCGCCGCGTTGCCGGGAAGTGTTCACCATGAGCAAGATCAAAGGACTGTCCCACAAACAGATATCCTATGAACTTGGTATTTCCACCAGTACCGTGGAAAACCAGATTACCATCGCATTCAAAAAGCTGAGGGGCTTCTACAAGGATTATCTTCCGTTCATTCTCTTCTTCTTTATTTAGCAACAGGTAAAAGTTATGAATAATTAATACTTCGCCTAAAATGAGCTTGTATCACAAATTGTCAAAGCCGGTCGTTAGCTTTGTTCCTATAAAAGAAAGGGACCGGCGTTACTTCGGCGATGGGCTGTTCGACAAGCTCATGGCCGTGGCCTTGGTTTACAAAAACGACATTAGATATAACATTGCGTAATCACATAATCTTTATTCATATGAGTACTGCGAAGATCCTCTGCACGGCGGCCCTGACGGCCGTCCTTTGCACCATGTCCCCCCTGACAAAGGCAGACAACCACACGAAAGCCTTGATTTCTCAGTATGACGTTTCATGGACAACCCAGAGCTCCGGGCCGGATGCCTCCATGCCATGCGGCGGAGGAGAACTGGGCCTAAACGTGTGGGTGGAGAATAGCGAGGTGATGATATATTTCTCGGACGGTGTCTGGCTCGACGAGAACAACGCCCTGCTGAAAGGTGGCCGCCTGCGCTTGCGCCTCTGTCCCGATCCGTTCGGGGGGCGGGATTTCCGCCAGACTCTCCGGCTCTGGGACGGCCACATGGAAATCTCCGGAGGAGACGTCACAATGACGATATGGGCGGACGTGGAAAAGCCCGTCTTCCATATAGACATCAATTCCGCACACCCGACAGCCATAAAGGCCTCCTACGAATCGTGGCGTTACGAAGACCGGCCGATAGGCGACGAGAAGAACGCCACCTCCTGGAAATGGGCCCTGCCCAATGATGCGAAATTCACTTCCGACATCTTCGAGTGCGATGAGTCCTCACTTACATTCCGGCACGAGAACGGCCCGGTGACGATATTCGACTATACCGTCGAAAAAGAGGGTCTGGGGGCCTACAAGGCAGACATGTACAACCCAATCGGCAATCTGGTCTGGGGAGGTACGGTGAATTTCGGCGGGATGCGCTTCAGCGGCACCTCCTTCGGAGAGTACATCGACACCCCGTTCAAGGCATGGAATTACGAAGGCGGCGGAGCCACGAGATACAGCATCGTATTCTGCGGAGCCGCCGTACAGGGCAACTCCCCTTCCGGGGAAGACGCCGCCGGTCTGTGGCGAGAAAGCCTGAAGAAGACAAAAGACAGCGTTTTCGACCACGCCGACAGGGCTGCGGCCCTGGATTGGTGGCACTCCTACTGGAGCCGCAGCTATATCGTAACCGATCCCGCCCACCCTGGTTCGGAAATCTGGAAGATAGGGCGCAACTACCAGTTGTTCAGATACATGTTGGGGTGCAATGCCAGGGGTTACTGGCCCACAAAGTTCAACGGAGGGCTCTTTACCTTCGACAGCCGCTTCGTGCAAACCCCGTCCCCGCAGCACTATTCCCCCGACTACCGCAACTGGTGCGGCGGCACCATGACCGCACAGAACCAGAGGCTCGTATATTTCCCCATGCTCAAGAGCGGCGACTGGGATATGATGCGTCCGCAGTTCGAATTCTATCGCAGGACTCTCGGCAACGCCGAACTCCGGAGCCGTGTGTACTGGGGCCACGGCGGGGCCTGTTTCACCGAACAGCTGGAAAACTATGGCCTCCCAAATCCCGCCGAATACGGGACGAACCGGCCCGAAGGCATGGACCCCGGGATGCAGGACAACCGCTGGCTGGAATACCAGTGGGACACCGTCCTGGAATTCTGCCTGATGATACTCGAGACAGACCGCTACTGCGGAGCGGACATCGCGGAATACCTTCCCATGATAGAGAGTTGCCTGGACTTCTTCGAGCAGCACTACCGCTACCTTGCCCGCAGCCGGGGCGAAAGAGAACTAGATGCGCAAGGAAAGCTCGTTATCTTCCCGGGAAGCGGCTGCGAAACTTACAAGATAGCCCGCAACCCTTCTTCCACTATTGCCGCCCTTCAGAGAGTTAGCGAGTCTCTGTCTGCCTATTATCTCAAGAAGGACCTCCCGGACAAGGCCGTCCGCTGGCAGAGGTTCCGCTCGATAATCCCCGAGATTCCTTACCGGGAAGCGAACGGCCGGAAGTACATTTCCCCTGCCGAAGAATGGGAGAGGGTGCAGAACGTGGAGACCCCGCAACTGTATCCGGTGTTCCCATGGAGGGTGATCCGCCCAGGAGACGAGAGGCATGAATACGCCGTCAACACATGGTGGAATGATTCCGACGCGCTCAAATTCCGCTCGCATACGGGCTGGAAGCAGGACGCCGTCTGGGCCGCCTGCATGGGCCTCACCGATGAGGCTGAAAGACTTATCCTGCTTAAATATGCGGACGGCCCGCACCGCTTCCCCGCGTTCTGGGGTCCGGGCTTCGACTGGACTCCGGACCACAACTGGGGAGGGAGCGCCGCTATAGCCCTTCAGGAGATGATTCTGGGCGAAGACGCGCAGGGCAATGTCACCACCCTCGCCTCCTGGCCGTCTGACTGGCCCGTGGAATACCGTCTGCACGGCCATGACGGCCGGGTTCACACGAACACCCCTTCCGGAACGACTTCCGTGGCGGGCTTTTTCCCGCTTGAAGGCTCCGGGCGCATCGTGCTCAGCTTCAACCCCGGCTGGAAATACTTCAAAGGCGAGGCCGAAGGAGCGCACGAGCCCTCGTTCGACGACTCCGCTTGGGAGAGCGTGAACCTTCCACATACTGTGGAACTCCTTCCATCGGAGGGTAGCGGCAACCGCAACTACCAGGGCCCGGCGTGGTATCGCAAGACCTTTACCATCCCGTCCGAATTCGGGGACAGACACGCCGTCCTGCATTTCGAGGCCGTCATGGGGAAACAGTCCGTGTGGGTGAACGGGCAGAAAGTCCAGGACAATCTTGGGGGATACCTTCCCTTCGAGGTCGACTTGACCGCGTGCGGCGTAAAGCCGGGACAGAACTGCACCGTAGCCCTTCTCGCCGACAACTCCGACGACCGGTCCTATCCTCCCGGCAAGACGCAGTACACCCTGGATTTCACATACCACGGCGGCATCTACCGGGATGTGTGGCTGCTGGGCATCCCGGAGGTCCATGTCACCAGGGCGTCCACTGCCGGCAAGATTGCCGGAGGAGGCGTATTCATACACTACGATGCCGTCAGCAGGGAGAAGGCCTCCATGACCGTAGATACCGACCTTGGCAATTTCGGAGAGAAGACCCGTAGGATCAGTCTCCGTACAAGGATTCTCAGCCCTGACGGGACTCCCGTATCGGAGAAGACCGACAGGGTAAGCGTTCCCGTGGGTGGAAAGAGCATACGGCAGACGTTTACCCTGGACAGACCGCGCCTCTGGTCTCCCGAATCCCCTACTCTGTACAGCGTTGAAACACAGCTGTTTGACAAGGACAAGGCCATAGACGGGGGAATCACCCGGACGGGAGTCAGGTCCGTCCGTTTCGACAAGGACCGGGGTCTGGTGCTGAACGGAGAGCCCTACGGTCAGGTGATAGGCGTGAACCGTCACCAGGACTTCGCCTACGTGGGCAATGCGGTTCCCAACAATGTGCAATGGGCCGACGCCCGCCGTCTGCGCGATGCCGGCTTCAAGATCATCAGGACAGCACACTACCCCCAGGATCCCTCCTTCATGGACGCCTGCGACGAGTTGGGCCTCTTCGTCATCGTGGCCACTCCCGGCTGGCAATTCTGGAACAACGACCCGGAATTCGCGTCCCGGGTACACGACAACACCAGGCGCATCATACGCCGGGACCGCAATCACCCAAGCGTCATACTCTGGGAGCCTATCCTCAACGAGACCATGTTCCCGCTCGACTTCTCGCTCGAAGCCCTCAGGCTCACCCGCGAGGAGTACCCCTATGCCGGTGCACCGGGAGCCGCCGCTGACCTGAACTCGAAAGGAGTCAGGGAGAGTTACGACGTGGCCTACGGCTGGCCGGAAGACAAGGGCACGGTCGATAAGCCGCTCTTTACGCGCGAATTCGGGGAGATGGTGGACGACTGGTACGCACACAACGCCATCAATCGCGCCGCCCGCCATTGGGGAGAGATTCCAATGCTGATGGCTTCCTCTTCGCTGCACAGCACCCTGGGACAGGTGATGGTACCCGGAGGACACTACTTCGGAGGGGCTCAGTGGCATCCTTTCGACCACCAGAGAGGCTATCATCCCGACCCGTACTGGGGTGGGGACTGGGATGCTTTCCGCCAGGAAAAATATGCCTATGAGATGTTCCGGGGCGCCCTCACGAAGACGGAGGAACCATTCATATTCTTCGCCAATGAGATGGGTCAGTTCTCTCCGGACGATGTCACCATCTACTCCAACTGCGACTCCGTGCGCGTGTGGGGCCTCGATGGGAAGCCGGTGAGCGTGGCCTCGGACAACGGAACCTTCGTCTTCCCTGGCCTGTGGAATTTCTGGGAGGCAAGGGCGGAGTCCTACTCAAGGAGGAACTGGAAGGGGGTGTGCCTGTTTGCCGAAGGTTTCAGGGACGGACGGGTGGTATGTACCTCATCCAAGATGCCTTCCCGCCGATCCACCAGGCTCCGCCTCAGGCTCGATCCGGTGTACGGTCCGCTTCCTGCGGACGGCAGTTCCTTCGTGGTCGTGATAGCCGAAGTGACCGACGACAACGGCAACGTGCGTCGTCTGGCTAAAGAGGATATCCTCTTCACCGTTGAGGGAGAGGGAGAGATAATAGGCGATGCCTCAATCGGAGCCAATCCGAGGGCTGTGGAATTCGGCTCAGCCCCCGTCTTGATACGCTCCACCGCCACGCCTGGACGTATCCGTGTCAATGCCAGAGTCCTTCACGAAGGCACCCATGCCCCGTCCCCGGCAAGTCTCGAATTCTATTCGGTCGAACCGCCCTTTGAATCCCTAGGTGATGCTTCCCGCAGCGCCCGGGTGGTCGGAACGGATGGCAGAAGCACCGGCGGCGTGCACCTCAGCAGCGAAGAATCGTCCCGCCTGTTGCAGGAAGTGGAGCGACAGCAGGCCGAATTCGGAATCAGATAAACACTTGTCGAAATCCCGAAGGATTGAGGATATGCTCCTTACCTGTTTCTCTCCACCGGCCAATCGTCGGAGCGGAAGGAACTCACGGGAAGGCCTTCCGTGCCGAAAAGGTCTCCGACCACCCAGTTTTCAAAGGCGTAGCGTACGGCCACGGGATTCGGCACCTCAGGGCTGGTCACGATTACCTGCTTGCGGTTGATCTTGGCTTTTGCCGGATGGAAAACGCGGTCCTCGCCCGCCAGGGTAAAATTGGACGGATCAATGTTAGGGCTGTAGAGCCACATATCACAGCCCTCGAAGTTCACCACCATAGCCTCGCCCTGCACTTCGAACGACACGGGTACGGGCGAATCGGCCACTATACCTGCCATCCCGTATGTCTTGGCAAGCGCCTGATATGCAAGGCGTTCTCCGACCTGTCTCTTCTGACTGGGATGTATGGTGCGATATAGCCCGGCGTCCATCAGCACCGCCATTCCGACATTCTCCTCCACGAGGCTCACCTTGAGCTGGGCCTCGCGCAGGTAAGCGGAATTGACCACCTCCTCGCCGATGATGGAATATGCATACGGGGCTATCTGGCAGAAGTAGAACGGGAAATCATAGCCCCATTCTCCGCGCCATTGCGAGATCATCTTCCTGAACAGGGGCACATACTGCTCGGGCTCCTCCTTGTTGGTCTCGCCCTGATACCATATCGCCCCGCGCATACCGTAGCCCACCAGGGGATGGATCATGGCATTGTAGAGCACGGCGGGAGTGCGGTTGGGTACTCCCGGGCGTATGTGGGGAGCTTTCTCATAGCCGGGGAAGTCCGCCAGTGCTTCCTTGCTCATCCACGCCTCTATGCAGCTGCCGCCCCAGCAGTCCATAATCAGGCCTACCGGTACGCCGAGAGCCTTCCGGAGCAGAGCGCCGAAGAAATAGCCGGTGGCGCTGAACTCCCGGACCGTGGCCGGAGAGGCTGCGATCCAACTTCCCGAAACATCATCCTTGGGCTCTGACGAAAAGTCCCGCTTCACGGTAAAAAGCCTAAGACCGTCGTCGGCACTGTCCGCTATGACCGCGGCCGAGCCGTCTACCGGTTGTCCGGAGAAGCCTTTTACCGGCATCTCCATGTTGCTCTGTCCGCCGCACAGCCATACTTCCCCGATCAGCACGTCTTTGAGGACGAGCGCTTCCACGGCGGTCTTGCGTGCCGCGTTTTCGGTAATCCGTATCACATAGGGTCCTCCGGCTTCCGGCGTGGGAATGGCAAGTCTCCAGCTGCCGTCGGAGCCGGCCCTGGCACTCACGCTCCTGCCGTCCCAGGAGCCTGTGACGGTTACCGTAGCTCCGGGCGAGGCCTTGCCCCAGAGGGGAGCCTCCGTCTGCTGCTGGAGCACCATGTGGTCGCAGAAGAAGAAAGGGAGGGAAACCCTGGCTCCCAGCGGCATGGCCGCTGCCGACAGAGCCAGGACAATCAACGCTATACGTTTCATTGTAATGTGATTTATGGTTGTTGCACTGTTTTAATTCCGCGTATCCCCGAGGTGATGAGTTCCGTGGGGCGCAGGGTCCAGTATGTTCCCGAACTCCAGATGCCGTCGTATGGAGCGCTGCCCAGCGATGCGCCCAGCAGGGCGTTGTACCAGGTGTTGGCGTATTCTATCTCAATCCGGTTGGAGCCTTTCTGGAGCGCGTCGGTAATGTCTACCCGCCATGGAGCCGTCCATGCCGTCCCGCAGACGACACCGTTCACGCTCACCCTGGCCATACCGGAAGGGATGTCCAGTTCCAGATAAGTCTTCCCCTTCCCGGGAGTCCATTTGAAGGTGCTGCTGTATTTCGACATTCCGCTGTAGTATTTTACCTTCGGGTTGTCCGAGAGTGTCCAGTCGAAGAGTTCATTGGAACGGACCGTTTCGCCGTTTTCGTTGAAAACCACTGTCCAAGGGCCCGCGGCGAGCGGCCGTATATCGGGCGCAGCGCCCGTCTGGTGGTAGGAACCTCCGGGGCCCATCAGTACGAAACAGGACTCGTTCGGGGCAAAGTCGAGGGTAATGAACGTCCTCCCAGAGTCTGTCCATACCTTTTCTACGCATTTGGGTGCATCAAGGACGGGATCATAGATCTCGGGAGAATCGTCTTCAACCCTGAAGGAAAGGGTGTACCTTCCTCCATTCCCCCCCTGGGAAGCAAGGAAATAAATATCACGGTCGGCGTCTTTCCTGTGGCACCAGGCCAGCTCGCCGCGCAGGTCCCCCGTCCTTCCGTCTACGCTCTCCACCGTGAGGTCGGGGGCTATGCCGAGCTGCGAGAAGTCTTTCCCGTTGTAGGGCAGGTCCGAGGGCAGGAGCAGCTTTACACCTCCGTCCCTCAGAGCGCGTATCTTTTCTGTCACCTCGCCGCTGAACGTGTCTGCCCCCGGATTCATCTTGTGCGGAAGAGGGAATATCACCACCGGATAGGAGGCACCGGAGGGAAGCGTCATCCTGCCGTCCCTGGCCACGGCGCCCCTGAGTACGTCGGGATTGAAGCTGTCATAGGCGTAGCCCCCCAGAGGATTGATCCAGTCTTCCCCGAGATAGGTGCCAGAAGTCCGGTTTACGCCATAGGGAAGTTCGGCCTTTTCAAGACCTTTGTCCGAGAGCCTGTCGCGCTCGCTGTCGAGCCGTTCCTTACCGAATGGTCCGGGCAGAGAAGCCGTGAGCTTGTCTGGCAGAACCGAGCGGCGGGGCACGTCTTCGCCGCTGAAAACGGCGATATCCGTCACGGGATGTCCGGCCTGCAGAAGGGCCTGGCAGCGGCTTATGTAGTCAGTAAAAGCCCCCGCCAGGGGCAGCCAGCTCTGGTCCCGCTGCATTGCGAAGCCTATTCCGCTGAGGCTCATGCCCGGCCTGCGGTCCATCCATGGATTGAGCACCCAGACATGAAACGCAAGGGCGTTGAAGCCGTATGCGTACTGGCGGTCGAGCAGGGGTTTCACTAGGGCAGGATCCTCGTCAAACATGGTTCTCAGTTCGGTAAAGCCCTCAGCCTGAATGATATTCTTGCCATAGATATGCGCTCCGCTGATGGCGTCCATCATGTCGTTGGGCTTGTCGTGGGTGGGGCTGCGGAGCCAGAATTCACCCATTGGGAATTCGGTCAGGTCGTAATGGAGCATGCCGTCGCCCGGGAATGTGGGGGCCGTGCATTCGGCGCTAAGGCCCAGACCGAGCGACGCGGCCCGATCGTGGAGTTCGGTATAAAATACGTCATGCACCAGTTCGGCTATGGTCTCGCGCACATCGCGCAGTACCTTTTCGCTCGCCTGGGGGCTGTCCATCACCAGGCCGGTCATCACGGGGAGCCAAGGCATGAGGTCGTAGCCCCGGCGAGAGAGGAACTCCTGCGCGAAATTCTCCGACCAGTTCTGGCTGGCGCACTCCCAACTGTCCACGTGCATGCGCGAGATAGCCTTGCGGGCCGTCCGCTCATCAACGAGGTTCCAGATATGTCCGAACCATCCGTCGAGTTGGGCCCTGACGGCCTCGCGGCTGAATTTGTCGCACTCCAGACCCTTTCCGGCCCCACCGGTGTCGTTCTGCTGTCCGGTAGATGTGTGGCCTATGCGGAGTATGCGCCAATTGCCCGGGGAAGGCAGCCTGGCTTCTATCCGGTCGCCCTCCAGACAGTCCGTGAGGTCGACCAGATTTCCCGCCGGGACGACGCCGTCCATCCCGAACTCATCCTCAGGAGATACGGCCCAGGTGAAGGCGGCCTTACCCTCCCAGCGGTCGAGCCTGCGGACTCCAGAGAAGGAAAGGGAATCTATCGAGAGTGTCGGCATCCATTTTGCCGCATCGAGATCCTCGCTGCCCGGCTCGGATCCAGAAGGAGTCCATCTCAGACGCCAGTGCCGGGCCGTAGTCTCGGACAGGGCAAAGCTGAAACCGGTGCCCAGACTCTGCCATCCGAGACGCGGAGGTTCGAGCCGTCGTACCTCGTGGAATTTGCCGTCTTTGCCCTGTGCTTCGACTACGACTCGCAAGGCCTGAATGCTATTCCCGCGGGGTTTTATGTATACTGTCCGAGCGGTGAAGGGCTCCTCGAAATCGATGTCTATGGTGCAGGGTTCGGTGCTCCTGAAGCCTTTCAGGGGCGGATTTGTAGTGAAGGACGCCTCTTTGCAGGGAGAATCCACCCGGTAGGCATAGACCTTGATGTCCTTGTACCAGCCCCTTACCGCCTCTGGCCGCTCTAGGGCCACATTCAAATGTCTTCCCTTCAGGTACACTTCCTTTTCCGTGGAGACGATTTTCTGCATTGACATCTCGGGAGTGATCCACGGCCCTCCGGCGAGGGCGAATCCGTCGCAGATATGGATGCCGAGCTGCACGCCGATGCGTGCCGCTTCGCTAATGGCGTGCGCGACGAGCGCATCCCATTCCGGCGTGAGCTGCGCGTGGCTTGGGGTGTATGCAGGGTCGGGGCCTTTGATGGGCATTAGGTAGGCGCCCGCAATCCCCGCGTCCTTCATGGCCCGGAGATCGGCGCTGACAGCTTCTTTGCTGCCGGTGCCGTTCATCCAGTACCAGATGGCCCATGGGCGGGAATCCTGTGCGTACGAGGACAGGGCTGCAAGACCCAGCAGCAGTGGGAGAAATAATCTTAATCTTTTCATTTTGCCGTTATTGTAAAATCAAGGTGATAGGCGCCGTCTGCGCCGGGATAAAGGGAATATTTATCCAGTACGCCCGGGCCGCAGCTGCTGTTGCCGAGACCCATGTGGGCGGCGTCGAGGTTCACGTACACATCTTCCCGAGGGGCCAGTTCGTGGCTGTGGCGGGCCCGTGACAGATCCTCCAAAGAATAGTGCAGAGCGTTGAAGCCGAAGGGCCCGCCCCTGGTCTCTATCCGGACCGAGTGCGCCCCGTCCCGGGTGCTGAATTCCAGGAAATATACTCCGCTGCGGTGCCCGTTCTCCTGAGGCACGGGATAGGCCGTGTACAGCTCGCAGACAGTCGACTGCCAGAGTCCCTCCGGGGCGCAGTCGGCGCGGTCGATATAGTTCTCCCAGGGGCCCCGGCCGTACCATTTTACCTTTTCCCAAGTCTTGTCCAGCACGAATGCAACGCCTACCCTGGGAAGTGGCGGCAGATTCCCCGACGGGATGACGCTGTAGCTGCAGTCAATGCGTCCGTCCGCCTTGACCGTGCACTCCGCCCTTACGTCGAGGCGGCCGTTGCGCGAGGAGTAGCTGCGCCTGACGCTTATCCTGCCCTCCGAGGGAGAGGTCTGCTCCCAGCGGAACTCTGCGGCGCCCTCGTCCAGTCGGTCCAGCCCTTCCCTCTCCCAGTCGTCGGCAAGCCATCCGCCGAAGCCCTTGTCGTTGCTTGTCGGGGCGCGGAATACGCAGAGCGCGGGGCTCCCTCCTTTCTGGAGCACAGCCCTGCCGCCGAGGTTCCATGTCTCGGGACGCCCGTCCGGCAGAGACCATGCCATGACGGACTTCCCTGCGGACACGACAAGCCTGCCGCTGTCTTCCTTCATGGTCAATTTTCCCTTTGCGGGGCCGTCCAGGACGCTCTTGTATGCACTGAGGGTAAAATCTTCGTAGGCAGTCTGTTCTCCAGCGAAAGCCTCCCTACAACTCAGGCCGGGGAGAACCCGGCAGCTGACGTGGAGGCGTCCCTGTGCTCCAGCGGGAAGGGCGAGGGTCAGCTTTGCCGTATCTCCAGGCGCCAGATGCGGGACGCTGATATCCCCGGACGGGGCCTTCTTCATTTCCGGAAGGCTCCAGTCCATGGACACGGCCTCGTCGAGATACAGGTGATGGTGGCGGTTGATGATGCGCAGCTCCCCGGCATCGGGCTCGTAGTCCATAGCCACGGGCTGGTAGATTTTCTGCACCTGATAGTATTTCGCTCCGAAGGTCCTGTCGGCGAAAACGATGCCGTTGAGGCAGAAGTCCGCGGAACTCTTGCCGGGTCCGAAATCGCCCCCGTAACACACCTCGACTCCGCTGCCGTCGGCCGTGGAGTCGGCCATACGGAAGAGTGCCTGGTCCGCCCAGTCCCAGATAAAGCCGCCCAGCATGCGCGGATGGGAGTAGATTTCTTCCCAGTATTCACGGAGGTTGCCGATGGCGTTGCCCATGGCATGGGCGTATTCGCTGGAAAGCACTGGGCGGGTGTCGCGCGGATTCCGGGCTATGTCAAGCAGTCTCTCCCAGCGGGCGTTTTCCGCCCTTTCCGACAAAGCGTTCCCGTTTTTCGGAGGATTCAAGTAGGAATCCAAGGTGCGCGGATAGAAACGAGAGATGACGTCCACGTACGGAGGGTCGGGCCTGAGTGCGTCGCCCTGCGCCCCTTCATAGTGGATGAGCCGCGTGGGGTCGAATTCCCTGAGCCAGGCAGCGGTCGCGGCGAAATTCGCCCCCCAGCCCGACTCGTTCCCGAGGCTCCAGAAAATCACGCAGGGGTGGTTGCGGTCGCGCCTGGCCATGCGCATTGTGCGGTCCAGAAAGGCTCCCGCCCATTGTGGGTCGCCTGCCAGTTCCCCGCGCAGTCCGTGCTCCTCAATGTTGGCCTCGTCGAACACGTACAGGCCGTAACGGTCGCACAGTTCGTACCATTCGGGGCAGTTGGGATAGTGGCTGGTGCGCACGGCATTGAGGTTGGCCTGCTTCATGAGTATGATGTCCCGAAGCATCATCTCTTCCGTGACCACCTTTCCTAGCCAGGGGTCGTGCTCATGCCGGTTCGCTCCGCGTATCTTTATCGGACGGCCGTTCACGAGAATTTTTCCGTCCCGGTTCTCGACGCTCCGGAAGCCGACACTCTGAAAGACCTTCTCCATTTCCTGCCCGTCCGGGTCCAGGAGCGTCAGCTCCAGACGATATAGCCAGGGGGTCTCGGCCGTCCACTTGAGGGGGTCGGTAATCTCCTCGCTGAGCCAGGCGAACTTAGAATATCCCCTCTGGGGGGTGCGGTCATTCATTATGGAGCCCTTGCGGGCGAGGTTAAGCATCTCCTTGGCATCACCGAAGTTCTTGTCCATCACGACTTTCCCGTCCGGGTCGGACAGTACGGCCCGAAGGGACCAGCCCTGTCCGTCGTTTCCCGGACCGTAGGCTGCCAGTTCCGGGGAGAGTTCCAGCACGGCGTTCTTGTAGTCGCCGTCCAGCAGAGTGCGGATTCCCAGGTCGCGGATGCGGATTTTCGGGGTATAGTACAGCTTCACGCTGCGGTGAATGCCGCTCATACGCCAGAAGTCCTGGTCTTCCAGGTAGGAGCCGTCGCAGTAGCGGAGAACGTCCACTTCCAGGCGGTTCTCTCCCTGCCGGATGTAGCGGGTGATGTCGAACTCCGCCTGCTCGGTGGAACCCTGGCTGTAGCCGACATCGTAGCCGTTCACCCTCACGTAAAAGGCACTGGATACCCCATCGAAGCGCAGGAACACCTCCCGCTCCTGCATATCCTGCAGATTGAAAGTCCGGCTGTAAAGTCCCATTGAATTCTTTATGGGGATGCGCGGCGGGGCGGGCGTGAAAGGATAACCGGCGCTCACATAGACCGGGACGCCGAAGCCCAACATCTCAAGGCTGGAGGGAACGGGAATGTCATGCTCCTCGCCCGGCTTTTCGCCCACGTCCTCCGCCCAGCGGAATTTCCATGTCCCGTCCAGCAGGATGGTCCTGTCGCCGGGCTCCTGCCCGCAGGGGATGAAGGAGTTCCTCGCCGGCTCCCTTCCTTTCGAGAGCACGGACGGGTCTTCCCAATCGCGGTGCGCCGGGACGGCGAGGGCCAGCAAGAGGGCTGCCAAGGCGATGTTGTTTATCATTTCAATCTGATTTTGAATTCGTTATATCCATCTTCGCAAAGACCCCTGTCGCTCCCATCGGGAAGTATGACACGAATCCGGGCCCCTTCAGGGACACCTACGCCGAGGGTGAAGAATCCGTCTTCGGAGAGCTTCCAGTCCACTTTCAGTATCCCCCGGGGGATAAGGGTGGAGGCTTTCACCCAAGAGATGTCGCCAACCACCTGGGGACGGACCGTGACGGCCCCGTTCCCGTCGTGGCGAATTCCCGCGAGAGCATAGTAGAACCATTCGTCGAGGTGCCCCAGCATGAAATGGTTCAGCGAGTTGCCGAAAGCGGGATCCCACTGTTCGGTCAGGGTAGTGGCACCGAGCGAGAGTTGCCTACCGTAGCCCGGCGCGTCGTAGTGGTTGTGCAGGGCGAAGACCACCTCGTTAAGGCCCTCGCGGTCAAGTACGCTGTACAAGGCCCGGCTGGTGATCTCGCCCGTCGTCAGGCGGCAGCCGCGTGCGGCAATGTCTGCCAGCAGGCTCTCCAGGACCGCGTCATGGTATTTTTCCGGGACCAGACCCAGATGCAGGGCGAGAGCGTTCGAAGCCTGGCTGCCGCTGCCGTACCAGGCCCGGCCGTCTTCGTCCGTATGGAGGAAAGCAGCATTGTACTGCTCCTTCGTCACGGCTGCCAAGGCGTCAAGACTGTCGGCGCGGGCCGCCTCGCCCAGGATAAGCGAGGCCTCTTTCATGGCGAGGATGTCAAGATAGTATTGTGCGGAAGCTACGACATTTACGGGAGTGTTCTGCGCGAAGCCCGACTGCACGCCGGAATAGTCGTACCAGTCACCGAGACCGAAATCGAGTATCCCGTCCTCGGCGCGGCCACCCAGATAGTCCAAGTAGGCCATCATCCGGGGATAATATTCCTTCAAGAGAGTGTCGTCTCCGTAGAAGCGATGGTACAGCAGCGGCCACACGATGAATGCGCTGCCCCACTCGGGGGAGTTAGAGAAACACTCCCATTGTCCGGTGAACGAGGTGTATTCGGGTGCGGTGGTAGGGACCATGCCGTCCGGGTGCTGGGCGTCCGCCATGTCCCGCATCACCTTTGGCGCGAAACGGCGCAGGTCATATCCGTAGAAGAGCCCCGGCCCGTTGAACTGCAGCTGGTCCAGCCAGCCCAGTTTCTCGCGGTGGGGACAGTCGGTGAACACGGCATGGGCATTGGACCGGACGGCGTTGCGGATAAGCCTGTGGGCACCGTTGAATATCTCATTCGAGCAGCTGAAAGACCCTGTCTCCTCCATGGCGTTTGACAGGAAGAGGGATTTTACGGAGTGGAGCACGGGCAGCCCCTGCGGGTTGGGCATATCCTCCGTTACGGCTCCTTCGATGAGCAGCCAGCGGTAGCCGTAGTAGCTGAAGCGCGGTTGCCAGCTTTCCGTCCCTTCCCCTTTCAGGGTGTACTGGTAGTAATGGGGGGAGCCCGTGGACCTCTGGTCCGGAAAGCCGCCGGCATCAAGCCTTTCGGCCGGCCAGATGCGTATCACCTGACCAGGGCGGCCGCTCACCGAGATGACGGGGATTCCCGAGTGGTTCTGGGCCAGATCCAGAACCAGCCCCCTGTCCGTCGCCTCGGTCTTGACCGGGAAAAATTCGTCTATCACGGCATCCGAAGGCGCCGTCTGATGGACAAGTTCTCCTGCTGGAGCTCTCTGCGCCACGGCCGGAAGCCATCCGCTGTCGTCAAATCCGGCCCTATCCCAGGCATCCTGTTCCAGGCGTGCGTCATAGTCTTCGCCGCCGTAGATGCAGTTGAAAGTGACAGGGCTGAGGCTCCATTTCCAACTTTCGTCAGTCGTGAAGACCGCCGTGGATCCGTCCTTGTATTTCACCCTGAGCTTCGCCCAAAGGGTGGGAGGCCCATAACTTCCCCTGAATTTGACATAGCGTCCGCCTTGGACGTTGTAGAAGCCGTTTCCGAGGATTACCCCCAGGACGTTCGCGCCGTCTCCGATATAACGGGTGAGATCGAACTGCGTGTAATAGACGGTCTTGTCGTACTGGCTCCAGAACGGGTCAAGCATGTGTTTGTTCACTTTATCCCCGTTGACATACAACTCATAGAAGCCAAGGCCGGAAATCTGTATCGTTGCTGACTCCACATCCTTCAGGACGAGTTCCTTTCTGAGCAGTATGCTCTTTCGGGACAAGCTGTCCCGAATGTCCGTCGTGGCCCCAATCCAGCCGGGCCGGGCCGGGAAGTGCAGCTCCGAGGAGCCCATATCACGGCTGGTGGCCACGGCAATGCCCCGCTGGTTGTCGTTGTTGACCGCACAGTAGAAATGGTAGACTACTCCCTCATGGACTATCAGGCAGCTTTTGTGGGCGAACATCTCGTCGTAGTCTTCGCTTGGATAGATCAGGTCCTCCCCGTCCCAGTCTGTCCAGTGTAGCAGATCGTAGGACGCAGCGAAAGTATTGAAAGCCTTGTAGGGCCTGTCCTGCCGGAAAGCCCCGAAATAGAACATCACCCACAGGTTCCCCATGCGCTGGATGTGGGCGTCCCCGGTGATGATCCCTTGCTGTTCGTGGGCGAATATGGGATTACCGTCGTAGCGGCGCCAGTGCATCATGTCGTCCGAGAGGGCCAGGCCAATCCTTTCGGCTTTCAGCCCGTTGTCCGGATTGACGCCTGCGGCGTTGTAAAACATGAGGAAACGGCTGCCGAAGCTCCGCTGAGGGTCTTCGAAAACGTTGGTCTTGTACTGCACGATGTCGTCCCACCACTGCGCGGAAGAATCCGAGGAGGACAGCACCGGTTCGGCGGACGCCCTCCAACTGCTCCTGCCATCCCTTATCCACCTGTCCGGAGCCTTCCTCGTCCAAGCCACGCCTATGCTCAAGGGCATCTTCTCGTATCCTTCGTTAGGCCCGCCGAATCCGCTCATCCAGTATTTTCCGCGATATTTCGAAAGGGCGTAGCTTCCTCCCCACTCATTGTCCAGCAGAGCCATGTAGCCAGCTCTCTGGCTACTGTCCCAGCCCTCATCGGTGAAGGGAAGCAATATTCCAAGGTCCTCCCAGTGGAGCAGGTCGTCCGAGACGGCAAGGCAGGTCTGGTAACCGTTCTTCTCCGCCCCGCCCTTGTCGGAATAGAGCAGGTAAGTCATATACCAGCGACCGCCGTAGCGGAACACCGTGGGGCAGTCCGTCTTGTGAAGATTGTCCTCCGGGATCACCACGAGACCGTATTTGTACGGGGTCCGGGCTGCGTTGTAGACTTGCTCCATCGTCGCACGGGGGACCTCCGTCTCCGGTGTCGGAGAAGCCGCGAGATGAGAGATTGCGGCAGTCAGCGCCAATGTGATTGAGGTGAATAAGGTCTTCATCTATGCGAAAGAATCTGTTTTTATAAAAATACACTTCTATTTTGAAAACAAACAGGCCGCCAGACACGCAGACGGCCTGTCCAATCAAAACAACCCTATAACTATAATTAGTCCCAACCGAAATTCTGTTCCATTACAAGTTCGGAGTTAAGTTCAATAACGGTCTCCGGGATGGGGAAGAGCGTCCACGATGGGAAGGCCTGCCCGGCGAATGCACCGGTGTCATTTGTGCCGTAGGAATATTTCTCAAGCTGGGTCTTCATGACCTCGTTGCTTCCTTTGCTTCCCATACGCAGCAGGGTGTTCCAGCGGAATTCCTCCCACGCGAGTTCCCGGGCGCGTTCGTCGAGAATGTCGTAAATGTCCACGCTTGGGTAGCGATACGTGGCGTTGGACCTGGCGCGAACCGCATTGACGTCTGCCGCCGCACCGGAGGGGTCTCCCTTGCGCAGTTTGGCTTCAGCGCGAAGCAGGTAGGTCTCGGCGCTGCGTGCTATGTACCAGTCACGTCCGTAGAAATAGTACAGCGCACCCCACATATAGGCGTGATCGAGGTCGACGCCCCAGTAATCCAGGCTGGTCACCTTACCGGAGACGCGGGTCAGCAGCGCCTCTTCCTTGAGCCATTCTTTCTGGACTACCTGGAGGTACTGCGGCGAATCCTGGTCCATGACCACTGGATTGTAGCGAATGTTCTGGGCATTGCGGTCGTCGGTTGCGAAGTCTCCGTCCCACACAACTTCATCGCTATAGTCGGTCGAACCGACTATATCCCAGGCCTGGCAGTTGATAGAAGCGTCGAGTTGGCCATCGCGGAAGAGGGTCTTGTCGATGTTGCCTTGCCAGGGACTGCTCGCATTGTTCACTTCCTTCATCGCATCGCTCCACTGCTTGTCCCGGTAGGCTGATCCGCAGGTGTATCCGTAAGGGACGCGGGTGCCGCCGTAAGCGGAGAAATCGGCGTAGGTGATGCCTGGAGCTATCATGAGCGACTCGGTATTGCCTTTGGCGTAGTCATAATTCCCATAGCAGAACAGGTCGAAATAAGGAGTGCCGTCCGCCTTATAGCGGGGCGTGCCGTTGTCGGGATAACCGTCTCCGTTGCTTCCCTCGCTGCGGGTGCCGAATCGGGACGTCATGATGGGATAGGCGGTGATGACCGCGTCGGCGGCTGAGATGGCAAGATCGTAATCGGAGCTGTTGCCGCTCTCGATACCCCTGCCGATGTATGCCTCACAGAGGAAGTGACCGGCTATGCCCCTGGCTGCACGGCCCTTCTGGGCTGGATAGGCGGGAAGGCCCGCCACCGCCACTTTCAGGTCCTCGATGGCGAAGGAGTAGGTCTCCTCGCGTGTAGCGCGGATATAATCGAGCTTAACACTCTGGTTGAGCTCTTCCACAAGGGGTACGCCGCCGAACATCTCGGCAAGGCGAAGGTAGGCCCAACCCCTGAAGAACCGGGCCTGGGCGTCCAGGTAGACGGCCTCGCCGGAGGGGATGTCTTCAATGACCTTGAGGCCCTCCAAGGCCAGGTTCGCATAGGACGCAACCTGGTAGAGGTCGTTCCAGACATTGTTGAAATTGCTATTGTCGGATTTGAGCGCCCAATAGTTGCCCAGTAGGGCGTTCACAGAACCCTTGCCCTTGGTGGGGCCGAGCACGTCGGTGCCGTGTCCGTGGAAGATGCCCTGTGTCTTGGTGCCGGTGGCGGAGCCATTGTCGTTGGTGTTGGACCATTCCCACTCGCCCCAAGTGTTGATGTCGATGAACTTATTGTAGGCTGATGCTATGACGGCGTCAATCTGGGTGGATTTGTCGAACGCCGTTTCAATCGTATAGATGGTCTTCGGCTTTTCGGTGAGGAAATCATCGTCGCGCGTGCAGGCGCTGAGTGCCGCTGCCGCCGCAAGGCCGAGAACTGCGAAGTATAATGTTTTTTTCATGTTTCTCGTTGTTTAAAATCTTACGTTGAGACCGAAGGTATAGGTCCTGCGCAGCTGCTGGCTGAACGGATTACGGACCTCAGGGTCGCTGTATTTCCAGTCGGGAGCAATGAAGAAGAGATTGGTGCCGGAGATGTACAACGTGAGTCCCGCAATATTCATGTTCTTGAGCAGGCGGGACGGCAGCGAATAGGAGAGGTTGGCGTCCTGCAGGCGGACAAAGCCGTAATGATTGACGGCGTTGAGCGTGCCCGCGAGGTTCCATGGCCGGGCGTAGGTGTTGCTCGGATTGGATTCGGTCCAGAAAGGATGATTCAGGTGGCTGTTGTACTGGGCGGTGCCGGTATAGGACAGGTATGCGTTGTTGTTCTGCGCATAGCCGTATTCCCCACCGGAGAAAATGCCGTTGAACATCAGGTACAGGCTCCAGTTTTTCCAGCTGAGCGTCGTGGAAAGGCTGGCGCGGAAGGCTTCCTTGTCGTAGCCGAGAATCTGGCGGTCGGCGGCGGTTATCTTGCCGTCCGGGGTGCCGTCGTCATTGCCTGCGATATCCTTGTTCTTGATGTCTCCGGGCGTGACGCCGTTGGCCTCCATGTAAGCGGTGTCGGTGCTCTGAACTATTCCGTCCCAGACATAACCGTAGATGGCGCCGAGGGACTTGCCGATGAACAGGCTGTTGGCAATATCGTCCTTTCCGTCGCCGTACAGGTCCACAAGCTTATTGCGGTTCATGGTGAAGTTCAGGGCGGCGTCCCATTTCCAGTCACTGGAACGCAGGATGTTGACGCGGATGCTGGACTCTATGCCCCAGTTGTCCACACGGCCCATAGTGGCCTGCTGCGTAGTGATACCGGAACCCATAACGGGGATGGTGCGGTTGAAGATCTGGTCGAAGGTCTTGGACTTGTAGGCGTCGAGTTCCCAGTGTACGCGGCGATCGAAAAGATCGGCTTCCCAACCGCCGTTCCACGACTCGGTGGTCTCCCAGCCGAGATCCTGGTTACCGAGGGTGGTCAGTTTCTCGCCGTAGACCGGCTGGTCGTCGAAATACACGACAGTGCCGCCGGAGCGTCCCATGATCAGCTTCGAGAGGGTGTTGTATGGGGCGAGAGACTGGTTGCCGTTTTTGCCCCATGAAAGTTTGAGCTTGAGGTAATCCACGAAGCGGACGTTGCTCCTGAAGAAATCCTCGTCGGAGATGGTCCACGCGGCACCGACCGCAGGGAAGTTGCCCCATTTGTGCTTGGCTCCGAAGACCGAGGATCCGTCTCGCCTGAAGGAGACGTTGAAATGATACTTGTCGGCATAGGAGTAGTTCAGGCGGGCAAGATATCCCACATCCGTGTGAAGGGTGTAGGAGATTTCGGATATCTTCTGCGTGACGGCATTGTTCAGGCCGTAGAAACCGAGATTGGTGTTGCCGATGAGGGAGAAGTCCGTTCCCGTAGAGGTCTGTCCGTCGACCTCATCGGAGTCGCGCGTGTACACGAGCGTGGCGTTGATGTAGTGCTTGCCGAACTCCCTGTTGTAGGAGAGGATATTGTCGAGCACCCAACCGGTGTATCTGGTGTTGGTGATGGAGCCGTTGGCCTTGTTCAGATAGGCATCGTTGGTCGCAGCGCTGTGCGAATCCCCGGTCTCGTCGGTATAGGAGTTGTAGTAGCCTTCGTGATAAAAGGTGCGGTTGACGGACTGCCTTAGAGTGTAATTGCCAGTAATCTTGTAGCTCAGGCCCTTGATCCATGGGATCTTGACCTCCAGGCTCGCGCCCATGGTGGCAGCGTTCCCGCGCCTCTCGTTGTCCACCTCGTCGGATGTGTTCCACATAGGGTTCGCGAAGTTGTCCCTATACTCGCCGGTCATGTAGTGGCGCAGGCTGCCGTCCGGCATGTACGGCTCCGCGTAAGGAGACCCGAGGCTGGAAGTGGAGGGACGGAGCCCGTCGTTGGTGGTGCCCGCCCAGTTGAAGTTCAAGCCTGCGGTGATGTACCTTCCGACATTGGTGCTCACGCGGCTCATGACGGTCCTGCGGATGTAGTCGTTGTTCTTGATGTAGTTCTTGTTGTTCTCGTAACCGGCCCCTACGATATAGTTCACGTCTTCCGTTGCACCGGACAGGTTGATGGCGTAGTTCTGCTGGACGCCCAGGCGGGTAGTGAAGTCTGTCCAGTCGTAGGAGATGCCCTTGTTGTAGTTGGCGATTTCAAGCGGGCTGAGCCAGCTGATGTCGTCGGAGGAGTTGCCGAGGCGGGCATTGATGAGTTCCAGATACTGCTCCCCGTTGCGTATCTCCGGCTTGTAGTTTTGCTGCACGAGGGATACGGAGCTGCGGAAGTTGATGGACGCCTTGCCCCGGGAGCCTTTCTTGGAGGTGATCATAATGACACCGTTGGCGGCCTGGGAGCCGTAGGATGCAAGGGAAGTGGCATCCTTCATGACGCTCATGCTCTCGATTGATGTCGGGTCAATGTCATCGATGGACCCTTTGTAGATCACACCGTCGAGTACTATGAGCGGGTCAGAGCTGCCGGAAACGGATTTCTGGCCGCGGATCTGGATGCTCGGCCTGTCTCCGGCTACGCCAGACTGCGAGATGGACACGCCCGTGGCAAGGCCGCGGAGCATTTCGGCGGCATTGGTGTGCGGCACGTTTGACAGGGGGCTGTCCGCCACGTTGTATGTGGCAACGGAACCGGTGAGGTTGGTCCGCTTGACAGTACCATAGGCGATGACGACTGTTCCGGCAAGCAGCTCGCTGTCTTCGTCGAGCACGATGTTCATACCGGGTGTTGCCGTGGCAGTCCGGGTGGTATATCCAATGCAGGAAACTTCCAGCCCTGTTCCGGCGGGAACGCGGATCTGGAAAAGGCCGTTCTCATCGGTCACGGTTCCATTGGTGGCACTGCCTTGCTGGATGACCGCAGCGCCGATAACCGGCAGACCGCTCTCATCGACGACTGTTCCGGAGATGAATCCGACCTGCGCGGACTGTACGGGCCCCTGGTTCACCGTCTGTCTGATGAGAGTAATGTAATTGTTGGAGAAACGGAAGTCCAGACCTGCCCCCGGAAGGGCTGAATTCAGAACTGCCTCCACCGAAGAGTTTCTGACGGGGACCTGCAGGACAATGCTTTTGTCGATGTCGCCTCCCATCACGAAAAGATAATCGGTCTGTTTCTCGATCTGATTAATCAACTCGCCGAGACTCAGCGAACTGTCAGAGATGCTTACCCGGGCATTCTGGGCGTGCATCGCCATGCCTCCTGCCAACAGGAGGAGCATGGCAATCAAAACCTTTTGGATTCTCATTTTGCTTAGTGTTAATAATTTGGTTTAGATATGATAGGCAGTATGGTCAATTCTTTGTCTGTGTCCCACCTGTAGTCGAACCGGCCCACCGACTTGATGGCGTTCAGGATGTCGTTGACATTGTCGCTCTGGCGGAATTTTCCTATGTACTCCTGCTCGAGAATGGCGGGGTCAGAGACGTTTATGCGGACCCCGTACCAGCGCTCCATGCGCTGGAGGAGATTACCGAAGGAAATCCCAGAGAAATCGTATGTTCCCTTGAGCATCACGTCCTTCTGGGCGAAGTCAGAAACCTTTTTTACGAGTTCTCCCCCCTCGCGGACGGCTTTCTCGGCCTTCTCAAGTGTGATGCCCGCATCGATATTTGCACGGTCATAGACATAGAGTCTCCCGCAGATGAGGTCCGCCTCGAAGATGTCGCTGTCCGGATATGCGTACACGTTGAACTCGGTGCCGAGAACCTGCAGGTTGTAATCCTTAGTTTCTACCACAAAAGGCCTTTTTTCCTCTTTCGCAACGCTGAAATACCCTTCTCCCTGCAGCTCCACAACCCTGTTGTGGGTGCCGAAAACATTGGGAATCTTGAGCTTGGAGGAGGGATTCAGTGCCACCAGGGTGCCGTCGGCGAGAGTGATGGACACCCGCTGGCCCAGCGGGGCTTCTATCCAGGTGTAATTGTCATGGCGGAGAGAATCCTCTGTCACGCTCTTCGACAGGAACCAGGAACCCGCGACAAGAGCAGCCACGACAACGCACATCATCGACTTGGCAGCAACTGCCATCGCCCGCCTGCGGCGCAGCCGACCCTTGAAGGAGGCCAGAGCCTCGCGCCCGGCCTGTTCGTCTCCCTCCTGCTTCAATGCAGAAGAAAGTGCGGGGATGTTATATTTGATAAAAAGATCTTCGGAATCCATGTGGTTTCAAATGTCTGTTCACTATATAAACGCAGCAGGTGTTAAAATCCCCCAAAGTGATTTCGAAATAATTATAGAGATAAGGGTAAAGAGAGCCCTGCCGCGGAAGGTGGCAAGGAACACAGTCGGGGATGCCGTCCCGGGTGACTTGTGGTAGGTTCCACTGGACGGTATCTTCGGTGTCGTCCTCACGCCTGTCGCAGTATTCAAGTTTGTCGTAGACCATTGTGGCGATCTCGCCTTTGGCATAGCAGAGAGAGTGTGTGTGAATCGGCCGGCGTTATGGTCATAGACCAAGGAGAAAAATTCCAGAGTTTCCAGAACGCCCGTTTTTGTGGCGGTTTTCTGGCTCCCCTTAACACTGGTTCCCAAGTTGGACTGGCCGGAGCCGATTCGATCGGCCACTTCGGAGAGCCGGAGGCCTTTGTGCCGGCATATCTCCCTGAGGTTTGCTTCTTCTTCTGGCTTTTGAGAAAGACAGCAGAACTATCTGGCCGGAAAACCCGAAAAAAAATAAAACAACTTCTTATCTTCGCAGCGCAAAACTTTGGGCCCGGGCCTCAATATGACAGGCAATGGCAGCATCATGCACGCGAACCGGGGCGGGAATCATTTCAAGAAATGACGGCAATGAAAAAGTCGAAGAAATTCAATCAATACAAGGCCGACAACGAGGCTTTCCTGGCAGGCAAGGCCGCCGAAGACGGCGTGCTGGCACTGGACAATGGCGTGGTCATACGGAAATTGGAACAGGGTCGCGGCAAGGTCCACCCTGCACCGGGGAGTGTCGTCTATGTCAACTACACCGGACGCTTGATGGACGGAACCGTATTCGATTCCACCGACGGGCAGGCGCTGCCGGCACTGTTCCGGGTGCGAGATCTGATAATGGGGTGGCAGATTGCCCTGGTCAGGATGCATGAGGGGGACAAATTCAGGGTGTGGATTCCGGCCAAATATGCCTACGGTTCCGCCAAGATGGACATGATACCGGCATGGTCAACACTTGAGTTCGATATTGAACTTGTCAAAATTGCGCAGATATGATGAAAAGGGAATGCCCAATGCCGGCCAGAGTTTTCCCGCTGTCCATCTCAATACTCTTTGTTGCTTCTTGCGGGGCAATGAATTCCGCGCAGCTGGCGGGAGGGGGCGGTGTTCATACCCGCCGCACGCGTGGAACAATGCCGTGGAACAATGCCGTGCGCACCAGGGGCGTTTTCACTCACCGCGATGATTTTCTGAAGCCCGCGTGCGCAGAAAGGGGTCTGGTGCGCACGGGGCCGAACCCGGACGCCAAAACTGGGACACCGAAGCTGGGCGGCACGAAGCTGGAAAGCCAGGTCTGGTGCGCACGGCTGAGTGGCCAGGACCCGAGCTAGAGTTTCAGCAGCCGGAGCCGAGAGACACCGAAGCCGGGACGCCGAAGCTGGGGAGCAAGAGGATAGGGGACCGGGGGCCCAAGAAACAGAAACCGGAAAGCAAGTCACAGACCGGGACGCGACACCGGAGATCCAGGGGCCAAGAAAACAAGAGCAAGACAGGCTGAGCCAGAACGGAACCGACAGAATCGGCCGGGGCGTGCCGAGCTGGGCCTGACGCGGGGCCGGGGGACCCGGGCGGCGAGGGGACGGTTCTCACCGCCAGAGTTCGCGCAGGACGGCGAGGGAACGGATGTTGAGGCGGCAGTCGGAGTGGAAGCCTATGTATTGCAGAAGGCTCTCGGCTATCTCATTGCGCGCCACCCCGTTGAGCGGCAGCAGCATGGAGCCGGCGAAATCGCTCTCCAGCAGGGTGCGGATCTCGGCGAGGTGTTCTCCGGCAAAAGGCGCCAGATCCGTGAGCGACGGGGAGAACCCGAGCGCCACGGCGAACTCCAGAAGGAAACGCAGGTGATAGTTGCTGAAATCACTCTCCAGAGCGTCAAGTGTCAGGATGGAACGCCGGCACCAGTCGAACAGGCCGTCTTCCAGGACACCGTCCCGCACCGTGCGATAGAGGACTTCGCTCATGAAAAGCGTGATGGAGTTCTTGCTTATGCTGGAGCGGATGCCATTGAGCGGACTGGCCGCCGTCAGACGACGGACCCGCCAAAGGTCGGACTTGGGGTTCTCGCTGACCTCCCCTTCCAGTATGTTGAGCGGCAAGAAAAGGGCCATCCCCCCGCCGGACGGGACCGTCGTGATGAAACTCCGACGCCCCAGAGCGGGAGTCAGGCAATGCACCACCAGGCTCTTCTCTCCGAGCTTGGTCGAGCTGAGCACAATGAGTTCCGTGCTGAATGTCATCAATACTGCTGTATCCTCGGACTCGCCAGAGCCTGCTTGAGGGCGTCATCGTAGCGGATACGCACCTTGACGCCGGCCTCCTGGAAGTAGTACCTCACGACTATCTCCTCCTCGATGAACGGGATTATCTCATCTTTCTTGAGCCTCAGGAACTCCTCCTTCTCCATGTCGATAGCCTTGTCGAGAGCTTCGAGCTGGGCGGACAGGGATTCTTTAAGTCCGTCTTTCTCAAGTTCTTCCTTGACATGGTCAAAATATGTCTTGGCGGACGAGCGGTAGTCGAACTCCCGGCCGCTGGCGAACTTCACGAAGTCTTCGTAGTCCGCGTCGCTCAGGCGGAACTCATCAACCGGAGCGATGCTCTCATGCGCGCGGACATACTCCAGGGCGTAGTATTCCATTATCCCGTATGCCACCAGCGCATAAGTCAGGCGGCTGTAGGTCTTATCCGCGAGCTTCACGTCCGGGGTGATGCCGCCGCCGTCACGCACCGTGCGCCCGTGTGCCGTCTTGAACTCCCGGGTCAGAGAGTCAGGAATCTGGCTGACGCTGCCGTCCTCGTTGCGGTGGCTGTAATCCAGCGCCTGCACGCAACGGCCCGAAGGCGTGTAGTATTTGGCCGTGGTGACTTTGAGCTCGCCCCCGTAAGGGAGGGACTTGATGCTCTGTACCAGGCCCTTGCCGAAGGTGCGCTGTCCCATTATCGTCGCCCTGTCCATGTCCTGGAGCGCCCCGGCCACGATTTCCGATGACGATGCCGAGCCTGAATCCACGAGCACGATAAGCGGCATCTTCGTGTCCACCGGCTCACGCCTTGTGCGCAGCTGGTAATTGGAATCCGATTCGCGGCCCTTGGCCGAAACGACCAGGGATCCCTTAGGCACGAAGATGGACACGATCTCCGCCGCCTCGTTCATCAGGCCGCCGCCGTTGCCCCGAAGATCAAGGACCAGGGTCTGCATGCCCTGTTTCTTGAGGGACACGACAGCCTCGCGCATCTCCTTCCCCACCCCGTCGGTGAATCCGGTCTGGGAGATGTACCCGACGCCGTCACCTATCATCCCCGCGAACTCGATGTCCGGGATGCGTATCTTCTCGCGCAGCACCGCCACCTCGGTGATCTCGCCGCCGCGGACTTTCTTGACCTTGAAGTTGACCGTCGTCCCGGGATCGCCGCGCATCTTCTCGCTGCACTGCTGGGATGTGAGCCCTACCACGGTCTGCCCGTCTATCTCCATTATCTCGTCCCCGCACACGAGCCCGCTCTTGGATGCCGGGCTGCCCGCGTACGGCTCGTTGATGATGACATTGCCCGAGGTCTCCGGCTTGTAGATCACCGCGCCCACGCCGCCATAGGTCTTGTGGATGAGCATCTGGAGGTCTTCGTTCTCCTCCTCGGGGATGTAGACCGTGTACGGGTCGAGCCCGGAAAGCATCGCGTCGACACCCCGGCGCTCAATCTTGTCCACCGGGAGCGAATCCACATAGGACTTGGAAAGCTCCTTGAGCATGGCCGTGTGTATCTCGGTCCACTTGCCGAGAGTGAAGTTGTCTGATTGTGCGCCCGCCCCGATGCAGAGGCAGAGCAGAGATGCGAGTATCGTGATGCGTTTCATATATGCAAATATAACATTCATTCCGGTGTTTGGTAATCGTCGGGGAATAATTCCAATAATTGTACCGGCGTTTTGCGGCGGCCGGGTATTCGGCGGACGGCTTTGTTATGAAAGTTTTTCTGTGTATTTTCACAGTTGTTTATGAACTGCATCATAATAAGCAAAGCCACAGCCACATTGTATGATACGAAAGTCATTTGGTCATCAACTATCAGAACATGTTTGTGCTTGGGGAATGCGTGAGACTTAGGACAGGTCGGAATTGTTGAGCGGTCCCTCTTATTTGATTTTTGTGTGGTAAATGTATTGTTATTGCCAATACAATATATTATATTTGTGTTGATAATATTAAAAGTATATAATATGGCACAGTCAACATTGTCAATGAGAGTAGATGATAATCTCAAGAAAAATTTTGATATGGTATGCGATGATTTCGGCTTCACGAGTACGGCGGCTATCACCGTATTCATGAAAACGGTGGTCCGTGAAAGGCGCATCCCTTTTGAAATTAAAGCGTCCAGCAAGGAGCAAATCAATAAGGATGCATGGAATGCATTTCTTGAAATGAGAAATCAGGTTGCCGCCGCCGGGGCCCAAGGACTCTCATTAGAAGAAATTAATGCCGAGATTAGAGACGCCAGAAATGAAAGATGAGTTTTTTGCTGTCATTGATACGAATGTTATAGTATCGGCGCTAATTTCCAAAAACCTTGACTCCAATCCTGGCAAAGTCTTTCGTGCCATCGTACAGGAGCGTATTGTCCCATTGTATAATGATGAGATTCTGGCGGAATATAGATGTGTTCTTTCACGACCAAAATTTCATCTTGCGCCAGCCCTCATAGAAACCGTCCTTAAGGCAATTATTGTTGATGGTTTAAATTTAGATGGGGTACCCGCAATAGGCATAGACTTTCCGGACCCGAAAGACATTGTGTTCTATGAAATAGCTATTTCCAAAGAAAACGCATATCTTGTTACCGGCAATATCAAACATTTTCCGGTCAGGTCTTTTATTGTTACTCCTGCAGAAATGGTGGAGATGCTTGGCGATGATTGATCTTTAGCCTGTAAAACCAGTCAGTGATAGTGCAAACCATATTAGTTAATCCGCTCTAAAAGTGTCAACCTAAATAGGGAAGGTCAGCAAGGCTCAGCCGAAAATCATCAGAGAGGATAGACTGAATGTATACTTATCTTTACCGACTGGCTGGGGTAAGCGCACATAGTAATAGACTGCAAAACATTGATATAATCTGATGGAAACAGAAAGAATTTTACTCCGCCATTGGGAGGAATCAGATGCAGAGGCGCTCTTCAAGTACGCCTCAGACCCTGACGTGGGACCTCGTGCAGGATGGCCGGCACATAAGTCAGTAGAGGAAAGTCGGGAGATTATCCGGACAGTCTTCCACAATGACACGACATGGGCGATTGTGTTGAAAGAGACAGGCGAGACTATAGGCTGCATCGGCTACTACACTCACGAAACCAGCAACATTCCTATCGGAGAAAACGACTGCGAGGTGGGGCTACTGGGTAGGAAAGCCTTATTGGAACAAAGGAATCTGCACCGAAGCCTTGAAACTGATGCTTGACTACTGCATCCAAGTGAAGCTTTTCGAAAACATCTGGGCAGATCATTTCACCGGAAACCCTGCATCGGGAAGAGTCCTGGAGAAATGCGGTTTCTCAGACACCGGAGTGCTGAACCGATGCAGCCAGCTAATTGGTGGCGACAAGGATATGGTTAAAGTGTTTAAGTACAACGGGAAATATACTCGGCAACAGGCACATAAAAGGTGATGCAACTTATTTTTTACGATTACTAAACTCTAAAAAACTATATTTGCAGAGTTGAACCATGCATAACACCACAAACTGATGACAAGACATTCTCTGACCATGATGCTGCTCGCCGCAGCTATATCCCTCTCCTCCTGCTCACACGGCAAGACAGGCTCAGAGGCCTCCGGGCCGCAAAGCAAATCCGGCTTCATGCTCGGGGCAGACATCTCCGAAGTGCCGGCCTACGAGGCCCGCGGAGGCAAGTATTATGACGCGGACGGGCGCGCGAGCGACATATGCAAGACAATGGCAGCCAACGGATTCGATGTGATACGTCTCCGTCTGTTCGTCAACCCCGAGGCCGACGGCGGCTACTCCAAGGAGGGATTCTGCGGCACGGAGAGCACCATCGCCTTCGCCAGGCGCATCATCGCGGCCGGCATGGACTTCGCCCTGGATTTCCACTACAGCGACACCTGGGCCGACCCGGACAAGCAGCACAAGCCGTCGGCCTGGGCCGGACTCACCGGCAAGGCCCTGGAAAACAAGCTCTACGAATACACCCGGGACGTCCTGACACGGATGAAGGCCGAAGGCGTCGCTCCAGCCATCGTGCAGGTAGGCAATGAGATCAACCATGGCCTGGTGTGGCCGGAAGGCTACATCAACGACAATGCCACGGAATACAACTGGGCCGTCGCGATGGGCCTGTACGCCGCCGGTGCCAGGGCTGTGCGCGAGGTTCTCCCGGACGCCAGACTTCAGGTCCACCTCGCACTGGGCGGGGAGAACAAACTCTGCCGCCAGTTCCTCGACCAGATGAGGAAATACAAGGCGGAGTTCGACATCATCGGCCTGTCATACTACGAGAAGTGGCACGAGACATACGATGACCTCAAAGCCAACCTCGACGACCTGGCCGCGTACTACAAAGTGCCCGTATGCGTATGCGAGTACGGAGCCGGTAAGGACAACATCAAGATTATCAACGATATTGTGCGATCCGTTCCCGGAGGCATGGGCTACGGCACCATGGCCTGGGCCCCGAGCCGCACCCTGTTCGGCGACCCCGGCCCGGACGGAGCCTCAGATGCAGCCAAGGACGGGAGACGGCCCGGCAGGGCGGGAGGCATGAGCGAGGACATCTTCGACATCTACCGTTCACTTGACGCGGCCTATGCCGCGGGAGAAGTCCCGGTTGTACCCGCCCCGCATGTGCGCAGTGTGGACCTCGGCGACAAGATGATAGGCGCGGACATCTCTTTCGTTCCCCAAGAGGAGTCAAAAGGCAAAAGATACAGCGACAAGGGCGTGGAGCGCGACGTACTGGACATCATGTCGGGCTACGGGTTCAACTACATCCGGCTGCGCCTGTTCGTGGACCCTACGGCCGAAGGAGGCTACTCCAAGGAGGGATTCTGCGGCCTGGAGCAGACCATCAAGATGGCGAGACGCATCAAGATGGCCGGGATGAAGTTCCTCCTCGACTTCCACTACAGCGACACCTGGGCAGATCCGGGCAAACAGTTCAAGCCGGCATCGTGGGCCGGGTACAACGGCTCCGCCCTCGAAGGCCGCATCTACAGCTATTCCAAGGAGACCATTGAGCGCTTCATCGCTGAAGGGGTCCGTCCGGACATGGTCCAGATCGGAAACGAAATCAACCACGGCATGGTATGGCCGCAGGGCAAGATCGGCGACTCGTATATGTCGTTCGCCGTCCTGCTCCGTTGCGCCAGTGCCGGCGTGCGGGCCGCAGATCCGGACATCAAAATCATGGTGCACATCGCCTGCGGCGGCGACAATGCCGGCTCTGTCGCGTTCTTCGACAAGATCATCAGCCGCGATGTCAAGTTCGACATCATCGGCCAGTCATATTATCCGAAGTACCACGGAAGTCTTGATGATCTCAGGTCCAACCTCACCGATCTCGCGCTGCGCTACCGCAAGCCTATAGTGGTGGTCGAATACCAACAGTACCGAAGGGAGGTCAACGAAATAGTGGCCGGGCTTCCGGACAATCTCGGCCTCGGCACATTCATCTGGGAAGCCACCTCGCCTGCGTGGGGCAACCTCTTCGACGAGGACGGCGCCACCAACGGCAACATGGCCCTCTACCCCGGGATTGTGGAATTATACAAGAACTGACCCCGCCTGCAGCCAAAAAGCGTTCATGTGCAGGCAATAATCGTTCAAAAAGCGCAAAAACTTTTTTCGCGCTGTCGTATTGTCGCGGTTTAATCACTATATTTACTCCTGCCTGGTGGCGCGGCCTCCCGAATCGGGCCGCTTCACCGCAGAAAGACCACAGAATTAATACGACACGCATGAAGCATCTTTCCACTTTCCTGGCGGCAGTCCTTATCATCTCATGTGCCGGGCGCAGCGACGGGCAAGCGACCAAGGTCGCGGACTCACCGCTCTATATTGACCCCGTGTATAACGGCTCGACCGACCCGATGGTCTGTTATAACCCGAATACGCGCACATATTTCATGTACTATACCAGCCGCCGCTCCAATGTGGAGGGGCTGAACGGCATCGAATCGATACACGGCTCCCCTATCGGGATAGCTGAATCCAAGGACGGCGGCGCTTCATGGTCATACATCGGTGACGCGGAGATCGATTATGCCCCTGACACCGGAGCCACTTACTGGGCGCCGGAAGTGATCTATCATGCGGGCCTCTTCCACATGTATCTGACATATGTCCCGGGCATATTCACGGATTGGGAGCACCCCCGCGACATCGTCCACCTCACCAGTGCGGACGGCGTGTCCTGGCACACCGAGTCCGTCCTCGAACTCGCCGTGAGGAAGGTGATCGACGCTTGCGTCTCCATGCTCCCTGACGGGACATGGCGCATGTGGTACAACAACGAGGCGGACGGGAAGACCATCTTCTATGCGGACAGCAAGGACCTGTACAACTGGGTGGACAAGGGGAAGGTAAACTCGATCGTCACCAGGGGCGAAGGTCCCAATGTCTTCACGCTGGACGGCAAAACCTACATGATTGTCGACGAGTGGAAGGGGCTCTCCGTCTTCACCACGGACGATTACGAGACCTGGACCAAACAGGAAGGAAGATACCTGGTTGACGGACAGGACGGGCAGGACCGCGGCAACCACGCAGACGTGGAGGTCATAGACGGCCATGCCTACATGTTCTATTTCAGCGGCATCCGCGAGACGGACCCGGAGACGGGCAAGCCGGTCCGCAGGAGAGGTTCGGCTGTCTATGTGACCGAACTCAAGGTTGACGACAACGGCCTCCTCTACTGCGACACGACGGAGCCCTGCCGGATAAACCTGATGGCGGATAAGGCTGCCCAGGAGTATAGCGTCCCGCTCGCCGATATCTGGTGCTCGGATCCGTTCATTCTCGCCAACGAAGAGGACAAGACATACTACATGTTCTCCACCGGAGGAGGAGGGCGCATAATGAGCCGCGCCAGCAAAGACCTTAAATACTGGACACAGCCTTATGTAGTAATGGATTTCCCGACTGACCACTGGGCCGGGCCACACGCTGCAAGCTGGGCGACAGAGTGTCACCTGTACAACGGAAAGTACTATCTGTTTACGACATCGCATACCCGAGAGACCATGGCAAGTATCCCGGGCAGGGGAGATATTCCTCATCGCGCGACTCAGATTTACGTGGCAGACAGCCCGCGAGGACCGTTTCGCGACTTCACAGGCAACAAGCCCCACACTCCTGAAGATTGGGCAGCTCTTGACGGGACGCTCTATGTAGAGGATGGCATCCCATACATGATTTTCTGCCACGAGTGGCTACAAACTGTTGACGGTACTATGGATCTCGTTCGCCTTCCTGATGATCTGGGCGTCCCGACACAAAAACCCAAGACGCTGTTCAAGGCCTCCGAGGCAGAATGGTCCGGGGAGATGCTCAAACTCCAGAATAAGACCAACGGAATGGATATCGGCGGACATGTCACTGACGGGCCTTGGCTTTTCCGCACGGGAACCGGCCGTCTCGGCATGCTCTGGTCATCATGGTACAGGCATGATACATATGCGATAGGCGTCGCATATTCCGCCTCCGGAAAAATTGCCGGCCCGTGGGTCCAGGAGAAAGACCCGCTTGACGGGGCGAATTGTGGGCATGGCATGTTGTTCAAGACTTTTGACGGAAAGATGAAACTGTGCATGCACTATGTTGACCCGAATGATGAAAGACAGTTCAGGAAACCAATAATCAAAGACGTTGACATTTCCGGCGACCGTATCGTGATCAAGAAATAGTTTTCAACATGAAAAGACTTGGGCTCATCTTAGCCGCGCTGCTCTGCATATTACAGGGTAGCCGGGCGGCCGGAGCCTATCAGATGCGTAGTTTTATCGGCTATGACACCTCCGACGGCCTGCCGAACAATTGGATAAAGAAAGTGGTTCAGGACAAGGCCGGATATATCTGGGTCGCAACCAATGAAGGATTGTGTCGTTTTGACGGCAACGGATTTCATGTGCCGTCATTCATCTCCTCCAGCAAAGACATCAACCGCGACATCAATGACCTATATGTTGATGACGACAACATACTTTGGATTTCAACGGACGAGGCTCTGCTGTATGTAAATCTGGAAACTTACGAATCCTCCACCATAAGAACAGGGGTTCGCGCCGCCAGCATGGCAAAGGACAAACACGGCAACCTCTGGTGCATACTTGACAATGTGGTCGTCAGATATGCCACCGACCACACATGGAAAGAATACCCTGATTTCAAGGGGCGCATGCTTTGCGCCACACCCTCAGGGCAGATCTGGGCCACTTCGAGAGAAGGGACTCTGCTTTATTACGAACCGTCTGATGATTTATTCAGGCAAACGCCCATTTGTCAACCGCCAGCAGACGAATCTGGTTTCAGCACATTATCCTGTCTCGATGAAAGGACGCTTCTTTTGACGACAAGGAACAATCATGTCTTTGTCCTTGATACCGCGACAGGAAGAGGAGAAGAGATCTTTGATTCACGACGCGATGCTGACGGCGCACTGATTCTTTCAGCCACTCGTTTTTCTGCCGATGAGTATTTGATTGCGACAGACAATGGGCTATATTCCGTCGCTGACGGCAAGAAGTCGGACAGGCTTTCTTTCGAAGTACCCGGCGGAAGGCCTGTTTACAACCTCAGATGCCTCTTCAAAGACAACGAAGACCGCGTATGGATAGGAACATTCTTTGATGGACTCTGCTGTTCGTATCTCAGCAGTGTAGTCCCATTTACAAGGAACCCAAGCAGTTTCCGGGGGACACTTGCCGGAGAAGTCGTGCGATCGATGTGCGAAGACAAGCTCGGCAATGTCTGGGCCGCGACAGAGAATGGAACCGTCGAGAAAATATGCCCGGACGGGAGCGTTGTCTCGTATACGTCTTCTGACGGATTCCCGGTCAACGCTAATTTTCAGGCGATATGCACGCATGAAAGCCTTATTTATATCGGCTCATACGGAATGGGAGTCTATGTGTTTGACCCGGACAAAGAGAAGATTCTGAAGCATTATGATGTCGGAGGCAACAGATGCGCAAAGATGCTTTGCGGGAAGGACGGGACAGTTTTCGTCGGCACCTCGGACGGCCTGTATCGAAAGAGACCTGGCATGGAGGACTTCGAAAAGGTTGAGAGTGTCGGCGCCGGGTTCGTCCATGCCCTGTGCTTTGACGCCAGGGGGAATGTGTGGGTCGGTTTTTATAGGGGCGGGCTGATGCGTCTCCGCCCCCTGAATGATGAAGTTCTTGCGGTCAGCGCACACACCATGGAGAACCCTTTGGGCAGTCTCAGAATAACCGACATCATGGAATCCGCAGACGGGAAGATATGGGCCACGACTGAAGGCGACGGTTTATTCATACTGTCCGAGGACGCCAAGGGTGATTTCGAATTCACCAGTCTTAAAAAGGAAGACGGGCTGCCATCAGATATCGCCTGCTCAGTTGCTGAAGACTCCTATGGGAATATCTGGTTGACCACGATTGGCGGTGTCGTCATGATAAAAGACGACTTGAACATCATCCGCATGCCTGAATTCCGTAAAGGCCTAAGCCAGTTCAGATATGGAGCAATCTTGAAGACCAGCTCCGGGAAAGTTTTCTTCGGCACGACACACGGCGCATTCTGTTTCGACCCTGAATCCGTAAGGCGCGCTTGCCATCGTCTTGAGATTGCCGACGCCTATCGGGCGAACCGCGATGGTGACTATCCTCTTAATGTTGAGGGCCCTATCACTTTATCATATGCTGACGCTTCTCTCACAATCCGGCTCACAAATCACAAATCCAACCTTGGCGAGATATGCCAGTTTGAGTATTCCCTGTCGTCAAAGAACAACAGGAGAAATGCCTCTCTGATAACAAAAGATAATTCTATCACCTATGCCAATCTCGAAGCGGGAACCTATGTTTTCACGGCTAAGGTGATCGGAGATGCGGACCCGACCCAGTGTGTCACACGCCTGATTACTGTTAAGCCTCCATTTTATGCAAGTGCCGGCGCGAAGGCCATCTACGGTTTCTTTGCCGCCGCAATCATGGTGCTTCTCATCATGTACTTCCATCACAAATACAAGATGCGGACCGCCAGGGAAGCCGAAATCCTTGAGATGGAGAAGCAGCGCGAAGTATATGAGTCAAAACTCTCATTCTTTACAAACATTTCGCACGAGATACGTACACCTCTTACTCTTATAAAGATTCCCGTTGAGAAGATGATGGCGAACCACTCCTTCCCGACAGAATCAGAGGAAGACATGATGATAGTCAAAACTAATACCGACCGGCTTCTTTCGATGGTCAACCAGTTTCTTGATTTGAGGAAATATGAGGGATGGAGTCGTGATTTGCACTTCAGCGAAGTGGATTTCGTGGAGCTCTTGAAAGAGACGTGCAAAGAATTCAGCTGCATAGCGGATGGGGTGGGCGTTGTTTTCAGCTATTCCTTACCAGACCAGCCAGTGCTGGCGAACTGTTCGCGAAGCAGTGTTGGCAAGATTCTCGGAAATCTCTTCATGAACGCGGTCAAATACTGTTCAAAGAATGTGAATGTAAGTTTGACGGTGGAGAAAGACACGCTCTCGGTCGTGGTAGACAGCGACGGCGCGCTGATTCCAGCATTTGAGCGAGAGAAAATTTTCGAGCCGTTCTATCAATCAATGACACGCACATCAAATGTATCCTCAACCAAGGGAAGCGGTATCGGACTTGCCCTGTCGAAATCCCTTGCTGCAATGCAGGGTGGCGATGTAGTTTTGGATATCAGCAGAACCGACTGTAATTCATTTGTCTTTACTTTACCGTTTGAGCGGAAAGAGGACAAAGAGCAACCGGAAGAATTGTCTCATCTCGCTGAGCATACCATTGACGGAGAAGAAGATTCCTCCGATCGCTTCAGCGTTCTCGTGGTCGAAGACGACCGGGAACTCAACAAACTTCTTGTCAAAGAATTGTCTTCCGAATACCATGTGCTCCACTCATACAATGGCCGGGAAGCGGTAAAAATCCTTCAGAGCACTACTGTCGGCCTAGTTGTCAGCGATGTGATTATGCCAGAAATGGATGGTTGCGCCCTCTGTGACTTTATCAAGAACAATGTGGAGTTCAGCCATATTCCAGTAGTTCTCATAACGGCCGCGACAGGAAGTGACATCCAACTGTCTTCTCTCCAGTCCGGGGCCGACTATTACCTCCCCAAACCATTCTCGATGGATGTCCTTAAAGCCTCAATATTCAACATTCTCAAGAACAGGGAGATCATAAACAGGCGCTTCGCCTCTAAGCCGTTCAATATGGAGACCGCCGCCAGCGGCACGAGGGATGAGGAGTTCATGACGAAACTGAACTCAATCGTCATGGATAATCTTTCCGACCCACAGTTCAGCGTCTTTGATCTGGCGGATCAGATGTCCGTAAGCCGCTCGACGCTTTTCCGCAAAATCAAAGCCAATACCGGACAGAACGTGAACGAATACATAAAAATCTGTCGACTCAAAAAAGCGACCGAACTCCTCGCCTCGAACCGTTACATGATTAAAGAGATATCATATATGGTCGGATTCTCCTCCTCCTCGTATTTTGCAAAGGAGTTCAAGAATCAATTCGGGATTTCACCTTCTTCAATAACCTCCGTAACGGATAATTAGTCTCCATCGGCAGCTGCTCCTTTGAACTTATTGTTCAATTCAGATTACTATTTGTTCGTTGAATCATAAATAATGTTCATTCACTTGGGCGTTAATACAAAGAAATCTATTTTAGCAGAGCAGTAAAATTAAATTATTTTATATACGCTTGTCGGCGACATCATTTTGTCTCCCGTTTGCGTCCAAATAGAATTTAACACCATGAATGAGAGCAAATTTGTCAAACTTTCGGCAACGGTCTTCATGATCGTCTTGACCGCCCAGCCAATAATGGGACAGGTTACGGTCCGGGAAACCTCGACATCAATTCCGACCTATCTCGTCGGAAATCCTGAACTCACACCGTACTTCTTCACGGGAAGGACCTACCAAGGTGCCGCTGGCCATGTCTACCCCTATCCCATCTATGACAACCTCACAGACGACCGGGTCGATCGCGACTATAAATACATAACTCTCGAGAATGAATACACCGAGATAGGCGTTCTTCCGGAGATAGGAGGGAGAATATTCTCCGCCATGGACAAAAAGAACGGCTACAATTTCTTCTACCGGCAGCATGTCATACGACCTGCGCTCATCGGGATGATCGGATCCTGGATTTCAGGAGGGGTCGAATGGAACGTCCCGCATCATCACCGCGCATCTTCCACCTTGAATGCCGGATATCAGGTAACCGAGAACACGGACGGAAGCAAGACAATCTGGATCGGAGAGACAGAACTCCGCCAAAGACTCAAGTGGGACATCGCCCTCACCATGTATCCCGGCAAGTCATACATTGAGGCCAAGTTCATCATGCAGAACAGGACTCCGGTCATGCAGACCTTCCTTTATTGGGCAAACGTCTCCGTGCACGCCAACAAAGACTATCAGGTACAGTTCCCTCCTCATACAGAATTTGGAACAAGTCACAGCAAGACACAATATACCGACTGGCCTGTAACCCGCGTCGGCAGCGAAGACAACCTCGACACCAGCTGGTGGAAGAATTGGAAGGGCTCAAACTCCACATTCGCGGTCAACTATACAGATGATTTTCTTTCCGGATATGATTACGGCGCAGATGCCGGGACGATTCACTACGCAAATCACCACCTGGTCCCAGGAAAAAAGTTCTTCCTGTGGGGAACAGAAAGCGTATGGAATGACATGCTGACCGAAGACGACGGCGCATATCTGGAACTGATGGTCGGAACTCTCTCTGATAACCAACCGGACTATAGTTGGATCGGGCCTAACGAGGTGCGTGTGTCGACACAGTACTGGTACCCCATAAAGGGCATCGGAGGCGCAAAAGAGGCCACCCTTGAAGGCGCAGTCAACCTCGAAAGGACAAGCCCGGACGAGATGCTGGTCGGATTCAATGTGACCTCTTCCCATGAAAACGCGAAGATACTCGTCAAGGCCGGAGACGAGGTTCTCTTGGAAACGACCCTAGGTATCACCCCCGACAATCCTTGGCGGCAGACTTTCACAATTCCGTCTACAGTCGCCGACAGAGATCTCTATGCCGGAATCTACAATTCCGACGGCGTGGAATTGGTAGGATACTCCCCTCGCGAAGATGAAAACATCGAACGTCCTCATCCAGCCGACAGGCCAAAGAACCCATCAGAATACGCGACTGTCGAAGAGCTGCTTCTTGCCGGTCAAAGACTCGAAGAGTTCCACAATGCACGAGTATCACCACTCCCTTATTACGAAGATGCGCTCAAGAGAGACCCTCAGAACTCAAGGGTCAATGTCAATCTCGGAATCCACTACGCCCGCATGGCACAGTGGGGGAAGGCCGAAGGCTATCTCCAAACGGCATATCAGAGACTGACAGGTCTTCATTACATGCCGGATGTAGCCAAAACCGGTGTCATCTACCACACGAATCCTAAAGACGGTGAAATGCTATATTACCTTGGTGTCGTATCGCAGGCACTCGGCAAGGATAAAGAGGCCGAAAGCTTCTACTGGAAATCAGCATGGTATCCAGGATTCCAGTCCCCTTCATATTCGGCGCTGGCGCAGATATACTGGAAGCAGGGCAAAAAAGCCAAGGCCCTTGAGGCAATTGACAACTCTATTGACCTGAGCGGGAAGAGCACTGTGTCCAAATTCTATAAGGCACACTTCCTCGCCAAGAGCGGGAGAGCCGATGAGGCCAGAACCTTGCTCAAAGAGAATATCAGCTTTGATCCGCTCGACTGGCTGAGCAGGATTGAACTCGCACGCCTTGACGAAGACTCAGATGCCCTCGACATGATAATTTCCCACATGGGCATTCCTCTTCAAGAAACAATTGAAGCGAGCACCTACTACAACAATATCGGAGCACACGCCGAAGCCGTGGAACTGCTTGACTATGTCATGGAGCACGGCGCACCATACTCATCTACTCCTATGCAGCATGAAGCCGTGGAACCGTTCACCGCATCACCGCTTCTCAACTACATGGCCGGTTACTACACCCATCTAAGCGGAGATGTCTCGAAGTCTGTTTCTTACTACAAGAAGGCAGCCGCCATGTCAAGCGATTATTGCTTCCCTTCAAGAATCGAGGGGCAGAGGATGCTTGAAGATGCGATCAAGATGAACCCGTCAGATTACAAAGCCCATTACTATCTCGGGAATCTGCTCTATTTCTATGAGCAAAAAGACGCCGCTATCGAACAGTGGAAAGAGTCCGTTGCTTTATACCCGAAGTTCGGCATCGCCTTAAGAAATCTTGGCTTCGCTACCGACAAGCACATCGGGGATAAGGCCATGGCAGCCGAATGGTATCGTAAAGCTATAGCGGCAGACCCTGCAGAGCCCAAGTATTTTCAGGAGCTTGACATCATAGAAGAAGCCCTGAAGTTACCTTCATCCCAGAGACTTGCACGTATGGACAAGAATAAGAAGACCATATTCAAGTCGGATGACGCGACTTCACGCCTCGTCCACCTCTATGTGGACAACGGCATGTACAAGAAGGCGCTTGACATCCTCAACACGCGTCACTTCAGGGTATGGGAAGGAGGACGGACGATTCACAACCAGTTTGTCGACGCCCATCTCCTCAACGGACTGGATCTTCTCCGCAAGAAGCAGGCCGCCAAAGCATTGGAAGACTTCCTCGCTGCAGGCACTTTCCCAAAGAATCTAGAGACAAATGAGCTATCAACAGGGCCTGTAGTATCTAAGGTCGCCTACCATCAGGGGCTTGCATACAAGGCTCTCGGAAGGACGGCCGATGCGACAGCAGCTTTTGAAAGGTGCATCGCCGCTTCATCCGGCACAGGCAGGATGTTGAACGACCAAGCCATGCAGGCCTGCAAATACTATATGGCGCTGTCCTATAGGGAACTGGGCAAGAAGGACCAGGCAGACTCTGTCCTTGCCGAAATGCAACAATTCGCAGACAAGCAGCTCGCCAAGAAGGACGCCACCGTAGTTGACATCTATTCCAAATTCGGCGAAGACGGCTCATCCGACGCCATCAAAGCCACAAACTTCTACATCCGAGGGCTTATCCATCTTGCAAATGCAGACACGCCTTCAGCCAGGGAAGCTTTCACTAATTCGCTCAAATTGAACCCGTCAGACATATGGGCAAAATACTATCTGTCGGCTTGTAAATAACCACAATCAACCATTTATATGAATACAAGAAAATGCATTATCCTGCTGGCGTCAATCATCGCACTCTGCTCATGCCGCCAGGGCGAGCTCAGGCATCGCTTTGATTCATCAAAAGACATCGACTTCCACGAATTCTCCATCAAGGATCTCGGACTGGCGGGCATCGAAAACTGGGAGCCATACAAGTATATGATTCTTGAAATCCGTTCCTCTACAGCACAGCGTTTTCTCCTGGGGATAGACACAGATAACGGCCTCCACGAGAAACGGACCCATGTGCTCCCACAGGCATGGGTAAAACTCTGCATTCCTCTTGAGTATTATCGGGAGAAACCGAAACCTTCCAACGATCTTGCCGCCACCGTAAACAAGCCTCAGAACGGGGTCGGATTCCAGCATATAGAGGGTGGAAGCGTAGGACCGCTCACCGGAGTCAAAGGGGTAAGCATCAAATACTACACCCCGCTCGACAACCCTGTCGTGCAGATTCGCTCCTTCAAGCTTTCAAACGAATATGAGACCCCATCATATCTTGGGGACTCTCCTTATGTTGATAAGTTCGGACAATGGGCCGAGGGTGAATTCCAAGGCAAAGCACACACAATGGAAGAACTTCAGGCCGCATGGGACGAGGAGGAGCAGAGTATAAGCAACGATGCCCTGCCAAGATCACGATTTGGCGGATTTCTGGAGAAAAACGTCGGCGGTTCAGGATTCTTCCGGGTAAAGAAGATTGACGGACGCTGGTGGTTTGTAGATCCTGACGGATTTCTTTTTCTTTCTGTCAGCGGGGGCGGTCCCACAGCCGGAGGCGGCGGGAACGCAGCCAAGCGGGCCGGCCTCGAAAATATGTTCGCGGAATATCCGCCTGAAACCATGTCCCCGGCCTATAATAGCCGCAACCAGGTATCTCCTGTCCAGCCAAGAATGATGTCATTCGGAGAATGGAACCTCCATCGCCGTTATGGCTTTGATGACGGTTGGAGAGACAAGTGGGCCGATTTAACGGTAAAGAGGATGAGTGCGTGGGGCCTCAATACCGGGTCCCCGAAACCATCATCATACCCATATCTCGGGCACATCAGACTTCGCATCGAATCCATCTACGGGATTCAAGATGTCTATGCTAAAGAATTCGAAAAAAATGTTGCCACGGGGCTCGAATACCTGAAAGCCTCAAAAGACGACCCGTATCTGATAGGCTATTTCCTCCAGAATGAACCATCTTGGCTTGAGGCCGAACCTAGAGTCTGCCAGCTTCTTCTGGATGATGCCGCCGACAGACCAATCAAGGAGGCCCTCAAGCAATATCTCGCCAAGAATGGCGATACAGATGAAAGCAGAACCGCATTCATACATCAGACATATCGCACCTGGATTTCAACTCTGAGCAAATACATACGCAAATATGATCCGAACCATCTCATCCTCGGCATCCGCTTCGGGCACAGCAGCGTCCCTCATCCGGAAATCCTCAAGATAGTCAAGGACTATTCCGACGTGTTCGCTTTCAACACTTACAGACTATCACCGAATGTAGAGTACCTTGATGCCGTAATGGCTGCGGTGGACATGCCGATGATTGACGGCGAGTTCCATTTCGGCACCATTGACAGGGGCATGGCCCCTGGCCTCGTCCAAGTCGCGAACCAGGAAGAAAGGGCCGTCGCTTTCAGGTATTTTGCCGAGAATGGGTTCTCCCATCCGGCACTGGTGGGCATTGCATGGTTCCAATATACCGACCAGGGTCTCATGGGGCGCGCAGATGGAGAGCGCTACAATATCGGTCTGGTGGATGTCGTAGACAGACCTTATCCGATAGTCAACGGAATCAGGGCCGCAGCAGAGAATATCTTCAATGTCCATTCCGGCATCCAGAAACCTTTCAGCCAGATTCCTCTTGGCCTGCGCGGCAACGAGGATGATCTTCTCTCAAAATCAAACCAGTAAGCCATTTAACAACCAACCAAAATAAACAAACATGAAAAGAGCCCTACTAATGTCAGTCTTGATGCTCCTGTCGCTGAACGCGCTTGCGCAGAACATCATTGTGACCGGAACCGTCAAGGATTCCTTCGGCCCTATCATCGGGGCGTCTGTCGTTCTGGTGGATAACTCTTCTGTTGGCGCCATCACTGATGCTGACGGGAAGTATTCCATCAATGTTCCGTCCAAGAATTCTGTCCTCGAATTCTCCTTCATCGGGTATGACTCGATAAAGGAAACCGTGGGAGACAGAAGTGTCATCGATATTATATTCCGGGAGTCTCTCCAGAGACTCAACGATGCCGTAGTCATCGGTTACGGCACCACTACAGTCAAGAACCTCACCAGCGCCGTCTCTTCTGTCAAGACTGAAGACCTTGACAACAATGCTACGGCAAGTGTCGACAACATGCTCCTTGGCCGTGTCGCCGGTCTTAACATGACTTCGAACTCCGCCCAGCCAGGCGCCTCAGTTGATGTCAACATCCGCGGCTCTATCTCACCTAACGGCAACAATGAGCCTCTCTTCGTAATCGACGGTGTCCCGATGACTTCCAACACCTCCAACATCTCATCAACTGTCGGGAACGGTGCCGCATCAATCGCCACCGGCCTCAGCCAGTCCCCTCTGGCGACCATCAACCCTTCCGACATCCTCTCTATCGATGTCCTCAAGGACGCCTCCGCCGCAGCCATCTACGGCTCAGCATCAGCAAACGGGGTCATCATCATCACCACAAAGAGAGGCAAGGAGGGGAAGCCTCAGCTTACATACAATGGTTCATATACTCTCCAGGCCCAGAAGCCTTATTACGCGAAATTGATGGACGGGAAGACCTTCATGGAACAACAGAACTTCTGGATTCATGAGCGCGAAGCCCTCAACAAGAACACTTATCCATATGGCAATGTGGACCTCAACGGCGACGGTGTCGTGGACATCCAGGACTACAACCTGGCATATGGTTCCGTCTCCGACTACTATACCGCATCCGAGATAGCGGACGCCAAGAACTTCGACTGGCTTGATTTTATTACCGACAGGGCGTTCGTGACCGAGCATAATGTCTCCCTGCAGGGCGGCACAGAAAGCACCAAATACTTTGCGTCGTACAACTACTTTCTCAACGACGGCATCCTCAAGAACTCTAAACTTGCCCGTAACACCTTCAGGATGAATCTAGACCAGAGAATCGGCAAGCGTGTCTCCATCGGCTTGAACATGAGCTACACAAACATAGCCACGACCAACCAGTCATCAGGCCAATCTAATGTTATCGGGCAGGGAACCAACTCCTTGGTTCATAACGCATACGGGTTTGCCCCATATGTTGACGCGTCATTTGATCCTGAGCTTGGAATCTATCCGCACGCGACCGACGGGCAACAGAACAACCCCGCAGGCCAGCTACAGATTTCCGACAAAAACCGTAATCAGCGCGTATTCATCAACCCTACGCTCAAGGTCGAATTCACAGACGACCTCAGATTGAATGTGGTTGGCGGTTTCGACACCCAAAACAGCCGTCGCGATTATTACATCCCAAAGATAGCCGGCAACTATCTCGCGCCTGACGGAATGGCGACTGTAGGCGGAAGCGAGTCCATCAACAAGTCTCTTGAAGCCTACTTCAACTACAACAAGACTTGGGGAGAACACCGCATTGACGCCACCCTTGGTGTCGGTGCATACGGAACCTCATTCAGCACATATATCCTCCAGTCAGCAAACTTCTGGACAGACTCATTCGGCACCGACAACATGGCGGCAGGCACGGACAACGATCAACGTTACACCGGCACAACCAGAGGGAGTATCACCAAGTTATCCCAATTCGGACGTGTGAACTACACTTTCAAAGACCGCTATATAGTCTCCGCAACCGGTCGCCGCGATGGTTCTTCAGTATTCGCAGCCAACAAGAAGTGGGGATTCTTCCCATCAGTTTCTGGAGCTTGGAGAATCTCTGACGAGCCTTGGATGGAGACCAGCAGAGAATGGCTCTCAAACCTCAAACTCCGCATAGGATACGGTTCATCCGGAAACGAACCCAAAGCGGCAAACGCTCTGTCCGTGTATGCGACAAAGGAACTCACGGGCGCGGGCGTCGAGATGGCATATGCGCTCATGACACAGGGAGGCTACCTCGGAGGCATCCAGCTTGCGACCGTCGCTAATCCTGATCTTTCCTGGGAGACCAACGAGATGATCAACTTCGGTCTTGATTTCGGGCTCTGGAGATCAAGGATTATCGGCAGCGTCGACTATTTCGTCCGCTCCGCGAAGGATCTTCTCGACTTCAAGTCCCTCCCTTCCGACCAGCCGGTGCCCAAAGTGATCAGCAATATAGGATCCACTCAAGCCAAAGGCCTGGAGTTTGAACTTCACTCGCTTAACATCAAGAGCGGCGATTTCCAATGGAACACGGATTTCAACTTCTCCTATACCATCTACCGCTGGAAGACCCGGAACCCGGAGCTTGTACTCAATTCTTGGCAGTCTGTAACAGACGAAATGTCAGCCGTGTTCGGCTGGGAGACTGATGGAATTTTCCATAGTTATGATGAAATCTATGCCTATAAGAATTCAAAAGGGGAACTCCTCCAGCCCAAAGCCGTCCCGGGCAACATAAAGTACAAGGATTACAACGGAGACGGCGTACTTGACGACAAGGACAACCATTTCCTTGGCAGGACCAGCGCCCCGTTCAGGTTCGGGTTCAACAACACTTTCACATACAAGAGGTTCTCTGCAACCATGTATTGGTATGGCGCGGCTGGCTTTCTTGCGATCAGTCCCGGCAATCGCGGCACGGCAATGGGCGGAAATGCGCAGCACAACACATATGACAACGGGATAGACAAGATCTGGAGCATGAAAAACCCTAATGGCACCTGGCCTGGTATCGGTTCTGATCTCACTTCGTCAACTCAGCGCACCGGCGGAACCAGTGACTTCTGGTACAAAAAAATCTGGTATGCCAAACTCAGAAACATACAGATGTCTTATCTTCTTCCTGACGCGGTCGCAAAGTATCTGCATCTGGGATCCCTGGCTGTTTCTCTTGACGCTCAGAACCTTCTGAGCCTCACCAACTATGAGGGGTATGACCCTGAGATGAGGGGTGCGTACCCGTATCCGATATGCTACTCATTCACCTTCGGGCTTAAGGCGACATTCTAGTTTAACTTGCAAATCGAATCTATCATGAAAAAGATATTTTCTTTTATATTGACAGTCAGCATATTTTCCAGTGCTGCCATCCTGACGGCATCTTGCGAGAAGATGCTTTCCACAAAGGTCTACGGAGAGATTGTCCCTGAGACCTTCTTCCAGACAGAGAGCGATCTTCAATCTGCCGTAGTCGGCGTTATGATATATGTTTCCGGACGTGGCGCCGGCACTGATTATGGCCTGTGGACCAGCCATTGGGTAGCCCCAAGAATTCTTGGCCTTTCTATGACGGACGAACTCTACCGCCAGCCGTCCCCTTGGTCCAAATGGACATGGACTCCTTCGTCAGGTATCGAGGACAATGGCGGAGGACGGCCGGAGGACAACTGGGCTGTGTGGCAGTTCAATCGTGTAAGCGCGAAGATAACTTCGCTTCTCCAAGACTTCGAAAACTGCCCGGTGGCAAAAACCAACCCTGCACTTGTCGAGGAATACTCAAGACAGCTGAAAGGGCTCCGCGCCCTGTATATGTACACTCTTTATGAATTCTTCGGGCCAGTAAACACCATCATAGACCCCTCTCACCTGAACGAAACCGATCCTCAACCAAGAATGAGCGAGGCCGACTACAGGACAGCCATCGAAAGCGACCTTGCCGCAGTGCTTGACTCAAAACTCCCGGACAAGTATACCGGAGACATGCGTGGCTATATCACAAAGGATTTCTTCCGTATGCTCTCCATCCGTTATTACATGGCAACCGAACAATGGAAAAAGGCTGAGATTGTATGTCGCTACCTCATGCAGTCAGGCAATTACAAACTCATCACCACTCCCGGCCAGACCGTCACTACCGCAGATGTGATTGGAGTCAAGAACAGGACAGCTATCATGGGGCCTTCATATCCATATACATATTCGCCTTTTGAGGTCGCCATCAACACTTGCCCTAACGATGAAACCATATTTTCTTGCCCCGTCGACAATAATCATGGGAACATATGGATTACAGAGATCACAAGCGGCGCTTACTTCTATACGCCAGGACCTAGCGCAGGAACCCTTACCAGCGCATGGCACATGGGGTGGACCCCTTGGGAGCATCTGCACGCACTATTTGGATACGAGGGGGATGACTCATATGAACTCGACACCCGCGTCAGACAATTCTATACGAAAGCTTACAACCGCAACTCCGGGAAACTGATGAAAGAGAATCCGGGGCCGGATGACCTTTCAATGAATGGCGCATATCCTTATAAGTTCACCAACTACAAGGAGGCAGGGCACTCAGGAGCCGAATGGCTGATTGAACAGCCTGCTTACCGCTTGTCAGATGTTTATCTTTACCTCGCAGAGGCCATCGTCCGCCAGGACGGTGTAACTCCGGAAGCTGTCGGTCTCGTAAATGACATTCGAGCGAGAGCCGGCCTAGGGAATGATATCACCAAAAACCATACATCATATTACAAACAGCGTTGGGGATCCGACCCGACAGCCGGCAAAGAGGCGTTCCTGCACCTCATCCTCTGGGAGAGAGGCCGAGAGCTGATGGGTGAAGGACAGAGATATGAGGACCTCAGACGCTTCAACAGTCCGGACGGGACCAACATGCTCATCGAGAGAGCATATGAGCAGAACCGCATCTCAGATAAGGCGGCCAATGCTCACAGAGTATTCATCCCGCTCCCGCATAAGGTCGTCCTTCAATCACATGGGATCATCAATCAGAATCCCGGATATCCGACAACCGAATAAGGAATCACTCATCATATCTGGTACTTTTGGTTAGTATTGTGACCAGGCGTCGATGTGAGTCGACGTCTGGTCGTTTCATGACCAACAACCCGATACACATCAATTGCACTCCGCACAGGAGCCCGATGATGGTTTACACTTAAACAATCCGGCATCCTACCGAGTGCGCCGACATAAAAAATTGTATATTTAGGGTATCAATAACACTTTGCACTAATGAGAAGAATCATCTTGTACTTTGCGCTGACCTGCCTGTCAGCATCCACACTTGCAGCACAGCCCGGGCCATCCCGCGGCAGCGAGTTCGAATATCCCGACGCCCACGACCCTGTGGCAGCGTTCTGCGACGGACGGTATTATGTGTTTACCACCGGAATGGGCATCATGTCCTCAGCCGACATGAAGACTTGGAGATTTGAGGGGCGCGTATTGGAAAGCATCCCGCAATGGGCCGCCGACAAGGGGTTCAGAGGCATGCCATGGGCACCAGATGTCCAGTTCATCAACAGGCAGTATTATGTGTATTACTCGTACTCCAAGTTCGGCAAGAATATCTCGGCGATCGGTGTCGCCACCAACAAGACACTCAACCCGTCTTCACCGGATTACAAGTGGAAAGACCACGGTATGATAGTGGAATCCGTGCCGGGCAGGGACGAGTGGAACGCGATAGACGCCAATGTGATCCTGGACGAGAACGGAACCGGGTGGCTAGCCTTCGGCTCGTTCTGGAGAGGGCTGAAGATGTTCAAGCTGGACGACACGTTCATGAGAATCGCGGAGCCGCAGGAGTGGTACCCGATCTGCCGCAGGCCGGAGGGCACGACAAAGAACATCGCCGGTGGGGATGACGGGTTTTCCCTTGACCCGAGAGGGAGCGATTTCGATGCCGGCAACGGTGCCGTAGAGGCTCCGTTCATATTCAGGCACGGCGGACATTACTACCTTTTCGCCTCCTACGACCTCTGCTGCCGAGGAGCCAAAAGCACATACAAGGTGGTGGTCGGACGCTCCGACAAGGTCACCGGCCCATACTATGATAAAGACGGGAACTCACTCATGGAAGGTGGCGGCACCATAGTCGTACAGGGCAACGAACGCTTCCCGGGAGTCGGACACTGCGCAGTCGTGAATTTCGGCGGGCAGGACTATATGTTCATGCACGGCTACGACAAGCAGCATGATTACCGCTCCAAACTCCTGATACGCGAAGTCAACTGGTCCGCCGACGGATGGCCGGAGGTCGCATTGTAAGCAAGCGGCAAAAAATAAGTTGCCGCAGATTCGGCAAAGAGTTCGGCATTGTACCGGACTCTTTACTTTTTCTCCCGCGCGTACAGGGCTCCTTTTTACGCACAGGATTGGTTTCGTGCGCAGGGGGCAGAGGTTGCAGGGACGAGGCTTTTGTGTCGAGCCCCTGCACCTCTGCCACCTGCTCCCGTGATCCTCGCCGAGTGCAGATTTTTCTGTTTCTTATCTCTTTTGAAGTTTCTT
>UQMB01000004.1 GCA_900541925.1 uncultured Bacteroidales bacterium | reverse complement strand
ATCTAATTTCTATCTTTCTTACCTCGTTTTCTCTCTCAGTATTGTCAATGATCTTGCTTTGTCCCCCGAAAGGGATTGCAAAGGTAGACATTATTTTTGAAAGTGCAAACTTTTTCTCGTTTTTTTAAGAATTTCCCGCCTTGTACAATGCGCCATGGGCCGCCCTGCGCCGGAATTCAGCTCCGCACAGCCAGTCATCTGCAAGAAAGTCAGGCCGATGCGCTGCAATGCCGAAGTTTGTTGCTAAATTTACACGATTGTATGCCCGGAGGGGGCGAATCATGTGAGCGGCAAAGAATGAGCCGCCGCAGATTTGACAAATTTTTAACGACATATATATGGAACAGATCAAAGACAGATTTCTGCGCTATGTCGCCATTGACACGCAGTCAAACGAAGAGAGCGACAGCCAGCCGTCAGCGGACAAGGAACTCAATCTCCTGCGGCTCCTCAAAGATGAGCTTTGCGCCCTCGGCGTCAAGGCGGAACTCGATGAATGGGGCTATGTGATGGCCTCCATCCCGTCAAATATAGACAAAAAAACTCCTGCCGTCGGGTTCATAGCCCATGTGGACACGGCCCCGGACGCCTCAGGCGCGGATATCAAACCTCAGATAATCAGCAACTATAACGGTTCAGACATCCCGCTCAAGGGGGTCCCTGGCCTGAGCCTCAAAGTCTCCGACTTCCCGGAGCTGCTCGCCCACAAGGGCGAGACCATCATCACCACCGACGGCACCACCCTGCTCGGAGCGGACGACAAGGCCGGCGTGGCGGAGATAATGGACGCGGTGCAATACATCATGGAGCATCCTGAATTCAAGCACGGCGAGATAAAGATCGGCTTCACCCCCGACGAGGAGATCGGCCGGGGCGTGGTGAAGTTCGACGTCAAGAAGTTCGGGGCGGACTACGGGTACACGATGGACGGCGGCGAAGTCGGGGAGCTGGAGTTCGAGAACTTCAACGCGGCCTCTGCCGTGGTCCATATCCAGGGACGCAACGTCCATCCGGGATACGCCAAGGGCAAGATGCTCAACTCCATAATCATCGCCAACGAATTCATCTCCCTGCTGCCGCAGGACCAGAGACCGGAGTGCACCCAAGACTATGAAGGGTTCTTCCACATCGTCGGCTGCAAGGGCAGCGTAGAGGAAACCACCCTCACCTATATAATAAGGGACCACGACAGGGCGAAGTTCGAGAGGAAGAAAGAAGTCATCAGTGAATGCGCGGCCTTCATCAACCTCCGCTACGGAAAGGACTGCGCGACCGTGACGCTCAAGGACCAGTACTACAACATGCGCGAGCAGGTGGAGCCGCACTACCATGTGGTAGAAAAGGCAGTGAAGGCCATGGAAATGGCGGGCATCAAGCCTCATATCCAGCCTATACGCGGCGGCACCGACGGGGCCAACCTCTCGTTCAGAGGACTCCCGTGCCCGAACATCTTCGCCGGCGGCCTCAACTTCCACGGACGCTATGAGTGGGTGCCGGTGGAGAGTATGGAGAAAGCCTCCCGGGTCATCCTCAACATCATCAGCCTCTACGCCGAATAGCGGTGGCAGACAAGCCGCCGGGCTTCAATAGCATAAGCACCTTCCCTCATCCTGATTCAGTGTAGGGGAAGGTGCTTGCCGTCTGTGGCTGAACCTGTCGGCCGCCGCCGGGAATCACAGCCCGGCGGGACCCGAAGGCCTAAGCCTCTTTCTTCTTGCCGCGAAGCGTGGCGAATATCATGTAGGCGCAGATGGCGACAAGCGGCACGATAGCGATCAGCTCTGCCGCAGAAGCCCCTGACGCGCCAGGAGTGTTCCAGTCATAGAGATACCAGTCAACCTTGGCGAACTTCAGCACAGCGGAGACGACTCCCATCAGCGCGCCGCCGGCGATGAAGCCGCTGGCGATGAGCGTACCCTTCTCCTGACGGGCGGCATTGACGGCCTTGTCGGTGCTGCGTGTGCTGACGAACCATGAGATGGCACCACCCAGAAGCAGAGGAAGGTTAAGGTCGATAGGGATGAACATGCCGAGGCAGAAAGCCAGGGCGGGAACCTTGAACACAGTAAGAAGTACGGCTATCACGGCGCCGATGCCATAGAGCAGCCACGGAGCATTGCCCCCGTTCATCATCGGCTGGATCACAGCGGCCATGGCGTTGGCCTGCGGGGCCACAAGCGCGCCCTCTCCGGTGAATCCGTAGGTCTTGTTGAGAATGAGCATCACCCCGCCCACGGTCGCGGCGGCCACGGCCACCCCGACGAACTTCCAGGCCTCCTGCTTGCGAGGGGTCGTGCCGATCCAGTAGCCGATCTTGAAGTCGGTGATGAGGCCGCCGGCAGTAGAAAGCGCAGTGCAGACCACGCCACCTATAATCATGGCGGCAACCATGCCCGCATTACCCTTAAGACCCACCAGCACCAGCACAAGGGCGGTGATTATCAGGGTCATGATCGTCATTCCGCTGACAGGGTTGGTACCCACAATCGCGATCGCGTTGGCCGCCACCGTAGTGAAGAGGAATGCTATCACGGCCACAATCAACAGCCCGACGAGTGCCTGCCATACATTGTTGACAACTCCGCCGAGGGCGAAGAAACAGAACACTGCGAGGAGAGCAATGGCGATGCCCCAGACGACGGTCTTCATCGGCATGTCCTCCTGTGTACGCTCAACCTTGGCGATGGAGCCGCCGTCCTTGCGACGGAACTCGCCTGCGGCAAGCCCGATGGCGCTCTTGATGACCCCGGCACTCTTGATGATGCCGATGATGCCGGCCGTGGCGATGCCTCCGATGCCTATATGGCGGGCGTATTCCTTGAATATCTGGTCAGCCGACATATCCGAGATGGCTGTCGTGATGCCTGTGCCCATGAGGTCGATGACCTGTCCGCCCCAGATGAGATTCATAAGAGGGATGACCACCAGCCACACGAGGAAAGATCCGCAGCAGATGATGAATGCATATTTGAGTCCGACAATGTACCCCAAGCCCAGGACGGCGGCGCCGGTGTTGAGCTTGAGCACGACCTTGGCCTTGTCCGCAACCACCTGGCCCCAGTGCATGACAGTGGTGCTGAGAGTCTCAGCCCACGCCCCGAAAGTGGACACGACAAAATCATACAGACCGCCCACAAGGCCCGCAGCCAGGAGGGTCTTGGCGCTGCTGCCTCCGCTCTCTCCGCTGACAAGCACCTGCGCGGTAGCGGTAGCCTCAGGGAAAGGATATTTCCCGTGCATCTCCTTGACGAAGTATTTGCGGAACGGTATAAGGAAGAGTATTCCGAGGAAGCCACCGAGCATGGAGCTGAGGAACATCTGGAAGAAGTTCACATCAAGCCCGAGGATATATATGGCCGGGAGAGTGAATATCGCTCCGGCCACCACCACTCCCGAACATGCGCCGATACTCTGGATGATGACATTCTGGCCAAGACCTCCATTCTTGCCCAGGGCGCCGGTCATGCCGACGGCAATGATGGCGATAGGAATCGCGGCTTCGAACACCTGCCCGACCTTGAGGCCGAGGAAGGCCGCCGCTGCGGAGAAGAGCACCGTCATCAGCAGGCCCATGGTCACCGAATACGGCGTGACCTCAAGCGGCTTCGAGTCAGAACTCAAAAGGGGTTTGTACACTTCCCCCGGTTTCAGCTCCCGATGAGCGTTCTCGGGCAGACTCAGGTTTTTGTTTTCTTTCATCTCTTTCTTTCTGTTTTTCGTAATACTCTATATATTTCTGCAGCAGGGCTGCGTCCTTGGCTTCCTCCCTGGCGATGCGCGCGGCACGGCGGGCCTCCTTCTTGAGGCGCTTCTCCTCGCGCTTCTTCTCCTTAGCCGCCGCACGGGCGGCATCACGGGCGTCGAGTTCCGCCCACCTGGCGTCACGGCGCGCCTTGCGCAAGGCTCTGCGCAGTTCGGCCTTGCTCATATATTGCTCTTCCTGAACCCCTGCCGTGGAAAGAGAATCGGTCACGGCGAGGCTGTCCTGGCCTGCAACTGCAAGAGAATCAACAACTCTGGCAGAGTCGCCCAGAGCAACAGTGTCCGACAGTGCCGAAAGAGTGCCGGCAGCCTGAAGCGTATCCGTCTGAGGGCGGCTCTTATGGCGGCGAATCGAGTCTATGGCCGCATATACGCTCGACATATAGCCGGGGTAATAAATCTCCGTATGAGGGAATGTGGTGCGCGGACGCGCCAGCAGAGCGGAGCGTCGCGAAGCACGCAGGACAAGAGCCGTTATGTCCGACTTGCCCTTAGGACGAAGCTCCGGCTTCCAGACAAAGCCCTTGAGGCTCTGGTCGACCTTGGACATCTGCGCTATAGGGTAGGCGTCGTTCTTCGGGCTGTCAAAATAGTGGATCCTGTCCACATCGCCGTCCTTGAGGATGGCGGAAAGCATTCGCGCCTCAACCTTGTTGACAGTGGCGAGGGTTTCATTCTCCTTGAGATAGAAAAGCGCGGTCACGCCGCCCAGGGCATCAAAACGCCGCAACTGGGTATCCTCGTCGAAGTAAGCCATCACCTCAGAGCTCTTGATCTGGTCATAGTGGAGGCTGTCCTCGTCCACGGCGATAAACGCGTTGGACATGAGACTGGCACGGTCGACGCCCCGGCTTTTGACCAGCACGAAAAGGCTGTCCGAACTGTATTGCCGGCGGCCTTCATTCCATATTATAGGATCCTTGTAGAACCGGGCGATGGAGTCGAGTTCGTTGAAACGCACTGAATCACAGCGCACCTGGATGTCGGAGCGGAACACTTTCACATTGCCGACACCGAGGAGGAATCCCACCCGCGAGGTATCAGGCGGCGGCACGGAAGCGAGACTGTCGGCAGCGGAGGCAAGGCTGTCCGGGGAGGCAAGACTGTCTGCCGGCGCGACCGCCCCTGCGGAAGAGGAAGAGTCCACCTGCGGCGCAGGCGCCGGTACAGGAGCTATGCTCTCTGATTTGGGACCCGCGGGCACCGGCATAGCCCCGTTCTGTCTCGCGGCCTCCTCTTTCGCTTTGGCCGCCTGCTCTGCCGCACGGCGGCGGAACTCAGCCACAGGGTCGCCATTTATCGTCTTGAGGCGTTCCTCTGCGGCGGAAACCTCCGCCCCGTCAATGTCGCAACGGCGCAAAGCATTATATACCAATGTGTCAGCACCAAAATATGTGGTGTCAACCTGCCCCTCCTTGTTCTCCGACCACATCGCCACGGCGGCGTTGTCCCGGAGGGTCACCCTGGACAGGGTGTCCTTATAGAAGAGATAGTCTGAGACGGCGGCGGTGCTGCGCGTGCTGTCCTGAATCTGGACCCGGCCGCGCATAAGCACGTCATTGGTCGCCCTGTAGAAAAAGAGCGTGTCGCTCCAGCTCTCCTGGTCACGGGTGAGGGCCTGCACGTCGCCGGTGAAAAAGAACACATTGTCCGGCCTGTTGTACCAGCCCCCGGAGGCGGAGAGCATGTTGTCGTCTTTCCAGAAATCTATAGGCGAGACGAACTCGGCCTTGTTGATGTCCGAGAGATAGTGCAGCGAGTCGGCACGCACAAAGACGGAGTCCGTGTACATGTTGACATTGCCCCCGAAAGTGAAGAGTTCGCGGGCATTGAAATAGTGCCCCTCGTCGCTCTCGATTATCTGGCCGTCCGAGCTCCGCATGGAAGCGCCGCCACGGAAGACGGCCACGCTGTCCCGGGTGTCGTAGTCCAGGATTCTGGTGCGGAGCATGTTGTCCTGCTTGTCGCGGAGCTGCACAAGCGCCCCGCGAAACTGCGCGAGATTGTCGTCCACGAGGTAGTCCAGCTTGTCGCTGGTCAGCTCCGTGTCGCCCTGCAGCATGCGGACATGCCCCATGCAGTTGATGATGTTGGTGTTCTGGCTCCAGACGGAGCTGTCGGCTATGAGATATGTGCCGTTGTGAAGGAATGTGGCGTCAACAGCCCGCCGCACGAAATCATCCCCCTGCTCAGCCTGCTCTATATAACTTGCGCTGATGAGCCGCAGCAGGGAGTCTCTCTGCTCGGATTGCCCTTGGGCAAGCAAAGAGAACGCAGCGGAGAGCGATATCGCCAGGGCCGCAATCAGTCTTCTTTTCTGATTTTCTGCTCCCATCCTTTGCGGGCGAAGTCACAATCCGAGAACATCGGGTCTATGACTATATATGTAGTCGCTATCTTGTCGTCCACGAACTTGTTTACCGCCTCGATCTGGCGTTTGTTCCTGACCTGCGCGAGAAGTTCGACATAGTCGTTCTCGAAATTCGCCGTATGGGCCGGGATGATCTTGTCCAGCCTGATGATCTTGTATACCTGGTTTCCGCTTCGGCCCTCATTGTCAAGGGATGATACAGGCTCTGACACCTCGCCCGGCTTGAGATCCTTGACCGCAGCATAGTCCTGCGGCTTGAGTTCGTCCATATCGAAGTAGGATGATCCGGTGTTGGGGTCAGCCATGAGACCGCCGTTGGTACGCGTGGCAGGGTCCTCGGAGTAGAAGCGGGCCGCAAGTTCGAAGGTCATCACGCTGTCCTTGACGATGGCCGTCCGCAGACTGTCCAGCCGGCGGAACGCCTTCTCCTGATCTTCTTCCGTGTATCTGGGCTTGATCAGGATGTGACGCGCGTTGAACATGTCGCCCTTCTTCTCAAGCACCTCCAGGATGTGATATCCGTCCGGAGTCTCCACTATCTGGGAGATGACGCCCGGCTTGAGGGACATCGCCGCGTCGGAGAATGCCGGCCAGAATATGGATTTCGACACCAGCCCCAGCTCGCCGCCCTTGCGGGCGCTCTCAGTGTCCTCAGAGTACAGGCGGGCGAGGGTCGAAAACTTCTCGCCGTTGATGATGCGCTCACGGATGGAGAGCAGCCTCTCCTTTACGGCAATCGCGGCCGCCTCGCGGTCCGGGTAGATGCATATCTGGCTCATCTGGTATTTGGTCGGCACCTGCGGAAGCGACGACACGTCGGCCGTGTCAAGGTACTGCTTCACATCGTAAGGGGTGATCTCAGCGATGCCTTGGGCTATCTGCTGTTGCTCCTGCTGCGTAAGACTCTGCTGCTCAATCTGCTGCCTCCATTCCTGGCGCAGCTTGTAGAGAGGCTTGCTGAAGTACTCCTCCACTTTCTCGTCGCCTCCGAGAGCGGAACGCACCTGGTCGAGCCTGTGATTGAGCTCGGCCGAAACCATCTCCGAATTGACACTGAGAGAGTCTATGCGGGCCTGCATCAGGAACAGTTTGGACTCCATCATGCTCTCAAGGAGTTCGCAGCGTATGTTGCGGTCGGAGCCAAATCCCTGGGCGCGCATCATCTGCACCTCAGACTCAAGATCCGAGAGCGAAATCATCTCGTTGCCCACCACGGCCACGGATTTGTCCACCACACTCTGATATTTCTGCGCCTGGGCTACGGCACAAATGCCGAGCAGGGCTGCCAAAGCTGCTGATTTCAAGCTGTTCATCTGTCAATAAATTACAAATTGTCTGTTTTCGAGTGCGGTCTCAAGCAAGTCCCGTTCCAAACCTTTGACGAGAGCGTGCTTTCTTGCACTCAGAAGAATGTCCCGAATCTCCGCGGCGCAGAAATCCAAGGGCGCCACACCGCTGCGCCTGATGTCGCAGACATAGGCCGCAAGCAGGTCGCCGCGTCCCTCGGGTTCAATCTTTATCATGTTGTCCTTCATGGCGGAAAGCATCTGAGGGTAGTCGACCCCGAACTCGGCCGCAAGGTCGCGTGCGTCCATCCAGACATCGGAGTTGTCAAAATACCTCAACGCAGAAGACACGGTGATGGAGTCCGTCCTGTGGAACTCGTCGAATTCATCCGACGATATCATCTTGAGGACGTGGTCCTTGTTGGGGGAATCCTTCATTACATCCACGAAGCGTACCTTCAGCACAGGCCTCTGGAGCACAAAGTCATCCTGGTGCGACATATAGTATTCCGAAATCTGGGCGTCGGTCACGAGGGTGTCCAGGCGGTCGCTGATATAGCGCTGCTCATAGCGATACTTGACAAGGGAAAGCCTGTACGCCTCCAGCTCGGCAGAGACATCGATCTCCGACTTGGACAGCTGCTCCTCGGCCACCTTGACGTAGAGCCGGTCCGTGGCCCAGGAATCTATGTACCTGGCCGCAAGGGCGACGCTGTCCTGAGGACTTGCAGTTGGCGGAATAAAGCGCTGGAGTTCCGAGCGGTACAGTTTGTCCTTGCCGACACGCGCCACCACCTCGTCATCGTGCACGACGGAAGAGATGACCGTACAGGAGCTCAGGACGGACAAAGCCGCAAGCAGGAGTGACAAAGTTTTGCGCATATTTGCAAAAATAGAAATAATATGTCAATTCTCGGCGGCCAGCGCTTCGATTATCTTGTCTATCTGCGGACTTACCGCCCAGGAGGAGGCTGTGGTGTTGTTGGTGAGTATGGAGAACACCACCGCGCGGGAAAGGTCACCGTCCTGCGGAAGGATGTAGCCGCTGTAGCAGAGTATGCCGTTCATCGAGCCGCTTTTCATCCTGATACGGCTGCGGAAAGCCACATCGGCCGACGGGAACTTGTACTCGAGCGTGCCCTTGCCGCCCGGCTGCGGAAGCGATTCAAGGAATGCCCCGGCCACGTCGGTCCTGGCCATTGCGGTCAGGAAATTGACAAAAAACGCAGGCGAGACATAGTTCTTGCGCGAAAGTCCGCTGCCGTCGAAAATGCGGCATCCTGATGCCGGATTGAGTCCAAGTGCGGACAGGGCCGCCTCCGCTGCCGACACGCAGGAATCGTAGTCCGTGCCGTATCCTCTCTTGACCGAAAGCGCCTTGAGGAGCGTCTCCGCGAAGAAGTTGTCGCTCTCGCAGTTGGTCTCGCGGGCGATTGACTTCAGCGCGGCCGAACGGGTCCCTCCGATAAGCGAAAGAGACTTCTGCTCAGCGGCCGGACCGCCATCCCCGGCAATCCCCGGAGTCTCGCGGAGATGTCCGTCGGGGCTTATGTCGGAGGCGCCCCCCTCAACCGCGACTCCGTTGGCTGTCAGATACCTGCAGAAATAGTACGCGCAGGTATATGCCCCGAATCGGTTTGAGCACTCCAGGGTGTAACCGTTCCTGTCGACCGGGAAACTCCCGGCGAACTCGCCACAGGGAGAGAGGTGGGTGTTGATATAATACACCGTGTTGCGCGTGCGTGCGCCCCCGGTTGTGGCATGGTTGACAAATGTCATCCACGGGGTCTCGGGATAACGCACCCGGATGTCAGGCTTCTGCCCGGGGGACGACCCCGGCTTTATGGAAAAGTTCTGCGCGTTCTCGAAAAAGTTGAGTCCGGTAGGGCCGGCACCGTAATTGGTGCCAAGGTCATCGTATGTCCAGCCCAGCCCCTCTGGCGTGATGCTGCCCAGACACCTCGGGTCTCCCACGACCCGGCCGCTGACAGCCTTGATGCCGGCGGCGCGAAGCAGCTTGAGCCAGGAGGCAAACAGAGCATCTGCAGGTTCTGCGCACTGCGCCTTGGAACCGGTGGTCGGATCTCCTCCGCCGATGATGTAAAGGTCTCCCTTCAGAATTCCGTCCTCGATGGTACCGTCATACCCGAGGCGCGTCTCGAAACGGAAATCCTCGCCAAGCGAGGCCAATGCCAAGCCTGTCGTGATGAGCTTCATGTTGGACGCCGGGACAAGCTTGACGCGCTGGTTGTGGCAGGCGAGGGTATCACCGTCCATTCTCATGGCGAACACGCCCACAGACGCAGAAGCGAGCGGCGGGCGGGAAACTACGGCATCGACCGTCTTCTGCGAGAGGGTCTGCGGAATACCGGCAGTCGCGCTCCTTGCAGCAAGCAGAAGCGCGACTGATATGAGAAATGCCGTGCGGAGCCTCATTACTTGACGGACTCCTTCACAGCTGCGCTGAGTTTTTCGTAGAGAGCTTCCGTCTTGGTGAGAATCTCCTTGCGGAGAGCGGTATAGTAAGCCTTGCTTGAGCCTTCAAACTTGGCGTTGACCTTGTCACGGAGTTCGTTATAAAGGTCTATGGCCTCCTCCATCAAGGATCCCACCGCGGCCGGTGCCACATTGGAGTTGACAGTGGCCACTACAGAGCAGTCCTCGATGAAAGCCCCGAGCACATATTCAATGTCTTTCTTGATACCTCTTAAATTCATAATATTATGTATTTGTGATTAATCTTTGCAAAGATAGTAAAAAGATACGAAACGAGAGCGGTCCACGCTGCCGAGTATCCTCCTGACCGCTATCGGAGTGCGGCCATAACTGTCCGGCTCCCCGGAGCGGAGCGAGTTGATGCGCACCAGCTGCGAAGAGTGTATGATGCGCCCGTCTCCTATATACATGGCCACGTGGGTGACGGATGCGATCTTGCCGTCGGAGGTCTTGCGCCCGAAGAACACGAGGTCGCCGGGCAGCATGCGGGAGAAGTCGAACGGCACCTCGACCCCGAGGTGTATCTGCTCGCGGGCGTTGCGCGGCAGCAGGACTCCGTTCATCAGATAGACGAACTTGACCAGTCCGCTGCAGTCGAAGTACTTGGCCGTGTTGCCTCCCCACATATAAGGTGTACCGAGCAGGCTCTTGGCAAAAGAGACCAGAACCTCCCCTTCCGGACGGCTGGAAGCAGCCCAGTCATCCAGAGAAGCCACGTCCGACGACTTGACCCACGCCTCCCGGCCGTCGGCCATGAGCACCTGCGTCCACCCGGGCCTGCGTCCTGAGGAGCAGCGCACGATGTCACCAGCCGTGAAATCGCATATCACCGGCGCCCCCTCCCATGCCGAAGCGAAGAGAGTGCTGTAACGCGCCGTGCAAATCATCTTGGGGGCCGCTATGTAGGCATCCTTCTGCGCCTCGTCCATAAAGGAGAGGGCAAGTTCGTTGGTCCAGCAGCCCTTGTAGTCAGGGGCGTTCACCCTACGCCAATATCGGTCCGCGCCTGTCACCTCCACGACCGTGCCCATCAGGCACTGGCTCTCGCAGGAAGACTCGTAGTCCGGGGCCGCCCGGAGGAAGCACGACGATATGTTGACCACCGCCCAGCGCTCTTCGGAGCAGAGGGCGGAAAGCGGCAGCAGCAGCGCCATCACGAAAACAAATGCTCTTTTCATCTTTTATCTTGTCCGGCGCTCCGGCTGCGCGCAAACTCCATCACAAGTGCCGGAGCCTGGGCGTTGCGCAAACGGTCACGCATGAAATCCATATACGGGGCGACATGCCCGAAATACATCTTGAAACCTTCGCAGAGGGAGTTGCGCAGGCTGCCGTCGGCCGCCATCTCGAAGCGGTGCTTAGGACATTCCCCGTGGCAGGCGAAGAAATACTCGCATTTCAAGCATTCTCCCGGGAGGGCGTTACGCTTCGCGAGACCGAAGCGGATGCGCTTCTCGGAAGCATATATCTCTTTGAGCGTGTTCTCCTTGATGTTGCCGAGGAGATACTGGGGATACACGAAATGATCGCATGAGTACACATCTCCGTTGTGTTCCACCACCAGGGCGTCCCCGCAGGTCTCCGCCATCGAGCAGACTCCGGGCTGCATTCCGCACCAGAGAGCGAGCGTGGAGTCGAACATCTGCACATAATAGTTGCCGATGTCGCGCCTCACCCACTCATCGAACACATCACACAGGAAACGTCCGTAACCCGCAGCCGATACGCTCCACGGCGCGAGCGACGCCCCCTCCGTCTCAGGAGAGACTATCAGCGGACGATGGTATCCGTCTCGAAGCACGGTGTGCTCCACCGCCGGGAGGAACTGCATATAGTGACTGCCGACTATGTCGCGAAAAAACCTGTAGATCTCCGCCCCGCGCTTCTCGCACAGGCGGTTGACCACGCTGAGGGTGTTGAACTCCACTCCGCTGCGGCGGAACATCCTCACCGTCTCCATCACCCTGTCGAAAGTGGGCTTTCTGGCCCTGTTGCGCCTGAAGGCGTCGTGGATGTCCTTCGGCCCGTCGAGGGACAGCCCGACAAGGAACCCGTTCGAGGCGAAGAATTCGCACCACTTCTCATTGATGAGGGTGCCGTTGGTCTGGAGGGTGTTCTCTATCTTCTTGCCGGCAGCGTATTTGCGCTGGAACGCCACGGCCTTTTTGTAATAGTCAAGGCCGACGAGCGTCGGCTCACCTCCGTGCCAGCAGAAAGTCACCGTGTCCACCTCGTTGGCCTCGATATACTGCTTGACATATTCCTCGAGCAGATCTTCGCTCATCAGGGCCTCCTTGCCTCCATACTGCACCGCCTTGTCCAGATAATAGCAATAGGTGCAGTCGAGATTGCAGGCAGAGCCGGCCGGTTTGAGCATGGTCATGAATGCGGCAGGAGCGTTGAGTTTCTGCGCATCGGCGAGTGTAAATATCTGCTTATCTTCCATTGGCCTTATTTTTTTCCGCTTACTTAACAAAAAATCCCGAGGCTTGTTCGGCCCCGGGGACTCTGACTTTCTTCAGAAAGCGGCGTAGCGGGAGTGGGGCATGATCCCACGACCTCCGGATTATGAATCCGACGCTCTAACCAGCTGAGCTACCCCGCCTCATAACCCCCGAAGGGGCAGTTGAGATAGAAGGATTCGAACCCTCACTGACAGAGCCAGAATCTGTAGTGCTACCATTACACCATATCTCAATGATTGGCCCAGAACACGCAAAGCGGTTTTGGGACTGCAAATGTACAACAGTTTTGCTTAAATGCAAAATTATTTTTTTGAAATTCTGGAACATTGATATATTTGTACCCAAATGGCTAAGACGAAGACAGTATGGTATTGCACGGCCTGCGGCAATGAAAGCCCCAAGTGGATGGGGCGCTGCCCGGCGTGCGGAGAGTGGAACACAATGGTGGAGGCGCCGCAGGAGACCCGCAAGGCAGCATCCCCGTCAGCCGTGAGAGGCCAGGCGAACACAGACAGGAAGCCACAGAGCCTCAAGGAGATAGATTATTCCGAAGAAGCCCGGCTCTCGCTCGGGATGACGGAAGTGGACAGGCTGCTCGGAGGGGGCATCGTGCCGGGGTCGCTTGTCCTGATAGGTGGAGAGCCGGGCATAGGCAAATCCACGCTCAGCCTGCAGATCCCCCTGCACTGCAAGGGCCTGAAAACCCTCTATGTGACAGGAGAAGAGAGCGCGAAGCAAGTGAAGATGAGGGCGGAGCGGCTCGGCGGAGAAGACGCGGACTGCCTGATATTCTGCGAGACGCGGATCGAGGACGTTATAGCCGAGGCGGACAGGATACGCCCCGATCTCATGATTGTGGACTCCGTACAGACCATGTTCACCGACTCGGTGGAGTCCACCCCGGGCTCGGTCAGCCAGATAAAGGAAGTCGCAGCCGCCCTGCTGCGCTTCGCCAAAGACAGCGGGGTGCCCGTGATCCTGATCGGGCACATCACCAAGGACGGCTACATCGCCGGACCGAAAATCCTTGAGCACATCGTCGACGTGGTCTTCCAGTTCGAGGGGGACAACCGCGGCTCGTACCGCGTCCTGAGAAGCATCAAGAACCGTTTCGGATCAACCTCGGAGCTGGCGGTGTTCGAGATGACGGGGACGGGGCTGAGAGAAGTCAGCAACCCCTCCGAACTGCTCATCCCGATGCATGAGCAGGGGCTGAGCGGCACGGCCATCGCCGCAACGCTTGACGGCACCAGGCCACTTCTGTTTGAGGTCCAAGCCCTTGTGAGCTCTGCCGTCTACGGCACTGCGCAGCGCTCCGCCACCGGCTTCGACACGAGGCGTCTCAACATGCTGCTCGCGGTGCTTGAGAAGAGGGCGGGGTTCCGCCTGAGCGCCAAGGATGTTTTCCTCAACATGGCAGGAGGGCTGAGGGTCAGCGACCCGGCCTGCGACCTCGCCGTGATCGCCGCCGTGCTCTCATCCAACTTCGATTTCGCCGTCCCGTCAGACGTGTGCTTCGCCGGCGAGGTCGGCCTGAGCGGAGAGATCCGCCCGGTGTCGCAATGCGACAGGCGGGTCGCCGAAGCGGCAAGACTCGGTTTCAGCAAGGTTTTCCTCTCCTCCTACTCAAGCGTGGAGAACGCCCCGTCGAGCATAAAGATCATCAAGGTGGCCGACGTGCCGGCGCTGGTAAAAGCCCTGTTCAAGCAATAATATGGAACTTTTCTACTCCAAGGACATCTCCTGCGGCACCGTCCGCCTGGACCGCGACGAGTCCGCACATTGCGTCCGGGTGCTGCGGCACCGCAGCGGAGACGCGATTTCGGTAATTGACGGGGAAGGCAGCCTCTACCGCTGCCGGCTGACCGCAGCTGACGCCAACGCCGCCGAAGCCGAGATAATCGAGACCGTCCCGGAATTCGGGGCCCTGCCATACGAACTTACGATGGCTGTCTGCCCCACCAAAAACATAGACAGGTACGAGTGGTTCGTGGAGAAAGCCACGGAGATAGGGGTCGCCGCCGTGGCCCCGGTCCTCGGAGACCACTCGGAGCGCAAGACAATCAAGCCGGAACGCCTCGAGAGGATCGCCCTGTCTGCGGCCAAGCAGTCTCTCAAAGGCCGGGTCCCCAGAATTCTGCCGCTGCAGACTATCAGGGACATCATAGGCTCCGTGCCCGACGGGGCACTGAAGATGATCGCGTACTGCGACGAGACTCTTGAGAGGGATAAACGCCTGTCTGTCAGAGACGCCCTGCGCTCCAGGCGCGAAGGATGCCGCGAAGTCCATGTCCTGATAGGTCCGGAAGGGGACTTCTCCCCGGAAGAGGTGGCGCTGGCGCTAAATAACGGCTGGGTTCCCGTGCATCTGGGAGACAGCCGCCTCAGGACGGAGACCGCCGCCCTCACTGCCACCGCTGCCGTATATCTGGAGTTTCTTTAGATTGTGCCTCCGCCCGTCCCGGAAGACCCGCCACCGCCTCCCGCTTTGGTTGCCAATTTTGTTCGGGAAACCCACTCTCCGCCGTACCGGCCCATCGACTTGAACCGTTTGGTACGGCACCCCCCCTATCTGCGGTACCGAAGCCCTTGATTCGCCCCTTTCGTACAGGAAACCACCGCTCTGCCGTACGATTTCCATTGTAGCGTTCATTTTCACCGCCAAAACCCGGCTTTGGTCGGAGAAAGCGTCACCCTCAACTTCGGATCGTAAATTTAACATCTTTGTACAATTAACGAGTTCAGTCTGCTCCGCGGCCCTGCGCCTGATGGAAACCGTCAGCCCCGGATTATCTCCACTTCGCCGCCGAGGCCCAGCTTGATGATCTGCGAGGCTTTGCCGGCGGACGCCCTGTCGTAGCACTTGGGCACCACATAATCGACGGCCGAGCGAATCTCCTCCGAAATCTCCGCGAATGACGCCGGAGACGGCTCTCCGGAGATGTTAGCCGAAGTGCTCACAAGCGGACGGCGCAGACGGCGCACCAGCTCCCGGCAGAATGCGGCCCCGCTGTTCTCCGCAGTCTGGCCTTCCTCCACATACGGGATCCGGATGCCCACGGAGCCGTCCTCCGCCACAGTGTTCGGAGCCAGATACTGGCCTTCCGGATAGATGATGGTCATCGGGGCGTCGTTGACCTCCACGAGGTCAATGGCAATAGAAGGAATCTCCTTGACATATTTCGCGACCATGTCCAGGTCTGAAGCGAGAAGCACAAGAGACTTCGCGCCGGAACGCCTCTTTATCTTGAAGACCTTCTCGACGGCCTCCTCGTTGCATGCATCACAGCCTATGCCCCAGATGGTATCGGTCGGGTAGAGTATGACTCCGCCCTTCCGGAGGACCTCAACGGCCTCGTTAATAACGGTTTTCGTATCCATTACAGAAGTCTGTCTTTTTCGAAGAGTATGCCTTTCCTCCTCCATCCCAATACCATGAGATAACCGAAGAGCATGCCGCCCAGGTGGGCGAAATGGGCCACGCCGGCAACTGTGCCGGTGACTCCGGTGAGAAGCTCGATGGCGGCGAACACCACCACCATCCACTTGGCGCTGAGCGTGACAGGAGGGAAGAGCAGCGTCATCCTGGACTCAGGGAAAAGCATTGCATATCCGATGAGCACACCATATATGGCGCCTGACGCCCCGACTGTCGGGGTCAATTTGATTTCGGCGATATGCTGTATGGCGGCAGGGCTGCCCGCGGCGGCAGCTGACAGGAAAGACTGCATCTGGAGGTATTCGACCCCGAGATGAAGGGCCACAGCCCCGAGCCCGCAGACGAAGTAGAAGAATATGAACTTCTTCTGCCCCAATATGTTCTCCACTACGCTGCCGAAGATGAGCAGGGTGTACATGTTGAAGAAGATGTGCCAGAATCCCCCGTGCATGAACATGTGGGAAATGATCTGCCATCCATGGAAATACCGCGACGTCGGGTAGAACAATGCGAATGTCTCGATCATGTACTCCTTGTTGACCATACAGGCCAGGAAGACAAGGCAGTTGATGATTATAAGGTTCTTTGTAACAGTAGGCACATTGGACATGAACCCTCCGCGTCCGCTGCTGTTTCCGTAGTAAAAAGCCATCTTTTAAAAAAGTTTATCGATGTCCCCGATCTTGACGATATTCACTATGCGGCGTCCGTTCGAGGTCAATTCCGCGTTCTCACTTGCAAAAAGCGTGTCAATCAGGCTCTGAGCCTCCAGCACCGAGTCAAGCGGTGCGGAGTTGGAAGCTCCTGAGGTCGCAAGTCGCTCTGCAGTACGCTGTCGCGCCATCTCAGGGAGAGCCGTGCCATCCTCTGACAAAATGCCCATGAGGTCTGTGACAGTCTGCTGGACCTTCCCGGCCTCACAGCTGTAGCCCTCCGGGACGCCGCCCACGACCACGCTGTCCGAGCCGAAAGGGGTGATGTCAAACCCGAGCGCGGCCAGTGTCTCCGCGTGCCCCGCGAAAAGCTGCTGCTGCGCGGCTCCGACCTGCACCTCCACCGGGAAGAGGGCCGTCTGGGTGACATGGGAGCCGCTGCCGTTCAAGGCCTTGAGCGCCCTGTCGTAGAATATCCTCTCCCTCGCCCTCGACACATTCACCACCATCACACCGGAAGACACCGGGGTGAGTATATATTTCCCCTGGATGATAAGCACACGCGATGCGGGCGCCGTACGGGCCTCGAAAAGCTGGCCGTAATCTTCGCGCCTGTCCACATAAGAGCCGTATCCGCCTCCGAAAGAAGGCGTCGTACCCGCGGGATGGTCCTCGAAACTGCCGTCAGGCACCGGGCTGAACGGGTCGAATGTGGGATCGATCTGGGTTTGGGGAGGTGCCACCTCCCTGTACTGCTCAAAGCTGCGCCCGAGCTGCGGGAGCTCTATCGCGCCTTCGGTGTCGAAGTTGATGCCGGCCCCGAAACTGTTGCGTCCGAGGGTCTCCTTGACACAGGCGTAAATCACCTGGAAAATCAACGAGTCATCCTCAAACTTCACCTCAGTCTTGGTCGGATGGATGTTGACATCTATGCCATGCGGGTCCACCTCAAGGAAAATGAAGTAGGATGGTGTCACCCCCTCCGGAATCATGTCCTCGTAGGCTTTCATCACCGCCTTGTGGAGATATGCGCTGCGGAAATAACGGCCGTTGACGAAGAAGAACTGGTTGCCCAGAGTCTTCCTGGCACTGTCCGGCCGACCCACGAATCCGCTTAGTTTGAGGATGGATGTCTGGGCGCTGATATCCAGAACATCCCCGACCACATTGCTGCCAAGAAGATCAAGAATCCTGAATTTCAGAGATTTGGCCTCCTTGAGCACAAATATGTCCCTGCCGTTGGATTTGAGAGAGAAACTCTTCTCGGGCCTGGTGATCGCGACGCGGGTGAATTCTTCTATGATATGCTTGAGCTCGACGCTGTCCGACTTCAGGAACTTGCGGCGCGCCGGTGTGTTGTAGAAAAGGTTGCGGACGGCGAAGTTGGAGCCGACAGGAGCGGAGACCGAAGATGTGGACACCTCCCCGTTCTGCCCGACACGGACCTCAGTGGCCGTCTCATCGCCCTCCCGGCGTGTCCGGAGAGTCACCTCCGCCACGGCGGCTATGCTGGCAAGGGCTTCCCCGCGGAAGCCATAAGTCTCTATGTCATTGAGATCTTCGGCTGAGGCTATCTTGGAGGTGGCATGGCGCTCAAAGCAGAGCACCGCATCAGCGGGACTCATCCCGCAGCCGTTGTCGATGACCTGGATCAGTGTCCGGCCCGCATCGGTCACGACGACCGACACCTGTCCGGCACCGGCGTCCACAGCGTTTTCCATCAGTTCCTTGACGACGGAAGACGGACGCTGCACAACTTCTCCGGCGGCGATCATGTTGGCGATCTGCGCCGGGAGGACCTTGAGCCTGCCCATTACAGAAGCGAGTAGAACTTGGCGATGAAGAAGAGCACCGCGCAAATCAGAATCATCGTGACGATGCCGATGATGGTCTGCGTACGCTTCATATGGGCGCGCGTGCGCTGGTAGTGTCCGTCGCGCAGCGAACCTTTTATGTATGAGCCCGGTACATAGGCGCCTTCTTTCTTATCCTTGTCGAGCGTCCCGTCCACCGCCCCGAATTTGCGCTTGCGCTCCTCTTCTTCGCGGTTGTAGTAGATCGGGCGATAGTTGAAGACCCTATGCTCGTTTTCACCGAAAAAATTGAATAATCCCATAATCCACAAAATTAAGAAATTGTTTCGGATTTCTCCGAAACAGTTCCTATTTTTGCCTATATGGATATAAGAATTGGACAAGGGTACGATGTGCATGCGCTCGCGTCAGGCCTGCCGATGCGCCTGGGCGGGGTCGAGGTAAGGTCAGACTTCGGTTTCGTGGCCCACTCTGACGGAGACGCGGCGATCCACGCGTTGTGCGACGCCATACTCGGGGCGCTGGCACTGGGAGATATCGGAAAGCACTTCCCGGACTCGTCCGCCGAGTTCGCCGGGATAGACAGCCGCCTCCTGCTTGAACGCGTGGTGGAGCTGGTCGGCAAGGACGGATGGACAGTAGGCAACGCCGACATCACCATAGCCCTCCAAGCACCCAAACTGGCTCCATACATCCCCCAGATGCGGGACGAACTGGCCAGGATAATGGGGGTGAAGCCCTCCGATGTCAGCGTCAAGGCCACAACGACAGAACGCCTCGGCTTTGTGGGCCGAGGCGAAGGCTGTGAAGTGTGGGCAGTCGTGCTCCTGAAACGTTAGCAGACGCCTAGAAATATATTCCGAATGAGCAGGTGAGCCAGTTCTCCCTGTTTATGGCAAGGCCTTCAGGCACCTTCCACTGGGAGCTGGACAGGCGATACGAAAGGCTCATCGTGAAACGTGAGAAATCCACTCCTATCGCCGGAGAGAAGTACACCCCGACCTTTTCGGTGTCCCATGCGTCGAACTCCAGACCGGTGCGCAGCCTGACATAAGGGCTCACCGTGGCGTATTTGAGATTGTATTTGCCTTCCGCAAATATCATGGCCCGGTCGAAATTCCTGTAGCGAAGCTCGGTAGAGAGTGCGAGACCTCCGCCAAGATATATCCCGTTGCCGTAGCAATATCCGTGAGAGGTGACAAGCGCAATCCCGGACATGTTGTCCGGCGCCTTGTTGACAAGAATCATGTTCTCTAATTCGAGGCTACCCTTGTATCCCCTCTCGTAGGCCTCGTTGGCCTGGGCGCCGGCCACAACACAAACTGCTGCCAGACAGGCGGTCAAAATAAATTTCTTCATTACGAACATATAAGTAATCGTCAAAAACTTACTAAATCAAAAAGGGCGGCCGGAAAACCCGGTCGTCCCATAAAAACATTCTAAAATATTAGTCGTTCAGAGAGAAGCGCTTGAATGAGAGAACCTTGATGTCCTTGTCGGCAGCTGCGAGAGCGTCCTTCACGGAAATCTTGTCATCACTCATCTGATACTCCTGCTCAAGAAGGGTCTGCTCCTTGAGGAACTTCTGCACACGGCCCTTGGCGATGTTCTCGATCATCTGCTCAGGGAGGTTGGCAGCTTTCTGCTCGCCCACTGTCTTGATAATCTCGCGGGCCTTGGCAGCCTGCTCAGGAGTAAGCCAGCCCTTGGAGGTATTGGACTCGATATGCTCCTCGCTGTCCACATGGGCAGGATTGATACCGGCCTTCTTGAGGGCGGCCTCTATAGCCTTCTGAACCTGCTCCTCCTTGGTCTTCTGGACAGCCACCTGATACTCGTTGTCGAGCACCTCTTTAGGGCAGTCCTCAGCTGAGATGGCTACAGGGTTCATGGAAGCGACCTGCATGACCACACCCTTGGCGAGTTCCTCCGGAAGCGGCTTGTTGAATCCTACAAGAGCACCAAGCTTGCCGTTGATCTTGTGGATATACTGAGCCACGAAAGGAGCCTCTACGAGGGCATAGTAAGCGAGGACGTGCTTCTCGCCGGTCTTGCCGGTCTGAGCCTCAACGGCCTCCTGAACAGTGTAACCGTCAGCCATCTTGCAGGCTTTGAGAGCCTCAAGGTCGGCAGGGCACTGTGCGATGGCCACGTCAGCGATAGCCTCAGCGAGATTCTGGAAATCCGAATTGCGGCTCACGAAGTCAGTCTCGCAGCCAAGGCATACAAGGATGCCCTTGTCCCCGGACACGCGCGCCTTTACCGCACCCTCGGAAGTCTCGCGGTCAGCCCTCTTGGCGGCCACAAGCTTTCCCTTCTCACGGATGATGTCGATGGCCTTGTTGAAGTCGCCTGCGGCTTCTTCAAGAGCCTTCTTGCAGTCCATCATTCCCGCAGAAGTCATTTTACGTAATTTCATTACGTCTGCTGCTGTAATTGCCATAGTCGTATCTTATTCTATAAATGGAACTTACTCGGACTTAGCCTCAACCTCGGCCTCTTCAGCCTTAGGGGCGCCCTTGCGGGCGCGAAGCCTGCGGGCTGCTGCCGGCTTCTCGTCGCCGACTTCCTCAGAGGCTTCCTTGTCCTTCTCAAGCTTGCGCTCGGCAAGACCTTCTTCGATGGCTTTGCAAAGCACGCTCACGATGTAGTCGATGGAGTTTACGGCATCGTCATTTGCCGGTATCACATAATCAATAGGGGTAGGATCGCAACAAGTATCAACCATTGCGAATACCGGAATATTGAGACGATTCGCCTCCTTGACTGCATTGGCCTCCTTCTGCACGTCAACCACAAAGAGAGCTGACGGGAGGCGGCTCATATCACGGATTGAGCCGAGGTTCTTCTCAAGCTTGGCCCTCTGGCGGTCAACCTGGAGACGCTCCCTCTTCGCGAGCTTGTCGAAAGTGCCGTCCTCTTTCATCTTGTCGATGACGGACATCTTCTTGATGGCTTTGCGGATAGTCGGGAAGTTGGTGAGCATACCGCCCGCCCAACGCTCGGTGATTGAAGGCATGTTCACTTCGGTAGCCTTCTCCTTGACAATATCCTTTGCCTGTTTCTTGGTGGCTACGAAAAGAATCTTGCGGCCTGACTTGGCAAGCTGCTTCATCTCCTCGGCCGCCTCGTCTATCTTGCCGACGGTCTTGTGCAGGTCGATGATGTGGATGCCGTTCTTCTGGTCGAAGATGTACGGAGCCATCTTAGGGTTCCACTTCCTGGCCAAGTGGCCGAAGTGTACGCCTGCATCAAGCAATTCCTGGAAATTTGTTCTTGACATTTGTTTGTTTCTGTTTTTGTAAACTGTCCCCTTCCGGGGTCTCTTTTCTTCAAGGCGGAGTAACGGTCTGACCGGTCTCCGGCCTTTTCCGCAGCACGGCAACCCTCCTCAGGGAGCGGTTTGGAACCGGGCTGTGCCGTAATCAGCAATAAAAACTAACGCTTACTGAACTGGAAGCGGCGGCGTGCACCTGGCTGGCCCGGCTTCTTACGCTCAACCTCGCGTGCATCGCGGGTGAGGAAGCCTGCTGCCTTGAGCGCCGAACGATATGCTTCTCTGTCGAGCTCACTGAGGGCGCGGGAGATACCGAGACGCACAGCCTCCGCCTGTCCCTTGATGCCGCCGCCCACGAGGGTGACCTTGACATCGAACTGGCCGAGAGTGCCGGTAACTTCGAACGGCTGTTTCACGATATACTGAAGTGACTCAAGAGGGAAATAGGTCTCGAGTGCACGGTCGTTGATCGTGATGTTGCCTTTGCCGGGAGTGAGATAAACGCGAGCTACAGCTGCTTTACGTCTTCCAAGGGCGTGTGTCTGTTCCATTTGCTCTGTTTAAATTTCGTCCAACTTAATTTCTTTCGGGGTCTGCGCCTGATGCGGATGCTCCGGACCTGCATAAACATACAGGTTGTTGAGGAGGTCTGCACCAAGACGGGTCTTAGGGAGCATGCCCTTCACTGCTCTCCTGACAAGTTCTGCAGGTCGAGTCGCGAGGATCTCCTTAGGAGTCGTGAAACGCTGTCCTCCCGGGTATCCGGTGTAACGAACGTAAACACGGTCGGTCATCTTCTTGCCACCGAGAGCGACCTTCTCCGCATTGACTACGATGACATTGTCACCGCAATCCACGTGAGGAGTGTAGCCCGGCTTGGTCTTGCCGCGAAGGACAAGCGCCACACGGGACGCAAGACGACCAAGCGCGAGATCTGTCGCGTCAATGACAACCCACTTCTTGTCCACAGTCGCTGCATTGAGCGATACTGTCTTGTAGCTTTGTGTGTCCACTGTCTTGATCTTAAAATAGTTAATAAAAAATTGCGATCCCTACACAAAATAGGGGTCGCAAAGATACGTAAATATTTTGTCAAATCAAAAACTTCCCTGTCCTCAAGCCATAAAGTTGGCCTGTATGAAGGCATTGATGGCCACGGACACGAAGAGCAGGCAGATCAGGGTCACGAAGATGACGCCGATCACCTTGACGCGCTTGAACCAGACGCTTCCGTCCCAGCCCACAGTCTGGAACATGCTCCAGAAGCCATGAGAAAGGTGGAACCATATAGCCGCGAACCAGCAGATGTATATGGCAAGCACCCACCATCTGCCGAACACCGTGGTCAGGAGAAGATAAGGGTTGTTCTCGTAGTTGCCGATGCCGAACATCTCCGGAAGCTGCATCTTCGCCCAGAAATGGAAGAGGTGGAAGAAGAGGACGCCGAGAATCACGATGCCAAGCACGAACATGTTGCGTGCAGACCATGAGTCCGTGGCAGCCTTGGAGGCAACCTCATAACGCTTGTAGCCGCCGCGTGCGCAGATGTTCTGGGCCGTAAGCCAGCAGCCGTACACGATGTGCACGAGGAAGCCGAGCGCCAGGATCGGAACCATGATGGAGATCACAGGGGTGGACATGAAGTCGCAGCCGAGCTTGAAGAGACCGTCGCCTGCGCTGAAAAGACTCTCATCCGGCGCAGCCACTCCGAATTTGCCCGTGAACGAGTCAATCACGGAGAAGAAGTTGATGGTGCCGTGCAGAAGCAGGAACAGGATAAGGAAAGCTCCGCTCACCGCCTGGATGAATTTCTTGCCGATCGAAGAATTGAATATGAACATTGTTACAATATTTAATCGTTTTACGGGTCTGCAAATATAGTTCTAATCTTGCAAGTTTCATAATTTTCAAATACATTTGTTATTCAAACGTTCGGATATGAGAGTATTGCTGAAACTTAGCGGCGAAAGCCTCGGAGGCCCTTCAGGCAAGGGCATTGATTCTGAAAGCCTGGTGAGATACGCGAAAGAGGTGGCCGCGGCGGTGAAGGCCGGGCACCAGGTCGCGATAGTCAACGGCGGAGGCAACATTTTCCGCGGGCTGCAGGGCCTGGGTGCCGGATTCGACAGGATCACGGGAGACCGCATGGGGATGCTTGCCACTGTGATCAACTCCCTCGCACTTGCGTGCGCGCTCAGATCCGAAGGCCTCAAGGCGGAAGTCTTCACGGCCACCCCGATGACCCCGATTGCCCATTATTATAGGAAAGAGGATGTCGTGACCCTGCTTGAGGAGGGGGGCGTGGCCCTCATCTCGGGAGGCACCGGCAACCCGTTCTTCACCACCGACTCCGGAGCCGCGCTCCGAGCCCTTGAAATCGGGGCGGAAGCCCTGCTCAAAGGCACGCGGGTGGACGGAGTGTATACCGCCGACCCGGAGAAGCATCCGGACGCCGTCAAGTACGAGGAGCTCACGTTCACCAAAGCCCTCGCGGACCATCTGAAGGTGATGGACGCCACCGCGTTCGCGCTATGCGAGCAGGGTCCCGTACCTATTATAGTGTTCAACGTGGAGGAGGACGGCAACCTGGCCCGAGTGCTCAACGGCGAGAAAATCGGCACGACAGTACACGCATAAACACATCAGACAATGTTGACAGATAAAGCTATCGAAATCATCAACCAGACCGAGTCCAAGATGGACGAGGCTGTGCGCTTCCTCGAAGAGGACCTCAAGTCATACAGGGTAGGCAAAGCCAACCCGCTGGTATTCAACAATGTGACAGTGGATTACTACGGCACGCCGACCCCTGTGCCTCAGGTGGCCTCAGTCACGGCCCCGGACGCCAAGACCCTGGCGATCCAGCCTTGGGAGAAAAACATGATTCCGAAGATCGAGAAAGCCATCATCGACGCCAACCTCGGATTCACTCCGCAGAACAACGGCGAAGTCATCCGCTGCACCGTGCCGGCCCTGACGGAAGAGCGCCGCAAAGAACTCATCAAGAAAGCCAAGGGCACCGGTGAGAACGCCAAAATCGTGGTACGCAACGCGCGCAGGGACGGGATGGAACTGCTGAAGAAGGCTCAGAAGAACGACGGCCTCCCTGAAGACACCCAGAAAGAGGCGGAGACGGAAATCCAGAAGATCACCGACAAGAAGGTAAAAGCCGTGGACGAGCTCGTAGCCGCCAAGGAAAAAGACATTATGACCGTATAGCCTTCAGGCCCACGATCATCTCACAGAACATGTTCCTCTCCCCCTCGGAGAGGAATTTTGCTTCTATCGGGGCCACCAGCAGCCTCTGGCGGATCTCAGGAGGCATCCCGCCGAAATCCAGCAGCCGCTGCACATCCTTCTCCGTGGTGATGATGGCGGCGGTAGGGTTCTTGCGGAGAGCGGACTTGACGGCATTGATATCCGACCAGCTGTATTTATGGTGGTCAGGGAAACTGAAACGTTTCACGATCTTGTAGAAGTCGCTGAGGTAATTGCGCAGCGGGGCGTCCTTGGCTATGCCGCTGACCAATATGGCCTTCTTGGCATATACATAGCGAGGCTCCGTCTCCGGATAGACCCCGTGGATCTGGGCGTAGCTGATGCTGGAGAACAGCACCGTCTGCACTCCCCCGTCCTCGCGGACGGCGCGGCAGGAAGCGGCATCATAAGAACTGAAGCCCTGCGACAGGACAAACGCGGCCCTGGCGTTGTCGTCAAGATCCGGAGGACATTTGGTGACGATGAGCACATCGGCGTCGAAGAGCCTCTCCTTAAGGTCGCGCAGACGGCCCAGCGGAAGCAGGCTGTCATGTGACACCGGACGGTTCCAGTCCACAAGCACCACACTCAGCGCCGGGCGGAGTTTGCGATACTGGAAAGCATCATCGAGCACTATGTAGTCCGCCGCCGGGAAATCCTTGTCCCAGCACTTGGAATAACGCTTGGCACTGAGTTTCGACGGCTCGCACAAGAGCGTGCAGCCCTCCACCCTGTTCTTGTCCACCGCCACGGTGACCTTGGGGAATTTCTTCTTTATCTGTACGGGTTCGTCCCCGAACAGCGCCGCGCTCCCGTCCTCCACAACTTGCTGGAAGCCCTTGCTCTCGCGCATATAGCCTCTTGAGAGCACCGCTATGTTCCTGTCCTTCCACTCCGGGCTATCCAGAAGCATCCTCAGTATCATCTCCACATGAGGAGTCTTCCCGGTGCCGCCGGCTGTCACGTTGCCCACGCACACGGAGGGCACTTCCGGGGTGAAGAGTTTGCCGGAGCGTTTTCTGTAGAAGCTGTCCCGCAGCTTCAGGCTAAGATAATAGGGGAATAAAAGTATCCTGTCAATCGTCATATCGAGTGCAAATATAATCCAAAATGGAGTAAAGTTCGGCTTTGTCGAGGGTCGTCACCATTTTCATGCGCGTCTCCTTGAAGTCGGGGAGCCCCTTGAAGTAGCAGGACAGGTGCCGGCGCATCTCATATATGCCCCGCGGCTCTCCCTTCTGCTCCAGGGACAATGCCAGGTGACGCTTCGCCAGTTCGACTTTCTCCCGGACCGACGGCTCCGGCATCTTCTCGCCGTGCTCAAGATAGTATTTGATTTCCCTGAATATCCACGGGTGGCCGAAGGTCGCGCGCCCTATCATGATCCCGTCCACGCCGTAACGCTCGAATGCCGCCGCGGCGGAGGGACCGTCTGTAATGTCCCCGTTGCCTATGACGGGGATGTGCATCCTGGGATTGCGCTTGATTTCCCCGATAAGAGTCCAGTCGGCCGAGCCCCTGTACATCTGGCAGCGGGTGCGCCCGTGCACTGTAAGAGCCTTGATCCCGACATCCTGCAGGCGCTCGGCAAGTTCCACGATTATCTTGGAACTGTCGTCCCAGCCGAGCCGGGTCTTGACCGTGACCGGCTTGTCCACAGCCTCCACCACGGCTTTGGTGATGGCGACCATCTTGTCTGGGTAGCGCATCATGCCGGATCCTGCCCCCCGGCCGGCGATCTTGGTCACCGGGCAACCGAAGTTGATGTCTATCACATCGGCCCCGTGGCCCCCTACCAGCTCTGCGGCCCTGTCGGCCATCTTGGCGGCGTCCACCATGGACTCCGGGATGTGACCATAGATCTGTATCCCCACAGGGGCCTCAGAATCAAAGGTGTGGAGTTTGGCCAGGGCCTTGGACGCGTCACGGATGAGCCCGTCCGAAGGGATGAACTCGGTATAGACCATGTCCGCCCCCTGCTCTCTGCAGAGCAGGCGGAAAGATGCGTCTGTGATGTCCTCCATCGGAGCCAGGAGCAGCGGTTTCTCCCCGAGATCGATATTCCCTATCTTCATAATATGCAAAATTAGTATATTTGTTCGTAAGTAAGCGGCAAAAAATAAGTTGCCGCTTACTAAATATCTCGAAAAAACGATGAACATCTTTACTTCCAGAATCGGGGCGCTGCGGGAAATGATGCGCTCCAAAGGGTGGGACGCCGTGGTCATCACCGGCTCTGACCCGCACAGCAGCGAGTACCCCGCAGAGAGATGGAAACAGGTCGAATGGCTGTGCGGCTTCACTGGCGAGGCCGGCGACGTCGTCATCACGGCGGACCACGCCGGGCTCTGGACAGACAGCCGCTATTTTATCCAGGCTGTCCGCCAGCTCGAAGGCAGCGGCGTGGAACTGCACAAGACCAGGGTTCCGGAAGAGGTCCCGATACCGCAGTGGATAGCCGGCCAGTTCGGGGAGGACTGCATCGTGGCGGTGGACGGGTTCTGCGTGAGTGCCGACTTCGCCTCCGGACTCCCCGGGACGGTAGTCAGCGTGCCGGACATGCTGAACAGGTTCTGGACAGACAGGCCGCCTGTCCCCCAGACACCGATATTCACGGTGCATGCGGGTGAGAGCCGGCAATCCAAGATAGGGCGCGTGCGGGAATTCCTGCGGGAGAGGCGCAGTGACGGAATCCTCCTCTCCACGCTCGACGACATAGCCTGGACGCTGAATGTGAGAGCCTCGGACATAGAATACAACCCTCTGGTAATCAGCTATCTGCTTATCACGGCAGACAGGACGCTCTGGTATGTGCTCAAAGGGGAGATAGAGGACGAACTGACACGGGCGACCATCAGCATCCTTGAGTCAGAGGGCATTGAAGTGCTGCCATACACGGACATCGACTATGTGGGAGAGGAAGTGCAGGGGCGGCTCTTCATAGACAAGGGGAACCTGAACTTCGACATCTTCTCAGCCCTCCAGGCCCGGGGCAACATACTCGTGGAGGGCACGAGTCCGACAGGGCTGTGGAAGGCGGTCAAGAACCGTGTCGAAATCGAGAACCTCAAGGAAGCCCATATCAAGGATGGCCTGGCGATGGAGAGGTTCCTCTACTGGCTGGAGAAGTCGGTCGGAGCGGGACGGGAGATCGACGAACGCGAGGCCTCCATAAAGCTCGGTAGCCTCAGGGCGGAAATCGAAGAGTATCGGGGGGACAGTTTCGAGACAATCTCCGCCTACGGGCCCGGCGCCGCGCTCCCGCACTACATCACCCCTAAAGAAGACGCCCCTGTGCTGAAGGACTGTGGCTTGTATCTGTGCGACTCCGGCGGCCAGTACACCCTCGGCACCACGGACATCACACGCACCGTGCCGCTCGGGAAGTGCAGCCCGTTGGAAAGGGAAGACTACACGCTCGTGCTAAAAGGGCATATCGCCCTCGCCATGGCAGTGTTCCCGGAAGGCACCCCGGGGTGCAGGATAGACGCACTGGCAAGAGAGCCTCTCTGGAGAAGCAAACGCAATTTCGGGCATGGCACCGGACACGGGGTGGGATTCTTCCTCGGTGTCCATGAGGGCCCGCAGGACATAAGGCAGAATCTCAACCCGGTGGCGCTTGAGCCCGGGATGGTGGTGTCGGATGAGCCGGGAATCTACCGCGAGGGGCTGCACGGAGTGCGCCATGAGAACCTGCTGCTCTGCGTAGCGGACGGCAGCAACGACTTCGGCAGGTGGCTGAAGTTCGAGCCTCTGACGCTCTGCCACTTCGACACATCCGCCGTGGACGCCTCCCTGCTGAATGACGACGAGCTGGAATGGCTGAACTCCTACAACGAACTAGTGTTCAAGACCCTCGGCCCGCAACTCCCGCAAGAGGTGTCCGGATGGCTGCGCGAGAAGACCCTCCCTCTCTGACCCGCTCCGAGGCCTCTCCTTGCTCCGGAGAGCTTGACCATGCCTCTGCGGTCCGCCGAGTCTATGGTTGTCTTCTCCCTGCTATGTGGCGGTCGAGTTAGACATCCAATATCTGTAGCAGACAGAAGCAGACCGTTTTCGTGGAAGTGCAAAAAGTCTGTGCGGGAGTCCGCACAGACTTGATGTTTAGAGGTGAGGGCGGCGCAGCGCCCGTGGGGAGCCGTGGCTCGTGCCAGGTGAGAGCAGAGCTGCGCTAACGTCCGCAAAGGGGTTAATCCACTTTCCTGATGTCGTGGCTGGAAGTGGTCTCGTCCGCGATGTAGCCGACAGCATCGTATCCGTCGACGGTTGGATCGCTCTCGTAGTGGCAGTCTACAGTCTTGCCTTCTTTTGTGTCGTATCCGATGAACGCGCCCACATAGACTCCGTCAGCTTTAGCAGGGGCATCTATCGTTCCGCAGAATCCGCAGCCGGTGACCGTGGTCGAAGAGAAAATCTCTCCGATGAAGCCGCCGAGTTTGCAGTTGCTGCTCAATGTTGTCTTGGCCTTGCCGTAAACGATGCAGTCTTTAATGGTGATCTTGTCCTCTGTATAGCCTGCAAAGCCGCCGCATCTCCAATCACTTGCCGTCACATCTACATAAGGGTGGCAGGAGTATACCTCGCAATTGCAGAACAGGACACCTGCAATTCCGCCGACACACCATGTGCCTGATGCGGAGCCTGATGCAGAGCAGGCCACGAGTTTGCTTTCGAAAGCATTGCCGACCAGTCCACCGGTCCTTCCGTTGCTGCCAGATACTGAAACTTGGGTATTGCAATATTCAATGTCTCCGTAGTTGGCATCTCCGATCAATCCTCCGCAGTTTTGCGTGCCGGAAACAGTGCCGGAGACAGCGCAGTGTTCGATTTTGTTAGCTGAAGATGACCCCGGCATATATCCGACAAGAATTCCTGCATCAATGGTGCCTTTGACATCGGCATTGATAATCTTGATGTTCTTCATGGTGCATCCTGAAGCGGCTCCGAAAAAGCCCGCAGTTCTGTTCGGCGTGCCGGTGGCATCGACGTTGAGATTGACAATCGAATAGCCGTTGCCATTGAACGTGCCGCCGAATGATTGCCCCATGCTGGTGCCATCCGCTTGGATGTCATGATAGCCTATAGGAGTCCAAGCGCGGTTTTTGAGGTCGATGTTGGCGCCAAGTCCGTAATGGGCTGACTTGTAAGCCGAAGAAGAGCCTGCGCCGCTGTTTACCTGCTCTGCGAGGAAAGCGAGCTGGGCACCGGTGGAGATGATGTACGGGTCTGTTTCTGTGCCGGAGCCGGAGGCGAATCCGGTGGCGACAGTGCCGTCCCAGACATCACCGTCGAAGACGGCCTCGTACTCGTCGTTACCGCCGCCGAGGTCTACGCTGGTCCAGTCCTTGACGGTGACCCCGTCCACCGCGATCTTGTCCTTGCCGACCGTGAGATTGTAGACGTATGCCTTGCCGGCCTCGAAAACCGGAATCCCGGTGACATTCAGAGATGTGACCTCACTTCCGACCTTGACGTCCAGCTTGACAAAGTCTTCGGCCGCAGCAGGACTGTCGTTTATCTCCATTATTGCAGAGTAGCTGTAGCCAAGCTTTCCAGCCGTGCCTTTCGGCTTATGGACTCCCTGGGCATCACGGATATACGGCGTGACTTCCACTATATTGTCGCTGCCGTCCTTGAAGTATGCCTTGAAATCGGTGATTCCCGCTTCATCGGCGCTGAACTGGTCGTTGTACTTGGCAATCTTGAACGTGACGAGAGCATTGCAGCGTCGCATCTGCAGCGACAGCACATGGCTTCCGTCGTCCGTCGCTATGAAGTCGTCGACATTGTTCGGAACGATTTCCATCTTGTCGGAGGCGCTCAGCCCGGCCTCGTCCGACTGGTCCGTGCAGAAACGATATCCGGCAGGGAACTCTGCCGAGAAGTAGTTCTCCCCGGACAGCCAGACGAGGCGGGTGTCCCCCGGCGTCCAGCTGCCGTCGGACTCCAGTCTGTAGACGGCACTCTGATTGGCAGAGATGTTCTGTATCTTGATTTTGTCTCCGGCGTTGAATTTCGCCTGCGCCTCTGCATCTCCGAGCGGGTTGCTCTTGGTGAGTACACCCACGCTGGCCTTAAGAATCACATCGGCAGGCTCATAGGAGCCGGCAATCTCCACCTTGTTGCAGGAAGCAAGCAGCGCGACAGGCGCGGCAAGCATGAGGAATGATTTCAGTATGTTCATGGTGTTGTCGTTTTATTCGGTTTCGAGTCCGGTCGCAGGCTGCTCGTCCCAGGCGGCAGCGCTTATGCTGCCGGCCTTGACACGGTCCTTGCCGACCTTTATGGTGATGTTGTAGGCTGTGTCTTCAGCAAAATCCAGTTCCTGCGGATTGGTCCATACATACGGGATTCCGTTTATGGTGAAAGAGACGGACATGCCGCCCGCGGCGATATGCTGCGGTATGACTATGCCTTCGTATGATGCCGTGCAGGAGGCGTCCTCGTCCGCTGCCGGACGCCAGGCGGTGTTGTATGGCTGAATCGCAGATGGGCTCGCGGCCGGATCTTCGGACATCGAGAGCGCTCCGGTCGATGACATGGACATGACTCCGCTGCGGTAGACTCCGGACATCTTCACGCCAACGACCGGGTTGGTCTGCGGAATGCCGTCGGCGTTGAGTTCGTTGCCGAGCTTGAAAGTGATGTTCAGTTTGCTCAAGAGATGCTTGAACTCAATCTGTACCTTCCCGTTGACGAGGTCCGTCTGAGGCACGAAGTCCGTGCATGACCAGGCGATGAGGTCGTCGCTTTTGTCATCCGCGCTCTGCTGGTCCTGTACCGTGAACGTCTTTCCGTTCAAATCGGAGTAGGCAACGGACTCGGAGAACGGCGCGATGGCAACCAGGTTCACAGGATCGGCAGCGTTGTGCCAGAGCATCGTGTGTGCCGGTTCCCATTCTCCGGAGGAATTCTTTCGGAACGGCCTGCTCAGATAGCTGTAGCCTGATGTGACCGTATTGTCCACGATGAGGTAGAACTCATTCAGATTGGCAGTCGTGCGATAGCCTTTCGTCAATGGACTGACTTCCGTGCTGACCCTGATCACCCTGTCTTCAGGGAAGCCGGAGACCCCGTCCTTGTTGCAGCCGGACATCGTCACGATGCCCAGGGCTGCGGTGATTAATAAGATGCTTTTATTCATTTCCCTAATTCTTTTGTTTAAATCCTGAGTAGTGTTCGTCCGGATTCGAGTGGGTGCCTACCATCCCCTTGGTAGGATTCTTTCCTTTCAACTTGTACCAGCAGTCGGTGAAAGTGAGCGTAGAATAGTCGGTCCCGCTTATCAGATATGAAGCATCGTCTTCAAAATTGAAGTTGATGTCGAACCCGCAGTTCCTGACTTCTCCGGTGACTCCACTATAAATTTCACCTGCAAATCCACTCCACGTGGAGTTGCCTGTGACAAGAAAGAAGACATCTGCATGGCAGTCCTTGATGAGGTAGTCACCGCCGCCAATTGTTCCGAACAGCCCGCCGAATTGGGACTGAGCGGAACGGAAAGTTCCTGAAATCTCGCAGCCCTCGATGATGTTCGAGCCGCTGATGCTGTTGGCGATGCCGCCGCCGTAGTAATTGCCGGAGTCCGGGAATACGATTCCCGAGACCTGGCAGTTCCGGATTTCTGATGACTCGATCAGTCCGCACAGTCCGCCGCCATAGCCGTCATAACCGGTGGCACTCTGGAAACTTATGCCGTGTGGGATACTGCAACTCTCCATCGTCGAGTTTTTCAGCAGTCCGACCATGCCGCCAGCTGTATTGCCTTCTCCGCATAACAATGAAGCACCATAGAGGATTTCGCACCCTTTGAAAGATGCGTATCTCGCGATTCCGCACAGGAATCCTGCGAAAGTGCTCTGGGACGAGAATGGCTTGGGACCTTCTAAAATAACATTCTCCACGCTCGCCATGTCAGACTCCCCACGGCCTTTGACAAAACCGAAAAGCCCGCTGCGCCTCTCTACCCCGTCCTTCAGTCGTAAGTCTGAGATAATGTTTCCGATGAAATGGCCTTCAAAAGGACAGGTCTCCTTCTCACCTATCGGGGTAAACTCACGGCCCATGGAGATAGGTTTGTCTACCTTGATGTATTTGCCGTGGAAACTGTTGCCGCCGTTGACCAGATCCGCAAAGTACCGCAGCTGGTCCTCCGTCTCGATGAGGTACGGCTCGCCGGCGGTGCCCAAGCCACCGGCAAAGCCGACCGGAGCAGGCTCCCCGCCGGAGAACTGGCCGGAGAACCAGTCACAAATACTAAGGTAATCGTCATCGATTTCGATGCGGTCCTTGCCGATGCGCAGCTTCATCTTGTATGCGCTCCCGGCAAGAAGACCACCGCTCACAAGCCCGGAGGCCGGGACGGTATACTCGAAGATGGCTCCGTTGGACATGGTCACGGCAAGCATCTTCGCTCCAGCCTGCTGCCCCGCGCCAGGGTAGAACACGGCCTCGTACTCGAGTGCGCCGCTGGCGTGCATGAGGATGTCTGCGGAACCTTCCGGACTGCTGACTTCACCGGTCACGGCGGAGAACTTGACTTCGGCCGAAGTGCCCTTCAGCTTCACTTCGCTCACCGTGATGTCCGGCGTCAGCTCCGTGCCCTTCGTCAGACTGAGCGTGAGCTTCACAAGCCTGTGGGAGAAGTCGATCTGGACTTTCTCGCCGACGAATGCGGGGTTGCTGCTGTTCGGGACGAAACTGCCGTTGGCCCATGAGACCAGGTCGGCTTCCATAGTGCCGCCCCTCTGGTCCTGCGGGATTGCGAAGCTGATGCTGCTGCGGTCGTCCTGTCCGGCGACATACGGCGCGTATGCATACAGCCCTGCGCCTGTGGTGGCATCCACCCAGAGCATCTGGGTCTCGGGCGACCAGTCGGCGCCGTTGTGGGTCCATCTGATGTTGGACATGGTGTAGCGGGCCGGAGCGGCGCTGCCGTAGTCTATGAAGAGTCCTAAGGACGAGCCCTCATAGGTGCTTCCGCCGTCTTTGGTGGCGGGGCTGTCCGTGCTGATTCTGACTGCGCCGTCTTCCGGGAATCCGGTCACAGGGGCAGCGTCCTTGCCGCATCCTGCCAGCAGGGAGATGGCGGCAACCAGCGTGATGGATGTTATTGTGTCTGTCAATCTATTCATGTCGGGTTAATTCGTTTCGATGTCTTTCTCTCCGCCGTCATCCCACGGAGTTGTGGTGATCTTGCCCACGATGACTCCATCCTTGCCGATGCTTATCGGCAGAGTGTGCCGTTTGCCGGTGTGGAACTCAAGGTTGCTTGCGGTGGATTCCCAGGTGTACGGCATTCCGCCCATCTCAAACGAGAGATTCAGCTTGACGAAGTTCTGCGGGATGATCATGCATTCGTAGACGGCTCTGCTTCTGTCGTTCCTGTCGGCCGCAGGCTGCCACTCCACCAGGAACGGAGAGGTCTCTCCGGTGGAACTTGCCACCGTTTCCACTATGTATCCGCCTCCGGCAGGGTCCTTCTTGTAGTTTCCTTTCAGCTTGGTGCCGCCAACCTTGAGATTCGTGACAGGATTTTCGGTCATTGGACCATCGAAGTTCAGGTCCGTCCCGAACATCACCTCGATTCTCAGCTTGCTGACAGCGTGCATGAAGTTGAGACGGAGTTCTCCAACGGAGTTGAAGCGGGTTGACCTCTGCTGGGAGTCGCTTCCCCAGTCAGTGTCACCGATGGAGCAGTACAGATAGTCGGACGCGCGGCTGTCGGCGGACTGCGTCGGCTCTATCTCGATTTCCATTATGGGGTCATCGCCTATGGCATGGCCACCTGTCGGGAGGGCTGGGGAGATGGCGAGCAGGGAGACGGCCTGCTTCTCGCCGACAGGCTTTTCCCACAGCATCTGTGTGGCGGACACCCACTTGCCGGACTCGTCCTTGGTGAAGCGGGTGTTGGTGTAGGAATACCTGGAGTTGCGCGGATTGTCGATGAGAAGGTCGAACGATTCCATCGTGGCCAGCGTGTATTCACCTTTGGTTTCTGCGACGACCGTCGGGCTGACTCTGATCTGATGCAGGTCCTCCGGAGTCCTGAGCCCGGAAGGGCTTTTGCTGCAGGAGACTGCGGCCAGCGCCACGGCTGCGACAGACAATGCCAATGTTCTTGACTTCATGATTCTTTTCTGATTGAGATTCGCTTAATCGAGCGCTTCGCCGCCCTCGATGGTCTCGCCTGATGTCCAGCCGTTGATCTGCACATCTCCGAGGTCAATCTGGTTGCGGCCCACGATGAGCTTGATGGTGGTTATCTTGCCGCTCTCGAACTTGAAGTCTTCGCGGTGGGTGTAGGTGTAGTTCCGGCCATTGATCTTGACGGTCACTGACTTGACACCGGTCTGAGGCACGATGACGGAAACGTATTTCTTGTTCTCCTCAATCTGAGGTAAGGCAAATTTGGCTTTGTCTGTCCCGGCAGTCACGGCCTTGTTGAGGCAGTCGATGGTAGCATCGGATGCCACGTTCGCGATGTAGACTTCCTCCACTGCAGGAATGCCGTCCTCGTATTCGTCCGCCCACTGGTTGCGGTAGGTGAGTTCGATGGAGACTTTTGCCATCATGTGGTCGAAGGTGAGCGGCACAGGGTTGCTCTGCGCAATTTTGCCTGAAAGTTCGTTGGCGATGAGGATGTCGCTTCCGGTCTGGTCTGCCACGTCAACCTTGTGGCTGAGCTTGGCGAAGTCCGCGACGCTCTGAGCATTGGCAGGGTAGATGCCGATGAAATAGTGGTTCTCGGTCAAGTTCTTCCAGAGCATCTGAGGTGCGGCAGTCCATTTGCCGTCCTTTCCGAGCGTGTTGATAGAGTTGTCTACCACTCTTGCATCGGCCGCCGGAACCGGGGCAGGAGCGCCTGTCCGGGCGTATATGCTGATCTTGTCCCCCTCAGAGAAACTTTGGCTTCCGTCGGCAGCGGTGGTCACCTTGCTCATGGTGCCGATTCCGGAGGAAACGGTGATGAATTCAGGGGTCTCGACTTTGCCGGTCTTTGTACATGCGCCGAGCATCAGTGCGGCTGCGGCAGCTGTAATGATAATGGTTCTTTTCATGATATTGTTGTAGCTTTATTTTGTCAGTCTGGGTCACTTATGATTCCTGAGTATATCCACCCCTGCGTCCATCCGTTGATTTCGAACGGAGAGAGGCGGATCTCGGATTTCATGTCCTTGTAGTTCAGGCGCATGAGGTATCTTCCCGCGATGTTCATCACAGGGGCTTCAATCCCGCACTCCGTGGAACGTCCGTCTGGATAGGTGAGCTTCATGCGGAAAAGCGATGCGGTCTGCCCGCCGGCGGTGGGCATGAGGCGGAAGACGGGGTTTCCTGCCATCTGTGAGGAGAGCGCCACCTCGCCGAGCAGCAGCTCCTCTGTCTGCCGGGAGGGAAGTCCAAACTTGCCGTCGGAGCCTTTCTGCGCAGTCTTTATGGCGTCTGCCCCGTTGAGGGAGGTCGTGCTGACTGTCACTCCGTCAGGAAACCCGTCGAACTCCATCTCAAGCTCCGGAAGCAGCCTTCTGAAAGACACTTCCACCGTGATAATCGCAGATACGTCCTCGACCGTCACGTCGGCTGCACCGAAGAGAGCGTTGCGCTCCGGGGCTTCCGAGACGGTGAACTCCACTTCGGAGGAGTTCGATGCCGACTCTGCCGAGAACGGGCTTACAAGGTTGGATGCCGCCAGAACGGTGTATCCTCCCGGGGCCAGCCGGAAAAGGGTGTCGGCCAGCCCGCGCGTCTCCTCCCAGCGTGCCTTTGCCACGAGAGCGCCGCCGACCTTGCTGAATACGAAGACCTTGACGTCTTCCACCGCCGTGCCGCTGTCCGACTCGTCTTCATGGACGGACGCGACGGACAGTCCGTAGTCTTCCAGGTGCACGTTCACCCTGCAGCCTCCGCAAAGCCCGAGAGCCACCGCGGTGGAGAGAAGTATCGTGGTTATATGTGCTGTTCTCTTCATGTGTCGCTATTGTTCTGAAATCTTGAATATGATGCTTGCGCGTCTGGCGATGCTGCGGTCTTTCTCTGCAGTGTCGACTCCGTTGCCGCCCGCAGTGATCCTTGCAGCATCGATTCCGGCTTTCACGAGCCACTTCTTCACCACACGGGCACGGAACTCGGAGATGGTCGCGTTGACTTCGTCCGTGCCGTACTTGTCACACCAGCCGATTACTTCTGCGCCAACCTCCGGATGGGCGGCAAGGTAGGCGGCTGCCTCCTTGAGCTTGCCGGTCTGCTGCGCTCCGATGGTCCAACTGCTCTTGTCGAAGTAGATGTCGACAGGCCCGGCAAGTTTTTCTTCAGCAGGGATTGCCTGAACTTCTGACGGTTCCGGCAGTGACTTCACGCTGCTCTCTGCTTCAGGCCTGCTATCTGCGGTCTGTTCGGCGTTGCTGGAGATCTGCCTCTGAGTTTCGGCTGCCGTCTCCGGTTTGTCTTCCGCCGTCTTCCCGCTTGATGCCGGCTCTGTCGTCGGCTTCATGGTCGATGCGTCTGCCCGGCTGCTTTCCGGACGACCTGCGCCTGCGGAAGCGCCTGACCTGCGGGCGACAGGGAAATCCCAGCTTATGCGCACCGCTGCGTCCAGAACGGCATTGACGCCGTGGATTCCACGTCCGCCGAGTCCGTCGATGTTCTGCCCGGTGAGGAATGTCAGCCCGCAGGCAAGACCTGCTCTGAGGTTCCGGGCGATCTCATATCCTGCCTGAAGTGCGGCACCGTATCCGAAGTGCCACCGCGCAGGGCCGGAGAGCAGTGTCCCGCCGCCTGTCGCTGGAATCAGCCGAGACTTTGTCCCGTAGAGGAAGGTCTGCGGCGCGAGTTCAAGGTGCCATCCGCTGTCCTTCGTGCCGGCGAAGAATCCGAGAAGGTCGACATTCAGACGTGCGCCGTATCTCTGGGTGGACACTGCCGTGCGGACATCGTCCCTGTGCCATCCGCTCATTCCGAGGACGGAGCCGTAGTATGTGTTCCAGTCGTCTCCGACCCAGTAGCTGTCGGAGCAGCAGGAGCGTGCTCCCATATTGGCGAGACCCCATCCGAGGTCCACTTCCGCGGAGAGGATGCCGTTGAAGCGGTATCCCGCGAAAACATCTCCCGCAAATCCTGCGTGGAAACCGTCCTGCGCGAAACTGCTGAATGTGCTGAAACCCGACGGGACACCGGCCGTCGCTCCGATGTAGAATGGCTGAAATCCGTGCTTCCGGTCGATGTTCTGTCCTGTGTCTTCCTGTGGTGCGGCTTGAACTGAAAGGCTCTGTGCCAAGGCGAGGCTTAAAGAAACTATTGCCGAAAATGACTTTATTATGTGCATCACGTGAATTTTGGGACACAAAAATAGCCAAGCGCGACGACAAAACCCCGATTGCCGTTTCCGGCTTTTTCCTTTGGAGAGATGAAGTCCGGCGGCGCGGTTTCTTTTAAGGAGAAATCGCGGTGTATTTTGCTTTTAAAGGAAAGTTTTCCTTCAGAGGAAACGAGTCGCTTGCGACGGAGGTCAGATATGGACCTCGCGGACCAGTTCCGGATCGATATCTGTCACGCTTTTCTTGGCCTTGCTGAAACTTGAGCCGGAGGAGAATCCGGAGGCCTGGGCGATGACCGCCTGCTTGAAGTTGGGGTTCGCAGCAGCGTATTGTCTGGCGTATTCCAGACGGAACATGTTTATCAGGTTGTAGTATCCGACGCTTCTTATGAAGAGGTTCGCCTGATGGACCTTGCCTCTTTCTATCTCGGCGAGCACGTCCTTCTTCTGGAGGTGCGGCTCTCTGAATCTCCTGCCGATAATCTCAAGGACCCGCTTCTTCGTCTCCTCGTCTTCGATGTTTTCAGCGAACTCTTCGACAGGCCGCGCCAGCTCCGGCAGGTCTTCTCTTTGGTGCAGGTCCGCTTCTCTCTCCGCCGGTGCGGTGCGGAGCGGCTTCTGCGGATGGAGAACGGTGCAGAGGGACGCAACCATGGCGACGGAGAACAGGAGGTCGAGGATCGCCTTGATGTCCCGGCTGCCGCTTATGAATATGACCCACTCAAGGACGATCCATATCACCGGAAGGAATATCACCTTTTCGGCGAATCTGTACGGGAAGTCGTCTTCGTTGGAGAAGTTCTGCTGATGGAAGTTGTTTATCCGGCGGCGTATCTGACCCAGCTGCCTGACGAGTTTGACCGAAAATGCGATGCTCAGGACTCCTCCGGCGGTCATCAGTGCCCGCCCGGCGGCGAAGGTCTTCTCCGGCAGGCACACTGCGAGTACGATGAACGCGAGCAGGGCGGTGAAAGCCAGGGAAAGTGCGGCGAGATAGAGCGGCGCGTGGCGCCTCCGGCCCTCGAAGTATCTGTCGAAGAGAAGCGAGAAGCAGATGGGGTAGAACACTATGCCGGCAATCCGCACTGCAAGCATGACCGCATCGTTCATCGGATCAAGCCAGTATGGAATCATCAGCAGGGCGATGGACGCATAGGCCGCGCTGACCTGGATGCGGGCAGGATAGAAGTAGTCTTTCTCCTTGTCGAACGGCCGGCACATGTGGCACAGCCGTATCGTAGCGCAGATCAGACCTGTCACGATGACGACCAGACAGGCGTCTGAATATATGTCTGGCATAGAGTGCATCATAAGGCGCGGACGGCATTATACTCCGCAAATATATCGCTTTTTTGCAAAAGTGTTATCTGCAACATCCTTTTCCCTGTTTTTCGCAAAGCTATTTCGGCTCACCGGCAAAGTTACTGATTACATGGTGGCAAGTGCGGTCAGATGAGTTCTTCGATGATGCTGTCAGAGACAAAGAACTTCTCTTCGGGGATGCGGAGACGTGGCTGCGAGGAAGCATCAAGGATGCGCACCAGGGCGCCTTCGCTGACAAGGCGGGATGCCACCACGGCATCACAAAGCGACTCCGGGACACCGTCCGAAGTGCGCAGGCCGAGCATGATCCGCTCTTCCCGCTCTTCCTGCCCGGACAAAGTCTCAACCGAAGCCGTCCATCCCGAAAGGGTCTGGCTGTTTGCCCTGCGGCACTTGCCGTCGAAAGAGTGCGCCCCCGGCCCCAGCCCGACATAAGGCATGCGGGTCCAATATGCGGAATTGTGCAGGGCGCGGTGGCCGGGAAGCGCCCAGTTGGAAACCTCATAGTGTTCATAGCCGGCAGCCGACAGGCGGCGGCAGATCCACGAATACTGGCCGGAGCACAACGATTCTGAAGCTTCCTCAAACCTCCCGTCTCTGACCTGGGCCGCAAGCGCGCTCCCCTCTTCGATGCTCAGCTGATAGGCGGAAATATGGTCCGGGCACCAGGAGATGATCTCGTCCAGAGTCGAGTCAAGTATGGACTCCGACAATGCAGGAAAACCGAAAATCAGATCCACGCTTATATTGTCAACCCCCGAATCCCTAAGGATGCCGAATGCCCGGCGCGCCCCGGACGCGTCATGGCGGCGCCGCATCCACCGCAATATGCCGTCATCCAGCGACTGGACGCCCATGCTGACCCGGTTCACTCCGAGCGCGAGCAGTGAATGCACATACTCCGGTCCCCGCTCGACAATGTCCTCCGGATTGACCTCGATGGTGAATTCCTCGAATGGGCCGCACCCTAGCGCAGAGACAGTCCGCTCCAACACAGAAAGAGGCAGCACCGACGGGGTGCCACCTCCTATATACAGCGTGTTGAGGCCGACAGTGTCCAGAATCTCCTGGCGCCTGCGCTCTATCTCCGAAAGGAGTTCGGATGAGTATCTCCCGATCTGCGCGTCTCCCCGTCTCCCACACGCGGTCTCCGAATAGAAATCGCAGTAGATGCAGAAGCTGCGGCAGAACGGGACATGGATATAGACCATCCGCTACCTGAGCAGGAGTTCAGCCGAACCGATCTGGCCCTGGTTGGTGTAGGCCGTCACGGAGTAGACGCCCTTGCGGAAAGACGGGATGTTGTTGACATATATGCCCATCTCCACCTCGGCGCCCTGGTAGTCCACCTCCCTTGAAGCCGTGGCCTGGAGAGTCTCCTCGCCGACGGTGAAAGAGGTGTTTCTGCCGTCTGTAAGCAAGTTCCCGTCAGGGCCGGTCACTCTCACATAGACGCGCACCGGACCCTTAGGTGTAAGTTCGTTCTCCAGAAGGCTCAGGGTGACAAGAAGCCTTGACACCTTGCCGCTGCGGTCGGTGAGTTTGTCGTTGTTGTTGTATGCCTCAAGTCTCACTCCCCTCGCCTTGAGCACCGCACCGGCAGTCACGCGTCCGGTCAGGTCCTCCACCTGCTGGGAGAGTTCGGCGTTGAGCCTCTTGCTTGCGGCCGCTTCTTTGCGGGCGCTGGCCGCTTCTGCCGTAAGCTTGTGGTTGAGGGTGTTGAGAGAGTCTATCTGGACGATGTAACTCTTCATTATGGTACGCAGCGTGCCGAGTTCCTTCTGATACTGACGGATCTTGGCACGGTTCGTGGCTTCGGTCTTCTTGACCCTCTCCACGAGCTGGGCTATCTCTTCCCTGGAAGAATCCAGCTGGGCGTTGATACTGTCATAGTCGGAGGAAAGGCCCTCGTAATCGTTCTGGAGCATCTGGATCTGCTCAGTGAGGTCCTTTTTCTCATCGTTGAGCTGTCCCACCAGCTTGTTCTTCGAAGTCAAAACATAGACAAGAGCGACTGCGAGCACTGCGGCTACTGCGACCATGGCGATCATCACGGTCTTGAGACCACCATTAGCCTTCTTCTCGTTTTCCTTGCGTTCAAGTCTCTCAAGTGGATCTTCTCTTTCCATAATCTGTCATTTTTAAATTACATCGGACAAAAATAGCAAATATTATGCTACTTTTGTCAACATGAAATACATTGTGCGCTCGCTGAAGTACTTCGTGTACCTTATCGTCATATTGACCCTGATTATCGTGGTTCTGGTGCTGGCCGGCTTCGTGGAAGGCGACCTCTCCAAGATATTCGTCAACGGCTACGACTCCCTCTGGCAGATAGCCCTCATGATGGCTGTGTTCGCGGCCATCTACCCACGCTTCGGATTCTCCACGCGCACCGCCCGTTTCTACGGTACGCCGGAAGAGGCCGACGCCGCCCTCGGTGATGTCATGGAAAGACTCGGGTACAAGCTGGAGAAACAGGACGGGGAGAGCCGCTGCTATATCAAGAGAGCACCTTTCGCGAGGCTCGTCAAGATGTTCGAGGACCGCATCACGGTGCGCCATGTCGCAGCCGGGCTCGAACTGGAGGGCCTCAACAGGGACACGGTGAGGATAGCCTCCGGAGTGGAGTCGGCTAACCGCGAAGATGCTTAGCCGCGGCGGACAGCGCCTCGTAGAACTCCTCTCCGAAACGCTCCGTCAGAGGTTTCCGCAAGAACTCATAGACCCTTATATGCTCCCGGCGCCCCTTCTCGAAGGCGTCGGCACAGATTTCCCAACGATGCAGGTTGAGGGCGAGTCCGCCGCCGGTAAGGCGCGTCACCCTTATGGGGTAGAGGGAGCAGGAGACAGGCTTCTTCAGGCCGCGCATCTCTATCGCGCAAAGGCACTCCCCGTCCGGGCCGAAGTGACAGTATGCGCACTCGCATGACCCCTCCACAAGCGGGGTGACTATGTCCCCGTCGCGGTCTATCTCGAAGAAGCCCTTCTTCTCGGCAGCCTCCCTGCCTTGGGGGCGCATCAGGTCCTTGAACTCCGGGTATTCCCTCTCCACGAGGTCCGTCTCGTCTTCCTCCATCGGAGCCCCGCTGTCGCCTATGATGCAGCAGGCACCTCGGCACTTGCCGTAATCGCAGGCGAAATACTCCGTCACGACATCCTCGGACACGAGAATGTCACCTATCTGCACTATCGTGCCGAATTTCCCTTTTCCCATCAGATGATCACATATTCCACTTCCGCGCCGTCGCGAAGCAGAGAAAGAATTTTCTTCACGCTGTCCGCGGTCACGCCGTCCACGGCAGCCTTGTATCCTGTCACAAGGTCCTTGCCCTCGCTATAACGGACAAGCACTTTGTCCACGAGTTTCTCCATATCCTGAAGGTCAGCCTTGTACGAATTGAGTATCACTTCCTTATAAGCCTTGAGCTCGCCCGGACGGATCTTGACGTCCGATATGGACGAGAGCACCGGCCTTATGGCCTCCAGAATCTTGAGCGGGTCAGCGGCCTCCAACGACAGAGGAAGCCCGTCGCCGCGGCAAGGGCGGCAGTTTATGTACAGCGACAACCTCTCCACAGGGAACACTTCCAGACGGTCGCTTATCTCCAGATAAGCCCCGAGCGGCGCCAGAGCCTTGGTAATCTCCTTGTGTATGACAGCCTCCGCCATCTTGAACGCCATATAATTCTCTATGTTGTACGGAATGTCGGCGGACATTCCTATGTTGACGCCTATCTCGCCGCCGCCCACCAGGCCGGCACCGGACTCCACGATATAAGTCACGGCGCCAGAAGCGAGCCGGCCTGAGATGTGCGGGCGCTGCGCGAAGCGCTTCTGCGTGCGGAAGCCGCCAAGCGCAAGACAAAGCTCCTTCTTGAGACGCTCCTCGTCAAGGTCGCCGGTCAGCACGAGCAGGCCGTCGTTGACCTTGGAGAACTGAGCCTCGAAGTATTGTTCGGCACGCTCCGGGAGGTCATCGCCGAGATTAGAGAGAAACTTACGCTCCGTGTAATAGTAGCCCGGACGCATGATACTGTCCATCAACGAATTGACATCTCTTGGAGAGAGAGCACCCATGTCGATGCGCAGCCCCTCAGACGCCTTGTAGTATTCAAATTCGGAATGGTCCGGGACACGCCTGTCCGCTATGGACAGAAGCGAGCGCAGAAGCAGCTGGAGTTTGGATTTCGGCGCGATGCCGCCTATGCGCAGGTCCGAGATGCCGGCGTGGCTGTGCATGGTGATGCCGTTGGCCTCAAGCATGGCGAGGAAATCCGGCCCGCTGAGCCCGGCAACCCCGCTGAGCCCGAGCATGTCCCCGACAAACGCCCCCTCACCGTTCCCAAGAGACGGCACGGAGGCCACTCCGCCTCGCAGCATAAGGGTGTACTGGAACTCGCCCTTTATATCAGTCTTCTTGTAGAGAACCTTGATGCCGTTGGAGAATGTCCACATCCGCCCTCCGGACACAGGCTCTACAGTGTCATTGCGAAGCTTGACTTTACCCTTGGGGACAAAGAGGCTGAGCGTATCGCCGAAATCCTCCTTGTAGGCGACCTCGTCCGGGGCCGCCTCGCGCCATGCGGCATTGAAACCGCCACGCAGGACATCCTTGTCCGCTCCGTCGGCAGGCGTGTCGAAACGCAAGGTCAGGTTGCCGGCCGAATCCAGGAGCGCCCCGGCGTAGGTGTTGAAAAGCTCCAGGTCCGTCTCCGCAGGCAGGCTGCGTGCAGCAAGCACGCTGCCGGCAGCAGCGGAACGCTCAAGCCCGGCCCCATAAAGATAGGCCGAAGTGCACCTGGCCACATATTCCCTGTTGCCGGTCACTCTTCCTCCAGCCTCCCTCTTGGACTCCGAAATCAGGGTGGACTTCGCGTCCTGGTATTCCGCGGAGCTGACGCCCCACTTGTCTATGGAGGAAAGCACGGCGGAGAAGCGTCCCGCCGCCTTGTCAAGACAGGAAGAGGAAGTGAACACAGAGAAGACATAGCGCTCGTCTCCCGACCCGCTGGCACTGTCCACATAGCGGAAATCCACCGCCGCCAGAGGAATCCCCCTGCTGCGGAAGTCCCTCTCCACCCGGCGGCTGACTATATGGCCGAGAATGTCGGCGTAGGCCTTCCCTACAAGCGGCTGGATGGTGTTCATCCTCTCGCGTGGCAGGCGGGCGGCGCTGTAGATGGCGTGGATAGAGGCCACGTCAGAGGTGTTGTTGACGCTCGTCAGGAGCACAAGCGAGTCTCGCGGGGCCCAGACATACGAACTTCCCCCGTCGTCGGGATAGAGTCTCGGAACCGTCATGGACAGAAGGTTGAGCCTCTCCTTGATTTTGTCTGGCTTTATGTCACCGCTGACTATGATGGCCTGCGGGGAGCGCGACCCGGCGACTATGTCCATCATCATCAATATGGTGGAGTCGGCGACGCTCTGGTCATAGACCGGAATGTCCGGGAAAGAGAAGAGCGTGGCGTCCTGGCGGGACGAGATATATCCTGACGCGGAATAACCTGCGCCATTGCCTGAAAGGAAAAGATATGGTTTGCGTGAGCCGAAATGCGGCAGCGAATCAAGGGCCGCACGGTCCCTGACTTCATCGTATGCGGACTTCCTCACGAGGGCGAAATCCGCAAATCCCTTCTGCGCCGCGTTGGACACCAGATAGAAGTCTATCCCGTCGGGAAGTCTCCCGACAGTTATCTCTTTAGGGACGCCAAGGGACGAAAGCGCCTGTCCGTGCATCATTGTTGATAGCATGAGCAGGACAAGGCAGAACATGAAATGCCTTCTCATAATAATAAGCTTATCATTACAAAAATAGGACATTTTTATTATATTTGTGCTTTCGGAAAACAATTAACGTCACGATAACAGTTATGAAAAAGATTTTCGCATCGATCGTTTTAGCGACCCTGGCGCTCGCTTCGATGAACGCTCAGGATCTTGCGCAGATCACAGAATTGTACAACACGGGCGCATCAGCCCTCTCATCCGGAGACAAGACCATCGCCCTCAAGGCGTTCGAGGAGGCCTACGCACAGGCCACGGCGCTTGGAGAGGAAGGCAAGGAGATCGCGGACAACTGCAAGGGCGTCATCCCTGATCTCTACCTGTCAATAGCCAAGGACCTTGCGAAAGCAGCAGATTATGACGGAGCCGTGGCCGGTCTGAAGACCGCCGTGGAGATGGCTCAGAAATACGGCAGCGAAGATGTCGCAGAGCAGGCCAAGACACTTATCCCTCAGATAGTGATGCAGAAGGGCGGTGCCCTCCTGAACTCGAAGAAATACGAAGAGGCGGCCGCCGCATACAAGGAAGTGGTGGACGCTGACCCGGCCAACGGCACGGCAGCCCTCCGCATGGGAATGGCCCTCAACGCCGCAGGCAAGGCTGAAGAGGCAAAGGCAGCCCTTGAGCAGGCCGCAGCCAACGGCCAGGAGAAGGCGGCCTACAAGCAGCTCGGCAACATCTCCCTCAAGGAGGCCGTTGCGGCCCTCAAGGCCAAGAAATATGCTGACGCAGTCACCGCAGCCGTGAAGAGCAGCGAGTATGTGCCAAGCGCGCAGGCGTTCCAGATCGCAGGACAGGCTTCACAGCTCGCCGGCAAGAACAACGACGCCATCAAGTACTTCGAGAAGTATCTTGAGCTCGCCCCTAACGCAAAGAATGCAACCCAGATCGCATACATCGTCGGCACCCTCTATCAGGGAGCCAAGAACAACGCCAAGGCGAAGGAGTTCTACGCCAAGGCCGTCAGCGATCCTCAGTACGGCGCCGAGGCCAAGAAGATGCTTGACGCTCTCAAGTAGCAATGCGGAGTCTTGAGCTCCTCGCGCCCGCAAGGGACAAAGAAATCGGCATCGCGGCCATCGACTGCGGTGCCGATGCCGTATATATTGGTGGCCCGGACTTCGGAGCGAGGAAAGCCGCGGGCAACAGCGTTGAAGACATCGCCGGGCTGTGCGACTACGCGCACCGGTTCGGGGCCAGGGTGTTCGTCACATTCAACACCACGATATCCGACAGCGAGCTGGAATCGGCACACTCACAGATGCGCCTCGCGCAGGACGCGGGGGCGGACGCGTTCATCATAAGGGACACAAGGATCTGCGGATGGGAAGACATCACCGTGCCTCTGCACGCGTCTACGCAGTGCGCCATCCGAGACGAAGAGAGGGCAAGGCTCTTCGAGAAGGCCGGATGCTCAAGAATCATCCTTGAACGGGAGCTGTCTCTTGAGCAGATCCGCAGAATCTGCGCTGCCGTAAGCTGCGAAGTGGAGTTCTTCGTGCATGGGGCGCTATGCGTCTGCTACAGCGGCATCTGCCGCCTGTCCGAGGAGATCGACGGCAGGAGTGCGGACAAAGGCGAGTGCATACAAGCCTGCCGCTCCCTGTATGACCTCATCGACGGAGATGGAAAAGTCCTCGTGCACAACAAGGCCCTGCTCTCACTCAAAGATTACAATCTGAAAGACAGGCTTGAAGAGCTGGCGGAAGCCGGCGTGTGCTCGTTCAAAATCGAAGGCCGCCTCAAGAACGCCTCTTATGTCAAGAATGTCGTCAGGGAATATGACCTCGCGCTGAACGCCCTGGTCGACAAGCATCCTGACCTCTACTGCCGGGCCTCGTTCGGAAAGGTGAGGGGAGGATTCCGTCCGGACAGCGCAAGGACATTCAACAGAGGCTACACGCAGCTGTTTCTCGACGGCAAGCGCGGGAAGTGGTCGTCGATGGACGCCCCGAAATCGATGGGAGAAAGAATCGGGACGGTCGGCCGCATAAGCAGGCGGAAAGACCACACGATGGAAATCACCCTCTCCTCGTCCGTCAAAGGCCTGGTGCTCGGGAACGGAGACGGGTTCGCATTCGTCACCAAAAACGGCGTCACCGGATTCAGGGGAGATGTCTGCGAAGGGTTGCGCATACGCTGCAAGGACATACCGGCCCTGAAAGAAGGGGACACCCTCTACCGCAATCTGAGTGCCGGCTTCGAGAAGGAAATCGAAACCAGGCCGTGCCGCAGAGAGATAGACGTACGGCTGGACCTGAAAATCCACGGAGATTATGTGATCGACATCCACGCCCTCACGGAAGACGGAAGGACGCTCGAATCCCGGTTCAGCGCCGATGTGGAGGCCGCAGACAACAAGGAACGGGCTCTCGCGATGCTCCGCGACCAGCTCTCCAAGCACAGCGGCGTGTATTCGTTCCGCGTCGGGGAGATTGACACGGAGGGCGGCTCCGTCCCTCTGCTCAGCGCCTCAGTCATCAACTCGATGCGCCGGCTCTCCGCCTCAGACCTTGACGACATCCCCGTCAAGGCAAGGCCGCTGGACAATCGCGAGAGGAACGGATTCTCTCCAGAGCCGGCCACAGCCGCCGAAGGAGAACTGATGCGAAGCCGATACTGCATACGGTATGAGCTCGGACTGTGCCCGAAGCATCAGGGCGCCGCGAATTGCGGACCGCTTTTCCTCTCCAACAACGGGAGGGTATTCTCTCTCGGCTTCGACTGCGCCGCCTGCGAGATGACGGTCAGCGAAGTTCGAAAGTGAGTTCCGTCTCGCCGAACCTGTCTTTGACAAAACGGCCCGAGCTCAGATACTCCGAGGAGAGCTGGCCACGCCACACTATGTCATCCTTGTCCCTATATGGGATGTCGACGGTGAATCCGTACGAGCGGGACTTGTACTTGACCACGGCCTCGCACTTCCATGACTTCGACTCGCCTCCGTCGTCCTCCATTATCGCGAGGGCTATCTTCTCCATCTGCGGGGTGAAGTCCGTGAGGAGCACGGTGTTGAGCGGGATGGTGTAGCCCACCTGACTGCGCTTGACCACCAGCAGGAAGTCCGTGACGGAAGGGGTATAGAGCTTGAGCTCTTCGTCGGTGGACGCGCGGAAGCCGTTGACAGCCCCGCATTTGATGAAGAATTCGGACGCGCCGCCGAACCATGAATCGAAGTTCTTGAGGGCCTTGAACGAGCGCAGCAGCAGGACACGACCCTTGGAGGCCTCATCTCCGGAGGACGCTGCGGCCTCTTCCTCAGACGGCTCGAAGAGTTCCAGTGGAGTGAAAGCCGAGTCTGAATTGCGGTTGATGACCCAGACCGGGCGTTCTTTCGCGATCTCTTCGGTCACGATCACCGTCCCGGCCACTTCAAGCCTGTCTCCGTTGCGGTGAAGTTCATATCCATAGTTGCTCTCCGCCCCGAGTCCCGGGTCGAAGGTGACAATCGGAAAACTCTCCCCGTCCCAGTCCTCCGAATACGGCCAGTATATCTGGATGTCAGAGGCCGAAAGGCCGTCCAGATACTCCTGGACATCGGCGGCCCCGGACTTGGTGGACATCCTGGTGGAGAGATAGTCGGTCAGCAGGTCGCGCAGAGGCCGGCCGTACGAAGACGACCTGGTGCCGCGCCTGTCATCCCCGACCCCGGAGCCGGGACTTTCCAGCAGGTCCGACATCATGTATTCCTCGTCGTATCCGTTGCCGGAAGAAGAGCTTACGGCATCATGTACCTCGGCAAGGTGTTCCCGGTCCATGGGGAGTTCCGAGATTATCCTCGCCATGTCCGAAAGGGTAAGCGCCGCCTGTGCGGGAGGGACAACGACATCGCGGCTTCCGCTATCGCAGGAAACCGCCGCCAGCGCGATGGCCGGCAAAAGCAATAAGGCAAAGTTTTTCATGCCGCAAAGTTCCGGAGATTTATCCGATTGTCCTGCAGATTAATCGATTAAGTTGCAAGAAGCCGGAAAACCCGCCGCGCAGCCGCGTCCGGGCGGTGCAGACGCATCAGGCAGAGAACTTCACAAAGCGATATTTCGAGAAAAAATCGCGCACAATCTGCGTTTCTTTATAGCCGGCATCTTTGAATACCGCCTCAGTCTGAGGCCCGAGCGACTCGTTGATCTCCACAAGCCCGGTCCCTCCCCGGCGCAGGAAACGCCCCGCCCACTGCGCGACGGCACGGTAGAACACAAGCGGATCAGCATCGGGGACGAAGAGCGCGAGCCCCGGCTCATAGTTCAGCACATTGGTGCGCATCGCCGCCTTCTCCGACTCCATCACATAGGGCGGATTGCACAGCACCAAGTCGAAGAGCCCTTCGTCGAACCCATCCGGCCCCGAAAGGACATCAGCCTTGACAAAGCGTGGAGAAGGGCCGCCAAACTGACTGCGGGCCACCTCAAGGGCCGCGTCCGAGATGTCCACCGCCACCACTTCCGTCCCCGGCACCTCCAAGAACACCGACCAGGCGATGCAGCCTGAACCGGTGCACAGATCAAGGACACGGCACGGCCTCTCCCCGGAGAGCAGGATGCTGACAGCCTCCGAGACGAGCTGCTCCGTCTCCGGACGGGGGATGAGCACCGACTGGTTCACCTTGAACCGCCGGCCGCAGAAATCAGCATAACCGAGCACATACTGGACCGGTTCGCCGGCGGCAAGCCTGTCCATGTCGGACTCCAGTGAGGGCAGCGCGCCCACGGGGATCTCATATCCGGGTTCGATTATATGCGTATAGCTTTTGACCCCGAGCCGCTCCTCGCAGAGCATCAAAACTATACCCTTCGCTTCCGGCGAAGGGTATATGGCAGAGAGCCTCTCCGTGCCGCATCTTATGAATGCAAACAGCAGCACGGGGCTATGAATTCTCTATTATGGTGGAAAGGAACGAGGTGATGTCCATCCCGGCCGCACGCACCATCTTAGGCACGAGAGAGGCGCTGGTCATCCCTGGTATTGTGTTGATTTCCAAGAAGTACAGACCGTCTTCAGTGTAGATGTAATCGACTCTCACGATGCCCTTGCAGCCCAGTCTCGAATAGATTTCGCAGCTCGTGCGCTGCACTTCCTCCCGGACAGAGTCAGGCAGGTCGGCCGGGCAGATCTCGTCACTGTGCCCGTTGTACTTGGCGTCGTAATCGAAATACTCGTTGTCCGTGACTATCTCTATGACCGGCAGAGCCTTGACGGACTCCCCGTCAAAGTAGGCCGCGCAGGTGAGCTCCCTTCCGCTCAATCCCTGCTCCACTATCACGGAGGAGTTCTCGGAGAAGGCGTAGCGTATGGCCGGCACGACATCTTCCGCTCGGGTGACTCTGGACACTCCGAAGCTGGACCCTCCCTGGGTCGGCTTGACGAAGACCGGGAACTTCAGGCGGGACACCTCCCCGGAGGCGAAAGCCTCCAGATCCATCCCGTCCCTGACGAAAGCGTCCGGGGCGCACTTGACCACGCCCTGCTCCCTGATATAGCACTTGCAGGCGTACTTGTCGAAAGCTATGGCACTCACCATGGAACCGCATGTGCTGCAAGGGATTCCGAGCATCTCAAGATATCCCTGCATCTGCCCGGTCTCGCCGGGGGCGCCATGCTGGACCAGATAGGCGAAATCGAACTTCACCTTCTCCCCGAGAACCCTTATGGAGAAATCCGTCTTGTCAACTTCCGGCCTGGCTCCCTCGGGAAAGGTGACTCTCATCGAGTTGCGCTTCTTGTATGCCACGAGAGACCATTTGCCGAAACGGGCGAAAATCTCATAGACATCATACACATTGCCGTCTATGCGCGAGGCGACAAACTCCCCGCTCCGGCAGGACACCTCCCACTCGGAGGAATCGCAGCCATAGATGACCGCTATAGTACTATATTTGCTCATATCAATTGAAATAATAGTCTTCTTCCTGCTTCTCTTCGTCTACCCCGGCGGCGTTCTCCTGATTGTAGCCGCCCAGGAAAATGCCGTCCTTCTCGCAGTCCAGCCCCGGGATGCCCGTAGACGGAGCCACGAAACTGTCATTCTCCATTGACCAGCCGATGCTCGGGTCGGCAAGGCATTTCTTCATCCATATGCCCCATATCGGAAGGGACATGTTGGAGCCGCTTCCGAGCGCCAGGGAATTGAAGTGCACCTGCCTGTCCTCGCCTCCAACCCAGACGCCGGCGGTGATGTTAGGCGTGTATCCAATGAACCAGCCGTCGGAGTTGTCGTTGGTGGTTCCGGTCTTGCCGGCAATCTCTCCCCTGAGTCCGTACACGGAACGCAGGCGCGAGCCGGTACCCTCATTGATGACTCCGCTCATGAGGTTCACCATCAGATAGGCTGTCTGCTCGGAAATCGCCTCCCGCTTCTGCGTGGTGAAGCTGCCGAGTTCCCTGCCGTCGCCGTCCGTGATCCTGGTCACATACTGCGGGGTGATATAGGTCCCGTGCGACGGGAAGGTGTTGTAGGCGGACACCATGTCGAACACGCTGACCTCGACAGGTCCGACGCAGAGGGAGTAAACCTCGTCGATATGGCTCCTCACTCCCATCTGCCTCATCATCCTCGCAAGCGCCTCCGGCCCGAGTTCCTTCATCAGGAAGGCCGAGATGTTGTTGGAGCTGTGGGCAAGTCCCCACCTGAGGGTCACCGTCTTGCCGAGCCACTCCTCCTTGTCTGTACTGCGCGGCGTCCATGTGGAGCCGTCGAACAGCACGAAGGTCTGCGACTGGTTGACCACCTTGTCGCACGGGCTCAGCCCCTCCTGCATCGCGAGGGTGTAGAGGAACGGTTTGACGGTGGAGCCGATCTGCCTCTTGCCCTGGCGCACATTGTCATATTTGAAATAGCGGTAGTTCGGGCCGCCCACATAGGCCTTGACATAACCCGTCTGCGGCTCCATGGCCACGAATCCGCAGCGGAGTATGGATTTGTAGTAGCGGATGGAGTCGTCCGGGGTCATCGTGGTGTCTGCGTAGCCCTTGGAGTTCCAGGCGAACACTCTCATTTTGACCGGCTTGCTGAACTGGGCGTATATCTCCTCGTCGCTCTTGCCGGCCTTGTGCTGCAGGCGGTAACGGTCGCTCCAGCGGCGCGCCTGCTTCATCAAGGTCTGCACCGTCTTGCTGTCCACGTCATTGGCGAACGGCTTGTTCTTCTTCCACTTCACCTCCCGGTCGAAACTCTTCTGGAGATTCTTGCCCAGATGCTCGGCGACCGCCTCCTCGGCATACTTCTGCATCTTGGCGTTGATGGTGGTGTAGATGCGCAGTCCGTCACGGTCAAGGTCGTATCTTGAACCGTCCGGTTTCTTGTTCTTGTTGAGCCACCCGTAGAGCGGGTCCTCCTTCCAGCGGAGGGAGTCGCGGCTGAAGTCCTCGGCGTACTGGTAATCGGAGCGGCGCGGCGCCTTGGCCGTCATGTCGCGGCGGATCATGTCCCTGAAGTACGGAGCCAGGCCGGAGTTGTGGTCCTGCACCTGATAGCTCAGGGTGATGGGCACCTGCTGTATGGAGTCGCACTGCTCGCGGGTGAGGTAACCGTTCTTATGCATCTGCCCGATCACGAAATTGCGTCTCTCCAGGGAGCGCTCCGGATTGAGGACAGGATTGTAACGGGTCGGCTTGTTGACCATGCCTACCAGCAGGGCCGCCTCCTCGACCTTCAGGTCGGACGGCTCCTTGGCGAAGAATGTCTCGGATGCCGCCTTGACGCCATAGGCCCCGCTTCCGAAGAAGATGGAGTTCAGGTACATGTCCACTATCTCCTCCTTGGTGTAGTCCCTCTCAAGCTTGACTGCGGTGATCCATTCCTTGAGCTTGGTCCATACCATCATCACCTTCGACCAGCCCGGCACGCGGCTGTTGACCTCCCGCCTCGGATAAAGGGTCTTGGCAAGCTGCTGGGTGATGGTGCTTCCTCCGCCCTGGCTGGAGTCCCGCATGAGTATGGTCTTGAAGAAGACGCGCGCAAGGCCCTTCATGTCAATCCCGGAATGGCGGTAGAAGCGCGCGTCCTCCGTGGCGACTGCGGCCTCGACCAGATACGGGGAGAGCTCGTCGTAGCTGACGTAAGTCCTGTTCTCGATATGGAATGTGGCAAGCACCTCTCCGTTGTCGGAGAGCACCTGGGTCGCAAGCTTGTTGTCCGGATGCTCAAGTTCCTCGAATGAAGGTATCCTGGCAAACGCGCCCACCAGAAGCAGAGCGAGCAGCACAAGCGCGAACGGCGCCGTGACAAGTATCCAGAACCACTTGACTATCTTCTTCCTTGTATTCTCTTTCATCGCCCGAAATATTTGTCGTAATACATTGCTGCCAACGCAAAATATGTGCAAAATTAGCGATTAAATTTTGAAAATTAGCGAGTTTGTGTCTTTCTTTGCAGTTTGAATTATTAAAGAAGCAGATATGGAGGGGAATTTAGTCATCGTCGAGTCACCGGCAAAGGCAAAGACCATACAGAAGTTCTTGGGGGACGGGTTCATCGTAAAATCCAGTTTCGGGCACATTCGCGACCTTCAGGACAACAAGTTGAGCGTGGACGTGGAGCACGGCTTCGCGCCGGAGTACATCATCCCTGCCGACAAGAAGAAAGTCGTGGCCGAGCTGAAGAAGGCGGCGGCAGGCGCGGAGACGGTCTGGCTCGCATCCGATGAAGACCGCGAGGGAGAAGCCATCTCCTGGCACCTCAGCGTAGCCCTCGGACTTGACAAGGCCCGCACCCGGAGAATCGTCTTCCACGAGATTACCAAGGACGCGATACTCAAGGCGATAAAGAACCCCCGCGACATCAACACCGACCTCGTCAACGCGCAGCAGGCACGCCGCGTGCTTGACCGCCTGGTGGGATTCGAGCTCTCCCCCATCCTGTGGAGAAAAATCCAACGGGGCCTCTCCGCCGGACGCGTGCAGTCCGTAGCCCTGCGGCTCGTGGTCGACAGGGAGAAAGAGATAATGGCGTTCCAGAGCACCCCCTACTACAAGGTCGACGGACTCTTCGAGGCCGCAGGAGTGAATGTCAAGGGCACGCTGGACACCCGGTTCAACTCCATCGGGGAGGCGAGGGCCTTCCTCGAGGACAGCCTCGGGGCAGAATACACCGTAGGCTCCATCGACAAGAAAGAGGCTGTCCGTCACCCGGCGGCACCGTTCACCACATCGACTCTCCAGCAGGAAGCGTCCCGCAAACTGCGCTTCCCGGTAAGCCTTACCATGAGGATAGCCCAGAGCCTGTACGAAAAAGGTCTGATAACCTATATGCGTACCGACTCCACAAACCTGTCCTCCCTCGCGCTCAACGCGTCCAAGGCCTATATCACCGACACTTTCGGGGCCGGCTACTCTCATCCGCGCCAGTACAAGACGCGCACCAAGGGCGCCCAGGAAGCACACGAGGCCATACGTCCGACATACATTGCAAATACGGACATCGAGGGCACGCTGCAGGAGAAGAAACTCTACAACCTCATCTGGAAGCGCACCCTCGCCTCTCAGATGGAAGACGCCAAAGTCCTCAACACCAACATAAAAGTCAACTCCGACAAGCGCCGCGAGCAGTTCGTCATGCAGGCCGCCGAGATCCTGTTCGACGGCTTCCTCAAGCTCTACATGGAGAGCCGGGACGACGAGGCTGAAGACGAAGACAACACCATACTCCCGTCGCTCAATGTCGGGGACATCATCAAGATGAAGAGCATCTCGGCAGAGTGCAAGTTCTCCCAGCCGCCATACAGGTACTCGGAAGCCACCCTAGTCAAGAAGCTCGAAGAGCTGGGCATCGGCAGGCCGTCAACTTACGCCCCGACCATCAGCACCCTCACCACGGGGCGCGGATACATAGTCAAGGGCGACAAGGAGGGCCGGAAAGTCAGGGTCAACGACCTCAGCCTCAAGGGCGGCAAAATCACCGAGACCGCGAGGGAAGAGAGCATCGGGGCCGAAAAGGGCAAACTCATGCCTCAGGAAATCGGAATGATAGTAAGCGACTGGCTCACAGAGAACTTCCCTGATATAATGAACTACGACTTCACGGCCAACGTGGAGAAGGATTTCGACGAGATAGCGGAGGGCAAACTGGTCTGGAATTCAGTTATCGCCGGCTTCTACGGCGGATTCCATAATAAAGTCGAGGAGACCCTGCACGACGGGCAGTACAGCCGCGTCGAGCGGGAACTTGGCACAGACCCGTCGGACGGCAAACCGGTAATAGCGAAATATGGACAGTTCGGGCCGTATGTACAGAAAGGCGAGGGCGAGGGAAGGCAATGCGCAAGCCTCTCAAAGGGCCAGCTCATCGAGAACATCACGCTGGAGGAAGCCCTGTCGCTCTTCAAGCTGCCGCGTGTCGTGGGCGAAGTGGACGGACAGACCGTGACCGTACTTAAAGGCCGGTTCGGGCCATATCTCAAATTCGGCGACAAGAACATCTCCCTGCCGCGCGGCGCAGACCCGATGAGCGTCTCCCTCGCGGATTGCGAGGCCGTCATCCGCAACGCGGCCGCGGCCGCAAGCCCGGTCATCAGTGAATTCAAGGACTCCGACATCAGCGTGCTCAACGGCCGTTACGGCCCATACATCAAGCACGCCGGAAGCAACTACAAGATTCCGAAGGGGACGGATGCCGCCGCCCTCACGGAAGACGACTGCAAGCGCATCATCGCGGAAGGTTCTCCGACATCATCCTCCCGTACAAGACGATTCAAAAAATAAACTATATGGCTAACTATCACATCGACGAAATCGACAGGAGGATCCTCTCCTATCTGGTCAACAATGCGAGAATGCCTTTTCTGGAAATAGCCCGCGAGTGCAACATCTCGGGGGCCGCGGTTCACCAGAGGGTCAAGAAAATGGAGAGCAACGGGATAATCTCGGGTTCCCGCATGGTCATCAAACCTGGGGCCATAGGCCTCAACGTGTGCGCGTTCATCAGCGTCTGCCTCTCGGAAGACAACAAGTACCCGGACGTGGTCGCCGCTCTCAAGCATGTGCCGGAAATCGTGGAATGTCACTTCATCACCGGCAAGGCGGCCCTTTTCCTTAAAGTCTACTGCTTTGACAACGAGCATCTTCTGGATATCCTCATCAACACCATCCAGAGGATACCGTATGTCCAGTCCACGGACACGATGATTTCGCTCGACCAGTCTTTCGAGCGCGAGATCTGGGTCAAGGACAACAAGGGGACGAGCTTCAAGACCCTTGATGCGAAAGAATAGCGCCGCCCGTCACCAGATCGTCGGGAGTCGTGATCTTGATATTGAACTTCTCCCCCTCAGTCATACATACTTCCACCCCGTCCCGCTCCGCCACTGATGCGTCGTCGGTAAAACCGAGCTCATATGGCCTGCGGTAGGCTTTCCTTATGTCCTCGGAGAGGAAGACCTGCGGAGTCTGCACAGACACGGTCCGGCTCCTGTCGGGCGCCGGGACAGAAGGGTCGGTGGACCTCAAGGTGTCCGTGACCGGCAGCACGGGAATCAGGGCGCGGCACTTCTCCCCCATCATCGAGAGCATCCGCATTATAAGTTCCTTGCTCACAAAAGGCCGCACACCGTCATGTATCATCACCACGGCACCGTCCGGCACTTTCGCCAAGGCATTGCGCACAGACTGGAAACGGGTAATCCCGCCTTCTACGAGCAGCTGGGGGGAGTTGAACGAGTCTTCGAGGCAGATGTCCTTCCATGTCCTGAAATGCTGCGCGGGAAGCACCACGACGACCTTTATCCCCGGCACGGCGTCCGTGAACCTCTCTATTGTGCGCTGAAGCACGCTCTTGCCCCCTATGCGGAGGAACTGCTTCGGGACGCTCCCGCCCATGCGGGTCCCGCTCCCTCCTGCGACGAGTATGACATAAACCTGCCTGTCCATTTTTCTCTTTCGTATCTGTTTTCAAGACAAAAGTATGAAAAATGCCGAACTTATTTCTTATTTTTGTGTTTTGACAAACGAAGCATAAAAATGGCATTTTTGAATCAAGAACTTGCGATAGACCTCGGAACGGCTAACACGGTCATCTACCAGAACGGGCAGATTGTACTGGACGAGCCGAGCATGATCGCGGTCGACAACAATACAGGCAAGTGCATCGCACTGGGACAGCAGGCCAAGCTGATGGACGGCAAAGTCAACCCGGGCATACGCACCATCCGTCCTCTCAGGGACGGGGTCATCGCGGACTTCCACGCGGCGGAGCTGATGATCCGCGGGTTCATCAAGCAGGTGGGCAGCAAGCACCGCAGTCTCTTCACCCCAAACCTCAAGGTCGTGGTCGGCATCCCGTCGGGCTCCACGGAAGTGGAGATAAGGGCGGTGCGCGACTCCACGGAGCATGCCGGGGGCAGGGATGTGTACCTGATATTCGAGCCTATGGCGGCAGCCCTCGGAATCGGGCTGGATGTGGAGGCCCCGCAGGGCAACATGGTCGTTGACATAGGCGGCGGCACCACGGAGATCGCCGTCATCTCGCTCGGCGGCCTGGTACAGCAGGAAAGCATCCGGGTGGCAGGTGACGTGTTCACCAGCGACATCCAGTACTACCTCCGCCAACAGCACAACATCAAGGTCGGCGACACCACCGCCGAGAAGATCAAGTTCGCGGTCGGCGCCGTGATCCCGGATCTGGACGAGGAAGAGCCGGAACCGTTCATAGTACGCGGACCGAATCTCATGACGGCGCATCCTGTGGAAGCGACCATAACGCACCACGAGATCGCCCACTGCCTCGACAAATCCATCGCGAAACTCGAAGCCTCAATCCTCCATGTGCTGGAGAACACACCGCCGGAACTCTACGCCGACATAGTGGAGAACGGCATCTATCTCTCCGGAGGCGGAGCTCTCCTCAGGGGTCTGGCCAAGAGATTCAAGGACAAGGTCAATATCGACTTCCACGTGGCCGAAGACCCGCTGCATGCGGTTGCCAGAGGCACCTGCGAGGCTCTCAAGCACACCGACACCTATTCATTCCTGATGAGGTAGATGTCAAAGGGCGGCAAAGTCTCGACGATTTTAATCAACGCGGCAATCTTCATCATGATGGAGGTTGCTGCTGTTGCTATGTTGAGAAGCAGCTCCACGATTCAGAACATCTGGCTCAACCGCATCTCGCACCGCACGGCGGCGGCCCTCTGGGGCGTCGGCGAGAATGTGAGAAGCTACTTCAGCGCCCGCAAGCTCAATGACGAGCTCGCGGCGGAAAACGCCAGGCTCAAGGACAGGCTCCGGACGCTTGAGGACAACAGGGCCGAAGGCGAAACCGCAGCCGTGCGGCATAGGGACGGATTCCGCTACATTCCGGCGACGGTCGTGAAGGTGGGACGCGGCACCGCCCACAACTACATCATTCTCGACAAGGGTTCCGAAGACGGCATCCGCCCGCAATCAGGCATCATCACGGACAAGGGCATAGTCGGGGTCGTGAGTGCCGTGGACAAGCACTTCTCCTACGGGCTTACGCTCATCAACGCGAACCTCAGCGTCAGCGTCCGCATAGGTGGCGGGGCGGACGGGGTCACGGCGCCGCTCAAGTGGGATGGCAAAAGCCGCGGCGGAGCCGTGGTGGGAGATATTCCGCCTCACTATCAGATAAACCCGGGAGACACGGTCAGGACAAGCGGATACTCCGCGATATTCCCTGCCGACATCCCTGTAGGCATCACGGGAGAGGCACGGCTCATAGACGGCTCGTCGCAACAGGCCGATGTCCGTCTGCTCCAGGATTTCAGCAGCCTGAGATATGTGACCGTGACCGACAATGACGACAAAGACGAGATAATGGCACTCGAATCCAAGGACAACAACAAATGAGACACTGGAATTTATCCGTCAAATACCTCCTGCTGCTCGCGGCACAGGTGCTGGTGTGGAATTATTTCAATTTCACGCCTCTGCTGACGGTGACAATACTCCCGGTCATGATCCTCTGTCTCCCGCTGGGATGCAGCGTGAGCATATCGCTCGCCATCGCGTTCGCCTCCGGGTTCGCGGCGGATTTCCTTGTGGCCGGTCCCACCGGCCTCACCATACTCGCTCTCGTGCCGGTGGCGTTCCTGCGCCGCCCGCTATTGTCCATGGTGTTCGGCAGCGAGCTTCTTGCGCGCGGGGATGAGGTATCCTCAAGGAGGCTCGGCAGGACCAAGATGCTCATCGCCATCACCCTGTCCACCGCCCTGTTCCTGCTGATCTACATAACGGCCGACAGCGCCGGGACCAGCCCGCTCTGGGCCATGGCCGTGAAGTTCGCCGCCTCCCTCGCCCTGAGTTCAGCGATCTCACTACCGATAGCAGACCTGCTCTGCCCTGACACCGAGGCGAGATGGAGATAAACCGCAAGAACAAACTCCTCCTGGGACTGGCCGCAGCCGCCGTCATACTGCTGGCCCGGCTCTTCTATATCCAGATCATCAACGACGAATACAAGAAAGACGCCTCCAACAACTCCATGGTCTACGCCACCATCTACCCGCCGCGCGGAGTGGTCTACGACCGCAACGGGGAGATTCTGGTGGGCAACGCCGTATGCTACGACATTCTCGTCACTCCGCGGGACGTGACGCATCTGGACACGCTGGCGCTCGCATCCGCCCTCGACACGAGCGTGGCTTATGTGCGCAGCAAGATGAACTACTACCGGACATATCGGAGCAAGATAGGATACCAGACGCAGACCTTTCTCAAACAGGTGCCGCCCGCGACTTACCAGAAATTCGCCGAGCAGGAGTACTTGTTCCCGGGTTTCAGGGCGCAGATGAGAAGCATACGCGAGTACCCGTTCAACGCCGGAGGCAATCTGCTCGGCTACATCTCCGAGGTGGACGCCGACTACATCCGGAAGCATCCGGAATACAAACCCGGGGACTATGTGGGACGCACCGGGCTGGAGGCCGCGATGGAGGACAGCCTGAGGGGAGTCAAAGGCTACCACATATTCCTCAGGGACTCCCGCAACCGGCTCCAGGACGCCTATGAGGACGGCCGCGAGGACAAGCCCGCCGTCCCGGGCAAGGACATCGTCTCCACGATAGACGCCCACCTGCAGCAGTATGGGCAGAGGCTGATGGAAGGCAAGGTCGGCTCCGTCGTGGCGATAGAGCCCTCCACCGGGGAGATTCTCGCGATGGTGTCAAGTCCCGGCATCGACGTCGATGTGCTCTCGGACATAGGGCGCCACTACGGCGAGATCGCGCGCAACCCGCGCAAGCCTATGTTCAACAGGACCGTGATGGCTTCATATCCGCCGGGGTCGGTGTTCAAGCTGATCAACGGCCTGATCGGACTCCAGGAGGGGGTGCTCCAGCCGTCATATTCCTATCCGTGCTACAAGGGCTACTACTATAGCGGCAACCATAAGCTCGGCTGCCACGCCCACGCCTCCCCGCTCCAATTCCGGGACGCGATCGCCACCTCATGCAACGGCTACTTCTGCTATGTGCTGCGCAACATCCTGGAGAACAAGGCTTACGGCAGCACGGCCGAGGCGCTCGACGCATGGCGGGACTATGTACTCAGCTTCGGCTTCGGCCACAAGCTCGGGAGCGACTTCCCGTCTGAGCTCGGCGGCAACATCCCTACCGCGAAATACTACGACCGCATCTACGGGGCTGGCCGATGGAGATTCCAGACCGTGGTCTCGCTGTCCATCGGACAAGGAGAAATCGGGGCGACGCCTCTGCAGATAGCGAACCTGGCAGCCATCATGGCCAACAGGGGCTTCTACTACATCCCGCATATCGTGAAGGACTCGGACGGGGTGAGAATCGACGGGCGCTTCCACGAGAAACAGTACACCAAAGTGGACACATCATACTTCCAGGTCGCCGTAGAGGGGATGTATATGGCGGTGAACGGAGGCGGCTCGGCCGGCATGACAGCCCGCGCCGCAGCCATACCGGGGCTGGACGTGTGCGGCAAGACAGGTACGGCGCAGAACCCGCACGGCAAGGACAATTCCGTGTTTCTGTGCTTCGCCCCCAAGGACAACCCGAAGATTGCTGTGGCCGCGTATGTGGAGAATGCCGGATTCGGCGCCACCTGGGCGTTGCCGGTAGCCTCGCTGATGCTTGAGATGTATCTCAAAGGGGAAATCTCCCCTCAGCGCAAATATCTGGAGGACAGACTGCTCACGACAAGATTCTTCTAGGCATGGGAATATTCAACACAGGCAGCCGCCAATTTGAGAGAAACCTTCGGCAGACCGTCGACTGGAAACTTGTGCTGTGCTATATAGCCATCGTGCTCATCGGTTGGGTGAGCATATACGCCTCCGTACACTCCACGGAGCCCTCGTCCATATTCGACCCCGGATGCAGAAGCGGAAAGCAGTTTGTCTGGATAGTCGTGGCACTCCTGTTCGACGCGCTTATCTTGTTCGCCATCAACCCGCGGCTCTGGGAAGTCATCACTCCTGTAGCATATCTGATGGTGTTCTGTCTGCTTGTGCTGGTGATTTTCGTCAGCAAGGACGTAAAGGGCTCGCACTCGTGGTTTGAGTTCGGGCCGGTGAAGTTCCAGCCGGCCGAAGTGTCAAAGATCACCACCTCGCTCATGCTGGCCATGGTGATGAGCCGGCAAGGGTTCCGTCTGGCCTCAAGGAAGGGTTTACTGTCCGTGGCCCTGATAATCGGGCTCCCGATGCTGGCCATTCTCGGGGAGAGCGAGACCGGCTCCGCCCTCGTATATGTCGGGTATCTGTTCGTGTTGTACCGCGAAGGATTTTCCGGGTGGTGGTTCATATTCCTCGGCTCCGCCGTCGTGCTGTTCATCCTGACGTTGACGGCTCCGTGGTGGGCTGCGGCCATATTCCTCGCCCTGCTGTGCACCGCATTCTTTTTCTTCGGTTCAGGCTTCCGCAAAGGCCGGGGAGTCAGGATGGACAGTATCCTCAAGACTCTCGCCGTGCTCGCCGCCGGAGTCATGTTGATATTCGCCACGGACTTTCTCTTCGACAATGTGCTTCAGGACCATCAGCGAAAGAGGATCGAGGTGTTGCTGGGGATGAAGGAAGACCCGTCAGGAGTGGGATATAATGTGCGGCAGTCGATGATTGCCATCGGCTCCGGCGGACTGACCGGCAAGGGTTTCCTCAACGGCACCCAGACGACATACGGGTTCGTGCCGGAGCAGAGCACGGACTTCATCTTCTGCACAATCGGCGAAGAGTGGGGTTTCCTGGGGTGTCTGGGACTGATTCTGCTGTATGTCTTCCTGATATACAGGCTGGTGGCTGACGCCGAGAAGAGCCGGGAGGCGTTCACCAGAATCTACGGTTACTGCGTGGCGTCCTGCCTGTTCATGCACCTTTTCATCAATATCGGGATGACCATCGGCCTCATGCCTGTGATCGGGATTCCGCTGCCTATGCTGAGTTACGGCGGGTCGTCGCTGCTGTCGTTCTCGATGATGGTATTCATTTTCCTGGCGCTTAACAGACAGGAGAAGAAGTATTTTTAGTATAAAATTACTACTTTTGTCCCTGCAAACCTCGCCGCGTGGAGTACGGCGCAAATACGAGGGAATGCCTTGGTGGTGGAATGGTAGACACGAGGGACTTAAAATCCCTTGGGCAGCAATGCCCGTGTGAGTTCGAGTCTCATCCGAGGCACTATGTTTACGGGGCATATCCCCGAACCCCTGCGCTTGCTGCGCAAGCGCGCTTTCTCAACCCCAGTCACTATTGATACGGGGCATATCCCCGTGCCCCTGCGGCGCTCAAGTCGCTTTCCGACTTTGCAGAGCAAAGTCCCGCGACCGCGCCGGTCCGCTGATGCGGACTCTCTAGTCAAGCCATTCAGCGATGTCTTTCTGCCGGGCATATCCCCGTGCCCCTGCGCTTGCTGCGCAAGCGCGCTTTCTCAACCCCAGTCACTTCGTGACAGCCCCTTTCAGGGGCATACCGGCTCGGCAAGCCTCCGCCGGGCGTCTCCGCTGCTTCGATGTCTGCGACATCTCGCTGACGCTCCGCCGCGCCGCTTGTGCGGCCCCCTCCGGGAGTCTCTTTCCGACTTTGCAGAGCAAAGTCCCGCGACCGCGCCGGTCCGCTGATGCGGACTCTCCAGTCAAGCCATTCAGCGATGTCTTTCTGCTGGGCATATCCCCGAACCCCTGCGCTTGCTGATGAATTGAAAGAGAGGAATCGTCAAGGGGTTATTGACGATTCCTTCTTGTCTTGAAACCCACTTGCCACTTGGCGGTTAATACAGGAATCCGAAAAGCCAGAGAGGGATCTTGTTACCGCGACCGAACTCGACACCATCAATAGCCAGGAAACTGCTCTCGATATCCTTAATCTGATTGAAACTCTTTTTGGGACCACCCACCTCGAACAGATAGCGGTCATCTACGAGGAAATCACCTCTGTCCGGATAATTGACCTTGCACACGCGACTTAACTGGTTGTAGAAAAAGGTTTCCCTGATTGTCCCGATTTCGGGAGCACTGGACAGAGCATACATCAAGTTGGGGTTATCCAGGAACAATTTGTCGGGTGACGACATCTTCTTGACGGCCTTGACGTTGGTTTTGAGCTGTCCGATCAAGGCCGCCCTTTCCAGCAAATCCAAGAGTTTGAGCCCCTGTTCGCGGTTGACCTCCAACTGGGTGTAGATATCTTCCATCTTTGGAATGAAGGGGACCTGTGCCGCGACGATATACAGAAGCTTCTTCAGTTTCTGCACAGTTGCGTACTCCACTTCCGTAACGGCCGGGATGTCCTGCTCGATAACCTGTTTGCACACCTCTGCCAACCGTTCATCGAACCCTTCCGGGTCCTCTTTGTAGAAAGGATAGTAACCCTGATGCAGATAGTCATCGAAATAATCGAGCACGTGGACGTTGTTTGTGATTTCAGTAGCGATTTCCATGTGCCGGGAGAGGATATCGTCTAAACTGACCTTGTCCCAGGATAGGATACCCTCGAATGCAAGATACTCCCGGAAGGACATCCCGTTGATTATATTCATTGTTGCCCGGCGTGACAGGTCTGCATTCCCTTCGTCAATCTGAAGCATCGAACTGCCCGTGAACACGACATTCATGGAAGGATAGTTGTCATAGATGTTTTTGATGCCCCACTGCCAATTTTTGTATTTGTGGACCTCGTCCAGGAATAGGTGTGTCCCTCCGTGGATGTAGTGATACTCCACCAGGTCGTCCAAGCTGTTGCCGTTGAACCAGATATGGTCCAGCGAGGCATACAGTACTTTGCTGTCATCGGGGAAGGCCTCCCGGATATGCTGCTTCAGCAACGTGGACTTTCCCACGCCCTTTGGGCCCTTGATGCCAATGATCCGGGGCTTCCAATTGATCCGGTCGTAGATCTCGCGCTTGAAATCGAGGCTTACCTGGGAGGCCAATCTATGTGAGTTTCTATACAGTACGTCAGGATTGAGTTCCATAATAGATGCTTTAACGTCGAAGCAAACATACAAAAAAATCTTGAAAGATTGAAATTTTCTCGAAAAACAATCTTGGAGGATTGTTGTGACGGGCCTTCTGGTATTTACGCATAACTATTTTATACTTTCTTTCGAAATCTAAAGCGACTTCACGCACACAGCATCAGCATTTGTCCAAAAAAATGTTTCTTGGTAACTACTCCGGCGCGCCGGTCCGCTGATGCGGACTCTCCAGTCAAGCCATTCGGCGGTGTCCTTGTGCGCACCAGCCCCCTTTCTACGCACACGGGCGGTCCAGAATCGTCGCGGAGAGTGAAAACGCCCCTGGTGCGCACCGCGATGTTTCACGCGCCGGAGGATATTCCACAGGAGCGTAAGCCGGCGATAGTGCGTGCAGGGCTTGACCGTCCTGATACATCAAAGGGCCTCACCTTTTTCCGGTGAGGCCCTTTAGTCGTCGAATATGTCACGCGACACTACTCGAACTTGCTCTTGTCGATAACGATTCCCTTAATACTTTTGCCATCCGTCACTAGCGTCTTGCCGGTAAACTTCGGCGCCTTGGCGGCTTCATCAAAGTTACCGCTTGTGGCGTTCTTTTTGAAAAGACGGAACTCGACAGTAGCACTGGTAAAGTTGGCACCGACATAATAAAAAGCAACCCCATCCGCATCCGGGACTCCGCCCTGATAGCCCTTGTAATTCGATGACCCAATATGAATATCAGGACAAGAAGGCGAAACCATAACCAATATCGGTCCGGGACACTGTAGATACGTTACCGACCCCGGCGTCGTAATATCTGCGGTCTGGAGAATGTAGTCCTCTGACTCCAACGGATTTAGGCCTTTCACCAAAACCTTGAACGAAGTCCTCGCGCGCCAGTCTGTTATGGCAGCTGTCAACTTGCTGCCTGCATAGGTATAGTTTACTTCAGTGCGATAATAACACAAATGGTTACAATATACAGTCCCATCCATATATTCTTTATGTGGGCGAAACCACTGCGAGCCACTATAAAAGCTGGACATATATCCGGACAGGTTATTGAAGCCCTCATATACGACAGAGAACTTGCCGCTTGGCTTCAGGCTCCGGCCGGCGGCGAGGGCGTCGGCAGTCCACTTCGAGCCGTCATACGTGATGACAAGGTCAGGAGTCGGGTTGTTCGCCTGCGCGGTGTAGTTCCAGTCGTCGAACCACAGGTTGAGTTTGTCGCCGGCCACCCAGTCTTTCTTCGCTGCCTTGGTGTCTCCCGCACCGTCGAATCCGGCGATGTTGAGGTCAAGGATGATACTCTCGCCCGGGGACGGGGCCGCCGGGGTCTCGATTGACTTGCTGCAGGATGCGGACAGCATTGCCGCGAATGCAGACGCGATGATGATTGAAATTCTCTTCATGACTCTGTCCTCCTTAAAACCATTCTTCCTCGGTGCCACCACCGAAAGGGTTGCCGAAATCCATGCCGCCCGTGCCCGGGACGCTGCCGCAGATGACCCCCTCCAGGGGCATCGTCACAATCTCCGAGAACGGAGACTCATACTTTGTCTTGTTTGCCATAATTGAATGTGTTAATCATGATTTAACCATGGCTACAAAAATATAAAAATACCCCCCCCCCGATGATATGGCCAGAAGAACATTTTTTGCTCTTTTAGCCATATTTTCATGGTTTTTTGCGATTTTTCGGGGTAACGGAGGTTTTCTTCGGTGGGTCATGACGGTTTTTGGAGTCGCGGATGGTCTTTCGTGGCGACGGGGGTTTCTTCGGTGGTTGCGGAGATTTTTTCGGGGTGGCGGCGAGGGTCGCGCGGGTTCGGGAAAGGGTTTAGCGATAAGGCACAGCGGAGATGTCCTGCTGGGCGGCGCATCGGGAGCGGGCGGCCTCCTGCTCAACACAAAAGCATCGCAGGAGGCTGCCTGCTCCCGGCGCCCGCTACCATAGCGCCGGGCCCAGAGCCTGAGTAACACGACGCAGGTGTGAGCCGATTCGGCAAAAACGGCTCACACCTGGCAGGGGTGGATGCCGCAGAGGGCCATGCAGAGCAGGTTGGCGGTTCAGGTAGCAGCGAATTCACCAAAAACGGATTGCACCCGGCAGCGACGGACTTCAGCAATGAGCCCGGTGCGGTACTGTGGCGGCACACCCCACCGCACCGTACAGAATCAGGTCGTCTGTCGTACGGGACGGCCTCGCCGGACAGTTCGGTACAGAAAACGGCCCTGTGGCGTACGCGAGGTTCATCTTAGCGCCGGGGCCGCACGCGGCGGTGGCAGCAGCGCAGGTCGTCGTGCAGAACGGGCGGCGGGCGTAAGCGGAAACCGGTGGCGGATAGTAGTGGCGCAGGTGCGGCGGAAGTCCATGATGGCGAGGTGGCTGCAGAGCAGGACGACACAAAAGCCCGATTCGAGCGGTGGCAGATAAGCGCCTGATAATGAGCAGAATAATGATTTGCCCTATCGAGTTTTGCTGACAGGTAAAGTGCTCTTTTGCTTGATTGTCAGAGTGTTATCTGCCACCGCCGAACGGCAGAATTTGTGCCCGAACAGTCTAGCGACCCGAGAAATGTCGACCTTGCTGCGAGCGGTAATCTCCGCCGGCATGTGAAGTGACGGTAACATCGGGCCTGCCGAAAACAGCAGGCGGAACCATTTAGTAAGCGGCAAAAAGTAAGTTGCCGCAGATTCGGCAAAGATGCAACTTGTTTTTTGACGATTACTTAGCCGACACCGCCGCCGGAATGTACGGTATCCGGCGGCTACAGGTCGGGCGCTGCGGGGAGTGAAAACGCCCCTGGTGCGCACCGCAGTGTTTCACGCGCCGGAGGATGTTCCACGCGCCGACGGCTATTCCGCCATCTCTAAGCCGAAATAGCTTCCTTTGCGCTGATACGGGATACCCGCCTTCATCCAGACCGGCTCCGGCGCTCCCTGCAAGTAGTGGTCAAAGAACTGCTGAAGCCTTACCGACAGGTCCATGCAGTTGCGCCGTTCCTTGAGATTGTGAGCCTCGTTGTTGTATTCCAGCAACCATGCCGGCTTGCCGAGGCGGCGAAGAGACATGAAGAACTCGATTCCCTGATACCATGGCACCGCACCGTCGGCATCGTTGTGCATGATGAGCACAGGCGTCTTGACCTTCGGGGCGAAGAACACCGGAGAGTTCTCCACATAGAGATCCAGTCCCCCTTCTTCCCAAAGAGTCTTGCCGATACGGCTCTGTCCGTGTTCGTACTGGCCGATACGGCTGTTTCCTGATTCCCAGCGGATTCCGCCGTAGGCGCTGGTCATGTTGCCGACAGGAGCGCCCGCCCCGGCAGCGGCGAACATGTCCGTCCTGGTGACCAGGTATGCTGTCTGATATCCTCCCCAGCTCTGCCCCTGAATCGCCATCCTGGACCTGTCCACAAACGGGAACTGCGAGCACATCGCTTCGGCTCCGGCGCAGATGCAGTTGTAGGCGCTCTCGCCCGGATGCCCGTCCTTATACACTATATCAGGCACGAACACCACGTATCCACGGCTCACATAGAACGGGATATTGATGATGGAGCGGCTCGGCGCCGGCTGGATATAGTTGTAGAGCGTCTCTGAGTTCTTCTCGTAGAAATAAATCATCATCGGATACTTGCGGGAAGCGTCAAGGTTCTCCGGGGTGTAGAGAAGTCCTTTGAGTGGTGTGCCGTCATAGGACGTCCAGCGCACCATCTGCACATCACCCCACAGATAGCCGTCCTGCTGCCGGTTGAGATCGGTAAGACATTCAGCAGTCTTCCATTCGTCGCGGGTGATGTGGAGGTTCATCGGATTGCGGAAGTTGCCCTTGAGATACGCTATCGTACCCGCATCCTTGGCCTTGACGGTCGAGGAGAAAGACCATTTGTCAGTAAATCCCTGAGGGGCTGAAGGCTTGGCGATATTGGCGACAGCATATCCGTTCTCGGAGGTCTCTTCCCCGAAAGTGGTGAGGTAGAGCTTGCCCTTCTTCGGGAAACTCTGGATATTCTGATAGAGATAAGGGTCATTGCGCCGTCCCAGGTCGAGAATCCTGTACTGAACTCCCGTCCTGCGCCCCTCGCCCTTGGTGAGGTTTTCAATCTTCTTGCCGTCCGGAGAGAACTTCCAGACATCATAACGGTCAGCAATGAGCAGGGCCTCATCCTCGCCCACCCAGCGCGGAGAAGTGGCCGGTACGAAGCAGCCCAGAGGATGGTCGTCCTCCTCGTCGAAGAAAGCGACATCCAATCCGGAAGTCAGGTTGACAAACTCGCCGCTGGAGAGGTTCCAGCAATACCAGTCACCATCCTTAGGGTCGAACCAGGCAATATACTTGCCATACGGAGAGACCAGCGCCGTCCCTTCGAGGGCATCCTTGAGCAGACGCCTGCTGCCGTCCCTGAGGTCTACTATAGAGTAGTCCGCCTTGGAGTTGACGGCCCACAGGGACTCAAGCATATATGGATCCGTGTCGCGTGAGAGAGCGAAATCACCCTCAGCGCCGCCAAAGAAACTGATCCTGTCGTTGGCGTTGGCCGACAGCACCAGCAGTTGCGCCGGTCCGGAGAGGCTTATTGCCGCTGTTCTGGTCTCCGTGCGCCCGCCGGCCTTGTCCATAGGCGGCAGGTTGTAGCTGTCCCAGTTCCAGATGTCCAGGGAGGCCGTTTCAAATGAGACAAGGGTCGTGTCCTTAGGCGGATAGTACTTCGAGACATTAAGCACCAGGCGCGAAGACTCGTTGGAGAATCGCGGGCGCGCCGTCTTGGATATGACCCAGCCTTCCGGGAGCGACCCGCAATCCGCAGGAACTATCTCGCTGGCGCAGAACTCTTTGACAGCAGGCGTGCGGCGCGTAGCCTTCTTGAGGGTCTTCTCCTCTCCAAGCCACACGGAATGCCTCGGGGTGCCGTCAAGTTTCTCCTCCTGGTCGGAAGAGAGGAACACTAGCCTGTCTCCCGTCTCATTGAAGGAAAGGCCGCTGTATGACTTCTTGCCCTCAGAAAGCTCCTTTTCCGTGCCTGCGGCGAGGTCATATATCACCACAGAACTCTTGGAGAGAGAGTCTGACTTCTCCTTGCCTGTGACAACGGCAAGCTTGTCCCCGGACTTGGAAATCTCGAAAGAGGCTATGTTCTTAAGGGTATCTATGCTGCCTGAGGCCGTATTGAGGACGAGCAGGGACTTCGTGTCTTTCTTGTCTTTGACCGTCTGGCTGACAAAGACATACGGAGCCCCGTCAAAGCCCAGGCGCGCCGCGGACGCGTCAGGGATACGGGTCAGCTCAAATGTCTTGAGATTGATGCAGGCAACCGTGTCCTTCGGCATCTCGTCTTTTTTCTTTTTGTCAATCTTCGCCTGGCGCGTCACCGCGAAAGGAGCGCTGATCTTGCAGACTCCGAAATCGGCGGCCTCGCTCATGCTGAAATCCGAAGCCCGCTCGATGGTGAGCTCCCGCCCCGTCTCAAGGTTGCGCAGGGTGAGATATCCGTCACCCTCCTGCGGCGAGACCTGCCACACGAGTATCCGTCCGTCATTGGAAAGCCTCAGGGCCGACACTCTCTGCCACGAATCGTAAGCATCGTGGTCAAGCGGCTTCTTCTGGGCAAGAGCTCCTCCCGCAGACAGCAGGAGAAGCGCAAAAAGCATTAGACTTTTCTTCATATAAGACACATTGATTAACCGGCCCCGGCATCAACGCCGCCGGAGCCGGAGAGCAATATACGAAAATTTGCCGAAACTACTCGTGGGTCGCGAAGCGTTGCTCCGCCAGCGTCTCATACTTTGTCCCCGGGCGACCATAATTGGCATAAGGGTAGATGGATATGCCGCCGCGCGGAGTGAACAGGCCCGTGACCTCTATGTACTTGGGATCCATCAGCGCGATGAGGTCCTTCATGATGATGTTGACACAGTCCTCGTGGAAGTCGCCGTGGTTGCGGAAGCTGAACAGATAGAGTTTCAGGCTCTTGCTCTCCACCATCTTCACATCCGGGATGTAGCTTATGCGAATCTCGGCGAAATCCGGCTGCCCGGTGATGGGGCAGAGGGACGTGAACTCGGGACAATTGAACCTCACCCAGTAATCGTTGTCATGGTGCTTGTTGACGAAAGTTTCCAGGACCTCGGGGGCGTAGTCGTCCCTGTATTTTGTCTTGCGCCCGAGGGCGGTGAGACCGTCGTTGCTTCTGTCGCTCATATATCTGACAATCTGAATGGGTTATAAGAAATGTTGATATCGTACTCGTCCTCTCCCTCCTTCTGCTTGAGACGCTTGACTATCAGGGCGGTAAGCGGCAGGACAAGCAGTTCGTAGAGTGTCTTGACGCAGACCTGGGTACAGATGATGCCAAGTATCGCCTTGGGGCTCATGATGCCCCAGAACGCAATCGGGCAGAAGATGCAGGAATCCAGAAGCTCGCCCCCCAGAGATGAGACGATGGCCCTCAACCCGAAAGCACGGCCCCCGGACGCCACCTTCATCTTGCTCATGATGAACGCGTTGAAGTTGGACCCGATCACAAACGCCAGGAGCGAGGCGACAGTGGTCTTGGGCACCATCATGAACAGCGAGTCGAAGCTCGCGGCTACAGCCTTGCTTCCGTCTTCAATCGGAGCCGGGAGCAGGCATACGAGGGTGGACATCAAGGCCACGAACGCGCTCAAGGCGAATGCCAGGAAGATGACGAGCCTCGCCTTGCGATACCCGTAGACCTCCGTGAGACAGTCGTTGATGATGTAGGAAACCGGGAAAAGAAGTACCGCTCCCGAAAGCTGCAGCGGCAGGTGCCCCACCTGCCATACGCGTGGTACGAAGAAGTTGGAGGTGATCAGGCAGACCGCAAAAAGCACTGCCATCACCAGAAATCTGATGCTGAATTTTTTTGACATTTTCTTGTTTTTTAACGTGGTTTCAAGAACACAGGGCCCGCCCCGTCAACAGGCGGGACCCTATAAATCTAAACTTCCGGCGCGGAGTCGAACTCCTTGAGGAAGCGCATATCGTTTTCGAAATAATGGCGCAGGTCGTTAACCCTCCACTTGAGCATGGCGATGCGCTCCAGCCCCATGCCGAAGGCGAAGCCGCTGTACTTCTTCGGGTCGATGCCGTTGGCCTCGAGGACATTCGGGTCCACCATGCCGCAGCCGAGAATCTCCAGCCAGCCGGTACCCTTGCAGATATTGCAGCCCTTGCCGTGGCAGATGTTGCAGCTGACGTCCACCTCGGCGGACGGCTCAGTGAACGGGAAGTACGACGGGCGCATGCGGATCTGGGTCTCCGGCCCGAACATCTCGCGCGCAAACAGGAGAATGGCCTGCTTGAGGTCGGCGAAAGTCACGCCTTCATCGACATAGAGGCCTTCGATCTGATGGAAGATACAGTGGGCACGGGCGCTGATGGCCTCGTTGCGGAACACCCTTCCAGGGCACACGACCCTGATCGGAACCTTCTGGGACTCCATTGTGCGCACCTGCACGCTGGAGGTGTGGGTGCGGAGCAGCAGCGGATTCGGATGCCCTGTCGACACGAAGAAAGTGTCCTGCATGTCGCGGGCCGGATGGTTCGGAGGGAAGTTGAGAGCCTCGAACACATGATGGTCGTCCTCGATCTCCGGTCCCTCGGCGACATCGTATCCGAATTTGCGGAAGATGTCCACGATCTCCTGGCGCACGATGGACACCGGGTGCCTTGAACCGAGCTTGTATGGGTCTCCGGGCATGGAAAGGTCTTCCCTGCCGCCCTCGGCCGCCCCCTCTTCGGAGACGGTTTCACGAAGCTGCTCAATCTTGGCGACGGCCGCCTGCTTGAGTTCGTTGAGCGTGCGGCCGAACTCCTTCTTCTTCTCCTTGTCCACGACACGGAACTCGTCGAAAAGAGCGGTGACCACACCTTTCTTGCCCAGGAAGCGAACCCTCGCATCCTCGACTTCCTTCTGAGTCCTGCACTTGAGCTCCGAAAGCTCAGAGAGGACTTTGTCTATATCTTCTCTGTTCATACTCTATTTCCTTTTCGCGGCACGCTTGTCGCGAGCTTTCTTGTCTCTTCCGGCCCCGGACTTCTGATACTTGGCCCACTGGTCCCGGTCAAGCACCTTGTCGAAGGCCTGGTACATCTTCTCCATCCACTTGTCCTGCGCCATCTGGTACGCATCGGAATTGCCCACCTTGGCTTCGCTAAGAGATTTGATCTCATCCCTCATAGCTGTGTAGTCGTGGGTCATGATGGAGTCCAGATAGAAAACCTGCCAGTCCTCAAGCTTCAGAGTACGGGTAAATGTCTCTATCTGAGAGTCTATGGCTGTACGCATCTGCTTCTCTTCCTTCTCAGGGTCGGTCTGGCTCTGCTGGGCCGAGAGGCAGATAGGCAAGCACAACAAAATGATAATCCCAAAAAATTTCATAGATTTGTATCTTGTCAAAACGCAAATTTAATAAAGAAAAGATAAAATGAGAAAAATTCTGCCATTCTTGCTTCCTGCCGCACTGCTCTGCTGGAGCCGCGCCGAAGCCTGCACCAATGTCATAATCACGGCCGGAGCGAGCGCCGACGGGTCCTGCATGGTCTCCTACGCCGCCGACTCACATCTCCTCTACGGCGAACTCTACTTCTCTCCAGCCGGACGCTTCAAGCCGGGGAGCATGCTGGACATCTACGAGTGGGACTCCCAGAGGCCGCTCGGGCAGATAGCCCAGATCGCCAAGACCTACCAGACTATGGGCAACATGAACGAGCATCAGCTCATCATCGCCGAGACAACCTGGGGCGGACGCGAGGAGCAGGCCGATCCGGACGGTATAATGGACTATGGCTCACTGATATATGTGACTCTTCAGAGGGCGCGCACCGCCCGCGAGGCGATAGAGAACATCGTCTCCCTGGCCAACACCTACGGCTACCCGTCAGAGGGCGAGACCTTCTCGATAGCCGACACCAAGGAGGCTTGGGTGATGGATCTCGTCGGCAAGGGACGCGGCAACAAGGGCATCGTCTGGGTGGCCAGGCGCATCCCGGACGGATACATCTGCGCCCACGCCAATCAGGCACGCATCACGCGCTTCCCGCTCAATGATCCCGAGAACTGCCTCTACGCCCCGGACGTGATCAGTTTCGCGCGCGAGAAAGGCTGGTTCAGCGGCAAGGACGAGGACTTCAGCTTCCGCGACGCATACAACCCCCTCGACTTCAGCGGCGCGAGAGCCTGCGAGGCCCGCGCCTGGAGCGCATTCAACATTCTCGGTGACGGCAACTTCACCTACACCGACGCCGACGGGGCCACCGTCACCCGCCCTGCATCCGACTGGCTCGACCTCGCCATGGGATATGATCTCAAGGGGGAGATGCCGCTGTTCATCAAGCCTTCACGGAAAATCACGATGAAGGATGTGGCAGACGTGATGCGCGACCACTTCGAGGGCACCCCTATGGACATGACGACCGACATCGGCGCGGGCGGCAACGCCCTGCCTTACCGCTGGAGGCCGATGAGCTTCGAATGGGAGGGGAAGACCTATGTCAACGAAAGGGCCATCGCCACGCAGCAGACCGGTTTCTGGTTCGTGGCCCAGTCCAGAGGCTACCTTCCGGACGAGGTGGGCGCGCTCATCTGGTTCGGCTGCGACGACGCCGCGACCTCGTACCTCACCCCTGTCTATGTCAACTCAAGCGAGGTGCCGGAATGCCTGAGCGAAGGCAACGGAGACCTGCTCCACTACAGCGCATCCTCCCAGTTCTGGATGTGCAACCGCGTGGCCAACGCCTGCTATAAGATGTACAACCACATGGCTCCGGTAGTCCGCGAGGCGGCCGACAAGTTCGAGAATCACCAGATGAAAGTGGCGGTGCCGCAGATGGACGAGAAGGCGGTGGCAATGCTGGACGGAGGCAAGCGCAGCAAGGCCATAAGGCTGCTGACCAAATACTCCGTGAAGACGGCGCAGACCCAGTTCGCGGACTGGACGAAGCTCGAGGAGATGCTGCTCGTCAAATTCATCGACGGCAACGTCAAGGCTCAGGACGCAGAAGGCAACTTCCTGCACTCCCCGCACTCCAAGGGCATCCCTGCCGGACTCACGCAGCCGGGATACACCGACAAGTGGAAAGAGGCCGTCGCCAAAGACAACGGGAAAGTACTAGAATCTAAATAGATAATACAATGAGCACAATGACAAAAGTCGGCGCAGCTTTGGCCGCCGGCACCGCGCTCGTGGGATGCGGACAGACGGGAAAAGAACAGCCGAAGCCGAACGTGGTCTTCATCCTCGCCGATGACCTCGGTTGGGGAGACATCAGCTGCTACGGACAGCAGCTGTTCAGCACACCCAACATCGACGCCATAGCAAGCAACGGACTGCGTTTCACCCAGTGCTACTCCGGCACCACGGTGAGCGCCCCGTCCCGCTCCTGTCTGGTGACAGGCACGCACAGCGGGCACACATATATCCGCGGCAACCTCAAAGTCCCGCCGGAGGGACAGTTCCCTCTCCCGGAGGACGCACAGACCATCTTCCATGATTTCAAGGACGCCGGCTACACCACCGGAGCCTTCGGCAAATGGGGGCTCGGCCCTATCGCGTCCACCGGCGACCCTAACGAGCAGGGCGTGGACAAGTTCTACGGTTACAACTGCCAGACGCTCGCCCACAGCTACTATCCGGACCACCTCTGGGACAACCGCGAGAAGGTAATCCTCAAGGACAATGTGGACGAAATCCCATACGGGGAGGGAAGCTACTCGGCCGACCTCATCCACGAAGAGGCCCTGAAGTTCATGGAAGCCTCTGTCAAGGACGGCAAGCCGTTCTTCCTCTGGTATCCGACAACCATCCCGCACGCCGAACTCATCGTGCCGCAGGACAGCATCATAGCCAAGTTCCGAGGCATGTATCCAGAGACTCCGTATGTGGGCCAGGATCAGGGGCATCCGCGCTTCCGCATCGGGGGCTATTGCTCTCAGGAGTATCCTCACGCCACCTTCGCCGCCATGGTCACGAGGCTTGACGTGTATGTCGGACAGATTGTCGCCAAACTCAAGGAACTCGGCGTCTACGACAACACCATCATCATCTTCTCCAGCGACAACGGTCCGCACCTTGAAGGCGGAGCTGATCCGGACTTCTTCAACAGCAACGGCCCTTGGAGGGGCTACAAGCGCGACCTTTATGAGGGGGGCATCCGCGTCCCTATGGTCGTCCAGTGGCCGGGACACATCAAAGAAGGGGGCGAAACAGACTTCATGTGCTCGTTCTGGGACATGATGCCTACTTTCCGCAGTATCCTTGGCGAGACAGAGCAAGACCAGATGGACGGCATCAGCCTGCTGCCGCTCCTTGAGGGCCGCAAGGGCCAGAAGGAGCATGAGGACCTCTACTTCGAGTTCGCCGAGAGGAACAGCCAGGCGGCCCGCAAGGGACCATGGAAACTCATCAGGCTGAACATCGAGAGGCCGGACGAGCGTTACGAGCTCTACAACCTCGACAGCGACCCGGGCGAGACCACAGACCTCGCGGCACATGAGCCTCAGAAAGTGGAGGAACTCAAAGCCATAATGGTGGAGTCACACATCCCGAACCATAACTTTCCTCTGTTCAAGGGGGAATAAAAACAATAAGAAATGAAAAGATTCATCACATCTCTCTTGGCCCTCTCCCTGGTGGTCGCAGCATTCGCGCAGACTCCGGGGAAAGAGGCGAAGGCGACGGCCGGTGAGGCCCGTGTCAAGCAACAGAGCAGTTATACTCCGTCCTTCAAAAATGACGGCAAGGACAAAAAGGTCCGCAATGTCATACTCCTCATCGGCGACGGAATGGGAGTCGGGGCCGTCAATGCGGCGATGTACGCCAACGGCGGCGCGCTCACGATGACCAACCTCAAGACCTGCGGCTATGTCCGCACACAGTCGGCCAACAACTTCACCACCGACTCCGCGGCGTCAGGCACCGCCTACGCCACTGGAGTCAAGACCAACAACGGCTATGTGGGACTGGACACCGACAAGCAGCCGCTCCTCAATCTCCCTGAAAGGCTTGAGCCGCTCGGATTCACCTGCGGAGTGCTCTCCACGGACAATCTCGACGGCGCCACGCCGGCATCGTTCTTCGCCCACCAGGCCAACCGCAGGGCGGGAGAAGAAATCTGGGCAGACCTTGCGGCCAGCCATCTTGCGTTCGCCTCGGCCGGTTCCAGCAAGGTCTTCGAGGGCCTTCCTCTGAAAGTCCGCGAAGAGATAAATGACAGATTTGACGTGATCTATTCTCCGGAAGGACAGGAAAAACTCCTTGGCGAAAGCGAAAGGCTGGCCTATTTTCCGCCTAGCGTGACCCTGCCGGAGCGTGGAGACTATCTCCCGGCCACAACCCAGATGGCCATAGACTTCCTGTCCGCCCGCTCCAAGAAAGGGTTTTTCCTCATGATCGAAGGCGCCCGCATCGACAAGGAAGAGCACAAGAACAACTATCAGGGGATGGTTGACGAGACTCTGGACTTCGACAAGGCCATCGAGGCTGCCATACGCTTCGCGGAGAAGGACGGCCACACGCTGGTGATCATCAGCGCAGACCACGAGACCGGAGGCGTCACCCTGTCCATGGGCGTCCCGGAGGAAGGACTCATCCAGGGCGTGTTCGCGTCTCGCGGACACACCCCTATAATGGTGCCGCTCTTCGCCTACGGCCCTCATTCCCGCGATTTCTCCGGCACTCAGGAGAACAGCGACGTCAGCAACAAGATTTTCTCTTTGCTGACCGGCAAGAAGTAAGAGCCGGCGCGGTGCTCCCGGCCGGCCCTCCGCTTGGAAGGCCCCGGAAGTCCGCTCTGCCGCAGGCAAAAGATATTTGCAAAACAAAGATTTTGTTGTAACTTTGTCGTCCCGCCTGTAGTCAGGGGCGGGACACCGAGGAGAGGTGGGTGAGTGGCTGAAACCACCAGTTTGCTAAACTGACGTACGGGTTATTCCGTACCACGAGTTCGAATCTCGTCCTCTCCGCTGAAAATAAGTCCTAAATTCTTGTTTATCAAAGAGTTTAGGACTTATTGTTTTTGTATAAACTGCACCGAAGCTGCACCATAAGGCTTTATGACTTCTTTAAAACTATCCACGCGCTATGTGTGGATTTGCTCGCCTTTTTGATGAACCCATTATTTCTAAGATAAGAAAGGTCTAATTGAACACTCCTTAACCCGACCCCCAATTGACTCGCAATCCAACTCGCAGTTTTTTCTCCGTCAGACATTAAAATAGACAGGATAACTTTTTGTCTGTCTGTTAGTTTTAACTCGCAATCCAACTCGCAATTTTGATTGGAATTTCGTTCATTGTTGATGTCCTTAAAACGGAATACGATGGCAACTCCTCCTGGACGAACCTCATAATATGGTTCGGGAATATTTTTTGCCTTGCATGCCTGAACCATACGCGCCACACCGCTACCCCAACTCTCCAGCCATGTAGTTTTATATAATACACCTGCGATAGTCGGATTGTAGGGTTTAGAGTCGTGAGATTCCTTGATATTGTCAGGAGTAATATCTAACGGCAGTCGCCCGGGATTCTCAATCTCAACTCTATCATCATAAATAGCAAGACTTACAGAACCAGAGATAGATTCGTATGACCTATGACAAAGGGCGTTGATCAGGGCCTCACGTAAAGCTTCTACGGGGATATCTAAATCTTCGACTCTATTGAGCCCAATAACCTTACCATGTAAATTCAAATGTTTGAAACAGAATGACATTCCCGCATCCAGCAAGTCAAAGAAACAGCCGCTGGCATTCTGACTGTCAACAAATTCATTTTTATTGATACCTTTAAAACGAGCCATTCTTAATTTCAACTGAGGGGTATAATGCAGTTTATCGCAAAATAATGCTACAGCAGCTTGTATCGGCTTCCCATCCTTAAGAAGAGAAAGACGTTTTAGAATATCTTCCGTTGACAATGAAAGTGCACTCTCTGGCATGCGACCACCTCTTACACCCATACGGACAGCATTTAAGATCTGCTTTTCGCTAAGATCCGAGATATCATATTCATCCGCAATCTGATTTTCCCACCCGAAAAGATGCGGTTTCGCGGCTCTCAATCGCTCTTCAAACATTTCCCGTGGCATCTGTTTAGTAACACTCTCCGGCTTGTAGTATGGACATCCGTGATAAGTGTAAGGTTGTTTTCCCCATACCCATCCGTCAAAACACATCGCTACAACTGTATTTCCAGGAGAATCTGGTACATCAATGTAGTCTACCTTCACATCAATAGCCGGCTCCAACCCACTTATGGCCTGTGCAATCTCTCGCTTCGTGGCGTCTGTAACTTGTTGGCCTGCTACTTTCAGCGACTTAGGTGTAATACCAAAGAGTAAATATCCTCCGTCCGAATTCAAAAATGCGCATGCTGAATGCATACCATCTTTCAATTCGCCTGTGCTCTTCTTGAGTTCCAAGCAACGCCCTTCATCTCCTGAGACGAGTTTCTGTATCTCCTCAAATGTCATAATTATCTGTTCCTACAGTTTGTGTGTCACCTATAAAGGTAATGAAAATTCTTCAGCCGGGAACGGTTTCCATCAACCACTCAGAGAGTTCATCTTGTTCTTCTCATTGGCTTTGACAGTGTCGACGAGATCAATGTTTGGTTTCATGGATGCATAAGATGAGTGTCCAGCTCAAAGATACTGTCACATCAATTCAAGGTTCCTTTTTAAGATTCCTTTACAGAAATGCCCAGAAAGAGACTCTGAGAGACGCACGAGCAGGGGTTTTAAATTCTACCTCCTCCCAAAAATCACCCGGAAACGCTATTTTTACACCTATTTTGGGAGTTCGGATGTGAATATTGCCATCGCGGTACAAGTCTACTTCTCGCGCGCGGCACATCTTGCAGAGCCTATCTTTTCCTTGTCCCCAGGAGGAAAAGGCCGGAAAGCAGCGCCGCCACGACAAGCTGAATCCAGAACGGGGTGGACACCACCGACATGTCCAGCAGAGACGCCTTGATCATAAGGAACTTGCCGGCATAGTAAATCGCTTTGCTCAGCAGGACGGATGCGAATGCGGCGAAAAACTTGGATCTGAATCTCCGCAGGAAAAACTGCAGGAAGAACACATTGATCACGAGTTCACCGCCCATCAGCAGACTCTTCGCGAGAACGGGATGTGCAGCCACCGCAAAAGAGAAAACCGGCAGAGTGGCGGCCGTAAAGTACGCGTTGAAAAAACTCCGCGTGACAATGAAGCCGAGGAGAACCGCCACCCTCATCGGCTCAAGGATATAGAACGGGACGCTCGTCAAATGCGAAAGCGCCGGGATAAAGTACACAAACGCGAACAGCGCCAGATCCGTAAGGCCGCAGACAGCCGCCTTACGCCTGTCGAATGAAATACTTGTCGTCATCATAGAATTTCTCTGAAAGACACAAATATAAGACATTTCCCGGATTGGCGGAGCGCATTATTCCTTGCGCAGGGTAAGCGACGGGTTGTCGGTGGCGGCCTTGTAGCTGCGGAGCGTAACCACGGCCACCGTGACAAGCAGCGTAGCTGCCAATGCCATCACGAACACCCAAGGATACATCGGCACCTTGAAGGCAAAGCCCTGCAGATAGCGGCCAATCACCAGGCAGCAAACCGGGACAGCCAAGACAAAGCACACGAGGACAATCCTGAGGAATTCCATATTGAACATCCGCAGTATGCTGCCCACTGTGGCCCCGTTGACACGCCGCACGGCTATCTCCTTGCGCCTGTGCTCAGTCTCGAACATTACCAGTCCGAACACGCCCATCAGGGATATGATTACGGCAAGCAGGGAGAAAAGCCCTATCTGGGTGGAGAGCATGGACTCCTGCCGGTACTGATTCTGTATCTGCTGGTCCAGCATCTGGACATCAATGTCCTCCGGGGACATGGACGGATCCGTCTTCTCGACAACAGACATCACATATTCTTTTATCGCAGGAATATCCGCGTTCTTGTCCGTGCGGACAAGAAGTGTCTTGAGTCTGCGCCAAGGATGCTTTCCGAAAACATACAGACACAAAGGCGAAACCCCGTCACGCAACGAACGGAAATTGAAATCGCGACAGAAACCGGCAATCTCCGCCTCTCCCCTGTGCCCTTCCAGCTTATCGTCCAAGGTCAGGCCAAACTCCTTCTTGGCCGCCTCGTTGAATATGAACACCCCATCCTCGCTCTGTTCATCAGCCTCAGTGAAATCACGCCCCTCCACAATCGGGATTCCCATGAACCGCAGGAAATCCCACGACACAGGATAACACTGGAAACTGATCTGCTGCCCCTTGAAGGACCGGCCCCAGCCCATCCTGCTCGAACGCACGATGTCTCCGTCCGCCCAGGACACGGCCTTGATCTGAGGATTCTCCATCAGCTGAGCCTCCACGGCGGCAGCAGCCGATGCCGCCGCGTTGCTCACATTCGCGACAAGAAGCTCTTCCCTGTCAAATCCCATGTCGTGCTTGACCATGTAGGCCCTCTGCAATGTGATAAATGTGGCGCAGATAATAAGTGACATGGAAATGAAAAACTGCACCCCTACCAGAGCATACCTGAACCCTCTGCCTGAGCGGCTCGCGCCGAAATTGCCCTTCAGTGCAAGGGCCGGGGAGAAGGAGGTGATGTAGAATGCCGGATAGAGGCTGGAGGCCACCGCCACCAACAGGCCAAGAGCAACGGCAGACAAGGCTACGCCGACATTATCCGCAAAAGCGGTCGAGCACGAAATCAGAGAAGCGAAACTGCTCCTCTGGAACAGCACCGTCACTCCGGCGGCAAGCACCAGTGACACGGCCACCATCACCACGGCTTCAAGTACATAGCCCGTCACCAATCTGCTTCTTGAGGCTCCGAGCACCTTGCGCGTGTTGACAGAATGAACCCTGAGCGGCACGAGGGCGAAGAAGAAGTTGATGAAATTGATGAAGGCGATGACAATCACGAGGATGGCCACGGCAAGCAGGGTCATGGTCGTGGCCTTGTTGCCGGTAGCCCCGGGAGCGTTCGACACCGTCTGGTCGAAATAACTGTCCGTGAGAGGAATCAGGTGCAACCGGAACCTTCTGGCCAGTTCTGCCTTGTCTTCTTCGGACGCATCCGCATCCTGCCCCAGAACATCAAGGAGCAGTTTGCCTCCAGCCTGCTCCAGTTCATCCTTGGAAACACCTTCCCTCGCCTTCAGGAAGTAGTTGTAGCTCCACTCGCTCCAGTCGTTGATGTTCTCTTCGCCCACGGCGACGAACATCTTGAACGAGTCAAGGTCTGAATTGTGCGGGGAGTCCCTGTAGATGGCCTTGACCGTGGATCTGAAGTTGATGTTGCTCCCCTGTTTCAGTATGACTTCGCTCCCGGGATGCAGTCCCAGACGGGCCGCTTCCGACTCAGCCACGGCAAGGGTCGCGAAGGAAATCAGGTCATCGGCACTGCCGCTGACGAATTCCACGCCCAAGGCTTTCGCCGCACCGGGATTGAGACTGGAGACGGTCGTTGACAGGGCTGGCTCATCGTCTTCGGGCGCAGAATCCCCCTTCCCGACGATGATCTTGTACTGCTGACCGAAAATATAGCCTGTCCCGCCGGCCTCAATATACGAGCAGGAAGAGATAAGCTGCTCAAAAGGAGGACGATTCACCCATGTCATGTATTTGCCTTCCTCATACCAGTCAGGCAGACTGACGATGTACACCCTGTCGGCATCCTTGACCCTGCGGTTGTAACTCAGGTCGTGGTTGACCTGCACAAGGATGATGTAGAAAGCGGCGAAAGCCGCCGTCATCCCCAGGATGTTGAGAATGGCGGAGGCTTTGTTCTTAAAGTTCATTCTTCACATCGCTTACTATCTGGCCGTCGAAGAGGTCGATGGTGCGCTGTGCGACGGCGGCATCCCGCTGGGAGTGGGTCACCATAACGATTGTCGTGCCCTCGGCGTTGAGCTCGCTGAGCATGTCCATCACCTCCTTGCCGTTCTTGGAGTCGAGGTTGCCGGTAGGCTCATCGGCGAGAATCAGCTTCGGCCCGGCGACTACGGCCCTGGCTATCGCGACCCTCTGCTGCTGGCCGCCGGAGAGTTGCTGAGGGAAGTGCTGCGCACGGTGGCTGATGTTCATCCTTTTCATTATCTCCGTGACCCTTGTCTTGCGCTCGGAGGCGGAGATGTTGAGATAGCGGAGAGGGAGTTCGATGTTCTCGTAGACATTGAGCTCGTCTATCAGGTTGAAACTCTGGAAGACAAAGCCGATATTGCCCTTGCGGAACTTCGTGCGCTCCTTCTCCTTGAGATTGGCCACTTCCACTCCGAGAAGTTCATAGGAGCCTGAAGTCGGATTGTCAAGCAGGCCGAGGATATTGAGAAGCGTTGATTTTCCGCATCCCGAAGGGCCCATGATGGCGACGAATTCGCCGTCCTTGATTTCGAATGACACTCCGTTGAGAGCCGTTGTCTCGATTTCCTCGGTCCTGAAGACCTTGGTGAGGTTTGTAACTTTAATCATATTCTGAATCGTCTTTGATTTCTGAAAACATGCTGTTTCCCTCAAGGCAATCCACCTTCGTGCCAAAACACCTTACCCGCTGTAAATAAGCACTTTAGCGGTACATAATACAAACATCGCATGTAAAGATTCTTTACACGCGATGTAAAAATTCTTTACACCCGCCACGCTCTCCCCGATGGCCGGCGTACGGGGTTGGCACCTACTTCACGGTCATTATCACGCGGCCATAATGTGTCAGGGACGGAGTCCCGTCATCCTGCACTTCGCAGATGATGTGCAGCGTGTCGCCCGGGCGGGCGCCTCCGGGCACCACCAAGCAGGCTCCCGGTCTGTCGGCATCGTGGATTTCGACAAGCTCGCGGCAACTGCCGGCCTCCGCATACTGCCACCACCTGTAAGTCAACGCGTCACCGTCCGGATCCGTCGTGCCGCTCGCGTCAAGGCTCACCTTTTCGCCAGGCGCCACTGTCATCTCAAGCGGATTTGAAAGGCGCACGCGGGGTGCATGGTTGGCCTCGCCATACGGCTTCACACACCAGTCGGCACGTGAAGCCCAGTCATTCTGCGCCGCGACAAGCCAACGCTGGAAAGTATAGTGGGTGTCCGGGTGGCCGGCGACCATGTCGGCTCCGTCCTGCATGTGAAGCCCGTTCCAATATTCAGGCCTGCCGCCCCAGCCGCCCCAAGTATAGTCCAGGTGCTGCAAGAGTCCATTGTCGATGAGCGGCATATATGAAGGCGTGTCTCCCTCGCTGGTGTATTCCTGCGGATAGGCTGCGCACAGCGGACCGTGGCCGGACTTGATGTGCTCGGCAAGCCACGGCTTGTCCATTATGCGCTGCAGTTCCGGAGGGTTCTTGCTTAGACGGTCCTTGAAATAATGGTCCACGCTCATGTAGTCCCAGACATATCTCCAGGCCCCGTCCCTGTCGGGAGCGCCGGACTCATAGATGGTGATGTCGGGCAAGTTCTCTTCAATCCACTTTCCGCCGCCGTCCTGATACCAGATGCAGTAGAGGCGGGCCTTGGAAGCGGCGCGCTTCCACGCCTCGTCGGGATAGTTCTGCTTGATCTGCCAGAGGGCGTTGGCCTGAGTGTTGGCTCCGCCCCAGGCCAGGATGTGGACCGGGCGCGGGTCATCGTCCAGAAGAGTCTTGATGATCAGCTGCGCGCCCGGGCTGTCGGACAGGAGCGGCGGAAGCTTGTGGAGGTCTTCCCGGTTCTCGTTGCCGACCGTCAGCACGCTCAGAAGCTGTCCGGCATCCGGATAATCAGGGTTGTGCAGCCTGAGCATAGGCAGGCACTCCTCATATTTCGCAATCTGCGCCTCCACCCACTTGTCTTTGCTGTGTCCGTCTTTCTGGACACCGTTGACCTGGACTATCCCGGCAACATCGAAGTCACAGGTGTAGAGCAGGAAACGGACCATTGAACTCTGGTCGTCAATCTCGCCGTCGGTAGTCACGATGACCCTCGGCTTCTGCGCGGCCACGGGCTGAGCCGCCGCCGGCAGGACAATGCACATAAATGCAAATAAAGAAAATATCCTTTTCATGAGTGTCTGGAACTGATTTCTATGTAAATATAAAGAGAAAACCCGGTCGATCTTTATGATGGGCCGGGTTTTCTCCGTGTGGTCCCTGCAGGGCATGATCCTGCGACTCCCTGATTATGAGTCAGGTGCTCTAACCAACTGAGCTAAGGGACCGGTAGGCGGTCTTGATACCGCCTGATATCAGACTTTGATCTCTACTTCTACACCTGAAGGCAGTTCGAGCTTCATAAGAGCGTCAACGGTCTTGGCGTTGGACTCTTCGATGTCGAGAAGCCTGCGGTAAGAATCGAGCTCAAACTGCTCACGGGCTTTCTTGTTGACGAAAGTGGAGCGGTTAACCGTGAAGATCTTCTTGTTGGTCGGAAGAGGAATAGGACCATTCACCTTCGCGCCTGTGGCCTTCACTGTCTCAACGATCTTGGCTGCGGACTTGTCCACGAGCATGTGATCGAAAGACTTGAGTTTAATTCTAATTTTCTGGCTCATATTGAAATGATCTTTTTTCGTTAATTATTCGTCGTCAGACGGGAGCTTGTATCCGCTCTTCTCGATGATGTCCTTGGCCATTGAAGCCGGAACCTCCGCGTAGTGGTCGAATGACATCGTGCTGGTGGCGCGTCCTGAAGACAGGGTGCGGAGCACGGTCACATAACCGAACTGTTCTGAGAGAGGAACATAGGCCTTGACGATACGGGCACCGTTGGAAGTCGAGTCCATAGCGACAATCTGTCCGCGGCGACGGTTGAGGTCACCGACAATCTCACCCATGTAATCCTCAGGGGTCACAACCTCGAGATGCATGATAGGTTCGAGCAGAACAGGGTGGCACTTAGGGCAGGCATGACGGAACGCCATACGTGCTGCAAGTTCGAATGACAGCTGGTCTGAATCCACAGGGTGGAAGGAACCGTCGATAAGGGTAACCTTGAGCGAAGGAACCTCGTATCCTGCGAGCACTCCGTTGGCCATGGCAGCCTCGAAGCCTTTCTGGACGCAAGGGATGAACTCCTTAGGCACGTTGCCTCCCTTGACGACATTCTCGAACTGGAGGCCGGTCTTGCCTTCGTCCGCAGGTCCGATCTCGACGATGATGTCGGCGAACTTGCCTCGACCGCCAGTCTGCTTCTTGAACACCTCGCGGTGCTGTACAGACGTGGTGACAGCCTCTTTGTAGTTGACCTGAGGAGCACCCTGGTTGATCTCTACACCGAACTCACGGCGGAGACGGTCCACGATGATGTCAAGGTGAAGCTCACCCATACCGCTGATGACGGTCTGACCCGTGTCAGGGTCTGTCTTGACGGTGAAGGTCGGGTCTTCTTCAGCAAGTTTGGCAAGGGCCATTCCGAGCTTGTCGAGATCCTTCTGGGTCTTAGGCTCCACGGCGATTCCGATAACCGGATCCGGGAACTCCATGGACTCAAGAGCGAATTTGCAGTTCTCCGCACAGATGGTGTCACCGGTGCGCAGATCCTTGAAACCTACTGCCGCGCAGATGTCACCGGCCTCCACGAAATCGATAGGGTTCTGGTGGTTGGAGTGCATCTGGTACAGACGGGCCACCCTCTCTTTCTTGCCGGAACGTGTGTTGAGCACATAAGAACCGGCATCAAGGTGTCCGGAGTAGACTCTCACATAAGCGAGACGGCCGACAAACGGATCGGTGGCAATCTTGAAGACAAGTCCGCAGAACGGCTCGTCTGGAGAAGGCTTGAGGTCAACTTCCTCTCCGGTGTTGAGATCGGTGGCCTTGGTGTCGCCGATGTCAAGAGGAGATGGGAGATAACGCATCACGGCATCAAGAAGGAACTGTACGCCCTTGTTCTTGAATGATGAGCCGCAGCAGGCAGGGACAATCTGCATAGAGATGGTACCCTTGCGGATGGCTGCGATGATCTCGTCGTCGGTGATGGACTCAGGATCTTCGAAATACTTGTCCATCAGAGCTTCGTCACACTCGGCTGCGGCCTCGACGAGCTTGTCGCGCCAAAGAGCCACAGCGTCCTGCATGTCGGCAGGAACATCCTCTATCTTATAATTGACCAGTTCGTCGCCAGCATCATAAATGATGGCCTTCTTGGCAATCAAGTCAACAATGCCGCGGAACTTCTCTTCTGATCCGATAGGGAGACAGATAGGGACGGCGGTAGCGCCAAGCTTGGTCTTGATCTCCTCGACGCAAGCGAGGAAGTCCGCACCGACGCGGTCCATCTTGTTGACATAGGCAATCTTCGGAACACGGTACTTGTCCGCCTGACGCCACACGGTCTCAGACTGAGGCTGAACCCTGCCGACAGCGCAGAAAGTGGCCACGGTACCGTCAAGAACACGCAGCGAACGCTCAACCTCGACAGTGAAGTCAACGTGACCCGGAGTATCAATCAGGTTGATCTGATAAACCTGTCCGTTGTAGTGCCAGAAGGCCGTAGTGGCGGCGGAGGTGATGGTAATACCTCTCTCCTGCTCCTGCACCATCCAGTCCATAGTCGCGGCTCCCTCGTGAACTTCACCGATCTTGTGAGTCTTGCCGGTGTAGTAGAGGATACGCTCCGATGTCGTAGTCTTGCCGGCATCGATGTGAGCCATGATGCCGATGTTCCTTGTATATTTAAGATCTCTTTTTGCCATCTGACGTTATCAACTAAAAACGGAAGTGCGCGAACGCCTTGTTGGCTTCCGCCATTTTGTGCATATCCTCCTTGCGCTTGAATGCACCGCCTTCGTTGTTGTAAGCGGCGACGATCTCCGCACAGAGCTTCTCGGCCATTGAGTGACCGGAACGCTTGCGGGCGAAGTTGATCATATTCTTCATAGAAAGCGAAATCTTCCTCTCCGGGCGCAACTCAGTAGGCACCTGGAAGTTGGCACCGCCGATACGGCGTGACTTCACCTCAATCTGAGGGGTCACGTTCTCGAGAGCCTTCCTCCAAATATCTAAAGGAGCCTTGTCAGAATCTTTCATCTTCTCGCCTACCAAATCAATGGCATCGTAAAAAATAGAATACGCGATACTCTTCTTCCCCTGCAACATAAGATTGTTCACGAAGCGGGTAACCTGCGTGTCGTGAAACTTAGGATCAGGAAGTAGAATCCTCTTCTTAGGCTTTGCTTTTCTCATTACTTGAAAAAATTAATAATTAAACCATCCTTCAGGCAATTACTTTGGCCTCTTGGCACCGTAGAGGGAGCGCGACTGAGTGCGTCCTTCAACACCGGCGGTATCCAAAGCTCCTCTAAGGATGTGGTAACGTACACCTGGAAGGTCCTTCACACGGCCTCCGCGCACGAGCACGATTGAGTGCTCCTGGAGGTTGTGGCCCTCGCCAGGGATGTAGGCATTGACCTCTTTTGAGTTGGTGAGACGTACACGGGCAACCTTACGCATCGCTGAGTTAGGTTTCTTAGGGGTCGTAGTATAGACCCTGAGGCATACGCCACGCTTCTGAGGGCAAGCATCCAACGCACGAGATTTTGACTTGATTTCAATAACCTCGCGTCCTTTGCGAACCAATTGTTGAATTGTTGGCATAAATGGTTGTTAACAAAAATTATAAAAGCCCCCGGTAAAATCGGGGGCTGCAAATATACGCAAAATTAAACTATTTGCAAAAAATATCTTTCAACCGGACTATCTGTAGTTCGCGAACTCGACATCCTTCTCGGCCCTGGCCTTGAGCGCAGGGTTCTTCTTGGCGATCTCAAGATACTTTGCGACATCGGAAGCGTTACCCTTGCGTGCGGCGATGATGGCGCGCAGATAGTTGCTGCGAGGGCAGTTGCAGGTGATGGCTGCAGAAGCCTTGTCAAGCTGGCCGGCGAGGATGTAGGCGACAGCGGTGTTGTGGCTGCCGGTGCCTGCGAGCTCGGAAGCCGCCTCTGAGTACTTGCCTTCGAGGAGGCTCACGGTGCCGAGGTTGGCCTTGGCCTCTGTTGTGCCTGACTGCTTGAAGAGCTTGACTGCGGCGTCGTAGTTGCCCTTGCGGAGCTCGCAAACGCCCTTGGCGTTGACAACGTCAGCATCAGCGTCCTTGACAGCGCCAAGATACTTGGCGGCCTCGTCAATCTTGCCGTCGTTGAGAGCGAGCACTGCGAGGTTGAAGTTGGCCCTGTCTGAACCGAACTTCTTGACAGCCACCTTGTAAAGCTCTGCCTTGCGTGCAGGATCGTCGGACTTGGCGGCCACTCTCAGGAGAGCCTCCTCATCGAGGACGTCGATAGCCTTGCGTGAAAGCTCCTCGAGCTCGGCCTCGGAGAAGTTCTGATAATCCACGTCGGCGATGAAGCGGGCGCGGCGGAGCTCAGGGAAGACGTTCTTGTTGATCTCGGTGTAAACCTGGGACATGTTCCTGATCTCGCTCTCACGTACTGCAGGGTCGCTGTACATGGAGAGGACGCGGAGGATGAGCTCCTTGTCGGAGATGTCGGACTTCTGGACAGCCTCCTGGAATCCTTCCCAGTCCTGGCCCATGCTCTTGATCTCAAGGTTGTCGGCCTCCATGCCTCCGGTCACCTTCTTCCATACCTTCTTGGCGGAAGCGGCGCGCTTGTCGGAAAGCTTGGCGTTGTATTCCTGGCCACCCTCAGGTGAAGCGTAGGCTACAACCCTGGTGCCGGTCACGGTATAGCGAGGGTCGGACTCGATCTCCTCGAGAGCTGCCTGAAGCTCCTTCACAGAACTTGAACGGAGCTGGCTGTTCTTGACATTGGCGGAGTTGTAGTCGTAGAGGATCTGGCCCTCTGCGCTCTCCTTGATGACATCCTGGTATGCGTCCTTCTTGAACTCATACTCTCCGCCGGTTGTGGCGAGCATCTGGGTCACATTGCATCCGTCAGCCACCTTGATGGCAGGGATCTCGATAGGCTTGCCGTTGTAGTAGGCCACGCTGCGGAGCTCGAGATAAGACTTCTCCACTCCCTTGGCATACTTGAAAGAGACGCTCTCCTTGACGGTGCCTCCGCCATAGGCGACAACGGTATAGTTGTCCTTGACCTTCTCGCCCTGATAGGTGAAGGTCTGTGCGGCCTGCTCACCTCCCTCATAAACGAGGACCGGGGTAACTTCGAGAGTAGCCTTCGGATGGAAATACTTGGCAGGATAGGTGACTGTGATCTCTGCCGGAATCTTGTCTCCGACAAGAGCAAGCACCTCAGGGGTGCAGCTGACCTTGACATTCTCTGCCAGCTTCATCTGTTCTGCCCTTGACTTTGAGCAAGAAGCCGCTGCGACTACGAGGCCGCAGAGTGCGAAAATCTTAAAAATCCTTTTCATAATAGCGATAGAATAATATTCGTAATTACTAATCTCTACAAAAATAAGGAAAAATCCTTAACTTTGCTAAATATGGATGCACAAGATCTGCAAAGGTTAAAGAACAAGTTCGACATCGTAGGGAACGATCCCGCCCTCGTCCACGCCCTTGAAACGGCGGTGGCCGTGGCCCCTACCGACCTGACCGTGCTCATCACTGGAGAGAGCGGCGTCGGCAAGGAGGCGATCCCACAGATTATACATCAATTCAGCCGCAGAAGGACCGGCAAATACCTTGCCGTAAACTGCGGCGCGATCCCTGAAGGGACAATAAATGCCGAACTTTTCGGCCACGAGAAGGGCGCATTCACCGGAGCCATAGGGGAACGCAAGGGATATTTTGAGGAGGCGGACGGCGGCACGCTCTTCCTGGACGAGATCGGAGAGCTCCCCAAGGAGACCCAGGCGCTTCTGCTGAGAGTCCTCCAGAGCGGGGAATATATAAAGGTCGGCTCATCGAAAGTCGAGAAGACGGATGTCAGGATCATCGCCGCCACCAATGTCAATCTGGCATACGCCGTGGCGACAGGCAAGTTCCGCGAAGACCTATATTATAGGTTGTCCGGGATTCAGATCAAGATGCCCGCCTTGCGCGACCGCAACAAGGACGACATCTACCTGCTCTTCCGCAAATTCTCCTCGGACTTCTCCGAGAAATACGGGCTGTGCAAGGTCAATCTCTCGCACGACGCCATCAATGAGCTCACCTCATACCGGTGGCCGGGCAATATCCGCCAGCTGAAAAACATCGCCGAGACGGTGACCGCCCTCGAATCAAGGCCGGTCAGCCCGTCCGCCGAGAGGGTCGAGATCGGCCCGGAGACACTTATTAAATATATACCGCAAGAGCAGGGGGCTCTCATGGTCGCTCCTCGCGGAGGGGAGGGCGGTGCCCTGTCCGACGACGAGAAGCAGCAGCTGGTCAAGGCTCTCCACTACCTCAAGCAGGAGGTGGACGCGCTGAAAGAGACTGTCGAGGAGATGAAAGCCTCCTCCGCAAGACCGCAGCAGAGCAGCGGCGCCCCTAAGCTCATAGACTTGTCGCGCTACTCGGGCGAGGAAAGCCGCGAGGAACCTCTGCCGGGCACTAATCCGGAGATACGTCCGCTCAAAGAGTCGCAGGACGACATGATAGAGAAGTGCCTGGCCAAGCACGGGGGCAAGGTCAAGCCGGCGGCGGCCGAGCTCGGCATTTCGGAGAGAACCATATACAGGCGCATAGCGGAAAAGAAAGGCAAATGAGAAAGTTTCTGGTCCTGGCCGCTCTGACGCTCTCGGTATGTTCCTGCGGGATATACTCTTTCTCCGGCACATCCATACAGCCGGACGTCAACACCATAACCATCGGTTATTTCGAGTACAGAGCCCTGAAGGTCAACCCTTCCCTGAGCAACGAGCTCACAGAGGCGATACGCACCCGCTTCCGCCGGATGACACGCCTGGAGCAGGTCGATACCGACGGCGACCTTGAGATAACAGGAGAGGTGACCGGGTACACCGTGGCCGCTTCTGCCGTGGCCGCCGGAGACGTGGCCTCGAAAAACAGGCTGACCATAACGGTAAAGGTGAACTTCACCAACAGGAAATACCCGGAAGACAATTTCGAAGACAAGAACTTCTCCGGCTACGCGGACTACGACTCCACCCTCTCGCTCGACGCGGTGGAAGCCGGCCTCACGACCGAGATCGTGGACAAGCTGGTGGAAGACATATTCAACGCCACGGTAGCACAATGGTAAACGGCATAGACATACACGGCCTCACGCTGGAAGAGCTTTCCGGAGTCGTCTCGATGTACCAGTGGTACGCGGGGGCCAGGGTCGAACTGTGCCGCAGGATGGCGGAGCTCGGAGCCCTGTCGGAAAGCCAGCTCGCCGAAGCCGCCCTGCACATCGGATCGCGAAAGATACTCTCTGACCTCGTAAGGGCCGAGCGCAAGGTCGACTGTACGGACAAAGACATCGAGGTGCTGGCCAGAACCTACCTGCCGTCGCCGCAGAAAGAGGAGCGGAAAGTCTACGTGGTCGGCGGCGACTACTTCTCGCAGAACCAGTACAACGAGGTGCGCAAATCCGATGACGGGATTTTCTCCCGCTTCGCCAGCAAGGCGCGCGAGGAAGGATACACCGATGAGGAGCCGGAAGCGGAAACGGATTTCTGCACGGAAACGCTCGCAAAGATTTATCTTGAGCAGGATTACACGGAGCAGGCCATAGACATTTATTCAAAGCTAAGTTTGCGATATCCGGAAAAAAGTGTTTACTTTGCAACCCTTATTGAAGAAATAAAACAAAAAGACAATAACAGATGAATACCGTATTTGTAATTTTGACCGTGCTCGTCATCCTTGCGGCGATCCTCCTGATCATCGTCGTACTGCTTCAGAACGGCAAGGGCGGCGGGATGGCCAGCAACTTCGTGGCAGGCAACCAGACATTCGGTGTGCGCCAGACGGCCGACCTGCTCGAGAAGGTCACCTGGGGGCTCGTAGCCTTCATTCTCGTCATCTCCATCGTGACCTCTTTCACGACCGGGAGCAATGGCGCCAACGTTGACATCACCAACAAGATAGAGAACGCGGCCGGCAACCAGCAGCCAGCCTTCCCTACCGCCCCTGTACAGCAGGAAGCCCCGACAACTGAGGCGGAATAACGCCCCGCCTTCTCCCGCTGACAAATTGTCAGTGGTATATGTTTTGAGATTTCAGTCACCGGTCTCCATTGTGAGGCCGGTGATTTTATTATGGAAAACAGCAAGTACGAATTCTTAAGCAAGTATGCCATAGACCTCAACGAGGCTGCGGCAAATGGAAAACTTGATCCGGTTATCGGCCGAGATGAGGAAATCAGGCGCGTGCTGCAGATTCTGAGCAGGCGAACCAAGAACAATCCGATTCTCGTTGGCGAGCCGGGTGTAGGTAAGACGGCCATCTCCGAAGGCATAGCCACGAAGATAGTCAACGGACAGGTTCCGGAGAACCTCAAGGACCGCAAGGTCTTCTCTCTTGATATGGGTGCGCTCATCGCAGGTGCAAAGTACCAGGGCGAGTTCGAGGAGCGGCTCAAGGGCGTGGTCAAGGAAGTCGTGGACAGCGACGGACAAATCATCCTCTTCATAGATGAAATACATACTCTGGTGGGAGCGGGCCGCTCTTCCGGCGCGATGGACGCCTCCAACATCCTCAAGCCGGCGCTGGCCCGAGGCGAGTTGAGAACCATAGGCTCAACCACACTGGACGAGTACCAGAAATATTTCGAGCAGGACAAGGCCCTCGAACGCCGTTTCCAGAAGGTGATGGTGGACGAGCCGAGCCCGGCGGAATCCATAGCCATCCTGCGTGGCCTTAAAGAGAAGTATGAGAACCATCACCGCGTGAGCATCGAGGACGATGCCCTAATCGCGGCGGTGAACCTCAGTCACAGATACATCAACAACCGTTATCTCCCGGACAAGGCCATAGACCTTGTAGATGAGGCGGCCTCCAAACTGCGTCTTGAGATGAACTCCGTCCCGGAGCCTATCGATGACCTCAACAGCAAGATACGCCAGCTGGAAATCGAGAAGGAAGCCATCAAGCGCGAGGGAGTCAGCCTCAAGTCCGAGAAGATAGACGAGGAGCTGAAGAAATGCAAGGCGGACAGGGATGCCCTCACCAAGCGCTGGGACGAGGAGAAAGGCATAGTCACGGAGCTCAACAACCTCCGCCAGAACATAGAAGACTACAAGCGCGACGCGGCGATAGCCGAACGCGCCGGAGACTATGGCAAGGTGGCGGAAATCCGCTACGGCAAGATGGCCGAAGCCCAGAAGAAGGTGGAGGAACTCAGTGCCAAGCAGGCGGCCATCAAGGATCCCATCATCACTGAGGCCGTCACCCCCGAGGACATCGCCGAAGTCGTGGCCCGCTGGACAGGAATCCCCGTCAACAGGATGCTGGAAAGCGAGAAGGAGAAGCTCCTCAGGATGGAGAGCGAACTCCACAAGAGAGTGGTCGGCCAGGACAAGGCCATCGAGGCCGTGTCCGATGCCGTAAGGCGCAACCGCGCCGGGCTTTCCAACGAGCACCGGCCTATCGGTTCATTCCTCTTCCTCGGTACTACCGGCGTGGGTAAGACGGAGCTCGCCAAAGCCCTCGCGGAGTTCTTGTTCAACGATGAGAGCATGATGACCCGTATCGATATGAGCGAGTATCAGGAGAGCCACACCGTCAGCAGGCTTATCGGCGCTCCTCCGGGATATGTGGGTTACGATGAAGGCGGCCAGCTCACGGAAGCCGTAAGGCGCAAGCCTTATTCCGTTGTGCTGCTCGACGAGATCGAGAAAGCCCACCCGGATGTGTTCAACATCCTGCTTCAGGTGCTTGACGACGGCCGTCTGACCGACAACAAGGGCCGCACCGTGGACTTCAAGAACACCATCCTCATCATGACCTCCAACCTCAAGGAGGAGGAGCTCAGGCTGCGCATGCGCCCGGAGTTCATCAACCGTATCGACGAGATTGTCACCTTCGACCCGCTGAGCAAGGATGACATCCGCAAGATTGTCAGGATACAGATGGAGATTCTCCGCAAGAAGCTGGAAGAGGACAATGTGTCCCTGACTTTCACCAAGGCGTTCGAGGACGACATGGTGGAGAACGGATATGATCCGGAGTTCGGTGCCCGTCCTGTCAAGAGGCTGATCCAGAGGGAGCTTGTCAACCAGCTCGCGAAAGAAATCCTCGAGGGCAAAGTCCACAAGGACTCTGTCATCGAAGTGGACAGCGTGAACGGGCAGACAGTGCTCAAGAACAAATAGTCCGAAATTCTGAATTTTGTGCGGATTTGTTTTGCAGAAACAAAAAATATGACTACCTTTGTAATCCCAAGCCGATGAGACTTGGGATTTATTGCGGAAATAGCTCAGTTGGTAGAGCGCAACCTTGCCAAGGTTGAGGTCGCGGGTCCGAGTCCCGTTTTCCGCTCAAAGATCAGCTGCCTTCGGGTGGCTGATTTTCGTTTATGATACTTCCACTTGACCCGCGACCTCAACTGTTCCCCTGAGGGGACGGCGGCCTTTGCTCACTCTTCCCCGACGAAACCGAGGGTGGCGGCGGAGATTCTGGTCTGAGGACCGAAGACCTCCCGCAGGGCCGCGTGACATGCGGCAAGTGTTGAGCCTGAGGTAAATACGTCATCCACCAGCAAGATGTGACGTGGGATGCTGCGGGGATGCCGCGACACAGCAAAGGCGCCGGCGACATTTCTCCGCTTGTCCTCCCCGGAAAGCCTGGTCTGGGTGCGGGTCCTGTGGACACGCCGGAGCAATCCCGGCATGCAAGCACATCCCAGACGCCGCGCCACCTGCACGGCTATCACCTCCGCCTGATTATATCCCCTCTTCCACCTCCGCGTCCAGTGAAGCGGGACCGGCACCACCGCATCGACATCCGAGAAGCGCGCCGACCCGGAAAGCCTCTCCCCGAGCATCGCGGCGAAGAACTTCCCCACCCCGAAATCCCTCCTGTACTTGAGCGCCCGGGTGATGTTGGCGTAGCCGTTATCCGAAGAATAATAGAAAAGAGCCGCAGCATACGCATACGGCTCATATCGTACATCTTCCCGGACAAGACCGGAAAACAAGGAAATGGCTGAGTTGAACCTGTCGGCCATCGGATTATGACTCTGCGCGGCGAAGCAGGTCTCGGGCATATCCGCCAGACAACACAGGCAGATGTGCTTCTCCTGCAGCAGGAGAGGCCGGCCACACACCACGCACACCCTCGGCAGGACCATGTCCGCAATCGCCGAGAGTGAAGTTTTCAAGTCAAGTCCGGTCAGCCGGGGGTCCATCAGCAGTTCATCGCACCGCAGCAGTTGATGACCTGTCCGCTGACATAGGAAGACAGATCGCTTGCGAGGAAGAGGGCGACCTTGGCCACATCTTCCGGAGTGCCTCCGCGACGCAGAGGAATGCTCTTGACCCAAGCCTCACGCACGTCCTCAGGGAGGGCGGCGGTCATGTCGGAGATGATGAATCCCGGAGCGATGCAGTTGGCACGGATGCCGCGAGGGCCCATCTCCTTGGCGATTGACTTGGCGAGGCCGATAAGGCCAGCCTTGGAGGCGGAGTAGTTGCACTGCCCGGCATTGCCGCTCACACCCACGACAGACGACATGTTGATGATGCTGCCGCCTTTCTGGCGCGACATTATCGGGGTCACGGCGTGGATGTAGTTGAACGCCGACTTGAGGTTGACATTGATGACGGCGTCCCACTGGGACTCCTCCATGCGGAGCATGAGCCCGTCACGGGTGATGCCAGCGTTGTTGACAAGGATGTCGATGTGGCCGAAATCCGCGTGGATTTTCTCCACGGTAGCCTGAGTGTCGGCGAAGTCTGCCGCGTTGGACGCGTATGCCTTTACCTTGACCTCAAGGTCTGAAAGTTCCTTGACCGTATCTTCGTTGACTTTGATGTCGGTGAATGCGATGTCCGCACCTTCCGCTGCGAACTTAAGGGCGATGGCCTTGCCGATGCCCCTGGAAGCGCCCGTGATGAGGGCGACTTTTCCTTCGAGTAATCCCATGTGTTAAATGTTTGACATTGCGGCTTCGACATCATCCGCGGCTATCGGGAGCCTCTTGTCACCGAGACGGCGGGCACCGTCAGCAGTCACCAGGACATCATCCTCAAGCCGGATGCCGCCGAAGTCAAGATATTCTTCTAGTTTGCTGTAATTCACGAATCCCTTGTCCGTCCCCTCGCGCTTCCATGCGGCGATGAGGGCCGGGATGAAATATATGCCCGGCTCATCCGAGATGACATTGCCCGGCACAAGACGCCTCGCCATCCTCAGGCTCCCCAAGCCAAGCTGCGGGGAGCGGGTCTGATCCGGGTCATATCCGACCAGGTCTTCCCCGAGGTCTTCCATGTCGTGCACGTCAAGTCCCATGTTGTGTCCGAGTCCGTGAGGCATGAAAAGGCCGGCGATGCCTTCCCTCACCATGTCCTCAACTTCCCCGCGGACTATGCCGAGCGCCCTGAGGTTGTCGAGCATATGCGCGGAGACGGCAAGATGCACGTCGCAATATGCCACACCGGGGCGGGTAAGGCTGAACGCCAGCTCGTTGCACTCGTATACGGTATCATATATATCCCGCTGCTTCGCGGTGTATCTGCCTCCTGTCGGATAAGTGCGGGTGAAGTCTGATGCGTAGTGGGCGTTGCTTTCCGCACCGGCATCGACCACCATCAGCCTGCCCGGCTCGATCACGCAGTCATGGCTGTGGCAGTGGAAGATTTCCCCGTGCTGGGTAAGGATCGTGGCGAAGCTCGTCCCCCATCCCTTGCCCAGGGTGACGCCTTCCATCTCTCCCACTATCTCCTGCTCTATGCGCCCCGGGCGGATGCCGCGACGCGCCGCGGTGTGCATCTCATATCCAAGATTGCAGGCCTGTTCTATCAGGGCTATCTCCCTCTCCTCCTTGATGAGACGAAGCGAGATGACCGCCCTCACCAGAGCTTCCGAAGCCGCAGCGCAGCCCTTCTTGCCGGCAGAGAACACTTCCGTCGGATTCAGACCAAGAAGAGAAGACAGCATGGAAGCGTTATAGTATCTGGATGCCGGCAGGAAATGCACCTTCCGGCCTTTGAGCGCGGCGGGCAGGGCGTCATACGCGGCTGTCCTGCTGATGCCGCAGCTCTCCGCGAGCGACCTTACGGACGGCATCTGCCCCATCCATATGATGTCGTCGAGACTGAAGTCGTCAGCATAGATGACTTCCTCCCCGCTCTCAAGGTCGAGCGTTGCGGCGAAACGGGGCTCGTCGATGCCGAAGAAATACAGCCAGTTGCTGTCCTGGCGCCATTTGTAGCAGTTGTCCCGATACTGTGCGGGAGCATCCACATTGCCGAGGAAGAGAACCATCCCCTTCTCGCCGCGAAGCTTGTCCACGAGCGCCCTGCGGCGCGCAACATATACTTCTTTCTCAAACATAAAGCCTTTGGCATGCCGGCAAAAGGCGGCACGCCCGACAAAGGTAAGAATTTTCTGCCTATATTCGCGGTACGCCTCCGGCCAAAGCCCGGAGCGGACATGAATACAATGATTGAAAGAGTTATAGCGACTGTAAGGCAGGCGGCCTCGCTGATGGATGCCGCCCACATAGAAATAAGGGAAAAGGACGGACTCGAGAACATCGTCACCTCCGCCGACATCGCCGTCCAGCATTTCCTCACGGAAAGGCTCGCCGGGCTGCTCCCGGGCTGCGGCTTCCTCTGCGAAGAAGAGGATTTCAGGGACACGGCAGAAGAATATGTGTGGATAGTGGATCCCATAGACGGCACGGCCAACTTCTCGCGAGGCATTGAGGACTGCTGCATCTCCGTGGCGCTGGCAAGGGCCGGCGAGCTCCAGCTGGGTGTCGTGTACAGCCCCTGGCGGGGAGAGCTCTTCGCCGCCGAGAGGGGAAAAGGGGCTTTCCTCAACGGCAGGCCGATAAGGGTTTCCGCCCGTCCGTTCGAAGACGGCATCTTCTGCACGGCGATGAGCACCTATCACAAGGAATGGGCAAAATTCTGCTCCGACGTCATATTCGACATCTATATGCGATGCAACGATGTGCGGCGCTTCGGCTCTGCCGCGCTGGAGATATGCGACCTCGCCGCCGGCAGGGTTGAGCTCTATTTTGAGAGACAGCTCCAGCCTTGGGACTATGCTGCCGCGATGCTTGTCCTGCTCGAAGCCGGCGGCGCCATCTGCGGTCCGGACGGGGCGCTGCCACCGCTTGACCGGCCGTCCATGGTGATTGCCGCCAACACGGAAAGCAGCCGCGCGGAAATCCTCCGTACCGTCAAGGCGCATTTGTAAAGTTAATTTACATCTGGTGTAAAGAAATTTTACACCGCACTACGGCAACAACTTACACAAAACCTTAACAATAAAGCTCTTGCATACTCAGGCACGGAAGTGGAAAAACTCTACTTGACGACAAAGAATACAATGAAGAGTTTTTTTATCTTTCTGAAGCGCAACAAACTTTACTGCGCAATCAATATAATCGGATTCAGCATCTCGATTGCATTCGTGATGCTTCTCGGAATCTATGTGAGCCGTCAGCTCAGCACCGATTCTTTCCAGAAGAACGGAGACAGGATATATGCCGTCGGAGGAGGCGGGCATTTGTCTTCCGCCTACTACATGCCCCGATACCTCAAGCAGAAATTTCCAGAGATAGAGCGCTCCGCCTCATACTCAGAGGACGGAAGTAAAGAATACACCCTCAATGGACAGACCGTCTATGCCACGACAGCATACGCCGACAGTTCATTCTTCGACATGTTCAGCTTCCAGCTATCAGAGGCTGACAAGGAAGCCTGGAAAAGCGGCACGGACAGAGTCCTGCTAAGCGAAAGTTTCGCCAAGGCCAATTTCCCGGGTACCGATCCGCTTGGGCAGATTCTTCTGAGATACGGAAGAGAACTGACAGTGGCCGGGACATACAAAGACATTGACAACTCTGTCATCAAGCCTACCGACATCATCGTCCGGGGAGAACAGATGGAAAAAGAAAACCGGTCCAACAGTTCTTCCATGAACAATGCCGCAGCCTCAATCTGCTTCGTGATGACTTATCAGGGAACAGATTTCAAAGCGAAAGAGGGAGACATTCTGGACTTCTACAAGGAAATCTTCTGGCCTTACCGCAACAATGGAATATGGGATACGGTGGAAGTGGTCCCGCTCAAAGACATCTATTTCCACGCCTCCAACCTCTCCGACCCTACCGGAAGCCTTCTGCGAGGAGACCTTTCGGTAGTGGAAATCCTGCTCGCCGTGTGTCTGCTGCTGCTGCTTTTCTCAGTGCTCAACTATGTCAACATGACCACGGCCCTCTCCGGCTTCCGGGCCAAGGAGATGGCGACACGCAGGCTGGTGGGTGCGAGCAAGGGTGAAATTTTCAGGACAAGCATGCTGGAGAGTCTCATAATATGCGGAGCATCGACCCTGGTCGCCGTCCTGCTTGCACAGGCCATTTCTCCTGCTATGAGCAGGTTGCTTGAATATAAGGTCTCCGTTTTTGGCTCGCTCAGTTTCAGCACTGTCGTGATATGCCTGTTGTTCACTCTGACTGTAAGCACCATATCCGGACTCGTCCCGGCCCTTATGACAAGAAGAGTCAAGCCTGTCGAAATCGTACGCGGCACTCTCAAACTCAAGACAAAGACACTCTACAGCAAGCTGATAATCGTGGTGCAGTGCGTCCTGTCGGTAGTCATGCTGACCGTTTCCTTGACGATGCAGCTGCAGGTGAAGCATCTGCTCGATGCTCCGCTCGGATACGACACTTCCGACCAGCTGGTCATCGACAATGTTTTCGGGAACGCCGCCGCCATCAATCCTCTTGTTGAAAAACTCAAGTCAGATCCTTCAGTAAGCGCTGTGGGACTCGGGGAAGGACATCCGATGACTTTCACCAACAACCAGACGATGGAACTCGAGAACGGGGACTGGATATCGTTCCAGCAAGTTAAAGGCGACAGGGCTTATTTCGATATTCTGGGCCTGCGGATAAAGCAGGACAACCATCTCTCCGATGCCTGGTCATTCAACGAGGAAGCACTGAGGAAAGCGGGGCTGGATGATGATGCCAAGGCAATATATATCAAAGATGGTGAACCGCTGGCCATAGGCGGCATCTGGTATGACTTCCGCATCGGCAACATCCTTTATTCACAGAAGCCGGCAATGATCAAACGCCGGGATAATGGTTATTCGGGGAAAGACTGGCCATGGACCATCATCATCAAGACAGTCGGGAACCACAAGACCGCTATGGAAAGAGTAAGGGCAATCTGTTCGGATATGTGCCCGGACAAGCCATTCGATGTGACTTGGGCAGAAGACCTGCTGAAAGAGGGTTTCGCAAAAGAAAGGCAAATAAGCAGCATCATGCTTCTTTTCTCAATCCTGTCCATCTTCATCTCGGCCTTGGGACTTGTCGCCATGAGTTCGTATTACATGCAGCAGGAGAGGAAGACCGTGTCGCTGCAAAAAGTCTTCGGGGCTCCGTACGGGAATGTTCTCCTGCAGCTTGTGCTGTCATTTATAAAACTCGTGGGCATCGCCTTCGTGGTGGCGGTGCCGATTGGCTGGGTCCTCATGAACCGCTGGCTCCAGAATTACAGTTATCATATCCGTTTATACTGGTGGATATTCGCCCTGGCCGGGCTTGGTACGGCAATCATTGCCGGAGCCTCCGTCCTATGGCAAAGCATACGCACGGCCAGGACCAATCCTGCCACAGAACTAAAGAAAGAATAAAATGAACTCCTATCTCAAATTTCTGAGCCGCAACAAGCTCTATACTCTGATCGAGGCTTTCGGGCTCGCGGTCAGTCTCTGCTTCACCATACTGATCGGAAGCTATGTGTGGCAGCAATACGGTATCGCATACGGCAGCAAGGACTATGAGAGGATTTACTCCCTGAGCTCCGAAGACATGGTGTGCCTGAGCTATGATGACAAGGACGCTCTGGACAGTGAGATTCCGGAGGTGGAGCTTGCCACAAGATATCACCGGGAAGAATACAACGTACAGGTCGGAGAGAATCATTACAACATACAAAAGGCCGAGGTTGACAAGGAGTTCTTCGAGATGTTCCCGTCGACAGGGATTGACGGGGCCGGCATTGACGCCCTCAAGGTCAAGGGGAATGTCCTGGTGAGCAGGACCTTCGCCAACACCGTCAGCGTGCCGGGAGAAGACCTGATCGGGAAGCGCATCATCTGCGAAGACGAAACGCTCACGATAGCCGGGGTTTTCGATGATTTCAAGGACATCATCTTCCCCCACTGCGACATCGTGGAGGACATCAGCAACCTGAATCAGAAATACTACTACAACGGCGGACGCAAGTTCTCCGTGATAGGCAACGTGATGACCCTGTTCAAGGTCAAGGACGGGGTGGACAGGAAGACGATAGAGGAGAAGGCCGCCGCCCTGTGTGAGAAAAACTATCCTTCCGGGTGGATTCGCCCTCAACTTCATCGCCTTGACGAACTGTACTTCTTCGACGGGGCGGACAGCATGAAGCACACGAGCAAGTCCATGCTGGAAGTATTGACAGTCGTCTCACTGGCCCTGCTGCTCTCCGCGATGTTCAACTATATCAATCTCAGCGCCGCTCTCACGGGCAAGCGGGCCAAGGAGATGGCTGTCCGCAGATTGCTGGGCGCCGGACAGAAGCAGGTGTTCCTCTCCGGGATACTGGAATCCATAGCGTTCACCGCCGTCTGCTTCATCGCTGGACTGCTGATGGCTGTGGCCCTGACGCCGATGATGAACTCTCTGTTGATCGGAGAGGATGCGGACCTGTTCACCCCTCTGAGGATAAGCGTCACGGGCGGCAGCCTCGGCGTCTATCTGCTGTTCATCCTGATTCTGGGCGTCCTGGCCGGAGTGGTCCCGGCGCGGATGGCCTCGCGGTTCAGCCCGATAGACACCGTCAAGGGCGGGTTCCGCCGCAGCAGCAAGATGGTGTTCAGCAAGATCTTCATCATCATACAGAGCGCCCTTGCAGTGGTCCTGCTCTCCATGGGGCTGCTGATGGAGCTTCAGATGAGACACATGATCGGACAGCCGATGCATGCTCAGACCGGGAATCTCTATTTCCTCAACCCTTTTTTTCGCGACGCCGCAACCGCATCTGTGCTCGCCGACAAGATGAAAAGTCTGCCGGAAGTAAAACAGATCGGGCTCGGGAACTCCGTTCCGGGACGCTTCAACATGGGGATAGGAGTCAATGATGAGTCCGGCAAGAACATCATGATCCAGTTCCTGATCTGCGACTCGACTTTCTTCCGCCTGATATGCCCGGAGGTGGTCGAGGACTTCGGACACCCGCTTGAGCGCAGCCTGTGGCTCGGAGAGACCACGGCGCGGGCCCTCAACATCACGGACAGCACGGAAGCCTACTACAAGCGGAAGTTCAGCAACTACAACAACACTGTGGTCGAAAGCATCGGAGGCATCATCAAGGACATACCGGTATGCGGCGCCTCGAACAGCAGGCCGAATACAAATCCATACATGGCCATAACCGTCCAGAAGGCGGAAGACCTGCGCTACTCCTGCGGACTGCTGATGCAGACGACTGACGAGAGCAAGGAGACGGCGGAGATGCTCAACTCAACCTGGCGCAAATACCAGAAAGAGGCTGACAACTACGACGAGGCGTACTGCAACTGGTTTATCTCTGACAACATACGCTCCGGACTTGCTCCGGCAAGACGCTCCATGAGACTTGTCGAGATATTCATGATCCTCTCGATAATCCTCTCCCTCCTCGGGCTTGTCGCCATGAGCACCTGGTACTCAGACCAGAAGGCCAAAGAAATCGCTGTCCGGAAGGTCTTCGGCGGCACTGTGGCGTCCGAGACGGCAAGCAGCGTCCGGTCGTACCTCGCCATGACAGTGGTCTCATGCGTCCTCGGAGTGCCTGTGGCAGTATTCCTCGCCGCCCGCTATCTGGAAGAATTCGCCTACAGGATCAGCGGCTACTGGTGGGTGTTCGCCCTCGCCACGGTCATCTCCCTTGTGATTTCTCTGCTATCCGTACTCTGGCAGACCCTGCGCGCCGCCAGGACCAATCCGGCCACGGAGCTCAAAAAAGAATAATTTTCGCTACTTTTGCGTAGTATGAAAAAGGAAGGGAAAATACTTGTCGTGGATGACAATGCCGGAATCCGCTCGACCTTGAAGATCTTGCTGCCCATGCACTTCGCCGAAGTGGAACTGCTCCCGTCACCGGTGACCCTTGTCAGCACGGTGGAGAAGTTCCGGCCCGACGCCGTGCTGCTGGACATGAATTTCAACGCCGACATCAACACCGGCAACGAGGGGCTCTACTGGCTCGGAGAGCTGAAAAGCCGTTTCCCCGAACTCAAAGTGGTGCTCTTCACCGCATACGCCGATGTACAGCTGGCGGTGGAGGGGATGAAGCGGGGGGCATACGACTTCATTCCGAAGCCGTGGGACAACGACAGGCTCATCTCCACCCTGCGCTCCGCATGCCAGGCATCCAGAAAGGCACGCAAATCCGATGACGGCGCCGTACACATCTACTGGGGAGACAGCAGGCAGATGGACGCCATACGCCGCACCGTGGGGAAAATCGCCCCGACGGACGCGACGGTGCTCATCACCGGAGAGAACGGCACCGGGAAGGATGTGCTCGCCTCAGAAATCCACCGTGCATCGCTCCGCGCCGGCAAACCAATGGTGAGCGTGGACGCGGGAGCCATCCCGGACACCCTTTTCGAGAGCGAGCTTTTCGGACATGTCAAGGGCGCCTTCACGGATGCGGTCTGTGACCATCCCGGCAAATTCGAGCAGGCTTCCGGAGGCACGCTCTTCCTTGATGAAATAGGCAATATCCCTCTCCCCTCTCAGGCCAAACTGCTCCGCGTGCTGCAGAACCGCAGCGTGACCCGCGTGGGCGACACCAAGAGCATCCCCGTGGACATCAGGCTGATATGCGCAACCAACATGAACCTCGAGGAGCTCGTCGCCAAGGGAGACTTCCGGGAGGATCTCTATTACCGCATCAATACCGTCCACCTGCACATCCCGCCACTGCGGGAGCGCCCACAGGACATCTGCCGGCTCGCGGAACTCTTCATCGCACGCTTCGCGGAGCAATACCACAGGGATGTTACAGGCTTCGACAACGAGGCTGCCGAGGAACTCAAGCGCTACCCGTGGCCGGGCAATGTGCGGGAACTCCTGAACTGCATAGAAAAGGCCGTCATACTCTCGGAGGGGAACATCCTCAGCAAGGAAGACCTGCAGTTGCCGTCCACCCCTGTCCTCAGGACTCCTGACGCCCTCGGAACGCTCGAAGAAGTCGAGGAGCGGACCATACGCGCGGCGATGGACAAGTATTCCGGGAACCTGTCTCTCGTGGCCAAGGCGCTGGACATCAGCCGTCCGACACTCTACAGCAAACTGAAAAAATACGAGATATGATCTCCTGGCCGGCCGTCATAATGATTGTCGCAGCGGCGGTCGCCATCACCTTGATTCTCTCCGGAATCTTCTTTACGGGAAGGGTCAAGCGCAAAGTGGACTATATGCTTGACGCGCTTGACGACGGTGAGACCAACTTCCGTTTCGGGCGTGGCAAACTCCTCAACCGCGGGCTCAACCGCACCCTCAACAGGCTCCGCGACATCTTCGACAAAGAGACGAGATACATCCGCGAGACCGAGAGGTACTATGGCCGGATGCTGGACAACGTGTCCACGGGAATAATCGTCTCGGAGACCGGGACGGGCCGCGTGGTGTACTCCAACCGCAGGGCCAGGGGACTGCTGGGGCTGTCCAACATCAACGCTCTCAGGCCGTTGGGCAACATCAGCACGGAAGTCTACGAGGCCTTTCTCTCCGTGGGCGAAGGACAGGACAGGAAGGCGTCGTTCTACAGCGAGAGCACCCAGCACCGCATCGTCCTGTCCGCCACCTTGGACAAAATCGGAGGCAAGGATGTCAAAATCATAGTGTTCAACGACTTGAGCACCACCATCGAAGACACCGAGAGCGAGTCTTGGACCCGGCTGATAAGGGTTCTCACCCACGAGATAATGAACACGGTCACCCCTATCGCGTCGCTCAGCGAAGCGCTCAAAGATGTGGAAGGAGAAGAACTCCAGGCCGGTCTGGAGACAATCTCTTCGTCCTCCCGGAGCCTGATAAAGTTCGTGGAATCGTACCGCAACCTCACAAGGGTGGCGGCCCCGGTCCGGAAGGCGTTCTATGTGCGCGACCTCGCCGCCAAGGTGATTGAGCTCAACGACAGCTTCCTCAAGGAACACGGAGCCGTCGCCAGTTTCGAGGAGAAGCAGAGCGACATCCTGCTCTACGCCGACCAGGGGCAAATCTCCCAGATACTGATCAACCTCATGAAGAACGCCGTGCAGGCCGGCGCCCGGCACATCAGCATAACCGCCGACATTGACGAGAAGGACTGCACGACAGTCAACGTGGCCAACGACGGCCCGCCGATAAGCCCCGAAAGCCAGGAACAGATATTCGTGCCCTTCTTCACTACCAAACAGGAGGGCACCGGCATCGGGCTCAGCCTCTCGCGGCAGATCATGCGCCTGCACGGGGGGAACCTGCGCCTGCTCCGCAGCGACGCCGGAGGCACCGTGTTCTCCCTCGTCTTCCGCTAGGCTCCGCCGCCCTCAGGCTGTAAAGTTTGACCCTATGCTGAATATCAATAGTTATGATGGAATCGTAACCTACTTGACGTAGTAGCCGCCGGTCCTTTTGGAACCTCTGCGCTCAATGAGGTTTTTCTCCATCAAAATGACTATATGCCTGCTGATTGTGGCCGCAACACGTCCAGAGCGCTCCACGAGGTCTTTTCTTTGAATGCCGGGCATCCCTTTTATCAAGTTGTAGGTAGCAAGGACAGCTGGATTTAATATCTCATTTAATGTCTCATTTAATGTCTCATTCTGTGAGATATTACTTTGATCTGTTAAATATGGTGCCAACGGATTCTTGAATCGGATGGTCAGGCTGACGAAGTTGGTCACAAAAATGTATTCCGGTTCCGGGAGCCCGGCTTCCTTGCAGTAAGTGAACATGTTAAGGATGCCGCGGCCCCAGCCCTCGGCCTTGCCTCCTTTGAAAAGAGCACCGGCAATCTTCTCGTTGATAGGCTCGGAGTGAGGATGGCGCCGGAACTCTTCCGGAGTGGTGCCCATCGGGAATGCGCCGGGGTTCATGAATTCAATGCGGTCATCGAAGATGGCCACGCTTGGCGTCCTTGCCTCGGACCACCAGGTGCGATGTGCCAGCAGGTTCAGACTGGCTTCCCTTATCACCTTGACGGGAACCGTCAGCTCGTTCTTGCTGTCAAAATCATCCTGATTGCCGGACAAGAACATGTGCTTGCGGCAGAAGTCCTCAATGGCCTTGAACTGCTGGAACAGATTGGCCTCCACCACGACTTGGTCACGGAATTTGTCCATAATCGTACCTTCGAACCGCGCCAGGCGGACCTTGCAGTGATCGAAGAAACGGGACGGGTCTTTTCCAAACAGGGCGATGGCGCCATTGGTGAGAAGGTCGCCCTGCATCAACACCTTGAACGGGCGAAGGCGGTCAACGGTTGTTTTCGCAGTTGCTGCATCGGCAGGAATCCTCCCTTTGGAGATACCCTCATCGATGGCTGTTATCAGTGTTTTGGTATCAATGTCCCTGACGGTTGCACCGGAGCATGGGGCAATTTCCCAGTTGAATTTCTTGGGGTCGCTAAGGCGGATGCGCTCGTCGAACATTTCGCGAGGCATCGGCTTTGTTGTGTTCTCCACCTTGTAGTATGGTCGGCCGTCATAGGTATATGGCGCCGTGAATGGTAACGGAGCCGGAAACCATACTGCAATGACTTTCTTGCCAAGCCTGCCGGGGACGTCAATGTATTGCGCGGCCAGGTCTATGGCCGGGGAGAACTTACACAACTCCCAAGCAATCTCCTGTCGGGTTTTGTCCACAACATCCTGACCGAGTATTTTCAAGGTTGTGGGGTGAACGCCAAAGAAGAGCCAGCCTCCCTCTGTGTTGAGGAAAGCACAGCCTGACTGCATGCCTGCATACAGTTCTCCTGTTGTTTTCTTGACTTCCAGAATACGGCTTTCATCGCGGTGAATGATGGTTTCTATGTCTTGTATCGTCAATTCCTTCATGGCGTGGCAGTCAAAGTTTGACAAAGTTACGATTTTTTGCGGACCCTCAAATGTGGAGGGCAGCAAAAGCGACGGAATGATAGAAAGGCTCCGCCGCCCTCAGGCTGTAAAGTTTCTTTACAGAACTTGTAAGGATTCTTTACAGTGTACCAATCTGTCCTTATGGTGTAATATGTTGTTTATCAATATATTATCGTTCTTGGCACAATCACTGCTGCTGATTCTGGCGTCAACAAACAAGTATGATCATGTCAAAGCACAGTATAATAGCAGTCCTGCTCACGATATCCGCCCTGTCCGCCGCAGGGCAGCAGAAGAGCATGGGGCTCAAAGAGTGCATGGAATATGCGGTATCCAACTCCACCAAGGTCCGCATACAGCAGGCCGAGACCGGAGATGCGAGGATTGAGCGCAGGGAAGCCATCCTGAGCGCCTTCACCCCGCAGGTGAGTGCCGGCGTATCGGCCTACTACAACTTCGGGCGCGCAATCGACCCGCAGACCAACACCTACATCAACACAACCTCGTTCCACAACAACTACAGCCTCTCAGCGGGAATAACCCTCTTCGACGGATTCTCCGCGCTCAACAACATCAAGATAGCCAAGACATCCCTCGCCATGGGCAACTCCCGGGAAGACCAGGTGGAGGCGGACATCTGCCTCGCCACGATGGAAGCCTACTACAACGCCGTATACTACAGCAAGATGAGCGAAATCTACCGCAGTCAGGTCCAGACAGCCCGGAGTTCGCTGGAGCTCGCCCGCAAGCAGGAGACGCTCGGGATGAAGGGCTATGCCGATGTCGTGCAGGCAGAAGCGGACCTCGCCGAGCGGCAATACAGCCTGACCAACGCGGAGAATCTGCGCGCCGACGCGATGATGACCCTGCAGGACGTGATGTTCTGGCCGCTCGACTCCGCCCTGGTGATAGACACGGCCTTCGCGGACGATGACGCCCTCGCCGCCGCCCCGGACGAAAACGAGGAGGAAATAATAAGCTTCGCCATGGCCAACCAGCCATCCGCGCTCATAGCGCACGGCAACATGGAAAACGCCCGTCTGGCCCTGAATACGGCAAAATGGCAGCTCCTGCCGACACTGAACCTCTACGCCGGCTGGTCCACGACATACTTCGAATACCCGGGCATACGCGAGACCGACCCGTTCAGGACGCAGTTCTCCAACAACGGCGGAGAATATGTACAGCTCTCTCTGAGCATCCCGCTCTACGACCGCCTCAAAGGTCTGGGCAACATTTCACGCAAGAGACACGCATACCAGAAGGCGTCCGCAGAATACGACCAGAAACTCCGGGACATCGAGTCCGAGGTGCGCAGGGCCGTACAGGACCGAGACGGGGCGGCGGCGGCCTACCTGCAGGCTGAACGCAAAGCGGAAGTGCAGGAGGAATCATGGCAGCTCAACACCCGCAAATATGAGCAGGGGCTGATCTCGGGCATCGAGTATCAGACCGCCACGGACAGTTACCTCGCAGCCCGCGCCGACCGGCTCAACTCGATGTTCAAATACCTCCTCAAGAAGAGCGTCGTGGAGTACTATGGAGGGACAAGATATATAGACCAGAAATAAAAGATTTACCATGGATAAGATAATCGAAAAGAAAACCGGCTGGAGAGTCGCATTCACGAAGAAAGCCCTGCCGTACTGGCTCGGGGGCGTAGTGCTGGCTTTCGTGCTGTATCTCGTGTTCAGGGACAACTCAAGTTCGTTCCGGGTTGACAAGGACACCGTCAGCATCAGCGAAGTGCAGAAAGGAGAGTTCAACGACTACATCAGGGTAGGCGGCCAGGTGCAGCCTATGACCACTATCCAGCTCAGCCCGCAGGAAGGCGGGGTGGTGCAGAAAATCCTGGTCGAGGAAGGGTCCATGGTCCGCGCCGGGGAGCCCCTTCTCCTGCTCAGCAACGACAACCTTGACCTGGAGATCCTCAACTCGGAGGCGGAGCTCGCCGAGAAGGAGAACATCCTGCGCAACACCATGATCCAGATGGAGCAGCAGAAGCTCTCCGTCAAGCAGGACGAGATGACCTACGAGATGGATGTCAGGCGCAGCCGCAGGAACTACGAGCAGCAGTCCGCCCTGTACCAAGACAAACTCATCGCCCGGGAGGAGTATCTCAAAGCCAAAGAAGACTACGAACTCGCGCAGCAGAAATACAAGCTCGTCAAGGAAAGGGCGGTCCAGGACAGCCTCTATAGAGGAGTGGAAATCAACCAGATGCAGGAGAGTCTCGACAACATGAGGCAGAACATGGCCATGATACGCAACCGCAAGTCCAACCTGACCATCAAGGCCCCCATCGACGGGGAACTCGGGCTCCTGGATGTCGTGCTCGGGCAGAGCGTGTCCTCGGGGATGAAAATAGGGCAGATCAACTCTGTCGGAGACTACAAGATAGAAGCCAAGATCGACGAACACTACATAGACCGGGTCACCCCGGGACTCCAGGCCAGTTTCGAGCGCCAGGGCAGCAACTTCGCGGTGCGCCTGCGCAAGGTCTACCCGGAGGTACGGGACGGCAAGTTCCAGGCCGACTTCAAGTTCGAAGCTGAGCAGCCGGACAACATACGCACAGGCCAGACCTACTACCTCAACCTCCAGCTCGGGCAGCCGGAAGAAGGCATCATCATCCCGCGCGGGACATTCTACCAGAAGACAGGCGGCAAATGGATATATGTGCTGACGCCGGACGGCTCAAAAGCCGTCAAGAGAGAAATCCGCATCGGCAGGCAGAACCCAAGATACTACGAGGTTCTTGAGGGCCTTGAACCGGGAGAGAAGGTCATCACCTCCTCCTACGACAACTACGGAGACAGCGACGTGCTGATATTCTAGAAGTAATAGGAATAACGGATATCCACCATACGGGGGGAATAGCGGAGCTCTGATCCGTTGTCCCCCCTTTCATGTAGCCGGATGTCTCCAAGGTCCACAAAACGGATGGAGATGGCGCCATGGTCGGAAAAACGCATCCCGGCGCCGACAGAAAACGCCGGAGCGAAGCCGACGCTGTAGCGTCTGGTCTGCTTGACGCCGTTCTTGTCGGTGAATACGGCGCGAGTCTGTGTGGAGGCGTTGGCCCCGGCCCTAACCTCTATGAACGCGTGGTGTGAAGGATTGATGAAACCCTGCCCGTCAAAATCTATCTTGCAGGCGACGCCGGCCATCAGGGGGAAGTTCAGATAAGAAGGATAGCGCGAGTACTCAAACCCCATCTGGTTCTGAGCCATCTTCCCGAGTCCGTGACGGATGAAGTCCGCGCTGACTATAGCGTCCAGATACTTGTTGATGCTGAAGTTGTACTGGGCCCCGACATCGAATCCTATGCGGAGCTTGGCGTAGTAGTTGTCATACCCGTTGTCCGTGTACACGGTCCCGGGGAAGGACGCGCCGAGGCTCAATGCCAACTGGGCATCCGAACGCTGAGTTGCCGCAAACATGGCGACAAGGCAGGCAAAAAGAATCTTGATTCTGTCCATCCGTCAAAGTATCTCCGCAAATATATCCAATCCATGCAAAAATGACAAACGGCGGCGCCGGACTTTGCCGTCACCGCCGCCATGTCGTATGTGCTCCGACTAGTCTTCGTCAGCCTCGGCTGCCGCATACTCGGCAAGCAGCTTGGTCTGCACATCGCCAGGAACCGGCTGATAGTCCGCGAAAGACATCGAGAACGTGGCCGCTCCGGAGGTCAGCGAGCTGAGTGTCGTGGAGTAGCGGTAGAGCTCAGCGAGAGGGACGCGGGCCTTGAGGATTGAGAATCCCTTGTCGGCGCCCATGTCTCCGAGAATGCCGCGACGGTTCTGAAGGTCGGACATGCAAGAGCCCTGATATTCAGCAGGCGTCATCACCTCGACATTGTAGATAGGCTCCATGATCTTAGGGCCGGCATTGCGGAAGGCCTCCTTGAAGGCGTTGCGTGCGGCGAGCACGAACGAGATTTCGTTGGAGTCTACCGGGTGCATCTTGCCGTCATACACATAAACGCGGATGTCGCGCGCGTATGAGCCGGTGAGCGGGCCTTCGGTCATCTTGTCGTTGATACCCTTGAGGATGGCAGGCATGAAGCGCGCGTCGATGGCGCCGCCGACGACGCAGTTGTAGAACTCCAGCTTCCCGCCCCACTCCAGGTCGAAAGACTCTGAGGACTTGATGTTCATCACCATATCCTTGCCGTTGATCTTGAACACCTTCGGTGCGTCAACTCCTTCCTCGTAAGGGCAGATGAGCAGGGACACCTCTCCGAACTGCCCGGCACCGCCGGACTGCTTCTTGTGGCGATAGGTGGCGCAGGAGGTCTTGGTGATGGTCTCGCGATACGGAATCTTCGGGGCGAAGAGCTCCACTTCGAGCTTGAACTCGTTGTTGAGACGCCATTTGACGATGTTGATATGCTGCTCCCCGTTGCCGCTGAGTATGGTCTGGCGGAGTTCCTTGGAGTACTCCACGATCACGGTAGGATCCTGGGATGCGATCTTCTTGAGAGCGTCGCCGAGCTTCTGCTCATCCTGCTGTACCTTGGCCTTGATGGCGCAGCGGTATTTAGGCGCAGGGTAAGCTATCCTGTCCCATTCAAGGCCGGAACCCGGCGCTGAAAGGGTAATGTTGGAACGGCCGTTCTTGAGCTTCACGGTACATCCGAGATCTCCGGCCTTGAGTGCCGTCACAGGCTCTTTCTTGAGACCGGCCACGGCATATATGGCGGAGAGGCGCTCCTTGTTGCCGCTGGAAGGATCTTCCAGGTCCATTCCCGGAGTAATCGTACCGCTCATCACCTTGAAGAAAGACACTTCTCCGAGGTGCGGCTCCACATCGTTTTTATATATGAAAAGTGAGGCCGGGCCGTCTTCCTTGCAGGAAGGGGCGGGAACGACGTTCTTGGTGAACTCGAGAAGCCTCTTGACTCCTATATCCTTCTTGGCGCTGACACAGAATACCGGATAAGCCTCTCCGGCCACGATGCCGCGGTTGAGGCCCTTGCGGATCTCGTCCTCGGTGAGACTTCCCGACTCGAAGAACTTCTCCATAAGGGTATCGTCATACTCGGCAGCCCTCTCGATAAGCTCCTGGCGCAATTCTTCCGCCTGCTCCTTGATGTTCTCCGGAATCTCCAGGTCCTCACGGGTGCCGTTGTTGTCCTTGAAATGATAGTATTTGTTGGTGAGCACGTCCACAAACCCGTCGAAAGCCGGGCCCACGTTGACCGGGAACTGGATATAGACAAGTTTCTTGCCCATAGCTTCCTGGAGGGACGCCTGCACGCTCTCCCAGTCGGCCTTGTCAGCGTCGAGCTGGTTGACGGCCACCACGAGAGGAAGTTTCTTGTCTGAAGCGAGGCGGATGAAGTTCTCGGTGCCCACCTCGACTCCCTGCTGGGCGTTGATGACGAGCACGCCGCTCTCGCACACCCTGAATGCCGAATATGCTCCTCCGATGAAGTCATCGGCGCCAGGAGCGTCTATTATGTTGACTTTTGCTCCGAGGAACTCGGCATAAAGAGGGCTCGCGTAGATGGAACGCTGGTTGATCTTCTCCAGCTCATTGTAGTCGGAGAGGGTGTTCTTGTCCTCCACGCTTCCGCGCCTGTCAATAACCTTGCCCTCATAGAGCATAGCTTCAGCCAACGTGGTCTTTCCGGACTTTGTCGCTCCGAGAAGTACCACGTTGCGGATCTCTTTGGTTGTGTATTCTTTCATCGTTTCGTGTTGTTATAATTACTTGGTTTTGATGCAAAGTCCACAAATCTAATAAAATTTGTTCCTATTGTCAATAACCTTACAGCCATATGCGGCAAAAATTTCTTCTCCCTCCAGACCGAGTTCTTCAAGCAGGATTTCATCAAGGTCCGGCGGGTACACCCCGAGCCTGCGGCGGCACACGTCAGACAGGCTGAGAGGCCCTTCTGGGCACAGTTCCCCGCCATCAAGCAGGCTCTCCAGCTCCGAGAGCAGCATTTCTCGCTTTTTGTCCATGCCCGCCAAGTTGGACTTTTGTCCACAAATAAACAACACCCGGCAAGGACGGCGGCACATAAATATATCTTTTTTATGTCTTTTGTTTATTTTTTATGGACAATGTGCGCTTTTTCAGGTATCGGGCTTCGTGGCATACTGACTATTTTTGTCATGATGCCTACTGACAAGACACATACGAGCATACGGAGAATCAGGGAGGAGGCCGGACTGTCCCAGGCGATGATGGCCGACGAACTCGGCATCGGACGCACGACCTACATCAACTTCGAGACCGGCAAGGTCAACCTGTACTGCAAGACTCTCTCGAAGTTCGCCGCCTATTTCGGGCTGGACGCGGGAGACCTCGTCTCCGCCGGCCGGCAAGACAGCCTGCTGGAGGAGAAGCGTAACTTTGACGAGCAGAGGAAAGCCCTGATACGCGACTACGAGAGCAGGCTCGAAGTGTTGGGAGAGAAACTCAAGACGGCCCTGCAGATGGTGCAGACCCAGGACCAGACCATCAAGACGCTCAGCCAGACCAACGCCTTTCTGCTCTCCCGTCTCAAGGACGAATAAGAAGTTGGCAAAGTCGCGAAGTGTTTCTAAATTTGTGGCATTATGCCACAGGAAATCCATCTTTTGGGCAACATGCACCCCGGCTTCACCGAAGCCGGATGCGATGAGGCGGGACGCGGCCCACTGGCCGGGCCCGTGTTCGCCGCGGCCGTAATCCTGCCCGAAGGTTTCCGCCATCCGCTGCTCAACGACTCCAAGCAGATGAGCGAAAAATCCCGAGACATATTGAGGGAAGTGATAGAGAGGGAAGCCGTAGCGTGGGCCGTGGAGGAAGTGAGCGCAGAAGAGATAGACTCGCTCAACATCCTCTGGGCCTCGGTGGAGGGGATGCAGCGCGCAGTACGGCGGCTCGCCGTCAAGCCTGACTTCCTGCTGATAGACGGCAACCGTTTCCGCCCGATGGAAGGATATGGCTATGCCACGGTAGTGCACGGGGACGCGACCTACGCGTCGATAGCGGCCGCATCCGTGCTGGCCAAGACCCGAAGGGACGAGAAGATGAGGGAACTCGACAGGCGTTATCCGCAGTACGGCTGGGCGCACAACATGGGCTACCCCACTCCGGAGCATATAGAGGCTATCCGCCGCTACGGACTCACCCCGGAGCATCGCCGCTCCTTCCACCCCAAGGCCCTGGAACCAAGTTTATTCGATATTTGATTTTATATGAAGAAGTTTTTACTCACTCTCGCCGCGATTGCGGCTATGCTGCCGTCGGCAAGGGCTGACGAGGGCATGTGGATGCTCCCTCTGCTTGAAAAGATCAACAGCGACGCCTTGCGTAATCTCGGTTCGAGGCTCTCGCCCGACCAGATCTACAGCATCAACCACTCCTCCATCAAGGACGCGGTGGTACAGTTCGGCGGCGGATGCACCGGAGAGATCATTTCCGGCAGCGGACTGCTCGTGACCAACCACCACTGCGGCTACGGCAGCATCCAGGCGCTCTCGTCCGAGGAGCACAACTATCTGGAAGACGGCTACTGGGCCTCCAGCCGCAGCGAGGAGATTCCGGTGCCGGGGCTTAGCGTGAAGTTCCTGCAGAAGATGACGGACGTGACCGGCAAGGTGAAGGACGAGAAGTCCGCGGACGCCCTGATAGCGAAGGCCGTCAAGGAGAACCCGCACTGCACTGCACAGATTGTCAGCTTCTTCAACGACAATGTGCAGTATCTCGTAATATATAAAGTCTACCGCGATGTCAGGTTTGTCGGAGCGCCGCCGGCAGCGTCCGGCAAGTTCGGAGGAGACACCGACAACTGGATGTGGCCGCGCCACACTTGCGACTTCTCGATGTTCCGTGTCTACGCCGGCGCGGACAACGAGCCGGCCGACTACTCAGAGAGCAATGTCCCTATGGTACCGAGGCGGTTCCTCAACATTTCGCTCAAGGGCATCCAGGAAGGCGACTTCGCGATGATCATGGGCTACCCTGGCAGAACCCAGCGCTTCCAGACCGCCTCACAGCTTGAAGACATGCTGGAGCTCAACGACATACGCATAGCTGCACGCACCGTGCGCCAGGATGTACTCTGGAAGGAGATGAGGGCAAGCGACAAGGTCGGCCTGCAATATGCGAGCAAATACGCCTCCTCCTCCAACGGGTGGAAGAAGTGGATAGGGATGAAAGAAGCCTTCGCCAAACTCAATGTGATCGGCCGCCAGGAAGAGAAGGAAGCCGAACTCGGCGCCTGGATAGGGGAAAAGAAAGGCAGAATCAAGAAATACGGAGACCCTGTGTCCGAGATAGCGTCAGGCGTGGCCGGGCGCAAGGCGGCCTATCAGGGCTACACCCTGATATCCGAGACCCTGAGCAAGATCGAGCTTATCGGGCTCGTCAGGGCCAAGGACGCCTCTGACTACAAAGACTACGACGCTGAAGTGGACCGCAAGGTGGCCCACGCGATGGTGCGTCACTATCTGCAGAACGCCGACCCTCAGGACAGGGTGGATGTGAGCGAGGAGATGATAGACAAGATCTTCGACGAAAGCGTCTTCACCTCATACGACAAGCTCGAGGCCGCACGCGCGGCGGGCGTCAACCTTGACGAGGATCCGGCCGCCGTGCTCCGCGGAGCCATCATAGACAAGCGCGGACCGCTCTACAGGCAGACCATCACATGGGATGACACCCTGGAAGCTCCGACCAAGGCATATGCGGCCGCCCTCCTGGAGTGGCAGAAAGCCAAGCCGAGCTACCCGGACGCCAACTTCACCTGCCGTCTCACCTACGGCACGGTCAAGGGCTACGAGCCTAAGGACGGCGTCGTCTATAAGTATTACACGACCCTCAAGGGCGTGATGGAAAAAGAAGACCCAGGCAACTATGAGTTCCGCGTCCCTGCGCGGCTCAAGGAACTCTATAACGCCAAGGACTACGGCCAGTATGCGGACGCGCAGGGACAGCTCGTCACCTGCTTCCTGACCAACCTCGACATCACGGGAGGCAACTCCGGAAGCCCTGTGATGGACGCAGACGGCAACCTGATCGGACTCGCCTTCGACGGCAACTGGGAGGCGATGAGCGGAGATGTCATCTTCGAGCCTAACCTCCAGAGGTGCATCTGCGTGGATATCAGATACGTGCTGTTTATGATGGACAAGTTCGGCGGCGCCGGCTGGCTCCTTGATGAAATGAATATAGTGAAATGATAACTAAAGAAGACATACTTCTGGCCCTTCGCGAGGTCAAGCATCCTGCAAAGAAGGATGCCGACCTCGTCGAACTGGGCATGGTCAACAACATTGAGATGGAAGACGGCAAAGTCACAGTGACGCTCGCCTTCCCGAAAAGACGCGACCCACTCTCCGAATATCTTATCGGCAGCGCCCGCGCCGCCCTTGTCCGCCACCTGCCGGACAGCGTCAAGTCTGAAGTCAAGACCATTGTGGTGGACGAAGTGACGCCTAAGGCCAGGAAGAGCGGGATAGACGAACTCGGCTTGGAGCAGCTGCGCAATGTCCGCCATATAATAGGCATAGCCTCAGGCAAGGGCGGAGTGGGCAAATCCACCGTGGCAGTCAACCTGGCCTGCGCCCTCGCGCGGCTCGGCTACAAGGTCGGGCTCGCCGACGCCGATGTCTACGGCCCTTCCGTACCGGTCATGACAGGCACGGAAGACATGACTCCGCAAGCTGAAGGCGAAGAGGGGCAGGAGCTCATAATCCCTATAGAGAAGTACGGGGTCAAGTGGATGTCCGTGGGCTATTTCGCCCAGAAGGGACAGGCCCTGATCTGGAGAGGGCCGATGGCCTGCAACGCTCTCAAGCAGATGATACTCCAGGTCAAGTGGGGAGACTTGGACTTCCTCCTCATCGACATGCCTCCTGGAACGGGCGACATCCATATCAGCCTCGTACAGGACATCCCTGTGGAGGGGGCCGTGATTGTGACCACCCCTCAGGCCGTGGCTCTCGCGGACGTGGAGAAAGGCGTGGACATGTTCCGCAACAAGAATGTCAACCGGACGATTTTCGGACTCGTCGAGAACATGGCCTGGTTCACTCCTGAGGAGCACCCTGACGAGAAGTACTTCATCTTCGGCAAGGACGGAGGCGCCAACATGGCCAAGGATCTCGGGATAGAGCTGCTCGGGCAGATTCCGCTCGTGCAGAGCATTCGCGAGAGCGGTGATGCCGGCGAACCGGCAGCTCTGAGCACCCGCCCTGACGGAGTGGCGTTCGTGGAACTGGCGGCCAGACTTGCCGAAAAGCTCGGCTGACGCGATGGAAGTCAGAGCAAAAAAGGCTCTCGGGCAGCATTTCCTCACTGACCAGAGCATCGCCAGGACCATCGTCTCCTCCCTGCGCGAAGGGGGCGAGAGGGATGTGCTCGAAATAGGCCCGGGAATGGGCGTGCTTTCACGCTACCTGCTCGAACGGGACGACATTGACCTCAAACTGGTCGAGATAGACGGGGAATCGGTGAACTACCTGCTCACCCACTATCCGGCCATAGAGGGCAAACTGTACAGCGCAGACTATCTGAAGCTGGACATGCGCGAACTCTTCAGCGGAAACTACCGGGTGATCGGCAACTTCCCCTACAATATCTCGTCCCAGATTTTCTTCAAGATACTGGACGACAAGGACAAGGTGCCGGAAGTGGTCTGCATGATACAGAAAGAGGTGGCCGACCGCATAGCGGAAAAGCCGGGCTCCAAGACCTACGGCATACTCTCCGTCCTGCTGCAGGCCTGGTATGACATAGACTATATCATCTCTGTGGGCTCGGGCGCATTCTGCCCGCCTCCGAAGGTACAGTCCGCAGTGATAAGGCTCCGGCGCAATTCCCGCACGGAACTCGGCTGCGACGAGCGCCAGTTCCGCCAGGTCGTCAAGACCGCCTTCAACCAGCGGCGCAAAACCCTGCGCAACGCCCTGAAGCCCATGCTTCCTGAAGGTTTCGACTGCTCGGACCCGGTGTTCGACCTGAGAGCCGAAAGGCTGTCTGTAGAAGACTTTATCGCTTTGACCTTGAGAATATCCCAGGCACGGCAAAGCCTGACGCCAGCAGAACCACAATCAGAATAAGTATGGAACTCGCGCGCGACACCGCCTCTCCTGTCCTGTAGGACGGCGGGTCGAAACGCATCACAAGAGTGTGCTCCCCGGACGGAACCTCCGCCGCGCGGAGCACTTTTCCTTCCGGTGCAATCTCAAGGCTCTCCCCGCTGTCCTCCAACTTGAGAGTCCAGCCCACAGGATAATACACCTCGCTGAACACAAGCTTGCCGCCGTCTCGCGAGGAATACTTGTATCTCAGCTCATTGGGCGCGTAAGACAGCATCTCCACCTCTCCGGCCTCCGGATCGGCAAACCACGCCGGCCCCTTGGCATAGCCGTATCTGAGCGGCGGGTATTCGTCCCCCACTATTATATAACGGCAGTTCATCTCCGCGAGGCCGGGGAGATAAGGCAGGGCCTGCTCCATCTCCTGAAGCGTCTGCCCCCCGGACAGCGCGGAATACAGGGCGTTGATCTCCCGGCTGAGCGTATCCGTGATGAACTCCTGATACCTCTGGAGCTTGGCCGGAGAATACCCGCCTATGTTCTTGTGCCAGTATGACGGGTGAGAGTCGTTGAACACATTCACTGTCAGGTCGAGGACCCTGTAGGACGGATCCGTGTCCTCAAGGATGGTCTCATCCACAGGACGCTTGTTGAACTGGCTCTGGAAGGAGCGCGGAGTGATGAAGTCGTCCGAACTCAGATACCTCTTGTCAACGATGAAGAGGTCCCCGAGCACGAGCAGGCAGACAAGCACGGCGGCCGTGCGCCGGCGAGAGAAGCCCATCTGAGGCTGCGTGGCGAATGTCTTGGCGGCGGATTTCGGAATCCTGCACCCCCAGAACATCAGAAGATAGGCCGCCCCGGCAAACAGTGCCGAACGAAGCGCGTCAAGCGCGAGCAGGCGCCTCCTGTCCTGCGCGAGAGCGTCCACGAGAGCGTCAGGATATGACGCGTCGGAAGCGCCGGTGAACGAGCCGGCAATCCCCGGGAACGCCGCACACAGAAGGCAGAATCCCCCGGTTATGGCAAGCGCTATCCATCCCTTGGAGCGGAACGCGGCCACGCCCTCCTCCGAACGGACGATACGGTCCAGCATCAGAAAAGCAAGTATCGGCAGGGTGAACTGAAGCACCACCAGAGCCATTGACACCGTCCTGAACTTGTTGTAGAGGGGCACATAGTCGTAAAACAGCCTGGTGAACCACAAGAAGTGGCTTCCCAGCGCGAGGAACACGGCAAGCAGCGTCGCGGCGACCACCCACCACTTCTCCTTGCCCCGGTAGCAGAAGAGTCCGAGCACGAAGAGGAATATTGTCACGGCCCCCATATACATAGGCCCGGCGGTGAACGGCTGAGGCCCCCAATAGAGAGGCAGGTTCTTGGCGGTCTCGCGCAAATTGGTCTGCCCGGCGGAGCGGAGCAGGTCAATGGTGGCGGAACGGTCCGGATTGACAGCTCCGGAAGACGAACCTCCGTTGAAATCCGGAATCAGCATATTCGGGAGCTCCTCCCAACCGTATGACCACGCCGTGGCGTAGTCAATGTCCAGCCCCTTGGTGCCGCTGCCGTCCGCAGAAGCCGCCGAACTGCCTCCGCGCATTGAATACGGGGTGTACTCGTAGGTAGGGAGGAGTTTGATGGCATTGGTCGCGATGCCGGTCAGCCCAAGCACGAGCAGAAGGGCGGACGAGGCGAAAAACCTGCCGACAAGCGTCTTGCGGCGGGTCTTGTCCATGAGTATCCATATCACCAGGGCGATGACATAGAGCAATATCATCAGCGCCAGGTAATATGTGATCTGCGGATGATTGGCCTTGACCTGAAAACTGAGTGCAAGACCGAACAGCGCGGCTCCCAGACAAGACAGCGGCAGCCAGCGGCCCTTCTCTCCAAGAGCCTTGCGGTATGTGAACACAAGCGCGGCAAGCACCCAAGGGAGGAAGGCGATAGCCTGCATCTTGGTGTTGTGCCCCACCTGTATGATCTGCATGTTGTAGGAGCAGAAGGTGACGGCTATGGCACCGCCTATGGCAAGCAGAGGGTGCACTCCGAGAGAGAGCATGAGCAGCCATGCGCCGATAAGGGAAATGAATAGATATGTGGCCGGGCGCCTGCCGGTCAGCAACAAATCATATATGCTCTGGGTCCAGTCGCCCTTGGTGGATGCGTGTATTGTCGCCGTAGGCATGCCTCCGAACATCGAATCCGTCCAGGCGGTCTGGTCATCGGGGTGGGCGGAGTTCCACTCCATCATCTCCCTCGCCATCCCCTGCCACCCGGAAATGTCGCTCTGGTTCACTATTTTGCCGGAAAGCACTTCCGGCACATAGGCATAGGACAGCGCAAGCAGCCCCAACACCGTGCAGATGCAATAGATTATTTTCTTCTTCATAACAATTCCACAAGTTGCGCCGTAAGGTTGCGGCGCGAATAGCGCTCCGTCCCGTGCCGCGAAGGGCGGAAGGAGCAGATAAACTCAATCAGGGCGTCTCCGTCCGACCAGTCGAACATCTCTCCGGCCCCGCTGTCCCTGAGAATGTCGGCAGCGGCGCTGTCTTTCTGGCCTATCCCGAGCACCGGCCGCCCCGAGGCGAGGTACTCGAATATCTTGCCTGGCAGGACTTTGGAGTATTCCGGTTCCTGCCTCAACGGCAGCAGCAGGATATCTGCGTCCCTCTGCTCCTGCACCGTGCGCTCGTGGGGCAGGTAGCCGAGATTGACCAGATTGTCTCCAAGTCCCCTTTCCCGTATCGCCTCTATGATCTCGGGGTCCGTCTTGCCAGCCAGCCTGATCTGCAGCCGGCCTCGGAACTCCTTGTCTTCGCCGCACTTGCGGGCGAGGGCGTCCCAGAGACCAAGCGGGTTGCCGTCCGCGGCGAACAGCCCTGTGTGCACAAGGGTCAATCTGTCCGGATGCGGCCGCGCGGCGATTCCCTTGAAATCGTCCTCGTCATAGCCGTTGGTAATCAGCCTCACGGGAGTCGCTGTCCTGGCGGCGAAGTCGGCCTGCACGCGCGGGGACACCGCTATCACCAGATCCGCCTCGTCCAGCACGCTCTGCTCCATGCGATGATGCTTCCTGTCGGAGCAGGGGGTAAGGCAAAGATGCTTGTAGTAGAACATCTCCGTCCACGGATCCCTGAAATCGGCTATCCACCTCACACCGAGCTTTCTTTTCAAACCGCGCCCGATAAGGTGCATCGACTGCGGAGGCCCCGTGGTCACCACGGCGTCCACCGGATGCTCCCGCAGGTACTTCGAGAGGAAACGCACCGACGGCCGCACCCACGACACCCTCGGATCGGGGACAAAGAGATTGCCCCTGAGCCACAGCGAGATGCGCTTCTTGAGAGACTTTTTCTGCGAGTTGAGGGGGTTCACCTCAGCGCCGGTCTTGGAACCGGTCAGGCGGCGGTACAGTCCGTACGGCTCACAGATGCGCGTCTTTATGATTTCCGCGCTGTCGGGAATGTCCGCCAGCAGACTCTCGTCCACCGCCAGACGCTCCGGATTCTCGGGAGTATAGATGACCGGCTGCCACCCGGACTGAGGCAGGTACTTGCTGAACTTCACCCAACGCTGCACGCCGGAACCTCCGGTGGGCGGCCAGTAATAAGTGATTATCAGAAGTCGTTTCATGAGGTCAAAGATAGTGAATCGTCACCAAAAAACATTAAATTTGTGGAATATGCCAAAACATACCACACAATGAAACAGACACTGATGACAATTTGCGTCCTGCTTTCCGCTCTGCCGGCCCTGTGCCAGGTCAAGAGCTGGGAAGGAATCCAGGACAAGGGCGTGGAAGAACTGCGCCAAGGCTATGCCCTCCCTCCGGCAGAGTATGCCAGCCATATCCTTTGGGGCTGGGAAGGAGACATGAACGCCAAGATTATCAAACAAGACCTTGACCTGATGCAGAGCGTCGGGACACGTGTCGTCAACATAGAACCGGGATACGGATTCCCGTACGAGTACCTCTCGAAAGGGTGGTTCAAGATGGTGAAGACAGCCGTCAGGGAAGCCAAGTCCAGAGGGATGAAGGTGTGGCTCATCGATGACGCCAAATACCCGAGCGGCTTCGCCGGGGGCAAGTTCTCCCGCGAGCGCCCGGACCTCAAGATGTGGGCTCTTGTCCAGATGGACTCGACCCTCACGGTCCCGGCTGGAGAAGAGATCATCGGCAGACCCGTCCCGGCGGGCGCCGTATCGGCCGTAGCCGTATGTGAAGGGCAGGCCAACCGCATCGTCCCGATAGAAGACGGCAAGATCAGCTTCAACGCCGGAGAGCACGGCTGGACGGTAGTCTTCGCCGGATACGCCCACAAAAGCGGCGACACCCGTGCCGTGAACAACCCGACCCACGGCAAGGACACCTCCAACTTCCTCCACGACCACCTCAACCCGGAAGCCGTAGACCAGTTTATAGCCTGGACCCATGAAGCCGCCAAGAAAGAGCTCGGAGCGGAAATGGGCACCACTGTGATGGGATTCAGGGGCGATGAGCCGGAATACATGTACACCCCGTGGTCGCCGTCCATAATCGAGGTTTTCAAAGAGAAGAAAGGATACGACCCGACCCCGTATTTCGCTTCCTTCTTCGCTCCGGTCAAGACAGAGCAGGAAAAGAGGGTCAAGGCCGACTACTGGGACGTCTGGTCGGAGATGTTCGCGGACATCTTCTTCAAGCGCCAGGCGGACTGGCACGACAAGAACGGGATGGCCCACATCACCCACCTCAACAACGAACACATCATGCCGGTGAACATCGAGGCAAACGGAGACTTCTTCCGCGTCCTCAACAGGGTGCAGATTCCGGGAGTGGATGTCATCAGCGCGCATGTCGCCCCCGGGGTGGACAACGACTTCCCGAAGCTGGCCTCGTCCGTGGCGCATGTCTACGGCAAGCCGCGCGCCTTCAGCGAGACTATGGGAGCCGTACGCTCAGACCTCGCCACCAGCAAACAGGTGCTCAACTACCAGTTCGCGAGGGGCATCAACTACTTCGAATACAATTTCTGGAGTTCCAAGTCGCAGACAGCCGAAAGCCTGGCGAAAAGGCCCCACATGAAGGAACTCTCCGACTACATCAACCGCACATCATACCTGATGTCCATGGGAGTGCCGGGAGCGCGCGTGGCGATGTACTATCCTACCCTCTCCATGTGGCTGGGAGACAACGAGGTGTATTGGGAGCTGTCTGAACTGTCCCAGATGCTGATGCGCCACCAGATGGATTTCGACTATGTGGATGACGACGCATTCTTCGAGGCCCTGACCGTGGGCCCGGGATATCTGGAGAACCGCAGCGGCCAGAAATACTACACCCTCATCATCCCGTCTGCCGACGTGATCTCCAAAAAAGCATGGGCCGTAATCGAGGAGTTCGTCAATCTCGGAGGCAAGCTACTCTTCTGGGGTTCAATGCCGAACAGGCTGGTAGACAAGACATTCACACAGATGGAAGCCTTCCCTGACTGCCCGAAGGCCATCCACGAGCCGCTGCGCCGCTGGACAGCTCAGGTGGAGAGCGCGATGCCGCACAGGGAGATGCGCATCCTCGCTGAACGCCCGGAGGGGAGCTACATCTCCGGCCCTACGGCCCCGTACAGGGTCAATCCGGCCCCTAAGCCGGCCAAGACCCAGGCAAACGCCGCGCCGCGCCGCGCCGCCGACACACAGGCATGGGTGACAATCGAGTCGTTCAAGCGTCAGATGGGACTCACGGAAGTCATCATCCCTACGGACAGCATACGCTATACCCGCAGGATTCTCAAGGATGCCGACCTGTACTTCATCTTCAACGAAGGCTCCCGCGAGCAGACCTTCAGGGCAAGCCTTGACGCCGCAGGAAAAGTCCGCGAATGGAACGGTTTCACCGGAGAGATACGCGACCTCCCGTATGAGATAAAGGATGACAGGACTGAGGTCGAACTGACAATAGAAGGGTACGGAAGCAGGATCATAACGGTCGAAAAGAGCCACGAGGTTTTCAATGTCAAAGACTTCGGAGCCTCGGGAGACGGAGTCACCATAGACACCGGCGCCATACAGAAAGCCTCTGACGCAGCATACGCCAACGGCGGCGGCATCGTGCTGATTCCGGCGGGCGAGTACCTCAGCGGCGCCCTCTTCTTCCGCAACGGAGTGGATCTCCGTATCGAAGAAGGGGCCACTCTCGTGTCCACGGTGGATTCAGACGACTTCCCGCAGATTCCGACCCGTTTCGAGGGCGTAGAGCGCAAATGGCGCAGCGCCTTCCTGAATTTCGACAACTCCCGCAATGTCCGGGTATCCGGCAAGGGCACCATCAACGGACGCGGCCAGGAGTGGAGCAAGAACAAAAACAAGGACGGCCATTGGGGCCGCCCGCGCATGCTGTGCTTCACCAACTGTCCAGGAGGCAGCATCAGCGGACTGACAATGCTCAACCACGCCTCATGGTGCCTGCATGTCCTCTACACCGACGGCTTCAGCATTGACTCGCTGCACATAAGCGTCTCTTCGTATGTCCCGAGCTCCGACGGAGTGGACATCGACTCGTCCAGCAACATCAAGATGACCAATGTCTACACCAATGTGACCGATGACTGCCTCTCGATCAAGAGCGGCAAGAACGAGGACGGGCGCAGGGTCGCAAGACCGAGCATGAACATCCTCGTGCAGAACTGCAACTTCGACGGCGGGCACGGAGTGGCGATGGGCAGCGAGATTTCCGGATGCATACGCAACGTCGTGATAGAGAACTGCGTCTGCGGAGAGGAGAACCAGGCTCCGGTGCGCTTCAAGTCCCAGCCGTCACGAGGCGGCATAGTGGAGGACATCACCTTCAAGGATTTCACCCTCAACAACTGCGGGACGTTCATCTCGGCCAACATGATATGGAGGATGGTGGAGGACTACATACCTTACTCGCCGCGCACGGTGCTGCGCGACATCAAGGTCATCAATGTCAGCGGCACGGCGAGAAGCGTCGGAGACATCATCGGAGACCCTGCGGCCCCGCTGCCGGAAGGGACATTCAAGTTCGAGAACTGCAATCTCACGGTACAGAGGGGGCTCAACCTCGCGAATGTGAGCCAGCAGAACTTCGACGGACTCAACATAACCGCCCCTGAAGGGGTCGCCAAAATACAGAGAATCGAGGTTGAAGTCGGCGGCCGCGGCTCAGGAGGAAGAAAAAGACAATAAACAAAAAATATGGCAAAGAGCGGAGAAGACACACCGATGCTGAAACACTACTTCAGCATCAAGGCACAGAACCCGGAAGCGCTGCTTCTGTACCGGGTCGGGGATTTCTATGAGACCTATTCTGACGATGCGGTCCTCGCGAGCAAAGTCCTCGGGATAGTGCTGACACGACGTTCCAACGGGGACAAGGGCAGCACGCAGATGGCCGGCTTCCCGCACCATGCCCTTGAATCCTATCTGCAGAAGCTCATCCGCGCCGGTTACAAGGTGGCCGTGTGCGACCAGCTGGAAGATCCGGCACTCGCGAAGAACAAGCTGGTCAAGCGCGGCGTCACGGAGATCCTCACCCCGGGCATAGCCTTCGGCGCGGGTATGCTTGAGCAGAAGGAGCACAACTACCTGGCCGGACTGACCATGGACGGGGATGTCTGCGGCGCCGCATTCCTGGACGCGTCCACGGGCACTTTCCAGGTCGCGCAAGGACCCGCCGAATACATCTGCACACTGATGTCCACATTCGGTCCCAAGGAGCTGGTGGTCAAGAAAGACGATGCAAGGAAAGCGAAGGAACTCTTCGGAGACTACTACATCACGACTCTGGACGAATGGGCCTTCGTGCAGGAAGCTGCGGAAGAAAGGCTGCGCAACCAGTTCAAAGTCAAGAGTCTGAAAGGCTTCGCCGTGGAGCAGTTCCCGCTCGCGATATCCTCCGCCGGCGCCCTGCTCGTCTATCTTGAGCAGACGCACCACGCCGGACTCGGCAACATCTGCTCCATCTCGCGCATCGACTCCGACAAGTTCGTATGGATGGACAGGTTTACCTTCCGCAACCTTGAGGTGTTCCAGAGCAATGCCGGCAAGGAAGGCGTGAGCCTTGTGGACACGATAGACAGGTGCTGCTCCTGCATGGGCTCAAGGCTTCTCAGGCAATGGCTGTCCATGCCAGTGATGGACCTCAAGGAGCTGGGCTCCAGATACGACATAGTCCAGTATTTCATCGACAATGAGCAGGCGCTTGCAGACATGCAGGAAGACATCAGCGAGACGGGAGACCTGGAGCGGGCGGTATCCCGTCTGGCCACCGGCAAGATTCTCCCGAGGGAGATGCTGCAGCTCGCCCGCTCCCTGAAGATGATGACGCCCATAAAGGAACGGTGCACAGCGAGCGGCTGCGATGCCCTCGTGAAACTCGCCGGGGGTCTCCGCAACACGGACGGCGCTCTGCAGAAGATAGTCTGCACGCTGTCGGAGAACTCCGCCGCACAGCTCGGCAAGGGGGATGTAATCGCATCCGGGGTGGACGGCAAGCTGGACGAGCTCCGCGAAATCTCGCGCGGAGGCAAGGACTACCTGCTGAAGATGCAGGAGCGCGAGACGGAGCGCACCGGCATCGCTTCGCTGAAGATAGGATACAACAATGTGTTCGGCTACTACATAGAAGTCCGCAACTCCGCCAAGGACAAGGTCCCGTCCGACTGGGTGCGCAAGCAGACGCTCGTCAACGCGGAACGCTACATAACATCCGAACTCAAGGAGTACGAGGAGCAGATACTCAACGCCGAAGCCACCATCTATGAACTTGAGAGCAGGCTCTACTCCGCACTCGTGGCGGATGTCCAGAAGTCCATACGGGACATCCAGGGCAACAGCCGCATCGTCTCCAAGATAGATGTCCTGCAGGGATTCGCGCAGCAGGCCATTGACAGGCGCTACTGCCGGCCAGAAGAGGACAGGTCTTCCGCCCTGGAAATCAAGGCCGGCCGCCATCCTGTGATAGAGACGCTGATGGAGCCGGGAGAAGAGTATGTACCCAACGACATCTCGATGGACAGCAAGGGCGACCAGATCATCATCCTCACCGGTCCCAACATGGCCGGAAAGTCGGCCCTGCTCCGCCAGACCGCGCTTATAGTGCTGATGGCTCAGATCGGTTCGTTCGTCCCGGCGAAGTCCGCCCGTTTCGGCTATTTCGACAAGATATTCACTCGTGTCGGGGCCACGGACAACATCTCCAGGGGAGAATCCACCTTCATGGTGGAGATGACGGAAACGGCGATGATAATGCACAATCTCTCGGCCCGTTCGCTGGTCCTGCTCGACGAGATAGGCAGGGGCACCTCCACATACGACGGGATGTCCATAGCCCGGGCTCTCGTGGAGTACATCCACAAAGACGGCAAGGGAGCCAAGACCCTCTTCGCCACCCACTATCACGAACTCAATGACATGGAGAACCAGTATCCGAGGGTGAAGAATTACCACATCGCCGTCAAGGAAGACGGCAAGAACGTAATCTTCCTCCGCAAGCTGGAGCCGGGCGGCGTGGCCCACAGTTTCGGAATCCATGTGGCACGCCTCGCCGGCATGCCGCGCGAGGTGGTGGAATCCGCAGAGAAGACGCTGCGCCAGCTTGAGGCGAGGGAGAAGCACGCCGACAAGATGACGCTCGAAGACGACGGGAGCATGCAGCTCTCTTTCTTCCAGCTCGACGACCCGACCCTGTCCTCGCTCAAGGAAAAGCTGGAGCAGGCCGACCTCAACAACATGACGCCGATGCAGGCTTTCGACCTGCTCAGAGCTATGAAGGAAGAACTCGGGATCTAGTCCCGCTTCCGGCTGTAGACCACAAACTCGAAGCGTATCCCGCTCCGCTCATCCGTCAGGGTGTCGGAGCGGGACCGCTCTTCCCAGGCCGAGAGGTCAAAGTCCGGGAAGAATGCGTCCGCATCCGGGACGGAAGTGTGGATGCGCGTGATGTAGAGCCTGTCCATGTCTCCGATGACCTTGGCATACACGGACGCCCCGCCCATTATGAAACAGCGCTCCGACGGTTCGGCCGCAGCGTACGCCTCTTCGATGGAGCCCACTCTCACCACACCCTCCGGCAGGGAGATGTCCTTTCTGGACAAGACTATGTTCTTCCTGCCCGGCAGGGGACGGCCTATGGACTCGAATGTCGTCCTGCCCATTATGACAGGGCAACCCATGGTCACACGCTTGAAATACTTGAGGTCTTCACCCAGATGCCATGGCATGTCACCTCCCCGCCCTATCGCGAGGTCGTCCGAGACCGCTACTATGAGACACTTTTCCATACTCAAACTGCGACAGGGGCCTTGATGGCAGGCCATGGGTCATAGCCTTCCAGGGTGAAATCCTCATAACGGAAATCGAAGACGCTCTTGACATCAGGATTGAGCCTCATCTTCGGCAGCGCCCGAGGCTCTCTTGAGAGCTGCTCGCGCACCTGGTCGAAGTGGTTGAGGTAGATGTGAGTATCCCCGGTCGTATGGATGAACTCTCCCGGCTGCAAGCCGCAGCACTGGGCTATCATCATGGTCAACAGGGCATAGGAGGCGATGTTGAACGGCACCCCGAGGAAGGTGTCGGCGCTGCGCTGGTAGAGCTGGCAGGAGAGCCTGCCGTCCGCCACATAGAACTGGAAGAGACAATGGCATGGAGGCAGGGCCATCTTGTCCACCTCACCGGGATTCCAGGCGCAGACAAGCATGCGGCGCGAGTCCGGGTTCGTCCTGATCATCTCTATCACCTCGGAGAGCTGGTCTATCTTCCTCCCGTCGGGAGCGGGCCAGCTGCGCCACTGGTATCCATAGACAGGGCCGAGATCGCCGTTCTCATCGGCCCACTCGTCCCATATCGAGACCTTGTGGTCTTTGAGATACTTGATGTTGGTATCTCCGCTGATGAACCACAGCAGCTCATAGATGATGGACTTCAGGTGCACCTTCTTGGTGGTGAGGAGAGGGAAGCCCTCAGAGAGGTCGAAGCGCATCTGATGCCCGAATATGCTCTTGGTTCCCACTCCGGTGCGGTCATGACGGACTGTACCGGTGTCCATTATGGTCTGGAGAAGATCGAGGTACTGTCTCATTTCTTGACCCCGAATGCAAAGATTATCGCCTCGTGGTACACTTTCCCCGGTTTGAGGACAGCTGACGGATATTCCGGCTGGTTCGGGCTGTCCGGGAAATGCTGGCATTCAAGGGCCACGCCGCAATAGTCGTGGTAGATACGGCCTCTCTTGCCCGCAGGGCAGCCTTCAAGCCAGTTGCCGGTGTAGACCTGTATGCCGGGCTGCGTCGTGTAGACCTTGAGCTCCCTGCCGCTCTGCTTGGAGTAGAGTTCCGCGGCCTCCTGGAGCTGCCCCGGCACATAGCCGTCAATCACCCAGCAGGCGTCGTAGCCCTTGCCGTAGTTGAGGGCCGGGAAGTCTTTCTTGATGTCCCTGCCGAGGGTCTTCGGCACGATGAAGTCCATCGGAGTGCCGGCCACCGGTTCTGAATCTCCGAGAGGGATGAGGGTGCTGTCGGTCGGGAGGTACTCCGAGGCGTTGAGCCTGAGGTCCTGTCTGAGCACAGAGCCCTTGCCGTTGAGGTTGAAGTAGCAGTGATTGGTCAGGTTGACCACTGTAGGGGCGTCGCTCTTCGCCGAGAATGTCAGGCGAAGCTCGTTCTCCTCGCTCCACTCGTATCTGGCCACCACCGTGATGTTGCCCGGATAACCCATCTCCCCGTCCGCGGCAGTGCACTTGAACTCTACTCCGCCCTTGTGCTTGCGGGATTCCCAAACCTTGTTCTGGAACCCGTCAGGTCCTCCGTGCAGATGGTTGGGCCCGTTGTTTACCGGAAGGCTGTATTCCTTCCCTTCAAGGGTGAACTTGCCCGCGGCGATGCGGTTGGCGTAGCGGCCGGGGCACTTGCCCATGCAGGGACCGTCTCCGAAATAGCTCTCCGGCTTGGCATAGCCCAGGGCCACGTCGCCCAGTTTGCCGTCCTTGTCCGGAACATTGACAGATACTATCCCCGCCCCGATGCTGCAAAGGGTCACGGAAGCTCCGCCGGAGTTCCTGAGGGTGTATTTATAAATTGCCGTGCCGTCAGGGGACCTGCCCCAAAGTTTTCGTGTGATACTGGTCATTATCGTTATCTTTTATTGATTTGTCTGAATGTCGTCCAGGAAGAGGAGCACCCGCTCTACCGGAGCGTCTTTGTATATGACTCTCTTTTGAGAATCAAGCAGATAGAGAGACGGAATCGCCCTCACATAGTAAAGGGCGTCGCTGTTGATGATCTGTGAGAAGTCGTAGCCGTTGACCCAGTCACGCGGATAGGACGGCTCATACTCGCGCCACTTGTCCACCTCGTCGTCTATATAGATGTTGACTATGGCAAGTTCTCCCCTCTTTATCATATCCGGCACATAAGCGCGGCTGCCTATCTCGTCTATGATCTCCTTGCAGGCGGTGCAGCCCGGGTTGCTGAAAAAGAGCATCGTGTAACCCGCCTTCTCCCCGTAGAGGTGATGCATGCGGCCGGAGGCATCCTTGAACTTGAAGTCCGGGACCTTGCTCCCATAAGGATTGAGCCGGCACTTCTCAAGTTCGAAGCGGTAGCCGGCGAGCCTGTCTGGAGGGGTGAACCCGGAGCCGACCATCCCTTCTACGAACGGGAGATACAGATCCTCGCTCCTGAGAGGAGAATTGGGGTCGTACAGGCAGGATGCCAACGATTCGGTGAAAAGGAGATAGAAAAGCGAAGAAGTGTCCTTCTGCTGGCGCGCCTGAATCTTCGAAAAAGCACTTTTCAGCCTCGCCTGCGCCTCGGGTACCGGAAGCTTGTCGAGGAGAGCCACATACAGCGAGATGTTGTCGTTCACCTCGGAGGACGGGACCCCGAGCACCACGGCCGAATCCGTGGGCCAGTCCCCGGCGAAAAATCCGTCCCAATAGTGGTCGAGTATGTAGACCAGCTGCTCCGACGGATCGGTGATCATGGCGGGAACCTCCACCCTCGGAAAAGAACGGGTGCGGACAGCCTGCTGCCCGGAGCCGCCGCGGCGGCCGCAGGACAGGGCTATGATCAGCAATGATGCGAGTATCAGTGTCTTTCTCATCGGAGTTTAATGAAACAAGTTCTAAAGTTATACAAAAAATGTTAGATTTGCTCTCATGAGGATAAAAGAGCTTTCAATCGCCACAGGGCTGTGTCTCGCCGCGCTCAGCGCAAACGCCCAGTTCTACACCAACGGGACAGAGCCGTTCTCCGTCAGATGGAGCCAGATACAGACTGCCAGCTACAAGGTAATCTATCCTGAGGGCCTGGATTCTCTGGCCACGGTATATGCCCGCACCCTCGAGCAGGCGGCGCAGGTGGTGGGAGGCAGCGCCGGCTTCTCTCCCAACGAGAACTATTCGCGCCGTATGCCTGTGATACTCAGACCCTATGCGGCCTACTCCAACGGACAGGTGACCTGGACACCCCGCAGGATGGAACTCCAGACCCAGCCCGACCCGTACGGTCCGGAGCCGACACCTTGGGAGAGGCAACTCATAATCCACGAGTCCCGTCACTCTTCGCAGATGCAGTTCGGCGCGGCCGGACCGTTCAAGTTCTGGAACATCCTCACAGGGCAGATAGCTCCCGGCGTGCTTTCCGCCATCTATCCGGGCCCGGCATTCCTTGAAGGAGACGCCGTGGTCACGGAGACCGCACTCAGCCGCGCCGGAAGGGGCAGGACGGCAGACTTCCTGGAGTATTACAGAGTCTGTTTCTCGGAAGGAGATTTACGGGATTTCTGGAAATGGAGATACGGCTCCCAGAAAACGTACACTCCCGACCATTACCGTGCAGGCTATGTTGCGATGGCAGGCATCCGCACCCTGTATGATGAACCTGACTTCACGGCACGGTACTTCCGCCGCATAGCCGACAAGCACGGCATGGCCTTCTTCAACCTCAACGGCACAGTGAAAGATGTCTCCGGGAAGAGCTTCAACAAGGCCTTCCGTGAAGTCAGCGACAGCCTCAGTGCTTTCTGGGAGAGGGACGAGGCATCAAGAGCCCCGTTCATGCTCACGGAGCCCCTCGGCAAGACGCCTCGCCGCTTCACGGAATACGACGCCCTCGCGATGGCGGGAGACTCGCTCTACGCCATACGGAAGAGCCTCACTTCACCGGAAGAGTTGATATGTATGGACAAGGACGGCAAGGAACGGGTCATACGCCTGTTCAGTTCCAGCACCACGGGGCTCAAATACAGCAAACTCACCGACAGGCTCTACTGGAGCGAATACAACCCGGACATACGCTGGGAACAGAAGTCCTCTTCGGACATCTGCTACATCGGAAGGGACGGCAAGTCCGGGCGCATAAGCCGCGGCAGGAGATTCTACCACCCCGCCCCAGCCGACCATGAACTCCTGCTCTCCGTGACGGAATACCCCCTGGAAGGAGGCAGCTGCGTGACAGTGATGGATCCCGTGACCGGGATAGAGTTCTTCCACTACCCCGCCCCGGACGGCATGCAGGTGGTGGAGACAGTCTGGGTCGGAGAGGCTCTCTACGCCAGCGCCATCACAGAAGAAGGCTTCGGCATCTGGAAAGTCGCGGACTACTCCTGCGTCCTGCAGCCGCAACCGGTCAAGATCAAAAGACTCTGGAGCCATGACGGGAAGATAATGTTCACCTGCGACAGGACTGGCGTGGGCGAACTTTACGCGCTCTCCCCAGAGGACGGCAGCCTGACCCGGCTCACCTCTACCCGCTTCGGTGCAGACAACTTCCAGTTCAGCCGTGACGGCAAAACCCTCTATTACACCACCTTGTCCAAGGAAGGACGGCTTATCGCGGCCACTCCGGCATCCGGGCTCATACAGAGCAAGGCCGACTTCACTCAGCTGCCAGAGTATCCGTTCGCGTCCAAACTCCGCGAAGAGGAGGCGAGGCAGCCGGACTATGCCGCCGAAGTGGCCGTAAGCGAACCCGAGTCTTACTCTAAACTCAAAAACCTCCTACGCCTGCACTCCTGGGCACCGGTCTATGTGGACTATGATGCCATAAGCAGCCTCAGCGTCTCGGACATCAGCACCTCCGCCGCTCCCGGCGCCACCCTGTTCCTGCAGGACGACCTGGGAAGTTTCTACGGTTCTGTCGGCTACAAGGCCTGGGACTATGACGCGGGCTGGAGACACTCCGGACATCTCAACCTGACATACCGCGGCCTCGCTCCCGTGTTTGAGCTGAAAGTGGACTTCAACGACCGTAACTCCGTCAAATACAGCCTCGACAACAGTGTGCGCCTCACCAGACAGGACACGGGCAATCCTATGCTCTACACAAAACTTGACATCTACCTGCCTCTCAACCTCTCTTCCGGAGGATGGAACAGCGGGGTCATCCCAAAGATAAGTCTCAGCTCCACCAACGACTGGACAGACGCCTGCGGCGAAGCGAGATACATGAGGCGGAACACGATAAGCGTCAGGGCCTATATGATGGAGAAGACGCCTTCTTCCAGAATCTGGCCGAGAATCGGCATCGGCGGAGAGTTCGGATACAGCGAACGCACGAGAATCCTGTATCTGTTCAGCCCGAGTTACTATTTCCACCTGTACGGATATGCTCCGGGACTCTTCCCTACACACGGTCTGAAACTCAGCGGCATCCACGAAAGGCGGCGCAGAGGAGGACAGTTCGCCGACACCTATGTCAACATGGTGCCGAGAGGATTCTCCTCCTCTGTCAATTCTTATATCTGCGGTCTCCCGTGGAGGACAAAACTCAGCGCCGACTACGCCATCCCTTTCGCCGCAGTAGACTGGTCGTTCCTCTCCCCGCTAGCCTATATCCGCAACTTCGAACTTATCCCGCACGCAGACCTGACGCTGATGCAGGCCGGAAGGCGCCTCAACAACCTGTACAGCGCCGGGGCAGACCTAAAGGTCAGGTTGGGCAACCTGCTCTGGATCCCGTACACCACAAGAATAGGCCTCCGCTATGACTATAACGGAGGCAACTGTCTGGAGAGCCTAAAAGCCGCAGGAGCCCATGTGGACCGCCACAGCCTCCAGCTCATAATGAGCGTGGATATGTAGGGCTATACGCCGCTGAAAGAGCTGAATCCCCCGTCCACCGGAAGCACGACCCCGGTCACGAAACTCGCGGCGTCGCTGCAGAGGAACTGGGCCGCCCCGTTGAGTTCGCTCAGGTCGCCGAAACGGCGCATCGGGGTCTTGGCTATCACCTTGACGGAACGTTCCGTGAGAGACCCGTCCTCATTGAGGAGGGCGGCACGGTTCTGCTTGCCGATGAAGAATCCCGGAGCGAGGGCGTTGACACGTATCTTCTCCCCGTATTTGATGGCCATCTCCGCAGCGAGCCAGCGCGTGAAATTGGACACGCCCTCCTTGGCCGCCCCATATCCGGCCACGCGGGTAAGGGCGTCGTAGGCAGCCATCGAGGAGATGTTCAGTATGCAGCCATAGCCCTGAGAAGCAAAGAGTTCAGTAAACACATGACATGGATACACCGTGCCGTTGAGGTTGAGGTCCAGGACCTTGGTCCAGTCCTCAAGTTTCATGTCCCAGAAATTCTGGTCCGGCATCACATTGGCCCCGGCGACATTGCCGCCGGCCACATTGATGAGAATATCGACCTTTGAGTACTTCCCTGCCACCTCGTCAGCAATGGTCTTGAGCGCTGCGGTGTCCATCACATTGCAGGCATAGGCGCACGGATTGCCGCCCAGAGCGCGAAGCTGCTCTACGACAGGAGCAAGCTGCTCCTCACGGTGGACAAGAGCCACCACATCAGCGCCCTGAGAGGCGAAATGACGGGCAAGAGACCCGCCCAAAGCACCTGCAGCCCCGCTTATGACCGCAACCTTGCCCTTGACTGAATAGAGTTCGTTCATATAGATCTGTTTTCAAATTCGTTCTTTACCGCGGCCATCATGCCCTCCACCTGGCCGAGGGCAAGCATGCGGCCATGGAAACTATAGCCTGGATTGTAGCCCCTTGCACTGTCGCCAAGCATGTCCCTGCCATGGTCCACGCGCATCGGAATATCTCTTCCCTGACGCCCGAATATGCGTATCAGTTCGACAAGGTCGACCCGGCCGGATGTGTGTGGCGCCTCGATGAAGTTGCCGTCAGGGAGAAGATTGCAGCTGCGCAGATGCACGAAATGCGTGCGGGGCGCAAACTCCCTCGCCATCGCCACCACATCGTTATGTGCGCCGGCGGAAAGCGAGCCTGCACAGAAAGTAAGACCGTTGTGGAAATCGTCCACGGCAGTGAGGATGTTGCGTATGTCTTCCGCGTTGCCGGCTATGCGCGGCATGCCGAACACCGGCATCGGCGGGTCATCCGGATGTATGCACAGCCTTACACCCGTCTCGTGACACACAGGCATGACGGCCTTCAGGAAATATGTGAGATTGCCCAGCAGGTCTTGCTTGTCCATGCCATCATAATGGCTCATGAGATTGCGGAAATGCTGTACGGGAGCGCTGTCCCCTTCTGATATGTTGCCGTTGACGAAGCCCTGGGTCTTGACGATGATGGTGTCTATGAGCTGGCGCCTGTCTGAGGGCGTCATCGTCCTGTCCAGTTCTTCCACCTTGGAGAGGATGTGCCCGGGGTAGTCTTTGTCGGCACCATCGCGGCACAGTATCCTCATGTCGAAGTAGGCGAAACGGGAATAGTCGAAATAAAGGGCCGTCGTGCCGTCCGGCATGGGATGCTCCAAGTCCGTGCGCACCCAGTCTATCACTGGCATGAAGTTGTAGCACACGGTCTTGATTCCGCAGCGCCCGAGATTCCTTATGCTCGCTATATAGTTGTCTATAAGAGCGTCACGCTCCGCTCCGGCATATTTGATCGCCTCGCTGACCGGAAGGCTCTCCACGACGGACCAGCGCAGGCCGGCGTCTTCTATGTACTTCTCGAGAGAGAGGATGTCCTCCTCTGTCCAGATTTCCCCGTTCGGGACATCGTGCAAGGCTGTCACTACCCCCTCCACCCCTATCTGGCGCAGCATTTCAAGGGTAATCCCGTCCTTGCGGCCAAACCACCGCCAGGTCTTTTCAAAAGCCCTATACATTGAACAGGAAATGCATTATATCTCCGTCCTGTACCACATAATCCTTGCCCTCTATGCCCATCTTGCCTGCGGCGCGCACAGCGGCTTCGGTCTTGTATTTGACGAAGTCGTCGTACTTGATGACCTCGGCGCGGATGAAGCCCTTCTCGAAATCCGAGTGTATCACACCTGCGGCTTTCGGGGCCTTGTCCCCGACTTTCACGGTCCACGCGCGGCACTCGTCGGCGCCTGCGGTGAAGAAGGTCTGAAGCCCGAGAAGTTTGTATGCGCTCTGTATCAGGCGCACCACTCCGGACTCTTCAAGCCCCATCTCCTCCAGGAACATCTTCCTGTCCTCGAAGTCTTCCATCTCGGCAATCTCCGATTCCGTCCTCGCGGATATCACGAGAATCTGGGCGTTCTCGTCCTTGACGGCCTCGCGCACGGCGTCCACATAGGCGTTGCCGCTCACCGCAGAAGCGTCATCCACATTGCATACATACATCACCGGCTTGTTGGTAAGAAGGAAAAGGTCCCGCGCGATGGCGGCCTCTTCTTCATTGACAAGCGAAACGCTGCGGCAGGACCTGCCCTGTTCGAGGGCCGCCTTGTACCGCGTCAGGAGGTCGGCGAGCTTCTTCGCCTCCTTGTCTCCCGCCTTGCCTGCCTTCTCGTCCTTGGCGAGCCGTGCGTTCACCGTCTCAAGATCTTTTATCTGGAGTTCCAGGTCCACCACATCCTTGTCCCTTACAGGGTCAACGCTCCCGTCCACATGCACCACGTTGCCGTCATCGAAGCAGCGGAGCACATGCAGGATGGCGTCACACTCGCGGATGTTGGCGAGGAACTGGTTGCCCAGACCCTCTCCCCTGCTGGCACCCTTGACAAGGCCGGCTATGTCCACTATGTCCACGGTGGCCGGGATGGTTCGCTGAGGCTTGCATATGTCGGATAGCACATCCAGCCTCCGGTCAGGGACATTGGTTGAGCCGAGATTCGGCTCGATTGTACAGAACGGGAAATTGGCGCTCTGGGCCTTGCCTGAGCTCACACAGTTGAAAAGGGTGGACTTGCCCACATTCGGGAGTCCCACGATGCCGCACTTCAAAGACATAAATCTTAAAATTTGTCTGCAAATGTACTCAAAAAACACCATATTAGCAGAATGAAACGGACTATGATTACACTTCTCGCCCTCCTGGCGCCGCTGTCTCTCCCGGCGCGGGGCGACACCCTCAGGGTGATGTTCTGGAATGTGGAGAACTTCTTCGACTGCCGCTCGCAGGCCGCGCCACGATACTGGACGCGAGGGAGGCTTCTCGCCAAATGCGACGGTATCGCCAAGACCATGCTCAGATTCGCGGACAGATACGGAGACATGCCGGATATCGTGGGTCTGGCAGAGATTGAGAATGCTTCCGTGCTCAAGTCCCTGCTCTCCTCGACCCTGCTCCGCAAGCTGGACTACACAATCGTGCACTATGAATCACCGGACCACCGCGGCATCGACTGCGCCCTGCTCTACCGCCGCTCACGACTGCATCTTGAAGAGAGTTTCCCGGTGCACATCCGGGACAGCGCAGGGGTTACTCTGGCGACACGGGATATCCTTGTCGCACGCTTCGACAGCCTCACCGTGATGGTCAACCACCACCCGTCCAAGATCGGCGGGAAGTCGGACAGGCGTCTGGCGGCGTTTTCCAGGATGGAGGCCGTAGCAGACTCCCTCCTTGCGACCGGTGCGGGGCGGATAGTATCCGTGGGAGATTTCAACGATGACCTCTGGCATTCCGGGGGTCACGGAACAATCAAATACAACGGAAAATGGGAAAAAATCGACGGTTATTTCACCTACGGGCAGGTCAGCGTGCGGGAAGATGTCTTCGACGACCCGCCCCTGCTCACGAGGGACAAGGTTTTCGGAGGCCTCAAGCCGCGAAGGACCTTCGTGGGACCGAAGTATGAGGGGGGTTTGAGCGATCATCTGCCTGTTGCTCTAATGGTGACTTTTTGATAAATTTGTGCTCAGCAATATTATTTAAACACCACATAAAATGGAAATGAGACAAAAAATCCACACTAAATTCTCCGAACTGTTCGGGGAAAGTGGCACTTTCTATGCCGCCGCAGGCAGAGTGAACCTCATCGGAGAGCATACTGATTACAATGGAGGATATGTATTCCCGGGAGCTATCGACAAGGGCATCATGGCCGAAATCAAGAAAAACGGCAGCGCCACTGTCAACCTCTTCTCTATCGACTACAATGAGTCCTGCTCGTTCGGACTTGGCGAGGAGGACAAGCCTCAGGCCGCCTGGGCAAGATATGTCTTCGGAGTATGCCGTGAGACCCTCAAGAGAGGCGGCACTGTCGAAGGATTCAATGCCGTGTTCGCCGGGGACGTGCCGCTCGGGGCCGGTCTTTCTTCTTCCGCGGCGCTCGAAAGCTGCTTCGCCTACGCTATAAACGACCTGTTCGACAACGGCATAGACAAGTTTGAGCTCGCAAAGATAGGCCAGTCCACGGAGCACAACTACTGTGGGGTCAACTGCGGTATCATGGACCAGTTCGCATCCTGCTTCGGCAAGAAGGACCAGCTTATAAGGCTCAATTGCAAAACACTGGAATACAAGTATTTCCCGTTCAAGCCAAAGGGCTATCGCCTTGTGCTCCTGGACTCTTGCGTGAAACATGAGCTCGCCTCGTCAGCCTACAACAAGCGCCGCGCATCCTGCGAGAACGCCGCCGCCGCCATCAAGAAGAACCATCCGGAAATCGACTGTCTCAGCGACTGCAAGAGAGTATGGCTCGATGAGGTGAGGGGCGAGATTCCTGAAGAGGACTTCATCCGCGCAGAATATGTCATCGGAGAAGTCCAGAGGGTGCTTGATGTCTGCGACGCGCTCGAAAGAGGCGACTATGTGACTGTCGGCGAGATGATGTACCAGACTCACTTCGGACTCAGCCGCCTGTATGAAGTCAGCTGTGAAGAGCTGGACTATCTCAACGCTCTGGCGCGCAAGATGGATGTCACAGGTTCCAGAGTCATGGGCGGCGGTTTCGGCGGCTGCACCATCAATCTGGTCAAGGACGAACTCTATGAGCCGTTCATCAATGAGGCCAAGAAGAAGTTCGCGGAGAAGTTCGGCCACGAACCTAAGGTCTATCACGTCGTAATCTCCGACGGAGCGAGGAAACTGGAGTAATGCTCCCCTATCCTATATAGTTTGAGAGCCAGTCCGGGTCGACTTTGACAAGTCCCCGGGCTGCTTCTTTTATGGACGGGTTGCGCTGAAGGATGCCGGCGCAGTCCTCATATACATTGAACCCCACAGAGATCATCTCCATCTGGCCGTCCTGCGGATAGGTGAATGTCATCTCGGCGTCCGCCCCGTCCATCTTGAAAAACTTAAGCGGCACATCCTTGTCAATCTCCCTGAGGGTCACGAATTTGCACATCTCTACAGCCACGTCGTCCAGGCCCGCGTCAAAAATCTTGATTTTCTCTATCAGGTCTCCCGCACTGCTCACAATACGCCCGGTATAACCCTCCGGAAGCCCTTCAGCCTTGACCGGAGCGTCCGTCAGCAATATCATAAGTCGCTCCTGGGGATCGTGATAGAGGAAAGGACCGTGCACCAGGTTGACGCAGCCGCATTCCGGGCAGCGCCACACGAAATACTCCCCGCTTTTGACCTTTTCTTTGGCCTCTGGGGAGGCTAGCGCATCCACGCTCCCCTCAAACTTCATACGGTGCAACTTCCCGCACCGGCCGCATTTCTCTTCAATTATAGACTTGGACATCTCGCTGTCGATATTGATCAGGCGCAAATATAGAAGTTGTTTTGAATTTATTTGTCATAAATTTTATGAAGATTTTTTCTGTCAGAGTTTTTTCTGGATTTTGAGAAAGATAGTAGAACTATCTGACCGAAAAAGCCAGGAAAAAATATGGCGAAAAAGCAAGTAAAAGAATTTTCAACATAAATCAAAACAACTTCTAAGAATAATGACGAAAAAACCGGCGGGAATCACTTCCCGCCGGCTCTAACTAAAACTGTGTTCCAGTTCTATTAAAAGAACCTCTCACGGTTGTCCTTTACATTGTCGTACTCGGACATCACGGAGATAATCATCTGCGAGAGATACTGGCTCTTCTGGGCGTTGAGGTTCTTGGCGTCCTCTTCGGTATAGAAGCTGCCTGTCTGGCGATTGTCCACGCTCAGCACATATACACCCATTGAACCAGGCACAGGGCCGAATACGGCACCGTCCTTAGCCACTGCGGCGGCTCCGAGAACGGCAGGGTCAACACTTCTTGATGAGAGTGAAAGTCCCTCGTTGCGGTCTACAGTCACGCCAAGAGCATCAGCCACGGCTTCGATGCTCGTGAGCCCCTGGATCTTTGACGCCACATCAGAAAGCTTCTTGGCCTGAATCTTCTCAGAATAGAGCCTCTCGCGGATCATAGGAGCGACCTCCTTGACCGGAGCATATCCTTCCTTGTGGATATCCTTGACCGCCGCGACGAAGAAGAAGTTGTTGTTGACAGTGATGATGTTGGAAGCCTTTCCGGCCTTGTTGTCGAATATCCAGCGGGTCACCTCCTTGGCCTGATCCACAGCCCCGTATGAAGAAGTGGCCTCGGTCACGTTGAGAGAGTGTGAGTATACCTTGGTTGAGTCGACAGCCTTCTTGTATCCTTCGTAAGAGCCGTTTGTAAGGGTGGCGAAGGTGTTGGCCTCGGCGTAATACTTGTTGAACGTCTCCTTGCTGGCTAAGGAAGTCTTCTCAAGGATGGCAACCTGCTTCTTGGCTACAGGCTTTGTCCTCTGGGATACAAGAACCACATGGGTGCCATACTGGGTGGTAAGCACGAACGGCTTGCCGACCTGAGCCTCGATGACGGACTCCATGCCCGGAATCATATATGTCTGGGTCATCCAGCCTATGCTGCCGAGTTCTCCGTCAGCGGCAGAACCCTTGTCCTCTGAATAGATGGACGCGAGGTTGGAGAAGTTCGCGCCTTTCTTTGAGAGCACATTGACGAGGCTGTCGGCAGTATGCCTGGCATCAGCTCCCACCAGAAGAATGTGCTTTACATACACTGAATCAGGAAGCATCTTGCTGTCCATCTCGCGGGCGGCGTAGAAGCTGTCGCCTGACTTCACAATCTGCGAAAGCTTGCTTCCGGAGAATATCTGTGAGTTGAGTTCGCTGTTGACAGTGTTGAGTTCGCCTTCCTTATACCAGTATGTGGAGAGCTGGCGCTCGGAATTCTTCAGAAGGAAGGTCTTCATGTTGTCCGTGGTGGCAAACTCCTGATAAGCGGCATCCATGGCTTCGCTTGTCTGCGCCACGTCTTCTGCGGAAGGAACCACTTCGAATACCACATACTCGATGTCCCTGCTCGCGTTCTGCTTGAAGAACTTCTTGTGGTCTTTGTAGTACTTGCGAATCTCGTCAGAGCTGACAGTGACGGTGGAATCCTGAGTCATAGGATAGTATGCGAGGCACCAGTCCACATCTGCGGTGGTGTTGCCGGCATCGACATCCTGCTTGAGCTGGAGGGCGTTCTCGATGTCGCTGGCGCTGAAGAGAGCACCATACTTCAGATAGTACTGCTGGTTATAGATGGTGTTCTGCAGATAATTCCAGTAGGTGCGGAGCTGTCCGGACTGGTCGCTGTTGACATTGTCGATGAACGCCTTGAGCATATCTGAAGAGAAATTGCCCGCCTCGTCAAGGAACACCGGGTTCTGAGCCATGACCGGAGAGAGCGTCTCGCCGGAAACGAGCGAAACCATCTCGTCCTCTCCGACGCAGATGCCGGCAGCCTTGGCGTTCTTGACAAACATATACTTGTCAAGCAGGCCCTGCCATGCGGCATTCCTTATCTGGCGCTGTGTCTGCTCGTTCTGGGAAGAAGAGCCGGAAAGCATTTCATTGATCACCGTATATTTGTCCACATCTTCCTGGAAGTCATTGTATGAGATGTTCTTGCCGGCAATCTTGCCGACATCATACTTGGATGACATCGAGTTCAATGCAGACTCCAATGTGCCAGGATCGATAATAAACGAGAGAAGGGCCAGCGCGATGATGATCGAAATCACGAGGCCAAACTTAACGCGTATTTTTTCAAGTACCGCCATTTTATCTTAATTTTTGAATTTTTCCAATAGGGCTGCGAATTTAACTATTTTTTTGGAAACGGGCCAATAAAATTCACAGAATCAATTATAACCGCCGTAGTATCCCTGACCGTCACCACATAGCCATTGAAAGGGCTGTTCAGTTTGGCGTTACGCATACGGTCATCGGAGCGCATCCCATAGCCCTGGGCGAACATGTCACGGGAGTACATCTTGACATAACAGTCGGTATATATCTCCTTCTTGCTGCTGTCCCAGAATATGGTGTCGGTCTCCATGGTCTCCTGCTTCAGCACATTGTGAAGTATCACATTACCGTAGGCTTTCCATATCTCGTCGCCTGACGACGGCACTGTATGCTCGGCTTCATCGGCGACTATGACTGACTCCAGAAGGCCTTCTTCGTTGTATCCGAACACGGACACCCCGGCTGGGAAAAGGTCGGTTTTGGTGCCGTCCTTGTTGTATCTCTCGAGTCTTACCGCCTCCATCCTCATACCCATCTCTCCGTTCTTGGTCTGCACGGCGAACACATCGTCCACCGTCTGGACAGGAGTGGTGCTCAAGTCGAGTTTGTCAGCCTCGGCGATACCCTTGCTGCAGGAAACGAAATTACTGGCAACCACAAAAGTGACTGCCAGTAACTTCACTGATCTGATCGTCGAACCGCCCAAGTCCTACTTAGATGTACGGACTGTGGTCGTAGCGCGCATACCTCCGCAGACTACCGTGTATGACTGTCCGTTGGTGATATCATACATGAATGCCTCGGCTGCCTGAGGGAAGTATGAACTGTACTGCCTGATGTGGTCTGTCGCACTTTCGGCAAGAGAAGGATCGGCGTTCTTGGCCTTGTTCATGTAGTCGCATGCAACCCAGAACGGAGCGCGGCTTGAAATCTCGTCTCCTCCGCAACGGGTTGAAGCCCAAATCGTACCAATAAGGAAGTATGCCTTGCCGGCAAGCTCCTCTGAGTTCTCGGCCACCTGGGAGGCATACTCCACAGCCTTGGCGTTGAGGCCGCTCTTGAAGCAGAATGTGGCAAGTTCATATTTCCACTCGGTGTCTGTCGTGGCGTCAGACTCCTCGCTCGCGATAGCCTCCTCCATGTAGGTTATGGCCTCATCGACATTACCCTTGCCGGAATGGAGCCTGAAGAGGTAGTATGCGGAGCTTGATGACGGATTGATCCTGTTCATGGTCGTGACAGCCTTGAGGAAGAGGTCGTTGTCGGTGCAGTCCTCGGCAAGGCTCATAGTCTTGACTATGCTTGAAGCGAGATCGAGGTTGTCCGGATCGGCTTCAAGACGCGGGGTGTAGATGGCGAGAAGATGGTCACAGCTGGCCACCTTGCTGGCAGCGAAGAGGTTGCCCATGTCGGACTTGACATTATTGATCTGCTCTCCTTCGATATCATTCCTTACAGGCGCCTTGTCGATGTAGTCGATATTCCTCTGATAGAGGTTGATGACAGTCTCGGCATCAAGGGTGCCGGCCTGGAAAAGCTCGATGGCGGCCTGGAGGTCGAAAAGGAATAAGGAGACCTTGGTCTGCTCCTTGTTGTTGGCTATGATGCCCTCATATCCGTCGTATAGTTTCTGAGGATTTGAAGTCAGGTACTTTGACATGTCAAGACCCTTGTTGTTGAGGGCCGTCACGGCATATTTAGGGTAATACTGGGCCCTGGTGTCGTGAAGCGTGAGGAGAGAGTCCACGAGAGCTTCCTTGTAAGCCGCATTCGACTCGTTCTTGGCGATAAGCCTGCGGAGCAGGGAAGTACCGTCAATGAGCATGTTCTGACTTGCGGTGGCAGGGCAGAGTGAGTACGCTTTTCTCCAGTTCGGAAGGGCCTCGTCATAAGCCTTCTGCTTGTAGTACTCTTTGTAATAGGACATGTACGTGATACATTCAGCACTGTCCGCACCCCATTTTCCCTGGGCAAAAACATCTGTGCCGCACAATGCCAGCGCAGCACAAGACAGGATTGCAAGTGTTATTCTTTTCATTATCATTGGTGATTGTTTATTCGTACCTTGGTTTCTGGAACCATATGTCAAAAATATTCACTCCCACGGAGAAGTTGACATACCTCTCCCTTATCAGGCCGTCGGAGAGAGACCCCCTCTGTCCGAATTCCACCCCGAGAGTGAGACCGTTGTACCATCTGTATATCGGAAGCGTGGCACCGAGTGTCACTCCCATCGAGGAGATGGTCTTGCCGTTCAGCAGGAAATTCTCCTTCTTGTAGTATGCTCCGGCCCTGTAAGCCACCTTGTTGAAATAATATCGGATGTCGTTCCTGTTAGGAACTATCTCGAACCCGAGCCTGTACGCCTCCGAAAGTGATGTGGCAAAAGGGGAGCTTGACGAAAACCCGCTGATGTTCTCTATTCCAGAGTCTCTCCAGTCAGACCTTGTATAGTCAAATGCAAGCATCCATTTGTCCGCATACTTGAATGACACTCCGGCTCCAATCTCTGAAGCTATCCGGGCGGATCTGGTGACGCCGAGAGTATCCATCTTGTAGTACAGCGTGTCGGACGCCGCATAACCTGCTGAAAATCTCGCATCTTCATAATAGCCCCTCATCTTGGCCCCGGTCGAGTATGTGGCCCCGAAGGTGAGTTTGGACTTGCTTCCCAGAGGCTGCTCATACTGGAGACCGAACTTGCCCCCAACTGCACTTGCCTGAAGTGATGTGCTGCCCTTTATGCTGTTGTATGAAGCGTCAGAGATGGAAGTCGTGAAGGTCTTGGTGAGGTTCCCGAAATAGTAGTCCATCTCGGCTCCCACAGAAAGCCTGTCCCAGAAAGTGATGCCGGCAGCCGCGAACAGCTTGTATATGCTTCCGTTTCCGGCTGCGCTGTATGAGATGTTCCCCGTCTGGCCTATCACTTCCGGGTCGGTATAGTCAAATGAGTACCCGAAACCAGTGTCGCTGTACGGAGATATGCCGACCATCATCGCGGAAGTGCTCCAAAGCGGAAAAGATATGACGCAGTCGTTGATGTTGAAAGTGTTGTTGACAGACTTTATGTCGTTCTGCGCAAACACTTTATTGTCACCGTACAGTGAGAAGTCAGCCATAAAGGCAAGAGAATCTCTCGCCGTCACGGCAGCAGGATTGAGTATGTTTATGAACCTGTTGCTCCTCGTAGCCACTCCTGCTCCTCCCATGGTCCTGTTGTAGGCCGTGCCCTGTCGGCTCAAATCACCTACTCCGAATATAGAGTATGGTGAATAGCCGCTATAAGCCTGACCGTGCGCCGCAAAGGAGGCGCACAGCAGGAGTACAAAAGCGGACATCAGTCTATTTGATATTCTTGCTGACATAATCTTCAGTAATAATGGCCAATCCCATCAATTCAAGATTGCAGACTACAAAGATGGAGTTTTTCATCTTCTTGGCAAAATAAATTGCGTCCCCACCTGTAAAAATCACAATATTGTCTTGACGAGATTTGATGTAGCCCTCTATTTCAAACATTATGCCCAAAATGACTCCGGACTCTATAGAAGACTGGACTGAACTTCCCTCAGGAGACACGTTTTCTGGTGTATCGACAAGGGGAAGAGCCTTGGAATAACGGTTGAGTGCCTTGAAGCGCGTCCGGCATCCGGGGGAGATGTTGCCGCCGAGATACCTACCGTCCGAACCGAGGAAATCCATGTTTAAAGTGGTGCCGAAATCAAATACGGTGCAATTCTTGCCCTTAAAGAGAAACCTCGCGGCCACAAGACCGGCAGCCCTGTCCGGACTCAGATACTCCGGAAAATCATACTTCAGAAGATAGTGGGTATGCGAACTGTCAAGTATGATCAAGTGGCGGCACTGACGGCTCAGAACAGCTTCTTCTTCTGGCGGGACCCCGTCGACGGAAGCCAAGGTGAGCACTTCAGGCTTGTCTTTCTCCATCAGGGAGAGCAGATAATCAAGCATCTTCTCACCCTGATAACGGAAAGTCTTGCCGATGGTGACACCATCAGACCACGCAGCCTTGAGAGCTGTATTTCCTTTAATTACCAGAAGATTGGGCATAGTTCAAAAATCCTGAGCCTGCAAATTTAACACTTTTAAAAGTTGTTTTGTATAGTTTTAAATAAAACTTGAAAACCCTTTCAACTGAGACGGTTCAGTATATTGAAAGCTACTGCGAGAGAAGGCACGCCGCGCGCCACAATCTTGAGTTTGTTCTCAACCTGCTTGAGTTCCAGTTTCCCGCCCATGTCGCTGATTCTCCCTATCACTTTCTCGAACACCTCGGATTTATAGTACGGGGACATGGGATTGGACACGAAGAACGCTATCATGATACCGTTCTTTATGATGACCTTCTCAAACCCGAGCGCAGCCCCCCGATTCCTTATCTTCACCACAAGGAAAAGGTTTTTCACCTCCTCAGGAAGAGTCCCGAAACGGTCTTCCAGACGCTTGGCGTAGTTGTCTATCTCCTTGTCTGAAGACATCGAATCTATTGACCTGTAGATTCTTATCTTCTCAGCAGTTATGTCCATGTACTCGTCAGGGATGAGCGCCGGCTGATCTGTTTCTATCGTACACTCGGTGACAAAAACGCTTCTTTCGTTGTGCAGGTTCATGCCTGTCTCCACTCCAAGTTCCTCCATCGCCTCGGCAAGTATCTTCTGGTATGTCTCGAAACCCATCTCAGTGATGAAGCCGCTCTGCTCGGCGCCGAGCAGATTGCCGGCACCGCGGATATCAAGGTCCTGCATCGCTATATTGAATCCGCTCCCCAGATCAGAGAACTCTTCTATGGCTTTCAGCCTGCGTCTGGCATCATCGGTGATGCTCACAAGCGGAGGCACAATGAGATAACAGAAGGCTTTTTTGTTGGAGCGTCCCACGCGGCCGCGGAGCTGATGGAGATCGCTGAGTCCGAAATTCTGCGCCTGGTTGATGATTATGGTGTTGGCGTTAGGAATGTCGAGGCCGTTTTCTATGATGGTGGTGCTCAGCATCATGTCATAGTCTCCACGCATAAAGTCCAGCATTATCTTCTCAAGTCTGGAAGCTTCCATCTGTCCGTGCGCCACGCATATTTTCATATCCGGCACAAGGCGGTGCAGAATCTCGTATATGGACTGGAGTTCCTCCACCTTGTTGTGAAGGAAGAATATCTGCCCGGAGCGGTTGAGTTCGTAATTGATGATGCTCTTTATCTCTTTCTCGTCGAAAAGGATGATCTCTGTCTGCACCGGAATCCTGTTGGGCGGGGGAGTGTTGATTATGCTGAGGTCACGCGCCCCGAGAAGCGAGAACTGCAGGGTCCGGGGTATAGGGGTGGCTGTCAGGGTAAGGGTATCCACGGAATGCTTGAGTTCGCGGAGTTTTTCTTTAGCGCTGACACCGAACTTCTGCTCCTCATCGATTATAAGAAGTCCAAGGTCCTTGAATTCAAACTCTTTGCTCAGAATCTTGTGTGTACCTATCAGAATATCTATCTGCCCGGCGGCAAGCCTCTTCTTGATTTCGGCCGTTTCCTTGGGAGTGCGCAGCCGGCTTACATAATCAATGGTGCACGGGAGATTCTGGAGCCTCTGTCTGAATGTGTTGTAGTGCTGGAGGGACAATATGGTTGTGGGGACAAGTACGGCCACCTGCTTCCCGTCAGTGGCGGCCTTGAACGCCGCACGCACTGCTATCTCTGTCTTGCCGAATCCCACATCTCCGCATACAAGTCTGTCCATTGGACAGTCATCTTCCATGTCGCGCTTCACGGCAGCCGTGGCTATCTCCTGGTCAGGGGTGTCTTCAAATATGAACGAAGATTCAAGCTCCTCCTGAAGGTAAGTGTCGGCAGAGAACGCGAACCCCTTGGATGAACGACGCTTGGCATAAAGCTGGATAAGCTGCTTGGCGATGTCCTTAACCTTGGACTTGGCACTTGTCTTGAGCGCACCCCAGGTCTTGGACCCGAGTTTACTGATGCGCGGAGGTTCTCCGTCGCTTGAGCGGAAACGGGATATCTTGTTGAGGGAATGTACGGACACGAACACCACATCTCCGTCTTTATATGTGATCTTCACTACTTCCCTGACTCTTCCCTTGTCATCCCTCATCCTGACAAGTCCGCCGAAAATCCCCACACCGTGGTCTATGTGCACCACATAGTCCCCGATATTGAATGAATTCAGGTCATTGATGGTGAGCTGCTCGCTCTTCTCCACGGTCCGCCTCAAGCTCACCCGCTGGAAACGGTCGAATATCTCGTGGTCGGTATAGCAGCATACCTTGTCTTCGGAGTCGATGAAACCGTTGTGTATGTTCTTGCCCTTGACGAATTCAGGCATCAGACCTCCGTTCTGGGACAATATGGACTGTATCCTGTCCAGCTGTGAAACCTTGTCCCCGAAAATCATGACCTTGTAGCCTCCCTCGATGCGGCCGCGTATGTCTTCGGTGAGCAGTTCGAAGTTCTTGTTGAACGACGGCTGCGGGCTTATGTTGAATGCTACAGCGTCATCGGCCTGCGAGCCGAGAGGGATGTCAATGTATACCTTGCGGAAGTTTCCGGCAAACTGGAAGAACTCCTGTCCTGAATACATATCGGAAGAGTCGAGCCAGAGGACGCTTCCCTCGGGGAGCATCTCGAGGATACACTGTCCGTCCTCGCTGCCGGACGACATCACGTCTGACACTATCTCGATATTGTCCTCTTCTCCTGTGGAAAGCTGGGTGTTGCAGTCGAAAGAGTTGATTTTCTCCACCTCGTCACCCCAGAATGATATTCTGTAAGGGTAATTGTTTGAATATGAGAATATGTCAACAAGTGAACCGCGGATAGCATACTGCCCGGGCGCGGAAACGAAATCCACCCTTTCAAACCCGCCGGCGGAGAGCGCCGCCACTATCTTCTCGTGCGATATCTCGTCACCCTTGCGGATGCTCATGATGGAGTCTGATATCTCCTTGACAGAAGGGACTTTTTCGGCTATGGCTTCAGGGTAGGACACTATAAGCTTGAGATCATCCTCTCCGGAAATTATGGAGCTGATGGCTGCTGTACGCTGTACCGCAAGAGATGACTTATAGTTGCTGCGCTCAACATTGCGCCCGGACTCAGGAAGGAAGAAAACCCTGTCACCGTCAACGAAATTATACAGATCGGATGTGCAGTACTCAGCCGCCTCTATGTTCGGGAGGATTATAAAATGCACCCCTTTCCTGACCACGCCTGAGAGCACAATCCAGCGCGCGGACAGGAATAAACCGCGGCAGAAGATGTCCCCGCGTCCCTTGTCCAGCCTTTTCTGGAGTTCAGCGCAAGATTTTGTACTTATCAACATTTATCCCTTTATGGTTGTTGAAAACCTGTTCGCAAACCTGTTGATCAAGTCCGGCGATTTGTTGAAATCAGCTTCCGCCGCTTTATCAACACCCCGGTCAACACCGGCTCAACACTGTTTTCAACTTTTAAACTCTCACTCAAAAAATTGATATTCAGAATATTGATTTAGTTATCAACAATATCAACAAGCATTAAGAATACTCAATTTTTATAAATAAAAGAACTATATTTGTATCCTATTTGTTTTTTCGCGATGTCGGATTTTGACCCGCACAATACAAACGAGGGCAAAGATAAGGATTTAGAAGGAATTATCCGGCCCCACGAGTTGGAAGATTTCACCGGTCAGGGTGAGATCGTGTCCAATCTGCGGGTATATATAGAGGCCGCGAAAATGAGGGGCGAGGCGCTTGACCACACTCTCTTCCATGGCCCTCCGGGACTCGGAAAAACTACCCTGGCGCACATCATCGCGAATGAGATGGGGGTGAACATCAAGATCACTTCCGGACCTGTGCTTGACCGCCCCGGGGATCTCGCCGGCCTTCTCACCTCGCTTGACAAAGGCGATGTGCTGTTTATCGACGAGATTCACAGGCTGTCTCCGGAAGTGGAGGAGTATCTGTATTCTGCGATGGAGGACTATGTCATCGACATAATGATAGACAAAGGGCCAGGCGCCCGCTCGGTGCGCATATCCCTCAATCCTTTTACGCTTGTGGGGGCCACGACCCGCGCCGGACTGCTTACGGCCCCTCTTCGTGCCCGTTTCGGCATCAACTGCGGTCTGGAATATTATGATACCTCGGATCTGGTGAGGATAATCACCAGGAGCGCCTCCATATTGAATGTGGGGATTGAAAGGGAGGCGGCCGACGAGATCGCTCTCCGCAGCCGCGGTACGCCGCGTATCGCCAACTCGCTTCTCCGGAGGGTGCGGGATTTCGCCCAGGTCAAGGGGGACGGCCACATCGATCTTGCGATTGCCAGGTTCGCCCTCGACAAATTGAGGATAGACACCCGCGGGCTTGATTCCATAGACAACAAGATACTGCGGACCATCATCTGTACGTTCAAGGGCGGCCCTGTCGGTGCCAACACCATAGCCACAGCGATAGGGGAGGACCAGGGCACTTTCGAGGAAGTTTACGAGCCTTTCCTCATCAAGGAGGGCTTCATAGTCCGGACACAGCGCGGCAGGATAGCCACAGATCTCTCCTACAGGCATCTCAGGCTTGAGAGGGGAGCAGAAGAAGAAAGTACACTGTTTTAAGAGATAACAATATATAAAATAAGTACAATGTCTGACAAGTTAATTTCCAAAATCCCTGAGGGACCGCTTGAAAACAAATGGACGAAGCGCAAAGCTGAAATCCATCTGGTGAGTCCCAACAACAAGAGAAAACTTGAAATCATTGTGGTAGGTACCGGCCTGGGCGGAGCTTCTGCAGCCGCTTCTCTCGGTGAACTTGGCTACAATGTCAAGATCTTCTGCATCAGTGACTCTCCGCGCCGTGCGCACTCCATCGCAGCGCAGGGAGGTATCAATGCGGCGAAGAACTATCAGAACGACAACGACTCTGTCTACCGTCTGTTCTATGACACCATCAAGGGAGGTGACTACCGCAGCCGCGAGGCCAATGTATACCGTCTTGCCGAGGTGAGTGCGGCCATCATCGACCAGTGCGTCGCGCAGGGTATTCCTTTTGCGCGCGAGTATGGCGGATACCTTGCCAACCGTTCGTTCGGAGGTGTGCAGGTGAGCCGTACTTTCTATGCGAGGGGTCAAACCGGACAGCAGCTTCTCCTCGGTGCCTATGCTTCTCTGAATAAGGAGATTGCCGCAGGTACAGTGAAGTCATATCCTCGTCACGAGATGCTTGATCTCGTGATTGTCAACGGTCAGGCCAAGGGCATTATCGCCCGCAATCTTGTGACCGGACAGCTTGAGAGGTTCGGCGCACATGCTGTAGTGATCGCCACCGGCGGCTACGGCAATGCATATTTCCTCTCTACCAACGCGATGAACAGCAACGGTTCCGCAGCTCTGCAGTGCTACAAGAAGGGCGCTTACTTCGCCAATCCTTGTTTTGCGCAGATTCACCCTACCTGTATCCCTGTCCATGGCGAGCAGCAGTGCAAACTTACCCTCATGAGCGAGTCCCTGCGCAATGACGGACGTATCTGGGTACCTAAGAAACTTGAGGATGTTGAGAAACTCCGCAAGCACGAGATCAAACCTTCCCAGATTGCCGAAGAGGATCGTGACTACTATCTTGAGCGTCGTTATCCTGCATTCGGAAACCTTGTACCTCGTGATGTGGCTTCACGTGCAGCCAAGGAGCGTTGCGATGCCGGATTCGGTGTCAACGAGACAGGCAAGGCCGTGTTCCTCGATTTCGCGGACGCCATCCAGCGTCTCGGTCACAAGAGGGTTGCCGAGCGCTACGGAAACCTCTTCGAAATGTACGAGAAGATCACAGCTTCTTCCCCTTGGGAGGAGCCTATGATGATATATCCTGCCATCCACTATACTATGGGCGGTATCTGGGTTGACTATGACCTCCAGACCACGATTCCTGGACTGTACGCCATAGGTGAGGCCAACTTCTCAGACCACGGCGGAAACCGCCTTGGAGCTTCTGCCCTTATGCAGGGTCTTGCTGACGGATATTTCGTGCTTCCTGTGACTATCGGAGACTACCTTTCCAAGAAATTCGCCGAGCCTAAGACTGATGTCAACACCAAGGAATTCGTTGAAGCAGAGAAGGCTGTACAGGAGCGCATCGACCGTCTCTTCTCGATAAACGGTACCAAGACTGTGGATTCCATCCATAAGAAGCTCGGTAACATCATGTGGGATAATGTCGGAATGGCCCGCGACGCCGAAGGTCTCAAGAAGGCCATCAAGGAGATTGCTGAACTTAAGGAGGATTTCTATAAGAACGTCAAGGTTCCTGGGGGACAGTATGAGTTCAATCAGGAGCTTGAGAAGGCCCTCCGTCTTGAGGATTTCTTCGAGATTGGAGAACTTATGGCCCGCGACGCCCTCAACAGGAACGAGTCTTGCGGCGGACACTTCCGTATCGAAAGCCAGACCGAGGAAGGCGAGGCCAAGCGTGACGATGAGCACTATATGTATGTGGCTGCATGGGAATACAAGGGAGAGGGAGTTGAACCGGAACTCCATAAAGAACCTCTCAAGTATGAGTTCATCAAGGTTGCCACCCGTAACTACAAAGACTAATCGAAGATGGAATTCAATTTAAAGATATGGCGTCAGAAGAACGCCAAGGCAAAAGGTCATTTCGAGACTTATCATATTGCCGGCATCGAGGAAGACGCGTCTTTCCTTGAGATGCTTGATATCCTCAATGAGCAGCTGATCCGCGAGGGTTCCGACCCGGTGGCCGTGGAGCGTGGCTGCCAGAGCAGCGGTCCTGTCTCTTTCGATCATGACTGCCGTGAAGGCATCTGCGGAGCGTGCTCGCTTTACATTGACGGACGTGCTCACGGTCCAGATGACCATGTGACTACATGTCAGCTCTTTATGAGACATTTTAAGGACGGTGCAACCATTACCGTGGAGCCTTGGAGGAGTGCCGCTTTCCCTGTCATCAAGGACCTTGTCGTTGACCGTACGGCTTTCGACAAGATTCTTCAGGCCGGAGGATTCATCACTGTAAGGACTGGTTCAGCTCAGGATGCCAACAATATCCTCATTTCCCACGAGAAGGCTGAGGAGAGTATGGATGCTGCGGCTTGTGTAGGTTGCGGCGCTTGCGTTGCGACATGTAAAAACGGCTCTGCAATGCTCTTTGTCGCCGCCAGGGTAAGTTCCCTCGCTCTTCTCCCTCAGGGCCGTCCAGAGGCCGCGAAAAGGGCCAAGGCGATGGTCGCCAAGATGGACGAGCTCGGCTTCGGTAACTGTACCAACACTCGCGCATGTGAGCTTGAGTGCCCTAAGGGTATCACAGTGGCTCATATCGCCCGTCTTAACCGTGAGTTCCTCAAGGCTAAGTTCTCTGACTAGAGGTGATACTTTAATAATGCAGAAGGGGCGGCCGTCAGGCTGCCCCTTCTGTGTATTTGCCATTCTGTTACCAGAGGAAGTTGTTGAACGGGTATCTGCCGGCGTGGATTTCCGCCACCATCTTGTAGATGTCTTCCTTGAGTTTGTCTATGCCTTCTTTCTTGATGGCTGATATGAAGATGCACGGAATCTTCTTGTCGTTGATCCACTTGTATTTGACTTCTTCGAGGCTGAGATTTCTGTCAGTCTTGGGCTGGAGTGAGAATTCGTCATACTCCTCGTATTTGTAGGCGTCTATTTTGTTGAATACCACAAATATAGGCTTATCTGCGGCCGAGATGTCCTTGAGTGTCTTGTCTACGACCTCCATCTGTTCTTCGTAGTCTGAGTGTGAGATGTCTACGACATGCACCAGGATATCAGCTTCCCGTACCTCGTCAAGGGTACTCTTGAACGCTTCTATCAGCTGTGTAGGGAGTTTTCTGATGAATCCTACCGTGTCGCTGAGCAGGAACGGCAGGTTGCCTATAACTACCTTTCTTACTGTGGTGTCAAGGGTCGCGAAGAGTTTGTTTTCTGCGAATACGTCTGATTTTGCGAGCAGATTCATCAGGGTCGATTTGCCGACATTGGTGTATCCGACGAGGGAGAGCCTCACCAGTTGTCCGCGGTTGCCGCGCTGCGTGGCCATCTGTTTGTCGACTTTTTTGAGCTGTTCTTTCAATCTGGCGATTCTTTCCCTGACGATGCGGCGGTCTATCTCTATCTGTGTCTCTCCCATTCCTCCACGCATTCCGACACCGCCTCTTTGGCGTTCGAGGTGCGTCCACATGCCGGCGAGGCGCGGGAGCATGTAATTGTATCTCGCCAGTTCGACCTGCATCTTGGCGTAAGCCGTCTTGGCTCTCTGCGAGAATATCTCCAGGATCAGGCTTGTGCGGTCTATGACTATCGAGGTCTTTACGATTTTCTCGATGTTTCTCTGCTGCATCCCGGTGAGTTCGTCGTCGAAGATGACGTACTTGATCTCGTTTTCTTCGCAGTATTGTGCTATCTCTTCGAGTTTTCCGCTTCTTATGTAGGTCGCTTTCTCGGGTTTGTCCACCCGTTGTATGAACTGTCTGTCTCCTGTGAGTCCGGCCGTCTCGGCGAGGAATTCGAGTTCGTCAAGGTATTCCATTACCTTGCTCTCATCGTCTTCCTGTTTGATTATGCCGACGAATATCGCTTTTCTTTCTTCCTGAATATCCATAGTATGTGTGTTTAATCAAAAAAAGGCCATCCTTTTTGCGGAACAGCCTCTTTATGGTCTCTTTTTGAATTATCTCAACTGGAAGATAACAGGGAATGTGTAGGTAACCTTGACTGCACGGTCTCTCTGGCGTCCCGGCTCCCATTTAGGTGAGCTTGAAACGACGCGGACTGCTTCCTTGTCAAGCGATGCGTCCACACCTCTCAGCACCTTCACATCTGAAATCTTTCCGTTAGGGTTTACTGTGAACTGGAGCATTACTCGACCGCTCACGCCGTTTTCCTTGGCGATTTCAGGGTATACGAGGTTGTTGGCAACCCACTTTGAGAAGGTGTTGGCGTCTCCGCCCTGGAAGGTAGGTTTTACCTCCACGATCTGGAACGGAATGGCCTCTTCTTCCACTTCTTCTTCTGCTACATCCTCGACATAGTCCATAATCTCGACTCCGATATCATCGTTGTCCTCGAGGTTGAGGATGTTGTCCTCGACTTTGATGTCATCGTCAACGATGTCGATCTGGTCTGAGAGAACCACTGTCTTTGGAACTTCTGGTGGCGGTGGAGGGGTCTCCTGGGTAATAGGAACCATTTCCTCTTCTTCTACCACGACTGTCTCTGCGACGAGCGCAGCCTCCTCCTTTTCTTTTGTCGTCCACTCAAACGCCGCATAGACGCAGAGCAGGGCGAATACGAAGCCGATTTCAGCGAACAAGAGTTTCTTGTTGTTCAGATCAGCTTTCGGGGATTTCTTAACTTCCATTTTATTAGTTTCTTTAAATATTCACTTTGCGCTCCAAAGATATAAAGAATTCAATTTGATTCCAAAAAATCCTTGGATTATTTCCATAGTCCGCTCTTTAGTAGTAGATTTGCCTAAAATTTGCGTTATGATAAGGTACTTCAACGAGGATATTAAGTTTGTCTTAAAGCAGAAATTGTTGAACAACAGGTGGCTTAAGACCGTCGCCGGGAGCGAGATGCGCCGGATCGGCGATATCAACATCATATTCTGTTCGGACAACTATATCCTTGATGTGAATATGAAGTATCTTGAGCATGACTACTTTACGGATATCATCACGTTTGATTACTGCGAGAAGGATATTCTCTCCGGTGACCTGTTTATAAGTATTGACTCTGTCCGCGAGAACGCCTCTTTCTATGGTACGGACTTCGAGGATGAACTTAACCGTGTCATGGTCCATGGCATCCTGCATCTGATAGGGTATGATGACCACAGCGAAAGCGATATCGCCCAGATGCGCGCAAAGGAGAATTACTACCTTCAATTACGGGAGTCTCTTAAGTAATGGGAGTTTTTTATGATGTCATAGTTGTGGGCGGTGGACATGCCGGCTGCGAAGCTGCTATGGCGGCTGCAAATCTCGGTTCTTCTGTCCTTTTGCTCTCGGCGGATATGACTCTATTTGCCAAGATGTCTTGCAATCCGGCTGTAGGCGGTATTGCTAAAGGACAGATAGTCAGAGAAATAGATGCTCTTGGCGGATATACCGGCCTGGTCACTGACGCTTGTACCCTGCAGTTCAGGATGCTCAATCGCTCCAAAGGGCCGGCAATGTGGAGCCCTCGCGCCCAATGCGATAAAATGAAGTTTTCCGCGACATGGCGCAAATATCTCGAAAAGTGTTGTAATTTAGATATTTACGCTGATTTTGCGACTTCTTTCCTCTTTGAGGGTTCAAAAATCTGCGGCGTCCGTACATCTACTGGGGCAATTTTCAATTCTCGCGCACTTGTTTTGACTGCCGGAACCTTCCTTCACGGAAAACTTTTCATAGGACAGACTGTTTTGACCGGGGGCCGGATTGGCGAGAAGTCCTCCGAAGGTTTGACAGCCCAGCTGGTGGAGCGGGGGATTGTTGCCGATAGGATGAAGACCGGCACCCCTCCGCGTATTGACATTTCTTCAGTAGACACGTCGGCTCTTCCGTTGCAGTTCGGAGACCCGGAGCCGGAGCGTTTTTCGTATCTTGATGTTCCTTCTTCGGTGCAGTCAGGCGCGCCTCAGATGCCGTGCTTTATCCTCCATACCAATGAGAGGGTTCATGAGGTTTTGCGGTCCGGGTTTTCCGAGTCGCCGCTTTTTACCGGTCTTATAAGCGGTAGAGGACCGAGGTACTGTCCGAGCATAGAGGACAAACTCCGGGTGTTTCCGGAGAATAATGCCCATCAGCTTTTTCTTGAGCCGGAGGGGCGCGACACGAATGAGTATTACCTGCAAGGTTTCTCTTCTTCTCTTCCTCTACAGGTGCAGATTGATGCTTTACATTCTATCCGCGGATTGGAGAACGCCAAGATTTTCAAACCAGCGTATGCTGTGGAATATGATTATTTCGACCCGTCTCTTCTTAAGTCTACGCTGGAGTCAAAGCTTGTTGAGAATCTGTTCTTGGCCGGGCAGGTGAACGGTACGACCGGTTATGAGGAGGCGGCCGGGCAGGGGATAGTGGCCGGTATCAATGCCGCCTTGAAGGTTCAGGAGAAGGAACCGTTTATTCTCAGCCGCGACAGTTCCTATATCGGAGTTCTGATTGATGACCTTGTCACGAAGGGGGTAGATGAGCCATACAGGATGTTTACTTCGCGTGCGGAATACCGAATACTTCTCCGTCAGGATAATGCTGATTTCCGTTTGACTGGCTTGTCGCATTCTATCGGTCTGGCCGGTGAGGAGCGTTATTCAGCCATGATGCGGAAGTATGATGAAATAGAGAAACTGAAGTCGTATTGTTATACGAACAATATTTCACCTTCGGTCGCGAATCCTTTTCTCGCGTCGCTGGGGTCGAGTCCTATCTCTGAGTCAAAGAAGATTTCGGACATCGCTTCGCGGCCCGAGGTGAAGCTTCCTGAATTGATGAAGATTGTTCCACGTGGAACGTGCGGCAGGGATATTATGGAGAGTGTCGAGATTTCTATAAAGTATAGTGGTTATATTGACAGAGAGATCCAGTCTGCCGCGAAGATTCATAGACTTGAGAGCCTTATTATCCCGGAAGGTTTCGACTTTGACAAGATTAGCGGACTGTCCACGGAGTGCAGACAGAAGTTTAAAAAGTACACTCCTCGAACAATCGCTCAGGCAATGAGGATTTCGGGAGTGTCTCCTTCGGATATTTCTGTCCTTCTTGTATATTTCGGGCGCTGATTGATCAGAGTATTTTTAGGGCCGTCTTGATTATATCCTCCAGGCTGGCTCCCGGTTTGTCTTTGAGAATGGCCTGAATGGCTTTGGAAATGTTGGGTTTTGAGAAGCCAAGATTGAGCAGGGCTGTGGCTGCCTCGTCGGCGGCTTTGTTGTTCTCGGCCTTGATGATTGTGTCGAAGTTGGCGTTTTCTCCTTTGATGATCTTGTCCTTCAGTTCCAGAACAAGCCTCTGTGCGCTCTTCAGTCCTATACCCTTGACTGATTTCAGCCTGTTGATATCTTCCGAGAGTATTGCCTCGTTGAGTTCTGACGGGGAGAGCGAAGAGAGTATCATCCTTGCGGATGCCGCTCCCATTCCGGAGACGCTGGTGATATTCCGGAAAAGCAGCCGCTCCTCTTTGGTGGCGAAACCGTAATCCACCTCCTGTCCGTCCCTCTGGTTTACCTGCCGCTGGATATAGATTGTGGCTTCGGATTTGCCGTCCAGAGCGTCATAGGTCTGAAGTGAAATCTCCACGATGTATCCTATGCCCTGATTGTCCACGACTGCGCTTGTCGGTGTCAGTTCCGTGATTTTTCCTGAGATGTAGTCTATCATTTTATCTGTGTTTGGTAATCATTGAAAAGCAAGTCGCCTCATCTTTGCCAGATCTTCGGCACTCATTAAGGATTCAAAATTAAGGAATAAATAAACATCTGCGCAAAAAATATTACTTTTGTATTATGAATGTATCTGACTTTAGAAAGGAGTTTCCTGAACTCTCCGAGACAGTATATGGAAAGAGACTCGTTTATCTGGACAACGCCGCCACTTCTCTCAGGCCGCAGAGTGTCATAGGGGAGTGGAATGAGATGTCGGCGAGATATACTGCCAACCTCCATCGTGCGGTACATCATATAGCTGAAGTAGCGACTCAGAAGTACGAGCAGGCGAGGGATGCCGTCCGCGAGTATATCAATGCCGGCAGTCGCGAGGAAATAATATTCACTTCCGGGACCACTGCTTCCATAAATCTCGTGGCCTTCAGTTTTGGCGAGGCCTTCGTGGGGCCTGGGGACGAAATCATTGTTTCGGAAGCTGAGCACCACTCCAACATAGTGCCTTGGCAGATGATGTGCAGCCGGAAAGGCGCCACGCTGAAAGTCCTGCCTGTGGATGACCGGGGACATCTCAGGCTCGATGTTCTGCGAGAGCTTCTCAATCCACGCACGAAGCTTGTCTGCGTCACGCAGGTTTCCAATGTGCTCGGGCTGACAAACCCGATAAAAGAAATAGTAAATATTTGTCACTCAATAGGTTGCCCTGTTTTAACCGATGGAGCGCAGGGGATTGTGCATTCAGGTGTGGATGTCCGGGACATTGATTGCGATTTCTATGCGTTCTCGGGGCACAAGATATATGCGGCGCCGGGAACAGGCGTCCTGTATGGCAAGAAGTATTATCTTGACAAGATGCCTCCATATATGGGTGGGGGAGAGATGATTTCAACCGTGAAATGGACCGGTACAAGTTATGCGGCCGCGCCACACAAGTTTGAGGCGGGCACTCAGAACATTTCCGGAACCCCGACTCTCGTGCAGGCATTGGCCGTTGCGTCTGAGACCCGGTCTGCGGAGTTGCAGAAGAATATGGAGGAAGTGGTTGATTATATGTTGAACGCCCTGTCTTCAGATTCTCGTTTCCACTTGTTCGGGCAGCCTGGGGGCGGTTATGAGAAGATTCCGCTGTTTTCGTTCTCCGTGGAACATTTGCACCACGAGGACCTGGCGCTGATTCTTGACAAGATGGGTGTGGCCGTGAGATCTGGCCAGATGTGTGCGGAGCCGTTGATGGACCGGTTCGGGGTTACCGGCATGCTCAGAGCGTCGTTCGCTCCGTATAATACTGTTGAAGAGGCTAAGTATCTGATGTCTTCTCTTGAGAAGGCTATAAAAATGCTTGATAGGAAATGAAGAGTTTAAAAGAAGTGCAGGATGATGTCATCGAAGAGTTTTCGATGTATGATGACTGGCTTGACAAGTATGAATACCTGATCGAACTCGGCAACGGACTTGAGCCGTTCCCAGATGAGCTTAAAACGGACGATAGGTTGATAAAAGGTTGTCAGTCAAGAGTTTGGCTGGACGCATCCGTGGATGGTGGCCGCCTTTTCTTCAAGGCGGACAGTGACGCTGTAATCACCAAGGGGATTATTTCCCTGCTGGTGGGCGTGTATTCCGGACGGGAGGCGTGCGAAATAGCGTCCGATGATTTTTCATTTGTCGAGAAGCTCGGCCTCAGGGAGAATCTTTCCCCGACGCGGGCAAACGGCCTTGCTTCGATGATCGAGACCATCCGCAGCACGGCAAGTAAAAACTGTCAGAAATGAGCGACGAGAAGAACGAAGTCCTTACGCCGGAGGATGTCAAGGCCCTGGCTCCTCTGTATGAAAGCGTAGTGCTTGCTCTCAAGCAGGTATATGATCCAGAGATACCCGTAAACATCTATGACCTCGGCCTGATATATGAACTTAACATCAACAAGGAGCACGATGTCTACATCAAGATGACTTTCACGGCCCCCAACTGCCCGATGGCGGACGAGGTGATCGCGGAGGTCAATCACAATGTAGAGTTGACGCCTGGGGTTAAAAGCTGTACGATAGACCTGGTTTTCGAGCCGGCCTGGGACCAGAGCCTGCTCTCGGACGAGGCCAGGGTCGCTCTCGGCATGGATCCTGAATTTGACGATGAAGACAAATGATATATATCTGTCTCTCGGCACCAATATAGGGGATCGCAGGGCTAATATCGATGCTGCGCTCAAGGCCCTGGACGAGGGAATGGGCTGCCATTATTCTGCTCTTTCAAGTATTGTGGAGTCCAGGTCATGGGGTTTCAGCGGGCCGGATTTTCTCAACTGCGTGGTCCGCTACAGCAGTTCCATCCCGCCGGAGGACCTTCTCGCTCTGTGCAAGGCCATAGAACGGAAGATGGGGCGCCGTGAGAGGATAGAATATGCTCCGGACGGTTCCCGCATATATCACGACCGCATCATAGACATAGACATACTTCTGTACGGAGACGAGCATTTCTCGACTCCGGCGCTCACTGTTCCGCATCCGAAGATGTGGGAGCGGGAGTTTGTAAGGGGGCCGCTCAGCGAGATATTTGAACAAGATAGAGGAAATGATTAAATTTGCGCGTTGTCGCTGAATATATAAAACACTATAAATATGACACAAGAGGAATTATTCAAGGTGCTCGTCGCCCACTGCAAGGAATACGGTTTCATCTTCCCGTCCAGTGACATCTACGACGGCCTGGCGGCAGTCTATGACTATGGCCAGATGGGCGTGGAGCTCAAAAACAACATCAAGCAGTATTGGTGGAACGCAATGACGCGTCTCAACGAGAATATAGTCGGCATCGACGCCTGCATATTTATGCACCCTAAGACTTGGGTCGCTTCAGGCCATGTCGCGGCGTTCAACGATCCGCTTATCGACAACAAGGATTCAAAGAAACGCTACCGTGCCGATGTCCTTATCGAGGATTACCTGCTCAGGATAGAGGAGAAGATCAACAAGGAGGTCGAGAAGGGCCGCAGGAAGTTCGGCGAGGCTTTCGACGAGGCGAAGTTCCGCGAGACAAACCCTAATGTGCTTCGCGAGAAGGCCCAGTATGAGGCTGTCCACAACCGTTATGTGGCTGCCGAGCAGGCCAACGACCTTGCCGAGTACAAACAGATTATTCTCGACTGCGGCATCGTATGCCCGATCAGCGGCACGAAGAACTGGACAGATGTGCGCCAGTTCAATCTCATGTTCTCCACACAGTTCGGCTCCGTGGGGGATGACAGCAACAAGATATACCTCCGTCCTGAGACAGCCCAGGGCATATTCGTGGACTATATCAATGTCCAGAAGACCGGCCGCATGAAGATACCTTTCGGTATCGCGCAGATCGGAAAGGCCTTCCGCAACGAGGTGGTGGCCCGCCAGTTCATCTTCCGCATGCGCGAGTTCGAGCAGATGGAGATGGAGTTCTTCGTCCGCCCCGGAACCGAGATGGAATGGTTCAAGAAGTGGAAGGAGAACCGCATGAAGTGGCATGTCAACCTCGGGATGGGTGCCGAGAACTACCGTTTCCACGATCACGAGAAACTGGCCCATTATGCGAATGCCGCCACGGACATCGAGTTCAACTTCCCGTTCGGCTTCAAGGAACTTGAAGGTGTACACAGCCGCACCGACTTCGACCTCGGCAACCACCAGAAGCTTTCTGGCAAGAAGCTCCAGTACTTCGATCCGGAGACCAACGAAAGCTATGTGCCTTATTGCGTGGAGACTTCAATCGGCGTGGACCGCATGTTCCTTGCCGTGCTCAGTCACTCATACAAGGTCGAGACGCTCGAGAACGGTGAGACCCGCACCGTGCTGAGCCTCCCGGCTCCTCTCGCGCCGGTCAAGGCCGCAGTGCTTCCACTCGTCAAGAAAGACGGCCTTCCGGAGTTCGCCCAGAAGGTAATGGATGAACTCAAATATGACTTCTACTGCCAGTACGACGAGAAAGACAGCATCGGCAAGCGCTATCGCCGCCAGGATGCTATCGGAACCCCGTATTGCATCACCGTTGACCACGAGTCTCTCAACGACAACTGCGTGACGGTCCGCGACCGTGACACGATGCAGCAGGAAAGGGTTCCGGTGGCTGAACTCAGGTCGATGATAGACAAGAAAGTCAACCTCAACAATCTTCTCAGGAACCTGTAATGGCAGCTACATTCTCCGAACTCGGCAGAGTGGAGGCGATACGGCAGCTCTTCGAAGGCAGCGGATACACTCCTTTCGGGGAGCCGCTGCATTTCAGGGGCGGGGAGGGTGACTCCTGTGTGTCCGCATCGCGCCTCCTTCTTGAAGGGACAGACTTCAACCTGGTCTATTTCCCTCTCAAACATCTCGGCTACAAGAGTGTGATCAGTGTGACAGGCGAGCTCTACTCCGCCCTCGCTCACCCGGAGGCCCTTGCGCTTACTTTGGGAGTTTCTGCCAAACTCGATTTCGAGCAGATCAAAGAACTTTGGAGCGGGGTTGTCTTCGCCGCCAAGGAACAGGGATACAAATCATTGTCACTGGAACTTGAACCGTCACGCAACGGGCTGGCCATCAGTATTGCGGCGCTTGGGAACAGCCACCCGGCAGTGCGCCCGTCCGCAGAGAGCAAGGATCTTGTCTGCGTGTCAGGGAGTCTCGGCGCCGCTTATCTTGGACAGCAAGTCCTTGAACATAAGAGAGATGAGCTCGAGAAATACAAGATGCTCGTGGGCTCGTACCTCAAGCCGGAGCTGTCCCCGGATGTGGTCACGCTTGTGGAGTCCACCGGCATAATGCCTTCGTATTCTTACTTTGTCTCAAGGGGCTTGTCTGATGCCGTCCTGCGGCTCAACCGTGATTCCGGTCTCGGTGTCAAGGTGTATGCCGACAAGATTCCGTTCGAGGGCAACAGTTTCGCTCTCGGCAAGGAACTGGACATCGATCCGGTGTCGGCTGCCATGAACGGCGGCGATGATTTCCGGTTGCTGTTTGTTGTGCCTATAGGGCGCTATGAAGAGTTCCGGAAGGAGTTCGGAGGGTTTGACATCATCGGCCATCTTGCGCGCCCGGATGTCGGAGCCGTGCTTGTCACGCCTGACGGACTTGAGCATCCGATATCGGCCCAGGGCTGGTAGAGTATCAACAAAAGCCCCATACCTGCAAGAGCAGCGTACGGGGCTTTGATGTCAGAGGCTCTGACGGGCTATTTCGCGAGGGTTTCGCGCATGTCGGTGTCCGCCTGGATGTTCTTCATGCGGTAGTAGTCCATGATGCCGAGATTGCCCTTGCGGAAAGCCTCCGCCATGGCCAGAGGCACTTCGGCTTCGGCCTCAATCACTTTCGCGCGTGCATCCTGGGCCTTGGCTTTCATTTCCTGCTCGAGGGCTACCGCCATTGCCCTGCGCTCTTCCGCCCGCGCCTGGGCTATGTTCTTGTCTGCATCGGCCTGATCCATCTGGAGGACGGCGCCGATGTTCTTGCCCACGTCGATGTCGGCAATGTCGATGGAGAGGATCTCGTAGGCCGTCCCGGCATCGAGGCCCTTGTTGAGCACGAGCTTGGAGATGCTGTCAGGGTTCTCCAGCACGGACTTGTGGGATTCTGACGAGCCGATGCTGCTCACGATGCCCTCTCCGACCCTGGCGAGGATGGTTTCCTCTCCGGCGCCTCCGACGAGCTGCTTGATGTTGGCGCGCACGGTGACGCGTGCCTTGGCGATGAGCTGGATACCGTCCTTGGCGACGGCGGTCACAGGCGGGGTGTTGATGACTTTAGGGTTGACTGACATCTGCACCGCTTCGAGCACGTCGCGGCCGGCGAGGTCGATGGCCGAGGCCATCTTGAAGTCCAGAGCGATGTTGGCCTTGTTGGCGGAGATCAGCGCCATGATCACTTTCGGCACATTGCCCTTGGCGAGGTAGTGGGCTTCAAGTTCATTGACTTTAAGCGTCAGTCCGGCTTTGGTGCCGGTAATCATGGCCATCACGATCGTGTGCGGGTTGACGCCTCTCCAGCGCATGAGCACCAGCTGCAGAAGGGACACATACACGCCCGAAAGGACGGCCTGGAACCACAGTGCCACCGGGAAGAACCACAGCACTATGATGAGCGACACGATGATGATTGCCGCAAGAAGGATAGGATTCATGTTTATTGTTCTGTTAAAGTTTTTACTATCACCTGATTGTCCTCAATCGCCACAATTTCCAGCGGAGTCCCGGCGTCGACGAGCGAGTTGTCCGAGGACTTGACTTCGCAGACCACGTCCCCGAAGCGTCCGGTGCCCATAGGCGCGAGCCTTGTCTGAGCCACGCCGCGGTCGGAAGGCCGCAGGGAAGAGGCCTCGTCGTTGACCTTGGAGGTCACTTCTGTCTTGAGTTCAAATCTCTTCCATGTCCTGGCATGCAGGGCTACGCATATTGATGCGACCAGCAGTACCAGCACCAGTACCAGCACCGTCCATCCGGCTCCGTTGCCGATATACACAAAAGTGTACCAGCACGCTGCGGAGAGCGAGGCGAGGCTGAGGATTCCGCCGATGCCGATTCCCGGCACGAGGAGCAATTCGACGAGCATGAAGAGTATGCCCACAAAGATCAGAGCTGCCGTTATCCACCACATAAATTCAGAATTTCAGTTGTTTTGCAAATATACAAAAAGCTGACACAAAGTTTCTTTCTTTTGAGAAAAATACTAACTTTGCGAACTATTTCGGATAATTTTTTAAAAACCATATTTATGCAAAGTAAAGGTGCTATCAGATTTGTGGCTATCTGCCTCATTCTCGCCTGCCTTTGGCAGCTCTCCTTCACACTCGTGACGAGCATCTGCACAAAGAAGGCCAACGCCGCCGCCGACAAGGCTGTGGCCGAGATGCAGAAGTCGGCCGCATTCGCCGAAATTCCGGATGTGGACAAGGCCTACTACCTTGATTCTATCAGGAAGATCGAAGCCCGTCGCTACACGGACTCCATCTCCACTGAGAAAATCTATTTCGGCTACACATTCAAGAGTGTACAGAACCAGGAGATCAATCTTGGCCTTGACCTGAAGGGCGGTATGAACGTGATGCTTCAGGTGCAGCTCGAGGATCTTGTCAAAGCCCTTGCGGGCAACAACTCCTCTCCGGAGTTCCAGAAGGCGGTCGCCCTTGCCAAGGAGCGCAGCGTCAACTCCAAGCTTGATTTCATTTCCCTTTTCGCCGAAGCGTGGAAGGAAGTTGGCGGAGGTCAGAGGCTCGCACAGATCTTCGGCACCTACGAGATGCGTGACCGCATCAAGCCGGAGTCCACAGACGAGCAGGTCATAAGCGTCATCCGCGAGGAATCCGAGAGCGCAGTAGCCAACTCGTTCAATGTGCTCCGCAACCGTATCGACCGTTTCGGTGTGACCCAGCCTTCCATCCAGAAACTCGGCAACACAGGCCGTATCCTCGTGGAACTCCCTGGCGTGAAGGAGCCGGAGCGTGTGCGCAAGCTGCTCCAGGGCACCGCATCCCTTGAGTTCTGGACAACATTCGCAAGCCAGGAGATCGCCCCTTACCTTGAGGAGGCCAACGCCATGCTCGCCCAGACCCTCGACACCGAGGAAGAGGCAGCTCCGGTCGAGAGCACCGAGTCAGACGACCTCGTGGCACAGGAGATCAAAGCCCAGGGCGGAGAGGCAGACAACGCTGACGTCGAGGCTTACAAGAAGGCGAACCCGCTCTTCGCAGTGCTTTCTCCTTCACAGTTCCGTGACAACGCATGCATCGGTCTTGCGGCAGCAGCCGACACGGCTCTCATCAACCAGTATCTCCGCATGCCGGAAGTCGCCGCCCTTTTCCCGGCCGAGTTCCGTCCGATGTGGTCAGTGAAGCCGACATCTTATATCAAGAACAGCAACATCTACGAGCTCGTGGCCATCAAGGCCTCATCCCGTGACGGCAAGGCTCCGCTCGACGGAGGCGTGGTCACCAACGCCCGTGTGGAATATGACAACCGCCGCGGCGGCGAGCCGGGAGTATCCATGACCATGAACGCCGAGGGCGCCAATATCTGGGCCCGTCTCACCAAGGAGAACATCGGCCGTCAGGTCGCCATCGTTCTCGACGGTACAGTATACTCTTACCCTACCGTCCAGACCGAGATTACCGGAGGTTCTTCTTCAATCACCGGAAACTTCACCATCGAGGAGGCTACCGACCTTGCCAACGTGCTCAACTCAGGTAAGCTTCCTGCGCCTGCGACCATCGTCCAGGAGCAGGTTGTCGGCCCGTCCCTCGGTGCCGCGTCAATCCACGCCGGACTCGTTTCGTTCATCATCGCGTTCTGCCTCGTTCTCCTCTACATGGTGCTCTTCTACAAGGGCGCCGGACTCGTGGCTGACATCGCGCTTCTCACCAACGTAGTACTCCTTTTCGGTACTCTGTCCGCATTCGGCGCCGTGCTCACGCTGCCTGGTATCGCGGGTCTCGTGCTGACCATGGGTATGGCCGTGGATGCCAACGTGATCATCTATGAGCGTATCAAGGAGGAGCTCAAAGCCGGCAAGGGTCTCGGGAAGGCCATCCATGACGGTTACGCCAATGCCTACTCCGCCATTATCGACGGTCAGGTGACGACCCTCCTCACCGGTCTCGTGCTCTTCTTCTTCGGCTCAGGTCCTATCAAGGGCTTCGCCACCACGCTCATCATCGGTATCATCACCTCAGTGCTCACCTCCATCTTCATCACACGCCTCATCTTTGATGACCGTGTCAATGCAGGCAAGGGTGTCACTTTCGAGACCAAGTTCACCAGGAACTTCCTCAAGAACACCAAGATCAACTTCCTCTCAGGCAAGAAGTGGTCATACGCCATCTCCGGCGCCCTCATCGTGATAGCGATCGCTTCAATGTGCTTCAAGGGCTTCACCTTCGGTGTTGACTTCACAGGCGGCCGCACCTATGTCGTACGCTTCGACAAGCCGGTTACGGCAGAGGATGTCCGCCAGGCCACCAACAAGGTGTTCGAGGCGGCTGCCGCCAAGGACGACAACGTCAGCGGGGCCTCAGTGGAAGTCAAGCAGTTCGGCGGTGACAGCCAGATGAAGATAACAACCTCATACAAATTCGAGGATGAGTCTTCTGCAGTAGACACCGAGATTGAGGGTATGCTCTATGAGTCTCTCAAGGGCTTCTATGCCGATGACCTGACTCTCTCCGAGTTCACTTCCACTCTCGACAACCCGAACGGAATCATATCTTCCGACAAGGTGGGCGCCTCCATCGCCAATGACATCAAGCGCAACGCTCTCATCTCCATCGTTCTCGCCCTGCTGGTAATCTTCGGCTATATCGCCGTGCGCTTCAAGGGCTGGACCTGGGGTCTTGGCGGTGTCGTTTCGCTTGCCCACACCTCCGTCATCGTCATCGGCTTCTTCTCGCTGTTCAGCGGAATCCTGCCGTTCAACCTTGACGTCGACCAGACCTTCATCGCGGCCATCCTGACCATCATCGGATACGCCATCAACGATAACGTGGTCATCTTCGACCGTATCCGTGAGAATCTCGGCCTGCATCCTAACGAGGACTTCAGGGAGACAGTCAACAAGTCGCTCAACGCCACCCTCACACGTACGGTCAACACCTCTGTGTCAACCCTCCTCCCTATGCTTGCTATCGCGATCTTCGGAGGTGAGTCCATCAGGGGTCTGTCAGTGGCCCTCTGCCTCGGTATCTGCATCGGCACATACGCTTCCATCATGATCGGTACCCCGATTATGTATGACGCCACGATGCGTGCCCGCAAGAAGGCTGCACTGAAGAATGTGAAGAAGTAAATTTTTCTGAATATCAAAAGCGTCCGGCCCCTTAAAAGGTCGGACGTTTTGTGTATATTTGCGCTATGTCTTTCGTTCACCTGCATGTCCATACGCAATACTCCATCCTCGACGGGATGAGTGATATAGGAAAACTGTTCTCCCGTGCCGAAGAGCTCGGAATGCCGGGCATAGCCATCACGGACCACGGCAACATGTACGGTGTAAAGGATTTCAAGGATGTGGCGGCGAAGCACCCTTCGGTCAAGCCTATAATCGGGTGCGAGATCTATGTGACCCAGCACTACGACCATCATCTCAAGGACAACGAGCACCGCAAGTACTATCACCTGATCCTGCTCGCCAAAAACTATGATGGCTACCGCAACCTGATGAAGATTGTCTCCACCGGCCACATAGAAGGCATGTACTACAAGCCGAGGGTGAGCCACGAGGTAGTGGAGAAGTACCATGAGGGCCTGATATGCTGTTCGGCCTGTATGGCCGGGGAGGTGCCGCGCGGAATACTTGCAGGGGATTCCGAGGGCGTGGACGAGGCCATCAAATGGCACAAGAGGGTGTTCGGTGACGATTACTACCTTGAGGTGATGCTCCACAAGACACAGGTGCCGGGCATGTCACAGGACCTCTATGAGCGCCAGAAGGAATATTGCGACGCGATCTTCACCCTCGCCGAGAAACACGGGGTCAAGGTCGTAGCCACCAACGACGTGCATTTCGTGCGCAAGGAGGACGGTCCGGCCCACGACAGGCTGATATGCCTCACCACCAACGCGCTGGTGGATGATCCCAAGCGCCTGCGCTACACCCAGCAGGAGTATCTCAAGAGCGAGGAGGAGATGTCCGAGATGTTCCCGGAGCATCCGGAGGCCATCTCCAACACGATGGAGATTCTGGACAAGGTGGAGAACTACGCGATCGACCGCGGACATGTGCTCCCGAAGTTCCAGATAGAGCAGAGCTTCCTCGACAACATAGACTTCTATCTCGACAAATATGCCGACATCATAGAAAACGGCAAATACGAGGTCGAGAAGGACCACGACGGCAACGAGGTCAGCCGCAACTACAGAGGCGACGAATTCTGCCGTTCTGTGGCCTTTTTGTGCCATTTGACATACGAAGGCGCGCGGGAACGCTACGGGGATGTCCTCACGAAGGAGCAGAACGACCGTATCCACTTCGAACTGATGACCATATCCTATATGGGTTTCCCGGACTATTTCCTGATTGTCCAGGACTTCATCAACTGGGGACGGCGCAACGGGGTGTCTGTGGGCCCGGGACGAGGCTCCGCGGCCGGCTCATGTGTGGCGTATTGCCTGCACATCACCAATCTTGACCCTATCCGCTACGACCTCCTCTTCGAGCGTTTCCTCAATCCGGAGCGAATATCGATGCCGGATATCGACGTGGACTTCGATGACGAGGGACGCTACCGTGTGATCCAGTATGTGCAGGAGCACTACGGCTCCGATCACATATCCCACGTCATCACTTTCGGTACCCTTGCGGCCAAGCTGGCCGTCAAGGACGTGGCGCGCATATCGAACCTCCCTCTCCCCGAGTCCAACAGGCTCACCAAGATGATTCCGGACAGGCCGATAGTCGTCAGGGAGAACGGGGAGGACAAGGAATACAAGCCGACCCTCGCCAACAGCGTCAAATATGTCAAGGAACTCAAGAACGAGTACGAGAACGGAGACCCTCTTGTGAAGGAGGTCCTGAACTATGCTCTCCAGCTTGAGGGGTGCATACGCCAGACGGGCATCCACGCCTGTGCCATGATTATCGGGCGCGGCAACCTCACCGACTACATCCCCATCACGATGGGAGTGGACAAGGCTACCGGACAGGAAGTGTGGGTCAGCCAGTACGAGGGCACGAAAATCGAGGACGTGGGAATGCTCAAGATGGACTTCCTGGGACTCAAGACGCTCTCTATCATAGACCGTTGCCTTGCCCTCGTCAAGAAGAGATTCGGCACGGAGATAGACATCGAGAAGATTCCGATTGACGATCCGGCCGTCTTCGACCTGTATTCGCGCGGTGACACCAAGAGCATCTTCCAGTTCGAATCAGGCGGCATGAAGGAGTGGCTCATAAAGCTGCACCCTGAGCGCTTCGAGGACCTGATCGCGATGAACGCCCTCTATCGCCCGGGCCCTATGGATTATATCCCGGACTTCGTGGCCGGCAAGAATGACCCCTCCAAGATCACGTACGACCTTCCGGACATGGAGGAATATCTCCGGGAGACATACGGAGTCACGGTCTACCAGGAGCAGGTTATGCGCCTCTCGCAGAAGCTCGCCGGCTTCTCCAAGGGCAAGGCGGACAAGCTCCGCAAGGCGATGGGCAAGAAGAAAAAAGATGTGCTGGATTCCCTCAAGGAGTCTTTCATGAAGGGTGCGCTCGCCAACGGCTACCCGCAGGAGACACTTGAGAAGATCTGGAAAGACTGGGAGGCCTTTGCCAAATACGCATTCAACAAGTCACACGCCACATGCTACGCCTGGGTCAGCTATCAGACCGCCTGGCTCAAAGCTCACTATCCTTCTGAGTTCCAAGCCTCCAACTTGACCCAGAATACGGCCAATATGGAGGAGATGAAGGAAATCATGGCCGACTGCCGCAAGAGCGGAATCAAGGTGCTCAGCCCTGATGTCAACGAGTCTGCGGCCCAGTTCTCCGTCAACAAGCATGGCGATATCCGTTTCGGGCTCAGCGGTCTCAAGGGATTCGGGGACAATGTGGTGGAAGCCATAATCAAGGAGCGGGACACCAACGGGCTTTTTGCCGATCTCTACGACTTCGTCGAGAGGATGTCCGCCGTTCTCAACAGGCGCTCTCTTGAAACCCTCGTATATGCTGGGGCGCTGGATTCCTTCGGCCTGAAGAGATCGCAGTATTTCCAGACCGGCAAGGGCGGGGAGTTCTTCATAGACGAGCTGATGCGCTACGCGACCCTCTACCGCGACGACGAGATGGACAGCGCGTCCTCTCTGTTCGGAGATGTCGAAGAACTCAAACCTGTGCGCCCGGAGGCGCCGGTGTTTGTGGGAGAAGAGGATACTCTTGCCATTCTCCAGAAGGAGAAGGAGTGTGTCGGCATGTATCTGTCCGCACATCCGCTGGACCGCTACAGGTTCGAAATAAACAACTTCGCCAGCTGCCAGCTCTCGCAGCTCAACTCTGTCATCGAGGAGTGCGAGGCCAAGCGCAAGACGATGCGCGTATGTCTGGCGGGGATAGTGACTGACACCAAGAATGTCATGACCAAGAGCGGTGCTCCAGGCACCAAGGTGATTCTGGAGGACTTCGACGGGAACTATGAATTCGCCCTGTTCGGCAAGGACTACCAGGCTTTCATGCCGTTTATGCAGCCGCACACCCAGCTGTTCATCGAGGGTTCCGTGGAAGAGAGATATTTCATCAAGCCGGAAGAGCGTGCCGCCGGCAAGACGTCACCATACACATTCAAGTTCAAGAATGTGACGCTGCTGGGCAATGTCAGCGATGACATGGTGTCCGAGTTCGTGCTGCATATCGATTCTTCCCGCCTCAACCAGGACTTCCGCAAACAGCTTGTCAATCTGCTCAAAGAATCCAAGGGCAAGATACCTCTCACCATCAATCTGACAGACAACTCAAGCGGGTACAAGATCGACTTCCGCTCCAAGAAGTTCGCGGTCAGCGTGGGGCAGCCCCTGATAGATGCGGTCAACCACTTGCAGATCGCCTACAGTTTCACAAGAAAGTGATTCAACCGCGAGGGCTTTTTGCGATTCAAGATTTTTCAATATATTTACCTGAAATTAACCACATACATGAAAACTATCGCAAGAACCATCTTAATTGTTGCAGCGCTGACACTTGCGCTGCCGCAACCATCGCGGGCCCAGATGAGCGCGGGCAACGAACCCCAGCGGCCATCTGCGGACGCGTGGGAATTCATGAAGTACGGTGAGATACATCCTTCCCTCTATACCGGGACTCTCAGTCTGTCGATACCTTTCTACACCTACAAGGACCTGGACTTCGAGCTCCCCATAAGTTTTGACTATGCCACCACCGGACACATCCCCAATGTGGTGTCCGGCATCCTCGGTCCGGACTGGACCCTGAACTTGGGCGGCGTCATCACAAGGGAGGTGAGAGGCCTGCCCGACGACAAAAGCCACAACATAGACACTGGAGGCGGCACCATATACGCAGAGGGCTATCTCAGCATCCACAAGTCGGCGATGGACATCAGCCAGGCCACTCTGTATACGGCCAACGACGGGCGCATCGGCGACGAGCTCTGCTACTGGCTCTTCCCGTCCTGCGGCGCATCCTCGCCTGCGGCATACGACGCCGAGCCGGACCTGTATCACTTCAATTTCATGGGGTACAGCGGCTCTTTCGTCCTTGGGCCGGCAGGTGACGTGACCGTATACGGCACCAGCGTCAGTCCGTCCCTGTTCAGGATAGAGATGGATTCGAACTTCAGCAACCACACGCCGATATCGATAACGGTGGCGGACGGGTATCGGTACGAGTTTGACGGCTATGCCGGTGAGGCCGGCGAAACAGACCAGGATGATTATGACGGATACCGCATGATTTCGGCCTGGAAACTGAGCCGCATCGTGGCTCCGAATGGCAGGAAGATGGAGTTCGGATACGGGCGCACGGCCGGCATCCACGTGCAGCGGCCGTATTCTGTCTGCTACAGCGTCTCTGTCTTCGGGCCTTCCGGTTGGGGAGAGGGAGACTTTTCGGTTGTGAACGGACGAGGCCGCGGCCTGACGGATGCGCGCGGATACTATAGTTTCCCTGAGACGGTGCTCGTGGACGGGGACACGCTGGCGGTGCTTTCCTACCAGGAACCTTATCAGGAGAAATACTACAATGCCAACATGGGCCCCGACAACGAGGTCTCCCCGCGCCGGTTCCTCGGCGTGGACAAACTCTCCGGCATCAGTATCCGCCGCGGCGGGAAGGACATCCGGACCTGCGACTTCTCATATAATACGGAAGCAAAGTCCGGAACGGGCTTCCTGTCCTCAGTGACTATATCAGGAGAAGGCACATACTCCATTGAGTACTTCCGCAACGACCTCTGCCCGATGTACGGCACGTTCAAGATAGACCACTGGGGTTACTACAACGGGCGGGCGAGCACCAACGACTCCTTCCTCGGGGCGGTGTCCGTGAACGCCTCCAATGATGAGACCATCCTTCCCGACAGCCCGAGGCGGCCGGATGCCGCCTATGCAAAATATGGGACACTGTCCAGAATCACCTATCCGACGGGCGGGTGGACGACATTCAGTTATGAGGGCAACGACTATTCGAAAAAGGTTACCCGCCTGTCATCCGACGGGTTCAGGCCGGTTTTGGCTGGTGGGACCGGAACCTGCGGCGGCCTGCGGCTTGCCGGATATTCCAGCTACGGGTCCGACGGGACATTGCTGGACAGCCGGACGTTCGAGTACAAGGACGGGACGGCAAGTTCCGGAATATTGCTTCAGATGCCGAGATACCGCGTGGACTTCTCTGTGTCAGTGCTGGCGAACACAATGTCCGGCAAGATATGGTCGAACAACATGACCCGCTTCGGCGTCTCGCACATTGAGTACGGCACCGTGACGGAGCGGCGCAGGGACGGCAGTGCTGTCCGCTACCGGTTCAGGACGGCGGCGGAAATACCGGACACACTCATAATGAATAATTTGTCGGTAGAGAAGATGCCAGGTTTAGGCGACTGGGGCGGCGAGTGCCTGCCGTTTGCCGGCCTGTTCGTCAACACCTCCCGGCAGAGGGGACGCGGGATGCTTCTTTCGCTTGAGAACCTCCGCGCCGACGGTGCGCCCGTGTCGACAGAGTCGTCGGTTGTCCGAAAACTATCCGCAGCGGACGAATATATAGGTCTTAAAGACTACCTCTTCATCTCCACCGCCGACGTGGGCCTGTGGACGGGGCGCGAAGATGTGTCGTCACGCACGGAGAGTCTCGTGTTCGGCGAGCGGAGAGTCACTCGCACGACCTCATACGCATACAACTCTGACTTCCTCCGCACGGAGGAGAGGGCGTCTGACAGCCGGGGGACGGAGTCGCTTCTGCGCCGCAGTTATGTGACTGAGGCCTCCTCCGGCGTCGCGAAGCTGATGGCCGATGCCGGGATGGTGGGCTTCCCCCTGTCCGAGACGCGCCTGGTGAGGCCCTCCGGCGGGCAGGAGCGGGTGGTGTCGATAACGGAGTACAGCTATGTGCAGCCGGCACCGGTGGCGCACCCGTCGCTCTTCAGGGTGGGCAGCGTCATGGAGACCGACTCCACGACCGGAGTGCGCAGCGTGACATCGTATACTTACGACCACCTCGGCCGCCCCCTCACGCGTACCGCCCCTGACGGCACGGTGACCGTCTATGTCTGGGGCTACGGAGGGCTGTACCCGGTCGCGGCCGTGAGCGGCACCACGCTGCAGGCTGTGCGCAACGTGCCGGAGCTGCGTAGTCTCCAGTACGGCCCCATCGAGGGAGCGCTATCTGTGGAATCGGAGTCGGGCCTGAGGGCCATCTCCGGAGCCGAGGTGACCGTCTGGGAGTACGAGCCCCTGGTGGGTCTGACCCGCGAGACCGGCCCTGACGGGACATCCGTCTCGTACACATACAACGCTTCCGGCAAGCTCCACGAGGTGCTGGACGCCCTCGGGAGGGCCTCAGGCGCATATCTCTACTCAACCGACAACAAGACAGATACTTCACTATGAGCGCGCTGACACACCTTATATCATCGGCCTTCGCACGGTGTTCCGGAAAGACCGTCCTAAGCGTCATAGCATCGGCGCTCCTTTCTCTTCCATTCTCCGCCACGGCCCAGGTGACAGTTGCGCCTACGTCTCTGGAGTGGTCATCCGGTGACACGTCCTGGGAAGCGGTCTACATCAACGTATACGGCCCATGGACGGCGGAGATCTGGCCGTTCAATCTCTTCGAGGTGGACTCCCCGGAGGGTGAGGACTCGGACTTCATCCACGTGCGTCCGCTGTCGGCGAACACTGGGGACAGTTCCTACTGGGCGACGCTGACGGTGCGCGACACGCTGGGGCACTTCGGGCCTGTGAGTCTGCTCCACCACGCCCCGGAGCCGCCGCCGTCCCCGGAGCCGGTGGACAGCACGGAGCGCCTGGACATCCCGGGCAACTGGATATTGAGGCGCACCTACACCTCGGCGGACAGGAGTGCGTGCAGCGAGGAGCTGACCTTCCACGACGGGCTGGGCTATCCGGAGCAGGTGGTGCGCGTGGGCGCTGGGGCCCAGACGGGGCGCAACATCGTGACCCCGGTGACCTACGACCTGATGCGGCGTGCGGACGCGAAGACATGGCTGCCGTATGTGTCGGCCGCCAACTCCGGCAGGGCCGAGGAGCCTCTCTCCGGCTTGGAGGCGGCGCAGGCCTCGTGGCACCGCTCCGCCGGTTACGGAGCCGATTCGGACCATGCCTTCTCCACTCTGGAGTATGAGGCTTCGCCTCTGGACCGTCCGCTGAAGTCATACAGGGCCGGGGCTGACTACGCCGCCGGCGCCGGAGCCCGGCCTGTGACGCACTCCTACTCCGCGAATGCGGAGGGCGAGGTGCGCCTGCTCAGCGTGGATGCGGAGGGGAACCTCGTCGTCTCTGGCTTCTACCCTGCGGGGGCCCTCGCGCGCACCCGCACGGCGGACGAGGACGGGAGGGTGACGGACGTGTTCTCCGACAACATGGGACGGACCGTGCTGGAGAGGCGCGTCTCCGGCACGGAGTCCCTCGACACCTACCGTGTCCCGGACTTCCAGGGCAACGAGGCCTGGACGGTAGGCCCCGGCGGGAGCGCGCTTCTCCCGGAGAGGGGGACGTGGGCGGCCCCTGGCCTGACAGACGCGAACGGGACGCCTGCGGCGCGGTTCTGCACCGTGCGTCGTTTCAGCGGCAGGGGCCTGCTCCTGACGAGAAAGCTCCCCGGCCGGGAGACGGAGGAGTATGTGTACGACGCCTCCGGCCGTCCGGTGATGGAGCGTGGCGGCGAGGCCCGCGCCGCAGGCAGGTGGATCACATACAGGTATGACGCACACGGGCACCTCGTGGAGCGCAGGCTGCTTTCGAGCGCGGGTACGCGGGAGCGTTTCCAGTCCCTGTTCGCCTCGTCGGCGCGTCCGGCGGAGGCGTACCCGGAGTCGGCCGTCCTCCTCGGGCGGACGTTGTATGGCGACAGGGCTGGCGAGACCTCCGCCGGCCTGGGGTTCGTCCCGGTGGCCGGCGTGACGGCGCTGTACGACCCTGACAAGGGCGCGGGCCTGCCGACCCGGTCGGAGACGGCGGTGCTCTCTCCTGATGGAGGCTTGGGTGCGGTGTCGGGACATGTCACGAGGGCATACCACTACGACAGTCTCGGGCGCCTTATCCAGACGGCGGAGAAGTGGCCGGACGGGACGGTATGCAGGACGAGCCTCGGATACGATTTCGCGGGCAATGTGACCGCGGAGCAGGAGACCTGCGGCACTCACGCGAAGCTGACGCTGCGCACATACGACAACGAGGGGCGGCTCCTCTCGGAGAGCGCGAGCGTGGATGGCGGCGCGGGGGCGGAAGTTGCGTATGCCTACGACGACCTCGGACGCCCGAGGGGCATGGCTCTCGGAGAAGGCGCGGGCGCGGTTACCGTCACGGACAGCTATGACATCAGGGGATGGATGACGGGGCGCGGCGCCGCGAAGGGTGTTACATCCCAGTCGCAGGGCGCGCCGGTGTTCTCGATGTCGCTTCGCCGTGGGCATCCGGAGCACGCGGGGACCGCTGCGGCGCGATGGTCGGGGCAGGCCTCGGAGTGGGAGTGGAGACAGGGGACGGACGCGGCGCAGGCGCTCTCCCTGTCCTATGACGGGTTCGGCCGCCTCTCGGACACGCGCAGGTTCGCGGGGACGTCTGCCGCGCCTCTGCGGACATACACAGAAGGGGACATCTCCTACACCAAGGACGGAGACATCGTCTCTCTGAGCCGCTACGGAGCCTCCGGCAACCTCCCGGAGACCCTCCTGTCGTATGCCTACACGGGTCAGCGCCGTGACGGCTGGACCTATGGCAGGGACGGGGGCGTGACCTCCGGCCCGCTCCCCGGCGTCACGGTCGGGCACGACCTCACGGGACGTCCGGCGGTGTTCCGCGAGGGCGGGACGGTGAAAGCGAGGTATGTCCGCCTCTCCGACGGGACGAAGGCGGAGGTGTCCTCCGCGGGCGGCGCCGTACGCAGATACCGTGGCGCGTTCGTGCTTCTCCCGGACGGGACAGTGGAGAGCGTCGGGTTCAGTGCCGGACGCATACTGAGGCGCGCCTCCACGGGTGCTGTCGATGACGTGCGCTACCACATCACCGACCACCTGGGGAGCGTGAGGGCCGTAGTTGACGCGCAGGGCATCGTGCGCTCGCGGAGCGACTACTACCCGTTCGGGACCAGGACTGGCTCTTATGAGGAGACCGGCGGCGCGGACGGCAGGTGGCGCTTCTCGGGCAAGGAGTGGCAGGCGGAGCCGGCGGGGCTGCCGCTGCTGGACTTCGGGGCGCGGATGTACGATCCGGCCACCGCCTCCTGGCTCTCGCAGGACCCGATGGCGGAGAAGTACCCCTCCCTCTCACCCTACTCCTACTGCGCCGGGGATCCGATCGGCCTCATTGACGAGGAGGGCAAGAGGATACGTGTAGTCGGGAATGAGAATTTCAGAAAGGCCTACGCTGAAGCTCGCGGCATGCTCGCGAATGCGGGCGTTGATGCAAGTTTTGTTAGGATAGAAAATGATCCTAAGATAGAGTTATTAGTAAAACAAAATGTACTGGAGGATGGTACACAATTCTGGAATCATATGAGTACATTATATTGGAATCCTTATCGTATGACCTATAATAGAGGGACTAAAAAATGGCGGTCTTCTGTTGTTATATTAGCTCACGAGGTGGAGCACGTCGTAAGGGCATTCTATGATCCAATAGGTTTTAACAGTGATAAACAGCCTGAAACAGATAAAAGTTATGATACTATCGAAGAAAGAAGGGTAATCACTGGAAAGGAACAGGAAGTTGCGCGGGCTTTGGGTGAGATAAATGAAGGTGAGGTCACCCGTAGGAGTCATAAAACAAACAGGGACAGGACAGAGCCTTCGCTTTCCCCTAAGAATCAGTCAAGTAAGGCGGCTCTATTGAACAACAGACTTACTAGAATAGAAAATGAATTTGATGAACGCGCACATACCAACATGTAGGGTGCTTCTCTATGCGCTTGTTATACTCGGTGCTCTGCTAGTTTATGCACTATCCTTTGGGCAAGACATGAGTAAAGCATTGCCAAACGAGGCAGAGGTATTCTATTTTCCGCCAGAAGTGGCGGATCCTTGGAATATCATACATGATTCTGCGACCTCTCCGTCAGAACTAATTGATAACAAATGGGCCAGAAGAGGTGTTATACGAAATAAAAAGCATCTTGCCCAATTGGTTCCAAATTCTAGTTGTAAGCCAGTGGACAGGGATTATATCGATTCAAGATTTGTTGTGCTGTTGAAATATGACGCACACGTTGATACTTTAGCGTTGACGGATGCGCAGGTCGCACCAATCCAGTATAATTCTCGATTCTTTGAATCATCAGAGTACTATATTGCAGTACTGAATATATTAAAGAAATATGACTGGAAATTGCGGTTTTATGCAAACATGCACTTTTATGATGGCAAATATCACTATGAACTTCACGAGAACTGTCTGCAGAAATTTATCTGTAAAGAATTGCTTTCAGCTTGGTTTAGAGACTATGCACGTATGATGAAAAAAGAAGATCCTAATTTTGAGGACTACAATAAGGGCGTTTTGTATCATTAAACCGGGATATCATGAATCAGATGATTTATATTAGCGTCGTGCGTTCGCGGAGCGACTACTACCCGTTCGGGACGAGGACGGGCACATACGCGGAGGCCGCCGATGCCGATGGCCGCTGGCGCTTCTCGGGCAAGGAGTGGCAGGCGGAGCCTGCGGGGCTGCCGCTGCTGGACTTCGGCGCGCGGATGTACGACCCGGCCACCGCCTCCTGGCTCTCGCAGGACCCGATGGCGGAGAAGTACCCGTCCCTCTCCCCGTACTCCTACTGCGCAGGAGATCCGGTCAACCTCGTGGATCCATATGGAATGGACATTTGGGAATTAAACTCTTTTGGAAAGGTTATCAATATCCGTTTGGATACTTCTGAAGATAGAATCGATATGATGAAGCAGGATTCCGATGGTGAATATTTTCGTGATTATACCATTGATGATACCGGTGAACTTAAATATAAGTCCATATCGTTTAATTACGGAACATTCACAAATAAACAAACAAAGGACTATTCAGAGTTTACTTCACGTGATTTTAATTCAAGTATTAGTCTTTTCAGGTTCTTATCTGTTAATACATCGGTTGAATTTGGGCTTATTGAAACGAAAGATGATGGTGGTATTGTTAGGACAAACTACTCATTGAATTCTGTTGATATTACCCAAGAAGCGATGAAACAGGATAAATTAGGGAGTACTATAATGTCCATTATTCATAGTCATCCTAAGAATTCAATACCTTCAGGTTTTTCTGATGGGAAGGTTGTAGGGGACAAATTAGCAGCGCAGAAACTCCAAAAATCAAAAGGGTATATAATAAACCATTACGTATACCGCCCAAAAGATGATTACCTTGTCGGCTATACAGGTCAAGGGATAATTCCGGGAATAATGTGTTGGGAGTGGATATATCCTGATTATGTAAAATGAGATTGTTTTGTATATTTTCCATTGCTGTCTTTGCCTGTACATCGCATCATATATGGGCAGGTGATTTTGATCCTTTCACTGTGTCAATAATCAAGAGTGCTGCTGAAAGATGGAAGTTGGACAAAGAACACGAGTATTTGGTTCTTAAGGCAGAGTCCGACTCTTCCCACTTCTACCTTCATATTTCTGCTGACAAAAAGATACAGAATCAATTCCTGCCAACATATTATGGTGTGGAAGTGCTTTTATGCGGAGAAAAGAATAATCCATACTTCACATATGATTCATTGTTTTCCATATCGGGTAATGCGGCACAAAAAGAAGATTCTTTATTATACCCTGAATATCCGGAATGGAGAATATGTAGGCACAGAGATGGTTCATTCTGCAAGATGCTAACTCAATTGGAGTCGCCATATGATGATATTCACTGGATCGAGGAAATAGCAAAAAAATATATGAACATTGGCCCCGAAATCCAAGAAGATCTGGATAGGATATATCCAGGATTCGAAGTGGAAAAACAAGCAGAATATATGTTCGGACGTGATTCTCTGTCTAAAATAACTCGTGAATTCCCTTGCTATAGGGGAAACAGACAAGAGTTCACTGGAATTTCCCGATACATAGTATTGAATATAGTGGTGAATAAAAATGGTAATTCTGAAGCCACTAAGGTAGAGGTTTCTTCTGGAGATATAAACATAGACAGTCTTGCCGTTGTTTATTTTAACAGTATGTTAAAGGACAGTTTTTATCCTGCTGAGCTGAGAGGAGAAAAAGTTAATTCGAACATTTCAATAGTTTTGCCGACACGGTGTCCTAAACAAACCAAAATTGACAATGGTTATGGCACGATAGAGGAAAGAAGAGTGATCTCCGGAATGGAGCAGAAAGTTGCAAAGGCTTTTGGAGAGATAAATGGCTTTCCCCGAAGAACCAATCCAGCAAGGCGGCCCTTTTGAACAACAGGTTAACTAGAATAGAAAATGAATTCAACGAACGCGCACACACCGATATGTAGTATGCTTCGCTATGCGTTTGTCATACTATCTGCACTGCTGATACCTACACTGTCTTTTGGGCAAGACAATGATAAAGCACTTCCCAAAGAGGCGGAGGCCTACTATCTACCTCCAGATCTTGGAGATCCTTGGTCAATAGTAAATAGTTCTGCAATTCTTCCACTGGAACTGATTGAAAACAAATGGGCCCGAAGGGGTGTTATACGAAACAAAAAGCATCTTGCTCAATTGGTTCCAAACTCCAGTTGTAAACCAGTGGACTGGAATTATATCGATTCAAGATTTGTCGTGCTGTTGAAATATGACACGCACGTTGATACTTTAGCGTTGACCGATTCGCAGTACGCACCAATCCAGTATAATTCGCAATTCTTTGAGTCATCAGAATACTATATTGCTGTATTGAATATATTAAAGAGATATGACTGGAAATTGCGACTTTACGCAAACATGCACTTCTATGATGGCAAATATCAAGATGAAATCCGCGAGAACTGTCTGCAGAAATTTATTTGCCGCGAGCTGAGAACAGCTTGGTATAGGGATTATGTGCGTGCCATGAAGAAAGAAGACCCTGATTTTGAGGACTATTATAAGGGGGTTCTATATCATTAAATCGGAAACACTTGATATTCGAAACAGATCAAGAGAGGATACCATTGAAAAAATGGTCGCAGAGTCATTAAAGAATTATTTTGACAAGAACCAATGAAGAGTGCCGTTATTGTGATGCTTTTGTCTGCACTTTCTTTTGCCGGGCCAAAAGAAATGCAAAACCTGCAATCGTGCAAATATGAGATTGTTTTACCGTGTCAGGACTACAAGATTAAAGTCGACGGATATGATGAAGGAATAATATATTATTACTATTTCAAGGATGGTGGTGTTATAATCATAACGGAAGGCTCGCTGCTTGAATTTGACTTTGAGACACTTGAACCATTGGCTTGCTCGTCAAAAACCGCTATTGGCATGATTGGTGAAAAGTATTGGAGACGGGACAATGTAGGAGGAAAAGTCAGAGCGTATTATGTTAATGTTCCCGAGAATTCAAAGAAGTCATATGATGCATCTCTAAATTCTATCATATTGTCCCGCCAAGAATCTTGGAGTAAAGGCCCCCGAAACACCTGCGGTGGTGATGACCCGGGAGGAGCACAGGGCCTTCACCAACAGGTGACGAGAGGCGGCAGAAGACAACCAAAGGAAACCTGTTTTCGTAAGGGAAGGGCTTACCTCAAGGAATGCACAGTATTATGGGTGGATAATGGGAAAATTCAATTCCCCATACAACAGATTTGAAAAATGAAAAGGACGATGAGTATAAGATTGATTGTATTATCAGTATTGATGTTATTCTTTGCATCGATGCTGTTTTTGTCTTTTCGGTCGGATAATATCGTATGCTATTTCCCGGATATTTTTCCTAAAAAAATGCATATAAAACGGACACAAAGACACGGGTCATATATTTTTCTTGCACAGGACAAAGACGCACCAGTAACTGATTCCTCCGATTATATACATTATTGGAATACGACCTATATAAGTCCTTTATATCTTTTAAAAACAGAGAGAAATGATACGTTATATGTATATGGTTCTATAATAGAGATACATTGTCCCCATTATAATGTTCGGAAACTGTTATCTTTTGACAGCCTGTCCAGATATAGTCCTCGTTATGAACTTGAAGAGGAAAGTGGCATTTTACACGAGATCCACATTGATTCATCAGGAGTACGAAGAACATATCGCGCCGTATTCGACAATTCGACAGGTATGATGGTCAAGGATAGCGTGCCACAATACAAACGTGCTTTTTTCTGATGAAAACAAATTTTAGAAAGAGATTCGGGTGTGTACTTGTGGGCTTGACCTGCATGCTATTTATGTACATTGCCTCATTGTTATGGGGAACATATCCTCGGCATTATGTGTGCTATGCCCCTGATGTCTTCCCTGACACGTTGTTCTTTCGTGAAACTGTGAAGAGTGGGGTCCGTGTCTTTCTTGGACATCCAAAACAAACACGAATAACGGATGACCTTGATTATATTTGTTATAGAGTTGAAGGAGACAAAGACTACTTCTCAATGAGGAAATCTGAAAAGAATGACACATTATATATAGATGGAACCACCATAACAAAAGTACACTGCCCGCACTATATAGTTAAAGACCTTACTATGTTAAAGAAAAGTGCCCGAAACTATGTCAGATATGAAGCCTATTACAATAGAATCCCCCGAAAGGGAGTAAAAAAATGTTATCCGAAGTATTATGATGTATTCACATATAGACCTTGCTCTGAACTGATTATCCGTAAATCCAAAAGAAACTGGAAAGAAGAGTACACCAATGGTTCGGGAGATATATTGCAATATGATATCGTGAGGAATAACGATACGGGTATGTATGTCCGAGATAGCATTCCAAATAGCAGGCATAGGATTTCAGCCAGCAAATTCTGTGCACCACACATCCTTAAAGACACGATGGTGTTGTATCATTTTGAAGAGGAAGATTATTCATATCTGTTTCTTGGTGAGACGGAGGATTTTTCCAGAAGCAGCTCTTCAGATTACATTGAGGTTTACAACTACAACTCTTACAACTCTGCTACAATAAGGTTCATAAAGGCAGAAGGGAACGACACATTATATATTGACAGTCGTACAAGGCATTTCGTAAGTGAAATACACTGCCCTCATTATAATATCAAAGAAATCGACGGGAAAAACCACATCGAGTATTTTATGAATGTACCGGACAACAAAGGCAGGCATTATTGGGAATTTAAGTACCGGCCATATTGGATAATGGATATAAACATAAGAAAAGCCAATCCGAAGATTTCGTATGTAGTGTCAAATGAGGAAAATGCAGCGTGCTTCGAACAAATTCCAGTTCAAAAAAAATGGTGGTGGGAAAAAAGCCGATGAACCATAAAATTCTCTTCTTGACATTTTTGTCCGTTTTCGTCAATTGGAATGTGGTGGGACAGGCCTTTTCCGATGAAGAAATTGTTATCCTTGCCAAAAACTACGATGACATTGGGTCAGAAGTGCAGCGGGCCATCTCTACATATTGTTCAATATATTATAAACTGCCGGAGTCTGCGGGAGAACTTAGTCGTTTCATCAGGTCATATGAGCGTCATTATGGCCCATCCTTTTTCAGAGTCCCGACACAAAATGCCATTAAGGAAAGCCGGAGAGTCCTAAAAGACATAAATCGCCGCACGAGTGAGATGCTCCTACGAAAAGACACCTGTTTTTTCTTTATGGAAACTGGTCGTCAAAGAATAGGTAGCGTATTCGTATTTTCGCCACGTATGATTCTGAAAGACAGACCAAAGGTATTTGTCAGACCTGCTGTCGGATTTGACAAAAAGAATCGTCCGATTCTGTCAATGCTTGATAGGAATGAATTCTTAAAAGAATACGACAGCTATGCCTCTAGGACTTTCGCTTCTCCTGTTCTGATTTTTGATGGCAGGGATACTGTAATGCTCCGGGCCGTCATATCATATACGCGACAGGATGGTATTGACTTGATATGTGACAACTCTGATTCCGGAAGCGGCGTGATTGTATCCGGCAAGCAGATAAAGGCCTCTCCCCAAGATATTGTACAGCTATACTGTGAGCAAATAGAACCGTTTCTTAAGGACTATCTGGAACGGAACAGGATATACAGGATTCAGTTTAAAGTGAGAGTTTGTTATAAAGAGTATGCCAGATAAAACATTCGTTGTCGTAATGCTGATGTTGTCAGCATCTTTTGCAGATTGCGGTCAATTGTCTGAAGCTGATGTGCCTATGTCGGTCAGGATTGTATATCCCGGATCGGATCCGTGGAGAATTGTCACGGAAAAGCCACTCGAAGCATCAGATATTCTGGAGATGCCAAATCGGAGAGAGGTCTTGATAAAGGATAAAAAGTGGTTGAAAAAGCTCTCAAAAGTATCGGAACTTCATTTGCATGAGTCTGAAAAACAAGTCCAATATGAGGGTCCGGCACACCAAAAGAATATTGAGTCACCACGTTTGGTCGACGAAACAACAGATAAGGACATCCCTTACGATTATTATCTTGTAACGGAAAACACTGCCTATAAGACAAGCACGAAATTTGTTATGCTGATGCAATATGCAGAAAGGGTAGATACTATATCTTTATCCGATTGGGAGCGAGTCTACATTAGGTACAATGATTCATTCGTCTGGGATGAGAGATATTACTGCGATGTCATAGCTATAGCTTGCAAGTATGATAAGAGTCTCAAGACACAGGCGCGTCTGCATTATTATGATGGAGGATACCACATAAGAGCAAAACGATAATAGTTCGAATTCAATATGAGGTCAAACATTTTCACATACTCCCGCTGCGCCGGAGATCTTGTCAACCTCGTGGACCCGGACGGAATGGATTGGTATAAGAGCAAGGATTATCAGTTCTATATATGGTCAACATTTAATGGCGCGAGCAAATAACGGATATGAAAGGATTCAGCATAAAAATCATAAAGACAATCAAGATTATGTTTTTTCTGATGATGCTTATGTGGTTGAGCGGTTTTATACGCGAATATCAGTTGTATACTAGCCATCAACTAATCGTGGGGAAGAGTGGATACGCAATAGACCAGATAGACCGAAATAAACGTCCGTTTGTAAACGTCGCAATCAGTGGAGCTCCGCATCTTGTTTTTCTTGTCATTCCAAATGAGTCTTTGGATTACCGGCTCAGATTCGGATACGAACGCGGGTTTCCGGCAAGTAATACCCTATATGTTGCCAAGTCCTGCGTGAACAAGGTGTTTTGGGATGGTCACTATATTTTGTCATATTATGTTGATGGGACAGGTAAAGAATGGGCTCCATACTATATTACGACCGTTTATATGTGGAAATATCCTAAACACGGGCATGTCAAACAATCTGATTGTTTCAGCACAGTCGCTTATGATGACAGAGACAGTTTCAATCACGCTCTTGACAGTTTGCATTTGGAAACCGCTCAGATGGATTCCCTGTTTTACATAATCAATCACGAAGAAATTGAAGATGACAGTATCTATGAGACAAAAGAGACCTGGAGATGATATGCCGGATAAGATGCCCAATGTATCACCATGTGACAGTGTTTATAACAGAAAGGTATTCAATATAATATATAATGTCCTTTTTTATGCTTTGTTAATCTTTTGGATCTTGAATGTTACTTTTGGATAGGATGTGCAGTTTATGCTTCTCCGCCTCCCGGCTCTCGCGGGACCCGATGGCGGAGAAGTACCCGTCACTCTCATCATACTCCCGCTGCGCCGGGGATTCCGGCGAACCACACGTCAGAAATATGCAAGAAAATGAATATTAGGTCTTTTATCTCCATCATATCCTTATTATGCTGCACTTTTATGATTAAGGCGCAGACGCTTGAAGAGATGCAACGAAAAACCGTCCCCGACTATATAGATGGTTCAATATCAGAATATTGGGAAATAAGCGTCAAGAATGTCACGGATGAGACATATTTCTCTTGGATTGCGACCAGGCCTTTGAGTGAAATGAAGACGACATTGTCGGTCATTAAGGAGTATTTTTTTTATCCCAAAGGGGACTTGAATCTATTTACGATACTTACGGACTCTGTTATTAGAGAGCCGTATCATCCCACCATTGGGATTACATTTATCAAGATGATTCAGCCGGGTGAAACTTTTAAGTATGTCTTTATAGACAAGAACAAGGCCGAGCGTTATCTGGAAAGACTCGTGTCTGTGAGTTTAAGTGATATTGAAAAGTATCTCGACATAAAGTCTTTCGGGATTTCCGAATTTGGGGACTTGCTCTATAAGGATGATTATGTATTGATCAGATGAGAAGATTGATGTCGGGATTGTTGTGACCGGCAACAATGGAAAGAATCAGAATATGTTTTATATTATCAACAAGAATGGTGCAGCCCCATTTGACAAGGCCTGTTTGCGCAAAGGAGTTGACCCAAAGGAAAAGGAAAACGACGAGAAAATCAAGGAGGTGGAAAAGAAGGTGTCTGAATTTCGTGACAGCGTTGAATTCAAAATGATGTGCAAAGAGCTTGGAATAGGTCTAGATAATCTTAAACTTTTAGATTAAGTTCGTTCTTCTGAGTTTTCGCATATGCAGCGTTAAGCCGATATCTACACCGGGAACCGTTCACGAAATATAGCAAGGAGACAGGGTTATGATAACTAAGCAGAAGACATGTGTATATATACTTGTTTGTTCTTTCGTTTTTTGTTTTTCCACCATAGCTGGAACAAGAAATACAGTACAGACCGAATACTCCAAAGTATGGTATGACTCCGATCTTAAGTTATTGGTAACATTCTATTCCAAAGAAGCTGCCGGTCCAATTGAGGCGATCAACTGGCATCTGCTTAATGGCAGAGTGTGTTCAATATCACCCAATGGCGTAGCCGATTTCAAGTGGAGCAGCGATAGTGTATCGGTATATTTATATCGTAAGCTACAAGAGGCTTTTCCGGAATATGACGAATACTTCGGCGGGAGAAAGACAATAGCCGTACTTCTCGACAGCAGTATGAACATCATAGAATCCAGAATTGTCGCTATGCCTTTGCAGTATTACAAAAATGAGAGTAAATTAGGCAAGCAGATTGACTCTGTTTTCGCTGATTTTGGTCTGAAATCTAAAGGGATGTGGGTGAAAAAAGTCCCATCTTCCGAAGAAGAATATTATGTGGGGTTCATATCAGCATGGTGTTATTAGCCTTAGGCGCTTTCGTGCCCCGGTGCGGAACCACAGTGAGTGAGCGCAGCTTTAGCGGAGCGAACGGACTGTGACCGCTTTCCTGTTTTCCGCACTTTTTCGTGACTTTTCGGAAAAATCGGCCCTACAGCTGCGTGAGAGGCTGATAAAGAATCAAATTTGGGTGTCCCGCGACAAATGGCTACCTTCG
>UQMB01000003.1 GCA_900541925.1 uncultured Bacteroidales bacterium | reverse complement strand
CATCGAGTCCGATGACTGGCTAACTGAAATTGGGTGACGCATTGATAAAGTCAGGAAGGTCCGCACGGAATGTAAGGAGATAGACAACTGCTTCTTCTATAAGGACTGTGGTCACTGCTGTGTATCAGAAGAGGTGAAGACCTTCGACCTCAAGAAACAGTACTCCCAGTGCATTGTAGAAAAGAAGTATGGCGAATTTGTGCCGGATCTATGTCTTATTGACGATACCGGCAAGCACGAACCTATCTTCATTGAAATCTGGAGCAAGCACAAGAATTCAGAGAAGAAGGCGCAGTCCAATCACATGATTATAGAAATCCGTCTCAAGACAACGGAGGAATTGGAGGAACTGCCCAAGCATCCCATCACTGAATCCGAGACCGTTACCTTCAGCCACTTCAAAGTGTTGAAAAAGACGCCCACGAAGGATGAGGGCCCACGCCTAATGCGTTACACGCTATACGCCGGCACCCTCAAATCCTATGTCGACGATGAGACCGTTTTCTGTGGCAACTACAAAAGCAAGCATCACGCGAAATCAATATTCGAGGTAGTTTGCTCACAGGATGAGGTCCACACAACGCAGCAATTCTGGAACTACTGCAATGCCATTGCCATAGACCGTAGCTATAATATCCGGTCCTGCTATCTATGCCAACTATACGGCCCAGATAAACGAGAAAAGGAGTACGACAATGATGTCCCATTCAATCCGGATCGTCCAGTCGGATGTCGACGCGATATAGATGCCCCGGGCCTCATCAAGTGCAAGCCCGAGGAAGCAATGACATGTGAACAGTTCAAGCTGAAAGACCGGCCACTGAATCGTCTCAAAGCCCAATATGCCAACATCAACCGCTACATCTGGTTCAAAAATGCCGATGGAAGTGTGTCCGAAAAGTATCAAGAGCGTAAGGACTATTGGGGATACGACAAGTACGACGATTTCTAAGCGTTCCGCGTGTTCCACCCGTTCCGGAACGGAACAAGATTTCCAGGCCGACGCCGATGATCCGGGCCGATGCTGCCCTGCTCCAGCGGCAGTGCCGATGCCGGGGCCGATAAGGACAGCGGTACTTGCTCGTCTGTCAGTTTGTTTCTCCGCAGCGCTGCGCACCAAACGGCCAGACCAGCAACCTCCATTGCCACCCTTCGCTGTGAGACTGTGCCCGGTGGGGCCGCTCACAGACTCTTGCAGGCCGATGCCCTCCCGGCCTCCCGGAGGGAGGAGAATAACGCCCGGCCCTCTACCTTCGAATCACCGTCAGTGCCCGGGAATCCGTGCCATAACATAATCCCATCGGTCCTTCGATCCACAGGCATCCCCCGGGCCGGTCGGCGCGTCGGCTCGATGCCAAAGGTGGTGTGTCGGAGCAAGTCCAGCGCCTTTCCCACGTCCACCTGCTGCATTAGCACAGTCATGTCGTTTCTCAAGAGCATAGGCGTATCAGATTATTTCACCGGCCCAGAGGGCTTTAAAAAAGTCGGTCACGTAGTAGAGGTCAATATCTCCGGAGCGTCTTGTCAGCGTGTCACGTGATACAATGATTTGTTTGGCATCCGGGTGCTCTTCAACGAATTTCTTCAAGCCCTTTTTGTGTTCGGTTTCTATGTGATCCGTCGACTTGATCTCAATGGCAACGCGGGCATCACCAATCACGGCATCAACTTCATCATTGTTGTAAGTATGCCAGTAGGTCAGTTCCTCTTCACTGCCGGTATATCCAAGGTACGCACGAATTTCCTGCATCACGATGCTCTCAAAGGCGTGACCATATTCAGGCGTTCCCGGCATCAAGTGGTAACGATGCAGCAGGTAGTTGGGGATGCCGACATCAAAGAAATAAAACTTGGACGTCTGGTACAGTTTGCGTTTTATCACCTTCCTGTATGGTTTGACCTCGAATCCAAGGAGCGTGTCGTAGAGAATTTTGAAATAAGCCTTGGCCGTATTGACGGACACGCCGCAATCAGAGGCCACGTTGTCGTAATTCAGAATCTCAGTGTTTGTCACGGCTGCCACTTCGAGGAAACGCTCGAAAGTGTCGATATTCTGGACCAGGGCTTCCTCTTCGACTTCTTCTTTGAGGTAAAGGTTTACATAGTTCTTGAGGCGAACCCTTGCATCCTTCACCATATAGTGACGGGGAATCATGCCGTTCTGGATGGCCCGGCTGAAGTCGTAATCAGGAATCTCAGCAAAAACGAGAGGATACAAGTTCTCCTCATTCGCCCTTCCCCCCAACTGATTAACTCCGGCTTTCTTGATCTTCCTGGCGCTGGAGCCGCTCAAGATGAAGTACAGGCCATTCTCGACCATCAGTTTGTGAACCACATCCAGAAGCTCAGGGAGTTTCTGAATTTCATCCACGATGACCAGCGTCTGAGGAGGATACTTCACCAGCATCTCGTAGAAATCCATCGCACGGCGCTTGAAGCGCCTCCGGGTATCAGGGTCGAGGAGGTCAACGTATATCGCTTTTGGGAAACGTTCCCTCAAGAGCGTAGATTTCCCCACCTGGCGTCCGCCAAACAGGAACATTCCTTCATCAAGGAGGTTCTCTATATCGAATATCCTATGGTACATAAGACTGTTGAAATTTTTCAGCGGCGTTGACAAAATTCAAGAAAAATCGTCAGCGGCAATGCAAATTTAACAAAGTTTATCTGAATACCAAAATCTTTGCGAGGTTTACCATTATTTCTTCAATTCTTCATCGAATAGTTTCGTGGCATCGGCCTTGGTTTTCTCGGCGATGGCAATGTAGGGTTTCATGGCCTGGTAGTCGGAGTGGCCGGTCCATTTCATTACCACCTGCGGCTGGATGCCGCTGGAGAGGGCGAAGCAAATGAAGGTACGGCGGCCGGCATGAGTCCCTATCATCTCATACTTCGGGAAGGTTTCCTCGACACGGTTCCCTGCACGGTAGCAGGTCCGGGTGATGGGCTTGTTGAAGCCGGCCAGCTCGCAAAGGTTCTTCAGGTACCGGTTCATCAGTTGATTGGCAAGTACCGGCAGCGCCAGATTGTCCGGAAAGTTGCAGTGCTCGTACTTTTTCAGAATCTCCTTGGCAAACTTGTTCAGATTGATGGGAAGGCGGTCGTGGGTCTTCACGGTGGTGATGTACATCGTGTCTCCCTTGATGTCGGTGCGCTTCAGGTTGGCCATGTCAGAATAAATGGAGTCCTATGCTCCACAGATTTCGGCCTCTCCCCGGAAGGCCAACAGGCAAAACGCGCTCAACCTCTACACTAAACGGCGAATCTATCTCGAACTTGTCCGCTGAGGCTCCTGAAGACGATATAAATCCTGACAACTCGCCGCCCAGACAACTCTGGGCGGCGCCGACGCGTGGAACGCACTTGAAAAACTCATCGTTCGGGGCGTCCGGAATGAAACAGGAAGTCTTATCATGAGACATCAATGGTCAAGCCGATGTGAGAATGAGGCGAGCGAAGCCGTCAACAGGACTGGTCGGACAAAATAGTTTGGCGTTTTGCGGAATTTAGGATATCTAGAAACGCACACAATCCTGTTTTCCAGATTGTGTCAAACTCCGTCCGTTCCGTGTTACCGCATTTCTGCACAGGCCCGTACCTTTGTTGAAACACTGAAAACTCTCCATTAATTAACTAATTATTCACATGAGAACGAAAACCATCATGAAGTTAAGCTTTCTGTTTCTTCTGCTGACAGGATGCAAGGGAAGAAAGGAAGCAGAAATGTCCGAACCATATTGGCTCGGGGCCGACATCAGTTTCGCCAGGTCCCAGGAGGCCCGTGGAATCCAGTACAAAAACAAGGAGGGCGAACCGCGCGAATGCACAGCCCTCATGAAAGAACTTGGCCTGAATGCCATCAGCCTCCGTGTCTGGGTGAACCCTAAACCATGGGTCCGGCCTGGCCAGCCAACACTGGATCCCTCCGACCCAGCCTATCACATCGGACTATGCGACAAGGAAGACGTCCTCGCCAAGGCGCTCGTGGCCAAAGAGCAAGGGATGGAAATCCTCCTCAGTTTCCACTTCAGCGACACATGGTCCGACCCGAAAGGCCAGCCCATACCGGCCGCATGGATGGGACACAGTTATGAGCAGATGCTGCAGGATGTGCGCACTCATACCACCGATGTCCTTCAATGTCTTAAAGATCATGGGGTCAAACCCAAATGGGCCAAGATCGGCAACGAGACCACAAACGGTATGCTGTGGAACAGCAAAGACCGCATTCCTATCCCGGAGGAAAGCATGGGGCATCTGGAACTGAACCCGGAGCAGTATGCCGGTTTCATCAACGCCGGCGCGGAAGCGGCAAAAAGTGTCTTCCCCGACATCATAACCTTAGTCCATCTGGACAGCGGATTCGACCAGAACCTGTATGACCGCAACATAGGCACCCTCATCAAATACGGCGCACAGTTCGACCAGGTCGGCATGTCGCTCTATCCTTATTGGGCGGCAAAAGAACATGGCATGGATGACGCCGACCAGGTCATATCCGACTGCATCGAAAACATCAAGCATGTCTGGGACAAATTCGGAAAGGACTGCCTGATAGTAGAGACAGGCTTTCTGGACGACCCGGAGCATCCGGAAGTACTGGAGGAGGGGCGGAGGCAGCTTGCCCGCCTGCTCAGGGAAGGCCGGGACAATACTGACGGACACTGCAAGGGTGTCTTCTACTGGGAGCCTGAAAGCATGCCGGGAGGCTACCAGCTCGGCGCTTTCGATAAAGACGCAAAGCCGACCATCATAATGGATGCTTTCATGAACCACTGATTCCTCCTGAATCAAGACTCATCACTACAATTAATATCACTCTTTTATGAACCAATGGTTAAAACGAATTTCTGTCCTTGCGATTTCGCTGGCATTGCTCCCGCTGTCGCTGTCGGGACAGACGGTCACTGTCCACGGCACGGTCGTGGACAGCAACAACGAACCCCTTCCAGGCGTCAACGTTTATGAAGAAGGGACTCAGAACGGTGTATCCACTGATCTGGACGGTCACTATTCCATCACTGTAAAGAACGGACAGTCCAAAGTCAATTTCAACTGTCTGGGCTTCCAGGCTGAAGTTTTCAAGGCTTCCGAGCTAAGCGTTGTCAAGCGTGTCGTTCTGAAGGAGGACGCGCTTATGCTGGACGATGCCGTCGCCATCGGCTATGGTTCCGTCAAAAAGGAAGACCTCACCGGTTCGGTCTCCGCAATCAAAGCGGAGGGAATCAACCGTGGTGTGGTCACTTCAGCCGATGACCTGCTCAAAGGAAAGATGACCGGTGTCCAGATTATCCCCGGCGGAGGCGGCCCTGGATCAAGCGGGACGATCCGTATCCGGGGCGCGGCATCCCTCAATGCTTCCAATGACCCGCTCATCGTCATAGACGGCGTTCCGATGGCGCATTCCTCCCTTTCGATATTGAACCCTAACGACATCGAAAGTTTCTCCGTCCTGAAAGATGCCTCCGCTGCGGCCATCTACGGCTCGCGGGCATCCAACGGTGTGGTTCTGGTCACCACAAAAAAAGGGCAGGCCGGGCAGCCGCTGCGCATCAGTTACAACGGTTCCATCTCCATGAACACCAATCCCTCCCGCATCGATGTGATGGATGCTGACGAATTCTCCGCCACCATACGTGAATACTACCCTGAAGCAGCCGCGAAGTTTATCGGCAATGATAAGACCGACTGGCAGGACCTCGTCCTGCAGACCGCTTACACATCGGATCACAACCTCAGCATCTCCGGAAGCGTGAAAAAGATGCCATACCGGGCGTCACTCGGTTTTCTCAAAGAGGAGGGGACCATCATCGGCTCATGGCGGAACCGCGGTTCCGGCTCCGTTTCCCTGACCCCGTCTTTATTGGATGATCATCTGAAAATCAGCCTCAACGGCAGGATTAACCTCTCCGACGGCTATTCAGCCCATGTGCTTTACTCAGCTGCATTCTTCAATCCGACAATGCCGCCTTACTTCTACAATGCCGACGGTTCAATAGATTATTCAACCACTGGCGGTTATTTCAATTACGGCATGGGACGTGGTGCAGATTTCGTCCCCGACTCCCAGGCAGGCATCAACGGAGCGGCGAACCCGCTCGAAAGCATCTTTTCCACAGACCGTAAAGGCTTGACCACACGCATGGTGGGAAATGCGACTTTCGACTACAAGGTCCACGGTTTCGAGGATCTCCGCTTCAACCTCAATCTGGCATACGAAGGACGCGACAGCTGGAGCATCTCCGGACCGAAGCGCGGCTCCCTGTCCGCTCTGGCAGACTCCCAGGCCCCGGGAATCGGCAAATATTCCGACACGAAACAGTATAACTACAGCAAACTGCTCGAGTTCTATGCTGACTACAATCACGATTTCAACGGACACCGCGTGGATTTGATGGCCGGTTACTCCTATTCGCACGTTTTCTCCCACTACTACAGCGAAAGCAGATTCCAGGATGATTATGGAGAATACAAGAAAGATGAAATCTACGGAAATCCAAGCCTCAATGACCAGGAGCACTTCCTCATCTCTTTCTATGGCCGTCTGAATTACTCCTACAAGAGCCGCTATCTCGTGACGGCCACACTGCGCAACGATGCGTCCTCCCGTTTCTCCCCTGAAACGCGCTGGGGCCTGTTCCCTTCCATGGCTCTTGCATGGAATGCCAAGGAAGAGGATTTCCTGAAGCATTCATCCATCGTTTCCACCCTGAAAGCCCGTCTCGGCTGGGGCGTGACAGGCCAGCAGGATATCGGTTCCAATTATCCTTATCTGGCCCGATATTCGATGTCCACAAGCGAATCCTCCATGTATGACATGGGCGATAAAGGTCTGATTTATTTTCTCAGCCCTTCCGCCTACGACTCCCTGATCAAATGGGAGGAGACCGTCACGACAAACGCAGGTATCGATTTCGGTTTCCTTGGAGACCGCATCTCCGGCAACATCGACATCTACAAGCGGGAGACACACGACCTGCTCAATACCGTCACCATCCCTATGGGAGCCAACTTCTCCAACACCCTGCTGACCAATGTCGGTTCAATTGAGAACAAGGGTCTCGAATTCGCACTCAACCTCATTCCCGTCAGTACCCGTAACTGGAATGTCCAGATGGGTCTCAACGGTACTTTCCAAAGCACCAGGTTCACCAAACTGACCAGCGTGGACGATCCGACGTACTATATCCCGACCGGACAGGTGGGCGGAGTCCGCTTCGATTTCCTCCAGCGCCATTCGGTGGGAAATGCGCCTTACACCTACTATGTTTACCAGCAGCTTTACGACAATGACGGAAAACCGATCCAGAATGCTTTCGTAGACCGCGACGGAAACGGAACCATAAACGACAACGACCGTTATATGGCAGTAACCGCCGACGGAAAGGCCATCAAGCCGGCCCCGGATTTCTTCTACGGCATCACTTTCAAGGCCACATGGAAGAACTGGGACTTCGGATTCAACGGTCACGGTTCAGTGGGCAACTGGCTGTTCAACGATGCTTATGCATCCCACTCCACGACCAACGCCAACATAAACTACAATTACATTGCGAACTATTCCCGCAGTGTGCTCCGCAGCGGGTTCCATTCTTCAAACATCACAGCCCAGAGCTTCTCCGACATGTTCCTTGAGAATGCCTCTTTCTTCAGGATGGACGACATAAACCTCGGATACACTTTCAAATGGCGCAGTCAGAAATCCACAATCAGAATCGCGCTGAGCGCCCAGAACGTTTTCGTGCTGACAAAGTACTCAGGCCTGGACCCGGAAGCCTCCGGCGAGAACGGTATCGACAGCAGCATGTGGCCGCGTCCCAGGGTCTATTCGCTCAGAGCTGCAATTAATTTCTAAACTGAATCATCTATATGAGAAAAAATATCATATTGGCCTATATGGCCGCTGCGGCGATGCTTTCAGCCGTTTCCTGCATCAAGGATCTGGACGCACTGCCTCTGAATCCAACAGACTATACAGCCGAGGCCGTATACGGCACAGAAGAAGGCAACTACCTGTCCGGCCTGGCCAAAATCTACCACACCCTCTATATGACAGACGGTGTGTCCAACGTCGGCAACACCTCACACGCACAGTTCATAATGGCATACTGGGCGCTCGGCGAGATCACCACGGATGCAGCAAAATGCGCGTGGAAATCCGACACCTGGGCTCACTACATGAACAACAACACCTGGACCACCGTATCCCTAGACCCGACTCTGGGCATCTACTGCCACTCCCTGCTCGGCGCTACATATGTGAATGAGTTTCTCAAGCAGACCACTGACGAGAAGCTCGGCGCGAGGGGGGTCGACGAGTCTCTCAAACAGAAAATCCACGGCATGCGGGCTGAAGCACGCTTCATACGTGCTTTTGAATATTGGACCATGGTCGACGTGTTCGGAAAGACCCCGTTCGTGGACGAGAACTTCCCGATCGGAAAAGAGGCCCCTCCGGTCAAAACCCGCAAGGAGGCTTTCGACTGGCTCGTAGATGAACTTAAGGAGCTGGAGTCCTCCCCTGACATGCCGGAAGCCGGCTCGAACTACCCCCGCGTTGACAAGGGCTGCGCCACTGCATTGCTCATCCGTCTGTATCTCAACGCCGAAGTGTATACCGGCACAGCCATGTGGCAGGAGACCAAGGACGCGTGCGAACGTCTGTTCAAATACGGCTACGACCTCTGCCCCGAATACGCATGGCTTTTCCGCGGAGACAATGGCGAGAACCCGCTGGCCCTCCAGGAAATCATCATGGGTAACTACCAGGATCTGGAGCACACAGCGTGGAACTGGGGCGGCACGACATACCTCATCGCTTCGGAAATAAACGGAAACGTCAACACTCCGGGGTTTTACCCGATCGGATGTCCGGATTCATGGAGCGGTTTCCGCATGGACGGACAGTTCGTTGAGAAATTCTTCCATCCGACCGATGTGGATTTCGAAACCGGCACCTACAACATCGAAGACAAAAGGGGCAAGGACCTCTTCTACATCAAAGGCCGCAGCAACACAATTGAAAACCTGTGGAAATTCGAACAGGGTTGGGGCGTGCACAAGTGGAGCAATCTCCCGCATGACATGTCGCCGGAAGAATACAAACCGAAAGGCTGGATGTTCTTCGCAGATACAGACTACATTTTCATGCGCTTGGGTGAAATGTACCTTGCATATGCTGAAGCCTGCCTCAACCTTGGCCAAAAATCAAGCGCGATTCCTTATCTGAACAAACTGCGTATCCGCGCCGGTGTCTCAGAAATCTCGGACTATGACGCCAACTTCATCTTTGAGGAATCATCCCGTGAACTGTACTGGGAAGGAAACCGCAGGCGCGATCTGATCCGCTGGAACATGTTCTCATCCAGCAAATACAACTGGCATTGGAAAGGCGGCAACTTTGACGGCCAGAGTTTTCCGGAATATATGGAAATCTTCCCTTTCCCTGTGACCGAACTGCAGAACAACCCCAACCTTGCCCCTCAGAACCCCGGTTATGACAAATAAATAATGAACACACTCATGAAACTGATAAAAAAATCACTTGCCGTACTTGGAGCGCTGTGCCTTCTTGCAGGCTGCTCGACCAATCTGGACATCAAGAAACTTGGTAACCCCTCATCGTACAAGGCTCCTGCCGCACTTTCGCCATCTTCCATTCACCTTACGGCAGCAGATGTATCGGAGGACAAACTCGTTCCTTTCACCTGGTCCGCCTCCGACTATGGCCAACCCACAGAGGTTGTCTATTCCATCTTTGTGACCTACGGTGGAAAAACTGCATCCCTGTTTACAAACCTGAGGGGAACTTCCTACGATGCAAAGTCATCCGAACTCTATCAGAAACTGACCGGTGCCGGCGTCCCGCACGGCAAGGAAGTACCTGTCGATATCGTGATTTCCTCGACCATCGGCTCGGATTTCCCCTCTCTGGAATCCCCGGCAAAGACCATCAGCGTATTTACGGAAGACATCCCGACCCGTTAGGAGCGTGATTAACTGAAGAAGAGGCCGGCCAAAAAGAGATTTTTGGCCGGTTTCTTTGTTCTTGGACTTCGCCAGTGTTGGTCGTTTTATTCTTCTGTATCCCAGATCCGCGGATTGCCGTCGGTCCGCACGGCAGGCATAGTGTAACGTCTGAAAGCGTCCACGACCGGCTTCACCACATGGGTATCGTCATCGAAGAATCCCCTCCCCGAATACATCGGTTCCCACCAGAAGACACCCAGCCCCATATTGTCAGGAGCCTCCATCACGATTTCGTTGACCGCCTGCATCCATTCTCTCTGTCCTTCAGGAGTCTCAGGGAATGCGGCCCGATATCCCTTTTTCTCGAAATAATCGCTCGGGCAGGAATAGAATCCGGTTTCAATCACGATCACCGGTTTCCTGAAACGCCTGATGGTGTATGCAAGGTTGTCGCGCAAATCCATCAGCGTCCCGTGCGACCACGGATAAAAAGAATAGCCTACCAGGTCGAACTCTACTCCATATTCCTCCATCTTTGAGAAAAACACATCCGTAAAGTTGACATCACCGCCGAAATCAACATGAAGCATGACCTGGACTTTCTCATCAGGATCCGCTTCACGGACAGCACGAATTCCGGCTTTGAGATAATCCGTAAACTGTCGCCATTGGCTCCGGTCTTTCTTTTCTTCCCCATAAAACACGCGCCCTGACGGCCAAAGGGTACCATTGCTGATCTCGTTGCCGATTTGCACGATTTCAGGCATCAGCCCCTCATCACGCAGGCGGCACATCGTATCATATACGAAGTCATGGAGTTTCTGCTCCAATTCCCTTGGAGAGAGCCCCTCCCAAGATTTCGGCACCGGCTGGCGCATAGGGTTGGACCAGCCATCGGAGATCATGTAGTCAAGAGCGAAATGGTAGCCGTGCCGTTTCAGCTCCCGTGCGTTTTCCACTACATTGTCAATCCCCTGCCCCAGATATGACGGTTCGCTGCACAGCATAAGGCGCCCCCAGTTGTAACCATGAGTCCGGAATATCTCCCAAGGAGACCGCTGCGACCCGTCCGTATCATAAAACACATCTCCACGCTGCTCCGCACGACGGACAAATGACAAGTCCAGACCGAAACAATAGTCATTTTCATACGGGACCTGTCCAGGCTCTACACCGCCCTGTGCGGAGGCGCACAAACAACTTGCACAAGCAAAAAGACACGCCAAAGCCGCCTTGATTTCAAGTGTTTTTCTCATAAACTGATTATTTATTCTGCATGATTGTCACCAGGTCGCGGTCAAAATCCTGACGCAGCGAACACTCTTTTCCGAAATACATGATATCTCCACCCTTGGAAGAATACGGCTTCCAGTCGAACCCGTCAACGACAGGCTTGCCTGTCTTGGCGAAGGAAACCCAGGCACCGCTCATCTTGTCGGCAAGAGCGCGGATTTCATCCGTTTCCTCTCCCAAATATTGCTGAGAGACCTCGGTGGTATGGAAGACGAACGGAAGTTCGTATGCATGAGCCGCGCCCATCCGGCCACCCTCCACAGGGCTCTTCCAAGCGAACATATACGTGTATACCGGAGCGGCATGCTCATCGGCGCGGGCATCCGCCGTCGCCACTGTGTTCGGACGGAACATCTGATCCACGGACAGCCAGTCCGCCGGCGTGTCGAATTCAGGATAGGCTTTCTTGAAAGCAGCGATATAATCATCTGTCTTGTCCCCATAGGTCTGTCGCAGGATTCCGCAAGCTTCATTCACGGACGGCTGTTCGACATAATAAGTGCGCTGCAGTTCGTTGAAAGTCGATCCTATCAGCAGCGGGATATCCTTGGACAATTCGGAGAATGAGGGCTGGAAAGGCTGTTGGACAAGTATTTCCCCGTCCATAGTTGGCCCGAACCCCCAAAAGTTGGCCGTACCCGGCCGGCGGATACCGGTCAATTCTCGCGAAGCCTCATATCCGGCCTGAACCAGTTGATCATACGGAATGTCATTGAGTTTGCTGACCCCACTTGGAACGATGCCCAACTTTTCGAGTGTTTTCATTCCGAGTCTGCTGGTCTGTTCGGCCTTATTTCCATTCAACAGCGTACCGCTAAGTATGGCCGCCTTGTGGAAAAGGCCCTTGGCTGACGGCATGCACATCAGCGTGCCTACCTTGCATCCACCGCCAGATTCCCCGAATACAGTCACGTTGGACGGATCTCCGCCGAAAGCTGAGATGTTGTCACGGACCCACTCCAAAGCGGCCACGATGTCCAACATTCCCACGTTGCCGGAATACTTATACTCTTCACCGCAGGCAGACAGGTCCAGAAAGCCGAGTATGTTGAGACGATGGTTCACACTCACCACCACCACGCCCTGACGGGCCAGGCCGCGACCGCTGTCATTAGGGTTATTATAACCGGCTCCGGAAGAGAAGCCTCCGCCATGGAGCCATACCATCACAGGCATCTTCCCGTTCACATCGGAGGTCCAGACATTCAGGCGTGTGGCCCCTTCTTCAGAAAGTCCCAGCGGGTCATTTTCGATCGGACGCATCTGCTGCATAGAGCGAGGCGGATATTTCGTGCATTCCAGGACGCCCTTCCAGACATCCGCTTTCTGCGGCGGCATGAAACGCTCCGCTTTGCAATAAGGGATGCCCGCAAAAGCATAGATTTCCTCATCCATGAAACCGTGGATCGTTCCGGCTTCCGTCTTGACCACAAGCGGGTCTCCCGAGGTATTCGTACCACAGGCGGCCAGCATCGTCAATGCTGCCAAACAGGCATACAAACAAGTTCTTTTCATATCATTAGCGGATTTTGATGTCCAATTCAGCGTCTCCAAGCTCGCTGGAGACCTTTAATGTAGCGATTCCCTTTTCTCCACGGAAAGAGCGGATGACAGCGATAGCCTTCCCGCTGAAGAGCGGCTTAACCGACCCCTTCATGCAGAGGGTATCCGCGGCATCGCCATTATCGATTCCCAGAAGTTCCCCCGCTCCTTCCACGCGGAAATTCAGCATGGCGTCAGCCTGCGGCAGAGCACGGCCTTCGGCATCCACCGCTTCCACCGTCACGAAACTCAAGTCATAGCCATCCGCATCAATGGTATTACGGTCTGCCGTAAGACGCAATCCGGCGGCAGGGCCGGCCGTTTCCCGGACTGCACGGGCGACTTCTATGCCATCCTTGTAGGAAACAGCCTCTATCTTTCCTGATTCAAACACCACTTCCGGCCAGATGGCATGGAGCCGGTCATGAGTTTTGGACGTACGCCCGAGTGATTTCCCGTTGAGGAACAGCTCAATCTCATCGGCATTATTGTAATACGCCCAGACATCGACCTTTTCCCCTTCCGTCCAGTTCCAGTGCGGGAAAAGATGCAACATGGTCTTATCCGTCCATTCCGACTGGTACATATAATACGGGTCCTTGGGGAAACCGGCGAGATCCACAATGCCGAAATAGGAACTGCGGGAAGGCCAGCCGAAAGCGGTAGGTTCGCCCAGATAATCGAAGCCTGTCCAGATGAAACCTCCGGCCACCCATTCCCTGTCCCGTATCGGAATCCAGGCCTGCTCGTGAGTAGTCGTGCAATCCCAAAGGGCCCTGGAATTATCATAGGCGCTGCATTGGTTCGGAATCAGCCCCTCAAGTTCCTTCCCTGTAGGCTCAGGTGTACCGGACCACGGCTTCCATCCCGGAACACGGAGGATGGTGGACGGCTGATAATAGATGCCCCGGCTGTTCTGGGCCGACACAGTCTCTGTTGCCAGGATGGGCTTTCCCGGGAACCAGGCCCGCAGGGAGTCATACGCATAGGCCCTGTAATTCAGTCCTGTCACATCCAGGGCTTCACTAGTATACACGCAATTGTCCTTGGATGGTGCGTTGCACCCGCAGGTCACCGGGCGTGTGGGATCGTTGGCACGTATAACATCAGCCAGATGGCGGGCGAGATCTTCATGGTCCTTGTGTTCCTCTTCGGTACGGGCCATCTGCTCGCCTATCTCGTTGCCGATGCTCCATATGACCACGCTCGGATGATTGCGGTCACGCTTCACCCAATCTGTCAGGTCCCGCGTATTCCATTCGTCAAAAAAAGCACCGTAACCGGGATCTTCCTTGCGCCCACGCCACTTGTCGAAAGCCTCATCAAGGACCAGCAGGCCCATTTCGTCGCAGAGGTCGAGCAACTCGGAAGCAGGGATGTTATGGGCCGTACGTATGGCATTGAAACCTGCCGCCTGAAGGATTTCCAGCTGACGCTGCAAGGCGCGGCGGTGCACGGCAGTGCCGATGCAGCCGAGATCATGATGCAGGCAAGCACCGTTCAACTTGACCGCACGGCCATTGAGGAAGAAGCCTTTGTCCACATCCCACTCAGTCTCCCGGATGCCGATGCGTGTCCGTACCCTGTCCACTACCTTACCCTTGTCTTTCAGCTCTGTTTCGACCGTATACAAGTAAGGATCCGTAATATCCCAACGGTGCGGCCTCACAATACGGAGTTTTTCATCATCCGTCCCTTCCGCGACAGTCCTCCCATCCGCATCCATGATGCGATGGGAAACGGTGCAGGAGGAAGGATCGGCTGCATCCAATTCGGTCCGCACCAGCACAGCCGCCTCAGAGTCCGATATTTCCGGAGCCGTCACGCAAATGCCGTTGTAGGCAATCCGGTTCTCACCCGTGCATACCAGACGCACATTCCGGTAGATTCCGCTTCCCGTGTACCACCGGCCGCTCGGCTGCTTGGAATGGTCCACTTTCACCACAAGGACATTGTCCTCCCCTTGCGGATTCAGAGCCCCGGACAGATCCACGCTGAAGGAACTGTAACCATAGGGCCGGCCCCCGATCTTGACGCCATTGAGCCAGACTGTACTGTTCATATAAACGCCGTCAAACTCCACAGCGACACGCTCCGCTTCAGGAGTCTTGAAGTGTTTGCGATACCAGCCGATTCCGCCAGGGAGGGCACCGCCGTTGACCCCGGCCGGATGCTCGGGCGAGAACTCGCCCTCGATACTCCAGTCATGCGGGAGCCGGAGAGACCTCCACGCCGAATCATCAAGCCCGGGAGAAGACCACGAGGCATCATACCCCAGACGGAAAAGCCACTCAAAATTAAAGTCCTCCGTCTGACGCCCGGAAGGATGGCTGCAAGACAGCGCCGCCGCTACCAGAAGCCCGGAGAGAAAAAGTTTTATTGTTATCCTCATATTCAAAATTGGTTATCGTGTTACAAAGGTACATTTTTATCCGTCCGGTACTAGCACTGAACGGACCGATTCTGACACGAAACGAAAAACGATTTCCGGAACGTTTTTTTATTTGTATATTTAAGACCTGTCCATGAAACAACATGAAAAGAATAATTCCCATCATATTCCTTCTGCTCCTGAAAGCCGGCAGCATGACTGCCCGGCAGGCAGCCCATGTATTCGATGATTTCAGAGGCAAGACGGAACTTCTTTCCCTACGTTCCATCGCCCGCGAGACAGACGGGCCGGCTTGGCTGGGCAGTGCCAACAGCCTTTACAGTTTCGACGGGTACGACCTCGTCCCATACCCATACCCTGAAGGGCCATTGAACATCCAATGCATTCTCGTCCGGGAAGACAGTCTGCTTCTGGGAACCGATCACGGCCTGTTTTCGTTCGACCCGGTCAATAAAACGTACGGGCAACTCGAGGCCTTCGGCGACAAAGACACGCACAGTATCATTCAAGACGGGCATATCCTGTTCTGCGGGACCGCTTCAGGTTTATACCGGTTCAACCCGGAAACCCATTCATCTGAACGCATTTCCGGAGATAACGTTTTTTCCGTGGTCCGGGCGGATGACTTCATCTATCTCGGGGGCGAAGGCGGACTGGCAAGATACTCCCCTTCCGACCATAGGCTCGAAATGCTCCTTGATAGAGCACGGATTCATGTGGTCTCTTGCATTCTTCCCGAAAAAGACGGCCTATGGTTGGGAACTCCCGGTGCACTGCTGAAATACAATCCTTCGACACAACAGATAAGCACCCGTATCAGCATGCCCGTAGTCAAAACCCTCTGTAAAGATGACAACGGCCAACTGCTGGCGGGAACAGACAGCGGAATCTTCCTTGTCAACCCCGAAACCGGAAGCATTAGCGAGATCAATCCCTCCGTTGCATGGGACTGTTTTCAGGACACAGGCGGGGACATCTGGTTTGCCACTGACAACGGGATGCTGACTTTGCATCAGCACCCGGTCTTTCTTCCGGTTTCAGACCTTCCGGAAATCAATAATGCCCGATATGTCACCGCACTGCGTGACAGCAAGGACAGGCTCTGGCTGGGAGGTTCCCATGGAATCGTGCTCCAGCAAACGGATGGAACCGTACGGCATTTTACCATGAGCGGCACCGGGAACAAGATTCCGCACAATAAAGTCTACCGCCTTGTCGAAAACAAAGAGACCGGGGCCATATATGCAGCCACGGACGGAGGATATCTCCAATACGATGAACAAAGCGGTTCTTTCAAGACCCGTATCATAAAGGGATCCCACAACTGGATCTACGACCTTATTCCGGGATTGAAAGACATGTGGGCAGCTACCTATGACGGCCTTTACCACCTGAGCGCCGGCGACGAAATCCTTGCACATTACACCCGCAAGGACGGACTCAACGTTGATGTCCTGTATCAAATCAGGAAAGATGCACATGGCGACATCTGGATACTGGGGCAGGACAAACACGTTTTCCGGCTTGACACAGCCAAAGGCAAGCTCATTCCTTTCGAGATTCCTGAAATGCCGTCTGCAGACTGCCTGACCACCGATATGGAAGGGAACATCTGGCTGGCTTCAGTTGATAAAGCGGTATGCGTCAAACGGACGAAGGACGGCCTGTCCACAAGTGTTGCGCCCCTCCATTCAGGTACGGCATTGTCCATCCATTCCATGGCGGAGGTAGACGGACAAATATGGATATGCACTTCAGAGGGATTCCGCATCATAGAAAAGAAGACAATGACCGCCTTCAATCTGGACACATACAGCAACTACCTGAGCATCGACTACGACAGGAAACGGAGACGCGTTCTTCTGGGTGGAATCGGGGCCGCCGACATACTTGACCTGACCAACCTGCAAAGGCTGATGACGGCACGCTCCTCTCCCCCGCGTCTGACTGGTGTCCAGGTCAACAACGACTGGCATATTCAGGAAAAAATTCCATGGTCCGGGCCTCTGAATCTGGCCCATGATGAAAACCATCTCGTCTTCTCTTTTTCCGATTTCAATTTCAACGATGAACTGCCCCACCGTTTCTCCTGCCATATTGACGGGTCTACTTCATCGTGGGACGGGACCGTCTACGGCAACAAACTGAACCTGACGACCGCATCTCCGGGAAAGTACGTCATTTCCGTCATGTCAGACACGAACTTTTCTTCTGAAAAGACGGAACTGGTCACTTTCCGCATACGGCAGCCATGGTATTTTTCCATGCCCATGCTGGCAGCCTATCTGCTGATTGTCTGCGCACTTATATATGGTCTCATCCGATTCATCACCATGCGGAGGAATCTGGAAACAGAGCGGATCCGCAGGGACGAACTGGTGGAGCAGACCCGCCAGAAGGAAGCCTTCTTCCAGGATGTCGCCCACGAATTCAAGACACCGCTCAGCCTGATCATCGGTCCCGTCGGCAAACTCCTTGGAGAAGCCAACGCCGAATCTGATGTCAAAGATTTGCGCATAATTCAGGACAACGCGATGAAAATCAGCACACTGATCCATCATGCCATCAACCACTTAAACGAGGCGAAAGGGATCGTCTCCAGTCTGATTCCCACAGAGATGGATTTCGTGGAATTCGCACGCAGCATCTTCAACTCATTCAAGGACAGTTTTCCACAGCACGAATTCATCTTTGACAGCAGCCAGCCCAGGATTCCCGTCCGGGCAGATGTCGTAAAAATGGAGACCATAATGAACAATCTGCTGTCCAACGCCTGTAAATACACGCTGGAGGGCGGATCAATCCTGCTCACACTTGACCGGAGCCTTGAGGATGGACAACTTATAGTCAAGGTCTCCGACACCGGAGTCGGCATTCCGGACGAAGATCTTCCATTTGTATTCCAACGCTATTTCGAATCCTCCAGGACCAAAGGGAAAGGACATGACAGCACCGGCATCGGCCTGTCGATAATCAAGCAATATGTCGAGTTGCACGGAGGACGTGTCAGCATTGATTCAGACCGGCAGGGCACATCTTTTACGCTCCTGCTCCCCGTCCTGTCCGACCGGTCCGCGGACGAAGTGCCAGCATCCTCCGATCAGGACAACTCCGACAAACCTCTGATTGCCATCATCGATGATAATGTCCAGATTTGCCAGTTCATTGAAAGCCTCCTCGAAAAGGACTTCCGATGCATCTGCTCCCATAACGGAAAAAGCGGTCTCAAGCTGTGCAAAGATGTCCTTCCTGACCTCATAATCTCGGATGTTCTGATGCCGGTGATGGACGGACTGGAAATGTGCAGGCAGATATGCGCCTACGGCCCTCTGAGCACCATCCCCATCATTCTGCTGACCGCAAAGGACGATGCTGAAACCGAACAGAAGAGCATTGACCTCAATATAGACATCTTCCTGCCCAAACCTTTCGACCCGCAGACTCTCACAGCCAGAGTCCACCAGTTACTCTCCGGGAAGAAACGGATGGAGCAAAAAATCCGGATGGAGATGATTTCCAATCCGTCCGTCCAGAGAAGCGCCTCTCAGGACGAACGGTTCCTTCAAAAAGTGATGCAGCTGATTGAAGATAACCTTGACGATTCGACCTTGTCCGTCGGACGGCTATGCGAGATGGGCGGATTCAACGACAAGCAGCTCTACCGGAAGGTCAAGCAGTTCACCGGCATGTCAGCGGTCGAATACATACGTTCAATCCGCCTCAAAAAAGCGGCCCTGCTATTGCAGACCGGCAACTTCACCGTCTCGGAAGTCATGTATTCGGTAGGCTTCTCCAACGCTTCCTACTTTACCCGCGCCTTCGCGGCCATGTACAAGATGACCCCATCCGAATACATGAAATCTTCCAAGGAAAAACACTGATGACGGAAAACACGGGATCAGTAACTCAGAAGCGCGCTCCCGTCCGGGCGGAGGATATCGAAGTTGAACCCATCATTCAAGTCCCGCAGAATCATCTCATGCTGTACGCCTGGAGCAAGGTCAGGAAGGTGGATTCGCATGGTTTCACCTTGTTTGGTGAGATATCGGACAGAATAACCCCGCAACGTGTAGGACGGGATGTCATCAGATACCTGAAGTGTCACTTCCGCATCACGGCACATGATGGAGTCCATGCCTGAATCCGTCTTGCGCACCTTGCTTACGGCAACAGGAGACATGATCTGGCGGAGAACATAGTAAGAGGCCTTCGGTTCGAGCCTCTTGTCACAAACGCCATGGCGCCGTACCGCGTTCCGGCCGACACCTTCCTCCCCCATGTGTGTGCGGTAATCCTCCAAACTGAAATAAATGTACCCGCAGATAAAAGGATGTTTCTTCCACTCGCTGATATGGAAGATCATTTCATCCACACGGCGGGCATCACCTCCAGTAAAGGCCGGTTCGCACAGTCCGTGCTCGGTAATCAGCAGAGGTCTCCCGTTCAGTACCTTCTCCACCTCCGGCATGCTTGTCAGGAGGTCTTCCCGGCTGTCAGCATGCCAGGTTCCCATGTACTCATTCCACGTAGGGAGATCAAGTACCAGAGCAGGATCATTTTCCAATTTTTCCCAGATGGAGTTGGATACCGCATCCACTATCCGCACGGGATCCAACGACCTTGTGAAAGCACCTAGTTCAACAAGATCTTTACGGTTATCATCCACCTCGTTGCTCATGCCCCAAGCAAACAAACATGGATGGTTGTAATGCGCTTCTACAAGTTCTGCAATCTGCCGCTTGGCTGTTTCCATCTGCGCAGGCGTCAGTTCCCCGGACGGTCTTTGCCACCAGGAGATCTCTTCCTGGACCAGAATCCCCTTTTCATCCATCAGGGACAGACGGTAATCATCCTGAGCCCAGTGGAAACGGGTGATGGTGCAGTTCAGATCCTTCATCCTCCCGACCGTTTTCTCCATATACGCATATGATTCGGCCATACCGAAATCCGGATTGGATCCGGGCATGTTTTCGATTCCAGGCAAACGGACCGGTTCACCGTTCAAGAGCAGTTGATCTCCGTCAATCGTGACAGTCCGGAAACCGAAATTCTCTTCCTTGACATCGGAGACCGCTTTTCCATCCAGCAGTTCAACCTGGAACGAATATAGGGCCGGATTGTCGAAATGCCATAATTCGACCTTTCCGCAATCGAACGCGACGTCGAACGTCCCCTCCCGGGTCCGCCTCAACGACCGAGCTTGAGCAAACAGAGTCCGGTCTGTCCGGTTCTCAGTGACCCGGAACCGGAAGTCAGCTTTTCTGATTTCCGGTTCCCACAACCGGATGCTGAACTGCGCAAGCGCCGTACTGTCCTGCAGGTCAATCTGCGGTGTCACATGGACATATCTCAGGCTGTGGGCTCCGCTTGTATGAAGCGACACGCTTCGGTATATGCCGCCGTCGTTGGCCCAGTCAAAACGGCTGCCACAGGGGAGATTATCTTCGGAGTAACTGTTGTCGCATTCGACAAGCATCTCATTCCGCGCTCCAGGTGAATAATCGATGAAAGGAGTGATGTCGAAGCTGAATGGTGTGTATCCGGCATTCAGGTGTTCTCCCGCTTTCTGCCCATTCACATAGACGACAGCATCGTGGAAGACGCCGTTGAACTGCACACGCAACTTTTTCCCTTTCTGTTGCGGACCGACAGGCACTTCTCTGCTGTAGAAAGCCTTCCCGGCATACGACTCCAAACCGTCCATCACATTGAAAGTATGAGGGACATTGACAGTTGTCTGCGGATGATCAGGCGTCCAAAAGGACCATTCCCCGTCCAGAGAAATCGTCTCCTGGGCAGACAGTCCGCAAGGCAAGAGCACTGCGGCAATCAATAGATGTTTAAAACTTTTCATACATGGTTACGTTTGTGCAAAGGTCGCGGATTTCAGTCAGAGGAAGTCCGCCATACAAGACAAATAATAACACGGAAAGGACGGATTCCAAAGGCACCTGTGTTTTTTCAAAAAGAACTTCCTATCTTCGTAAAAACATACATTCCACATGAAAACAGGATTTCTTACCACTCTCTGCGTCCTGACGCTGATGACGGCATGCCACTCCGGCCCAGTTGTTCCACCTGCCACCCGGTCACGTGTCCTCGAAGATGGAGGCACCGGCCCATACAAAGCCCTGATGCTGGAGGCTCCGGACCTGGAAGCCCATACCGTCTTTGTTCCCTCAGACCTCTCACCTTTCGGGAAAAAGAACTCGCTGCCCGTCCTGGTGTGGGGAAACGGGGCCTGCAACAATTCCCCGTGGGAACACATGCTGTTCCTCAACGAGATTGCATCCCACGGATTCCTTGTCGTCGCCACAGGCTATATTCCGATGACGGAAGAGCATTACCGGGGCCCGATGTCCACTTCCGACCAGCAGCTCGAGTCCATCGACTGGGCCATCGCACAGAACGGCGACAAAAACAGCCCTTACTACAATAGAATCGATGTCAATGCCATCGCTGCCGCGGGAATGTCCTGCGGAGGTCTCCAGACCCTGGACAATTCAGCCGATCCGAGGCTCAAGACCATCATGATCTGCAACAGCGGCCTTTTCATCGATGCTTCAGGTGCTGTACCGAACATGCCGATGCCGCTCAAAGACAGGCTGCAGGACATCAAAGTGCCTGTCATCTATATTCTTGGAGGACCGGAGGACATCGCCTATGAGAACGGCATGGACGACTTCCACAGACTCGTCAAGGTTCCGGCCTTTGCAGCCAACTATCCGGTCGGACACGCCGGCACATACGCCCAGCCTCACGGAGGCGAGTTCACAATCCCTGCCCTGGCATGGCTGGAGTGGCGGCTCAAGGGCGACACCGAAGCGGCGAAATTCTTCCAGGGACCAGACTGCGGCCTTTCACGCCGTGAAGGATGGACCGTTGAGAAAAACCCGCTCATCGACAAGGAGTGAGCGCCCCGCCGCATCCTGCCCTCACCGAAAACCTATTCATGCCCCCGACAGCGCCTTCCTCCTCACCAAAGAAGGCCAACAATCCCTTGTTGACCTTCACGTCGACGGCATCCTTTATTGTCCAGGTCTTTAGTCCTTCAGGCACCCTATCGGGACCACGTACACGCCGTCTTCGCGGCGGTACGCTATCTCTCCGATGCCCACGAGAACCATCAGGAAAGACGGATTCTTCATCTTGGTAGGGTCAATCTTGTTCCGGAGCTTGATGAGCGTCTGTGCACCTTCGTTGATGAGGCTCTCTCCGCCAATCTTGATCTCGATGAGGCCGTAGCTGCCGTCACGCAGATGGACGATGGCATCACATTCCAATCCTTCAGAATCGCGATAGTGATAGACTTCTCCCAGCAGGCCGGACGCATAGGTCCGGAGGTCTCGCACGGCCAGTCCCTCAAAGTGAAGGCCGAAAGTGTTGAAATCCGACAACAAGTCTCCGGGGCCAATGCCCAGGGCGGCAGTCCCGATGGACGGATCAGAGTAGTATCTGGTATTGGTGGTACGGATGGCGGTCTTGGAACGGAGATTGGGATTCCAGGCCTTGGATTCCTCAACCACAAAGAGTTTTCGAAGCGCATCAATATAGGCAGAGACGGTTTCCGCATCCATTCCCTTGGGTTCGTTGGCCTGCATGTCTGCAGCAATGGTTTCGTATGGGGCCTGGGAAGCCAGGTTCCTGGCATAAGAACGCATGAGCTGGCGCACACGCTCCGGATTGCGGCGGACCTTGTCCACCACGCGGTTCATATCCTTCTTGGCCACGGAATCCACATAGTCGAAAGCCTGGTCCAGGGCAATGTCCCTTTCCAAGTCTATCGCGGCCGGCCAGCCGCCACGGCAGAGGACGAAGGCAAGGTCTTCACGGGAAAGATTGCTCTTGGCATAGACCTTCTCCGGTGCATTGAAGAGTTCCTTCAGACTGATGGCACCATTGGATTCACCGGATTCATAGAGCGCCATCGGGCGCATCTTCACCCAGCCGTACCGGCCAGTACCGGAATGGCGCATCCTCTTGTTCTCTTCCTGCTTTTCTTCGTCTTCCTCCTCCTCAACGGGAACAGATGAGCCAGTCAGGATGTAATGGCCGTTACCGGGACGATGGTCCACATCAAATCGGATGGTATCCCAAAGTTGCGGGGCTATCTGCCACTCGTCAAGCAAACGCGGATGCTCTCCTTCCAGCAGCTCCTGAGGAGCCAGATCCGCCTTGAGGAGGTTTTCTTTCACCTTCTTGGGGTCATCCATATAGATGACACTCCCCGCCTGCTGTTCGGCGGTAGTCGTCTTGCCGCACCACTTGGGGCCTTCAATGAGAACGGCCCCCTTACCGGCGAGTTTTCTCGCAAGGACAGAGTCGGCTATTCTTGGTTTGTATGTACCCATATCCTATGTCTTTGAATGCAAAGATACAAAAAGCCGGAGATTGTTGGAAAATTTTTCCGGAAATTATCGGAAATAAAAACCGACAAATATCGGGATTGTTTTCCGACCAACTAAATCCCCAGAAGCTTAATCGCTATATGGGCACAGGCTTCCGCGTCGGCCAGGGCATGGTGGTGGGCGGTCAGGTCATAGCCGCAGGCGGCCGCCACGGTCTGCAACTGGTGGTCCGGCAATCTGCATCCGTAATGCTTACGGGAAGCTGTGAGGGTGTCGTAAAACTCATAGTCCGGATAGTCCATCTGATATACCCTGAACACCTCTTTCAGGCATCCTTCGTCGAAGGGGCTATTGTGGGCCACAAGCGGCAGCCCCTCAATCATCGGAGCTATCTTCTCCCACACATACGGGAACACCGGAGCGTCTTCCGTGTCCTCTTCAGACAACCCGTGAACCCGCTGACAGAACCACTTATAGTATTCCGGCTCCGGGTGAATCAGACTGTAGAATGAGTCCACAATCTGGCCGCTGCGTACAATCACCACACCCACGCTGCACACGCTTGACCGGCACTCGTTGGCGGTCTCGAAATCAATTGCCGCGAAGTCTTTCATAATCAGTAGTTGGCAATCATATTCCTGATGTCCTTGAAAGAGATATGCCCGTGACGGTCGATGACATCAATCAACCAAACGTTCCAGTCAAAATAGTTCTTTGCCATATATCAGTACCTTTATTATTGAGTGCAAAAATAATGAACATTATCACTTTTTTGCTGAAAACCATGCGCCGCCCGTAGAGAGTTTTCCCACAGAGTAAAATCTGCTCCGGGACAGTAAGTAATCGTTAAAAAATAAGTTGCATCACCTTTGGCAATCTTTTTGGCCAATATTCCTTTTTTCATCAGTCATGTGCCACCGGCACACTCCTTCTTCAAAAAGAAATCTATCCACAAAAATCTTTGCCAAATCTGCGGCAACTTATTTTTTGCCGCTTACTAAAGCCGGGTTGAAACAACTTGCCGCCTGCCAGTATTTGGTAGTCAGATTGCCTTTCTTTGCAGCATAATAAACAAGATAACGCCATGGCTTTTGTACACTTACACGCACACACGGAATACTCCATCGACGGAATTGCGAAGATCCGGGAAATGTTCCCATACGCATGGCATAACGGAATGCCCGGCCTCGCCATTACTGACCACGGCACGCTATCCGGCGTCCCGGAATTCCTTTCGGCAGCAGAACAATACCCAGAGGTGAAGCCGGTTGTAGGCTGTGAGTTCTGGATTACCGACCATTATGACCACACGCTGAGGGACGACAAGCACCGGGAAACCTTCCATTTGATTCTGCTGGCCAAGAATCTTACCGGCTATCACAATCTGGTCAAGTTATGTTCAATCGCAAACTGCGAAGGCGTGTATCATGGTAAGCCACGAATCAGCCACAAGCTATTTGTATTTACCCGAAAATGGTTGACTCACCGTGCGCACCAGGTCCCTTTCTGCGCACGCGGGCTTCTGAAAATCATCACGGTGAGTGAAAACGCCCCTGGTGCGCACGGCAATGTTCCACGGTGCCGCGAGGTTCCACGCGTCGGCAGAGATTCCACGGCACGGCAAAGATTCCACGGCGCCGCAAGGTTCCACGGTGCCGCAAGGTTCCACGGTGCCGCGATGTTCCGCGCCGCGCCCGCCCAGCACGGCGCCAGCCGGCAATCTTGGGAGAACTGTACGGGCAGAGCGTTCGCTCTACCAGTCATCTGATGAGGACTGCTTGCGGGATTTGTAAGCGGACGGGGTGAAGCCGTAGAGTTCACGGAACGACTTGATGAAGTAACTCGGAGATGTGAAACCGACCATATAAGCCACCTCGCTGATGGTGAGCTGAGGCTGCCCGTCGAGGAGGGCAAGCGACTTCTTGAGCCGCATGCCGCTGATGAAGCGGCTCGGAGTCTGCCCGGTCATCCCCTTGATCTTCATAAAGAAATTGGTCCTTCCCATCGCCATCTCGCGGGCAAAAACATCGATATCGAACTCCGAGTCGGAGAGATGCTCGTCGATTATCTTCATCGCCTTGTCCATAAACTGCCGGTCGATGTCGTTGTCGCCGACGAGTTCGTTGGACTCCATATTGGCGGAAAAGAGGAACTTGCGCTGCAGCATAGCCCTGGAATTGACGAGGTTGACGCATTTGCGCACCAATACTTTGACGTTGAACGGCTTGGCTATGTAATCATCCGCACCGTTGATGAATCCCTCCAGCTCGGCCTCCACCGACACCTTGGCGGTGAGCAGCACGAACGGGATGTGGCTCGTCTCGATATTGTTCTTGACGCGCGAGCAGAGCTCGTTGCCGTCGAGGTTCGGCATCATCAGGTCGCTCAGGATGATATCCGGATGCGAATGCTCAATCTTCTCTATCGCATCCAGCCCGTCGACAGCCAGAGTGACAGTGAAGTACGGCTCGAAAAGGTCGGCGAGGGAAGCACGCAGTTCATCGTTATCCTCAACTATCAGCATCCTGACCCTGCCCAGCCCGGCCTTAGCCTGCGAGGCCTTTACCTCCTCGACAAAGTCAGAGTCTATACAACTGAGTTCCTGAGAGTTGACCCGATCCTCATCCGCACGCACGCACCTCATCCCTGCCGGGATATGCCCGCAGCCTTCAGGCAGGCTGAAAGCGAACGTCGCGCCCTGGCCTGGGGCGCTCTCGACGCTGATGCTCCCCTTGTGCGCCTCGACTATCTTGCGGCAGAGTGCGAGTCCCAGACCGGTTCCGAGAGCCTCTCCGCCCTTGCCTGGAACCTGTCCGAAAGGCTCGAAAATCATCTTCTGATAGATAGGTTCAATCCCCTCCCCGCTGTCCGTCACCTTGACCGTCACACGCCCTCCGCCTTCGGAGAGTTCAAGTGTGATGCAGTCGCACTTGCCGGTATGCTTGAACGCATTGGAGAGGAGATTTGTCAGCACCTTGTCAATCTGATCGTAATCGTACCAGAGCGGCAGGGACCGACGGCCGGTGAGGTTGGAGAACGTGAGCTCTATGTCCCTCTGCTGGGCGTATTCGCGGAAGCAGGTCTCGGTCTTGGCGAGATGGAGGACGATGTCGTTTTCGGAGAACTTCTGTCCTGCCACACCGCTCTCCTGCTTGCGGAAGTCGAGAAGCTCGTTGATGAGCGTGGTGACCTTGCCGAGATTATCCCTGAGGCCCTTGAGTTTGGCATACATCCCCGGGACCTGTCCCCCCTGCGAGAGCAGGCTTTCCACAGAACTCGTCATCAGCGTGACCGGGGTGCGTATCTCGTGGGAAATATAGGTAAAGAACTGCATCTTGGCGCTGTTGAGCTCCTGGATTTTCTTCTTCTCAAGCTTCTCCTGCTCGAGGGAGGAATTGAGCCTCAGGCGGGAAGCGTATGTATTGAAGCAGAACAGCGCAAACGCGACTGCCGCCGCGAACAGCAAGAGGAAAAACCATACAGTCTGATAGAAATGAGGCCGAATCTGGATGTGGAGCACCCTATGCGAGATTTCCTTGAGCGTCTGCCGGTCCACTAGCCGGGCTTCAAGAGAGTAGCTGCGCGGAGGCAGGTTGGTGTAGGTAAGCGGGGTTTTGAGGTCACCCTCAATCCATTTGTCATCGAAGCCGTTGAGACGATACTCGAACTTCTCGCCCACACCGGAGGTATATGAAATCGGCGAACATCCCACCGAGAAAACATTGTGCCCCGCAGGTATGACTATATTGTCTTGATACAGAAGCGACTCTCGAAGAATCCCGGAGCCGTCGCCAGGATGCACGCGCCGGTTGTCGACGGTCAGCGAGACGAAGCGGATGTCGCTGTCCCTCTCCGGCACCACGAGATCGTTCTCGTAGAAGGAGAGGGTCTGCCCGAAACTTGAGAGGTAGATATGGGCGTCTGAGGCCACGAACACGCCGTAGGCATTGGTATTGGGAATCGGGTAACCGTTGTCTTGATTGTAGTTGAGGAAGACGCCGTTGACACTGTCGTAACGGGTCAGACCTTTGTTGGTCACAATCAGCAGATAGCCAGCCGGACTCCTGCCGATATCAACGATGTAGTCGTTGGGGAGGGTGCTGTTATGAGTGTTGATACAGGTAAAAGTCTCGTCGCCGGGCCTGTAGACGAAGAGCCCGCGTCCAGTCGAGCCGAGATAAATCTGCGAGTCACAGTCCTGGAAAATGGTCTGGATGTTGCTCGTGCCAAGCTCCGGCACCGAGCCGCCCACGAAGTACTCGCGGGTCTCCCCCGTCGCGGGGTCGGTCCTGCACACACAACCGGAGAGAGCAGTCCAGCAGCGGAGCGAGTCGTCCACCATAATGTCAGAGACATACTTTCTCTCCGCTCCTGTCCCCTCGAAGAGCTTGCGGCAGCGTCCGGACGCGGGACTGAACATCACGATTCCGCGCTTGGTGGCGACTATCAGAGAATCCGTCCCATAGGGGATTATCTTGTGGATGTGCTCGCTCGGGATGGCGGCCGGGTCGTCCTCGTTGTGGCGGTAGGAGGTGATGCCCCCTCTGCGGTCCATCGAGAACAGTCCGCCGCGTAGAGTACCTATCCAGAGGACGCCGCGGAACTTGTCGAAGCAGAGGGACTTGAATCCGTATTCACTCAAGGCGTCGATGGTCTCCGTCCTGCGGGTGAACGGGTCGTAATGGATGAGCTTGTTGTCCTCGGAGGCCACGAAAAGACCTCCCCGCGAGTCCTCGGCGATGTCGCCGTAGAAGTTGTAGCTGTCAAAGATGTCGAGGTTCTTGGACCAGATGCTGATGCCGCCATAACGCGAACCCACCCACATGGCGCCGTCGCGGTCGCAGATGATGTCCCAGATAGAGGAGGATGGCAGGCTGCCACGGTCTATCCGCTTGATGACGCGGGTGTCGGGGTCAAGGACGCAGAGGCCGTTGAATGTCCCTATCCAGTAGCGCCCATAAGGGTCTTCACAGAGGGTGCGGACATAGTCGTCGCTGATTGTGCCGGGGTCCGCACCGTGCCGGTAGGAGCTCATCAGATTGTTGGACGAGAGCTTGAACAGACCTTGATACCTGGTGCAGAACCAGAGGTTGTGCTTGGAGTCCTCAAGCAGTCCCGATACGTATGTACCCTCCAGGAAGCGGCTCATCTTGCGGTTCTCGTCGACGGCGAACGCTCCGTCGGCCTCGGTGGCGATCAGCACCCGTCCGTCGGAGAGCTCGAGGATGGAGGTGATGTCGCTGTAGTCGTCTAGGCTGCAGAACTCCTCAAGAGAACCGTTCACAAGCTTATAGACCGTCCTGCGCGAGGCCGCCCAGAGCCTGCCGCGGTTGCAGCAGATGTACAGCATTCCCCCCTTGCGGATGTGGCGGAACTTCTCGGTTGAGATGTCATATTCGTCGAGAGCGAACTTGCTGATGACATAGATCTTGCCCTTGCGGTCGCCGCAGATGCACTTGATGTTGTTGTTGAATATGCTCGTGCTGTCGCCAGGCACCGGGCGCAGGACCTCGACCCTCTGCCCGTCATAGCGGTTGAGCCCGTCGTTGGTCCCTATCCAGACCATCCCGAACTCGTCCTGATAGATGCTGGTTATGTTGTCGTTGGACAGACCCTCGCTGGAGCCCAGATGCGAAAACACGGTGAAGTTGTCGGCTCCGCTGGAGATAGAGCAGAACAGCAGCATCGAAGTTATCAGTGCTATAATCATGCGCGGCATATGGGTGTAAATTTACTAAAAATTCAGCCAATTCCGGCAGCCCGCCGAATTGGCTGAATCGTGGAATGGAAATGGAACAACTACTTATTTGAGGTTTACCACCTTTATGCAGCGGGCCGGGCGGGCGGTGCCGGTCTTGGTGGCCGACGCAGCGGCACGCTTCCCGAATCGGACATAGATGGCTTCTTTGGCACTTTTCTCCGTGCTGGAGAATGCGCTGTCACCGTTGGCCGATCCGGCTGCGGTGTTGAGTTTCACCCCTCCGTCCAGAGACATGACAGCGATATCGAAAGCCGCCCTTGCGGCTTTTTCAACATCCGAAATACCATCCGGAACAGCATTGGTCGCACCGTCCACCGTTGGCGTGCCATTGTAGATCTTGAAGATGGATTTGAGCTCTTCGCTTGCAGGAAGATACCATTCCCCCGCCACAGTGGAAGAGAGTTCATCGCAGAACTTCGCTGCCGGATACTTGTCGAGGCTCGGATCCAAGGTCTTGAAGATCGCGACATTGGCTTTGCCGTCCTGAGCATTAGTGGCGCCTGTCACTGTCTGTTCCGTGCTGTATGCCTTGCCCTCCGCTCTCGGTCCTGCCATGACCTTGTCGGTCTTGCCGTCCTCGGAGATCCAGAAGAGCACTCCGTTCTCCACGATGTCGAGAAGGGCGTAGCCCTTGACGCTGATGGAGGCGGAGGCCATCTTGCCTGCCGCAAAAGTCCTTGCGGAAGTGAGGGTGTAGCTGTTCTCCGTGCCGTTGACTCTGAGCTTAAGGACTGTGCCCGCAGGAGCGGTATGAGGCTTGATGGCGATATAGAACTGGGCGGACTTGCCGACAGCGATTTCCTCGCCATTCTTCACTCTGAGCATTGCGGTGTTGCTGACCTCTGAATCGGAGGTCTTGACATAGGCAGGTACGCCGCCGGTATAGTCAACATAATATGTCCCCACAATGTCCTCGGAAGAGGTGAATGAGACACTCTTGACCGTCAGAGGGCTGGTGCCGTTGTTGGTCACGTTCACGCGGATCACTGAAGAGAGATTCTTCATCTCAAGCGACGGGGTCGCGGAAGCGCCGACTGCCTTGGCGATACCGTAGAGCGGGCAGGCTTCACCGCTCAGATGAGCGCTTGAGCCGTTGCCGGTCTGGGTCTGGGTGAGCCCGCCCACCGTGATGCCGCCAGCTGCGGAGGATGCAGGGGTCAGTGCATCGGCGGTGTATGGATAGAGAGCATACCAGTCGTATGTTCCGGCAGGAGCAAGGCTTTCGCTGAGAGTTCCGCTGAACTTGCCCGACAGGGCAGCGTCCACCTTGAACTCGCCGTCGGACTTATAGTCTGCGCTCCCGGAGACGGCGTGGTATAGGCTGATGGCATCATCTGCGGCCCAGGTGGTGTGGATACCGTCATTGGCGGTCTTGGTGATCAAGGTTGAGACCTCGAACGGAGCACCGTCGGGAACGGCCACCGCGCCCGGCTCTTTGGAACAGCCCACAAGGGAAAGCGCCGCTGCAAGCGCTATTCCGGAAGTAAGGAGTGTATTCTTCATACGGCAACAGCAATTAGAATGGAAGAGTGTCCTGCCCGTCATCGAGCCAGTCATCAATAGAGCCTGAGAGGCTGCCCCCGCTTGCCATAATGACGGCCCCGTTGCAGATGAGGCGTACCACTTCGCAGTCGGGGGTCTGATACTCTCCCCCCAGAGTTTTGTATGTCTTGTTCATAATTAGTTGAGATTTACGGTTCTGATGCAACGTGTGGTGCGGGCGGTGCCGTTCTTGACCGCCTTGTCGCAGAGTGCCTTGCCGAAGCGGACATAATAGGCCTTGTCAAGGCTCGCCTCCGTGCTGGAGAATGCGCTGTCACCTGCAGTGGACTCATCCTTGGCATTGAGGACAACTCCGCCCGGCAGAGAGAGGACAGCCGCGTCGAAGAGGGCTCTGGCGGCCTTCTCCTCGGCTGAAATCTTCCCCGGGTTGTCTACAGTGGCACCATCGATCGTGGTTCCGTTGTAGGCCTTGAATATAGCGGTGAGCTCCTCGATCGCAGGGAGATACCATTCTCCGGCAGGAGCCATGGTCTCACAATACTGCGCAGCAGGGAACTTGTCCAGAGAGGCGTCGACAGACTTCAACACAGCGACGTTAACCCTGCCGTTCTCACGATCAGTAGCGGCCTGCGTGCCGCCATCGCCGGTAGCGGTAGTCTTGTCGGTGCAATATGCCTTGCCTTCGCCGCGAGGTCCCGCGAGGACCTTGCCGGTCTTGCCGTCCTCAGAGATCCAGAAGAGTACTCCGCCATTGACGATATCGCCTATGGCAAGGCTCTTGGCACTCTGCTTGACGCTGATGACCAATGTGGCGAACCTGCCGTTCATTCCGGCCTTGAGTTCAACCGTGGTACTGCGCTCCGAGGAAGCCTCGTTGGCTGAAGAGGCCTTGAGAGTCAGCGCCGTACCCTCGATGGAAGCAAGCAGCCAGTCTTTGCCGTCATCGGCTACGCTCGCAGTGAACTCATCCATATTGGTCGTCACATTGACTATCGCGAAGCTGTTGAGGGCACTCGCGATGGTAACCTCGGACCTGTCACAGGACAGGGTAGGCTCGACCGCATCCTCAAGCGCCTGGGTGACCTTGACGCGGGTGGAGACGGTGTTGATGCCTTCGCCGGCATAGACAATGATCTCGCCCACCCGGACGGCGGCCGCCGTGTTGGCGGTCAATGCTTTTACTTTCAGCACTGTACCCTCAACAGTCGCACCGAGCCAGCTCCGGTACGGGAAGTCAACGCTGGCGGAGAGCACTTCACTGTCGGAAGTGATATCGGCAGTACCTGTACTGCCTTCCAGCTTCTCAATCGAAATCTCCGATGGACTGACTGCCAGAGTAGCAGGGGTAAGTTCCTGCTGCTGAGTGGAAGTCTGTACCTTCTCACTGCATGCGCAAAGGCAGGCAAGAGCGGTCAGAGCGACGGATAGAATGATAGCGATTTTTTTCATCTCAGTTGTGTGTTATTTGTTGGTTAATTATCTCAATTGGTAGAGCTGCGGAGCGCCGTCGAGCCGGACGGCAGTCTCAAGCCCATCGCTCGGGTCTCTGAGTTCCCTTATTATCAGGAAGTTCACTCCCTCCGGAGAGGCAGGCATTCCCCGCAGCTGCGCGCTCACATCAAGCCACTTGGCCTCAATGTCGGCTCCGAGAAGCACTTCGCCAGCTACTTTCCACGACGTGCCCGTGACCCTGTGGTGCCGGACATCCAGACCTTCAATCTCTCCGCCGGAGTACTTGCCGCCCGGCCGGACATAGACGTGGTATCGTGCCTCCTGGCCGCCATCGGTCCGTGCGTTGAAGCCAAGCAGGCAGCCTGCGGCCTCAGAGTCGAATTTCTTGAAATGCACAATGGCGGCACTAGCCTTTCCGGACGAATAAGCGTCCGGGGCCTCAATGGCGGACACATGGTCCGCCCTGGTCTTCTTTACAGCAACCCTTCCGAGAGGCACTGTGACCAAAGACACCGACTGCGGGCGCAGGCCAAGGTGCAGGACGGAATGCCTGTCGGTGCGGAGAAGCTCGGCATCACCGTATGCGACGGCGCTCACCTCCTCGCGGATCAACTGGCTTCTGCCCTCGCAGCCGAGGGAGGAGAGATCTATACTGAGGCTGACATCTCCGCCGTCGCGGTTGACAAGCCAGAGATATGCCTTGCCGGCGAGCGAATCGACCGACGCGCACACATCCACAGCAGGATTCCAAGAATCCTGCTCAAGTGCGAGCAGAGGACGCTCGTCCTTGAATCCCTTGGCGAAGAGTCTCACCACCTGGGCGGTGCGCTGCGTGCCGGCGACATCGTAGCAGTTCCGCTCGACAAGCGACGGATCGACCTCGCCGTAGACTTTGACCTCGCGGACGATACATTTTCCCTCGTCGCTGAATGTGAGCCTGAGCTGCGAAGCGGACAGCGGCTCATCGAAGAGGTACCAGACGTGGGCGTATTTGTTGTCCGCCTCCTCGACCGCAGGGACTTTCTCCCAGCTGCCGGAACGGAAAGCTTCGAGACTGAAATTGCGGGCCCTGTCCGGGGCTGTGAACACTCCGCCCTCCGAGCCGGTGTAGATGGAGAGCCCTCCGATCCTGCGTTCCTCTCCGAGCGAGAGGGTGAGGGTCTTGACTCCGTCAGCGCTGCAAATCCAGGACGAAGAGTCAGACTTGTCGCCGTCCACCACATTGAAAGAGGGGTGACCGGAGTCGGAAGCCGAAGCGCTGACGCTGCAGCCGAGGGCGATGTTGTCCAGGGCATCCTCGGCGAAACGCGTGCCCTTCCATATATAATGATGTCCGGACTTGATTCCGCGCGGATAGGTGGAACTTGCCGTGTTGGCAAACTTGAACGCCCACATCCCGTACGCGCCCTCAAGCATATTCCGGGTGTAGATTCCCGCCCATTCGGAGAATAGCGACGGCGAATCCATGGTCTCATCCTTGTCAATCAGATAGGCATTCATCCAGCGCCCGATTTCTGTGTAGATGATCGGCAGAGCACGGCCTTGAGGGCTGTTGTCGCGCAGGATGGACGAAATCATCGATGTGCGGCCGATGTAGCCGGACGCAGGGATGTTGTAGGAATGGGTGGAGAAGAGGTCTACATAGCCTGGAGTTGCCGCAACCGCAGCCCACCAGTCGGTGTTGGTACCGGCGGTTACAGGGCCTATAAATTTGGCCTCCAGCGATTTGCCGTAAATCCGGTTGACATCCTTGATGGCAGTGTGCACGGCATCGGAGCAGACTTTCATAAGCTCGATGTAGAGCGACAGAGACATTGGACCGGCGTTCTTGTGGTTGGGCTCGTTCTTCATCGCATACATCTCCACGTCCGCACGCCTCGCGGCGTAGAACGCGAGAGCGTAGTACTTCTGCCAGAGCTGCCACTTGTTGGTCCAGGAAGTATTGTAGCGGCTCTTCCCGAATCCGCATTGCAGGAGGACATCCACCCCCATCGCGTGGAGTTCGTCAAGAGCGTAGTTGAGCGACATCGAGTTGGTGGAATAGACCACCTTGTCGGCCTGGGCTGCTATGGCTCCCCAGTTGATAAAACCGCTCCCTTCCGGATTGGAGGAGAGGGCCGCCTTGAGACGGGAGAACTCTTCTTCGCCCGCCGGGCTGGATTCCATGTCGATCCAGTCGTTCTTGAGATAGGTGTCGGATTCCGTCCAGAGGCGGACTGAATTGACCCCTGAATACTCAATCCAGGAGCTGACATTGCTCCCGGGCACATAATAGCCCTGATTATATCCCACATACTTCATCGTCTTGCCCTCCGTACGGGGAAGAACCTTGACTGCGATTGAGCGGGAAGCCTTGCCGAGTTCCGGGCCGCGTTTGACAGACGGTGCCGGCATAGACTCCAGTTCCCTGCCCCAACCTTCGAATTCAATGATTCTGACTGCCTCGCCGTCGGTGGACTTGAGGCGGAAACGGCAGGAAGTGACCGGTCTGGAAAGGTGGAACGAGACGGTGTCCAGACGGTTCTCGGTGGTATAGGTTTCGTCAAGATCGGTCCAGTTGGCATCGTCCCAGTACTGGATGATGAAATTCTTGACATTCCAGTAACCCGCACGCTGGTGCCTCTCGTGCGGCTCTTTCTCCGCTTCCGGGATACCGGTGACAATCACGACGGAATCGACCTCGCAGTAGTTTTTGAGGGAGACTTCCAGCAGGTGCGGATAGTCCTCGGAGGAGATCCAGCGCGAGTCGCGGGTATATCTTCCGTCCACGGCAAGGCTGCCCGGGAACCCCTTGCGGCTGCCGGAGGAATAGACCTCCGCCCCTCTGAACACATTGGTACGGTCAGGGGCAGGCTGAACCTTGCGGACAGCGCTGAATTCGGACTTGAGTATCACGCAGTAGCGCGAACCGGCGAACGAGAGTTTAAGCCTGTTGGCATCCCCGACAGGGTGCGGGAGCGAAGACTCGACTGTGATGGTCTCGCCGGACGGAATGTTCACCTCCGACACTCCCTCCCCGTTGATGGAGATGGTAAGGCTGGCGTTCTCGGAGTAAGGATTCCAGAGAGTCGTGTACATATACCGGCGGTCAGCTGGCAGTTTGATGGCGACATGGCCCTCGCCGCGACCCTCGTCCTCAGGAGCGAGCGTGTCGCTGCCACCGGGGGTATAGTCGTAAGGAGCGAACGGACGGCGCCCCTTAGGCACATACTGGATTCCCGGACGGGAGTTCCAGCCGCCGTAGGAGCCCACATATTGGTAACCTCTATTGTCGACCTTGAGCGGCCAGCGCTTCTGCTGATCTGCGGGGACAATAGGGAAAGTATTGAGCAGCAATCCGTTGTTGGCACCGGTAGCGACACCGCGCTCGGAGGCGTAGTCGCCCCAGATTATCTCGTCGGAGATTTCGCGATATGCCTCATCGGTCTCATCCGAGCAGAGGTATGAGAGGATATTGGCATAGAACCTGTCGGCTATCGGGTCGAGGCCCAGACGCGATGAGAGGTCGAAGCCGGAGAGCAGCACGGAGCCTTCGCCCTCGAAGAGTTCGCAGAGCGCCGTGCCGGAGAGATTCCGGCTGTAGTTGGCCAGTACCGCGACCTTGCCGATATCCGCCTTGCGCAGAGAGAATCCCCTGCTGACAGGATAGATGCGCGGGAATCCCGCCTGACTCTCGTCAAATCCGGTATAGTCCGACCAGAGGCGGAAATTGTAGCGGTCGAGCCCCTTGAAGACCTTGTGGTCAGCCCGTTCCAGATTGATGTTCATGCCGTCGCAGTAGGTGTAGCTCGGGGAGAGGTACTGCGGAGAATTGTTGCTGTCGCCGAGCATCTCCACCCGGGTCGGCAACCAGGAGGTGTCGAATTCGCCCTCCTGCTTCATCACCAACACCTTGCCGCCGCGCTTCACGAAGTCGCGCAGGTCATCTCCACTGAAATCCTTGCTCCATGAGTCTTCCGCTACGATGAGCGGAGTCCCTGTGTCGAGGGAGGAAATCCCGGTCGAAGAAGAGAGCGTAGCGGTCCGCTTCGAGAGCGAGGCTATCTCTTCAGCGCAGTCGCTCTTCCACCGAGAGTCGGCAACGAAGATGCGAGTCGTGTTGGAGGAGACGGCAACCCCGCCATCAAGTATCTGACCCTCAAGAGTGTAGTTGCCTGTCGCAAGGTCCCGCGGGAGCTGGACGGACAGCTTTGTGGAGTATGTCCCATAGTAAGGGATGTCCGGAAGTGAGAGCCCGCCGGAGCAGACCGCCTTGCCGTCAGCGGAGAGCAGTCTCCATTTGACTTCTGCACCTCTAAGGTCGCGGAAGAGGTCATCGTCGTTGACGACATGGAGCACTGTTGAGACGGAGTTGCCGGCATAGGCGTTGTAGTTCCAGTTCTCCCAGCTGAGCAGCACCGGCTGGTAGCTCACGCCGTACTGATAGGCCGCCGGCTTGGGCTTCATCTCCGAGAAACTGGAGATTCCGTCCCAGTTGTGGAACATTATCGTGAACGGCATCACGCCCGAAATCCGGTGGTTGGAAGGCCGGAAACGGCGGAACATCTCGGTCACGTTTTTCAAGACAAACGCCTGATATTCAAGAGCATCACGAGACTGATCCGCGGCAGGGGCGTGCCCTGTCCAGCATTTCTGTGAACCGGGCTGCTTGGTGCGTGAGCAGAGGTTGTAGGCACCGTCAATGCCGGTGTAGTTGCCCACACACTCCGTGAACGTAATCGCCTGCTCGCCGGAAGGATTCTGCCAAGCCTCAGCGTCCCTGAGATTGAGGAATGTCAGGAAGGAGTTGTAGTACCAGCCCCAGTATCGGTGCACATCGTAGACATCTGCTTCACGCCCCATACCGTAACCGGCGTTGCCGATATAGGCACGGGTACTGTCCCACTTCACGAGCTGCCCGTAGCAGGACTGAAGGAAGTCGTGCCAGCGCTCGCCTTTGACTCCGTCGTATGGCATCTCGTTGGACATCACATAGATAACTACGGACGGGTGGAAGCTGAGCGGGGTGAATTCGTCTCTGATGTAGTACTCAACAGAAGCGGCTATGTCGGTGGAAGGCTTTGACTCGTTCTCGCAGATGCGAGGCCTGCCGTAGCGCCCGCCGAATACCATCATTCCCTCTTCATCGCAGACGTCCAGCCAGTTCTGGTTGGTCGGGATACGTATAATATTGATATTCTGACTCTTCAGGAAGCGCACATATTCCCTGGCAAATTCCTTGCTCGTCTCCAGGGCCTCGGGAATGCCGCGGCCGGGAGGATTGATGGCGTTGCCCCTGAGGAAGAGGGGCTTGCCGTTGAGGTAGAAATTGCCGCCCTTCATCTCGAAGCGGCGGAAACCTATGCGCTTGCCGCAGCTGAATCCGCGTCCTGAAATCTCTATCTGATAGAGCACCGGAGATGACGGGCTCCAGAGTTCAGGAGAGAGACCGTCTACCTCATAGGAGCAGACCTGCCCCTCGGCAGAGCGGTTCAGACTCAGCTTGCCCAGTTCACCCTTCCAGAGCAGGGACCCGTCAACGCAGGAGGTTATGCTCGCCGTCAGACGGGACGTGTATGCCCGGTCGGAAGATGCCACCAGTTCGACCCGCAGCGAACTGTCCGTGGTGAAGATGTTCAGCCTGTCTGCCCTGACCTGCGCGAAAAGGCTTTCGCACAGGACCAGGAGACAGAGTATCAATATGTTGCGATGCGTGTTCACAATTATGTCAGAGATTGATGATTAATACCAGTCCTCGTTCTGGCCGTAGCCCGGCATCACATCGAGGATATCCTGAGGGATAGGCCATCTCCACCACTTGGAAGAGAAGTTCTTGCGCGGCTGGATATAGTCTGACGCAAGCAGAGGATCCTCTTTCTTGGTATCGCCGGCGTGAAGGACAACCCTCTCTTCGAGGAGGCCGAGACGCTTGAGAAGCGGCCAGCGCACGCCCTCGAAATTCAACTCCCTCGCATACTCGTTGAGGATTTCGTCCATAGTGAGCGGGGCGGTGAAGTCCTTAAGATTGGCGCGGCGGTAGGTCTCGTTGAAGTATTCGTGAGCCTTGATGCTTGACCCGCCCTCCTTATGGAAATAGGCCTCGGCAGCAATCAGATAGGTCTCGGCAAGACGGTAAATGATGGCATCCTTGAAGGATGAGCGCCTCTCTATGTTGTCAGCGTTGGTCCACTGGTCGAAGAACTTCTTGGACATCGGATGCAGGCACTCCAGGTATTGGGCTCCCGTTGACGGAACCACCTCGTCCCCAAGAGACTTCCCGGCCGGGAGGTGGTCCGGGTCATTGTAGTAGAATTTGTGGATGAACATATCCTTGTACCTATTGTCCGTGGTCGAGTCGTAGAGCCCGAGAAGGTAGGTGTTCGGATAGACGCGGCCCCAGCCGTACCCACCGTATTCGAGCGAGAAGTAGCCGAGCGCTTTCTTGTAGTTGCAGGTGGTTATGAGCGAGAGACGGTGACCCACTGCTACACCGTCGGAGATGCTGCTGCCGCCGCCCTGCTCGTTGGAGAACTGGAAGGAGTAGAGGACTTCCTTGTTGCGGAGATCGGCTCCGTTGAACACATCGGCCATAGTGGCCATCATACCGTAGTCCGGGCACTCAAAGATGTCCTCGCAGTTCGTGATGGCACTGTCCCAGTCACTCTCCCACATCGCCACCTGTGCGCGGATGTGCTTGGCGACAGCCTTGGTCATCCTGCCATACTGAGGGCTGGCGCTGCCGGACGGCACGGTCCAGTCAAGGTAAGGCATAGCGTCCTCGAGGTCCTGCTTGATGAGCGAGAGTATCGCCTCGGAGGATGCCGGACGATAGACGCGGCCTGTGATATTGTCGGTGGTGGTAGGTTCGGTGTTGATGTAGAGCCTCTCGAACCTCTGGTAGAGAAGGAAGTAGGAGCGGGCCCTGAAAACTTTAGCCTCGGCATAGGCGCGGGCGACTGTCTCATTTTCGAGGCCGAGCTGCTCTGCATAGTAGATAATCTCGTTGGCCTTGCCTATGATGGAGTAGTATTTGTTCCAGATGCTCTTGAAGACATCAGTGGAAGAGTTTGGGGTGTCGAGACGCGCCATGCCGGCAGCCGTACCGGCCCTGAATATCATCAGGTCGGTGCAGTAGTCAAACATGAGTACGGCGTACTCCGGACTCTCGCCCTGATTGGCGATTGCCCTGTCCTTCGGATAGAGTCCCACTGCGGCGCGGCTCAGGCCCTCCGGAGTGGAGTAGAGATATGAGGTGGTGATGCTTGTCTTGGATTCGACATTCAAATCCTTGGTCGTGCAGCCCGCTGCGACAAGCACGATGGTTATTAGAGGCAGTAATATCTTCTTCATAATGCGGTCCTCCTGTTCTAGAATTTGAGACTGAGACTGAATACATACTGGCGCGGCTCAGGGTATCCGCCGGCCGAGTACTCCGGACTGTATGACAGATAGTCCGTGAATGTGAGCAGGTTGGTCGCGGTGAATGCGAGACGCAGGTTGGATACTCCGAGAGCGCTCAAAGCCTTCTTAGGCAAGGTATATCCCAGAGTGAGAGTTCTCAGGCGCACATAGGAGGCATCCTGATAGCAGAGGGTGTTCTGGTGTGCGGCGTTGGAGTTGAACGATGGCCGCGGGAATTCGTTGGAAGGGTTGGACGGCGTCCAGTAGTTGACCTTGATACCGTTGAGCTTGCCCTGAAGCGAACCGCCCTGATTGGCGGAGTAGAGGTACTGGTTGAGTTTCACGCCTCCGCTGACCATATACCAGTCCATATAGAAGTCGAAGCCCTTGAACTGGAGGGAGGTATTGATGGAGGTGATGAAGTCCGGGTCTCTCTTGAGGATGAAGCGGTCGTCGGCGTTGATCTTGTTGTCACCGTTCTTGTCGACGAGCTTGACTGAGCCCGGGGCGACCTTGACATCCGGCTCAACCACGGTATCGGCGATACCGTCACCGGTGGTGTCAACCGTCGGTAGAAGGGTGTAGGTGTCGGTTGCAGGGTCATAGCTGAAATCTTCGGTCTGGTAGATTCCGGCGGCCTTGTACTGATAGTAGACATTGATAGGCTGCCCGATGAACCAGCCGTTGGCCACGTCATCGACAGGATTGCCGTTCTCGTCGGTCTTGTCATCAATCTTGACGATCCGGTTGCGGTAGAGCGAGAAGTTGAGGCCCACATTCCAGACGAAGTCCTTCTTGCGGAAGATATCGGTGTCGAGGGTGAGTTCAAGGCCCTTGGTCCTGGTCTCACCGAGGTTGTCGAGCATTGAGGTATAACCGAGCACGGACTCTATCTGCCTGGAAACCAACAGGTCGGTAGTCCTTGTATAGTAGCCCTCAATGGTTCCGTTGATGCGGTTCTTGAAGAGGCCGAAATCCACTCCGACATTGGCGGAGCTGGTGGTCTCCCACTTGAGGTTCTTGTTAGGGAGGGAGTTGCCCGGAAGGTATCCCATCACGAATTCGTCACCGAACTGCATCGGGTAGCTGTTGGTGGTGCCGAGGGTGGTGTAGTTACCGATGCCGCTCTGGTTGCCGACCTGACCCCAGGAGGTGCGGAGCTTGAGGTTGGAGACATAGCGCTTGGCGGACTGCATAAACGGCTCCTCGGTGATTCTCCAGGCGAGAGCCACGGACGGGAATACGCCCCACTTGTTGTTGGCCCCGAATCTGCTCGAACCGTCGAAGCGCACTGCGGCGTTCATTATATATCTGCCCTTCCAGTTGTACTGGACTCGTCCGAGATAGGAAGTGAGCACTGATTCACTGACTGACCTGCCTATCGATACCGGAGTGCCGTCTCCGATCATATTGTACCAGAAGTCATCCACCGGCACATTAGAGGCAGTGCCGCTCAGGGAAGTGGAATAGTCCTTGTCCCAAGCCTGCACGAGAGTGAAGTTGAGAGAATGGTCATCGTTACGGAACGGCACCGCATAGTTGACGATGTTCTCAATGACCCAGTTGTAGGTCCTGCCGTTGGAGATTTTGCCGCCGGCGCCGCCTCCTGTGTACTTGGAGGTCTTGTAGGAACCGTTCTCGCTGAAGCGCGCATACTGGGTGGCGTTGAGCTTCCAGGAGAAGCCCTTAAACGGCTTCACCTCGGCGAAGGCGTTGATTCTGAATGTGTCGGCCTTGGTCTCGTCTTTGTATTGGCCGGCGTTGTAGAGAGGGTTGGTGTCAAGTGAACTGTTGATGTATTCGCGGACAGAGCCGTCCTCGTCGTAGGCGGCACCGTACGGCGGGCGGGTAATGAATTCGTTGAAGCTGCCGTAGGCCGACTGGCGCGATGTCTTGCCGGCGGAGATATTCATCCCCAATGAGAGCCATTTGTATGCCTGATAGTCAAGGTTGAGGCGGATATTGCCGCGCTCGTAGCCAGAGTTCTGCACCATACCGTCCTGCTTCATATAGGCGATGGCGCCGGAGGCCTTGATCCTGTCGTTGCCTCCCCTGAAGCCGAGGGAATACTTCTGCATCACGGCAGGTTTGATCATAAGACCCTCCCAGTCGGTCCAGACACCGTTCTGATAGTTCTTCATCATCTCGACATCCTGGAAAACCATAGACTGAGGGATGGACTCGATCAGTTCTGGAGTGTTGTAGCCCATATCGGTGGCGACTGCCTGACGGCGGAGTTCCGCCCACTCCTCCGGCGCGTAGAAGTCGAAATTCCTCCAGAGGGTCTGAATGCTGACGGAAGAGTCGAAGTTGATCTCCGTCTTGCCGGAGAGGCCGCGCTTTGTCATAACCATCACGACGCCGTTGGCGGCACGAGCACCGTAAATGGCCTGAGCGGCCGCGTCCTTGAGGATCTCGACTGACGCCACATCATTGGGGTTTATCATATTGAACTCCGTGGAATTGGAAGGTACACCGTCAATCATGTAGAGAGGCGAGTTCCCGGCAGTCAGGGAGCGCACGCCACGGATTTGGATGTTGGAAGAGGATCCCGGTGCGCCTGAGGACGAGGTGACCTGCACGCCGGCGGAGCGGCCTCTTAGCATCTCGGAGATGTTGGCCGCAGGGAACGCGATCACATCCTCCGCTTTGATGGATGTGACCGAACCGGCCACATCACTCTTCTTCTGTACGCCGTATCCCACTACCACAAGCTCGTCCAGAAGGTTGGAACTGAGCTGGAGCGAGACGTCAATCTTGCCGTGCTTGCCTGTCGGGACCGTAAGAGTCTCATAGCCGAGGCAAGAGAATTCGAGAGACGCACCTTGAGGCGCGGAGATCATGTAATTGCCGTTGATGTCGGTGACGACTCCGGTACGTGTGCCGGAGATAACCACATTGACACCTATCAGCGGGGAATTGTCGTCGGCATCAGTGACCTTGCCGCTTATCTGCGAGTTCTGAGCCGCTGCATTCTGCAAGCCGATTGCCAATACTGCCGCAACGGACAGCACGAGCATCGCCAATCTTTTGGTATTCATTATCAGTTTGTGTTATTGGTTGCTAAGTGCCTTGTCGATAGGGATCTCGAGACCCATCCAGACTTTCTTGTTGGTCCACGGCTCGTCCGGGTCGGCCCAGAACGGGTCGTCGGAAGGGAGTCCGAGAGCGATGAATGCCGCGGAGCACAGATAGAGGCTTCCGGTGGAGATGTAACGCTCGCCGATGGAAGGCTGGTGACCGTAGATGCCAATCTGAAGCCACCCGTTGCCGTCAAAGGTCTGAGGAGCGTTGATCTGCCTGTCAATCACTGCGGTGAGGGCGCACCTGACCTGAGCGGGATGCAGTTTCTCAGAGAGAAGATGCCTGTAGGCCGCATCGGAGAGTGCCTGGAATGCGCCGAAGCGGTAGGCAATCGAACGTCCGACGATAGGATAGGTCCCCTCCGGAGAGATGAATCTCTCAAGCTGCTCGGCGTAACGGGTGTAGCGGCGGGTCTGGACATCGAGGAATTCATATCCCTGTACGCCATGCTTTTTCATTATGTCGAGCACCTGCATCATCATCGGCTGGATCACGAAACTATTGTAGTAGTCGAGGTGGAAATTCTCGCCGTCGCCGTACTGGGCATCGCCTTTGAACCACTCCTTGTGTCTGGAGAGGGCATATTCGACACGGTCGAACTCCCACTCTCCGGTGACTTCATAGAGGAATGCCTCCACCATTGCGGAGAAGAAGAGCCAGTTGGACTCGGACGGCTTGATGACGCGGGTGGATTTCATCTCCGCTATGAGTCTCTGCTGAGTTTCAGCGCCGAGCTTGCCCCAGAGCTGCTCCGGAGCGCGAAGCAGACCGTGAGCGAGGAAGGCCGCGTCCACGAGAGGCTGCCTGCCGTCGTTGAAGTTGAGGTAGTCAGGGGACTCGGGGTTGACTCCGTTGGAGATGGATTCGAGGGCAAGCCTGTGATATTTCGCCCTCAGCAGACCTTCCGGACCGTCCTGCGACCCGTTCTCAATCCACGGGGCGATTCCCTCTATAAGTCGTCCGAGGGCTTCGAGATAAGTACACTTATATCTTGACGCGATGTCAGTGTTGTTGGACTCGACCGGCATCTTGGCCTTGAGCTGCCCCTTGCTCATCGCCCCGAGCAGCGGAGTGGAGACCCTGTCGAGGGCGGAGAGCCACTTCGCACGCTGCGGATTCTCGGAGTAGAGCGTGAGGATGTCCACGGCCGGCTCGCCCTTGAGGAGCTTGGAGTATCTCACGAGAGCCTCGACATAGTAGTAATCGGCATATGGCAGCGGTGCATCCACATCCCTGTTCTTGGCCATGTAAGCGGTTGAGTGCAGGAGAGCGAAGCCGCCGTTCTTGCCGGAAGCGGCGAGATACTTGCCCGAAGTGAGGGAACGGAGGATGCCCTCCGCATCGTCAGCCACATATCCGCTCAGTTCGATGAGGGCCGAAGCCATAATCGCAGCTGCAGAAGCGTCACGCGGAGTGTCCTTGCGGGCAGGAGCATTGAAATCCCAGTACGGAATTTTGTCCTTAGGCATATTAGGATGATGCATAAGATAGGAGGCAACCTTGCGGGCATGAGCAAGATACTCGGCCCTGCCGGTCTGACGGTACATCATAGTGAAGCCGTAGAGACCCCAAGACTGGCCGCGGGACCAGGAAGAGTCATCGGCGAGGCCCTGGAATGTGCGCTTCTGCGCCGGGCGGAACGAGAGCGTATCGTAATCCACGGCATGATAGGAACTTCCATCCTCACGGAAATGGTTGCGCATGGTGGTATTGGCGTGGGAGACTGCAACTTCGTAGCAGTGCGGGTCTGTCGTGAGTCCGGAGCCGACTGTGAGCAGTTCGAGGTTCATCATATTGTCGATGATCACGATGTACTGCCAGCCCTCGGTTTTCCTGTTCCACGAACGGGTACAGCCGATATTCGGGTTGAAGCGCGTGGCGAGGGAATTGGCGGCGTTGATGAGCACGTCGCGGTAAGCCTGATTGCCGGTCAGCCTATAGGCATTGCCGAAACTGCAGTTGACCATAAATCCCACATCGTGGCTGCGGGTGTTGTACTGTTCTGGAGAGATTCGGAGGGTCATATCCTCGGCTGCGGCCTTGAGGGACTCGTCGGCTGAATACTCGTAGAGATACCAGAGCTCTCCAGGGAAGAATCCGCTGGTCCAGTCGGAACTTTTGGCGAATTTGAGTTCACCTTCCGGGGTGCAGCTTGTCGGAAAGCAGGCATCTCCCTTGTCCTTGACCTGGCCGTACATCATCATGGCCTGTGAAGCGGCGCGGCCGAGGCCCTTGTCGATGACTTTGGCCATTGACTTGTCCGGCTCGACAGCAAGCAGTTGCGAGCACAGGGAAAGGAGTGCAAGAGAAATTGCGAGTGACTTGTGGTTCATATATGTCGTTTTGTGTTATTGTTCGCAATACAAAGAAAGGCTTTCCATAATAAAAGCAATATAAATATTGTCCGCAAAGTTGTAAGTCCCGTTCAGCGCGACGCCGGAACGCGCAGGCCCCTGTGCAGACGGGGCGGACCGAGGCGTATGATTTTGCCACCTTTCTGAACCTTTTTTATATCGGTATTCGGCACGATTGGCTATTTTTGTCAAATAAGAAACCACCTTATAATGAAGATAACACGCCAGATTACCCTTTCGTTCCTCCTCAGCCTCACGCTGCTCTCCTGCGAGAAGGCTCCGGTGGTCAACAAGCACGAACCGGACAAGGAAGACGAAACCGAAGATGTCCTCCCGACACCGCTCGCCAAGGAACAGTTCAGCCCTTCGCTCAAGAAATATGTGTACCTGCCGATTATGGTCAAGTTCGCCTCCTCGAACTCCCGGCCTATAGTCTGGAAAGAGGAGAAGACCAGAATACTCCCCTACCTTCTGAACTTCACGGCGGACACCACTGTGGCCCACTACACCTCCGTCACCAACAAGTATGGCAGCCGCACCGACTACCCGAAGCAGGAGGCGACGGGACGTTTCCGCACTACCAAGATTGACGGCAGATGGTGGATTGTCGACCCAGAGGGCTACCTGCACTACAACCGATGCGTGACCTCGCTGCGCAAGGGCAACTCAACGCGCAATTCACAGGCATTCAAAGGTCGCTTCGCATCCGACGCGGATTGGATTGCCACGACTCAGAAGGAGCTCGCCGGTATAGGTTTCCATGGAACAGGAGCATTTTGCACCAACACCTATACACTTATACAGCAGCACAATAGCGCCCACCCGGACGCGCCTCTGACGCTCGCACCGTCGTTCGGCTTCCTCTCGCAGTTCAAGTCGAAGGTCGGAGGCTATCCCGGCGGGAACTCCGCCAACGAGGCCGGGCTGGTATTCTACGACGGCTGGGAAGCGTTCTGCAAGAATTATGTCAAGAACGGTGACGTGAAGCGGTACCTCGGGGACCGCAATGTGCTGGGAATATTCTCGGACAACGAGATCGACTTCAGCACCGGAACAAGCAACAACGAGAAATCCTACCTGCTCTTCAGGCTGTTGAATATCAGCGACGCAAACAACCCGGCACGCAAAGCTGCGGAGGAATGGTGTCGCAATGTGCTGGGCAAGGACCCGGCTGTGCACAGCAAGATATACTATGCCGACAACAGCAAGTTCGCCGGATATGTGGCAGAGAAATACTATTCCGCAGTCAAGGCGGCACTTACGGAGGCCGACCCGGGGATGATGTATCTCGGGACGCGCCTGCACGGAACTCCGAAGTACCTGCAGCACGTGGTTGAGGCAGCCGGCAAATACTGTGACATAGTATCTATAAACTACTACGGGAGATGGTCGCCGGAGCTTGACACCAGAGTCAAGGACTGGGGCGAGTGGGCGCAGAAGCCGTTCCTCGTCAGCGAGTTCTACACCAAGGGTATCGAGGATTCGGATCTGGACAACACTTCAGGTGCAGGATTCTCCGTCCCGACCCAGGTCGAGCGGGCCTATGCCTATCAGCATTTCACACTCAGCCTGCTCGAAGCGCCGAACTGCGTGGGCTGGCACTGGTTCAAGTACCAGGACGATGACGGTAACGACAATTCCGGAAAGCCAGCCAACAAGGGCGTCTACGACAACTATTACAATATGTACCCATTCCTCGGCAAGTATATGAAGGCCGTCAACTTCAATGTCTACGACCTGATAGACTTCTTCGGAAACTGAGTAATCGTCAAAAAGCGGGGAACCGCAGCCTGGTCTGACCCGATCACCGTGCGCACCAGGCCCCTTTCTGCGCACGCGGGCTTCTGAAAATCATCACGGTGAGTGAAAACGCCCCTGGTGCGCACGGCAATGTTCCACGGTTCAGCAAAGTTCCACGGACGGGGCGCCGGCGATAGCGCGTGCAAGTAGCAGCAGGAACGCCGGAACAGGCCTCACACCTGGCGGTGGCGGACGTCGCAGAGAGCCATGCGAGGCAGGTTGCGTTCCGGCGAGAGTCGACAAGAGCGGGGGCTCGTCGGTAAGGTAAGGCAAGGCGCGCGCGGAGGTTTCCGTCAGCCTCGGTCATGACGGGAGGCCCGGCAGGGCCCTCTACGCAGTGTGCTCATGACCGACCCTCCATGCCAGACCCCGTCGGTCATGCCGCCTCCGGCCAGAACGCTGTCTGGAGGGGGTGTCCTTGACCGAGCCTGACGGAAGTTGCCGCGGCAGTCCCGGCCAAGAGGTCACCGGGCCGTGGTTCGGAGAGAGTCGGGGAGGGCTTTAGCGATAAGGCACAGCGGAGATGTCCTGCTGGGCGGCGCACCGGGAGCGGGCAGCCTCCTGCTCAACACAAAAGCATCGCAGGAGGCTGCCTGTTCCCGGGCGCCCACTGCCATAGTGCCGGGCCTAGGTGCCTGAGTTACGCGACGCAGGTGTGAGCCGATTCAGCGAAAACGGCTCACACCTGGCAGGGGTGGATGCCGCAGAGGGCCTTGCAGGGCATGTGGGCGGCCCAGGTAGCAGCGGAAACGCCGGAATAGGCTCACACCTGGCGGAGGTGAATGCCGCGGAGGGCAAGGCACGCGCGGCATTTCCCGTCAGACTCGGCCGAGGGTGGTCGTCCCTGACCGCATTCCAACTGCGTCGGGCGTGACCGACACCCCATGTGGGCCCCGTCGGTTATGTCCGCCTGCCATAGCAGCCCATGTGGGCCATGATGTCATGACCGAGATTGGCGAAAATGCCGCCAACGATATGTCCGGTGTAACAGCATTTCTACGGACGAAATGTGTTCCTGAGCCTTTTATCCGGCGAAACGCGCCTTTGCCCGGACAAAAGTCCGATGCTCAGACGCGCCAATGCTCATCAACTGCCGGTCGGACGGGGGCATTGTTTGACAAAAGCCCGATGCTCCCTCTGCCGACGTGGACACAAGCCGAACACGTGTGACAACAGCGGTGGCAGACAATGCGCTGATAGACAGGCATATGACGATTTTACCTGTCGTCCCGGCGAGACAGGTAAAACCTTTAATTCGCTCTGTACCACGATGTTATCCGCCACCGCTGCTGTGCCGTCCGCGCCTCCTCTCAGCCTCCATGGCACAAAAGGTCAACCCTCCAATATCTGCCCGGCGGCGTTCTTGGTGTCCACTTTCTCGATAATGCGCTCAAGAATGCCGTTCTCGTCGAAGATGAATGTACGCCGGAGCGTCCCCAATGTTGTCTTACCGTACATTTTCTTCTCACCCCACGCGCCGAAGGACTGGAGCATCTCCGTGGAGGTGTCCGCAAGTAGCCGGAACGGCAGTTCATGCTTGGCACGGAAACCCGTGTGGGACTTCGGGCTGTCCTTGCTCACGCCGACCACATTGTACCCGGCGGCGGTCAATTCCGCGTAATTGTCCCGGAATGAGCAGGCCTCCGCCGTGCAGCCGGAAGTATTGTCCTTAGGATAGAAGTAGATGATGGTCTTCTTTCCTTTTCCGATGAAATCCTCGGACCTCACCATGTTCCCGTCCTGGTCCATGACCTCAAAGGACGGCATCTTGTCACCTGTTTTCAGCATGGTTCACTGGTACTTTTGAAAGTTATACTCTTCTTGGATCAATATAATCCCCATAAATTTACAAATTATTCTCTCAAGAAGTGCAACAAAACATTGCCCGTCATCTGACCGGAGCCATAATTGCCATCCGAAAAAAGCCCCCAACACCTTTTGAATATCAATCAAAATAGCTAAATTTGCAAGTGTAAAGTGGCCATTCCGGCTGTTGATGGAAACTTGAAGAGAAGGATAGTAAACAGCTGAAAACATATATTTAGTTCAGGAAGCCAATACTCCTGCACTCACAAAAATGCTTAAAACAGGTATCAAAGGCCATCAAGAGGCCACAGTTACAGAGAACATGCTGGCCCAGAATGTCGGCAGCGGCCTCGTCAGGGTCTATGCCACAGCGATGATGATCGCGCTCATCGAAAAAGCGGCCGTACTCTCTGTGGAACCGTATCTAGAGGAAGGCCAAGGTACCGTCGGCACACTCGTGAACGTATCCCATTGCTCTGCCACCCCGCTCGGGATGAAAGTATGGGCAGACACCGAACTCGTTGAAATAGACCGCAGAAGGCTTGTTTTCAAGGTCGCGGCATATGACGAGCGTGGACTGATCGGAGAGGGCATGCACGAACGGTTCATCATCGACAACGCGAAATTCCAGGCGAAAGCCGATTCCAAATAAACTTTTCGCTATGAAAAAGGACATCTATCTTGCCGCAGGCTGTTTCTGGGGCGCTCAACGCTATTTCAAACAGATTCACGGAGTGATCGCCACCGAGACGGGATATGCCAACGGCAACATCTTCCACCCGACATACCGCGAGGTCAGCACGGACGCCACAGGCTATGCCGAGACGGTGCACGTGACCTATGACACCGACTATATCGGGCTGGAGAGGATTCTACAGATCTACTTCAGGGCCATTGACCCCACCAGCATCAACAAGCAGGGGGAGGACATCGGCACCCGTTACCGCACCGGCATCTATTACACGGACACCCAAGACCTTCCAGCGATCCAGAACATCTGCGACAGGATTTCCGGAGAGCTCAAGGCGCCGCTGGCCGTGGAGGTGAAGCCGCTCAAGAACTTCTACCGGGCCGAGGACTGCCATCAGGATTATCTCGACAAGAATCCTGGCGGATATTGCCACATCCCGGAATCCCTCATGGAGTTCGCCAAGACGGCTTCCGACCCTTCCGCGGACTGATGTACGTCCATGTCCTGCTGCCTCTCAAACTGAGGTGGATCCCGACATACAGCACCGACCTGCCTCTGCTGCGCGGAGAGGCTGTGAAAGTCATGTTCTCCGGCCGCAAATACACAGGCATCGTCTGGGAAGAAGACGCTCCGGCACCTGAAGGCGTGAAGCGTGTCCTGAAAGTGCTGGACAGGGATGAAGCGGTACCGGCCCTTGACGCCAAAGAGATGGCGCTGTGGATCTTCGTATCAGAATACTATCTGTGCACACTCGGGGAAGTCTTCTCCATGGCCCTCCCCGGGATGAGACTGCGAAGCGAGCAGAACGCTTCCGCAGCCGTGGAGCGCCTGCGGACAAGGCTCGCCGGCATAGAAGAGCAGCTCTCGGGCCGGCACTGCGAGAGAGTCCGGCTCAGACTTGAAGCCAAACGAAAGGAAGTGCTCGCAAAGATCGCGGAACTCTCCCCCGCCCCGGCAGAGCCGGCCGTTTCCGCCTGCGCCGCACATGCAGCCGCAGAGAGCAGGCCACAGCTGCTGACAGGCACCGTGCGGCTGCCATTCTATATTGATGCCATGCGCAGAGAGAGCCAGGCGGGGCGGCAAGTCCTGCTCCTCACGCCTGAAGTGGCATTCTGCAACCGCTTGGAGAAGACCCTGTCCGATGAATTCGGCCCGCAACTCGCCATCGTCCACTCCGGCAGAAGCGCGTCCGCCAGACAACGGACATCCGTCCGGCTGCGCGGTGGGCAAGCCATCATTGTGCTTGGAACCCGATCATCAATATTCCTCCCGTTCAGCAACCTCGGCCTCGTGATTATAGACGAGGAACAAGACCCGTTCTACAAACAGAGCGAACCGGCGCCGCGCTACAACGGCAGAGACAGCGCCATCTACCTCGCAGCCCTGCACTCGGCGCGCGTGCTGCTGGGCACTGCATGCCCGTCACTGGAAACACTGCTCAATCTGCACAGCGGCAAATACCTGCCGGCCGGCATCGCGGAAAACTCCGCCGGCGAGACCCCTGCAGTGATAGACATCGCGGCCGAACGCCGCAAGAACGGGATGAAGGGCCCGCTGTCCCGCAAACTGATCGAAGCCATCCTCCGGACCGGGAGCCCGGCACTGCTGATACGCGGCTGGGAGAAACAGGAAGAACTTGAGGAGTGCATTGGCGCCAACCTTCCGGACTCAGAGGTCAAGATATGCACAATGGCGGAACTCAAACGCAACGGCTCCGGCGGGGCCGCCTTGATCGCCGTCCTGCAGGCGGACGCCCTGCTGTCCAAGGACGATTTCCGGAGCGACGAGAGAGCGCTTCAGCTGACAGCTATGCTGAAGGGGTTCGCCCCGAGAGTCATAATCCAGACTGAAGTCCCGCAGCGATTCTCCACCTCCCTCGACGGCCTGCTTGCCGAGCGGAAACAATTCGGATTCCCGCCATACACACGCATCATCGACATCCGCCGCTATGGCAGCGGCGCCATCACCGAGCGCTTCTTCCTCAAACGCGACCAGACCCTCGCCTCCCGCAAAGCGGCAATCTTCGCCTCCCTCCCCGACGACTGCTACGCCGACGTGGACCCGCAGTGACAGCGGTCACTTCCCATGACACCATTTCTCCCTTGCCATGAGAAGACTTTCTCGACGACACAATTCTGCCGCACCTGCTCTTGCTGCTACCGCCGCGCAGCCCCCGATGCTAAGACGAGCCTCGCGTACACCACAGGGCCATTTTCTGCACCGCACTGTCCGGCGAGGCCGTCCCGTACAACAAAAGGCCTGATTCTGTACGGCGCGGTCGCGGGACTTTGCCCCGGCAAAGTCGGAAAGCGACTCCCGGAGGGGGTCGCACAAGCGACGCGGCGGAGCGGCAGCGAGTTTGCGAAGCGAATGAGCAGCGGAGACGCCCGGCGAAGGCACCGCCGGAGCCCCCGCACAAGGACACCGCTGAATGGCTTGACTAAAAAGTCCGCATCAGCGGACCGGCGCGGTCGCGGGACTTTGCAACGCAAAGTCGAAAAGCGACTTGAGCGCCGCAGGGGTTCGGGGATGTGCCCCGTAAAAAAAGAGGCCAGCCCTTTTTGGGCCAGCCTCCTTGTCCGTAATCGCTTGCAGAAATTATTTCTTGCGAGCCTTGTATCTCTGGTAGAACATATCAACTCGGCCGGCGCTGTCGACGATCTTCATCTTGCCGGTGTAGAAAGGGTGAGATGTGTTTGAAATCTCAAGCTTCACGAGAGGGTACTCCACTCCGTCAACGGTGATGTTCTCCTTGCTGGTAGCGCAGGAGCGGGTGATGAATACCTCTTCGTTTGACATATCCTTGAAAGCTACAAGTCGGTAGGTTTCGGGATGTATTCCTTTTTTCATAATGCACTAGTGTTTTGAACGGGCGCAAAGGTACGAATAATTTTCGTAATTTTGCAAATGTTATGACACTGATTAAATCTATTTCCGGAATACGCGGGACCGTCGGCGGTCCCTGTGGCGAGGGCTTGACCCCCGTTGACATAGTAAAATTTACTTACGCCTACTGTGCCTGCCTGCGCAGGCGCAAGCCTGTTCCCGAGAAGGGAGGCCGATACAAGGTGGTGGTGGGCCGTGATGCCCGCCTGAGCGGGGAGATGGTCGAGCAGCTGGTCTGCGGCACCCTGGTGGCCTGCGGCGTGGATGTAGTCAAGTGCGGCTTCGCCTCCACTCCGACCACGGAACTTGCGGTGAAGTTCGCTTCCGCCGACGGCGGCATCATCATCACCGCCAGCCACAACCCGCGCCAGTGGAACGCCCTCAAGCTCCTCAACGAGCACGGCGAATTCCTCACGGCGGCCGAGGGGAAGGCCATCCTTGACCTGGCGGACAGCGGTGAGTTTGACTTCGCCCCCGTCGATGAGCTCGGCCACATCACCGTCCACGATTTCACGGATGAGCACATCGATTCCGTCCTGGCACTGGAAGCCGTTGACGCTGACGCCATCGGCAAAGCCGGATTCAAGGTCGTCCTGGACTCGGTCAACTCTGTCGGAGGCATAATAATGCCCCGCCTGCTTGCGAGGCTCGGGGTGGAGTGCATCGTGCTCAACGGTGAACCTACCGGGAACTTCGCCCACAACCCTGAACCGCTTCCCAAGAATCTCACCGAGCTGAGCGCGACCGTCGTGCGGGAGAAGGCGGATCTGGGAATCAGCGTGGATCCGGATGTGGACAGGCTCGCTTTCATCTGCGAGGATGGTGAGCCGTTCGTGGAGGAGTACACCCTCGTGTCCGTGGCGGACTACCTGCTGGGCCTTGCCGAAAAGCAGGGCGTGTCCCCGCGCCGCACCGTGTCCAATCTCAGCTCATCCAGAGCTCTACGCGATGTGACGGAGGCTCACGGCGGAGAGTATTTCGCCGCCGCGGTGGGCGAGGTCAACGTGACCACCAAGATGCATGAGGTGGGCGCGCTCATCGGTGGAGAGGGCAACGGAGGAGTAATATACCCGGCCAGCCATTACGGGCGCGACGCTATGGTGGGAGTGGCCCTGTTCCTGAGCCACCTTGCGCATCTGGGACTGAGCGTCAGTGCCTACAAGGCCACGCTGCCGCAGTACAGCATTGCCAAGAACAAGATTGAACTCAGCGACAATTCGCTGATAGACAAGATTCTCCAGGCCGTCAAGGAACACTTTGCGGCTGAGAGGGTCAACACGATAGACGGGGTCAAGGTGGATTTCGAGGCGGAGAGGAAGTGGGTGCATCTGCGCCGCTCCAACACCGAACCCATCATCCGCATCTATTCCGAGGCGCCGACCGAGGCTGAGGCGCAGAAGCTCGGCGAGGAGGTGATCGCGCTTGCCAACAAGATCATAGGCTGATGTTTTCGTTCAGGACAACTCCGATAGAGGAACAGTTGGACCGCAGTCTCCAGGAGGGACGCGTGGCCTGTCTGTGCACGCAGAACTGCTGGGACCCCTCCTCAGGGCGCTATCTGTACGACATTTTCCGTGAGAGAGGCAATCTCGCGAAACTCTTCGTCCCTTCCGGAAGCGAACTGTCTCCGGAGACCAAGCACATTGATTTCAGCGCGGAGGATCTGGAGGGAATCGACGCGGTGGTCGTGGAAATCCAGGATACGGGTTCCCGGTATTTCAACTACACCCGCGATGTCATGCGCCTGCTGACCATGTGCGCACGGCGCGAGGAGGGCCCGTCCGTCTATATAGTGGACCACATCAATCCGGCCGGCAGTGTGGTGGAAGGGACGATTCCCGCAGTGGATTCCGACATATGGACCCCGAAGGTGGCCCATCGCCACGGGCTCACGCTCGGGGAGCTTTGCAGCCTGTATTGCAGCGAGATAGGGGCGCGCTTTCCGCTTCATGTGATCTCTGCGCTGAGCTCTTCCGCAAGGGAGATCCTGCCATGGGTGATCGCCCCGGCTTCGGACATCCCGGGCATGTTCACCTGCGAGATGTACCCCGGAGGCGGTCTGTGGAACAACACTTCCATCACCCCAGCCATAGGAACGGCCCGTCCTTATGAGTATTTCGGGGCTCCGTTCATCCGCTGTGAGGATGTCCGCTTCCTGCCTGTGCCTGAGGGCGTTCTGATGCGGCCATGTACATTCATGCCGGCTGCCGGCCGCTATGCCGGCGAGGAATGCCGCGGCTATCAGATAATGCTGCTGCCGGGGGCGCACTACCATTCGCTGCTGCACACGATTCAGCTTATGCGGTATTTCGCGGATCATTATTCGGAGTTCGAGATGTATGACCCGCTCTTCGTCAAGCTGGCGGATCCGGTCATCGCGGAGTATCTCCACGGGCGGCTGACCTTCGATGTGGTGCAGGAGCATGTCAAGGCGGAGGAGCAGAAATGGGTCCGCAAGGCGAAGCGTTTCGTCCTGTATGACGACGTTCCGTACAGGATGAAATAGTCCGGGTGCTTTCGGGAGTGGCTTTCTTGGGGCAATTTTTGATTTTTTTGCCCCAGGGGCTTGCGGAATCAAAATTTATGTTTACCTTTGCATTCCCGAAACGAGAAACGGTGGGTTCGTATAACGGTTAGTACTCGAGATTCTCAATCTCGCAATAGGAGTTCGATTCTCCTACCCACTACCAGAAGAGAGCCGGCTAAAGTGATTTTAGCCGGCTCTTTTGTTTCGTTCCACATCCTCCACTGTCAGCATACTAATATGAAACACATCGTACACGCAGGGCTTAACCCGCTCATTGCCGCCGTCAAAGCCGCGCTCGAATACCTGATATACGGCAAGCAAGGCCGCGTGCTCAACTATACTCCGGTGGACATACTCATCAAGGAGAACGTGGACTATGTATAGAATAAATAGAATTCCGAACAAAATGTGGCTTTTATTCGCAATCCTCTCGGCAGTGTTCGCCGCCGCGACGGCCATATTGGCCAAGATAGGCATTGAAGGGGTTGACTCCAACCTGGCGACGGCCATCCGCACTGTCGTAGTCCTGCTTATGGCCTGGATGGTGGTCTTCATCACTCACGGCCAGACCAGGCTCAGTTCAATCTCGCCCCGCAGCTGGCTCTTCCTCATCCTTTCAGGACTGGCCACAGGCGCATCCTGGCTCTGTTATTTCTACGCCATCAAGCACGGGGATGTCTCCAAAGTCGTCCCGATCGACAAATGCAGCCTGGTGCTGACCATCATCTTCGCGGCCCTGTTCCTCGGAGAAGCCTTCACCTGGAAAACCCTGATAGGCTCGCTGCTGCTTCTCGGAGGAGCCCTGGTGATGGTGCTGTGAGGCCATAAGCAGACGCCGGGACGGAAGCCCTAGTACACGAAAGGACTCTCAAAACCGCTCAGAAGCGGGTGGCGGGTGTCCTTCTCGCTGAGGACGGCCTCCTCCAGAGGGATGCGCCAGTCGATGCCGAGCGACTCATCAAGAATACTGATGCCGGCATCGGCCTCCGGATGATAGAACTCGTCGCACTTGTACTGGAAGACGGCGACATCCGAGAGCACAGAGAAGCCATGCGCGAAGCCCTTCGGGACGAAGAACTGGCGATGATTGTCTTCCGTAAGTTCCACAGCCACATGCCTGCCATAAGTGGGACTGCCCCGCCTGATGTCCACAGCCACATCAAGCACAGCTCCACGCACGCAGCGCACCAGCTTGGCCTGGGTGAACGGAGGCATCTGGAAATGCAGCCCGCGCATCACCCCACGGCGCGAACAGCTCTCGTTGTCCTGCACGAACCTCAACTCCCCCACCTTGGCGTCGAACTCCCTCTGTGAGAAACTCTCGAAAAAATACCCCCGCGCATCACCGAACACCTTCGGCTCGATGACGAGAGGTCCTTCTATATCCGTCTTTATCACTTCCATTTTCAAATCTTCTCCACGTCCCGGCGCAGGAGGGATGTAGTGACCACGGCAGCCACTCCCTGAATCTGCACCACGACTCTGTTTTCATGACGTTTCGGCATCTTCACAAAGATGCCCTCAACCCCCTCGAACGGGCCTATCAGCACTCTGACCTTATCACCTGTGGTGAGATCGGGGAGTTCCGTGAGCAACTTGGATCCATCGGTCCTGATGACCTTCATGAAATCCTGCATCTGCTTGTCCGGCACCGCCTGCGGACGCGAAAGCCCTTCTTCGTCGGTGCACATCATATATCGCAGGTGCGGAATCCCGGCCTTCAGCTCGCGAATCCTGCGGAGAGTATCGCGGACGAAGATGTAGTTGTGCACGAGCGGTTCCGTCTTCCAGCCTGTCGACACACCCTCTGCATTGCGGCGGCGCACGCGACCCACCGGCACGAAAGTCTCAATGCCGGAAGCGCTCAGCTGGGCCTGCACAGACAACTCACGCTGATATGTCACACGCATCACGTACCACGCGACTGCATCATAGTCCAAAGCGGCCATCAGTTCCTGTAAATAAACTAAAATCCCCTGCCCGGTCAAATCCGCAGCCCGAAGCCGGGAGAAAGGCAAATTTAATGATTTATCTTGACAATCCCGACATCCGTCACCGGCGGATGGTCTTGGAGGCGAGGTTCACGCTGTACTTGAACGTGCGGCTGCCCTTGTAGAAATACATGGTCATCGTGCTGCCGTCAAGTTCAATGCTGTTGAGCAGGCGGTCCCGATACTTGTTGCGGCACTCCGGCTCGGCCCAGGCCAGCACATAGTCAGAACTCTCCTTCTGATAGACGACCACGACAGTGTATCCTCTTGTATCCATGATGACCGCACGATACCTGGAGGAATTGACCTTGCCTTTGGCAGAAGCGAAATCCCCGACGAGCGAACTCTCGGAGGGAAGGATATTGAAATTGAGTTTGCTTGCGGATGTGAGGGCGTCCGGATTGTGCCCCGTCCACCATTCTATGGCGGCATCCGTCAGATAGTCCCGCTCAGGGACAGCCACAAGCAGAGGATTCTTCTCGATGCGGGAGAGCATAAGGCGCACCTGAGGCTGCGTCTCCCCTCCGAGAAGGCTTTTCTCCACACGCCCTGTGATACGGTAAGGCTCGCCGGAGCCTGACGCCAGACTGTTGGCGCCGCGGAAAGCCACCACATCGAACGCGTCTGACGACGGGCAGTAACTGGCCTCGGCATACACCTGCTGCGACCTGTCGGCAGATGACATCAGATAGCTGAAGCCGAACCAGTCGGCCCCCTTGATGCGGAAACTGTAGCTGCTGTCCACGAAATGCCTTTCGCTCATGCCCTCGGCGTCCGCGGCCGGAGCCTCGTAGCTTCCGAGCAGCTTCCAAGTGTCGGGCTTGCCGCGCCTGCCCTGGACGCGCTCTACAGAGTAGAATCTCACCCTGTCCAGGCCGAGGCTGTCCGCGCCTATGCAAACGGCGTAAATCCTGTCTACCCCGTCGCTACGCAGCGGCATGGCCTTGAATTCGGCTCCGGCCGGGAGAGCCTCACGGATGATGTCCCCGGCTTCCTGCCCGCTGTAAGGGCTGATGTGCAGCAAGGTATCCTTGCGGGCCCGAATGTCATCCGCATAGACAGAGGACGGGTATTTCTTGAGGAACTTGTCGAAAGAAGCCACGGACGGCTTCTTCAGAGTCTTGTCATAAAGCCTTGTCTCGGCCTTGGTCTGCGCAAAGCAGCCCGCGCTGACAGTCAACGCCAGCACGGATGCCATGAGGAATCTTCTCATCATAAATAAGTCTCGAAATAGTCTGTGATCTTGTCGTAGAGATGGACTCGCGCCCTGCCTCTCATGTTATGGGGCTCAAGCGGATAAGGGAAATAGTCCACCCGTTTCTCCGCCTTGATGCATTCCTGGATGAAGCTCAGCGAGTGCTCCCAGACCACGGTGTCGTCCAGCACCCCCTGACATATCAGCACCCGCCCGCCCAGGTCGGCGGCCTTCGGCAGCAAGGAAGTCTTCGCGAAGCCTTCCGGATTGGTCTGCGGAGTGTCCATATACCTCTCCCCGTACATCACCTCATACCACTTCCAGTCAATCACCGGGCCTCCGGCCACGGCAACCTTGAAAAAGCCCGGATTGCAGGCGGCAAGGGACAGGGTCATGAAACCGCCGTAGCTCCAGCCGTGCACCCCTATGCGGTCGCGGTCTATCCACGGACAGGTGGCCAGCAGCGTCCTGATACCTTCCATCTGGTCGTCCATCTCGGCCTGGCCGCACTGGCGGTTGATCGCCTTCTCAAAGGCCGCTCCACGATTCTGCGTACCCCTGTTGTCCTGGACATACACCACATAGCCCTTCTGGGCCATCATCATCTCCCACATCCTGACGCCGCCGAGCCAGCTGTCGGTGACCATCTGGGAGTGCGGGCCGCCATAGACATAGACGATGAGCGGATATTTCTTGGACGGGTCGAAGTCACGCGGGTAGAAGAGGCGGTAATAATTGTCGAAGCGGCCGTCGGCAGACTTCACCGTGCCGAGCTCCACCTTGCACTGGGCGTACTCGTCAAGCGGATCGATGGCGGTGAGGATGTGGTTGACCACCTCCCCGTCGGTATTTTTGACCTGGGTCACTCCAGGCACGTTGAGGCTGCTGTAGCGGTCGATGAACTTGCTGCAGTCCGGCGCCATGTCAATCACATGCCAGCCGCGCTCGGACGTGAGCCTCTTGGGCCTGCCGGCCAGAAGTCCCTTGAGGCCCACCTTGAACAGGTGGTTCTCTATCGGGGAGACCTCGGCGGAAGTATAGAAAACATTCTTGCCGTCATTGGCGAGATAATGCACGTCCGCGTTGCACTGGGTAAGCCTTCTGATACGGCCCAGAGTGTCGCAGAGGTAGAGGTTGCGGTAACCGTCGCGGTTGTCGGTGCTGTAGATGAAATCGTAGCTGTTCTTGATGAAGTGGAGGCCCTCCTGCGGCTCCACCCAGGCATCGTTGTGCTCGGTGAGCAGGGTACGGACAAACGACCCGTCAGCGGCCCGGTACATGTTGAGCCGGAGATTGTGCTGCGGACGGTCGAGCACCTGCACGAAGATATATTTCCCGTCCGGAGACCAGGTCACCCCCGTCAGATAGCGCTCCTCGTCGAAGTCGTCGACCTTGAGGGTCGCGAGGATGTGCCCGGAGGTGTCGCAGATGCAGACTGATATCTTCTCGGAAGCCATCCCCGCCATCGGATAGCGCAACTCGCGCGTGCTTCCGGTACGCGTGGTGATGTCGAAAAGCGGGAACATGCTCACGGCCGACTCGTCCTTGCGGTAGACGGCCAGCTTCTTCCCGTCAGGTGAAGGGAAGACTCCGCCGCTGATTCCGAACTCGTTGCGGCTGACGCTCTGGCCATAGACTATGCCCGGCCCCTCGCTCTGCGGAAGGGTATATGCCGGCTTGGAATATGCAGGCCTTTCCTTGGTGAGCCGGCTTGAGGCGTCCCACCAGAGACTGACCCTCTCGGGGTATACGGACCTCGGTCCCTGGCCCACAGACTCCTCCACAGTAAGCAGCCGCGCGCCGGGATTGCCGGCCGGGTGGGTGGAGATGACGGCGGCTATGATGAAAAGAATCCCCTTTATCATAGATCAGCCTCCTCTCCTCCTGTGATATACGGCACTTCCGAAGCGGCATTCGGCTTGCTTACGGAAATGATCTTGTCCACAATATATCTCTGCATGCCGCGCCATGGCAGCCATCCGTTATATTCCTTGTAGTGAAGCTCCACCATCTTGCCGCTGCATCTCATCAGCGAATCAGCCACGGCCTTGTCGGTCACCGAGAAGTTGAACTCGTTGGACTGCAGGCTGCCGCTGTGCTTGGTGCTGTTGAACCCTGTCTGAATCAGCCTGCCCTCGTAGGTCTTCCAGACCCATCCCTTGTGGACTATCTGGTTGAGTTCCCCGGCCTTTACGCCGTCACCGAAGACAAAATAGAACTTAAAATAGAGCACGGCCGCCAACGCCACGAGCAGCACGCCCACGATCCAGGAGATCACCTTGGTTTTCTTTGTCATAACAAATACACTATTTCCTGCAAACTTAATCAAAATCCACTTCTCCCGCAAGACACACAAGACTGGTGGCAGATAACACGCTGACAATCAAGCAAAAGAGCACTTTACCTGTCGGCAAAACCAGACAGGACAAATCATTATTCCGCTCATTATCAGGTGCTTATCCGCCACCGCAAACCAGATCCGCAAACCGGACCCACCGCAAACCAAACCCCGCCACAGCCAACCAGACCCCAGCCGCAGCCCCGCCGCAGGCTGGTCAGGCTGGTCAGGCGTTCCAGTACTCGTAGAACTTGGCGATGGACTCCATCCCCCGGAAGAACTGGCTGAGCAGGAAACTCTCGTTCGGCGAGTGGATAGTGTCACGCTCCAGACCGAAACCCATCAGAAGCGGATCTATGCCCAGTATCTTCTGCACCTCGGCGAGCACGGCGATGGATCCGCCGCCACGCGACGGCACCGGCTCAATGCCATAGACCTCGCCTATGGCGCGGGCGGCGGCCTTGTAGGCGGAAGAACTGATAGGGATGAGGAAGCCGTCACCGCCCTCGCACTCCTTGACCTCCACACTGACGCAGCGCGGGGCCAACGACTTGAAGTAACGGGCGAAACGGCGCGTTATGTCAGCGCTGCGCTGATTCGGCACAAGACGCATGGAAATCTTGGCTCGGGCCTCGGAAGGGAGAACCGTCTTGGCCCCTTCGCCGGTGTAGCCGCCGTATATTCCGCAGACATCAAGGCAAGGCCTGATGCCTGTCCGTTCCAGAGGGGTGTAGCCTTTCTCGCCGCGAAGCGCCCTCACGCCAAGGAAATCTTTGTATTCCTGCATGTTGAACGGAGCACGCGCAAGCATCCTGCGCTCAGCGCGGGAGAGTTCCACCACATCATCATAGAACCCCGGCACGGTCACGCGCCCGTCGGAATCTATCAAGCCTGATATCATCTCGCAGAGCACCTGTATCGGATTGGCCACGGCTCCGCCGTAATGCCCCGAGTGCAGGTCCTTGTTGGGCCCTGTGACCTTGACTTCCAGATAACTCAGACCGCGCATCCCGCAATTGATGGACGGGACCTTGTCGCTTATCATCGTGGTGTCGCTCACCAGACAGACATCAGCTTTCAGCAGCTTCTTGTGCGCCTTGATCCAGGCAGGGAGCGAAGGACTTCCTATCTCCTCCTCACCCTCAAAAAGGAACTTCACATTGTGGCGAAGACGGCCGCTGCGCAGCAGATACTCGAAAGCCTTGATGTGCATGAAGAGCTGGCCCTTGTCGTCATTGGCCCCGCGCCCCCAGATTGCCCCGTCGTGCACCACTGGCTCGAAAGGGTCGGAATTCCATTTCTCAAGCGGCTCAGGAGGCTGGACATCATAGTGGCCATAGACGAGTACCGTGCTCAAGGACGGGTCGATGATCTTCTGGCCGAACACCACTGGATGCCCTGCCGTGTCGCACACCCCGGCCTCATCCGCGCCGGCCTCCAGAAGGAGGTCGGCAATCGTCTCGGCGCAGCGGTACATGTCAGCCTTGTGTTCCTGCTTCGCACTGACCGAAGGGATACGCAGGATGGTGAAGAGTTCCTGGAGGAAACGCTCACGGTTCTGTTCGATGTATTCTTTCATTATAGTGTGACTTCAAATTCGTAACTGCCGGACTTCAGTTCGGCCATGACCTTGCCCTTGAGGCTGCGCATCGGACCGGCACCCTCGCCGCCGCGGAGAATCTTCACCTCGGACCCCCTCAGGGTGAGCGAAGCCGTGGTGTTGGCAGGGATGGTGACACGGTAGATGTATCCGCGCCGGGTCTTCTCCCAGCCGCCGTCTATGCGCCCGTACGGGCTCTCGAAGCCGCCGCTGACATATTCCAGATCCCCGCCCACGCGAGGCTGGAGGAGGATGTGCTTGTATGCAGGCCTGTCCTCATCGCGCTGGAAACCGAGCAGGTAGGCATACATCCACTCCCCTATCGCGCCGTAGGCGTAGTGGTTGAATGAGTTCATGTCCACAGGGCCGAAGCCGTTCTCTATGGTGTAGGAGTTCCACCTCTCCCACATCGTGGTCGCGCCCTGGAGCACAGGGTAGAGCCAGGACGGGCAGTCCTTCTGCTCGAAGAGGGTGAACGCCACATCATCGCGGCCGTTGTCGGAGAGGGCCGGATTGAGGTACGGGGTACCGATGAACCCGGTGGTGAGCTTGTCTCCATGCTCCCGGATGTTCTTTACCAGATTCGCCACAGCCTTGTCTCTGACTGAGCCGTCGAACAGGCCGAAGCGCAGAGGCAGCGCATAGGAGGTCTGGGTGTCCACAGGGATGAGATCTCCTTCCTTCGGGCCGCCCTCGGCGGCAGGCATCCCGGACCACTTGACCGGCTTGTACGGAGCCACTGTAACCCCGTCTTCGCGGACATAAGTCCTGTTGAAAGCCGCCTTGATGTTGTCGTAGAGGGCTGAGTATCTGGCCGCGTCGGACTTCTTGCCGAGCGCCGCCGCCATCTTGGACATCATATAGGCGTCGTATGCATAATATGCCGTATTGGTCAGGCCGACATTGGTCTTCTCCACTGCGAGGTGGTCGCCGATGCCCGAGTCAGGCTGGAGGAATCCGGTGGACTTGCGCTCCAGATAATCCATATAACGGACCATCGAGTCGTACATCTGCGCCACGGCCTTGATGTCGCCGTATTGCATGTAGACCTGATAAGGCACGATGATCCCGGCCTCCATCCAGCCCATCCAGCCAGGGTTCTCGTTGGTGAATCCGTATGGCGGGCGGCCGGTGACAGGGTAATAGTTGAAGTAGCTGCCGTCAAGGTTCTGGTTGTCCCTGATGGAGCAGAACCAGCGGTCGTAGAACTTGTCCACCCACGGGCTGAAGTAGGTGGCGGTGCGCGCGAACACCTGCGCGTCGCCTGTCCATCCCTGGCGCTCATCGCGCTGAGGGCAGTCTGTCGGCACGGCCTGGAAATTGCCCCTCTGGCCCCAGAGGATGTTCTCGAAGAGGCGGTTGACGTTCTTGTCGGAGCTCTCGAAGCTGGCGGTGGTCTCGCCTATGGACTCAAGCACCACTGCCTTGACCGACTCTATCGGGAGAGGCTTCCCGAGGCCTGTCACGGATACATACCGGAATCCGTGGTCGGTAAACAGCGGCTGCCAGGTCTCCCCTTCCGCGCGGCCGCGCATGATGTAGTTGTCGATGGAGATGGCGCCGCGGTAGTTCTCGATATACACCTGGCCCTTCATCTTCTCGTAAGTCTCCACGGTATATGGCTCCACCGGAGCGGTAGGGATGGTCTCCGGGTATATCATCTCCCCGAAACGGAGGGTCACGGTCTGCCCTCTCTTCCCCTTCATGCCCTCAAGCCTCGGCACGCCGACCACATTCTGGCCGAAGTCATAGACGAACGTGCCCTTGACCGGCTCGCTGACGCTTACGGCGGTGAGAGTAATGTTGTTCTGTATAGGCAAACCTATATAAGACTGGAGCTTGACGCTCGGGGCCGGACGCTCGAATATGTCCGCGCCTTCCCATGCGGAGTCGTCGAATCCGCCATCGTTCCAGCCGTCCACTTCTTTGCGCGCGTCATAGTCCTCGCCGAACTGGAAACCGTTGCGCACCACCGGGCCGTCGTCGTACTTCTTCCACTTGCCGTCGGTGACGATCACCTCGCTGGTGCCGTCCTCGTAGGTGAGCAGGAGTTTGGCAAGCAGCGACTGCCTGATGCCGTACGGGTCCACGAAGGCGGAGGTGAAAATGTTGAGGTCGCTGTACCAGCCGGCACCGAGCATGGCGCCGAGGCCGTTGGAACCCTGCCGGAGCATCGCGGTGACATCATAGCTGTTGTACATGATGCGGTAGCGGTAGTCCGTCCAGCCCGGGTTGAACCAGTCGTTGCTGACACGCTCTCCGTTGATGTAGAACTCATAGATTCCGCGCGCCGTGACATAGAGTTTCGCGCTCCTGAGCGGACGGGTGATCTCGACGCCGCGACGCAGCATCGGAGCGGAAACCTTGCCGTACGGCTCCCAAGTCTGCAAGCGGCCGTTGCCGCTCACGACATGCTCACGCTCCGGGTCTGTGTAGAGCACCGTGCCCCAGTTGTCCTCGGAAATCGTGATATTGGAGAACTCGGCCTTCTGTCCCTTGGGCTGGAGGAAGCCTATCGAATGCAGGCGGGCCCAGTCATGTACCCTCTCGCCTCCCGGATAAGGGGTGATCACCATCTGGAAAGGGTTGCCGGAGGAGACATTCTCCCTGGCGGGACCGCCCGGCACGCCCTCGACCGGACGCAGCATCTCCCCGTCAAGCAGGACTATCAGGTTGGACTTGAGATGGTAGCCCGGGGTGCTGACCTTGAGGGTCAGGTGGTGGGAGGCATGACTGTTCTCCGGAGTGATCAGGCCGGAAACGTCTATAGTGGAAAGGTGGCGTCTGTCACCCTCCACGGCATAATCCACGCTGAGAGACGGCTTGCCGCTGATGTCAAGTCCCACGGTTATGTAGTTGTCCTTGTCCTTGACGCTGTAGGCGAACACCGCGCGGCGGCTGCCTTCCGGGATACGGACATCATAATCTATGTTGAAGAACGTGCGGTACTTGGAGGCTCCGACCTTCTCCGAGCCTATCCACTGCGCCCCGCTCCAGCCGCTGCCCATCAGGCCGGTTTCGAACCATGTCGGTTCGGAGTCGTGGGTCGAGCCGGTCTCGTCGGTGACGCTGACTCTCCAGAAATATCGCGTCGAGGCGCGCAGGGCGGCCCCGGCATATTGAATGTTGAGTGACTCATCCGAGCGCACAAGGCCCGAATCGAAGACGAAGTCTCCGGAGACGAGGCCCTCGCGACTGTCGGCGACGACTATCCTGTAGGCCTTCTGGGCGGCGCCGATACGGTCAGAGGACATCTGCCAGCTGAAATACGGCCGTGATTCATCGATGCCGACAGGTGTCCGCATCGACTCTGTGCGAAGATTGATTACGGCCGTACCGGCCGTGAGGGGCGCTCCCGCCAGCAGGAGGGAGAGCGACATTAGGAAAATTTTTGTCCTGGTCATCTTTATGCGGTAACAATTTGCGTAAAGTTATGAATTTTTGCTTAATTTAGGGGAACAAATAACCACACAGCAGATGAAACATTTGATTTTCACATTAAGCCTGTCCGCTTGCATACTCGCGGCCGGCTCAGCCTATGCCCAGCAGGATGTCGTCGCGGGCATCCCGGTGAACTACGACGAATCCAAGGTCGGCGACTACAAGGCCACCCTGCCTGACGCGCTCACCCTCAACAACGGTAAGAAGGTCACCACCGCCAAAGAATGGTGGCGCAAGCGCCGCCCTGAAGTCCTCAAGGCGGTCGAGGAGAACCAGTACGGCAAGTGGCCGGCCAAAAAGCTCAAAGTGCGCTACGATGTCCGGCAGGACCTCGGACTGGATGGAGGCGCGGTGCGCAAGCAGGTCACCATCTACTTCTCCAAGGACAATGAAGGCCCTCGCGCCGATGTGCTGATCTACCTCCCTAAAGACGCCAATGGCCCTGTGCCGCTGCTGCTGAACCTGAGCTTCAGCCCCAACAACCTCACGGTGGCCGATCCGGGAGTCAAGCCAGGCCGCAGCTGGGACAAGAACACCAAGCAGGTCAGGCTGGCCGAGTCCAATCCGGCAGCATCCAAGTTCACCCTTGACTCCGTGATCAAGGAGTACCTCAAGGAAGGCTACGGCTTCGCCACCCTCTGCTACACCGACTTCGAGCCGGACTTCCAGGGAGGCATCTCCCTCGGCGTCCGCAGCCTCTACCTCAAGGACGGGCAGACCGGCTTCGCTGACGACGAGTGGGGCGCAGTGTCCGCCTGGGCATGGGGAGTGAGCAATGTGATTGACTATTTCGAGAAGGACCCGGACATCAACGCCAAGAGGATCGCCCTCACCGGCTGCTCGCGCCTCGGCAAGACCACCATCTGGGCGGGAGCCCGCGACCAGAGGATCGCCGTCGTGATTCCGAGCTGCTCCGGAGAGGGCGGCGCCGCGCTGAGCCGCCGCAACTACGGCGAGACGGTGGCCCACCTCACCGATCCGACCCGCTATTCCTACCAGTTCGCGGCCAACTACAGCAAGCACGCCTCCGACGTGACCAAGATGCCGATGGACGCCAACCTCGTGATCTCCCTCGTGGCTCCACGCCCGCTGCTGCTGTCCACGGGAAGCACGGACACATGGTCCGACGCCAAGGGAGAGTTCTGCGCCGCAGTGGAGGCCGGACCGGTCTACGAGCTGCTGGGCAAGGACGACCTCGGCACCAATGTGATGCCTGCGCCGGAGAAACCTATCTTCAACACTCTCGGCTTCGTGATGCATGACGGAGGCCACGGGGTGCTCCCGCAGGACTGGAAATATTATCTTGAATTCATGAAACTTTACCTGTAAATGAACAAGCAGATGATTCCCGCCGTCGGACTCGGCCTGGTGGCCGGCGCGGCTATGGCCACAGGCGCGGAGCCGAAGATGAACGTTCTGTTCATCATGTCGGACGACATGCGCACGGACTGGAAAATCTACGGCACGCCGCAGATGCACACCCCTAATTTCGACAAACTCGCTTCCGAAGGGGTGCTCTTCCAGCACAACTACTGCCAGTATCCACTCTCCGGCCCGTCCCGCACCTCCCTGCTGTCCGGGCACAAGCCGACATCCACGATGATCTACAACAACTCGCCGTGGTGGGGCGCCGACCATCCAGAATGGCTGAGCCTCCCGATGTACTTCAAGCAGAACGGGTATACGACCTATGTCTCAGGCAAGATCTTCCACTCCGGCATCGAGGACAGCGACGCCTGGGATTTCGGGGGATGGGAACGCCGCCGCGACAAGGGTGTGGGTGACTTCAAGCCGTCACATGTCTCCGCCGACGAGCACAGACTCTGGGTGGAGAGCCGCGGCGGCGGCAAGAACCTCATCAAGAAGAACGGCAAGCGCGAACTCGTGCCGGGAGATGAGTACAATGTGGGCCACGGAGCCCATTCAGACAGGTGGTTCGCCGACGAGAACCAATACAAGAGCGAGGAGACCAACACCGACAAGGCCATAGAATTCATCAAGTCGGCGGCTGCCAAGGACGAACCGTTCTTCATCGCCTGCGGCTACTCCAAGCCCCACACCCCGTGCATCGCGCCGCAGAGGTTCTTCGACCTCTACGACATCGACGACATACCTCTCGCCGAAGACTTCTGCACCTACCCGATGGTTCCGCGCGGCTTCCCGGCCGGCTCCATCAGGGACATCAACGCCGACGTGTTCATCAACCGCCGCAGCAGCCCGGAGGACGCGAAGTCATTCACCCGCGCATACTGGGCCTGCATCAGTTATGTGGACTGGAATGTCGGCAGGCTCATAGCCGCGCTCGACGAGGCCGGCCTGAGGGACAACACCATCATAGTGTTCTGCGTCGACCACGGCTTCATGCTCGGTGAGAAGGGCAAGTGGTCCAAGGCCGGCTCCCTCTGGGAGGAGGCCACCAACACGCCGCTGGTGGTCGTGGACCCGCGTGCCAAGGGCAACGGCAAGGTGACTTACCGCATCACCGAGAACCTCGACATCTACCCTACCCTCGTGGAGTTGTGCGGCCTGCCGAAGAACGAGTACCTTGAGGGCAAGAGCTTCGCGGCTCTCCTGGACAACCCGGAGGCCGAATTCGACAAGTCGGCCTACACCGTATGGGACAACCACGGCAAGGGCATCACCGGAGTCGGAATCCGCACGGAACGCTGGCGCTACGCCGAGTTCTACGGAGTCGGAGCGGGACGCATGCTGATCGATGAAGTCAACGACCCGCACGAGCTCGTGAACCTCGCCGACCAGCCGGACCTCGCCTCCCTCGTGGAGAAGTTCCACCAGATGGCCGAGGAGTACGTGAAGGGCCAGAGGGAGCTGTAAGGCGACGCCTCTGCCGCCATGACAGCGTCAGGTTTTGGGGTATCGAGCCCGAAAATTATATTGAGTTTCTTTATTTTTATTTATATTTGCGGTTGTAACTACCGCTATGGCAACTAAAATCAAAGAAATACTCGGTCTCGTACCCCAAGATTCTGTATTATTCTCTTCGTGGCTTTCCTCTCAGGGGATTGACCGCAAAGAGCAGACCCAGTATGTGCGCAGTGGCTGGTTGGAGAGAATAGCAACTGGAGTATATAAGATTGATGGGTATGCTCCTACACTATATGGTGCAGTCGCATCGTTCAACTCGCAACTCGGAAAGAGGTGTCATGTCGGCGCGTCATCCGCATTGGACTTGCGAGGGTATTCCCACTTTGTAGCTATGGGGAAACCGCTTGCATTCTTGTTCACTGCAAATGGACCACGACTGCCCAGATGGATGCTCAATTCGGAGTGGGACATGACAATCAAGTATTTCACCACATCAATATTTAAAGAAGATGTCGGCCTGGAGAAGTATGAATATCGCGGGAGCCAACTTCTGATATCAGGTCCTGAGCGAGCTTTTCTAGAATGCCTTCATCTTGCACCGTCCAATTATTCGTTGATGGATGTGTATTATGTAATGGAGATGCTGACAACCATTCGCCCTAAACTCGTTCAGCAGCTACTGGAGGAATGCTCGTCGATAAAGGTAAAGCGGTTATTCCTATACATGGCGGAAAAGTCCGACCATCAGTGGTTCAAGCATCTCGACATGTCCAGGGTAGACCTCGGCAAGGGCGACCGCTTGATAACCGAGAATGGCAGGTACATCGGTAAATATGGGATAACCATACCAAAAGAATTGGCAGAATATGAGTAATGAGTATGCAAAGAAGGTGGGAATCCTCTTGAGGATGATTCCAATCGTAACGGAAGAAAGCGTATTCGCTGTCCACGGAGGGTCCGCAATCAATCTGTTCGTACGAAATTTACCGCGCTATTCGGTTGATCTCGACCTCACTTATATTCCGTTGGAAGATAGGAGCTTAAGTCTAACTCACATAAATGAGCATCTGAGTTCTGTCGCCAGAAAGGCCAAGAAAGCTTTACGTGGAATACACATAGTCGAGAAACCAGACATTTGCAAACTCATTCCGCGGAACTACTCAGCTGCCCCCCCCGCCGGCTTGCTTGCCTCAACACCCATACTATCGTGATGCTGTTGCAGGATCCGCCTGGGAAGAATAGGGCCGGACACTACGCATCTTACGTCTTATCTCCGCATTATTGCGAGTGAGCTGCATAGTGTAATCCGACTGCAAGCCCATAAGCAACTCCGCAGAGACACCCAGCGCAGATTCGATGAATAGGGCCGTAGCCGCAGACAAGGGCCTTCGCTCGTTCAAAATATCATTGAGCATCGTGTAGGGTACGCCAATACGCTCGGCAAAATCCTTCTGGGAGATTCCCCGCGCAATCAACTCATCCTTGATAACCTCGCCCGGATGGGTGGGAGTGAAATTACTTTGCACCATAGTCCCTATTGATAGTGGTTTGACAATTCCAAAATGTTGCAGACAGTTACAATGGCCGCGCCATCAATCTTTTCCGTTTGGAACTCCAGACGGTATCTGTCATCGACGCGCACCGATTCAATCCCGGTCTTGTCTCCGGATAGTTTCTCATAATTGAGGGAGTTGAAAGGAAACAAGTCCTCAACCGCCCTCGCATTCTTCAAGATGTTCACAACCTTTATGTACTTCTTTACCACCTCCGGCTGAAACCTATGCTTTTTGTCGGCAGTCTGATTGTAATAGAGGCTGGACAGGTATTCTTGCTTGAAAACTATCTGCATCGCTTTGGTTTCCTTTCTGCAAAGATACAAACTTTATTTCAATATTACACTATTTAAGTGTAATTGTTTTGTAATAGATTGAAACACAACGCTACAATAGTAGACACAATTGCGGCAAAATACATTTAGCCTGATGATGCGGCACCATCCAAGAAGTATGCGAAATATATTCCGTTCCGGGCCTGCATCAGTTATGTAGACAGGAACGTCGGCAGCAACTTTCTGCCGACCTTTTTTCGGAATATGGCAATTAATTAATACATTTGTCGATATGATTGATGCCGAGTATATACAGTCTCTCTCTGACTACCTTTTCTGGGACACAGATAAAGGCAGTATTGACCTTGAATCCAATGCACCATTTGTCGTCAAACGCGTCTTGGAATTCGGGCAAATAAAAGACTGGAACCTTATCGTAAAAAGATACGGGATGCCCCGTATCACAAACATTGTAAAAAACTTAAGAACACTTGACCCTAAGGCAGTATCTTTCGTTTCCGCAATCTCATCAATCCCAGAAGAAACTTTCAGATGTTACACTACGAAACAATCTCCCCAGACACATTGGGACTTTTGAAGAAAGCCCAATCGCTTGACATACTCCAAAATACTATGCTCGTTGGCGGCACAGCACTCGCCTTGCAAATTGGTCATAGAGTTTCCATTGACCTTGATTTTTTCGGGAAAGCAGATGAAGAAGATTAAAAAGCGGGCTGGCTGAAAATCAATTCAGTCAGCCCGCTTCACTTTATTCGCGACGAGATTCCCGATTATTCTGCGTTACCGCCAGAACCAGGATCAGCATCCACATCCGTACGATATATTTTGCTGACCGGGCCAGCAGGCAGCTTCGGATACAAAGCCATGAAGCACTCATGACCAGGAGTGCTCTTCCCTAATCCCTCCTGTTCTATCAATAGCCCAAGACTAACTCCATCAAGAGCACGTTTAACTCTCTGGCTAATCTTGTACCCTCCCGTATGGCCGGTAAGGACATAGCCGACGAGAAGAGAACAGTCTTCTATCCCTCCAGGAATCCTCGACTCCAGGCCGGATTCCTTCACGACATCATTGATGACCGCCTTATCGTTAATGACAACAGCACCTTCAGCAGGGACATCGCCGGCCCCCGGGTGCCGCCTGTTCAAAACAATGCCGTTCTGCTCCAGCAAACCGGGAACAATTTCACGGCAATCGTCCCACGAGAACAAGTCCACGCCGGTCTCGGAATCAAAAGACACCGGGGTAATGGCTTCCTTGTCCGCCCAGTCAAACACATCATCCTTCGCGCAGCCTGCCAATCCCAGAGTGAGAGCCAGCACAACAAATAACCTGTTCATGACGCCAAGCCCTATATGCTGAAAGCGTTAAATATATAGAAGTCGGGAGACGTAAACTCGAACAGACCTGTCTCGTAGAAGCTGTTGGCAAGTTTGAGCACACCAAACTCAGACATCTTATCTACCTTGATAAAAAAGATATCCTTCCCGAAGAATTCCCGCTGAGAAACTGCACATCCGAACTTGGCGGCCAGCCTCTCAAGTTCAGTTTGAGAAGTCCCCTTCCTCAGTTTCACAGAGAACTCATCAGAGACACCAACAAGACTGCCCTCATATTCAAGGGCCTTAGACACAAATACTACCGACGGGTCAGCTTTAAGTTCTTTGATCAGGCCGTCTATTTCTTCGGACGAAGAACTCTGCACCAGCAACATGTCACCTGCGCTTCCAGAGACCTGCTCTTTATCGCCACTCGGACTATATGGCCTGAGTGTGGAGAGCCCGCCGTCTATTCTTGCGACAAAAGCATCCTTGGACTGACTGTCGCAAAACTTGATGAAAGCCAAGTCTTGACGTTCTTTCAAAGAAACTTTCCGGTCAAAATAGTAGTAGTACAACTCTCCACTTTTTCCAGCCTCAGATGACCCTTTCACGAAATCCTTGTCGGTGCACCCTGCAAGCAGCCCCGCAAAGCAGGCGACCAAGAACAATAGCTCTACTTTCTTCATAATTAATATAATTATCTCTAATATGCAAAGTTAGAAAATTCACAAAAAAACAAATACCTGCAAAGAAAATAAAACCATTTAATATCATCACTATATGCGCGACTCAGAGCACCTGTCACCCCATCCCGGTCATCAGCAACATAACATACTTAAAAAAGGCGGACTCCGAAGAATCCGCCTTGAATCAAATATAAAAACCCACCTTATTTGGAAGTTTGTGTAGTAGACCTGAATCCGTATCCATTGAGGACGCCGGAAGTCACGCAGACTGTCTCCTCCATAGGGATGAGATAGATAGGAGCCTTACGGGCGGCATAGTCAGCATCTGAGTATCCTCCCATAAACTTGGTGCTCCACTCAGCCTCCTGATTAGGATCATCCGCTCCCTTGATGGTATACATCCCGATAGCCCAAGCGGTTTGCGCATAGCCGCGGGCCTCCAAGGCCTGAGCCTCGGCGCTGCCCGGCTCGATATACTTGAAGAGACCCTGGATGGCAAGGTTGGTATAATCCTCGACAACAACACCTTTTACCGCATTGCCACGTGAGTTGATCTGATAGTCCTTTGCAGCCTGCCAGTTATCGTGCTGACCACGCCAACCTGGATAGAGAATAGCATACTCGTCAGAGCCTTCAGTAAGCCCGGAAGGAGTGGTCATTGTAAGGCGGAAGCCGTAGTCTTTCTTGGCATCTACAAGCTTGGTCCAGACATAAGCCGGAAGCTGATTGCCGTTATCGAACTGAGCATAGCCATTGGCCTTAAGCTCTGCCATATGATCAACCATCTTCTTGCGGAACTCGTACGCCACCTTAGGGAGGTTACCGCTGCGGATAAGATCCCAACGGCGGATGTTCTCACCCTGGAACTCAAGTTGACGCTCCTTGAGAATAGCCTCAACAAGGGCGGACTGGGTCTCAGAAGCAGGAGTCTTAAGAAGTTCGGCGAACTTGGCGTCACGCACAGATGCATCGAAAGCACGGTCGTGAACCTTCTTAAGCTCGGTCTTGGCTGAACCTTCATCACCTGTCTGGGCATAAGCCTCGGCGAGCATAAGGATGATATCTGCCTGACGCATGTGAATGTATGAAATACCGCTGTAAAGCTGGCGCAGATCCGGAGTCGCAACACGGTTAAGGTCATATTTATTGAGACCGATACCACCAGTCAGACGGTTGCCAAGAGAGTAGGAATACAGACGCTCCACGCCATCACCGGAAGAGCCTGTAATAGTCATAGACACATCACGGCGCTTGTCTTGAGGATCAAATTCACCGTAATAAACCTCCGGATAAGAGCAGATCTGGGCATTGGTCTTAGGAGGCATAGCCGGAGAAGCTCCATCAGACGCACGGCCAAAGTTGTAGGCTATGCGGGAGCCACCACCATTCTCCTTCATCGTGATCTCATATATAGTCTCAGTAGCTTTCTTCTGCTCATTGACCTGCTGGAAGTAGTACTGGAACGGATTGTCATAAACACGGCCCTTGGTGTCTGAACGCGGGTCAACAGTGGTAAGTACAGCCTCGCCCGGCTGCTCGACAGCCTTCTTGAGGTAAGGAAGTGCGGCAGCATAGAACTTTTTCCAATCCTCGCGGCGTGCATACTGAGCATTCCTTTCAGCGTCGGTACCCCAAACATTGAACTTGATAGGTTTTCCGTCCTTGTCGGTGTAAAAATCAGCCCCGAGGTCAGTGCGGCGGGTCTGATAACCAGCCTCAAGGAAACACATACGGCCGATGAGACCATCCACGAAGTTGCGGGTCATCTGGTCGGAATAATGTCCGTTCTGGCCAAGAGTGTAGAGAAGAGGCTCGATACGGTAGAGGTTCTCAAGTTCACTCTCTATTATGGCATCGCGGCTCGTGAGGTTCTCACCGCCGTCATCACCAGGCTTTGTCACATAGAAAACATCTCCATAATAGATCACAAGATCGTTGTAAACTGACGCACGGAGGGCGTAGGCCTGTCCGAGGAGATCTGACTTCTCGTTAGGAGCATCCTTGGTGATGTTGTCCCAATCCTTCTCAAGATACTCAATGATACTGTTGCACTTTGAAATAATTGAGTAGAAGCGATCCCAGTTCCCCTTTTGGAAATTGATGTTGAACTTATCCTGAGTGTAAGGGGCATTATAAAGCTGGGCACCGCCGATAAGGTCTGTGATATTGCCCACCGAACAACGCTCCACGTCCGAACCGATGTTGGTGAAGTTCGGAACATAGCCGTTGTTGTAGTCGTTGATGTACTGATTGTATGCACCGAGCATTACCGTCTTTGCGGTTTCTATACCCGAGAAGACGAAGTTGCCGTCAACAGAGGACGGAGAGGTCGGCTCCAGGCTGCAAGACATCACTGCAGTACCGCAAAGGGCAGCAAACAGATATTTGATATTCTTTTTCATTATTGCAGTATTCTTTACAATGTGATGTTAAGACCGATTGTGTAAGTACGGGCGATAGGATAAGCGTTGTTGTCCACGCCCGGTGTAGGGAAGCTGGAACCACCCATAGAACGACCGCTATTGGTATTGACTTCAGGGTCAAGTCCAGTGTACTTTGTCAGGGTGAAGACATTTGAAGCCGTGAAGTATGCACGGATGTTCTTCATGCCGACCTTGCTTGAAATGCTCTTCGGCAAGGTATAGCCGACAGTCAGATTCTTGAGACGCAGATATGAGGCATCCTCAACCCAACGGTCGAAGAGAAGTCCCTTCATCGAAGTCGGAGTGTGCATGGTAGCATTGGCATTCATCGCATCAAGCTCTGCCGGATCGCTCACGAGTTCGAGGTCACCGTTGTTCCAGCGATATGGAGAGTAAGCCTCTGAAACGAAAGCAAGACGGTTTGCACCGAAGTAATTGTCCTTTCCTCCATACGTTGACATGAGAGACCAATAGTTAAGAAGGTAACCACCGATCACATAGTTGAAGTTGGCGGAGAAGTCGAGATTCTTCCAACGGCCGGAGAGGTTGAATGAACCGGTCGAAGGCGGAGTCATTGCGCCAAGCTCATATGTATCAACCTCATCAATGTAACCATTTCCATCAAGATCTTTCACTTTGGCTGCACCAGGGAAAGCCAACTGATTGGCTCCACGCTTGAGTGAGGTAGAATAAGAGTCCATAGACCAATCAACAATATTCTCTTTCAGAGTATAGATGCCTGTAGTCGGATCATAATTAAAGTCATCAGTTGTGTACCAACCATCATAAGCAAAGACCTTTATTGAGCCAATAGCAGCACCCTCGCGGAGGTAATACTCTCCGGCGCTCGGGTTATGCTCGGAGTTGACCCACTGACCATAGGTGTTGGCCGTCACGGTATTAGAGAGTTTCTCAATACGGTTGACATTGTAGTTGTAGATAAAGTTGGCGCTGAGGGTGAAATCCTTGCTGCGGACTATATCTCCACCGATGGAAAGCTCAAGACCCTTGTTGGATACCGTACCCATGTTCTGGAACTGATAGCTGTATCCTGATGCGGATTTGACGCTGACCGGCATAAGAAGGTCATAAGTGGTGCTCCAATAGCCCTCCACGGTACCATAGATGCGCTCATCAAGGAAGCCATAGTCAACACCGAGGTTGCGGGAAACGGTTGACTCCCACTTGAGGTCAGGATTCGGAGCCATTGAACCTGGCTGATAAGGATAACCGTATCCGGTATTGGTGTCGGTTCTGTTGTCAGAGATGGTATAGTTGGTGGCACCTGTGCTGAGAGACCATGATTCCCTCCAGAGGTTGGAGCTGATGGCGTCAGAACCGGTCACACCATAAGAAAGGCGGAGTTTGAGGTTGGAGAGCCAGTCCTTGGTGTTTGCCATGAAAGGCTCGTCAATCACACGCCATGCGAAAGCGCCAGCCGGGAAGTAGCCCCAGTGGTTGTTCGGAGCGAAGCGTGAAGAACCGTCGGCGCGCATCGTGAAGGTGAACATATACTTGTCAAGCAAGGTATAGTTCGCACGGCCAAAGAATGAAAGAGAACGGCCAGGAATATCCACATTCTGAGTGAAAGCATTGTTCTTGGTGCCCTGAGAAAGCATGGCAAGAGCTCTGTCCCTGTCAAAGTATGACGGGAAGAGTTCCGCATAATACTGCATCCACTCGCTTGAGTTCTGAATCCACTCGCTGCCGACCATCACGTCTGCCCTATGGAACTCGGTGTTGAGAGGGAGCTCATAAGAGATGGTGTTGGTCCAGTGCATATCACCAGACTCGGTCCTACGAAGAGATGCAGAGTTGGTGGTAGTGCCGTAACCGGCAACATAACCTTCAGACTTGCTGAAGTTCTTGCTGAGTCCGATCTCGCTGCGGAGTTTGAGACCCTTGAGCGGAGTCCAGTTGGCGGCGGCGATACCGCGGAAGTTGTGGCTATAGTTTGTATTCTGCTCATTCCAGGTAAGTTCTACAGGATTGGCAGCATCACTGATATATCCGTCATAGCCAGCGCCGAATCCTCCGCTTGCAGTCTCATCACCAAACACAGTGTCAAGAGGTTTGTAACGGAAAGCTGAAGCCAAACGAGGGTTGGAACGGTTCTGTCTGTAGGAATAAGAAACATTGAGTTCTACATCAAAAGTATCACTGAGCTTCTCGATAGTCTTGAGAGAAGCATTGATCCTGCGGAAATAGGAGTTGATAACGGTACCGTCGTCGTTGAGGAAGTTGAGGGAGAACATGGTCCTGTTCTTCTTCGTACCGTTGCTGATGGTGAGGTTGTGGCTGTGGGCGATACCCGTCTTGTAGAGGTCCTCCTGCCAGTTGTGAGTTTTCACATTGGCATAATCGGCATAGTGGTTGCCATTCTCCGCACCTATACCAAAGTACTGTCTCAAAGATGCATACCTATCAACATTGAAGTCTGCCGCATATCCGAGGGTGAACTTCAGGTAGTCATAGGTATCCATCACATCGCGCACGCTGGAAGACGAATCCTTGATCTGCACGAAGCCGTTGTAGGTAACCTGGGTCTGTCCCTCGACAGCGCTCTTGGTGGTCACGATCACGACGCCGGCTGCACCGCGGGAACCGTAGATGGCTGTGGCGGCCGCATCCTTGAGGACGTTGATAGACTTGATCTGGTCTGAAGGGACGTTCACGAGGCTGCTTACAGGGAAGCCGTCCACGATGTAGAGAGGGTTGTTGGTCTGGGTGATGGACTTGGCACCACGCACGCGGATCTGCGGCTCGGCGCCAGGGGTGGCATCATTGAGGGAAACAACGACACCGGCCATCTTGCCCTGAAGGGCCTCTCCGACGCTGGCGACAGGAACCTCAAGATCCTTGGAGCTCACTGCTGAGACGGATCCGGTGAGGTCACGCACCTTGACGGTACCGTAACCGATGACGACAGTCTCGTCGAGCATGGTGCTGCTCTCCTGGAGAACTACGTCATATTTATCCCTGCCGGCCTGTACTGTGAACTTCTGGTCCACGTAACCGATGCAGGATACGACAAGATTGGATCCCGTAGGGACAGTGAGTGCCCAGTTGCCGTCCAGGTCGACTACAACGCCGTTGGTGGTGCCTTCAACGACAACACCGGCGCCGATCACGGCCTGTCCGGATGCATCCAACACTGTTCCTGAGATTTTCTGCTGCGCAAATGCTGTTGTGCAGACTCCGAGCAGGAGAGCGCCCGCAAGCGCGACCCTACCCATAAAAGAAATCAATGACTGACTCTTCATCTGTAGAAAACAAATTGGTTAATAATTAAAAGTATATGTGTACTTACGTTTCAGTATTCGAATTGGCAAATATAAGAATTTTTTGCGGAAATGTTTCAAAACCGTCAGTAAATGATACATATTGTAAAACAACGGGGTCCTTCCCGCCACCAAAAAGCAGGCCGGCGGTTTCCCGTCGGCCTGCGCCATACCGAAAATACGGTTATTTCAACTCGCGGAACTTCGCGGAAGTGATCTTGGTCGGCTTGAGGGTGATCGTCTCCTTGAGTTTCTCAATCACCTTGCGGTCCTCGACCTGCTCGGCAAGATGCTCCACCTGCTTACGGTCGTGAAGGACATTGACAACAGCCTCGTCCACCATTTCCTTAGGCACATTGCCTATGCCGTACATGGCATACTGGTAGGTCACGTAAGCCTCGGCCGCCTCGCGTATGTCGGCCTCCTCCACCTTGAGCTCGAACTTCTTCATAAGGAAGCCGCGGACAAGCTGCCACTTGAAATCCTCAGCAAATGCAGGGAAGTCCTTCTCGACATCCTCCTCGGTGACCTTGCCGCCGTTCGCGGCCACAAGCCAGCGCTTCAGGAACGCCTCCGGCAGGGTCAGACCGGCCTTCTGCACGAAGAAGTCACGGATATCCTTGTTGAGCCTCCACTCGGCCTCGTTCTTCAACTGGCCGGAAAGGCGCTCGCTGACCTCCTTGTCGATATCCTCGTCGCTCTTCTCCTCCTTCTTCTCCTCGTAGTATTTCTTGAGGCTCTCGGCCATGGACGTCTTATCCTTGGCGGCTACGGAGACTGTGTATGACGGCACGGTGTCTGACTTCTCCACCTCGAACTCCACCTTAGGAGAGAGGGCGGCGTCGAACACGAAAGTGAAGTCGTTGCCAGCCTTCCACTCGAGTTCCGGCTGCTTCTCAGAGTTGAGAGGCTCGCCGAGAAGGTTGAGACCGTTCTCCTTGATGTGTTCGTCAAGAGCCTTTGAGATAGCCTGGTTGACAGACTCGACGAGGCACTGCTCGCCGTACACGCGCTGGATCATCGACGCCGGGACCATACCCTTGCGGAAGCCCTTGAAATCAGCCTTGCGCCTGCACTCAGCAAGCTTCTTCCTTAAAATTTCAGCATAATCGGAAGCCTCGATCTCGACTGTGAGCTCGAGATTGAGGTCATCAATGTTGTTCTGTAATACTTTCATATCTATTTTTTGTTCGATTTATTCTTGGGATATGCTATGCGCTCGTGGTTGAGCTGGGCGAGATACTGCTTGAGCGTCTCCTTGACGGTGTTGAGCTCACTGATGGTGATGTCGGCATTGTCGAACTGCCCCTCGTCCATCTTGCCCGCCACGATGCCCTCGACAAAGTCGGAATAGGCCTTCGGGGTGTTCTCCCTGACCGTCCGGGACGCGGCCTCCACGCTGTCGCAGAGCATGAGGACTATCTGAGCCTTGGTGACAGGTTTGCGTCCGTCGTAACGGAACTCCGGAGCGAGCGCCGGGTCACCGCCTTCCTTGAGGAACTTGTTGTAGAAGAAACGCACAAGCGTGGTGCCGTGATGCGTGGCGATAAAGTCCACAATCAACTGCGGCATGTGGTGCTTCTGCGCTATCTCGATACCGTCATCGACATGGCGCTTGATGTCGTGGGCGCTCTGCAGAGGAGTCAGGCCGCTGTGATACTTGTGCTCCTCGTCCTGGTTGAGAAGGGATTCGTTCTCCACGAAGCACAGAGGGTTGCATGCCTTGCCTATGTCGTGGTAGAGCGCCCCGGCACGGATGAGATCCGGATTGATGCCGATCGCCCGCGCGACCGCATCGGCCATGTTCATCACCTGAAGAGAATGCTGGAAAGTACCTGGAGCCTTCTGCTCAAGTGTACGGATAAGCGGGTTGGAGGTGTCGCAAAGCTCGATGAGGCGGGAATTGGACACAAGGTTGAAGATGCGCTCGAAAAGGAAAACGAGAGGATACCCCGCCACCGTGAGCAGCGAACCGGCGAAAAGCGCCATGAGCACGCCCCAGACACTGCCGGAGACGACATCGGCCGCACGGAAGCCAAGATATACGCAGGCGAGGATGGCGAAAGTGATCATCGCAGCCAAAAACTGCTTCCAACCACGCTGAAAACGCCTGAATATCAATATCATCACAAGGCCTGCAAGCACATACATCACGAACATCACCGGACCCCGCGAAGAAGCGAAAAGCAGAGGCATCATGGACACGACATACACCGGAGCGATCTCGCGCGGCTCCATGAACGCCTGCAGCATTATGGCGGCAAGGGTGAACGGCGCGAAATACAGCAACGACGCGCCAGCCCTGCCAAGCAGGAGCGCGGAAAGCGCGGCGGCCAGATAGACCACCAATATATACGGATACCTGCTGTCCGCGAACACCGCAGGGCAGCTGAACAGAATCACGAGATACAGCATCAGCGTCAAAGCGGCCGCGATGATGAAATTGCCGAGAAGCATAAGGGCCGGCGGCCCTATATACCCGACATTCGCCTCGAACTCCGCCTTGTAAGAGTCGAGCATCTGCTCAATCTCCTGGGTGACAATCTCTCCCTTGGACACAATCACCTGGCCGGCAGAGACATAGCCGGAAGTAGGCGAGACAGCCCGGTCCGCATCCTCGTTGACCAGTTCTGTGGTCTGCGCGTCAAACAGGACATTAGGGACGATGATGTCATACACCCCGCTCACCTTGAAGAGCGAGTCAAGGTTTACATCCGCGGCCCCTCCGAGATCGGCAAGGAGCTTGGCCTTCGCGTCCGTCTTGAGATAGACCTCGGTAGACGGCACCTTGTAGGCACGCTTGTCCCTCTGTACATAAATCACATCGGAGACAGGCACACCGGCCTTGTCGCGCTCATCAGTGTCCGCTATGACACCTTTATTATATATGGCCCGGATTTCGGACGCCACTGCACCGCGCAGGGAACCCAGGTCAAGGGCCTCCGCCGCGCTGATGTTCTTGTTGGCGATCTCCGCAGAATACTTATAGTAAGGCACGACCTCCACAGCGGCCGTCTCACGCTCCTCCCGCATCTGGTCGGCGGTCTTGTACACCGGGAAGTCGAACTCGGCGAACAGCGTCTCATAATTCCACTGCTGACCACGACGGTAGTCGTATGGGAATTTCGATGTCCGCGGCAGCGAGGCGAACACTGCGGCGAAGACCAGCACGAGCGGCAGAATGAGCTTGAGGCGAGGGAGATTCTTCATCAGGACAGACTATGCGTCAATGTTGGCGTAATGGGCGTTCTCCTCGATGAACTGACGGCGAGGCGGCACATCGTCCCCCATAAGCATGGAGAAGGTGCGCTCCGCGGCGGCGGCGTTGTCGATGGTGATCTTCCTGAGGCGGCGGCGGGCCGGGTCCATGGTGGTGTCCCAGAGCTGCTGCTCGGACATCTCGCCGAGACCCTTGTAGCGCTGCACTGTGTAACCCTTGTCCGAGCCCTTGCCGAGAGCCATGGCGGCCTCTTCGCGCTGAGCCTCAGTCCAGCAGTAAATCTCCTCCTTGCCCTTCTTCACGAGATAGAGAGGCGGAGTGGCCAGATAGACATAGCCGTTCTTGATGAGGTCGAACATGTAGCGGAAGAAGAAAGTGAGAATCAGACAGGCGATGTGCGAACCGTCGACATCGGCATCGGTCATGATCACGATCTTATGGTAACGGAGCTTGCTCAGGTCCATGTGCTTCTCCCCGTTTTCGTCCTCCTGGGCCACAGTGACGCCGAGAGCCGTGTAGATGTTGCGGATCTCCTCGGAGTCGAAAGCCCTGTCTCCGGACGCCTTCTCCACATTAAGGATCTTGCCTCGAAGCGGCAGTATCGCCTGGGTGTCACGGTTGCGGCCCTGCTTGGCCGTACCGCCTGCGGAGTCTCCCTCGACAAGGAACAGCTCGCACTTCTCCGGGTCGCGGTTGGCGCAGTCGGCCAGTTTGCCTGGCATACCGCCACCGGACATGAAACTCTTGCGCTGCACCATCTCGCGCGCCTTGCGCGCCGCAGCCCTGGCGGTCGCCGCAAGGACAATCTTCTCGATGATCAGCTTGGCCTCCTTCGGGTGCTCCTCAAGATATGACTCCATCGCGGACGAAGTAGCCTGGGAGACGGCGGATGTCACCTCGGGATTGCCCAGCTTGGTCTTGGTCTGTCCCTCGAACTGAGGCTCGGCCACCTTGACCGAGATCACGGCAGTAAGTCCCTCGCGGAAATCCTCCGGAGAGAGCTCTCCCTTGAACTTCTCCAGGAGCTTGTTCTTCTCAGCATACTGCTTGAGCGAGCGGCTGAGGCCCATCTTGAAGCCCTGAAGGTGTGTGCCGCCTTCTATGGTATTGATATTGTTGACGTAAGAGTAGATCTTCTCCGAGAACCCGTTGTTGTACTGAAGAGCTATGTCGACGGGGATGATCTTGTCGGAGTTGACGCAGACAGGATCCGGGATGAGAGTCTGCGCGCCGGCGTCGAGATACTCGATGAACTCGCTGAGACCCTTGGTGGAGTGGAACACCTCCGAGCGGAAGACCTTGCGGCCGGTACCCTTGGACTCACCGGTGACAGGATCCATCACGAATTCGTCCACTTGCTCACGCTTGTCGGTGAGGGTGATGCGAATGCCCTTGTTGAGGAAGGAAAGCTCACGCAGGCGGGCCGCCAGGGTCTCGTATTTGTAGACGGTGCTCTGGGTGAATATCTCCGGGTCCGGATGGAAGGTGATGATGGTACCGGAGTCACTGCACTCCCCGACCACCTCGACTGGCCCGAGAGGCTTGCCCTTGGAGTAGTTCTGCCTGAAAATCTTGCCCTCGCGGTGAACTTCCGCGACAAGGCTGTCAGACAGGGCGTTGACGCAGGACACGCCCACACCGTGCAGACCGCCGGACACCTTATAGCTGGACTTGTTGAACTTGCCGCCGGCGTGGAGGACGGTCAGTACGACTTCGAGCGCGGAGCGGTGCTCCTTCTCGTGCATCCCGGTAGGGATACCTCGGCCGTTGTCGGCGACCCGTATGGAATTGCCGGGAAGCACCTGGACATCAATGCTGTCGCAATAACCGGCCATCGCCTCGTCGATACAGTTGTCCACCACCTCATAGACCAGATGGTGAAGTCCCCTCTCGGAAACGTCGCCGATGTACATCGAAGGACGCTTGCGGACCGCTTCCAGCCCTTCAAGCACCTGTATACTGTTGGCGGAGTACTGCTCCTCCGCCTGCTTCATATCTTCTCTGTCTACCATCTCAGTATTGTCAAATAATCTTGCAAAGATACTAATTTTTTCCTACAAACTCAGGCTGAGGCCGAGGGTGAAATACGGCCCTTTCTCCACATAGCCCGGATGCCTCTCTATCTTCATGCAGGCCAGGTTGCCGGCATGAAGCCAGACGCCCCACATCCTGTCGATCCTGTACTCCCCGTAGAGACCCAGGTCAACATAACCGTGCAGGCTCTCAAGCGAGGTGACAGCCGCCCTCCGGGATGACGCGCCCTGCGCGAGCACGCCGGCATACACACGCTTCATCCAGTTGTATGTCAAGCCGAATTCTCCGCTGAACATGGCCGGGGCGTAAACTCCTGCCTCAGTGTCGAACTCGACATCGGCGAAACGGATGTCGGCATCGGCGTTGAGCCTCTCCGAAAGCCAAAGCATCTTCAGGTCGGCATAGGCGAGGCGATAGTCCGCGAAACCGAGCCCGAAGGCAGGGGCGTCGAGAGGAGAACCTGCCTTGATGGCATATCCTCCCTTGAGATCATATTGGAAATACGGGCCGATCCTGCCCTGAAGACCGCCGTAGAAGTCAATCTTGTCATGGGACACGTCGGGATGTGCCTGCCTGCGGTAGAAGTGATTGAGGCGCTTCATGTCATAGAAGTCATTGAGCCGGCGCCCTCCGCCGACACCGGCCATGATCTTCATCTCCAGAGGCGACAGTTCCAGAGACGCGCGCACATCAGGAGCGAGGGCGAAGGAGCCGGAACTCGCCGCGAGATAGTCCATCCTCACACCGGCGTCCACATCGGCGGGGCCGAGCACGAAGCGGATGTGTGGGGTGAGGACAGCGAAGTTGACAGGCCTGTCCCCGAATCCTTCCCGGCCGTCCTTGAGCATGGCCGAGGTGAAGTCAAAATCAAGCAGCACGCTGTAACGCCCGTTGATGATCGGCCCGAACGAGCCTCCCACCCCGACAAGATGCTCCCCTACGCTTCCGCCCTTGACACGGTCCGACCCATAGCGGTAGCTCGCCCCGACCTTATACAGGAAAGTCGTGCCATCCCTGTCGGGAGAAGCCAGGCCCACAGAGACATCGGCAGAATTGTAATATGAATTGTCGACTCCGTCGCCGGCGAAGATTCCGCCATATCCGGCAGTGTACGACAGGCGTCCGAAGCGGCCGTGGTAGTGCCCGCTCACCCCGGCACGCTCACTGAGGTCGTGGAAGGTGTCGCCGGCATATCCGGAGCCGCGGTTGAACAGGCTCACACCGACATTTTTCTGTGAGACAGGCGTATAGGTCACATCCAGCACCGGATGCAGGGAGTACCCGGCACCGGCCCTGACATACAGAAGGCGGCCGTCGTACGGCACAGGCTCAGGAGTCAGCTTGATCTCATATGGAGTGAAGTCATAGGCCCCCTTGTAAGGCGAGTCGAAGACCGAATAATCGAAATTGTAGTCGAAACGGTAGAGAGAGTCAGGGACGCTGCCGGCGACCTGATTCTTCTGGAAATCCGAGAAACGGGTCTCGTACTCGTTGGTTACCTCGACGCTCTGGTCGATGCCCTGCGAGAAGAGAGGCGCGGCGGCGAAGATGGCCGCAGCTGATGCAAATATATGCTTTGTTTTCATAATCACTTGTTTATAAGGTCCGAGAGACGGGAGAGTCTCTTGTTCACGTTGTCCTCGACATCATCGAAGCCTCCGGCCGGCTCATAACCGTCTCGAATGCTCTCGAAAGTTGCCTTGGCCTGGTCATAGCGGCCGCGCTCCACGAAGGAGTCGCCCAGCACGAGATAGGCCTTGGCAAGCCAGTACGACTGGGAGCCTGCCGTCTGGGAGAAGCTGTACACCTCGGCCTCCACCTTGTCGAAGTCACCGGTATCGTAGAGATTCTGGATGGTCATGTAGCGGCCTTCCGCGCCCTCCGGAGTGGACGGGTTCGCGCCCAGTGAAGCGAAAAGCTTCATGGCCTCGTCCCGCCGCGACATGGCGAGGCACGACTTCGCCTTGACATACTCGGCCTCGCGGCGCAGAGCCGAACCGGCTGCGGAATTGGCCGCAACGGCATCGGAAGCGCTTATCGCGGCATCATAGTCCTTGCTCCTGTAGGCCGAACGCATCATGCCCTCGCGGGCCTCCTCACGGTTGCCGTCAATCTTGGTGGTGGCGAGAAGGGAGGAATAACCCTTGTAGGCATCCCTATAGCGCTCAAGCTCGTATGAGAGCTGGGCGTAGCGAAGCATGGACATCTCCGCGAAAGAACCTGCGGAGCCGGCGTCCATGGACTTCGCGTAATGGTCGCACGCCTTCTCCTTGTCTCCGGAAGAGCGGTAGCACTCAGCGAGATAGAACTCGGCCTTGAGCATGTCGGCGCTCTGCGGATAGGACTGCATGAACTTGCCGAGCGAGCTGATGGCCTCCACATAGTTCCCGGCCAGATACATCTGCTCGGCCGTGTTGAAGTACATCTTCTCCTTCTCGGCGTCAGACTTGGCGGCATTGAGCGAATTGGCCTCCACATACTCCAGGAACTTGTCCGGGCGCTTCATCTTGCGGTAGATGGACTCTATGGCGAGCATGGATTCCTCGGCATACTCGCTCTGCGGGAGGTCCGAGACGACCTGCTTGTAGCACTCGAGGGACTTCTCATACTGGGACATGTTGCGATAGACCATGCCCATCCCTATAAGGGCCTTGGCGGAGCATATCTTGTCCGGCACGGTGTTCTTGAGGCGGGTGAACGTCCTGATGGCGTCGTTGTTGTTCTTCAGGTCCATCTGCGCCTTGCCGAGCTCATAGACGGCTTCGGCATACATGGGCGCGGACGGCGACGCGTCCTCTATGTGGAGAAGCGTGGAAACCTTGCGTTTCTTGTCACCTGACAGGCCGTACGAGATGGCCTGCTGATAGTAAGGATATACATTGTCAGGAGTGAAATACTCCGATATCACACGCTGGTATGACGTGACGGCGGCCTTGTAGTCGCGGCGGCCGAAGTCGCAGTCCGCGCGCCTCACCATGGCGTCCTCCCTATACTTTGGGTCTCCGTCGGAGATGCAGATGTCGAACCATCTGGCGGCCCCGTCATAGTCGCGCTGCTTGAAACAGCTGTAAGCGACATTGTAGGCAAGGGACGCGCCTTCCTTGCTGCCGTCAAGGGCGTCGGCGTTGTAGAGCTCCATGAATGTGCGCTCCGCCGTGGCATAATCTCCGGACCTGTAGCAGGCCTCCGCCATCCAGTAGCGGGAGAACTGGTTGAGCCTGTCCGTCTTGGGCAGGTAGTAGGCCGTGGCGCGGAAGTAAGGGACGGCGTCCCTGTACGAACCGCCCGCGAAGAGCTGCTCGCCGCGCAGGAAGTTGGCCTTGGTATAGTTGTTCTGCATGTCGGGACTGAGGTCGTCGATGTTGTCATAGGCGGCCACGGCGCCGGCATAATCCCTGTCATAAAGGGCCGCGAGAGCCATATAGCTGTAGATCGCGTTGCCCCTCTTACGGGTGGACCAGCGCTCGATGTAGCGGGTGAAGCCGCGTGTGTCCTTGTTGAGGTCCAGGGCCAGCTTCGCGTAATTGAAGGCCGCGTCTTCGGTGATCTGCGGGTCGAAGTCCACATTGGAGGCTTCGTAGAAAGCCGCCATGGCCGCCACCTGGTTGCGCGTGTGCACATAGGCGTTGCCGAGATGGTAGTTGGCTATCTGCCCGAGGGAGTCGCTGCGGTCGGCCATGCAGGTATAGTTCTCGATGGCGCCATGGTAGTCATGCACGGAATAGAGGACGGAACCGGCGTAGAAGTAGTCCTTGCGGTTCATCTCCTTGCGGGAGAACGCCTCGTAGTACTCCCTGGCCTTGTCGTTGTCCCCGAGTATGAGGCTGGACTCGGAGATGATCCGCGCAAGCCTCTCCCGGCGCTCCGCAGGAGCGGCCTGGTATATCCTCTCCCCCTCGCGCACGGCGAAGGCGTAGTTTTTCTGATTGAACTCGCAGTCAACTATATAGAACTCACAAAGCTGAGTGAATCTCGGATCCGGAGACGCCTTCCAGAAAGAGGCTTCAGCCTCAGCGAAACGGCTGTCGTCGTAATATATGATCCCCGTCAAGTAACGGCCCGGAGCTGTATACTCGGAGAAATCCAGAGCCTCCAGTATCATGAAGAACTGCAACGCCTCCTGGTGTCTTCCAAGGGCGAACTCGCAGTAGCCGCACTTGAAGATATATTCTGCCGTCTGCTTAGCATCGAGGACGGCGGTGTTGACCTTGGAGAACTCCAGGGCGGCCTCACCGTAATTGCCGGCATCAAAGAGCAGGCGGGCGTTCTCGAAGCGGATATGCGGGGTGAGCACGGACGAAGGGTAGCGGCGGTCGTATTCCGATATCAGCAGCGGATAGCCTTCCGTCCGCATCTTCACGGCGCAAAGCACTTCATATCCGTCTGTCATCGGGTCGTCAGGCAGAGATTCGAAGATGGATAAAGCCCTGTCGTACATGCCGTTGCCATACAATTCCACGGCCCGTCTGTAGTCCGTGGACGAGGGTTCTGAAGCCGCGTGCGCAGTCGGAAGAGAAAGCGCGGCAGCCATGGAAAGCGCAAGTATAGTTTTAAGTTTCATACCCATAATATAAAGCCCTAGTCTACAAATTTACTCAAAATTTTCGACTATCTTTGCAGCCATGGAGAAAACTCCTGTCATATCTTTCACCGCCGCCGACATCCTGAACGGCGAGAACACTGTAATCTACGGGCTTGACCTGGAGGTCTACCCCGGCGACCTCGTCTACATAGTCGGGAAAGTCGGCAGCGGCAAGACTTCCATAATACGCACCATCACAGCGGAAAACCCTCTCGGAGCAGGCAGCGGGTCCGTCTGCGGCTACGCCCTCGAGAGCATACGCAAGAAGGACATCCCATACCTGAGACGCAGGCTGGGAGTCGTGTTCCAGGATTTCCAGCTCCTGATGGACAGGACTGTGGAGGGCAACCTCTCGTTCGTGCTGAAAGCGACCGGATGGAAGGACGGCAAGGAGATAGGGCGGCGGATAGAAGAGGTGCTGGAAGCCGTGGGAATGGAGACCAAAGCCCACAAGATGCCACACCAGCTGTCCGGAGGCGAGCAGCAGCGCATCGCGATAGCGCGCGCCCTGCTCAACGACCCTGAAGTCATCGTGGCAGACGAGCCGACCGGCAACCTCGACGAAGACACGGCAGAGGGCATACTCCAGCTTCTCAAGAAGATAAACGAGGAGAAGAGCACCGCCATAGTGATGGTCACGCACAACAGAGGCATCTGCTCGCGCTACCCCGGAAGAGTGTTCGAGACCGGGGACGAAAGCTGCAAGGAAATCGTATGACCCTCGCCGAGAGATATTCCGGGATTCTTGATTATTTCATCAGGCACGAGCCGGACGCCCGTTCGGAACTGCATTTCGACTCCACATTCCAGCTGCTTGTGGCGGTGATGCTGTCAGCGCAATGCACCGACAAGAGGGTCAATCTCACCACACCGGCCCTGTTCAAGGCATATCCCGATCCGAAAAGCCTGTCGGAAGCCGGTTTCGACGACGTGCTGGCCCTGATAAAGTCCATCTCATACCCCAACAGCAAAGCCCGGCACCTGATAGCGATGGCCGGCAAGCTGGTCAGCGACTTCGGCGGAGAGGTCCCCTCCGGCATAGATGAACTGATGACCCTGCCGGGAGTCGGGCGCAAGACGGCCAATGTCGTCGCCTCGGTGATCTGGGGGAAGCCGGTCATCGCAGTGGACACGCATGTGTTCAGGGTCGCCCGCAGGCTCGGGCTCTCCAGGGGCAGAACTCCGCTTGAGGTCGAGAAAGACCTCGAAAACCACATCCCGCCGGAACTGCGCCCCATCGCCCACCACTGGCTGATTCTCCACGGACGCTACACCTGCACGGCCATAAAGCCGAAGTGCGAAGGATGTCCCCTCGCACTCTGGTGTAAAAAACTCATCTGACGCCGCCAGGCGGGCGGCAACTTGTTTTTTGACGATTACTAAGCGCAGAACTGCTTCTTGAGGGCTTCGATCTTGGCGTCGGCGTCGTCGCCCTTGGCCCCGAAGTAGAACTTTATCTTAGGCTCGGTGCCAGAAGGTCTTACTGACACCACATCTCCAGCCTCATCGAAGAACTGCAGGACATTGGACGACGGCTGGCCGGTCTTCTCCGGCTCCAGATAATCCACGACCCTGCACACCGGCGAGCCACAGAGCTCCTTCGGAGGATTGGAGCGCAGGCCGGACATCATCTTCTGAATCTCCTGGGCCCCGCTTATGCCTTTGCGCACCACAGACACCAGACCCTCTTTACGATAGCCGTATTCTTTATATATCTTCTGCATGAGCTGATAGAGCGTGAGTCCCTGCTCCGCCGCCCAGGCTGCGCACTCGCAGACCATCATGGCCGTGACCACGGCGTCCTTGTCGCGAACGAACTGCCCGATATTGAAGCCGTAGCTCTCCTCGCCTCCGCAGATGAACTCCCCGCCGACCGCCTCGTGGCGCTTGACCACCTCGGCTATGTATTTGAATCCTGTAAGCACATCATATACAGGCACCCCGAAGCTCTTGCAGATCTCGGTTATGAGTTCCGTGGTCACTATGGTCTTGACAACATATTTGCCGGAGCCCAGCGTACCCAGAGCCTTGCGGCGCGTCAGGACATAGTATGTGAGGAGCGACGCCGTCTGATTGCCGTTGAAGAGCACCATCTTGCCGTCATTGTCGCGCACGGCGATGCCGAGACGGTCCGAATCAGGGTCAGAGCCCATAACGATGTCCGCTCCGGTCTGCTCCGCCTTGTCGAGGGCCATCTTCAATGCCGCAGGCTCCTCAGGATTAGGGGAGACTACAGTCGGGAAGTTCCCGTCCGACATGTCCTGTTCCGGCACATGGATGATGTTCTCGAAGCCCAGGCGCTTGAGTATCTCAGGGATGAGGCGCACTCCGCAGCCGTGCAGAGGGGTGTAGACGACCTTGAGGCCCGAGTGCTTGCGGCACAGGTCCGGACTCAGGCTCAGGGAGAGGAGGTCACGCAGATAGCACTCGTCGACATCAGCCCCCATAAGCTCTATCTCGCCGCAACGCAGGTCCGAGGTGAACTTCACCATGGACGGGTCAGTGATCTTGGCCACTTCGGCGACTATCTCCTTGTCTACAGGAGAAGTCACCTGCCCGCCGTCCGACCAGCTGACCTTGTAGCCGTTGTATTCCTTTGGGTTGTGCGAGGCCGTAATCATGACCCCGGCCACCGCGCCCTTCAGGCGCACGGCATAGCTCATCTCCGGCGTAGGCCGGATATTGTCAAATATATAGACATGTATGCAGTTGGCGGAAAGCACATCCGCCGTGATGCGCGCGAACTCTTTGCTGTGATTGCGCGAATCGTAGGAGATGCAGACCTTCGGGTCCGGATCACTGCAGTGCGAGAGGATGTAGTTGGCAAGCCCCTGGGTGGCCATCCCGACCGTGTACTTGTTCATACGGTTGGTCCCGACACCCATCAGGCCGCGCAACCCGCCGGTACCGAATTCAAGGTTCTTGTAGAATGCATCCTCAAACCCGGCAGGGTCGCTGCTGCGGAGCTGCATCACTTTGATTTTTGTCTCCTGGTCGAAATCTCCGTCCAACCAGCTCTGTGCTCTAAGTTCGAATTCTTTCATCGGCCAAAGTCTGTCTTATAAGTGTTACATTATTCTCCAAAACTAAAGAAAATAATCAATTATTCCTACATTTGCGCCGATGAAAAAAAGCTTCGCCGACATACTCTCGGACATCGACAGCGGGACAGAGCGCAAGGTCAGCAAGAAGATACCCGGCTGGCTCGGGGCTGAAATCCCCTCCGCGCTCAGTCTGGAGCAGTGCTCCTCAGAAGCGGCGGCAGACTACAAGCGCCGCCTGCTGACGGGTCGCTTCCCATGCGGCATCAAGGCCATATGCGACCTCACCTGCGGGCTGGGCGTAGACAGCCTCGCCCTTTCACGCGCGGCGGAGAGGGTGGTCAGTTTCGAGCGGTCAGCCCCTCTCGCCGAGGCGGCGCGCGGCAATTTCCACCGCTTCGGAGCGGACAATATAGAAGTCCGCTGCCAGGAAGTCGGACCCGGCACCACGCTTCCGGAATGTGACGTGTTCTACGCCGACCCGGCACGGCGGGACGGGACGGGACGCAAGGTGTTCAGGCTCGAAGACTGCTCCCCGGACATAAGGCCTCTGCTGCCGGCACTCCTGGAGAAGCCGTCCATGGTGCTCCTGAAACTCTCCCCCATGGCGGACATCAGCCTGCTCGCGGGCGTTTTCGGCCAGGCCCTCAGGGAAGTTCACATCGTCAGCCTGCATTCCGAAGTGAAGGAACTGCTCTGCGTCCTCGAATCCGGGGGACGGGACAGCTACCGCATCCATGTCGTGGATCTCGACTCCCCCGGGGAAGAATTCAGCTTCACCCCCGAAGATGAGAATGACGCCAAGACGGAATATGCCTCCGGCGCGGAGGCGGGCGAATACCTGCACGAACCATGCGCCGGCCTTCTCAAATCCGGGGCATTCCACCTCACGGGAGAGAGATTCGGCCTGAAAGAGGCCGACAAGTCCACGAGGCTGTATCTCTCGGACCACCCGGCGAACTCCCCTCTCATCAGGACTTTCCTCATAGAGCATGCGCTCCCCATGAACGGCGAAGGCCTCAGGGAAGCGCGGAAACTCTACCCGTGCGCAGGTGTAAGCGCACGCAATGTGCCAGTCAGCAGCGAGACGCTGCGGGGCAAGCTGAAAGTCGGAGAAGACCCGCGGCGCCACATCTTCGGATGCAGCGTCGCCGGCCGCAGGACGCTACTGCTCTGCCGCAGGCTTGCCGAGCAGGTGGCGCGACCAGAAGATGTGGTCTGAAGCCTGGTCGTGCAGGTGCTGCTTCCCCCTGTAGCCGTGCATGCCGTCCGGATAAATCATCAGTTCGAACTGATACCCTTCTCTCTGCAGGGCGTCCACAAGCAGCAGGGAATTCTGGAAATGCACATTGTCGTCACCCGTGCCGTGGGTGATCTTGAGCGCGCCAGGAGCCGGCCGGGAGGCATTCTCCGGAGCGAAGACCTTCGGCACCCATGTCAGCACACCGGCCTCGGCGTATCCTTCCGGATTGGCCTGCGGAGTATCCATGAAGCGCTCGGTATAATGCGAGTCATAGAGGTTCCAGTCGTAGACCCCGCCGCCGGCCACGCCGCAGCAGAAGTACTGAGGGTAGCGGAGCACAAGCATTGAAGTGGTGGTGCCGCCGAACGAGAAGCCCTCGACCCCTATCCTGTCCCCCTGCACATAAGGCAGGGCCTGCAGCCACTTGGCCCAGGCCACATAGTCCTGAAGCTCGATCACAGTCATGCGGCGGAACGCCTGGTCCATGCCGCGGCGGCCGTTCTCTCCGGAGGAGCGCGGGTCTGTGACTATATATATTATCCCGTTCTCGTAGCACCAGCGGTCGGAAGCGTCACGGTCTGCCCAGCGGTCACGGACATACGGAGTGCCGGGGCCGCCGTACAGCTGCATCAGCACCGGATACTTGCGCGAAGGGTCGAAGTCTTTCGGGAGGGACATCAGGGCATAGAGGTCGAAGCCGTCATTGGAGATCTTGACTATCTGCGGCGAAGGACGCGAGGAGAGATCCACAGTGGATGTGTCCGTGACGACCTTGCAGCTGTAGCGGTCGGTACGGCCCTCTATGCCGCGCCACGGCTCGCGGGCGTTGGAGATGTCGGCCGTGAAGGTCTTCCCGTCCTCCGAGAACTTGACAGCGCGCACGCAGTAGTCCGGATCAGTGAGCGCCGTGACGCGGCCCTTGCGGTCAAGCCGGTAGAGCGCAGGATGGAGGCGGGAGTCGCGTTTGGCTGTGAACCACAGGTTCCCCTTCTTCTCGTCGGCCTTGAGCAGGGAGATGTCCCAATTCTCGCCCTCGGTCAGGCGTCTGAGCGTCCCGTCGTAGGAGAGGAAGTATATCTGCTGCCAGCCGGTCTCGAAGTTGCGGGCCATATACAGGCCCTTGTCCGTGAATATCATGCCGTCAATCCACTCCACCCAGGTCGGATATTCCTCGTGATAGACGTCACGCCTGCTTCCGTCCTCCACGCTGACGGCATACAGGTCCAGCACATTCTGCCTGCGCGGCTCGCGCGAGACATACAGTTCCCGGGAGTCGGCACCCCAGAACGGAGTCCCGAAGTACTGGTCCGCGGTCTCGTCGAAGTCGGCCCATACGGTCCTGCCGTCCTGCAGGTCGATGATGCCCACCCTCACCTGAGGATTGGTCTGGCCGGCCTTGGGGTAGCGCGTCTGCGAGAGGGAACCGTTCTGCCCGAAAGGAGAGAAGATGGGGAACATCGGCACCTCGCTGTTGTCGAAACGGTAGAATCCTATCTTTCTCGAGTCAGGACTCCACCAGAACGCGCGGTAGTTGGAGGCGCGGCCAAGAATCTCCTCATAGTACACCCATGAAGCATAGCCGTTGAGTATCAGCTGCGACCCGTCAAAAGTGAGTCTTGTCTCCACCGAATCCGCCACTGAACGCACCCAGAGATCGTTGTCCCTCGTGAATGCGAGCATCTTCCCGTCAGGGGATGGCGTCGGGTTGTAGTCCTTGGCCGCCGCTGCGCCGCAGAGCGCCAGGCAGCATGTCAGCAATGCGATGATCCTTCTCATGATAACTTGAAAAAACTGTCCTTGAAATTGACCAGATATACTTTTTTGACCGCCCTGGTGATGGCGGTATAGAGCCACTTGAGGTCGTCCACGCTCTGTTCTGGCAGCCAGAAGGGGCAGTCTATGAACACACAGTCCCACTGCCCGCCCTGCGACTTGTGGCAGGTGACGGCCTCCGCGTACTTGAGCTGGAGAGCGTTGAAATACTTGTCCTCACGCACCGCCTGCCAGATTCTCTTCTTGGTGCCGCGGTCCGCGTAGTCGGCGGAGACGCCTTGATACAGGGCGTTCTGCTGCTCATAGGTGAGAGTGGCCGACTCGGACTGGAGCGTGTCCAGGCAGACTTTTGCCCTCACCGTGGCGTCATCGTAGTCCGGGAAGTCCAGCACCGCGTCGGCGAAATGCAGGCCGTAACGCTCCTCGTACCCGGAGATGCTCACCAGCTTGGCGATGTCTCCGTTGGCTATATAATCCAGCCCCGGGATGTCCTCCACGAACTGGTAGCAGTTCTTGACTATCATCAGCCTGTCCCCCTTGACCAGAGACTCCTCCTTGAACTGGACCATCCCACGTATCCCGGCGTTGTAGCGGTTGGCCCGCTTGTTGGACCGGCACAGCACTACTGTCCCGTCCTCGCCGTAGCGGGAATACGCGTCCGAAAGAGTATCGATGAGCTCCCCTCCTCCTATCCTCTCCACATCATCTATGCCCTCAAGGTCGAGCCTCAGGTCATCGAAAGTCTCATCGGGAGATGACGCCGAGATTCTCTCGCGCAGGAGGGTAGCATTGCGCAATATGCCGGATTCACGCTCCTGGCGCACGACAGAAGTGAGCGCGGAATACCTCACTCCCCCGAAGCCGTCCATATACTCGCGGCTCAGCGCGGGAGAAGCCTCCATCCCCACTGGAGGCAGCTGTGCGGCATCTCCCACCAGCACAAGCCGGCAGTCATCCCCGGAGCGGACAAAGGCGACAAGGTCCTCAAGCAGGTTTCCGGTGCCGAAAAGCGAGGTGGAACTCCCCTGCTGCACGGCATCTATCCCTATCAGCGACACCTCATCCACGATGAAGAGGGTCTTCACAGACTTGTTGGGGGCGAGGGAGAAACTGCCGTAGCCGTCCGCCCCGACCGACTTCTGGCGATATATGTGCTTGTGTATGGTGAACGCCGGTCTGCCGCTCATCCCGGAGAGCACCTTGGCGGCGCGCCCCGTCGGGGCGAGAAGCACGGACTTCACGCCGAAATCTCTCAAGGCCGCTGTGACGGCGGCCATGGCGCTGGTCTTGCCGGTGCCCGCATAGCCGTTCACGACCAGGATATCGGCATCGTCGCATACGGCAAACGAGGCCACATCCCTCAGCAGGGAGTCCTGACAGGGTGTGGGCTCCAGCTTGAAGCGCTCCCTGAAACGCTTATACAATATTTCCGAACGGCCGCCGCTCATCCTTTCCTCCTGTCGAAAACCATTGCCACCACGGCGAGCACAGGATAAATCTCGACCCTCCCGAGGAACATGTCCAGCGAGAAGATGAACTTGCCGAGCAGAGGCACCGAATTGAATGAGCCCATGGAGCCGAGCGCACCGCAGCCCGGGCCCACATTGCTCAGGCTCATCACCGTGGAGACGAATGAATTCTCCGTGTCAACCCCCACGCAGAGGCATAGGAACACAGACACAAGAGCAAGCAGCGCATATACGCAGATGTACAGCAGATGCGGGGACACTTCCGAGTCACCGAGCACCTTCCGGCCCATACGGACCTCATTGACAGATGAGGGGTGGAGAATATTGTTGACATAGCGGCCGAGCGACTTGAAAAGCAGCAGTACCCGGTCCACCTTTATACCTCCGGCAGTCGAACCGGCGCTTCCGCACATCACTCCGGTGAGCATCATCAGGACAAGCATCCACATCGGCCAGGAAGCGTTGTCCACTATGGCGAACCCGGTAGTGGAAGAAATACATAGTGTGCTGAAAAGGCTCTGCCACAGCGCGCTACCCCATCCTCCGGCGCTCTTGTGCAGCCCGACGGAGAGAATCAGGGCCGTCACTATGATCGAAATCGTGTAGAACTTGATCACAGGATTCCTGAGCGGCTTCAGGGAGCGGGTGACGAAGGAAATATATATGATGCCGAAATGGATGGACGCCAGATACATGAACAGCATGGTGACAGCCTCGACCGCACGGGAGTCGAAGGCGGCTATGGACCGGCCCCTGGTACTGAATCCTCCGGTGGAGACGACGCTCATCGCATGGCACACCGCGTCGAAAAGGCTCATGCCTGCCAGCAAATAACATATTGTGGCAGCGGCGAACAGGGCCAGATACACATAAGCGAAGACATATACTATCTTGTTGGGACGCGTGGAGTACCCTGCGCGGCTCAACTCGGTCAACTCCATGTTGGTCAGGCGCATACGCATAGGACTGGACTCAGGGATTATAAGCAGCAGGAACACGACGACTCCCAAGCCACCGATGAAATGCGTAGACGCCCTCCAGAAAAGAAGACTCTTGGGAAGGGCCTCCACATTGTCCAGTATCGTGGCCCCGCAGGTGGTGAACCCGCTGACGGACTCGAACCAGGCGTTCTGCAAGGTGAAAGGACCGCCCCACAGGGCATAAGGCAGCATACCGAAGACGAACGAGAGCAGCCACGACAGGGTGATGATCACATAACCCTCCTTCAGGCTTATCACCGAAGTCCGGCGCACGAATATGAATGGGAATATCCCGACGATGAATGTAATCAGGAACGATATCGACAGGGCCGCAAGGGCCGAGTCATTGCCGTTGCCGATGGACACGAACACCGACAGGAGCATGAAAAGCGCACTGACCAGCAGGGCATAGCCTATGTTGCGGCTTATGACTTTCCAGTTCATTTGCGGAGCTCCTTGATTCTGCGCCTCAGCTGCTGGTTCTCTCCGGCTATCTCGGATATGCCGTCATTGAGTTCGGACAGCTGGTCGTCCCCGTCAAAGCGCACCGTGTATTTCTTGTCAGAGAGACGGTATGCGTTGAGCCCGTCAAGCATCTTGTACAGAGGGTTGACATAGTATGCGAGGACGAAGAAAAGCAGCATGACGACAAGCATCAGGCCCACACCCACAGCCACTATCCCGGGGATGATGCTGCGGTAGAAGCCCCTGTCAAAGGTGGCGGAGTTCTTCGCCAGGTCCTGATGGATCGACGAACTCAGTTTGTCCAGATCTGACCGGAGCCTGTCGTAACGGGGCTGGAGACGCTCAAAGTACCAGGACCGCGAATCGATGAAGTCCGACTGCATCACATCCTCAAGTTCAAGCGAAGTCAGCATGTACGCCGCATAGCTGTACATCACGGAATCCGCCAGCGGCGCCGCCTGGTTGGCCGCGGCCTTCATCCTCAGCGAGTCGCAGTGCGCCTTGAAGTACTTGTCGTCAAAAGAGGGAAGGGCGCTGGAGGAAGTGTTGTCCCCTATCACCTCGAGGATGTCGAGATTGTAGGCATTGCCCATATCGGCCAGTTTGCTGGCCACGTTGATGCTGCTGATGTCGTCCGCTATGAGGCCGGAGACATAGTTGCTCATGCTGGAATACTCCATCACCGATATGGTGGAGGAGACGAGAAGTATGGCGGCTATTGACAGAAGGCTCAGGATGAGCTTTGACTTCAAGGTCAAGCGCAAGGTTCTGATTGACTTCCAGACTGTCATTCTTTAATTTTTTCGGAAATATTTTTACAAATATATAATATTTTTTATATTTTTGTACGAGAAATAACACAGAACGCAATGACATCGTCCTTTCTTAATGATGCGACAGGCAAGAACTCCTCGACAAAAAGGGAGATTCTCAGGCTTTGCATAGCACATAAAAACTTCAGCATCGCTGATTTCAGCAGGTCGCTTGGGATAAGCGTACCTACCATCACCAAACTCATCTCCGAACTTATCGCCGAGGACTTTATTCAAGACGAAGGCAAGGTGGGTACCAGCGGAGGCCGCAGGCCGAGCGTCTACGGGCTCAATCCGGAAGCCGGTTATTTCGTGGGGGTGGACATCGCCAGACACCATTTCCACATCGGCATCAGCAACTTCAAGGGAGAGATAGTCAACTTCATCCAGGACATCGAGTTCGTGCTCGAAGCCAACGAGCTCTCATTCCGCACGATATGCCGCATGGTCAAGGACGAGGTCACCAAAAGCGGGATTCCGTGGATCAAGGTGCTCGGCGTAGGCGTCAGCCTCTCCGGCCGCGTAAACCCGGAGAAGGGCTACAGCCTCACCTATTTCGTGAGTGACGACATCCCGCTCAAGAGCATCTTCCAGAAAGAGTTCAGCGTCCCGGTCAACATCGAGAACGACTCGCGCGCGATGGCATACGGCGAGTACATGACCCTCGGTGAGAAGGCCGACAAGAACATGATATTCATCAACCTCAGCTGGGGTCTCGGAATGGGGATCATCACCGACGGCCGCCTCTACTATGGCAAGTCCGGTTATTCAGGCGAAATCGGACACTTCCCGGCCCTCAACAACGATGTCATCTGCCGCTGCGGCAAGGTGGGCTGCCTGGAGACCGGAGCTTCCGGGTCGGCGCTCCACAGGATGATGGTCGAAGAGCTGGAGAAGGGACACTCTTCTTCGCTGCTCAAGCCTTTCTCCGAGAAGGGAGACATCGAACTTGACGAGATCCTGAAGGCCGTCGAGAAGGGTGACGTGCTGGCCATCGACGGGATCGGCAAGGTGGGCGACACCCTCGGACGAGGCATCGCCGGAGTCCTCAACGTGTTCAACCCCGGACTCGTGGTCATCGGAGGGCGCCTGATAGTCGGCAAGGACTATCTGCTCCTGCCTATCAAGACAGCCGTCAACCGCCTCTGCCTCGCCAGAGTGTCTTCCGACACATCGATAGTGCTCTCCCAGCTTGACCGCCGCGCCGCAGCCGTGGGCGACTGCATGCTCTCCCGCGACAAGGTGCTCGGCCTGATCTAGATAATGGCAAGCTATCTCCAGATAGAGAACATCTCCAAGTCCTACGGACAGAAGGTGCTCTTCGAGCATATAGGCTTCAATGTCAACGAAGGCGACAAGATAGCGCTCGTGGCCCCCAACGGCACGGGCAAGACCACGCTCCTGCGCATCATCGCGGGCAGGGACTCATCCGACTCGGGCGGCAAGGTAATATTCCTGAAAGACATCAGGATAGCCTTCCTCGAGCAGGACTACGACTACGACCCGCAGCTCAGCATCATGGAGCAGATACTCCGCCACAGCAAAAAGATGCTTGAGGACTTCCATCAGGAGAACCTTGAGCTCTTCGGGCGCAAGGCTGTGGAGTTCCTCACCTCCTTCCGCCTTCCGGACCCGTCAAGAAAGATGGGCGAGCTCTCCGGCGGAGAAGTCAAGAGGGTGGCTCTCAGCGAGATGCTGGCATCGGAAGCCGACTTCCTGATAATGGACGAGCCGACCAACCACCTCGACATAGAGGCGGTGGAGTTCCTCGAAGGCTACCTGAAACGCAGCCGCTGCACCCTGCTGATGGTGACCCACGACCGTTACTTCCTAGACAGGGTCTGCAACATCGTGATGGAACTCGACCACGGGGCCGTCTATAGCTACAGGGGTGACTATCAGAACTATCTGGAGAAACGCGACAGCCGCATCGCCTCCTACAACGCCGAGACGGACAAGGTGCGCAACCTGCTGCGCCGAGAGCTGGAGTGGATACACGCGACACCATGCGCCCGTTCAGGCAAGGCAAAATACAGGATCAACGCTTTCCACGAACTCTCCGACCGCGCCTCACAGGCCTACAGCACGAAGAACATCAGCCTCGAAGGTGTCGGAGAAGCCTCACGCCTGGGCAGCAAGATCATAAACTGCAAGGGGGTCGATTATGTCTGGGAAGGCAAATACCTCCTCAAGGACTTCAGCTACAATTTCCAGAGGTTCGACAAAGTCGGGATCGTGGGCCGCAACGGGATAGGCAAGTCGACATTTCTCGGGCTGCTCACCGGCGAGATAGAGCCTTCTGCGGGGATAATAGACCGCGGAGAGTCTCTGGTCATAGGATACTACAGACAGGACGGCATACGCTTCAACGACGACGACACGGTGCTGGACATCGTGGGCGACACCAGGCTTCTTGGGCGCTTCCTTTTCCCCCATGACATGCTGACTACGCAGGTCTCAAGGCTCTCCGGAGGCGAGAAGCGCCGCCTGTACCTGCTGACCATACTGATGCGCAACCCCAACCTGCTCATCCTTGACGAGCCGACCAACGACCTCGACATCGTGACGCTCAACCTGCTCGAAGAGTATCTGGGAGAATACAACGGCAGCCTGATAGTGGTCAGCCACGACAGGCACTTCCTGGACAGGGTCGTAGACCACCTGCTGGTGTTCTGCGGAGAAGGACTCATCAAGGACTTCATCGGGAGCTTCAGCGAATACCGAGCCTACATCAAGGACTACGAAGCCGCCCGCAGAAGCGAAGAGTCCTCAAGGAAGAAAGAGTCAAGGCCGGCAGCCCCGAAAGCGCCCGCCGCCAACAGGCCGAAGAAACTCAGTTACAAAGAGAGCCGCGAGCTGGAGGCCATAGAAGCGAAGCTGCCGCAGCTCGAAGAGGAGAAGGCCTCTCTCGAAGAGAGGATGAGCTCCGGAGACATGCCATACGGCGAACTGCAAAAAAGCTCCTCCAGGATGGAAGAGCTTCTCGCAGAAATCGACAGCCTGGAGACCCGCTGGCTGGAGCTCCAGGGATAGGAAGCCTACTCTGGCTTGTATGAATCCTTGAGCGACACGGTCTTGTTGAATACCGGAGCCTCAGGAGTCGAATCTTTGTCCTTTACATAATAACCGGTGCGCTCGAACTGCACGGCTATGCCTGACGCGTCCTCGAGCAGCGCAGGCTCCGCGAGTCCGCTTCCTGCCACGAGGGAATCCGGATTGAGGAAGTCCTTGTAGTCCTTGTCCTCCGGCACCTGGCTCATGTCGGCAAGCGTGAAGAGCCGGTCATAGTTGCGGAGCGCAATCGGCTTGGCGTAGTCACAGGAAACCCAGTGTATGGTCCCCTTGACACTCCTCCATTCCCCTCCTCCCGGACGGGTCGAAGGATCGTAACTGCATTCCAGCCCGGTGACATTCCCGTCCTGATCCTTGATCACCTTGTCGCACTTGATGATATAGGTGTATTTGAGGCGCACCTCCCCGTCAGGCTTGAGACGGAAGAACTTGCGCGGAGCGTCTTCCATGAAGTCCGCCCTGTCTATCCAGAGCTCGCCGGTGAACGGAACCCTGCGTGTGGCGCCGTCCGGCTCGGCCGGATTGAGAGGACAGTCAAACCACTCCACTTTGCCCTCCGGCCAGTTGGTGATGGTGACCTTCAGAGGATCCTGCACGACCATATAGCGGTTGGATCGGGCATTCAGATCCTGACGCACGCACCACTCCAGAAGCTGGATGTCCATCAGCTGGTCGCGCTTGGACACGCCTATCTTCTCGCAGAACATCTTGAGGGCCTCGGCCGTGTATCCCCTCCTCCTGACGCCGCAGAGCGTTGGCATGCGAGGGTCGTCCCAGCCCGAGACGAGTCCTTTCTGGACGAGTTCCAGAAGCTTGCGCTTCGACATGAGGGTATAGGTGAGGTTGAGGCGGGCGAACTCGTACTGGTGTGACGGATAGATGTCGAGCGTCTTGATGAACCAGTCATACAGAGGCCTGTGCACATCGAACTCAAGCGTGCAGATGGAATGGGTGATATGCTCTATGGAATCGCACTGCCCGTGGGTGTAGTCGTACATCGGATAGATGCACCACTTGTCCCCGGTACGGTGATGGCTGGCGTGCTTGATGCGGTACATGAGAGGGTCGCGCATCATCATGTTGGGGTGCGCCATGTCTATCTTGGCGCGGAGCACCTTCTCCCCGTCGGCATATTTGCCGTCACGCATCTCCCTGAACAGGCGGAGGTTCTCCTCCACCGTACGGTTGCGGTACGGGCTCTCCACGCCCGGAGTGTCCACCGTGCCGCGGCCTTTGGAAATCTCCTCCTGGGTCTGGTCGTCGACATAGGCGAGGCCCCTCTTTATCATGTCCTCGGCCCACTCGTAGAGCTGGTCGAAGTAGTCGGAGGCGTAGCACTCCTTCTCCCAACGGAAGCCGAGCCACTTAATGTCCTCCTTGATGGAATCGACATACTCCACATCCTCCTTGACAGGATTGGTGTCATCATAGCGGAGGTTGGTCTTGCCGCCGTATTTCTGGGCAAGTCCGAAGTTGATGCACAGGGACTTGGCATGCCCGAGATGCAGGTAGCCGTTCGGCTCTGGAGGGAAACGGGTGAGTATGCTGTCCACCTTCCCGGTACGGAGGTCGTCTTCTATGATTTCCTCAAGGAAATTCAGCTTCTTTTCTTCTTCCATAAGACGCAAAATGTTTGAACTCGCAAATTTAGAAATTAATTTCGTACATTTGGATTCAGAAGTTGTTTTGATTTATGTTGAAAATTCTTTTACTTGCTTTTTCGCCATATTTTTTCCTGGCTTTTTCGGTCAGATAGTTCTACTATCTTTCTCAAAATCCAGAAAAAACTCTGACAGAAAAATCTTCATAAAATTTATGACAAATAAATTCAAAACAACTTCTCATTTCAGTAAGCGGCAGCATTATTTTTAAAAAGGATGGCGATAGAAATAAAACTCGAAAAGACAGAGACAAATCTTTTCTGCTCAAGCAAATGGTGGGGCAATCCAGACCTCCCGCCAGATGCGGAATACCCCATGATGAAAGTGTCCGAAGACGGAGAGGAAAGCGAGTACCCGCTGACCTTCATCTGCCAGATGGACTGCGAGGACATCGCCCCTCTGGACAAGGACGGGCTGCTCCCGCACGAGGGCATGCTGTACTTTTTCGCCGCCATCGACGACTTCAACGGATATGAGTCCCCGGAGCACTTCCCTGCCGGGGCGTGGCCGGCCAAAGCCGTGAGGGTGAAATACGCGAAGCAGATCAATATGGAGACATTCAACAGCTGCATCCTCGTGGACGATGAGGAGAATGAGCTGGCCGAGGAGGCGCTGAAAGCTAATCTGGAAGACGGCGGCGCGGACGGTCTGAGCCTGCTCCCCGGGGACTCTCCACAGCAGGGCTGCGTCTGCCTTCTGCGCCTGCGCACGGACGCCGCGGCCGGGCTGCAGTTCCCGGGAGGGGGTAGTTTCGACATACTCATCAAAGAGAGCGATCTCCGGTTCGGCAACTGGAAGAAGGCTTTCGGATACCTGAGATAGCATGAGTTTCAACATGTTCCTCCTGGCGATGAGCCTTACTGCCGTCGTCGTGTTCTTCGCGCTGTACCACATTGACGCCGGGTACGGCAAGTTCTACCACCACAGCTGGGGCCCGGCCATCAACAACAAGACCGGCTGGATGCTGATGGAGACTCCCGTGTTCGTGGCCATGCTCCTGCTCTGGCTGTTCTCGCCGAGGCGTGCGGACCCGGTGAGGTTCGCGTTCCTGCTGATCTTCGAGCTGCACTACTTCCAGCGCTCGTTCATCTTCCCGCTGCTTATCAAGGGACGCAGCAAGATGCCGCTGAGCATCATCGCGATGGGGATAATGTTCAACAGCCTCAACGCCCTGATGCAGGGAGGCTGGATTTTCTACATATCTCCCGAAGAGATGTACCCGCTCTCCTGGTTCGCCGACCCGAGATTCATCGCCGGGACACTGATGTTCGCCGCCGGAATGTTCATCAACCTTCAGTCCGACAACATCATACGGCACCTGCGCAAGCCGGGTGACAACAAGCACTATCTCCCCAAGGGCGGGATGTTCCGCTATGTGACATCGGCCAACTATCTGGGAGAACTGATGGAGTGGATAGGGTTCGCCATCCTCACCTGGTCCTGGTCCGGAGCCGTGTTCGCCCTGTGGACATTCGCCAACCTCTGTCCCCGGGCGGCAAGGATCTACGAACACTACAAGGCCGAGTTCGGCGATGAGCTGGACACCAGGAGAGTCAAACGCATGATACCGTTCATATACTGATACATATGGAATCCAAGATCTTCACACCCTGCAAGATAGGCCCGGTGACCCTGCGCAACAGGGTCATACGTTCCGCCGCGTTCGAGAACATGGCCTACGGCAACCGGCCGTCACAGGACCTGCTCAACTATCATGTCGCCGTAGCCAGAGGCGGGGTCGGCATGACCACGGTCGCCTACGCCGCCGTGTCACGCTCCGGCCTGTCATTTGACGGGCAGCTGTGGATGAGGGAGGAGATCGTCCCGGAACTGCGCCGCCTCACGGATGCCGTCCACGCTGAAGGGGCCAAGGTCTCCATCCAGCTCGGGCACTGCGGCAACATGACCCACTCCTACACCTGCGGCTGCATGCCCGTAGGGGCGTCCGGCGGCTTCAATCTCTACTCCCCCACCTTCGTGAGGGCTCTGCGCCGGGATGAGATTCTCGCCCTGGTGGAAGACTTCGGCAACGCTGTGCGGCTCGCCCGCGAGGCCGGGTTTGACTGTGTAGAGATTCACGCGGGGCACGGATACCTGATCAGCCAGTTCCTCTCCCCATACACCAACCGCCGCCGCGACGAATTCGGGGGAAGCCTCGAAAACAGGATGAGGTTCATGCGCCTCGTCATCAAGAAGGTGATGGAAGCGGCGGGAGACGACCTCGGGGTGGTGGTTAAAGTCAACATGCACGACGGATTCAAGGGCGGGATGCAGACAGAGGAATGCCTGGAGGTGGCCCGAGAACTGGAGAGGCTCGGCGTACATGCGCTCGTGCTCTCAGCCGGATTCGTCAGCAAGGCCCCTATGGAGGTGATGCGCGGAGCGATGCCGCTCAAGACACTCGCGCACTATATGGACCCGTGGAAGTTCTGGTGGCTGAAGGCCGGACTCGCCATCGCCGGCAGGAAGATGATACCGACCGTGCCGTACAGAGAAGCTTATTTCCTCGATGACGCCAGGAGATTCCGCTCCGAGCTTAAAATGCCCCTGATATATGTAGGAGGCATCAACAGCCGCCAGTCCATGGAGACGGTGCTGGGCGAGGGGTTCATGGCGGTGCAGGTTGCCCGCGCCCTGGTACACGACACGAACTTCGTCAACAAGCTGCGCAGCGGCGAGATAGAATGCAGCGGCTGCGGCCACTCGAACTACTGCATAGGCCGCATGTACACCCTTGAAATGAGGTGCCACTGCAACACTCCGGACCTTCCGGCCAAGCTTGAGAAGGAAGTGGAAGAAGCGGAGAAGATGTGGGGATGAACGGGAAAGTCATCATAACCGGAGCCAGCGGCGGGATGGGGTCCGCCGCCACTAGGGCGCTCGCAGAGAAAGGCGTCCCTGTCATAATGGCCTGCCGCAACCTCAGCAAGGCTGAGGCGGTGCGGAGCGACATCCTCAGGGACTTCCCCGGCGCCGAGATCGAGACAAGGGAAATCAGGCTCGACTCGTTCCGCTCGATAAAGGACTTCGCCGGCTCATTCGACGGGCAGACCATAGGCGGACTGTTCAACAACGCCGGGACCATGCCCCGCAAGTTCTCCCTCTCCGAAGACGGCTACGAACTCACGCTCGCCGTCAACTGTCTCGGCCCGTGGCTGCTGACCAGGCTGATGCTGCCTCATCTTGACAAGGACGCCGCCATAGTCAACATGGTGTCAGTGTCGAGCTATTCGGCTCATCTACGCAGCGGTTTCCCGCACAAGGACGCCGACGGTTTCCGGCAGCTGAGCGCATACGCCGAGTCCAAGCTGGCCCTCATGTACTTCACGATAGAGCTGGCCGCCCGCTGCACGCAGAGGGTCAACGCGGCAGACCCCGGTATCGTAAACACCGAGATTATCCGGCTCGACAGGTGGTTCGACCCGCTCACGGACCTGCTCTTCAGACCTTTCTGCAAGAGTCCTGAGAGAGGGGCCGCCCCGGCCGTGGCCGCACTGCTCTCCGCAGAGCGCGGCAAGCTGTTCTCAGGAAAGGGGTTCAGGGACTTCCCCGAGAAGTTCACCCGCGAGAAGGCCGCAATCCAAGACGTATGGAACAGTGTCGAACAAGAATTAAAAGATTGGCTATGAAAAGATTGACCACAATACTATTGGCCTGCGTCCTGTGTCAGGCCGCATTGCAGTCCCAGGAAGTCATAGGGACATACAGGCTCTCGCGCGACGCGGACGGGTGGTACTGCCACAATGTGGTGGCCACGGAATTCAAAGGCATGCTCTACGCACAGTGGCAGTGCTCCGACAAGGACGAGGACGCCCCCGACTCAAGGATATACTGGTGCCGCTCACGCGACGGGAAGCGCTGGAGCAGGCCGAAGAAAATGGACATAAGGATAGACAGCGTCAAGTTCATCTCCAACGGGGGCTGGTGGAGCGGCAAGGACTCCCTGCTGTGCTTCATCAACGTGACAAGGCTTGACGGCAGCAAGGAATGCCTCTATGTCAAGTCCGTGGACGGCAAGAGATGGACCTCCCCGCGCCCGGTCACGGATGGTCGCGGACGCCCGGTCCCGGGAATGATAGAGCAGGATTCGAGGCGCCTGCCTGACGGACGCATTCTGACGGCATTCCACATAGGCAAGGGCACTATATGCACCCCTTACTATACGGATGACCCGACAGCCCAAAGCGGCTGGAAAGCCGGCGCGATGCCCCACCTGCCATACGAGGGCAAGAGCACGAGCCGCGAGATAGAGCCCTCATGGTATCTGGATGAAGACGGAGGGATCGTGATGATATTCCGGGACCAGGCCGGCAGTTTCCGCAAACTGCGCTCCACAAGCAGGGACAGGGGCGAGACATGGACGCTGCCCGAACTCACCACCATCGAGGACTCCCGCTCCAAGCAGTCCGCCGGCAACCTCCCTGACGGGCGGGCATTCATGGTATGGAACCCTTCGGAATCGAAAGACAGGCTGCCTCTGACCCTCGCCATACAGGAAGGCGGCCGGTGGAAACGCTACAAGCTGCGCGGTGAGGAAGATCTCTCGCCGATGCGGCACGAAGGCCTGTACAAGCGCCGGGGCTACAGCTACCCCAAGACCTTCGTGTGGAAGGACATGCTCGTCATCTGCTATGCCGAGAACAAGGAGGACGCCTGCGTGACCCTCGTGCGCATCCCGGATATGCGATAATTTACTAACTTTGCAGCCGCAAACAAAACACCAACAAGATGATCAGATCAATGACCGGCTACGGCAAGGCGGAAGCCATGGTCGAAAGCGGGAAAATCACAATCGAGATAAGGACCCTCAACGGCAAGACAGCCGACATCGGGCTCAAGACGCAGCTCCTTCCGAAAGACAAGGAACTGGAACTGCGCGCAAGAATCGCCTCCAGACTGGTCAGGGGCACGCTGGACGTGTTCATCACCTATGAGCCGAACGCCTCGGAAGGCACAAGACTGATAGACATGGAGGCCGCCCGCGCCTACATCGCCCAGACCTCGATCCTCGCCAAGGAGATCGGTGTCCAGTACAGTCCGACCAACACGGCGATACTGCTCAATGCGGTGCTCGGCCTGCCGAACCTCACAGAGACGAAAAAGGCCGATGTCATCACCGAAGAGAACTGGCCGGAAGTCAGTGCGGCGTTCGACCGCTGCCTGGACATGGTTGACGACTACCGCGTCCGCGAAGGAGAGGCCCTCTACAAGGACGTGACCTCAAGGGTGGCAAAGATACTGAGCCTGTATGAAGAGGTGGAATCACACGAGAAAGAAAGGCTCGACGCCGTGAGAAGCCGCATCCTCAAGACGGCGGAAGACCTCCAGGTCAAGCTTGACAAAGAGAGGTTCGAGCAGGAGATGATTTTCTATCTCGAGAAACTCGACATCAACGAGGAGAAGGTCCGCCTGCGCCAGCACTGCAAGTATTTCCTGGACACCATCGACTCAGAGAGCTACCCTGGCAAGAAACTCGGCTTCATCATCCAGGAGATGGGCCGCGAGATCAACACCACAGGCTCGAAGGCAAACCACGCGGAAATACAAAAGCTCGTCGTTCAGATGAAAGACGAGCTTGAGAAAATCCGTGAACAGTCGATGAATATCCTTTAGGCTGTTACTTATTCAGCTTTTGGAGCCGCGGCCGTCTTCACGGCTGCGGCTTTTTCGGTCTTGCCGCCGTTCTTCTTGACAATGTCGGCCACAGCCTTCTCGAAATCCTGCTCGCTTATCATGCTGCAGGTGCCGTTGAACTGGGCGCCCATCTCAACCTGAAGTTTGTTGATATGGACTCCGCCGGAGACGGATGCGAGACTCTTGACAGAGAAAGTGTCCTTGACATACACCTCTCCCTCCAGTTTTCCCCAGAGATCAAGGTTGGAACACAGGAGGTGACCGCAAATTCTGGCGGTCTCCCCTACCACTATCTTGCCTTCAGAGAAGACGGTCCCGAATATCTCGCCGTCTACGCGTATGTCGGTCGAAGCGACTATGTCTCCCGTGATGACGGCTCCCCGGGAGATGCGTGTCACGTCATTGACATTGACGGACAGGTCTGAAGATTTCTGCATATTGTCTGTATTTTTAAATAAGCCCTTTGCCATGGCAGTTCTTGTATTTCTTTCCGCTTCCGCAAGGGCAAGGGTCATTGCGGCCTATGGTCTTGTCGACCTTGACAGGAGTGTGGGCCTTCTGCTCGGCGTTGGCGGCGAGGTCGCTGCGGCCCGCCTGCATCCTGCTCATGTCAGTGCGCGGCTGGACGGCACGCTGAGGACGCTGCTCTGCGGTCTCGCGGAGCGGCACGAATGCCTTGAAGAGGAATGAGAGCACATCCTTGTTGAGAGTCTCCAGCATCGAAGCGAAGAGGTTGTAGCTCTCAAGCTTATATACCACCACCGGATCCTTCTGCTCGTATGAGGCGTTCTGCACGCTCTGCTTGAGGTCGTCCATCTCACGGAGATGCTCCTTCCAGTGCTCGTCAATCTGATAGAGTATGATGTTCTTGCTGAGGGTCTTGGCTATCTCGCGGCCGTCGGAGTTGTAGGCCTTCTCGAGGTTGACGGACAGTCCGATCTGCTTGATGCCGTCGGAGACAGGGATGGCTATGTTCTGATAGAGCTTGCCCTGCTTCTCGAAGACTTCCTTCACGATAGGGTTGAGCTTCTCCACGAGGGCGTCCATACGGCGCTTGTAAACCTCCATCATATGCTCGGTGAGCTTGTCCTCAAGCTCCTCGCGCTTGGCCTTCTCGTAGAACTCCGCATCGAAGCCGGTATCTATCGAGTACATGGCCATGAGCGCCACCTCGAAGTCCTCGAAAGGAAGATTCCTGTTCTTCTCCACGAAGAGGGCGGACGCGTCGAGCATCATGTTGCGGAGGTCGATCTCGATCTTGTCTCCGCTGATGGCGTTGCGGCGGCGGGCGTAGATGGCTTCCCTCTGGTAGTTCATCACGTCATCGTACTCAAGGAGACGCTTACGGATACCGAAGTTGTTCTCCTCCACCTTGCGCTGGGCGTTCTCGACCGCCTTGGAGAGCATGTTGTTCTCAAGGGCCTCGTCGTCACCCATTCCGAGCCTGTCCACCATGCCGGCTATCCTCTCGGAGCCGAAAAGGCGCATGAGCTTGTCTTCCAGGGAGAGGTAGAATGTCGATGAACCCGGGTCGCCCTGACGGCCGGCACGGCCTCTGAGCTGACGGTCGACACGGCGGGAGTCGTGCCGCTCAGTGCCGATGATGGCAAGTCCGCCGGCGGCCTTGACCTCCGGAGAAAGCTTGATATCGGTACCACGGCCGGCCATGTTGGTCGCGATGGTCACGGTAGAACTCTGTCCGGCCTGGGCCACGATCTCAGCCTCGCGGGCGTGCTCCTTGGCGTTGAGCACATTGTGGCGTATGCCCCTCATGCGGAGCATGCGGCTCAGGAGCTCGGAAGTCTCCACATCGGTGGTGCCGACAAGCACCGGCCGGCCCTCTGAGGTGAGTTTCACGATACGCTCGATCACGGCGGCGTACTTGGCCTTCTTGGTCTTGTATATCAAGTCGTTCTGGTCGTCGCGGATGACAGGGCGGTTGGTCGGGATGACCATCACGTCCAGCTTGTATATGCTCCAGAACTCGCCCGCCTCGGTCTCCGCCGTACCGGTCATGCCGGCGAGCTTGTGATACATTCGGAAATAGTTCTGGAGGGTGATCGTGGCGAAGGTCTGCGTCGCGCCCTCGACCTTGACATTCTCCTTGGCCTCCACAGCCTGGTGCAGTCCGTCGCTCCAGCGGCGGCCCTCCATGATACGGCCCGTGGACTCGTCGACGATCTTGATCTGGCCGTCCATTATCACATAGTCCACATCCTTCTCGAACATGGTGTACGCCTTCAGGAGCTGGATGACAGTGTGCACACGCTCGCTCTTGAGGGAGAACTCCGACATCAGCGCGTCCTTCTTCTGCTGCTTCTCGAGAAGAGGCAGCTCCGAGTGCTCGATCTCGGCTATCTGCAGACCCACGTCAGGGAGCACGAAGAAATCATCGTTGCCCACGGCGGACGCGAGCACCTCGTGGCCCTTGTCGGTCATGTCCACGGAGTGAAGCTGCTCGTTGATGACAAAATACAGAGGGTCCGTCACGACCGACATCTCCTTCTCGTTGTCCTGCATATAGTAGTTCTCCGCCTTCTGGAGCAGGACCTTCATGCCCGGCTCGGAAAGGAACTTTATGAGAGGAGAATACTTGGGAAGACCCTTGTGGGCACGGAGCAGGAGCTTGCCGCCCTCGTTCTCGTCGCCCTCGGCTATCTTCTTGCGGGCATCGTTGAGCACCTGGTTCACAAGGGTGCGCTGGGCCTGGTAGAGCTTCTCCACGAACGGCTTGAACTCCATGAACTGGGCCTCGTCGGCCTCGTTGCGCTGGATAGGTCCTGATATGATGAGAGGGGTACGGGCATCATCGATGAGCACGGAGTCCACCTCGTCGACTATGGCGTAGTGGTGCTTGCGCTGCACGAGATCCTCCTGTACCACGGCCATGTTGTCACGGAGGTAGTCGAAACCGAACTCGTTGTTGGTTCCGAAAGTGATGTCGCAGTTATATGCCTTGCGGCGCGCGTCGGAGTTGGGCTGATGCTTGTCTATGCAGTCCACGGACAGTCCATGGAACATGTACAGAGGCCCCATCCACTCGGAGTCACGCTTGGAGAGGTAGTCGTTGACGGTCACCATGTGCACGCCTTTGCCGGCAAGGGCGTTGAGGAACACCGGAAGGGTCGCCACGAGGGTCTTTCCCTCACCGGTGGCCATCTCGGCGATCCTGCCCTGATGGAGGGCGATGCCTCCGATCAGCTGCACGTCGTAGTGGACCATGTCCCATGTGATCTCGTTGCCTCCGGCCATCCAGTGGTTGTGATACACGGCCTTGTCTCCGTCTATGGTGACGAAATCATGCCCGACGGAGAGATCCTTGTCGAACTGGGTGGCGCTGACCACCACGGACTCATTCTCCTTGAAGCGGCGGGCCGTGGACTTCATGATGGCGAAGGCCTCCGGGAGCATCTCCGCGAGGCTCTTCTCGATGGCCTCGTCCTCATCCTTGACGAGCTTGTCCGACTCGTCGGCCAGTTTCTCCTTCTCGGATACAGGTATGTCTTTATTGAGTTCTTCCTTGATCTCGGCTATGCGGTTCTCGAACGGGGCCTCGACCTCGGCGAGTTTCTGACGGAGCGCCGCGGACCGGGCGCGCAGCTCATCGTTGGACAAGGCGTCGATCTCCGGATAGACCGCGAGGATCTTCTGAAGTATCGGCTTGACCGCCTTGTAGTCGCGGTCGGCCTTGGAGCCGAACACTTTTCCTATTACTGAAGCGAATGACATTCTTCTAAAAATTATTAAATCTCACAAATATAACTATATTTGTCCTTTCAGCAAAATCAATAACCAAATGAATCTTCGAGCAATCACTCTCCTGTCCGCAGTCCTCCTCCTCGCAGGATGCGGCGGCGGCACATCCCCACGCACAGTGGAAGACTTTAATTTCGGTTGGAAATTCTCTCTCGGGGACAACCCGGACTGGTCAGGCGCCGCATACGATGACGCGTCCTGGAGGGAGCTGCACCTCCCGCACGACTGGTCCGTGGAGGGCGAATTCTCCAAGGACAACCCCTCCACGCCGAGCGGAGGCGCCCTCCCGGGAGGCATAGGCTGGTACCGCAAGACCTTCGTGCTCCCGGAGCTTCCGGCAGACGGGCGCTACAGCATAGAGTTCGACGGGGTGTTCATGAACAGCACGGTCTACATCAACGGACACGAAGCGGGGACAAGGCCTTACGGATACAGTTCCTTCCGCTACGACATCACTCCGTTCCTGAAGGCCGGCGAGAATCTCGTGGCCGTGCGCTGCGACAACGCGGAGCAGCCGAACTCCAGATGGTATGCCGGATGCGGCATCTACCGCAATGTCAGGCTCGTACGGACCTCGGACATTGCCGTGGCATACAACGGCAGTTTCGTGACGACGACGGCCTCCAGCGACAAGTGCCTTGTGCACGTGCAGACCGAGATAGAGGGCCTCACGGACGCAGCGGTGAAAGTCACATATGAAGTCCTGGACGGCAAGGGACGCAGGCGCGCCTCAAGCGAAGCCTCCTGCACGGACGGCATCGCCAGAGGGGAGCTGGAACTCAAAGGCGCGAGACTCTGGAGCCTCAGCGACCCTTATCTCTACACCCTGAGGACGAAAGTGTACTCGGGCGATGTGCTCAAAGACAGCTACGACACCCGTTTCGGCGTGCGCAGCATCAGCTGGGACAAGGACAAGGGATTCTTCCTGAACGGAGAGAATGTCAAGATGCTGGGAGTGTGCATGCACCACGACATGGGCTGCATAGGCACGGCCGTGCACCGCAGGGCGCTCGAACGCCAGCTTGAGAAACTCAAAAGCATGGGAGTCAACGCAATACGCACATCCCACAACCCTCCGGCCCCGGAACTCCTCGACCTGTGCGACGAGATGGGATTCCTGGTGATGGACGAGGCGATGGACATGTGGCGCAAAAGAAAGACCCGCTACGACTACGCGCGCTTCTTCGACGAGTGGCACAGGGCCGACGTGCAGGACTTCGTCAGGCGCGACCGCAACCACCCGAGCGTGGTGATGTGGAGCATAGGCAACGAAATCCTGGAGCAGAGCGATTCCAAGAGCGACCTGATAGAGAACCTGAGCACCGAGGAGGCCAACACGCTGCTGAACTTCATACACTCACTCGGGCAGAGCGACTCCAGCGAGAACAACCCCAACATCCTGCTGACCAGACATCTCGCCGGACTGGTACGCGAGCTGGACACCACCAGGGCGATTACCGCAGGCTGCAACGGCGTATGGCCGGGCAACAACCTCCTGCGCAGCGGCGCGCTGGACGTATACGGATTCAACTACCACCCGCATCTGTATGACTCCTGCCGCGTGTGGTTCCCGGACAAGCCGCTCATCGGTTCGGAGACGGCATCTGCGCTCAACAGCCGCGGGGTCTATTACCAGCCGTCCACCCGCAAGCAGAAGCTTCCGGGCAAGGACTGGGCGCCGGGGCAACAGGAAGATCACCAGTGCACGGCATACGATGTGTGCAGCGCCCCTTGGGCCAATACGGCGACGGATGCCTGGATAGCGGTCAGGGACAGGGACTACATCGCCGGCACCTTCCTCTGGACAGGCTTCGACTACCTGGGCGAGCCGACCCCTTACGGCTGGCCGTCAAGGAGTTCGTATTTCGGCGTGTTCGACCTCGCCGGCTTCCCTAAGGACAGCTACTGGTTCTACAAGTCCGAATGGACGGACGAGACCACCCTGCACCTCTTCCCTCACTGGAACTGGACCGACGGGGAGCCGGTGGACATATGGGCATACTACAACAACGCCGACGAGGTGGAGCTCTTCGTCAACGGCAAGTCCCTCGGGAGGCGCTCCAAAACCCGCGAGCTGCTGCACGCGGAATGGCTCGGAGTACCTTTTGAAGCGGGCAAGATAGAGGCCGTATCCTACAAGGACGGCAAGGAAGTGGCAAGGGACGCCCGCTACACCACGGGACAAGCCGTGACCCTCAGGCTCTCGGCGGACAGGAGCGTCATCTCGGCCGACGGCTACGACCTGTCATTCGTGACCGTGGAGGCCCTCGACGCCGACGGGCGCGAGGTCCCGGTGGCTGATGACATGCTGAGCTTCAGTGTGGATGGCGCCGGAGAGCTGTTCGGAGTGGACAACGGCAACGCGGCCGACACTCTCTCCCTCAAGGGCTCCCGCAAAGCCCTCTTCTCAGGCAAGGCCCTCGCGGTCGTGCGCTCCCTGCGCGGAGAGAAGGGCACCGCGACCCTCACCGTCAGCGCACCGTACTCCACTGTCAAGCTGAACATCCGGGCCGAATAGCCGGGCGGCGAAAAATATGTATATTTGCGCCTGATATGAGTACTGTCCGCCAATGGTTCAAGAATGCGCGCTCGCTGTCCCTGGTGCAGAGTCTGACACCGGCCGTCCTGGCCGTGGTGATGGCCGCCGGATACGACGGATTCAACATCTTGCTCTCTCTCTGCGCGGTAGCCGGCGTGGTCTGCGCCCACCTTGCCATGAATCTCGCCGACGACTGGTTCGACTACAGGTCCGACATGATGGGAGACAGGCAGAAGGTGATCCGCAAGGGTTTCCGCGCCATGACGGTCAAATACCCGTATCTGACCGACGGCAGTGAATCCCTGAAAAGCCTCGGGGTCGCTATCGCCTCGTTCTGCGGGGTCGCCTGCGCTTTCGGGGCCATAGTGTTCGCCGTCCGCACGGGTCAAAACGGTTTTTGCAACCCCCAAGGCAGCTGGTGGATCGTGGCCATTGTCTGCGCCGCGGCGCTCTTGGGGGCATTTTATTCCGCTCCCCCGCTCAAGCTCGGCTTCCACGGTCTCGGAGAGATTGTCATAGGCCTGATCTTCGGCCCGCTGCTGATGATGGGGGTGTTCTACGCTGCAGCCGGCCAGATGGCTCCGGAAATCATCTGGATATCCATCCCGGTCGGTCTCCTCGTACTCAACATCCTGTATACGCACAGTTTCATAGAGAAGGCCGGTGACGCCGAGAGCGGCAAGCTGACCCTCGCCCTGCTACTCGGCTCGGACAAGGCCGGGCTCGCAATGGCATATATCGTCAACATGCTGCCTTTCGCCATGATTGTGGCGGCAGTCTGCGCAGGAGCGCTTCATCCCCTCTATCTGCTGGTGCTGCTGGTGCTGCCAAGGGCCCTGTGGCTCTGCCGCTCACTCAAGGACTTCGCGTCAGGCCATCAGGAAGTGCCGGAGAAACCAGCGCCGTGGATGGGCCCGATGATGAAATGGGGCCCCGTCAGAGAAGCCGGGGTGGACTGGTTCCTGATGCGCTGGCTGACGGCACGCAACACCCTGAGCGGTTTCTGCCTGATGATATGCGCAGCGAAATTGATACTTCTTATTATTTGACACGATGAAAGCATTCGGCCAGTTCATGTATCTCGGATGGTGGTGGGCACGCGCGGTCCTCGGACGGCGCAAGCCTCTGCAGAGCGTCATATTCATCTCCGACAGATGCAATCTCAGCTGCAAGCACTGCAGCGTCTATAATCATACAGCCCCCGTTGACAAGAGCTACGCACAGATTCGCGAAGAGCTTGAATACTGCTACTCCCTCGGCTCACGCTTCATCGACTTCGAAGGTGGGGAGCCTTTCCTCTGGAGGGACGGCGAGAGGACGGTCAACGACCTCTGCCGGCTGGCACGCTCCATAGGCTTCTTCTCCTGCACCATCACCACCAATGCGCAGATGCCTTTCGACGGCAGTGTCGCCGACAGCATCTGGGTGTCCATGGACGGCATCGGGGAGTATCACGAGAGAATCCGTGGCAAGGGAACCTTCGAGCGCCTGGAGAAGAATGTGGCCGTCTGCGGCTGCAAGGCCCTCAGCGCCAACATGGCCATCAATGTCGAGAACTGCGACTCGGTCGCCGCCGCCATAGAATATGTGGCGGCAAGCCCGTACTTCAAGTGCATCTCGCTCAATTTCCATACACCTTTCCCGGGAACTGAATATCTTGAGGTGCCGCACGACAAGCGCGTCGAGATCATCGACATGATACTCGACTACAAGCGCCGCGGCTACCCTATAATGAATTCCCGCAGCGGGCTGTCGAAGATGAAAGACAACAACTTCCGCAAGCGCTGCTGGATGACCAACTTCATATTCTCGGACGGCACCCGCAAACCTCAGTGCATCGGGGCCGAGAGCGGCATCTGTCCGAAATGCGGCTTCTGCATGGCAGGTGAAGAGTCAGCGGTGATGGAACTCCGCCCGGACACCATCTTCGCCGGACTCAAGCTCAGAGTATAAGAAGTTGTTTTGAATTTATTTGTCATAAATCAAAACAACTTCTAAGGGGCCGGCCTCACCGGCCGACCCCCTCATCAATTATACGGCGAAGCTGCGGCTACCTGGACTTGCCGCGCCAAAGGGCTGACATGTCCTCGAGAGTCTTGCCCTTGGTCTCAGGCACCATCTTCCATACGAACAGGGCAGCGACCAGGCAGATCACGCAGTACATGCCGTAGGTGAACGCCGGATTCCAGCTGTACAGAGGCACGAAAGTGGAGCTGACGATAAAGTTGGATATCCACTGGAAGGCCACGGCGATGGCCACAGCCGCACCACGGATCGTGTTGGGGAATATCTCAGATATCAGCACCCAGCAGATCGGGCCCCAGCTGAACATGAACGAAGCGGAATACACCATTATGCTTATCACGCCCACAACCCCCGGAAGAGACGGAGACACGGCGGTGAGAGTCACGCCCAGCGCTCCGAGCGCCATGCCGAGGGAGCCGATGATCAGCAGAGGCCTGCGTCCTATCTTCTCCACGGTGAATATGGCCACGAGGGTGAATGTGATGTTGACAACACCCATGAGGACGGTCTGGCTCATCGGGCTGCCCATGCCCATGGACTCGAATATCCTCGGGGCATAGTAGAGCACGGCGTTGATTCCCACGAACTGCTGGAACACGCTGAGCATTATACCGACGAAAATCACCACCCAGCCGTATGCCATCAGCTTCTCCTTCTTGACGGTGACGGTGTTCTTGATGTCCGCGAGGATCTCGCCGGCCTTCTGTGCGCCGTTCACCTTGGTCAGCACATCAAGAGCCTTGTCATCATGGCCGCTCATCGCCAGGTAGCGAGGAGTCTCAGGCACGAACAGGATGAGCAGCGTGAACAGCGCGGCAGGGACACATTCCGAGCCGAACATGAGCCTCCACCCCGTCGTGACGCTCCAGTTGGCATCCATCTGCAGGGCGTCGGCGTTGATGATGCGGTTCAGGCCTTCCGCCATGGACTCCATCTTAGGAGCGATATGGTCGCCCAGGATGACGAGATTGACGAAGTACACGAGAAGCTGGCCGAAGATTATGGCGAACTGGTTCCATGAGACAAGTGCGCCGCGCTTGTCGGCAGGAGCGATCTCGGCAATGTACATAGGACAGATGGCCGACGCCATCCCGACCCCGATGCCTCCGAGCACACGGTAGAGATTGAACGCTATGAGAAGCTGGAAAGAAGGCTGTCCCTTAGGGAAGAACAGGAACTCCGGGCAGTATGAGCCTGCGGCGCTGAGGAAAAAGCAGACACCGGCGACAAAAAGGCTCTTCTTGCGTCCGAAACGGCCGGCCATGAAGCCCGATATCGCGCTTCCTATCACGCATCCTATGAGCGCGCTGGAGGCGGTGAAGCCGTGCATGAAGTTGGTGTACGTAAAGTCCGTGGCTCCCATGAAGAAGGCCTGGAGGCCCCTGTCGGCACCGGAAATCACAGCCGTGTCATATCCGAAGAGAAGTCCGCCGAGAACGGCCACAAGGACTATAAAGAAAAGGTAGGCTTTGGAGCCCGTATTGCTATTTGACATCTTTTAATGTGTTTTCGAGTTCTGATTTCCAATTGGCATAGGCATCTTCAAGAGCCTGCTTCCATCCGCTTTCCGGCTCTATCACCTCAAGCCTCTCAAGAGAGGCGAAAGCCTCATCCGGCGACTTGTACAGGCCTGCCCCGAGAGCGGCTCCCCTCGCCGCGCCGAGCGAACCGTCCGTGTCGAAAAGTTCGATGCGGGCATCGCAGAGAGTCGCCAGGGTGGAGCGGAACAGAGGACTGAGGAACATGTTGGCCTTGCCGGCACGGATGACATCAGGCTTGAGTCCGAGCCCCTTCATTATGTCGATTCCGTAACGGAACGAGAAGGCTATGCCCTCCTGCACCGCACGCAGGAGATGCGCCTTGGAATGCCGCACAAGATCCAGCCCGCAGATTCTCGCACCGACATTGCGGTTGGCGAGCATCCTCTCGGCGCCGTTGCCGAACGGCAGCACCGCCAGGCCATCCGCGCCCGCGGGCGCAGTCGAGGCGAGCTCGTTCATCTGAGGGTATGACAGCTCCGGAGAGATGTTCTTGTGGGCCCAGGAGTTCATGATGCCGGTGCCGTTGATGCACAGGAGCACGCCCATTCTCGGCTCAGAGGAGCCGGTGACATGCAGGAAGGTGTTCACTCGTGACTGGGGATCCGCCTTAGGCACATCCGTCACCCCATAGACGACGCCGCTCGTGCCGCCGGTAGCCGCGATCTCCCCGGGCTTCAGGACATTGAGCGAGAATGCGTTGTTCGGCTGGTCTCCGGCGCGGTAAGACACCGGTGTCCCCTCCGGGATGCCCAGTTCTTCCTGGATTCTCGCCGTGGTACGGGCCTGTACCCCCACCGCCGGGACCGCTTCCGGGAACAAGTCGTGCGAAATGCCGTACCAGTCAGCCACGAAATCCGCCCTGCGTCCGTCCTTGAAATCCCAGAGTATGCCCTCTGAGAGCCCGGTCGCGGTAGTGGTCTCCTCCCCTGTCAGCAGATAGGCGATGTAGTCGCCAGGGAGCATGAACTTGTCGATTCTGGAATAGGTTTCCGGTTCGTTGCGCTTGACCCAGGCGAGCTTGGACGCCGTGAAATTGCCGGGCGAATTGAGCAGATGCGACATGCATTTCTCATAGCCTATCCCATCAAGAGCCTCGCCGCCTATGCCGACAGCGCGGGAGTCGCACCAGATTATGGAGTTGCGCACCGGCCGGCCGGCCTTGTCAAGCGCGACAAGCCCGTGCATCTGATATGAAATACCGACAGAAGCCACCTTGGAGAGATCGTACGCTCCAGCCATCTCCCTGACACCGTCGCGGAGATAAGCCCACCAAGAGTCCGGATCCTGCTCGGCCCAGCCTTTACGCTCGGCGATGATAGGCGCCTCGGATTTAGGGTTTGTGGAAGTACACACACATTTGCCGCTCTCGATGTCGAGCAGCGCGACCTTCACGGAGGAAGAGCCGACATCTATTCCTAAAGAATACATAGTGCTATTTGACGTAGTTTTTTTCAAAATTAACATTTTTTTTGTAATTTTGCAGAAGTTCATGGTTTTGACGGCTGTGACTAGGCAGGATTAGCACATCGGTAGTGCATTGGCTTCCCAAGCCAAGGAGGAGGGTTCGACTCCCTTATCCTGCTCAAAAAAAGGGCTGACCATATTTTTGGCCAGCCCTTTTTCTATTATGTCAGGTTCCTAATATCCGAAGATATCCTCAAGGGTCACGGTCTTGACAGGGCCGAGCGTCGAGAGATATCCGGTGTCAAGATCCTTGATGTCACCGAGTATCGCATATGTGTAGTCGCGGCCTTTGACCCATTTCTGCTGCGCCGCTATCACATCGTCAAGCGTCATGCCCTGCACCTTCTCGAAGACAATCCGGTCAAGCGGCTCGGCTATGCCGAGACGGCGGCAGTCGCGGTAGGCCTCAAGAACGGAGAGTCCTGTGGTGCGCTGCGTGCGCATCCTGCTCAGGAGAGCGTCTTTCGCCACTGAGAAGGCGGCCTCGGACTGCGGCATATCGTTGATTATCTCCTCGAAAGCCTCGATCGCCTGGCGCATCTTGTCGTTCTGCGTAGCAATGAAGGCCACATAAGGATATGTGTCGGAAGCGAAAGAAGGCGTGTAGAGACGGGCCCATGCAGAATATGCAAGACCTCTCGCCTCACGCATCTCCTGGAACACCACGGTGTTCATCCCGCCCCCGAAATACTCGTTGTACAGGTCGATGGCGGCTGCGGAGGAAGGGTCGAATTTCTCACCCCTGTCAGAATACTGGAAATAGTAAATCTGCGCGGCGTCATACTGGGCCATCACCACCTCATTGCCCTTTGTGGTCTGCTTCGGGGTGAAGACCTCCGGCAGGGCCACCGCTCCCTTGCCGACCTTGTGGCTCGCGGCAAGAGTCTTCCTCAAATCCTGCTTGCTCTCAGGTCCATAATAGAGGATCTCGTGCCCGTAGCCGAACACTTCACGCACCTTGGCAAGAAGCTCCTCGGAAGTAAGGGCCCGGAGGGCGCTGTCGGAAAGGCTGTTGCGCTTTATGAAGTCGCCCCCGTAGTACACGTATCTGGAGAGAGCGCTGTAGCAGCTGCGCTGGGACTTCTTGTTGTTGACCCTCATCCTCATGAGATCCGACTTGACATTGGCGAGAATGTCCTCGTCTGCCTTGGCGTTGAGTATTAGGTCCTCGACGATTCCGAGAGCCTCTCCCATGTTCTCGCTGAGGCCGGTGAGAGACACCACGCTCTTGTTTGTACCTGCGGAGAAGCTGAAATCACAGGCGAGGGCATACATGCTGGAGGCGATGTCCTCGGCGCTGCGTGTCGGCGTACCGAGATAGTCAAGATAATCGAAGGCCGTGCCGAGGAACGGACAGTTCTCGGTGCCGAAGTTGAATACCATCTCAAGGGTGAATATGTCGTTCTGCTCGTTGCGCTTGTAAAGCAGGTTCACGCCGTCGGTAAGACTCTCGGCGGACATGTCCTTGGAGAAGTTCACGAATACAGGAGCCACAGGCTTCACCTTGGTGGCCTGGATCTCCTTGAGGAATGCGCTCTGGTTGTCGCGGTTGGTCACGATAGGCGTGATCTTAGGCGCGGCTATCTTCTGGACATCCTTGTCCTCTCCCTGGCGCTTGTACACGATGGCGCAGGAGTTGTCTGCGAGGTACTTCTTCGCGAAAGCGACCACATCATCCTTGGTGACGGCCTCGTAGCGCTCCAGTTCGCGGGCGGCGTCCTTCCAGTCCACACCGTTGATGAACGCATCCACATACTGCTGGGCGCGGGAAGAGTTGTTCTCAAGCGAACGCATCTTGGCCAGCTTGATGTTGTTGACCGTGGCAGAGATGAGAGCCTCGTCGAAGTCTCCGGCGCGCAGCTTCGCGAGCTCCTCAAGGGAGATGTCTTTAAGCTGCTCCATGGTCTGGCCCTGCTTCGGGCGTCCCATGACGATGAACATGCCGTAGTCCGGACGCATGTTGGCACCGGCGCTCAGGTAAAGGGCCTTCTGCTGCTGGTTGACGTCGATGTCGATGAGACCCGCACGGCCGTTGCTCAGTATGGAGGAGGCGATCTCCGCTATGGCGGCGGTCTTGAGGTCAGACGCTCCAGGAAGCCTCCATCCCATGGCAAGCATTTCAGCCTCAAGCCCATACACATCAGTCACTATAGGAGAGGTCACTTCCTGCTCCTTCTCGAACTTGAGCTGCGGCACGGAAGGATTAGGCTCCCAGTCGCCGAAATACTTCTCGATGGCGGCGACCATCTCGTCAGGGTTGAAATCTCCTGAGACGCAGATGGCTATGTTGTTAGGGACATAATAGACATCGTGATATTTCTTCACATTGGTGATGGAAGGGTTCTTGAGATGCTCCTGACTGCCGAGGGTCGTCTGCTGCCCATAAGGGTGATGCGGGAACAGGGACTTGTCCAGAGCCTCCCAGAGTTTGCGGTTGTCCTGGGTGAGGGACATGTTCTTCTCCTCATAGATAGTCTCGAGCTCCGTGTGGAAACCGCGGATCACGACATTGCGGAAGCGGTCCGCCTGGATACGGGCCCAGTTGTCAATCTGGTTGGACGGGATGTCCTCCGTGTAGACGGTCTCGTCGGAAGAAGTCCAGGCATTGGTGCCGTCGGCGCCGATGATGGCCATGAGCTTGTCGTACTCGTTAGGGATGGACAGTTTCGACGCCTCATAGCTTACGGAGTCGATCTGGCGATAAATCGCCGCGCGCTCTGCCTCGTCCTGCGTCCCGCGATAAGTCTCGAACAGAGACTCGATGCTGTCAAGCATCGGCTTCTCGGCAGCATAGTCCGAAGTTCCGAACTGCTGCGTGCCCTTGAACATCAGGTGCTCGAAATAGTGTGCGAGCCCCGTCGTCTCCGAAGGGTCGTTCTTGCTTCCGACCTTCACCGCGATGTAGGTCTGGATGCGTGGCTGCTCCTTGTTGACGGACATGAAGACCTTGAGTCCGTTGTCCAGCGTGTAGATTTTTGTCTCAAGAGGATCCCCCTGGACAGTTTCATACTTCTGCCCGCAGGAACACAGAGACAGCGACACCGCGAATGCGGCCGCAAAGAATAAGACTTTTCTCATATACAAAACAGTAAACATTAAAAACCAACCGACGCGGAGTAAGCACTCGCTAAGTAATCGTTAAAAAATCTTTGCCGAATCTGTGGCAACTTATTTTCTGCCGCCTACTAAAATTTCGATAAATGTAAGAATTTTTTGCTAAAACAAATAAAATCTCTACATTTGCAATGAAGTTTTTCATAGTTTAAGTTTAGGTTAAGTAGCGGGCGTTTCGCAGTGATGCGAAACGCCCGCGAATTTTATATGTTTCCGTATCCGATTAAGCCGCCGCCAAGCTATCTTTGCAGAAAACGAACTGCTATGAAAACCAGAACTCTCCATCTCCCGGCCGCAGCGCTGCTCTGCATCGGGACCATCTCCTGCAACGGCCTCATGGACATGCAGGACAAAGGCAGCATCAGCGTACGGATATCCGAGGGCAAGAGCCTCTCCCTCCCGGACACGGAAGACTACATCCTCAGCGTCAGAAGCGCGGACGGCAGGACCGTGTACGAGGGACGCTTCGGCGACTCCCCAGAAGAACTTGAGGTCAAGAAGGGCACCTATACCGTCAGCGCCGTGTCGGAACCTTTCGACGAGGCCAGATTCGAGGCCCCGTCATTCGGCGACAGCAAGGAAGTGGTCGTCCCGGCAGGCGGGAGGGTGTCGGCAAGCCTGCTGTGCACCCAGGTCAACTGCGGCCTGAGACTCAGACCCGACAGGAGCTTCACCGACGCCTTCCCGGACGGCATCCTGTACATAAAAGGGAACGGAGGCCGGCTGATGTACGGCTATGGCGAGAAAAGGACGGCCTATTTCAAAGCGGGGAAGGCGACAGTGACGGTGAGCTGCTCCGGCAATGAGCAGGAACTGCTCACCAGAAGCCTGGGCGAAGGCGAGATGCTGACCCTGAGTCTGTCCGCATCGGCGGACGCTGCGGAAGGGATATCGGTGCAGACGGACACAGCGCGCCGATGGATGTCGGAGAGCTACAGGTGGGGCGAGGGCGGCGCGGACGACGAGCCTTCTGAGGCGATGGATGTCATGCAGGCAAGAGAGGAGGCCGGGAAGACTGGCGCATGGGTGAAAGGATACATCGTCGGCTGCGCCGCAAGCAGCAGCAGGCACGAATTCGACCCGCCTTTCTCCAAATCCACCAACATCCTGCTCGGGCTCAGATCCGGGACTTCGGACGGCCGATGGTGCATATCCGTGGAACTCAAAAACAAGAAGATACGGGAGAGCCTCAACCTGCAGGACAATCCGGAACTGGAGGGAAAACCGGTATATATAAAAGGAGACCTGGTGTCCTCCTATTACGGACTTCCAGGTCTCAAAAATGTCTCTGAATACAAGTTGGACTACTGATTGAGGCGCTTGAGGATGGCCTCGGTCTGCGCTTCATATCCAGGCTTGTGGAGAAGGGCGAACATGTTCTTCTTGTAGGCCTCAACACCCGGCTGGTTGAACGGGTTGATGCCGAGCAGGTATGCGCTGACTCCGCAGGCGAACTCGAAGAAGTAGAAGATCGCGCCGAGATTCTCCTCGTTGATGCGTTCTATGCTGACCTCGATCTGAGGCACGCCGCCGTCGATGTGGGCGAGCTTGGTGCCGAGCTGGGCCATGGCGTTGCAGTGCTCGACCCTCTGGCCGGCAAGGTAGTTGAGCTGGTCGAGGTTCTGCTCGTCGGAGCCGATGACCACCTCCCTGTTTGACTTCTCCACCTTGACGGTGGTCTCGAACATCACCCTGTCACCCTCCTGGATGAACTGGCCCATCGAATGGAGATCGGCCGTGCAGACGACAGATGCAGGGAAGATGCCCTTGAGGTCCTTGCCCTCGGACTCGCCGAAGAGCTGCTTCCACCATTCGCCGAGATACTGGAGCTTAGGGTTGAAGGTCATGAGAATCTCGACCTTCTTGCCGAGCTCGGAATAGAGAAGGTTGCGTACGGCGGCATACTTTATAGCCGCATTGTCGGCAGACTTCTTGAGAAGCGCGGCCCTCTCTTCGGCTGCGCCCCTGAGCATTGCGCGGATGTCGAAGCCGGCAAGCACTATAGGCAGTATGCCCACAGGGGTCAGGACGGAATAGCGGCCGCCGACATTGTCAGGCACCACGAAGGTCTTGTACCCCTCCTGGGTGGCGAGGGTCTTGAGCGCGCCCTTGTGCTCGTCGGTGACGGCAACGATGCGCTCTGCGGCCTCAGTACGGCCATAGGTCTTCTCGATGTAGGCCTTGACGATACGGAAGGCCACTGCCGGCTCGGTCGTGGTGCCGGACTTGGAGATGACCACGCAGGCTGTGTTCCTGACAGATACAAGATCCATCAGCTCAGCAAGATATTCTTCAGAAAGGTTGTTGCCGGCAAACACCACCTGAGGGGCGTCAGCCTTGCGGACGAAACTGCTGGAGAGAGCCTCGATGGCGCAGCGGGCACCGAGATACGAACCCCCGATACCTATGACGATGACAAGGTCTACACCCTTGGCTTTCCAATCGTCGCGGATGGCCTCGCAGTCCAGGATGAGAGATTCGGGAGTATCTACAGGGAGAGTCTTCCACCCGAGGAAGTCATTGCCCTCGCCGTCGCCGGCCTCAAGCGTGTCGTAAGCGGCGAAAGCCTTCTCGACATACTTCTGGTATTCTGCAGAATTGATAAAGGAGCTGCAACCCTCCACATTGACTTTTACCATAGCTTATTACTGTCAGTTCGTATCTTGCAAATTTAAGAAAAATCTCCCAAACGCGGCATAGGCCCCTACAGCTGTGACATCAGCCACCGGCCTATGAGACCTATCCTCTTCTCGAGGACGGGCAGGTCAAGGGCCTGGACGGTGTCGCTCGTCTTGTTGGTGTTCATGGTGATGCCGGAAGTGAACATCACGCACGGGATGCCGGCTTCCAGGAAGCATCGCTGGTCGCTTATCTTGCGGTAGAACAGGTCGGTGAACGTCCCGCTGCCGTAGTAGTCATATACGAGGTCGAGCCTGTCCTCACGGTTGGCGTTCTCCAGGGAGAAGCGGTACTGCTCACCCCCGAGGGCCAGCAGGTAGTCTCTCCTCCCCTCATGCACCGGGACGAGGGAGGACCCGAGTATGTCCAGATTGACCATGCGTGATATCGGATACTCGAAACGGTATTTCGCGAGGAATGACTGCGAGCCGGAGAGGCTGGCGTTGTGCCCGTCGAAAGCGACGAAAATCAGGCCCGTCCTGCCCGTACAGAGTTCCGGCAGGGAGCGTGCGAGGCTGAGGAGCGCGGCCACGCCGGAAGCGTTGGAGTCCGCCCCGGGATAGAACTCCCCTCCGAGAGTGCCTAACCCGTCATAATAGGCGCCTATGACTATGTACTCCTCGAACCACCCGGGCGTGACACCGACCACATTGTGGCCGGCCTTCCCTCCGTACACAAAAGACTGCACGGAAGTGCGCAGACCCTCGCTGCGCATCTGGCGCAGCAGATAGAAAGCCACATCCTGGCAGCCGGCGCTTCCCATCCCCCTGCCGCCCCGCAGGGAGTCTGTCAGGAACAGGATCTCGGACTCGCATGAGGGCGCGACGCCCGTACGCGATCCGCCTGCCCGCAAAGTCACGCTGCAGCACACAAGGCACGAAAGGACGAGAAATTTGAATCCGGACTTCAATTCGGGTGCGATTATTGATTATCTTTGCAAAGTTAATGAAAAAGTCCGTTCTGACTACAATATTGCTGCTCTTGTGCGCATTTTCCGCTCTCGCCCAATACGACAAGGATGTATTCATGTGGAGGGGGCGGCAGGCCTTGTCTGACGGCAAATACGCCCAGGCCATAGAGAACTTCAATGTCCTCACGCGTCTGGACACCACCAGCTACTGGGGATTCTTCTTCCGCGGCATAGCCAAATACAACCTCGGGGACCTGCGCGGAGCGGACAGTGACTTCAGCACCTCGGTCCGCCTCAACCCGGTATTCACCAACGGCTACCACTACCTCGGCATCACCAAAAGCCGCTTCGGCGAGTACGATGAGGCCTACAAGGACTTCCAGAAGGCGCTGGACCTGCGCCCCGGACTGAACGGGATATATTTCTCCAGAGGCGTGACATCCTTCCTGGCGCAGAAATTCCAGGACGCGGTGGAAGACTTCGACAGATACATAAAGAAAGAGCCCCGTGACCCCGCCGCCTACCTCAACCGCGGAGCCTCGTACCTCTTCCTCAAGGACACCGTCAAGGCGCTCGACGACTACAACAAGGCTATCCGGCTGGACCGCTTCGACCCGGAGGGCTACATCCGCAGGGCCAGGGTGATGTCCGACCGCAAACAGTTCGCCGAAGCCCTCGCGGACCTGGACAAGGCCATCGAGCTGGACTCCAGCAGCACGTTCGCATACTTCAACAGGGCCCTCATCCGCTACGAGGTCAAGGACTACAACAACGCGATGTCCGACCTCAACACCGTGCTCCGCCACGAGCCGGGCAACGCGCTGACGCTCTACAACAGGAGCCTGATATACGCCCAGGTGGGAGCCTACGAGGACGCGCTCGAAGACATGGACCGGGTGATAGGGATCAACCCCGGCAATGTGCTGGCCCACTTCAACAGGGCCGCGATTTTCGTGGAGATGGGCAGGTGGAACGACGCCCTCCAGGACTACAACAGGTCGATAGAGCTCTACCCGGACTTTGCCAAGGCCTACCTCAACCGCTCTTATGTAGAGAACATGCTGGGACGGACACGGGAGTCGAAGGCCGACTACAGGACGGCCCAGGACAAGATCAGGGAATACAAGGAAAAGAGCGGGAGCAGCGAATTCGCCGACACGACCCGCAAATACAGCACGCTGCTGGCGCTTGATGCCGACTTCGCCAAGAAAGACTTCGACAACGAGCTCCTGCAGCACCGCGACATCGACATCAGACTCCGGCCGCTGTACCGTTTCAGTCTCTCACAGGAGAGGGGCGGCTCCGGCTCCACCCTCATGAAGAATTACGAGAACGCGCTGATAGACAGATTCATGGACGCGTCCCCTCTGCCTATGACCATAGGCAACGAGAAGAGCGAGGGGCCGCAGACATATGTCTTCGCCTCCACCGCTGAAGAGTGCTTCGTCAAGGGACTCCAGGAGCTTCAGAACAAGCAGTTCAACGCCGCCCTCAGCTGGTTCGACAAGGCGGTCGCATCCGCAGGGGACAATGCGTCCAAAGACAAATACGCCAGATACTACAAAGCCTTCTACCTGATGAACAGGGGCGTGCTCAAAGCCGAGATGACGGACTTCATCGCCTCCCTGGAGGGAAGCGTCCAGACTCTGTCGATGGACACGGAAGGTGCCGCAAGGGCCAGGGTCAACAGCCGCGTGGAGCGCAACTACGACTACTCGGAGGCCATCGCCGACATACGCGCCGCACTTGAGATCTTGCCGGACATCCCGTACCTCTACTTCAACCTCGGCAATCTCGAATGCCTGTCGTCACAGTTCGTCAGCGCGATGGAGAACTACGATTTCGCAATCAAGCTCTACCCTGACATGGGTGACGCCTACTTCAACCGCGGACTCGTGCTCATCTATCTCAAGGACAACGAGAAAGGCTGCATAGACCTGTCCAGGGCCGGAGAGCTCGGCGTGGCCGACGCCTACGGCGTGATATCCAAATACTGCAAGGATGAAAACGATTAAGTTCAAGTCCCTCTCCTCCGGAAGCTGCGGCAACTGCTACTTCCTCGGCATATTCGAAGGACGGGACTGCGAATGCTCAATACTGATAGACGCCGGCGTCAGCACCAGACGCCTGACGAAGGAGCTCAAGCTCGACGGAGTATCCACCGACAGCATCAGCGCCATACTCATAACCCACAACCACCTCGACCATGTGCGCTCTCTAGGTTCGTTCTGCAAGCACCTCAAGAAACCGGTCTGGTCCACCCCCACCCTGATGAACGCCCTCGCCTCCAGGATGATGACAGGCGAGCACCTCAACGGATACCGGCACCAGATGGAGGAAGGCTGGAACTGGGTGGTACCCGGCAGGATAGAGGCCAGATATTTCGAAGTGCCCCACGACGCCAGACAGACGGTCGGCTACGCCATAAGGCTGGACGGATACAGCTTCCTCATCATGACCGATGTCGGGAGGGTGACCGAAGAGGCGGAAGACCTCGCCAGAGACGCGTCCAGCGTGGTGATAGAATCCAACTACGACCCCTACATGCTCAGCCACAGCTCCTATCCCGAGGAGCTTCGCGTCCGCATACGCAACGGGCACGGCCACCTCTCCAACGAGGAGTGCGCCGAGGCCGTGGCGGGCTTCGCGCACGAGGGGCTGCGCAGCGTGTTCCTGTGCCACCGCAGCGAGCACAACAACACCTCGCAACTGGCCTATGACTGCACCAGCAAGGTTCTCGACCCGTCCATCAGGCTGGTCGTGCTGCCCCGCATGACGGCCTCCCCGATGTTCGATTTGTAATTTATTGTTACCTTTGCTTCCTTATGAAGGAATTCTGGCAAATACTCAAGCGCTATGTCGCTCCCTACAGGAAATACGTGGCGGGGTCCGTGTTGATGAACATACTCTCCGCCGTGTTCAATGTATTCTCGTTCTCGCTCCTCATCCCAATCCTCCAGATTCTCTTCAATGTCGGAGACCACACATACGAGTTCATCCCCTGGCACAAGGGAATGCCTTTCAATGAGATCACGAACAACGCCTACTTCTATGTATCCAGTTTCATCGGGACATTCGGGGCAAGCCGCGTGCTGCTGATGCTCTGCCTCGTATTCTGCGCCATCGTCATAGTCAAGACAGCCTGCTACTTCGGAGCGGCCGCAGTGATGGTGCCGATACGCACCGGCGTGGTCAAGGACATGCGCGTGCAGATCTACGACAAGATACTCTCCCTGCCGCTCGGCTTCTTCAGCCAGGAGCGCAAGGGCGACATCATAGCCCGCATAAGCGGAGACGTGCAGGAAGTGGAGAACTCCATCTCCAGCACCATAGAGATGCTGATAAAGAACCCCATCCTGATCCTCATCTATCTCGGAGTGCTCTGCCGCATGTCCTGGGAACTCACCCTGTTCACGGTGCTCTTCGCCCCGGCGATGATAGGCGTGATGAGCCTTATAGGACGCAAGCTCAAGGCGCAGTCCACCGAGGCGCAGCGCTACTGGAGCGACACCATGAGCCAGGTGGAGGAAACCCTCGGGGGACTCAGGATAATCAAGGCCTTCCTCGCGGAGAAGAAGATGTCTTCCAGGTTCGGGGCCATCACGGAGGCGATGCGCAGCAAGAACACCCGCGTCGCGATCCGCCAGTCAAGCGCCCACCCTGTGAGCGAACTGCTCGGCTCGGTGATGATAGCCATCGTGCTCTGGTTCGGGGGCACCCTCATCCTCGGCGACCATGCGGTGATAGACGCCCCTTCATTCATGGCCTACATGGCCATACTCTACAGCGTGATACAGCCTATCAAAGACCTCTCCAAGGCAGCCTACAGCATTCCGAAGGGCCTCGCGTCAATGGACAGGATCAATGTCATCCTCGACGCCGAGAACAACATCGCGGAGCCGTCCAGGCCGGTCAGCCTCAAGTCATTCGAGAAGAGCATAGAATTCAGGAACGTGCATTTCAGATACGAGAGCGGCCGGGAAGTCCTGCACGGCATCGACCTCACCATACCGAAGGGGCACAATGTGGCCATTGTCGGGGCGAGCGGAGCCGGGAAATCGACCCTCGCGGACCTCATCCCGCGCTTCTATGACCCGGATGAAGGGAGCATCAGCATAGACGGCATCGACATCCGCGACGTCAGCACACGCGACCTGCGCGCCCTGATGGGCAATGTCAACCAGGACCCGATCCTGTTCAACGACACCATATTCAACAACATCGCCTTCGGCGTGGAGAACGCCACGATGGAGCAGGTGGTGGCTGCGGCCAAGATCGCCAACGCCCACGAGTTCATAATCACCAAGCCGGAAGGGTACGACACCTGCATAGGAGACAGGGGCGTGATGCTCTCCGGCGGGCAGAGACAGCGCATCAGCATCGCGCGGGCCATACTCAAGAACCCTCCGATACTCATACTCGACGAGGCCACGGCCTCCCTGGACACCGAATCCGAGAGGATGGTGCAGGATGCCCTTGACTATCTGATGAGCAACCGCACGACCATCTCCATCGCCCACAGGCTCAGCACCGTCAAGAAGGCGGACGAGATCATCGTGATGAACGAGGGGCTCATAGTCGAGAGAGGACGGCACGACGAGCTGATCGAGTTGGACGGTTATTATAGGAAACTCTATGAAATGCAGACTCTATAGCATATTCAGGATTCTGCTCCTGGTCTACATGGTCGGTGTGGCATATCTGTGCTTCGGCAACTTCAACGACCTGCCCGACATCCAGAAGAGCCTGCTGGGCATACCTCTGGACAAGGTCGTGCATTTCGGGATGTTCTTCCCCGCCCCGCTGATCGGTTTCTTCGCATTCAACAAGGAGCCGCTCTCCCCGGGCAGGTCGTCCGTCTCCCTGCTGTGCATATGCTCCATAGCCTGCATCTTCGCCGGCCTGACCGAGATCATACAGGGGACTCTGCCATACCGCAGCGAGGACATACGTGACTTCGAGGCGGACTGCCTCGCCATAGTCATAGCCACCGTCCTGGTGTTCATCATCAACTTCTGCCTGTACAAGAAAGCCAAAAGATGAGACGGCTCCTCCCCATAGTCTTCCTGCTGAGCCTGCTCGGCTCCCCGGACATGGCGGCCACTCCGAGGGCGAGGGACTTCGGACCGCTATGCGACACGCTGAGAATCAGGCTTCTCGCGCACACGGGAGTCGACCAGAAACTCAAGATGAACAGGGTCGTCGCGCGCGGCTCGAAACTCGACCTGTATTTCTCCCCCGAACTCTCATATTACCCCTGGTACAACGGAGATCTGGAGTGGTTCCGCCGCGAGCTCACTTCGGAGATGCGCGCTCTGGGAGGCAAGTGGGAACCCGGCGAAATCTACACCAACCGCTACCGCCTCCAGGATCTTGTGCTCCCGCAGGTCGGCAATGACGGACAGCCGACCAGATACTCCAGAAGCATAGCCGACCCTCGCGGGGCCGACCCGGGATTCGTACGGAGGGTGGGGGCCAGGAAATACTCCAAAGGCCTTGACGGCAGATACATAGCCCTATGGCAGAGCCACGGCAGATACTATGACGAGGGCAGGGACATGTGGATGTGGCAGAGGGCGCCAATGCACCGCACGGTGGAAGACATGCTGACGCAGAGTTTCGTGCTCCCCTTCCTCATCCCCATGCTGGAGAACGCCGGAGCCTATGTGATGACTCCCCGTGAGAGGGACATCCAGAGGGAGGAGTTCATAATCGACAATGACCCGTCGTTCGACGGGGAGAGGGACTCCCTGACACGCAAAGACGGCAAATACAGCGAGAGAGGCGACTGGGCCGACGCCGGAGAGGGGTTCGCCGACCTGAAGAGGGTCTACTCGTTCTCCGACACCCCGTTCAATGCCGGCACGGCACGCAGCGCGCAGTGCTCAGGCGACAAGGCCGACGCAAGAGCCAGATGGAGCGCGGAGATAAGCAAGAGAGGAGAATACGCCGTCTATGTGGCCTACAAGACTCTGGATAACAGTTCCACCGCAGCGCACTACACAGTCAGGCACCTCGGCGGTCAGACGGAGTTCACCGTGAACCAGAGGCGCGGCGGCGGCACATGGGTATACCTGGGCACATTCGAATTCGCCCCTGGCGCCCCTGCCTGGGTGAGCCTCGACAACAGGGGTGAAGAGGGCAGCAGCGTCACCGCCGACGCCGTAAAGATAGGAGGCGGGATGGGCAAGCTGGAGCGGGGCGGCAAGACCTCAGGGATGGCAAGTTCAGCCGAGGGGGCGCACTACTGGATGCAGTGGGCCGGGGCTGACAGCACCGTCACCAGGGGCTGGGACACTGACTACACCAACGACTTCGCATCCAGGGGGAAGTGGACAGCCATGATGACCGAGCAGAAGGGCATCCCGTTCGACCTCGCCTTCGCCTTCCACACCGATGCGGGCGCGGCACAGGCCGACTCGACCATAGGGACACTGGCCATATACACTCTCCGCTGCGACGGGGAGAGGGAGTTCTCCGACGGCAGGGACAGGATAATCAGCAGGCTGCTCTGCGACTATGTGCAGAGCCAGGTGGTGAACGACATACGCTCCGACTTCAATCCGGACTGGGCGCGCCGCGGACTCTGGGACAAGAGCTACAGCGAATGCCGCACCCCCGGAATCCCGGCGATGATCCTCGAACTTCTGAGCCACCAGAACTTCGCGGACATGAAGTACGGGCTCGACCCGGCCTTCCGCTTCGATGTCTGCCGCGCCGTATATAAAGGCATACTCAAGACCCTCAGCGAATACTACAACTGCCCTTATATGGTGCAGCCGCTCCCGGTACACGCTTTCAGCGCCACATTCACCGGCGATGACAAGGTCCGGCTGGAATGGCAGCCGACAGAAGACGACAAGGAACCGACGGCGACGAGCGAAGGATACATAGTCTACACCCGCAAGGACGGAGGGGCGTTCAACTCCGGAGTCCGCACACGGGACACGCACATCGAACTGCCGGTCAACAGGGGACACATCTACAGCTACAAGGTGGTGGCCTACAACGACGGCGGGCGGAGCTTCCCTTCAGAGATTCTCTCAGCCGGCCTGCCAGAAACGCGGGAGCAGAAGGATACAGTACTGATAGTCAACAATTTCTACAGAGTCTCAGCCCCGGCATGGATAGACGGGGAGCAGTACGCCGGATTCGACGGCCGCAGAGACGGAGGCGTCCCTTATATCAAGGACATCAGTTATATAGGCGAGAATTACGAGTTCGACCGGAGCCTTGAGTTCATAGACAACGACTACCCGGGATTCGGAGCGAGCCACGAAGACAGGGCGGGCGAAATCATCGCCGGCAACACCTTTGACTATCCGTACATACACGGGAAGGCCCTGCTCAAACTGGGGCACCCGTTCTTCTCGATGTCAGTCGAGGCGTTCTGCGGGGGGACTGCCGGGGCCGGGTTCATAGACCTCATCTGCGGCAAGCAGGGCGGCGGGAAGTACCCCGTATTCACGGATGAACTGCAGGACGCGCTGGCAATCAGGCTCGGCCAGGGCTGCAATCTGCTGATTTCCGGAGCGGACATCGCCTCGGACGGAGACGCCAAGGCGAGGGATTTCGCGGCGACCATGCTGGGCTACAGGCTCAGCACCCCGAGCGGCAGCAGAGGCGGTGTAATCGGAGGGATGCGCTACTCGCACACGCTCAACGAAGAAATCTACTGCGTGGAGAACCCTGACGGCATATTCCCGTCCCGGAAAGACGCCGGCGTGTGGCTCCGCTACCCGCGCACTTCCTATGCGGCCGCGACATATTGCAGCGCGCCCGGATACAGGGTCATAGCGATTGCCGTCCCCGTGGAGACTCTGCTCGACGAGGACGACAGGCTAAATGTATTCAGGACTGTGTCAGAATACTTTGACGGGGGCGCCGAACCAGTTTACCATCATCAGGTAGAGAAGCCCTGAGATGAGCAGGACGGCCGGGATGGTAATCACCCAGGCTACCACTATATTCTTGGCCGTCACCCACTTGACACTCTTCACTCCCCTCGTGAGACCGGTACCGATTATGGAACCGGTGATGGTGTGCGTGGTGCTGACAGGTATGCCGAAAAGAGCTGTCATTATGAGGGTTGCCGCACCTGAGCCTTCAGCGCAGAATCCCTGCATCGGGGTCAGTTTGCTCAGGCCGTCGCCCAGCGTGCGGATGACTTTCCAGCCGCCGGTGACCGTGCCGAGCGCGATGAGTCCGTAGCACAGCAGTTCCAGCCAGAGAGGCACGAAGAAGCCGGTGTGCCCGGCGGCGACTGCCTCCTCCAGAGGGCCGGCATACAGGAAGTTCAGCACGGCATTGTCCGGATTTGAAGCGCAGGCGGAAGCGAGCAGCACGGCTATGATTCCCATCGTCTTCTGCCCGTCATTGGCACCGAATCCCATCGAGAACTCCGCGCAGGATATGATCTGCATGACACGGAAGAACCTGTCGGTCTTGCGCGCCTTGCATTTCCGGAAGAGGAAGAGGAACAGGCAGTTGAGCACAAAGCCCATGACCATGCCGATAAGAGGGGCTATCACGATGAACGCCAATGTCTTGATGATACCGCTCATCACGAGGTACTTGCCTCCGTAGACAAACCACACCGGCCCTATAAGCCCCCCGATCAGGGCATGGGAAGCCGAAATCGGCAGACCGCAGCTGGAGCAGAAGAACACCCACAGCACAGATCCGAGCAGGGCGGCCAATATGACATAGACGTCGATGCAGCTTTCGCTGACAATGCCGCTTCCCATGGTGGAGGCGACGGTCAGGTCGAAGAAGAACAGGGCCGAGATGATCCAGAAAGCGGACCATGCGACGGCGACCTTAGGAGGAAGAGCCTTGGTGGCTACGGCCGAGGCTATGCAGTTCGCGGCATCGTTCATGCCGTTGGTGAAACTGAACGCGAGGGCGATCAGCGCGGTGATGAATACTATCGCGATCATCTCCCTATCCTAACTTCACCACTATGCTTCTTACTGTGCTGGCGAGAACTTTCCCCACATCGGACGTGTCTTCTATGGCCTGGATGATGTTCTTCTTCTTGACCAGTTCGATAGGATCCTTCTCAAACTCGAAGAGATTGCTCATGTAGGACTCGTAGATATCGTCGACGATATGTTCATTCTCCTTGATGATGTCGCACAGGCGGTCAAGCTCCTTGGCCTTGTCGCGCATGTTGTCCAGCAGGCCCGTTATCTCCAGAATTATCTCTGCGTCACGCAGGACATACTCGGCTATCTCGATGACCTTGTGGCTCGGATCCTTAGGCTGGTAGATGGCGATTTTCTTGGAGCAGTCACGGATGCAGTCGAGGAATGTGTCCATGTCCTCCGCCATCTGATGGATGTCCTCCCTGTCGAACGGGGTCACCACGGCATCGAGCACCTCGTCGATGATCTTGTCCGTGATACGGTCTCCGATGGTCTCACACTCCTTGATGCGGTGGGAGTAGTCCCTGCGTGCATCCGCATCCTCTTCCTTGGTCTGCTCAAGAAGCAGCTGGGCGGCCTTCTTGATGTTCTCCGCCGACTGCACGAACAGCGGGAAGAAGCGTTTCTCTTTTACTACAAAAAACTGAAGAAACTTGTCAATTTTCATATTAGCGGGTTTTTATCTGACTTGTACCAGTCGATGAACTTGCTGATCCCCTCATGGAGGGCCACCCCGGGCCTGTACCCGAAGTCACGCTCGAGTTTACTGGTATCGGCATAAGTCTGATACACGTCACCCGGCTGCATTGGCATCATTATCTTCTCCGCCGGACGGCCGCACGCCGTCTCTATCTCGCTTATGAAGTCCATCAGACGCACGGGGCGGCTGCACCCGATGTTGTAGACTTCACTCCCGGACGGAGCCTTGTCCATCACTCGCACCACGCCCTCGATTATGTCGTCGATGTAGGTGAAGTCGCGCATCATGTCCCCGTTGTTGAAGACCTTGATCGGACGCCCTTCCATAATCGCGGAAGCGAAGAGCACAGGGGACATGTCCGGCCGTCCCCAAGGGCCGTATACAGTAAAGAAACGAAGCCCCGTGGCAGGGATGCCGTAGAGCTTGCTGTAACAGGCGGCCATGAGTTCGTCCGCCTTCTTGGTGGCCGCATAGAGGCTGACAGGACTGTCCACCTTGTCTTCCTCGCTGAACGGTGTCTTCTCGTTGCCTCCATACACGCTGCTGGAGCTCGCGTACACAAGGTGTCCGACAGGGAAATGCCGGCAGCACTCCAGTATGTTGACGAAACCGACCAGGTTGCTGTCCACATAGGCCCACGGATTCTCTATGGAATAGCGGACCCCTGCCTGCGCCGCCAGGTTGACCACGCAGTCGAACTTCTCCTCCCCGAACAGCGCCGGAAGCGCCTCCCTGTCGGAGATGTCCATCCTTATGAAACGGAACTTCTCATAGGGAGAGAGCTCCGCGAGCCTGGCATCTTTCAGGACGACCGGATAGTAATCGTTGAGATTGTCAATGCCTACCACTTCATCACCTCTGTCAAGCAGGCGCCTTGACAGATGGAAGCCTATAAAACCGGCCGCTCCCGTTACCAGAACCTTCATTATTGTCTTTTGTCGTATTTGGAAAAACTTGAGTTGTTCGAAATATACTCCGGCACCGTCTTCTTCATCAGCTTCACCATGTCAGGAATCTTGACGGCCTTGCTCAGGTCATACAGGGTATCGACGACTTTCGAGGCCTCCTGCCAGTCATACTGGCGGACCTTGGCTATGCGGATCTTGGAATGCACCGTAGGCTCGGCGTTCTCCACATTGGAGAGCACCTCTTCATAGAGCTTCTCTCCCGGCCGCAGACCGGTGTAGACTACATCTATGTCCTTGTCGGGCACAAGCCCGGAGAGCTCGATCATGCGTCTTGCCAGGGTGTCTATCTTCACCGGATGACCCATGTCGAAGACACAGATGCGGTTGGCTATGTCCAGCGTGGCGGCCTCCATAACGAGGCGGCAGGCCTCCGGAATGGTCATGAAGAAGCGCGTTATGTTCGGATCCGTGACAGTCACAGGACCTCCGGACGCGATCTGCTCACGGAAGCGCGGGATGACTGACCCGTTGGAACCGAGCACATTGCCGAAGCGCGTGGTGACGAACTTCGTCTTGCCGACGGCACGGCCCTCTTCTATGGCAAGTCCCAGGCTCTGCACATATATCTCCGCCAGACGCTTGGTGCAGCCCATGATGTTGGTCGGGTTGACAGCCTTGTCCGTGGAGATCATGACCATCTTGTCCACCCCGTACTCCACGCATTTGTCGGCCACATTGCGCGACCCGACCACATTGACGAACACGGCCTCGCAAGGGTTCTCCTCCATCAGCGGCACATGCTTGTAGGCTGCGGCGTGGAATACCACCTGCGGTTTCCAGGTCCGGAAAGCATAATCCAGCCTCGGCGGGAGCCTCACGTCACCGATCACCGATATGAAGTCAAGCTTCGGGAACTTGGCCTCAAGCTCCAGGCGCAGATTGTGCATAGGAGTCTCGGCATTGTCGAAAAGGACCAGTTGCCTCACTCCGAAACCCGCAATCTGGCGGCACAGTTCCGAGCCTATCGAGCCGGCGGCCCCTGTCACCATCACCACCTTGTCCTTGAACTGGGCCCTGATGACATCCATCGAGATCTTGATCTCCTCCCTGCCGAGCAGGTCCTCTATCTTGACTTCCCTGACATTCAGCCTGCCCTCAACCCCGCCATGGCCCATCTCGTCTATCGTAGGGACTATCATGACCCTGACGCCCGCGCCTATGCACAGGCTGACCAGGTTGTCCTGCTCATGCTGGACATCTTCCTCCGTGGCGAAAATCACACCGCCTATGGAAAGGGTGTCCACATCACGGTCAAACGATTCCTTGCCGTCGAAGGCGTAGACCTTCTTGTCCACGAACATCGTCTCATGGAGGGCCGGATCCGGAGAGATGAATCCCACCACCTCATAGTGAGGAGAACTGCGGAGCCTCGTCACCGTGGCCACAGACTTGTCGCCTATGCCGTAGACGAGCACGCGCATACGCTTCTGCACCTTGCAGAGCCTTGCCCGATAAGTGTCATACACATATATCATCAGCAGACGCACAAAGCACAGGGCCATGATGGACAGCATGGCGTCTGCCGCCAGCATTATCAGGACCGCAGCGCTGAACTCGCCGGTCAGGACCAGAGTCAGGCCCATGAGCACGACCTTCCCCATGACCGCAAGGCTGAATATCAATGTATCCTTGAAGGTTAAGTGGCGGATTATGATGGCACAAGTCCGGAAAAGATAGAACATCAGTCCGGAAGCGGCCACCGAGGATATCCCCCATATTATACTGAACGGACGCGATTCGATTATCTCCACACGGCAGAAGAAGGCGACAATGGCCACAGCCACTGAGCACAGCAGCGAGATGGCCAGATCCATCGCAAAAATCACCTTCTTGTCGAGGAATTTGTCCCGGAATCTTTCAAGGCTGAATTTAGAGAGTATCATATTGTCGTAAGTCAGGAAGATTAGAAATTAAACGCAAGCGCCGCACCGTAGCTGCCGGTAAAGGGGTCAACGGACGGGACTACGGCCACATCACACTTGAAGAGCTTCATCGTGGGCTCCACCAGCCACTCACCGATATGGGCGCACAGGATGCCGACCCCGGCACCGGCAAGGGTGTCGCTGAACCAGTGACGGTTGTTGTGAAGGCGCATGAACGCTATCCCGGTGGCGAGGGCATAGGCTCCCGCTCCCCAGCCCCATCCGTACTCTATACGGACGAACTCGGCTCCTGCGAAAGCCGTCCCGGTGTGTCCGGAAGGGAATGAGTTGTTGGCTGTGCCGTCGGGGCGCGGAGAATTTATGACGGACTTCATCAGATATGTCAAGGCGAAGTAGGCGGCGGCAGAATAGCCGAGGACTATCAGGCGCTCCCCGAATGGATGGTGCTGCACATCTACGCCCGCCAAGCCAAGTCCGGCGGCGCAGGCGAACGGCAGATACTGGACATAATCGTCGATTGTCTTCTGGCTCGAGGCGTCCCTCCAGGCCAGCACCCTCTCCTGCACATACTTGTCGATGGTGTCATGAGCGAAGCAGTGGATCAGCACTCCTGATGTGAACAGCACACCGGGGGCAATCAGCTGTGCGGGACGGAAACTGACCGATGGCAGCGGACGCGCATTGAAGCCTGTCGCTACGGATGTGGAATCCGTGACACGGTAGCCCGACGCGACCTGAGCCGGCAGGGCCGACGCGGCGCCCGTCAGAAAAATCAGCAGGAGGATGACTTTAAGCGCTCCTGTCATCTGCCCTTGTACATCTGCTCGTAGTACTTCTCGTACTCGCCACTGGTCACACGGTCCATCCATTCCTGGTTGTCCAAGTACCAGCGGACTGTCTTCTCTATCCCCTCCTCAAACTGGAGACTCGGCTCCCAGCCAAGTTCGCGCTTGAGTTTGCTGGAGTCTATCGCGTAGCGCAGGTCATGCCCCGCGCGGTCCGTCACATAAGTTATCAGGTCGTCATCGGCTCCCTCAGGACGCCCCAGCACGCGGTCCGTCACCTTGATGAGCGTACGCACGATGTCGATGTTCTTCCACTCGTTGAAGCCGCCTATATTATACGTCTCGGCAACGGCGCCCTTGTGGAAGATGATGTCTATAGCCCTCGCGTGGTCCACGACATACAGCCAGTCGCGCACATTCTCACCCTTCCCGTAGACAGGAAGGCTCTTGCGGTGGCGGATATTGTTGATGAACAGAGGGATGAGCTTCTCAGGGAACTGGTACGGGCCGTAGTTGTTGGAACAGTTCGTCACGATGGTAGGCATGCCGTAGGTGTCATGGAACGCACGGACGAAATGGTCGCTCGAAGCCTTGCTGGCGCTGTACGGGCTGTGCGGGGCGTATTTCATGTCCTCCGTGAAGAACTTGTCCCCGAACGGGCCTCCCCCGCACTCCCCGCTCCCGGGGCACCCTTCCGGGCGGTTCATCTCCAGCGCCCCGTAGACCTCGTCAGTGGAGATATGGTAGAAACGCTTCCCCTCATACTTCTCCGGCAGGCTCTCCCAATACAGACGCGCCGCCTGCAGGAGGCTGAGGGTGCCGAGGACATTGGTCCTGGCAAATGTGAACGGATCCCTGATGCTGCGGTCCACATGGCTCTCGGCGGCAAGGTGAATCACTCCGTCCACCTTCTCCTCCTTCATCAGGGAGAGCATCGCGTCGAAGTCGCACACGTCAGCCCTGACGAAACGGTAGTTCGGGCAGGACTCCACGTCGCGGAGATTCTCCAGGTTGCCGGCATAGGTCAACTTGTCCACATTGATGATCCTATAGTCCGGATATGAGGTCACGAACAAGCGGACGACGTGACTTCCTATGAAACCCGCGCCGCCGGTGATGATGATCGAGCGTTTATAACTCATACTCTAAAGGTCTAATTTTTATCAATTATCGTACAAAAATAGTTAAATTTGCATGAAATGCCAACTAAACCGCCCATATATCTGTACACAGACGGCGCCGCAAGCGGAAACCCCGGGCCTGGAGGCTATGGGGCCATACTCAGATGCGGCTCCCTGGAGAAGGAGCTTTCCGGGGGATTCGCCCGCACGACCAACAACCGGATGGAGCTTCTGGCGGTGATCCGCGGCCTCGAGGCCATACGCTGGGAGGGGGCGGAGGTGTGCGTGTTCAGCGACTCGACCTATGTGGTGAACACCGTCACAATGGGCTGGAAAAGGAAGAAGAACCAGGACCTGTGGGCCCGCTTCGATGAACTCGCAGGCCATTTCATACTGAAATTCAACTGGATCAAGGGACACGCCGGACATCCGGAGAACGAGCGCTGCGACCGCCTCGCGGTGGCCGCCTACTCCATGCCGGGCCTCCCCGAAGACAGCGGATACACAGAAACAACTACACAATAGCATATGCAGAACGACAAAATTGTGGTGGGCATCACCCAGGGTGATTCCAACGGCATAGGATATGAGGTCATAATCAAGGCCCTCGCCGACCCGAGGATACTTGAGCAGTTCACGCCGGTAATCTACGGTTCGTCGAAGCTTTTCGGCTTCTACCGCAAGTCCATCCCGGAGATCGAGCAGATGGACACCAACGCCATCAGCAGTGCAGACGAGGCGCACCCTAAGCGCATCAACATCGTCAACTGCCTGCCTGACAGCACTTACGCCGAACCGGGACAGGCCACGGCCGAGTCCGCCAAGGGCGCGATACTCTCCCTCCAGACAGCCATCGGGGAGCTCAAGGAAGGCAAAATCGACGTGCTCGTCACCGGCCCTATCAACAAGAAGGCCATGTCCAACGAGGGATTCGGATTCCCGGGGCACACCGAATACATCCAGAACGCTTTCGGAGTCGATGACGTGGCGATGTTCATGGTCAGCCACCGGCTCAAGCTGGGAGTCGTCACCGGGCACATCCCGCTGAAGGACGTCCCTTCGCAGATTACCGAGGAGAAGATCCTGAGCAAGCTGCGCCTCCTCAACCAGTCACTCAAGCAGGACTTCGTCATCGACCAGCCGCGCATCGCCGTGCTCAGCCTCAACCCTCACAGCGGTGACGGGGGACTGCTCGGCACCGAGGAGCAGGAAATCATCATCCCGGCCATACGCAAGGCGGTCGAGGAGGGCATCCTCGCATTCGGGCCGTTCTCTCCGGACGGATATTTCGGGCTCAGCCACTACGAGAACTTCGACGCCACCCTCGCGATGTACCACGACCAGGGACTCTCCCCTTTCAAGGCGCTCTCATTCGAGGACGGGGTCAATTTCACCGCAGGGCTTCCGGTGGTGCGCACCTCACCCGACCACGGCACGGCGTTCGAGATGGCGGGACGCGACGAGGCCGACCCGCGCTCGATGCGCGCGGCCATATTCACAGCCATAGACATCTTCCGCAACCGCCAGGCATGGGAGGAACTTCAGGCAGGCAAGATGCCTGAGAGGAAAATCGAAGAGAACGAGAGGCGCGAACGCCCCGGAAAACCACAGATAGCATAAGAAGTTGTTTTGATTTATGTTGAAAATTCTCTAAAAGATGAAGAGACTGACAAGCATAGCGGCAGCGTTCCTGCTGGCCGTATCGCCGGCCATCGCCGACGAGGGGATGTGGCTGCCGGCCCTGATTTCACAAAGGATAGAAGACATGCACGCCAAGGGCTTCAAGCTCTCGGCTGAAGACATCTACAGCATCAACCGCGAATCCCTCAAAGACGCCGTGATGCTGTTCGGAGGCGGCTGCACCGGGGAACTGGTCTCCCCTGAAGGGCTGCTGTTCACCAACCACCACTGCGGCTACAGCTACATCCAGAAACACAGTTCCGTGGAGCACGACTACCTCAAGGACGGGTTCTGGGCGCTGGAGCGCAAGGAAGAACTCCCCAATCCGGGGCTGAGCGTGAAGTTCCTCGACTACATGGAGGATGTCACCGCTGAGATCCTCGGGGCCGAGGACAGGACGGCCGTCGAGAAGGAGCTGATCCGCAAGGCGGTGGAAGGCAGGAAGGGCGCCAAGGCTGACGTGGAGGAGTTCTACTACGGCAACCGCTTCTACCTCTTCGTGTACCGCGAGTTCACTGATATCCGCCTCGTAGGAGCGCCGCCTTCCTCGATAGGGAAGTTCGGCGGCGACACCGACAACTGGATGTGGCCGCGCCACACCGGAGACTTCTCCATCTTCCGCATCTATGCCGGCAAGGACAACGAGCCGGCGGCCTACAGCGAGGACAATGTGCCATACCGCCCGAAGAAGTATTTCAAGATTTCGCGCGCCGGCGTGAAAGAGGGGGATTTCACCTTCATCTACGGCTTCCCTGGAAGCACGCGGGAGTACATAACCTCCGATGCCGTACACTACATATCCGAGGTCTCCGACCCGGCCAAGATCGGGCTGCGCACAAAGAGGCTCGACATACAGAAGAAATACATGTCCACCAGTCCGGACATCCGCATACGCTACTCAGCCAAGAACGCCAGCGTCTCCAACGCCTGGAAGAAGTGGCAGGGCGAGATGAAGGGAATCAGGAAGATGCACACCGTGGACAGCAAGAAGGCATACGAGGCAGGATTCCGCAAATGGGCGGAAGGGACCCGCTATGAAGGTGTCCTCGACAGGCTCGACTCCCTGTACCGGGAGCTGGAGCCTCTGAACTTCGCCCGCGAATACACGCTCGAATCGGCCCTCACGGCTGAGCTTCCCCAGTTCGCGTCTTCGTTTGTCAACGCCGCGCCCGAGGCAAGGCCGGCGCTCGCCGCGAGTTTCTACAAGGACTGGTACCTCCCTGTCGATAAGGAGAGCTTTGTCGCGGTGATGGAGGACTACAGCCGCAATGTGCCGGACGGGTTCAAGCCGGAGTATTATTTCAGCAGCATCGAGAGGTTCGGGGACATCAGCGCCTGGGCGGACAGCCTCTTCAGCGGGCCTCTGGCCTCAGGAGACACTCTCGCCGTGGCGGAGTCGGAGGCCTATGCCTTCCGCAAAGCCTTCGCCGAACACTACAACAAGGCCCTGCTCAGCAGATACACCTCCCTCAACGAGGAGATCACCCGCGAGTACAAGGACTACATGCAGGGACAGATGGAGTTCAGTCCGGACAAGGCATTCTACCCTGACGCCAACCTGACCCTCCGCGTGGCATACGGCAAGGTGAGCGGATATGAGCCTTCGGACGGCATCCGATACAAGGCCGTGTCCACCCTCAGCGGAATCATGGAGAAGGACAATCCCGAGATATTCGACTACAACATCCCGCAGAGTCTCCGCGACCTGTACGCCACCGGACTCTACGACAACACACCTGTCTGCTTCATAGCGACCAACCACACGACAGGAGGCAACTCCGGCAGCCCTATCATCAACGCTGACGGAAACCTCATCGGAATCAACTTCGACCGCGTCTGGGAAGGCACGATGAGCGATGTGGCCTTCGACCCGGAGTTCTGCCGCAACATCTGCCTCGACATCCGCTACCTGCTCTTCGTCGTGGACAAGGTGTGCGGAGCCGGCAGCCTGCTGGACGAACTCAGTTTTGTCGACTAGCTTCCTTTCTTCATGTACTCGCTCGGGGACATCCCGAAAGTCTGGCTGAAGACTGTGGAGAAGTAGTTGGGGTTGGAGAAGCCGGTAAGGTCCGATACTTCCGCGATGCTGTGCCGGCTCTCCCGCAGCAGGCGCGCCGCCTGGTTGAGACGGAGGTTGCGGATGAAGTCGCGGGTGGAGTAGTTCGTCATCTCCTTCAGTTTGCGGTGCAGATGCACGCGGCTAATCCCGACTTCTCTGGTGATATCCTCCACCTTAAGGTCAGGATTGCCGAGGTTGTCGTTGATGACTCTCATTATCCTCTCCATCAGTTTGTCGTTTGGTGACTTCAGCGTGAGTTTCTCGACCTTGCCCTCCTGGTCCTGGCTGCCGCCGTATACATTCTTCAGTCTGGCACGGGAGCGCAGCAGGTTCGATATTGTCCTGGAAAGTATCTCCATATTGAACGGCTTGGTCAAGTAGGCGTCGGCTCCGGAATCGAGGCCCTGGGCGTTGTCGGAAGTGTCCGACTTTGCGGTCAGCAGGATTACAGGAGTGGAGTTGAGATTGATGTTCTTCCGCACCCGGCGGCACAGTTCGAACCCGTCCATCCCCGGCATCATCACATCACTCACTATAAGCTCCGGTCTTTCCTTGAGGGCCATCTCCAGGGCTTCCTGACCGTCCCCGCAGCATATCACACGATATTCCGCAGACAGTTCGGTCAGAATGTAATTCCTGATTTCATCATCGTCTTCGACAATCATCACGGTCTGCCGCCGCCAGCCTGTCCGGCGAGGCCGCGCGGCTCCGGCCTCCGGCTTCTTGTCAGCCAGCCTCTTATCTTCCAGCGGCTCTTCCGCCAGGGAGATCTGTTCAGGCTTCAGGTGTGCGCGCCCCTCAGGAAGACGGACCGTAAATTGCGTCCCCGGTCCATCAGGATTAGCCTCCACGCTTATGGAGCCATGGTGGAGCCGGACTAGAGATCTGGTGAGGTTCATTCCGATGCCGGCGCCTCCTTTCCGGGCATCGCGCCCTCTTTCGGCCTGCCAGAAACGGTCGAAAATATGTTTGCGTTCGTCTTCACTCATGCCGATGCCGCTATCGGTGAAGCGCAGCACCGCCATGCCCTTATCCTCGCTGAGGATAATGCTGATTCTGCCGGAATCGCCTGTGAACTTGAACGCATTGGAGAGTATGTTGACTATGATTTTGTCCAGTCCGCTCCTGTCCGCCCACAGCACAAGACCGTCGATCCCGTCATGCCTGAAAGTGAAGTCTATGCCGCGTTCCTCCGCCTGAGCATCGAAAATGGAGGCGGTCTCGGTCACGAACGGGACAAGGTCTGTCGGCCTGAAATGCAGGTTCATCTGGCCTTTGTCAATCTTCTGGGCATCCATCATCTGATCCATCAGCCTGACTATCCTCTCGGAGTTTTGCATGATGGAGCGGTATGCGACCTGTCTCGAAGGATCGCAATCCGTAGTCAGAAGTTTCTGCACAGGACTGATTATAAGCGACATCGGATTACGTATTTCATGTGAGAGGTTGGTGAATGTCTCGATTTTCTGCAGATTCCTCCGGCTGCGGATCCTTCGCCTGACATCCCACACCGCGAAGGCGCCGAATGCGACGTAGACAAGCATGGCCCACCAGGAACTCCACCACGGATTCCGTATCCAGATGGCGAATGTCTTCTCGGGGGAAGCCTTGTCATAGTCCAGAGCACGGAAGGCCAAGGTGTGCCGGCCCGGAGCAAGGTCTATCAGAGAAATGGTGCTCTGGCCATGGGGAAGAGTCATCCAGTTGCCCCCAAGCCTGTATTGCCACTGGAGACGTTCGGGGCTGTTCAGTTCAAGGGTGCTGAATTCGACGCTCAATGAATTCTGCCTGTAGCCGAGATCGATTCTCTCAGCATCCTCGACAGGAGAGTCGATCATGTCGCGGCGCCCGCTTTTCATGCCCATTCTCACGGGAGCGCCGCCCACATACAGGCCCGTGATTCTCGGGGTCCATATTTTGGGCGGCACCGTGATCTCCTTGGGATTGAACCATGTCACTCCGTTGGTGCCGCCGAACCAGAGGTTCCCGTCATTGTCACGGAACGATGCGCCTTTCGAGAACTCGTTGCCTTGAAGTCCGTCACTGTAATAATAGTTGATGAACTTGCCGTCGGAGATGCTGTAACGCGACAATCCGGAGTTGGAACTCGTCCAGATGTCCCCTGCGCCGTCACCGCACACAGCATAGACGGCATTGTTCGGAAGCCCGTCTTCTGTTTTGAGCAGCTTTCCTTCCCCGTCGCGCGGATTCAGAAGATGCAGCCCCTCATCGGTCCCCAGCCAGAGACGCCCGGCGCCGTCTTCATGGATAGAATAGACTATCTCACGGGAACTCAACCACTTGCCTGTCATTCCGTCACCTGACAGCTCCAGGTATCCGACCCCATCATAGGTGCCTATATATAGCCTGCCCGAAGGAGAGTGGTGCAGACTGGTGATCCAGTTGTTCTGAATCTTTTCCGCAGGAACCCCGCAAACCTTACCGCTGACTGGATCAAGGCAGAACAGACCGTTGCCCATGGAAGCCACCCATATTCTTCCGTCACCGTCCTCGGCGAAACTGTAGATATTCTCGGCTTCTTTCCCGTCCTGGTCTATGAGTCCCCATATGTGCTCTATCCTGTCGGTCCTTCGGTCCAACCTATGCAACCCTTTGAGGTATGAGCCTATCCAGATAGTTCCGCGGGAGTCTTCGAAAATACTCATCACGGTGGCCGGAGCTTCCTTTCCGGCGGCATAGTGGCGGATCCTTCCCGAAGGATCGATTCTGTAGAGCCCGTCATTGTCAGTACCGACCCAGAGGATGCCGGAACCGTCTTTGCGGATGGCATTCACACATGCATCCCCTATCATATCGGCATCCACGGAGCCTGCTCCGATATAATGGAAATTGTTGACCTGACCGGGAATCATCATCACCCCTTTCTGATAGACGGCGACCCAAAGGTTACCGGAATTGTCACAGAGGATGGAATGAATCTTTGAGTCAAGCGTGTTGAACTGGCTGTTGCCGAATGGATATCGCTTGAGGGTCAGGTCTTTGCTGTTGAGACTGAATATGCCGTTCCCGTCGGAGCCGACAAGAGTGCCGGTCCTTGAGTCCGAGAGTATCGACTTGACCCTCAAGCCGGTAATCCCCTCCGGTTCAACATGCGCGAAATCGTCTGACTGCCTGCGGTATACGAACAAACCGTCCCCGCCGGTACCCACAATGACATTGCCGTAGGTATCCACGCACAGGCACGATATCGAACCTTTATTACCGATAAAACTATAGGTACCGGTCTCTCCTGACGGGGAGATGCGATGCAGCCACTTGCCGTTACGGACAAGCCACAGGTTGCCGTCATGGTCTTCGGCAATGTAACTTAACCTGTTTGTGGGCACAGGGAGTTCCACCGGCTCCACCGTAAGGATCCCGCCCGTCTCATGGAGAGACACAAGGGTATCGCCCGATACGAGGATCTCCCCGTCGCGCCTCTCGAGAATGCAGTTGACATTGCTTTGATAAACGCTTCCGTCCAAGTGCACAGCCTGCCTGTAGAAGCAGTCCCTGCCCCTGTCATATACCTGCACCCCGTTGTGCGTCCCGATGATCAGCCTTCCGGACGAATCTTCCGTCACCATTTTGACATAACTGTGACAAAGCGAATTAGAATCACCGGCTGAATGTCTGTATGTGGTAAACTTCACTCCGTCGTAGCGGTTGAGCCCGTCTTCAGTGGAGATCCATATCATGCCGCGGCTGTCCTGCATTATCTGGTTGATGGAGCTGCAGGAGATTTCCCCGTAGGTGGTGAACAGTTTTGTCTGTGAGCGGGCGACAAGTGCGGATAGGGCCATCATCACACAACATGCCAGCCGCGCCGCAATAGTGTTACTCATCATGTGTCTGTTTTTCGCAATGTAACAAAAAAATCCCACATACCTCCTCGCATGTTACATAATCAGAGAAACATGTATATCTAAAGAAAGAAGGCGGCCTCACGGTCGCCTTCTTCCATTCAGTATAACCAAATCACTTGTTCCTATAACCAGGGTTCTGGTATGCCTCCTTCTCATCTTCAGTCATTTCCATGCCGTCGAGCTGTCCCTGAGGGATAGGACGGAGGTAATGGAAGTCCTCGATGGTCCTGGTGTAAGTCTTGAGCTCCCTCTTGTCGTAGAAATTGTGTCCTGCGATGGAATAGCTTGAGGCACGCTCCTTCCACATCTGGGTGCGGACAAGATCCTGCCAGCGGTAGCCCTCGCCGTAGAACTCACGCATACGCTCATCGAGAATATAGTTGACGTCTATCTGCGCAGGGGTGGCATCAGCCATCTCCTTGCTGTAATCAGCCTTCTTGTCGCGGATGTTGGCATCATCGGAACCCTTATTCCACCTGCCGGCTCGCTCACGCAGCACATTGACAAGCTCGCGTGCGCTCATGCTTCCGGTCGCTCCTTTGACCGCAGCCTCGGCAGCCACCAGGTAAAGTTCGGAGAACTTGGCGATATTGAAAGGACGGGTGCTGCCGGCGTTAGGCTGGCCCACGGAGCCGTTATTGTCGGTACGGTAAGGTCCGAGTTTCCAAAGTCCGGGGAAGCACTGGCGGTTGATGCCTTCCGGGCTAACGACATAATCCGCCCTGCCAGGAAGTGTACCCACTCCTATATTGTCCTTAGATCCCTGCTGAGGGTACACGATTGCTGTTTCAGGTTCCTCTCCAAGGAAAGTGAGCACAGGTTCTCCAAGTTTGACGCTCATGCCGTTGGCCCCGAAGAGCTCAGTGAAGGTCTTGCCGGTCTTGTCCCAGTTTCCGCGGTACACGCTGGTGAAAGTGCCGTCGAAGCGGGAATCATGCTCTTTGTCGCTGAAGATGTCGCGGATGACCTCAACTGTCGGGCACATACGGGTCCAAGGCCTGCCGTAAGGCTGCTCTGCGGTACGCGGGGTGGACTCGACCTGGTTGCCTGAGGCATCAAGGAGCCTGAGGTTAGGATAGTTCCAGTTCATCATCCAGCCTGCGAAGTTGTCCGGAGCGCCGCCGCTTCCGTAATAGAGGGAACCTCCATTGTAGAACTCATCTTTCTCGGTGTGGTCTGCGTAGAGGAGTATCTCCTTGTTGCGGTCGAAGAGGGCGTTGTTGACATCGTAGTAGTTATCCATCAGTCCGAAACCCGCCGGGCTTTTGATAGCTTCGAGAGCGGTGTCATAAGCTGCCTGGAAATACCACTTGGCATCGTGCCCGTCAGGATCGGTACGACCGCACTCCGGATAGGTGGCGATGCCCTTAGGGTTCTCAAGCCACCATGCGTAGGTCAGGTATGCCTTGGCAAGAAAGAGCCTCGCGAGGGTCTTTGTGGCGCCACCGGTGACGCGTCCGGCATCCGGAAGGTTCTCAATAGCTGTCTTGAGGTCAGGGAAAATGGCCCGCGTGTAGACCTCCGGAACAGTGTTGCGCACGGAGGTGCGTGACGGGGTGGTATTGAACATCAGTTCACCTGCACCCAGATCAAGAGGCACACCTCCAAAAGTCTGCACGAGCTGGAAGTAATCGAAAGCACGGAAGAACCTGGCCTCAGAGATAAGGGCCTCGTTGATGCCAACCGCGGCGGCGTTCTCTATGATGCCGCTGCATGTGTTGATATTGGCGAATGCGGTCCCCCAGAGCACGTCGGAGCGGCTTGATGTCGAAGTGAGGTTGCCCACTCCGGAGAGGTCTGCATCCTTAAAGTTGTTGTCGGCATCATGGGCCCATGTGGCCTCGTCAGTACCGGTCTCGCAGATGTTGTAGTAGTAGGCCTGCCCGTAGATGTAGCGCAGGTGGGCGTACAGTGAGGTAAGACCTCCCTTGATGCCCTGCTCCGACTTGAAGAACTCCGGAGTGAGGGTGGCGCGGGGCTTCTCGTCCAGCACCTTGGAGCAGGACACCGCCATACCGGCTGCAAGAGCGGCTGCGCAAAGTATCTTGATGGTTGATTGTCTCATGATATGTGTCAGATTAGAATGTCAAGTTGATTCCGAAAAGGTAGTTGCGGGTAGTCGGCGAGTTGGTGCCGATGATAGGGAGACTGTGGGAACCGGACTTCATGCTTACGGCCACGTTCTGGTCATTGTATGAGTTGGTCTCAGGGTCAAGTCCGCATTCAGCGGTGAACGGAGCGTAGATGACAAACGGATTCTGCACCGTGGCATATACTCTCAGGTTGCTTGCACCGAGCTTGCGAAGCCAGTTCATGTCGTTGAAAGTATAGGCCAGAGTGATAGTGCGGAGCTTGATGTAGGAAGCGTCGAAGTATCCGAGAGTGCTGCCGTACTTCGGGTTGTCACCGCTCTGAATGCCTCCCGGGAGAGGATAGCGGGCACCTGTGTTCTCCGGAGTCCAGTAATCCACGTCGACATTGCCTCTACGGCCTGTAAGCATGTTGAGATAACCGCTTGAAGAGTGGAGGGAACTGATGAGGATGCCACCGCACTTGAACGCGCCCACGGCACTGAGTTCGAATCCCTTGTAGGCCACGCGGGTGTTGAAACCGCCCTGGAACTTAGGCTCCATGCTCTGGATCTGGCGGTCGGAGGCGTTGACGGAGCGGGTTGGAGCGCCGTTTTCGTTGTAGTCTCCGGTATACTTAACCTTAATCATACCCACATTGCCTCCAGGCTCAAGAATGTCGAGGTACTTGTCATCTTGCTGCCAGATGCCCTCGTACTGATAGTCGTAGATGACATCGATAGGATAACCGACGAACCAGCCGTTGCCCTCGTCACGGTCAGCCCCGGAAGCAAGGGAGACGATGCGGTTGCGGTTGGCATAGAGGTTGAGCCCGGCATCCCATGTCCAACCGTCGAGGTTGTCGATGATGGTTCCGTTGAGGGTGAGTTCTATACCCTTGTTCTCGGTGTTGCCGACGTTGCCGGTGTAGCTGCCCACACCCGCGGTGCCAGGGAGGCTTACATTGAGAAGAAGGTCGCTCGTCTTCTGGATGTAGTACTCGAGGGTACCGGAAAGCCTGTTGTTGAAGAGGGCGAAGTCGACGCCGAAATTCCATGTGGAGGAGTACTCCCAACCGAGGAGGTTGTTAGGAAGGGTGGACACATAGTATCCGGTGGCGAAGGCGTCACCGAAGTTGTACGGTCTGGTGGCGAGGGAGCCGAGGGTGGAATACGGGTTCACGGCCTGGTTCGAGGTCTGGCCGTATCCGGCCCGGAGCTTGAGTGCGTCGAGCCAGTGGATATCCTCCATGAAACTCTCCCTCTTCATGTTCCATCCAAGGGAAACAGCAGGGTAGGTATGCCACTGGTGTCCCTTGGCAAGGCGCGAGGATCCGTCCGAACGGACGGTGGCCATGAGCATGTACTTGTTGTCATAAGAGTAGGACACACGACCCATCCATGACACGAGACCTGCCATCCAGTATCCCTGATATGCCGGGTTGATGGTCTTGGTGCCGAGGGCATGGCCGAGATTGTAGTACTGGAAATCCGGGGACGGGATGTCCTGGGCGGACATGTGGGACTGGGTGAACTTGGTCTGCTCTGCTGAGTACATGGCCACAACGCTCACCTTGTGCCTGTCGGCGAATATCCTGTCGTATGAGAGAAGGTGCTCCACGGTCCAGTTGAGGGTCTCCTGATGCATGACCGACGCCGATGACTCGGTGTTAGGGTTGGTGTTGTTGACACCGACGCCGGTATATTGGCCATTCTTGGAACTGCGGTAGTTGAGGCCGATGTTGATGCGGTACTTGAGCCCCTTGACCCATGGAGCCTGGACTTCACCATAGAAGTTGTTGTAGGTGGCAAGGGCTGCGGTCTCGTTGATCCACTCGTCCTTCAGCCCGTCGACGACGCCGCGGGTCATCACCCATGCCTCGTCATTGGCTGTCTTGATGGTGCGCTTGAGAGTGCCGTCAGAGTTGAACGGATCCGCTATAGGGGAGGCGGAGAGGACATTGTAGAGTCCAATCTGTCCGCCGTGGTTCATGCTGTAGCTCGAGTTGGTGGCGAGGCCGAAGCGAAAATACTTGCCCACTCCCTGATCGAAGCTGCTGTGGATAGAGTACCTGTCATAGTACTGGGTAGGCACGACGGCCTCATCGCGGTAGTAACCGGCACCGAAGCTATAGTTGCCGCCCCTGGTTCCGCCCGCCACCGAGACATCATGGCTGTTGACCATGCCTGTGCGGTAGAACAGGTCCTGCCAGTCAGTGTTGACATTGTCCGCCTCGTCATCGCCGTTGGCGAACTTGCCGGCGAGCCCGCGCATCTGCACGAACTTCTCGCCCTGCATCATAGGATAGCGCGCGAATACGGTCTTCGCACCCGCGTATCCGTTGTAGCTGACCTTTGCCGGAGAGCCTTCAAGACCGCGGTTGGTAGTGATAAGGATGACGCCGTTGGCGCCTCGCGAACCGTAGATCGCGGTGGATGACGCATCCTTGAGGATGTCCATCGACTTGATGTCGTTAGGGTTGATGTCGGAGATGCTTCCCATGAAAGGAATGCCGTCCAGGACTATGAGAGGGTCGTTGGAGGCAGTCAGTGAGCGCTGTCCGCGGATGCGGATCTGCATGGCCGCACCAGGCTGTGAAGAAGTCTGGGTCATCTCGACACCGGCCACCCGGTTCTGGAGGGCATAGCTGATGTTCGTCGCAGGCACTTCCCTGAGTACATCCCCGCCCACAGAGGCTATAGAACCCGTCACATCGGATCGGCGCTGGGTACCGTAGCCGATGGCCACGGCCTCCTCAAGGAGCTGCGCATCCTCTTTGAGGACGATGATCTGGTGGTTTTTTCCATCCAGTCTGATCTCCTTCTCCACATAACCTATGCAGGAGACTACAAGAGTGGCGTTCTTGCTCCTCACATCGATTGAGAACATGCCGTCCGCTCCGGTTGTGACGCCGTTCTGCGGCACACCCTTTTCCAAGACGGCGGCACCGATGACGGTCTCGCCGCCTTCGTCCTTCACGACGCCTTTCACCGTTACGCTCTGCGCATACGCTGCCAGCGAGAGACAGCCGAACAGAAGCGTGGTCGCTAAAGTTTTAAAACTCATAAAAACTAATCTTTGGTTAAAATTATGATTACATAACTGTTTTTCGTGCCTGTGGTCAGACATTGCAAAAGTAGTTTTTGGAAGGTTACGACATATTGTCAAATGATACACGAATCTACGGCCATGTTACAATGATACGCGGACGGCGGTCTGGCGGGGGCGAGTCCGGCGGTACGGGCTGGCGGCCCGGCGGTGGCCCGGCGGTGGCGGCCCGACGGTGGCAGATAACACACTGACAATCAAGCAAAAGAGCACTTTACCTGTCGGCAAAACCAGACAGGACAAATCATTATTTCGCTCATTATCAGACACTTATTCGCCACCGCAAACCAGACCCGCTGTGTGCCACGGCAGCAGAGGGAGCATCGGACTTTTGTCCGGGCAAAGGCGCGTTTCGCCGGACCAAAAAACTCAAGAACACAGTTTTGTCCGTAGAAATGCTGTTTTACAGGACATATTGCCATGTATCGTTGCCGGCATTTTCGCCAATCTCGGTCATGACATCATGGCCCGCATGGGCCGCTATGGCAGGCGGACATAACCGACGGGGGTCCACAGAGGGTGTCGGTCACGCCCGACGCAGTTGGAATGCGGTCAGAGATGACTACCCTCGGCCGAGTCTGGCGGAAAGTGCCGCGTGTGCCTTGCCCTCCCCGACATCCCAGCGTCCGACCTGCCCGTTCTCATTCGCTCCCGGTGGAACGCCTCCTGCCAGGCCCTCCGCGGCACCCGCCCCTGCCGGGTGTGAGCCTGTTCCGGTGTTTCCGCTGCTACCTGGACCGTCCACCTGCCCTGCATGGTCCTCTGCGGTATCCGTCTCCGCCGGGTGTGAGCCGATTCCGGCGAATCGGCTCACACCTGCGTCGCGTGGCTCTGGCTCCTGGCCCGGCACTATGGCAGCGGGCGCACAGGAACAGGCAGCCTCCTGCGATGCTTTTGTGTTGAGCAGGAGGCTGCCCGCTCCCGGTGCGCCGCCCAGCAGGACATCTCCGCTGTGCCTTATCGCTAAAGCCCCCTCCAACTCTCACCGAACCACGGCCCGGTGACCTCTGGCCGGGCCGGGACTGCCGCCGCGAATTCCGTCAAGCTCGGTCAAGGACACCACCGCCGGACAGCGTTCTGGCCGTGGCCGGCATGACCGACGGGGTCTGGCAGGGAGGGTCGGTCATGAGCACACTGCGTAGAGGGCCCTGCAGGGCCTCCCGTCATGACCGAGGCCGACGGAATTCTCCGTGCGCGCCCCCTTGCGCGTGCTGCCGCCGGCGCCCCTAGCCGTGGAACATCAGCCGGCGCGTGGAACAATGCGGGTGGAGACAGGTGAGACAGGTAACACGGCAGGGATGTCCGGCAAGGTCTATTCCGTCTCAAGTCAAACGTCAAGGTGAAGGTCGAGTTCGGCCTGGTAGCGGTCGCACATAACATCAGAAAACTAATCGCAGTAAAAGGTGCGGCGCGGCAAATAGTGTTGGCATAGCCAAACTGAGGGCCAGTCCACCCCCGGACAGAAGCAAGGGGAGGGGCCCAAGCTTGCTTGGGAGGGGCCGGAGCGAATGAAATGAGCGGAGTCCCGACGGTGGCTATGCCAACACTGGCGAAGTCCTGCCGCTTATAAAAAAACAAAGAAACCGACCAAAAATCTCTTTTTGGTCGGCCCCGTTTCGCTTTTCGCCATATCTTTTGGCGCTTAGTAATCGTTAAAAGACAAGTTGTCGCAGATTTTGCAAAGACTTTTGTGGATAGATTTCTTTTTGAAGAAGGAGTGTGCCGGTGGCACATGACTGATGAAAAAAGGAATATTGACCAAAAAGATTGCCCAAGGTGATGCAACTTATTTTTTAACTGCTACTTATTTCGCATAACGCTCCGACTGCGCCTTGGTCAGCGACTCCAGGACATCAGGGTCGAAGTAATCGATCTTCATCGCGCGCTTGACCTCGGAGAGGGTCTGCGCCGCGGCGGCCCTGGCCACCTCGGACCCCTTGCGGAGCACCTCATATACATAAGGGATGTCCTTCTCCAACTCGGCCCTGCGCGCCCGGATCGGGGCGAGGGTGTCGTCAAGCACGGCATTGAGGAAGTTTTTGATCATCATGTCCCCGAGACCGCCGGCCCTGTACTGCGCCTTGACCTCGTCGAGCGAGGCGAAATCGAAGCTCTGCTTCTTGCCGTGGAAACAGTCTCCGAACTTCGAGAAATGCTCCGGCTTGCAGAAAGCGTCGAGATAGGTGAAGACGGTGTTGCCCTCGACCTTGCCGGGATCACTGATCTGCAGGTGTCCCGGGTCGGTGTACATGCTCTTGACCTTGGCCCACACCTGCTCCGCCGAATCGGAGAGGTAGATGCAGTTGCCCAGCGACTTGCTCATCTTGGCCCTGCCGTCCGTACCCGGAAGGCGGCGGCACACGCACTGCTCCGGAAGCAGGATCTCCGGCTCCACAAGCACAGGCGCATAGGTGGAATTGAACTTGCGGACTATCTCCCTCGTCTGCTCTATCATCGGCTCCTGATCCTCCCCTACCGGCACTGTGTCGGCCTTGAAGGCCGTTATGTCGGCAGCCTGGCTGATCGGATAGCAGAAGAAGCCCACCGGGGTGCCGGCCTTGTTGTCCGAGCCGTCCGTACTGTCGGAAAAACCGCGGAACAGCATCTCCTGCTTGACGGTCGGATTGCGCTGGAGACGCTGTACCGTCACAAGATTCATATAGAAGAATGTCAGCTCGGTGAGCTCGCTCACCTGCGACTGGATGAACAGGGTGGACTTCTCCGGGTCAAGGCCCGCCGACATGTAGTCAAGGGCGACCTCTATGATGTTGTCACGCACCTTGTCAGGATTGTCGGCATTGTCGGTCAAGGCCTGCGCATCGGCGATCATTATGAATATCTTGTCATAAAGCCCGCTGTTCTGCAGCTCCACCCTGCGGCGCAGGGAACCCACATAATGGCCTATGTGAAGGCGGCCGGTAGGACGGTCGCCGGTGAGAATGATCTTGCCCATATCAGTCCTTGACAGTGTTCAACATTTCCCTTACCTTGCCCTCAATCTCCTGGCAGAGCTCCTCGTTGTCCTTGAGCAGCTGCTTGACCGCAGCCATGCCCTGGGCCAGCTTCTGGTCATTGTAGCTGAACCAGCTGCCGCTCTTGTGGATGATGTCGAAAGACACGGCCAGGTCCACGATCTCGGCGACATGCGATATACCCTCGCCATATACTATGTCGAACTCGGCCTTCTTGAACGGCGGAGCCATCTTGTTCTTGACGACCTTCACCTTGGTGCGGTTGCCGAGGGCCTCGTCACCGTCCTTGAGCTGGGTGGTGCGGCGCACATCCAGACGGACGGAAGCATAGAACTTCAAAGCGTTGCCGCCGGTGGTCGTCTCCGGGTTGCCGAACATCACGCCTATTTTCTCGCGAAGCTGGTTGATGAATATGCAGCAGGTGTTGGTCTTGGCGATATTGGCGGTGAGCTTGCGGAGAGCCTGGCTCATCAGGCGGGCCTGAAGGCCGACTTTGTTGTCTCCCATCTCCCCTTCTATCTCGGCCTTAGGGGTAAGCGCAGCCACTGAGTCGATGACGATGATGTCAATGGCGCCGCTCCTTATCAGGTTGTCGGCTATCTCGAGGGCCTGCTCGCCGTTGTCCGGCTGGGAGATGAGAAGGGTCTCCAGATTGACCCCGAGAGCCTGCGCATAAGTCCTGTCGAAAGCATGCTCGGCATCGATCATCGCGGCTATGCCGCCGGCCTTCTGAGCCTCTGCTATGGCGTGGATGGCAAGAGTCGTCTTGCCGCTGGACTCCGGTCCGTAGATCTCAACGATACGTCCCCTCGGATATCCGCCGATACCGAGCGCATGGTCAAGGGCTATGGAGCCCGACGGTATGACCTGGACATCCCACTTGGGCTGATCCCCAAGCGTCATTATAGTACCCTTTCCGTAGTCTTTTTCAATCTTGTCGATAGTGGCCTGCAGCGCCTTCAGTTTCGCGGCGTTCACATCCTGCCCCTGTGCTTCAACTTCTTTAGCCATAAAGTCTTTGTTTTTAATAAATTATAAGTTTTTCTATAGTTCGCGGCGCAGCGCGCCAAATCAAGACAAAGATAGGAACAGTTTGGAGAATTTCAAAACAGTTCCTAATTTTGTCTTCAGTATATATAAAGCGGTGTCGAATGAAAGAAAAACTCTTGGGAAAAAGCCTCGAAGAGCTCCGGGAAGCGGCTGCAGGCTGCGGCCTGAAGCCTTTTGTGGGCAAGCAGCTCGCAGACTGGCTGTATGTAAAGAGAGTGCGCTCCTGGGACAGGATGGTGAACATCTCCAAGGCGGCCAGGGAAAGGCTCGCCGAGAGTTTCGACCTCGGGACCGCGGCTCCTGCGGGAAGGGCCCTCTCCTCTGACGGCACGGCTAAATACCTCTTCCCGGTCGCCTGCCGGCGGCCGGACGGCATTGAAGAGTCGATGGTGGAGGCCGTGATGATTCCGGACGATGAGCGCAAGACGGTATGCGTCAGCTCGCAGGCAGGCTGCCGCATGGGCTGCCGCTTCTGCATGACCGGGAGGCAGGGTTTCCACGGCAACCTCAGCCGGGCCGACATCCTCAACCAGTTCATCAGCATCGACGAGGCCATGGACCTGTCCAACGCGGTGTTCATGGGCATGGGCGAACCGATGGACAACTACAGCGAGGTCAGCGCCGCCATAAAAGTCCTCACAGCCCCATGGGGCTTCGCCTGGAGCCCCAAGAGAGTTACCGTCAGCACAGTAGGGGTGATTCCGGAGCTGCGGAGATATCTTGACGGAGAGCGCTGCCACATAGCGGTCAGCCTCCACAACCCCTTCCATGACGAGCGCCTCGAGATGATGCCGGCGGAGAAAGCCTGGCCGATAGCCGATGTCGTGGACCTGCTGAGGGGCTACGACTTCAGCGGGCAGAGGAGGGTGAGCTTCGAATACACGATGTTCTCCGGATTCAACGACGACAAGCGTCACGCCGACGCCCTGATACGACTGCTCCGCGGCCTGGAGTGCCGCGTCAACCTCATACGCTTCCACAAGATCCCTGATTTCCCGTATGAGACCACCTCGGAGAGGAAGATGGAAGACTTCAGGGACAGACTCAACAACAACGGAATACTATGTACGATAAGAGCTTCAAGAGGGGAGGACATCCTCGCCGCTTGCGGACTGCTTGCCGGTCAGCACTCACAGCGGCACTGACAGTGTTCTTCTGCCTGGGCGCAGCCGCCCAGCAATACCCCAACGGACTGTCAATGGACAGCGTCGACCCGAAAGGCGACGCCGTCTTCATACGCCAGATACGCAGCAAGATGAACTACATCCGCGCACGCGAGCACCGTCCGACGGTGGCCCTGCTCCTCTCGGGAGGAGGCGCCAAGGGAGCCGCCGAAGTCGGGGTGATACGCTATCTGGAGGAGATCGGGATGCCGGTCGACATGGTGCTCGGCACCAGCATCGGCGGGCTCATCGGCGGGCTGTACTCGGTAGGCTACAGGACAGAGGAGTTCACTGAGCTGTTCACCACACAGGACTGGAGCGTGATGCTCACAGACGCGATCCCGCAGAAGTACATCCCTTACGCCACCAAGATGTACAACGCCAAATATGTGATAACCATACCGTTCCACAACGCGTCCGATGTACTCGACGAGAAGCGCACGCATGAGCGGGAGACCGACAGGATGCTCGACGAGAGACAGTCCCTGATCAGCTCCCTGCCTTCCGGATACGCATACGGCTTCAACGTCAACAACCTCCTCTCCAGCCTCACCGTGGGCTATCAGGACAGCATCGCATTCCGCGACCTCCCGACACCGTTCGTCTGCGTGGCCACGGACGTGGTCTCAAACAAGGCGAAAAACTGGGGCTCAGGCTCCCTCAACACCGCCATGCGCTCGACCATGTCAATCCCGGGGCTCTTCGCGCCTGTGCGCACAGGCGGGATGATCCTGGTGGACGGCGGCACCCGCAACAACTTCCCGGCCGACATCGCGAGGGCGATGGGGGCGGACTACATAATAGGCGTGGAACTCTCCGACCTCAGGCCCGGCTATGAGCAGATCAACAACCTCGGCGACATCGTCAACCAGTTCATCAGCATGCTCGGCAAGGACGCATTCGACAAGAACGTGCCCATTCCCGACATCCTCATCAAGCCGGCCATCTCAGAATACAACATGCTGAGTTTCAACAGGGCAGCGGTAGACACCATGATGGCGAGGGGGTACGCCGCCGCACTCGGCAAGAAGGATGAACTGCTCAGCTTGAGGGACGAGGTAGGTAAAGCCAAAGAGAAGAACAGGGGAAGGAAGGCCGTCAACCTGGCCCTCACCCCCGTCAAGGTGGACCAGATCGAGTTCTCCGGCGTGAACGGGCACGAGAAGCAGCTGCTCGCCAGCCTTGTGGACATCATGCCTGGCGACAGCCTGGACAAGGCCAGGATAGACGACGCGATGTGCAAGCTCCAGGCGACCGGAGCCTTCGCCTCCGTGAAGTATTCCCTGCTCGGCAGCGAGGAGCCGTACAAGCTCGTGTTCGAGTGCGTCACCTCCCCTACCAACAGCATCGGGATAGGGATAAGGATGGACACGGTCGAATGGGTGTCGCTGCTCTTCAATGTCGGGCTCAACACCAACCGCCTGACCGGCTCGCGCTTCAACTTCAACACCAAGATCGGACAGAATCTCAAGGCCACGGCCCACTATGCCTACAACCAGGCCGGAATGCCGACCCTGAACCTCGAAGCCACCGCCTTCAGGTACAAGGGCACCATCTCGGAAAGAGTCGACGCGATAAACATGGACGCGTCGTTCTGGGGACACAGGGAGCAGTTCTACCTGACCGATGTGCGATGGACCAAGGCCAACTTCAAGATAGGCTTCAAGAACGATTTCTACTCGTTCAACGAGAACACCGTGCTCGGCAACGCGATCACGTCCTACCTCGGCGACAGCGCGCTCAGAGGAGACTTCATCGGAGCTTTCGCCAAAGGCAACTGGTATTCCTTCGACAACTACTATTACCCGTCAAGGGGATCGAGCCTCGCGCTTGCCGCCAACTATGACTTCATCCGGCTCGGGGACAAGGATTTCACGCCTATCCTGATGATGGGCGCGGACTACAGGAAAGTCTTCCCGACAGGGGACAAGGTGGCGATAATCGCAGATCTCCACTCACGCAGCATCATCAACAGCGGGGCGACCGACCAGGACCACTACTCGTCCCAGATGTCTCTCATGCACAGCAACATTTTCGGAGGCTTCATAAAGGGGAGATTCACCGAGTTCCAGGTGCCGTTCTTCGCCGTCAACAGCGTCGCGTTCGCATCGGACCACATCGCCACGGCGGTGCTGGAGTGCAGGGTGAATCCGTACAAGAAACTCTACCTCTCCGCTATGGCCGGAGTGGAGGAGAGCAATGACAACTTCACCAAGCTCATCACCGAATACAATCCGGACTGCCTCGCGTTCGGACTCGAAGCGGCATACAATTTCATCGGAGGTCCTGTCAAGTTCAACCTCCACTGGTCCAAGGCTTTCGGCTGGGGCGCATACGCCTCGCTGGGATTCGATTTCTGATGTCATGGACGAAAAGGCCAAAAGAGCGCTCGGCAGCCTGCAGGCCCTCTGCGCCAGGAGGGAATACTGCCTGAGCGACATACGCAGGAAGGCCGCAGAGAGGCTTGACGGGGACCAGGAGGCGGCGGAAGAAGTCGTGTCAGAGCTGCTGAAGGACGGCTTTGTCGACGAGTCGCGCTACGCCTCGGCGTTCGCATCCGAAAAGTCCGCCCTCACAGGATGGGGCCCGATAAAGATACGCAGGGCCTTGATGGCCAAAGGTGTACCGTCCGACGTGATTGACACGGCCCTGGCCGGCACTGACCGGAACAAGGCTGACGCGAAGCTCGAAAAACTGATGGCGGGCAAATGGCGCTCCCTCCAGGGAGATCCGCAGGCCAAACTCAAGCTGCTGAGATATGCCCTGTCGAGGGGCTACGGCTACGATGAAGTCCGGCCAGTGGCGGAACGGCTCACTTCCGGGCAGGACGCAGACGGAATTTGATGTTGCGGTAGCCCTCACCCTCCACTGTGCATTCCTCGACAAAGCCGAGCCTGCGATAGGCCTCACCGCCATCCTGCTGCGCCGCATCGGCGTAGCTCATGATGTCATCCGGGCCGACATCATCGATGAACGCATTGAGCAGCTTGCCCATCCCCCCGATGACCCGGAGCTCCGGAAGCGAAGCATAACGCACCCATTCATAAGAGCTTATCTTAACCCCGTCCTTGAGCCAGCGGCGGGCGTTGGAAAAGGTCGCCACGGCCACCAGCGTGCCGCCGGGAATCTCAGCCTCCCCCTTCCCCGTACTGCGCTCCACAAAGAGCCCGTAGCGATAACGGCTCCCGGTATCCCCGAGGCGATGGTTGGCATCGAGGAAAGCCGCCGCGACAGACTTGTCGATACGGCGGACAGAGCAGTTGCGGGCGTATATTCCGGGGGACGGTCCCATATTACCGGCCCTCTTCTGCGAGGGCCTCGTTGAAGCACTTGCGGCAGAGCGGCTCGTAGACATCCTTCTCTCCGAGCAGGACGAGATCGCGGCTCTTGCTGAGACGGTGCGAATGATTGGCCAGGTTGCCGCACCTGACACAGATGGCGTGCACCTTCTGCACATCCTCGGCCACGGCCATCAATCTCGGGATAGGCCCGAAAGGCACTCCCATATAGTCGGTGTCAAGCCCGGCCACGATGACGCGCACTCCCCTGTCAGCAAGTTCCTGACACACATCGACAAGACTCTCGTCGAAGAACTGGGCCTCGTCCACCCCCACGACCTGCACGTCGTCTCCCACGGAAAGCATCTCGGAAGCCTTGCGGACAGGGACGGAACTGATCTTGTGGAAATCGTGCGACACGACCTCCACGTCAGAATAGCGCTTGTCGATGGCAGGCTTGAATATGGCTATCTTCTGGTTGGCGAATTGTGCGCGGCGCAGACGGCGGATGAGTTCCTCCGTCTTGCCGGAGAACATGGAGCCGCAGACGACTTCTATGCAGCCCGTTTTTTTGTGATTTTCAGAAAACATTGCTTAGATTTGCAGTTAGGGTGACAAATATAACAAATTTGCCCGGCATTGAAGCAGTGAAAGGAAGACTTTACATAGTGCCGACACCGGTAGGCAATCTGGAAGACATGACATTCAGGGCCATAAAGGTGTTGAAGGAAGCGGATCTGATCCTGGCGGAAGACACCCGCACAAGTTCGGTGCTGCTCGCCCACTATGAAATCCACGGCCGGCTGCTCTCCCACCACAAATTCAACGAGCACCAGACATCGGAGATGATCCGTGACAGGATACTCGCCGGAGAGAATGTGGCCCTGATAAGCGACGCCGGCACTCCAGGCATCTCCGACCCCGGTTTCCTGCTCTCGCGCAGCTGCGCCAGGGAAGGGATTGAAGTCATCACTCTGCCCGGCGCCACAGCCTGCATCCCGGCCATCGTCTCTTCGGGACTCCCCTGCGACCGCTTCTGCTTCGAGGGGTTCCTGCCGCAGAAAAAGGGCCGCAAGACAAGACTTGACAACCTCACATACGAAACGAGAACTATGATATTCTACGAATCACCAAGACGCCTCGTCAAGACGCTGGAGCAGCTCGCCCAGACCTTCGGAGGGGAGCGCGGATGCTGCGTCTCGCGCGAGATTTCCAAGCTGCACGAAGAGCATGTCAGGGGCAGCATTGACGAAGTGGCGGAGCATTTCCGCAGCCAGGAGCCGAAAGGCGAGATAGTGATCTGCGTGGCCGGTCTCCCGCAGGACGAGCATCGCGAACACCGCAACAAATACAGGACAGAGGGGGAAGGATATGGAGAAGAAGAGTCCGGAGAAGAAAGTTAGCGGCACCACTTTCAAGATAGGGGCCATCGCCCTCACATTCCTCATAATAGGTTATCAGGCAGCCGTTTTCATCCACAGGACGGCGATTCTGCGCATCGAGTCGCTGCGTGACAGCCCGGATACGGTATACATCACCGTCGCACCCCGCAAGCCGGAGACGTCCACATCCGGGAAGCCCCGGAATCCGGACATCGCGGCAGGAGAGGACATCGTGGCAGGCGCGGGCATAGTGGCAGGAGCGGGCATGGTGGGCTCCCCGGCATCCGGTCTCAGGAAGTATGCCGACACCGTCCGCCGTGCCGCCGCCCACAGTCCAGTGGTCAACAGGGTGCGTGAACGCAGCCGGAAGGCTGAGAGCTTCAGGTTCAACCCCAACACTGCCACGGTGGAAGAGCTTGTCCGCCTGGGCTTCAGCGACAAACAGGCCGCGTCCATAGACAATTACCGCAAAAAGGGAGGCCGGTTCCGGCGCAAGGAAGACTTCGCCAAGTCCTTCGTGGTTTCGGACAAGATTTACCGGCGGCTCGAAAGTTTCATCGACATCCCGCTCACCGACATCAACCGCGCGGACTCTGCCGCCTTCGACGCCCTTCCGGGCATAGGGCCATACTTCGCCGCCAAGATGGTCGAGCAGCGCAGACGGCTCTGCGGATACTCCAACCCGGAGCAGTTGCTGGACATCTACAACTTCGGGGAGGACAGGTACAGCAAGCTCAAAGACCTCGTCCGCTGCTCTCCCCCGCGCCCCTATCCGCTGTGGTCCCTGCCGGCGGACAGCCTGCGGCTCCATCCTTATATAGGAGGGTGGGCGGAAGCGCGGGGCATAGTCCGCTTCCGGGAGAACAGCCCGCCCGACAGCCTGAGCGCGGAGGCTCTGGGCCGCGCCGGCGTCCTGCCGGCAGACAGGGCGGAGAGGCTCGCCCACTGCCTTATAGCCCCGCCGCAATAGTCGCGGTTCCATTCACCGCCCTCGCGGCATGGCGCGGAGACGCATCCGGACACGGCGGGCCAGAATCCGAAGCAAGCCGTGACGGGTGGCCGCCACGGCGCCTGACCTGCCGAGAGTTTAGTAGCGGGCAGCCTGGAGTGATTCCGATTTTGTGTATTTTTGCATCGTGGACAATAATACGAAGACAATACTCAAGGACTATCGATATTATCTGAAGGTGGAGCGGAGCATGTCGCCCAACACCGTCAGTTCCTATTGCCGTGACGTAAAAGCCTTCCTTGAAGAAAGCGGAGAAGACCCGGTCAACACCGGCACGGAGAGCGTCGCAGAGTATCTCTCCTCCCGGGCAGACTCCCTGTCAGCCCGCTCGCAGGCAAGGCTCATGAGTTCCCTGCGTTCCTTTTTCGACTGGCTCATACTGGAAGGTGACAGGCAGGACAACCCGTGCGAGGGAATCGACTCCCCCAAGATCGGCCGGCACCTGCCAGACGTGCTGTCCGTAGAGGAAGTGGACGCCATCATGAAGTCCGTAGACCTGTCCGCCCCCGGAGGCCCGCGGGACAGGGCCATACTCGAAATCCTGTACGGCTGCGGGCTGCGGGTCTCCGAAGCCTGCGCCCTCCGCATACCGGACGTGTTCCTCGAAGAAGGCTTCCTGCGCGTGACCGGGAAGGGTGACAAACAGCGGCTCGTGCCCATGGGCGACATGGCGAAGGACGCGTTCTCGGACTACCTGTCAGTCAGGCCGCAGCCGGCCACTCCGAAAGACGGCGACATCGTCTTTCTCAACCGTTTCGGGGAGAAGATGAGCCGCGTCGCCATATTCAACATAGTGCGGCGGCAGGCTATGCTCGCCGGCATCAGCAAGACCATCTCCCCCCACACCTTCCGCCACTCCTTCGCCACCCACCTCGTCGAGAACGGAGCCGACCTCAGGGTGGTTCAGGAGATGCTGGGGCACGAGTCCATACTCACCACGGAGATCTACACGCACATCGACTCCCGTACCTGGCAGGCCGCCGTCCTGCAGCACCATCCGAGAAAATAATTTTTTTCTTAACTTTGTCGGGATGAGAAGATTCAGATTCAAAGAGACGCTGGCCGCAGCATTGATGCTGCTGAGTCTGGCCGCCTGCGAGCGGGAAAACCCGGTCACCACCAGAGAATACAGGGAGGTGATCATATATTGCGGGATGGGATACAACAACCTCAGCGCCAACATCCGAAGCAACCTCGAGCAGCTCAAGGAAGGCAACCTCCCTTATGACACGGCCGACAAGGCCATCGTAGCCTTCTGTCACAACACCGCCCCGGGCGGGGGGTACACAACCGACAATCCCCCAGTACTGCTGCAGTTCTGCAACCGCGGCGGACAGAATGTGATCGACACCCTCAGAATCTACCCGGCAGACACCAAGAGCGCCACCGCCGAGTCCCTCACCGCCGCGCTGTTCGACATCAGGGGACTCTTCCCGGCCAAAAGATACGGCATGATCTTCTCCTCCCACTCCACCGGATGGGCCCCATGCGGGTATAAAGCCGCAGAAGAAGGAGAATTTGCGTTCAGCACGACACAGGAGCGGGAAGCGGAAGAGTTTCCCCTCACTAAAGCCTTGGGGAGCCAGTTCGTCGGCAGCTACGAGCGCAACATGGAAATAGACCTCACGGACTTCGCAGCCGCCATACCGATGAAACTCGAGTACATCATCTTCGACTCCTGCCTGATGGGAGGAGTGGAAGTGGCATGGGAACTCAAGAATGTCTGCGACAGGATAGTGTTCTCCCCGACAGAAGTGATAGCGGAAGGCTTCATCTACAAGCCTATGCCATGGCATCTGCTCGCCGGGCGCAACCCGGACCTCAAATCCATCTGCGAGGACTTTTTCAACTACTACGACTCGCAGAGCGGCAACAGCAGGTCCGCCACCGTGACCCTGCTGGACTGCAGGGGGCTGGACAGGCTCGCCGAAGTCTTCTCCGGCATAGTGGCGTCCCACAGGGAAGGATTCGACAACATCGACCGCGGCAAGGTGCAACCGTATTTCTACGGTGCCGGCAGCAGCACGAAAGACTGGTTCTATGACATCCGTGACGCGGCCAGGGAGGCAGGAGCGGACAGCGGCGAACTCTCAATGCTCGACAAGGCGCTCGCCGGGTGCATAGAATACCACGCGGAAACAGAATCTTTCTTCAAGACTCCGCTGGAAAGATGCTGCGGGCTGAGTTCCTATCTGCCCTCACCGTCAAGACCAAGACTCACGGCATATTATAAAGGCCTGAGCTGGAACAGGGCCGTCGGACTCGTCGCCGAATAAAATTTGTACAAACTCCCGATTTTCACTATCTTTGCGCGCATTTTAAAACCGCGCGGCGGTTTTGGTGCAATGGGATCTGAGAAATCAGATTGAGTAACACATTTTAACATTTCAAGAAATGCAGCATTTCGAACTCAAAGGCCAGGTCCGCAAAGCGGACGGCAAGGCCGCTCTGAAGGCTCTCCGCAAGCAGGGCCTCGTACCATGCAACCTCTACGGCTGCGGTATGGAAAATGTACTTTTCACCGTTGACGCCAAGGAGCTCAGCGCCCTGACCAACACTCCGGCATCATACATCGTGGACCTCGTCCTCGACAACGGCTGCAAGCAGACCGCAATCCTCCACGAACTCCAGTGGCATCCAGTCTCAGACGAGTGCCTGCACGTGGACTTCCTCGCTGTCAACGAGACCAAGCCTATCTGCATCAACGTCCCTATCGAGATCACCGGACACGCCATCGGTGTACAGCAGGGCGGTAAGTTCTTCCAGCCGGCACGCGAGCTGCGCATCAGCGCCCTCATGGCCAACCTCCCTGACAAGGTGAGCGTGGACATCTCCAGCCTCGGACTCGAGAAGAAGCTCAGGGCCAGCGACATCAGCCTCAAGGATGTGACCATCGTAAGCGACAAGGACACCATCATCTGCGGCGTCAAGGCTACCCGCAACTCAGCTGCCGCAGCAGCCTAAAGTTGAAATATCGTGTCCGAGAAGACTTATCTGATAGCAGGTCTCGGCAACATCGGTGCCGAATACTCTTCAACGCGACACAATATAGGATTCATGACATTGGATGCCTGGGCTCAGGCGTCCAATGTCGTTTTTTCTACTGAACGCTACGGAGACATCGCCACCGTCAAGGACAAGGGCCGGGAATTCCGCCTCCTCAAGCCGTCCACATACATGAACCTCAGCGGCAACGCCGTACGGTACTGGCAGGGACGACTTGACATCCCGACGGACCACATAATGATAATCTGCGACGACCTCAACCTCCCGTTCGGCACGGCGAGGATGCGCAAGTCCGGCAGCGACGGAGGCCACAACGGCCTGAAGAACATCCAGGAACTGCTCGGGACCAAGGACTTCGCCCGCACCCGTATCGGAGTCGGCCACGACTTCGCGCAGGGCGGACAGGTGAATTTCGTGCTCGGAAGTTTCAGCGAAGAGCAGATGGCTGAACTGCCGGCCATAGAGAAGAGGGTCATCGAAGGCGTCCGCACCTGGGCTCTGGCAGGCATCGAAAAGGCCATGACGGCCCTCAACAGCAAGGAAAAAGCAGAAACAAAGCCGCAAAAAGAAGAAAATCACGAATAATTCTTTCGAAGTTTAGGAATTAAAAAAATCTTTTTTTATATTGCAACCCGTTGCGGCATTGACCATTATCAACATTCTAAAATATTATTAAAAATGGAAACACTCGTCAACAAAATCAAAGAGAACATCGATCTCTTCGTAGCCAACGCAGAAGCACAGGTTGCCAAGGGCAACAAGGCCGCAGGAGCACGCGCACGCAAGGCTGCGCTCGATCTCATGAAGGATCTCAAGGAGTTCCGCAAAGTTTCAGTTGCTGAGACAAAGAAATAAGCAATTTTTTTCGTCATAATGCAACGTTACCAAAACCTTCCGCATCTATGTTGCAGGTTTAGGTTTTAGTACACGTCTAAGGGTCGGGAGCCGTGAGGGTGACCGGCCCTTTGCTTTTTTCAGAAATTCTCACTAACTATGCATACTGAAACCTTTACCGGATGGATTTATGCATCGCAATCATCCTCGCCGTCTTCAGGATGGTGGTAATCCCTGTCCAGTTCGAGGACAGGGCGTTGACATGTACGGCAGAGGAACTCAAAGCCTCCGTGCAGCAGGCGGAAGACTACTTCAACAGCCAGCCGGGGCTCAACGACGAATACAGGTTTGACCTCGCCACCGCAATCACCCTGCCCAAACCGGTCTCCTATTATGGGGCCAACTACTCCGACCGCAAGGATGTCCTGCTTCACGAAGCGGTCAGATATGCCTGCACCAGAAGCGGGATAGATTTCTCCCTCTATGACAACAACTCCGACGGAAGCGTGGACAACGTGTTCATCATAACCGCCGGATTCAGCGAAGCCGACGGTGCGGGAGAAGATTGGATCTGGCCGCAGCACGGGTTCCTCAAAGACCGCGGCGGCACCATAGAAGCCGGCGGCAGGACGATCAACAGCTTCTGCGTCAGCACGGAGCTCTCCTCAACCGGCGGGGAAACGCCCACAAAGGCTGGAATAGGGGTTTTCTGCCACGAATTCGGCCATTTCCTCGGGCTAAGCGACCTGTATGACACCGACGGAGAGGGCAGCGGCGGACTTGCCAAAGGTCTGTGGGACACAGGGATAATGGACAACGGCTGCAAGAACGCCATCGTCCCGGGATTCTGCGCAGTGGACCTGGACATCCTCGGGACCGGACTGCCAGGCACATTGCGCAAGGGCAGCCACACCCTCCAGCCGTTCAGCCGGGCAGGGCAGTACCTCAAAGCAGCCGCCGAAGGCCGGGACGAGTATTTCCTGTTCGAATGCAAAGAGGGACAAGGGCTCGCAATCTACCATGTCGACAAGTCGGGGCTCAATGCCGGCTGGTCGGACTACTACAAGAAAGACCTCACCGCCGCCGAGAGGTGGAAGCACTCTCAGGTCAACTGCCGCCCGGACAGGCAATGCGCCGCCCTGCTGGCAGCCGACCCCGATAATGGGAAACTGTTTTTCTCCAGTGAGGGGCGCGACAGTTTCAGCTCGGACAGTTCTCCGGCATTCAGGTTCTGGAACGACAGCACCTCGACCCTCGCGCTGAAAGACATCAGGGTCAACAGGGACGGCAGCGTGTCGTTCGAGGTCACGGAACCGCTCTCGATAACGGGCACGGCCATATTCCAGGACGCGGCCATCATCAGCTGGACGGTGGACAAGGGCATGGGAACCATAGAGGGCTATGATATCGAATACCGCAGCCAGTCAGGCAGTTTCAGCGCAAGCGCGCCCGCAGACGCGCTAAGCTGCACCCTGACAGGGCTCTCACCGCACACGCATTACAAATACACAGTCAGGGCAAAATACAGCGACGGCAGCTCCGCCTCGATAAGTTCATCTTTTCTCACCAAGGTCTACCGCAACGACAGCTATCCGTACATCTATCTCAAGGGAAGCGACAGGAAAGCGGACGGGAGGTTCGAGAAAGGCGCCAGGATCCCGCTCAGGGTGTTCAACGCGCCAAAGGCGGCAGAAGTCAAGTGGTACTTCAACGGGAAGAGCATCCAGACAGGACCGGACGGCTACTACAGCATCAGCGAGGAGGGGACGCTGAAGGCGGAGATGCTGCTGGAAGACGGGAGCACCGACATATTGATAAAGGAGGTCAGGCTATGAAAACGAAGATTCTTGCGGCCACCATGGCGGCCGCGCTGCTCGCCGGGGCGCAGGGCTGCTCGCCGGACAAGTTTATGCGCGCCTTCTCACAGACCGAAGACCTGCGGATACAGGTGGGACGGGACATCCCGTTCAAATATGACCCGCTCAGCTGCCAGATGTCATACAACAGGGCCAACAGGGAATTCCGGGCCTTCACGGACAACATGTCAGACTTCTACATCGTCAAGATGGACAGCACTCCGTCCTCCGAGGGCGAGACGCTCAAGGCCGATCTCGTATGGACCACCGAAACTGACATCCTCACAAGAAAAAATCTCACCCTCAAGGTCATAAGGACCGAGGGTGAGAAGTTCTGGCTATGGAGCGACTCAAGCCGTATAGGCGTGAGCGTCTCCGTCTTAGAATGACATGGCTATCTGGATGAAGTCGTCAGCCTTGAGGGCCGCTCCTCCGATAAGTCCGCCGTCGATATCTTTCTGAGCGAAAAGCTCTTTAGCGTTTGAAGGCTTGCATGACCCGCCATAGAGTATGGTGGTGTCCTCTGCCACAGCCTCACCGAATTTGTCGGCAAGCACCTTGCGGATATGGGCGTGGATCTCCTCCGCCTGCTCGGCAGTGGCGGTCTTGCCGGTACCGATGGCCCATACAGGCTCGTAAGCGACGATGACCTTCTTCATATCCTCGGCGGAGAATTTGTAGAGTACATTCTCTATCTGGGCTGAGCATACGTCGAAATGCTTGCCGGCCTCTCTCTCTTCAAGGTTCTCGCCTACGCAGAGGATGACCCCAAGTCCGGCCTCAAGGGCAAGCTTCACCTTCTCGACGAGCTTCTCATCCGTCTCCCCATAGTACTGACGGCGCTCGGAGTGTCCGAGAATCGTCCACTGGCAGCCTACGGCCTTGACCATCTCGGCGGAAACCTCACCGGTGTACGCACCCTTGACATGGTCGGCGCAGTTCTGGGCGGAAAGCTCCACGCGGGAACCGGCGAGAGCCTTGCCGACAGCGCAGAGATGCGTGAAAGGAGGAGCCACAATAAGTCCCACGCCCTCAGGCACGGCGGCAGACTTCTCTGCCACGGCCTTCGCAAGTTCAACTCCTTCAGGCTTGATGGTGTTCATCTTCCAGTTGCCTGCTACAATCTTCTTTCTCATGATGAATATAAATTTTAAACTGAATCTGTCTTTTTATTCTACGGTCACGGATTTGGCCAGGTTGCGCGGCTGGTCCACATCACGGCCCTTGGCGATTGCGACATGATAGGCCAGCAGCTGCAGAGGCACTACAGAGAGGATAGGCACGAAGCACTCCTCCGTGTCCGGAATCTCGAAACACCAGTCCGAAATGTTCCGCACATCCGTGTCGCCTTCCGTCACGATGCTGATAATCTTGCCCTTACGGGCCTTTATCTCCTGTATATTGCTGAGTATCTTGTCATAATGTCCTCTCTTCGGCGCTATCACCACCACCGGCATCTCATCGTCGATGAGGGCGATAGGTCCGTGCTTCATCTCCGCGGCAGGATAACCTTCGGCATGTATATAGGATATCTCCTTGAGCTTAAGGGCGCCCTCCAGCGCCACAGGATAGTTGTACCCGCGTCCGAGGTACAGGAAATTGCGCACATAGATGAACACCTTGGCCAGCTCCGCTATCTCCGAGTCGTGCTCCAGAATCTTGGAAATCTTGTCCGGGATTGTCTGGAGCTCGCTCACCAGATGGGCGCGCCTCTCATCAGAGACAGTACCGAGCTGCTCGGCTATGCTGAGAGCGATAAGGAAAAGCGTCGTCACCTGAGCCGTGAAAGCCTTGGTGGAAGCCACGCCGATCTCCGGACCGATATGGGTGTAACAGCCGGTGTTGGTCTCGCGGGCGATCGAGGAGCCCACGACATTGCAGATTCCGAAAAGGAAGGCTCCGGACTCCTTCGCGAGCTTGATGGCGGCGAGGGTGTCCGCAGTCTCTCCTGACTGCGATATCGCTATGACCACATCCGTAGGGAAAATCACCGGCTTGCGGTAGCGGAACTCTGAGGCATACTCCACATCCACCGGGATGCGGGTCAACTCCTCGATGATGTATTTGCCGATCAGGCCCGCATGCCAGGATGTGCCACAGGCGCAGATCACGAAGCGCTTGGCGCCCAGGATACGCTCACGGTTGTCTATGATGCCGGACAGCTTGACGGTGCCCAGGTCCGGATGAAGCCGGCCCTGCATAGAGGCTCGCAGCGTCCGCGGCTGCTCGAATATCTCCTTGAGCATGAAATGAGGGAAACCGCCCTTCTCTATCTCACTCAGACTCATCCGGAGCTCCCGCACGACCGGAGTCTGCTCGACGCTCCTCAAATCCGTGATGCGAAGGTCACTGCCACGCTCTATATAGGCGATCTGCTCTTCCTCCAGATAGACGACCTTGTTGGTGAACTCTATGATAGGCGTCGCGTCGGAGCCGACGAAATACTCGTCATCCCCCACGCCGATCACGAGCGGGCTGCCCTTGCGGGCGGCAATCATCCTGCCCGGCTCATTCTTGTTGATGATGACGATGGCATATGCGCCTATGACATTGCGCAGGGCGAGCGGGACAGCCTCCTCGACACTTATGCCGTGAGAGTCCATCATATACTGCACGAGCTGGATCAGCACCTCCGTGTCGGTCTGGCTGGCGAAATGATAACCGTGCCTCTCAAGTTCCGTCCTGAGCGACAGGTAGTTTTCGATGATGCCATTGTGGACGATGGCGAGATTGTGACTCTCCGAATAATGCGGGTGCGCGTTGACATCGCTCGGCTCACCGTGAGTGGCCCAACGGGTGTGTGCGATACCTGCGGTACCGCTGACATCCTTGCCTTCCGCGACTTTCTCGAGGTCCTTGACCTTGCCTTTGGTCTTGTATATCACCAGCTGCCCGTCATCGTTGATGAGTGCGGCGCCGGCGCTGTCGTAACCCCTGTATTCGAGTCTTGTCAATCCCTTTATGAGTATCGGGTAAGCCTGTCTGCCCCCGACGTATCCTACAATTCCACACATAGTTTCCGTGTATGCTTAATAGTCCAAATTATCCATAAGTTCATCCAGCTGGCGGCGGTCCTTCTTGGTGGGACGCCCCGCCCCTCTGTCCCTCTGGAGCACTATCGTCTCCCTCGGGGCGTGAAGTTTCTCAAGTTCGGAGTCAGGAGTGAGGTTCTCCGCATATTGCGGGACGAGCGCGGCGCCCATACGGGATTCCGTAAGCTGCAGGACCTTGTAGGTGAACAGGGCCGAGGCCTTGCGGACTTCGATCGTGTCCCCGGGTTTGACCGCCTTGGAGGGCTTGGCCGTCACGCCGGACAGGCGCACCTTGTTGCCGTTGCAGGCATCCGTGGCATCGCTCCTCGTCTTGAAGACGCGGATGGCCCAGAGATATTTGTCAAGTCTTACGCTGTCCATCCTCAGTCAAGGTAAAGCGCGTGACGCACCTCGGAAGCGACTTCCGCACCGCGCAGACGATCAAGTATCGCAAGCCCGAATGCCGGAGCGTGCCCCGCGGAACGGCCGGTGATGATCCGCCCGCAGACCACGGCAGGCTTCGGCGCGAAAACAGCCCCTTTCGCCTGGAGATGAGCCTCAAAACCGTCGAAACAGGTGAATTCCACCCCTTCCAGCCCGTCAAGCTGGCTGAGCACCAGCCCCGGAGCCGCACAGATGGCGGCCACCGTGCCGCCAGCCATGTAGTGGAACCTCATCATCGAGATCAGCTCCCCGCATGAAGCGAGGCTCGACGAGCCTGGCATACCGCCGGGGAAAATCATCACATCCTCGGCGCAAGTGCCTGCCTCGGAGCGGTCCAGCCCGGACAGATGTTCATCCGGCACCACGCACACACCATGAGAAGACTTGACCGATGGAGCATCAGTGATTGCGGTCAACTTGACATCCACCCCGCCACGGCGGAGTATGTCACAGACGGCAAGGGCCTCAACATCCTCAAAACCGTCAGCAAGGAATATTCTTACACCTTTCATTTTCTTCTATTCTTCTTCCGGAAGCGTCGCTTCCGCGTCCGGGTTGATATATTTGTCCGGTTCCACACGGTCTACGGTGGCGCACAGGAGCAGCGTGTCCCTGTCCTTCGGGACAAGGGCGAAATCTTCACATTCCGCCGGCACCAATATGACCTCCCCCTTCTCCACCGGGAAGTCCGCCGGAGCGGCGCCGTCAAGAGTCTGTACAGAGAAAGCCCCGCTCACGCAGCAGCAGATGGTGAACGGGTTGTCCTCCCCACAACGGACACGCACCGCCTCCGGGAGAGACATCTTGTCCACGATGAACTGAGGAAGGGCGGCGAGCCTGTCGCCGGAAGTGTGGATGGTGGAGAAACGCGCGTAATTGATGAAATCAAGGGCGTCCACGACACTCAAGGCCGGGTCGAACTCCTCGTCGGAAACCTCTTCTCCCCAGCCGCAGAGGCAGAAATCCAGAGGAGACGACTCCCCTATCTCAAGGATTTCCAGATCGCCGAAGGCGGCGTGCGGAGTGCCTGAAGGTATCAGAAGGCTCTGTCCGGCATATGGAGCCACAAGGTTGAGGAGATTCTCCACGCTCCCGTCTTCGCAGGCCGCATAGAACTCCGAGGCGTCGCAGTCCCTGCGGAAACCGGCGGCAATCCTGGCATCCTTTCCGGCACGGAGGACATACCACAGTTTCTCCTTGCCGAGAAGATCGTACCTCTGTCCGGCTATTTCATCTCCCGGACTCACCCGCAACGGCATCCTGCCCCTGACTTTCAACCTGCGCACCGACAGCGGGAACTGCCGGCCATAGAAATCATACGCCCTCTCGCCCGGGATGCGGTCGAAATAGGTGTCCATCAATTCTCCGATGCTGTTGCCGGCCAGCCAGCCGCTGCGCACCAGGGAATCACGATAGCCGAGATCCGCCATAAGGAACTCTTCCGTCCCCCAGACATAATCGTCCTGCAGGACGCAGAACTTCAAAGGATATAACTTCTTCTCTTCCATTTCCGGACAAAACACAAATATAATGATTTTTCCGCTTACTGTGAACTCCTGCCCGGTCTTGAGGATGAGAGAAATGCGATGACGAAGCCGATGAGAGCGACACCGGCGGCGGTCAGCACCACATCAGACAGCTGCAGCCGGACAGGATAGGCCTGGATGAAAAAACCGCCCGGCATCTTGATGAAGCCGAAGTGCTGCTGGAGCAAGGCAAGCACCACCCCGCAGACAAGCCCGCAGACAAGCCCGCAGAGAGAGACCATCCATCCCTCAAGCCGGAAGACTCGCCTGACAAACGACGGACGCGCCCCCATCGCACGCAACATCGCGATATCATCCTCCTTCTCCACCACAAGCATAGAGAGCGAGCCGAAGATATTGAAAGCCACGATAATGACGACAAAGAGCAGGATGGTGAATATAGCCAGCTTCTCGTATCTCATCATCTTGTAGAGGGAACTGTTCTGCATATACCTGTCCTCCACATTGAAGCCGGGGCCCAGGGCGGCGGAGACCTCATCCCTCAGGCGGACTGCATCGACGCCTCCGGCCACCCGCAGCTCAACTCCGGACACCACCCCGCCGTCACCTCTACCGACCAGCCTGCGCATGACCTCTATAGGCACGATTATCAGGCCCGCGTCCGTCTCGGAACTGACGCTGAACAGGCTCCCGACGACCAGACTCTCGCTCCCGAGGGCGGAAGAGGGGCCGAGAAGCGGATTCACCGTCCCGTCCTTGGGGTAATGGAGGACAAGATGCTCGAGAAAACGCGGGTTTATGCCCATGTCATAAGCCATCCCCGCCCCGACGGACACCTGGGCCAACTCCCCGCGGTGCAGGGAGAATGTGCCGGCGGTCACATGGGAAGCGAGCGGCGTGGACTCCTCATATGAGCGGTCCACGCCTTTTGCCCGGGCTATACCCTGCTTGTCCCCGTAAGTGACGAAGACATTCTTCTCCAGCACGCAGGCGAAACTCACGATGCGGCCGTCTTCCCTGAACCTGTCAAACCCGGCCCCTTCAGGGGCGAAGAGCCCGCCGTCCGCGGAAGTGACAAGCAGATCCGGGGAAAGGTCAGAAAGATTGGCGCGGATAATGCCGTCGAAACCGTTGTAGACGGAGAGTATCAGTATGAGCGCGGCCGTGCCTATGGCAATGCCGACCGCGCTGATCGCGGAAATCACATTGATCACATTATGCGACTTCTTCGCGAACAGGTAGCGGATAGCTATGAACAGTCCCGCATCCAAAAGCTATTTCTTCAACAGTTCATCAATATGCTCGGCATAATCGAGCGTCGTGTCCTGATAGAAGTTGATCTCCGGGACGATGCGCAGCTGTGAAGCCACGGCGCGCCCCAAAGCCCCGCGCAGGGAGCGTTTCTCCTCCTCCAGACGCGCAAGCGCTTCCGCCGCCTTGTCCGAAGGGAATATGCTGACATATACTTTGGCGACGCTCAGGTCCGGACTGATCCGCACCTCGCTCACCGTCACCATGGTTCCGGCGAAAGCCGCCATTCCGCGGCTCCGGATAATCTCGGAGAGGTCGCGCTGCAGTTCGCGCGCGACCTGGAGCTGTCTCTTGCTTTCTGGCTTATCCATTGACGATGATGATATAGTAGTCTTTCTTGCCCTTCTGGACAAGTATGTATTTGCCGTCGATGATATCGTCCTCGGTGAGGCTGCGGGCGACATCGTTCATCTTGGCCTTGTTGAGGCTGAAACCGTTCTGCTGTATCATCTTGCGGGCCTCTCCCTTGGACGGGAATACGGATGTCTCCACAGCGAGGGCGTCAAGTATGCCGAGAGGCAGTTTCGCGCGATCGATACCGAACGTCGGCACGCCGTCGAACACGGCGAGGAATGTCTTCTCGTCCAGAGACTTGAGATCCTCCGTCGTAGCCTTGCCGAAGAGCATGCCGGAGGCTACTATGGCCGTCTCATATTCCTTCTCGCCATGCACCATGACCGTGACCTCGCGGGCAAGGAGCTTCTGGAGCTCGCGCTTCTCCGGGCACTCGCGATGCGCGGCGACTGCGGCCTCGATGGTCTCGCGGTCCAGCATGGTGAATATCTTGATGTAGCGCTCGGCATCATCATCACTGACATTGAGCCAGAACTGGTAGAACTGGTACGGGGATGTCCTCTCCGCGTCGAGCCAGATGTTGCCCTTCTCCGTCTTGCCGAACTTGCCGCCGTCGGCCTTGGTGATCAGCGGGCAGGTCAGGGCGTAAGCCTCACCGCCGCAGCTGCGGCGGATAAGCTCGGTGCCGGTGGTGATGTTGCCCCACTGGTCCGCGCCTCCGAGCTGGAGCTTCACGTCCCTGTGCTGGTAGAGGTAGAGGAAGTCGTAGCCTTGCAGAAGCTGGTAGGTGAACTCCGTGAATGACATTCCCTCGGAAGAGTCCCGGCTCAGACGCTTCTTGACGGAATCCTTGCTCATCATGTAGTTGACGGTGATGAGCTTGCCGATGTCACGGGTAAAATTGATGAAAGTGTAGTCCTTCATCCAGTCGTAGTTGTTGACAAGCTCGGCCTTGTTGGGCGCATCGGACTCAAAGTCCAGGAAGCGCGCGAGCTGCGCCTTGATGCACTTCACGTTATGGGCGAGTGTCTGTTCATCCAGCAGATTGCGCTCCTGGCTCTTCATCGAAGGGTCGCCGATCATTCCGGTGGCTCCACCGACCAGTGCGAACGGCTTGTGTCCGCATGCCTGGAAGTGCTTGAGTATCATGATGCTTACCAGATGTCCTATATGCAGGGAGTCTCCGGTAGGGTCAATCCCGACATAAGCTGATGCCGGGCCTTTCATAAGTTCTTCCTCTGTGCCGGGCATAATGTCGTGAATCATACCCCTCCATCTGAGCTCTTCGATAAAATTCTTCATATCATTGTAAAATATTTGATTTCTATTCTGCAAAGTTACCAAAAGAACCGCAAGTCGGAAAGAAAATTTCACAACTTGCGGTCTTAAGAAGTTGTCGGCAGAAGGCTATCTGCGGTCGTTCGCTATAGAGATATAATAGAAAAGAGTCGCAAGAGAACCGAGGGCGGCGACGACATAGGTATATGCAGCCCACTTGAGGGCGTCGGCAGCCATAGGGCGCGTCCTCTCGTCCACGATGCCCGCACCGTCAAGCCACTGGACGGCACGCTGGCTGGCATTGATCTCCACCGGCAGCGTGATGAAACTGAAAAGGGTCGTCATCGCGAAGAGCGCGATACCGCACCAGAGAAGCTCCGGGAACCTGTCGAGCAGGATGATGCCGAGCAGGAGAACCCACTGCACGGTGTTGTTGGCGAACGTCACGACAGGCACAAGGGCGGAGCGCAGCCTGAGAGGCGCATAGCCCTGGGCGTGCTGTATGGCATGTCCTGTCTCGTGGGCGGCCACGGCGCAGGCGGCTATGGACGCGCTGCCATAGACGGACTCACTGAGGTTGATGGTCTTGTCCTGCGGGTTGAAGTGGTCGGTCAGACGGCCGCGCACGGACTGCACCGTCACATCATTGATGCCGTTCTGCCTGAGCATGAGACGCGCGATGTCCGCACCCGTCAGCCCATGGGGCGACGGCACACGGGAGTATTTGTTGAAGCGGCTCTGCAGTGTCGTCTGAATGAGCCAGGACAGCAGCATCACTGCTATGAAAATAAGCCAGATCATAATATGCTATTCAGTTATGATTGTACATTATCAAGCCCCTCCGGGGCCGCGCATCAATATACAAAGGCTATGCCGAACACTATCCTGAAATTGTCTCTGGTGTAGTTGTTGGTCCAGACAAGAAATTCATAATGCCCTATAGCCCAAGAACATCCGATAGAGATATCCGGCACGGAGTCGAAACGCCACGAGTGAATCGTACCCGCCATAGGAATCAGCGTCGAGCCGCCCGGGAGCGGGAATCTCGCGCCCAGATAGAGCCAATGCTCGATGTCCGCCATTTTGTCAGTATGGACAGTCCAGAGCGTATTGGAGAGCCAGTAATACTTCCCCGACGGTTCGAAAGCCCCGTGCAGATACAGCCCGCTGGTGATGTAGGAGAACTTGTGCGAGTCGGTCAGGGAGAAGTTGGGGCTGGTCTGTACGCCCACATTGAAATAGTTGCTCTCGTAGAGGCCGGCCCTGAAGGTGTATCCGGAATACACGCCCGTCGGGCAGGTATACAATTCAAGTCCGACGGCCGTCTTGCCGATACCGTATTGGAATGTCGTGAAAGACTCCTGGAAGTTGACCGACGGGCGGAACTTGAGGGAATGGTAGCCGAAAAGCTTGCCGTCTCCCGGTGCAGGAGCATAGAACGGAACCTGTGAGAATCCTGAGACGCACTTGAAAACAAGGGCGGCCACCAGGATGAACCTGAAATGTCGAGCAGTCATAGTGTCATTAAAATTTGCTCTAAGATAAGAGAAAAAACCGATTAAACACAGGAACTACTCCATCAGTTTCTTGTAACGGAAGCGTTTAGGCTCGACATTGCCCAGGCGCGCCTTGCGGTTCTCCTCGTATTCGGCGTAGTTGCCCTCGAAGAACACCACCTGCGAATCCCCCTCGTATGCGAGGATGTGGGTGGCGATCCTGTCGAGGAACCAGCGGTCGTGGCTGATCACCACGGCGCAGCCGGCGAAGTTCTCAAGACCGTCCTCAAGAGCACGTATAGTGTTGACATCCACATCGTTGGTCGGTTCGTCGAGAAGCAGTACATTGCCTTCGTCCTTGAGTGTCAGCGCAAGGTGCAGACGGTTGCGCTCGCCGCCCGAGAGCACACCGCAGAGTTTCTCCTGGTCGGCGCCGCTGAGGTTGAAACGGGACACCCATGCACGGGCGTTGATGTCCCTGTTGCCGAGACGTACCCACTCCGAATCCCCGGCTATCGTCTCATACACGGTCTTGTCCGGATCTATGCTCTTGTGCTGCTGGTCCACATAGGATATCTTCACCGTGTCACCGATCTCCACAGAACCCGCGTCCGGAGTCTCGATGCCCATTATCATACGGAAGAGCGTGGTCTTTCCGGCTCCGTTGGGGCCTATCACGCCCACGATGCCTGCAGGCGGGAGGGAGAAGGAGAGATGCTCGAAGAGCACCTTGTCACCGTAGGCCTTGGAGACGTCGTGGAACTCGATGACCTTGTCGCCGAGGCGCGGTCCGTTCGGGATGTAAATCTCAAGATTGGCCTCTTTCTCGCGGGCGTCCGCCGCAGCGAGCTTCTCATATGCGCCCAGACGGGCTTTCTGCTTGGCCTGCCGGGCTTTCGGAGCCATCCGCACCCATTCCAGCTCGTGCTGGAGAGTCTTGCGGCGACGGCTTTCCTGCTTCTCCTCAAGTTCAAGCCGCTTGGTCTTCTGCTCCAGCCATGAGCTGTAGTTGCCCTTCCACGGGATGCCCTCGCCACGGTCAAGCTCAAGGATCCAGCCGGCCACATTGTCAAGGAAGTAACGGTCGTGGGTGACGGCTATCACCGTGCCCTTGTATTGCTTCAGATGGGCTTCAAGCCACTGGATGCTCTCGGTGTCGAGGTGGTTGGTAGGCTCGTCGAGCAGCAGCACGTCCGGTTCGCGCAGCAGAAGGCGGCACAGGGCCACCCGGCGACGTTCTCCCCCGGAGAGGGTCGCGATCTTCGCGTCGGCAGGCGGACAGTTGAGCGCGTCCATCGCCCTCTCCAGCTTGGACTCGATCTCCCAGCCGCCGAGGTGCTCGATCTGCTCGGAGAGTTCACCCTGCCTCTCGATGAGGGCGGCCATCTGGTCATCGTCCATCGGCTCCATGAACTTGAGCGATATCTCGTTGTACTCGTCAAGCACATCCTTGACCTCCTGCACTCCTTCCTCCACGACCTCGAGGACGGTCTTGTCCGGATCCATCTGAGGCTCCTGCTCGAGATAGCCCACGGAGTAGCCCGGAGCCCAGACCACCTCGCCGCGGTAGGACTTCTCCACACCCGCTATGATCTTGAGGAGCGTGGACTTGCCGGAGCCGTTGAGACCTATGATGCCGATCTTGGCGCCATAGAAGAATGAGAGGTAGATGTCTTTGAGAATCGTCTTGTTGTTGTGCGGCAGGACTTTGCCCACGCCGTTCATTGAGAATATAATCTTTTCGTCTGCCATATCCGTAATTTTGCGCAAAATTACGGAATAATCAGATGCTGCGCAAGGTGAAACGGAAACCCAGTCCGCCCCCGCCCACGCGATAGGCGCTGATACTGCCCTTGTGGAAGCGGACCGCGTTGCGCACAATCGACAGCCCCAGCCCGGAACCGCCCACAGGCTTGGCCCGGTCGGCGTCGATGCGGTAGAAGCGGTCAAATATCTTCTCCAGCTCGTCCAGCTCGACCCCGCGGCCGGTATCGTGGTAGTCTATGCTGCACTCCCCTTCCCTGGACATGACGCCGGAGACGCTGATCCCGCAGCCGTCACCGGCATACTTCAGGGTGTTCTCGACAAGATTGCGGAAAATAGAATATATGAGCTGGTAGTTGGCGTTGATGCACACCGGAGGGAGCTGATTGTCGATTGTCACCTTGTGCGCGGCGAGCTGGCCCGACATCTCCTCGCCCACTTCTATCATCACCGTCCTGACATTGACAGGCTTGAGCTTGAACTGCTCCGGGACCTCCTCCAGTTTCGTGATCAGGGAGATGTCCGTGATCATGTCCGAGAGACGGAGGGCCTGCAGGTATGAGCGCTCTATGAAGAGGCTGCGCTTCTCCTCGCTGAGTTCGGGATGATTGACTATAGTCTCAAGATAGCCCTGGATGCTGCTGACCGGGGTCTTGAGCTCGTGGGAGATGTTGCCCGTCATCTCGTGCTTGAGAAGGCGCGTCTGCTTCGCGGCACGTTCGTCCTCGCTGCGCTGGAAGCGGTCTGACAGCCAGACCAGGACCACGAGCGCGAGCACCAGCAGGATGGATACGCTAAGCACGAGCATCCAGTCCGTCCGGAAAAACTTGCCCAGCTCCACATCGAACACCTGGGCAACCCTTATGATCCGCCCGTCATAGGACTTGGCGAGATAGAAATACTTCTTGTCCGACGACTCGGACCTGCGGATGGAACTGCCCATGCCGCTCCGGAGGCACTCCTTGATCTCGGGGCGGCCGAGATGGTTCTCCAGGACCCCGGCGGAGACGGAAGAATCATAGATGACCCGGCCCGAGGAATCAATCTCCGTCACCCTCAGGTCATCAGGCATGTACTCCAGCACCCTGTCACCCTCCCGCGCAATCATGTCCGCATAGCCTTCGAGACGCGACTTGATGATGGCGCGCCGATAGCTGTCCTCACTCACCAGTCCGAGGCACACGGCCCCGGCGGCAAATACAAGGAACACGGAAGAGATGGTGAGTATGAGTTTATTCCGGTAGCTCATAGCGGGAGTCAAGATAATATCCGAAGCCTGTCTTGTTGCGGATGATGTCGTGATAGCGGCCCAGTTTGCCGCGTATCCTCGCGATATGCACGTCCACCGTGCGGTCAAGCACATACGGGGCGTCTTTCCAGAGATCGGAGATCAGAGCCGCGCGGGAGAAGTAGGTGTCCGGGTGGCGGGCCAGCAGGGCGAGCAGGTCGAACTCCTTGCGGGACAGGGAGAGCTGCTCCCCGTCAAGTTCCGCAGTCTCGGAAACCGTGTCTATCACCAACCCTCCGAAACAGATCCTCCCCTCATCAGAACCGGTGGAGCCGGCGCGGCGAAGCACAGCCTTCACGCGGGCAAGCACCTCGTTGACGGAGAATGGTTTGGAGATATAGTCGTCTCCACCAGCGGAGAAGCCGGTCAGGACATCGTTCTCCGTGGTGCGGGCGGTGAGGAATATGACAGGTATCCTGCTGCCGGAAGTCTTGCGCAGCTGCGCGGCGAACTGGAATCCCGACATCCCCGGGAGCATCACGTCAAGCAGGATCAGAGCCGTGTCGGCGCCGACAAGTCCAGCCCCCTCCTCGGCGGAGCCAGCCGAGAGGACCTTGTAGCCGGCATTTTCCAGATTGAATGTCAGGATTTCGCGGATATCGGCCTCGTCTTCTATTATAAGTATCTCTGTCATACCGCCTGCAAAGTTATCGATTCGCCCGGTAAGTCGGATGCCATATTGTTAAATTTTGGTTACATCTGCTCCGGGGCCGTCATATTCCGGATGATTTTCACCATTTTTGCGACAAATATTCTGAAGCAAGATGATTTTAAGCATCCTTACCCTTATCGGAGCCTTGGGAATGTTCCTCTACGGAATGAACCTGATGAGTTCCGGTCTCCAGAAAGCGGCCGGAAGCGGTCTCCGCCGTTTCGTCTCCTCAATCACATCCAATCCGTTAAAGGGCGTCGCCACGGGTCTCGGCGTCACGGCGGTCATCCAGTCCTCCAGCGCCACCACCGTGATGGTGGTCAGTTTCGTCAACGCCGGCATACTGACCCTCACCCAGGCCATCGGAGTGATAATGGGCGCCAACATCGGCACCACCTTCACCGCCTGGATCATAGCCCTCTTCGGGTTCAAGGCGGACATATCCATCCTCGCCGTGCCGCTCATGGCCGCAGGATTCATAATGAGCATCTCCAAGAAGGGAAAAATCAAGGACATAGGTGAAATAGTGGTCGGATTCAGCCTCCTGTTCCTCGGCCTGTCCTTCATGAAAAACTCCGTCCCGGACCTCCAGTCCACCCCGGAAGCCCTGTCCTTCATCCAGTCGTGGTCCGGCCACGGCCTGTGGTCAATCCTGCTTTTCGTGGCCGTCGGCACGGTGCTCACCCTGGTGCTCCAGTCCTCCAGCGCCACCGTAGCCCTCACATTGATAGTGCTCAACATGGGCTGGATCAAGTTTGACATGGCGGCGGCGATGGTCCTCGGCGAGAACATCGGCACCACCATCACGGCCAACATCGCCGCCGCCGTCGGCAATGTCAACGCCAAGCGGGCCGCCCTCGCCCACACCGTGTTCAATGTGTTCGGCGTCATCTGGGCCGTGGCTCTGTTCCCGTACTTCCTTAAACTCATCAGCCTGATAATAAACGGCATCGGGCTTGGAGGCAGCGAGCAGACCCCGCTCTACAGCATCTCCATGCTGCACACCGTCTTCAATCTCATCAACACCGGCATACTCATCTGGTTCATCCCGCTGATAGAGAAGCTCGTCTGCAAGGTCATCAAGGAGAAGCCGAGCAACGAGGTCACGGGCAAGCTGGTGTATATCAACGCGGGACTCATCTCCACCCCGGAACTCGCGCTCACCGAAGCCGAGAAGGAAGTGTGCCACTTCGGGCGCATCATGCGCAAGGGCCTGGGCTATGTGAAGGACGCCATCGACAATTCCGATGCGGAATCCGCCTTCGGACCGTACAGGGACAAACTCGTCAAGTATGAGGAAATCTCGGACCGCATCGAGTACGAGGTGATCAGTTTCCTCAACAAAGTCAACCGCGAGGGCCTGAGCGACAACTCGGAACTCCGCATCAAGGCGATTTACCGCATAGTCGGGGAACTCGAGTCCCTGGGAGACAGCGGCGAGGCCATAAGCCGCCTGATCGACAGGGCCATCGTACACGAGCAGAAGCTCTCCGCCGAGCACAGGCAGAGCCTGGACGAGATGACAGAACTGGTCGCCAGGGCATACGACGCCATGGTATACAATCTCGAGAACGCCTCGACAATCAATGACATCGACAACGCCATCGAGGCGGAAGTCGATATCAACAACAAGCGCAACCTCCTGCGTGACAAGGAAATCCAGAGGGTGGAAAGCAACGGGGACGCCTACTTCGAGAGCGTGCTCTACCTCAACCTCATCGAGAAGCTCGAGGACATGGGCGACTTCATCATAAACATATCCCAGGCCGTGGAGAGCTGGCGCGCCAAGCGCCCTGGGCTCTCATCAGCATGGGATGACTAGACTTCGCGTCGCTTCACCTTCTCGATATACTCGCTTGGCAGCATGCCGATCTCTTCCTTGAAGCACCGGGTGAAATACTTGGGCGTGTTGATGCCTACGGCCATCCCAAGTTCGTTCACGCGTATGTCGGGATTCTGACGGGCGATGCGGCACGCCTCCTTCATGCGGACGGAAAGGATGAAAGCCGAGATGCCCTGCCCCGTCAATGCGCGCAGTTTATTGTAGAGCGTTGAGGACGAGACGCACATGTCCCGGGCGAATTGTTCGCGGTCATACTCTTCGAGGTGGTCACTCACGCATCGGACAGCTCTCTCCAGGAACAGTTCATCAGCAGAGAGCTGCTCCTCCCCGGCGTCCAGGCCGGAAAGAGCCGGGTCGCCTTCTTCAGCCTCTTTAAGCCTGAGGCGCACCGCCGCGTTGTGATAATTCATATACAGGCGCGCCGCGCCATAGACGGCAGCGGAAGACATCAGCACATAGACCAGCCACATCCACCAGGACAGATACCACGGCGGGAGGACATGCAATTGTATGGCGTATGGGAGTTCCGTCCAGAGCCTCCTGCTGTCGGAAGCCTTCAAATGCAGGGTGTATGTGCCGGCAGGCAGGTTCTCGTATGTGGCCCGGCGCGAGGAGGCGTCGCGGAAGCTCCAGTCATCATCGTACCCCTCCAGACGGTAGGCGTATTGGTTCTTCTCCTGGCCGGAATAAGTCAGAAGGGCGAACTCCACATCGATTCTGCCCACGGAAGAAGGCAGCGTTATGTGCCGTGTCATCTGCGGCATCTCGGCCGAGCATTTCTGACGCAGTTCCGCATCGAGCCGGTCAAAAGGCCGTCCGTCGACATAAAGGTCGGTCACAAGAAGCCGGTACTGAAGATTGTCAGTCATCAGGTTCTCTGCGGGCGCGAAGGAATAGAAACCGCGTTCAGTGCCGAAATACAGTTCTTCTCCATGGCGGAATGTGGAGTTAGGCTGGCAGACGGCATGCTCCAGTCCGTCATCCCGGGAATAGAAGTATATGGCGGGCAAGGCGTCATCCCCATCGTTCCAGGCCAGACAGTACATCCCCTGCTCAGTGCTGAGCCACAGCCGCCGGAAGCGGTCTTCATTTATGGCAAACGCGCTGCTCGCGCCGATGCCGTATTCACGGTTGACAGGCACGAACAGATCTCTCCCCCTGTCATACCGGAACAGGCCGCCGCTGGCCGAGATTGCCCAAAGCCTGTGGCGCGAGTCCTCGAAGCAGGCGGTGACATCGTTGACTTGGAGACTCCCGCCGCCGGCGCCGTAGCGATGACAGACAAGTGCCGGTGATATCCGTATGATGCCCTCGTTCTTCGTGGACACCCAGATGTTTCCCTCATGGTCGGCCATGATGCCGCGCACATCACAGTCAGAGAAATCCTCACCATTCTCCGTAAGTGTCAGCCTCTTCCCGCTGCCGTCAGGGTTGGCGACGCTCAGACAGCTGCGCGCCCCGATCCACACGCGCCCCCAGTCATCCTTGAAGAGCGCATTCACCACATTGTCAAATACAAAGCGGCTGTTCCCGGCATCAGCTATCCTGCCCGGCCCAGTCGCCGGAATCATGACTATGCCAGTACTGTTGCTTCCCGCCCATATCTCGTTGTCGGAATAACTGATGATGGATGTGAACTCCGTCTGGAAAGATTTCTCCGCCAATCCCTCCAGCTGAGCTATGGCGCCGCTCATGAGCGTCGTGCCGCTCTCCCTGTCGTAAAGGGCCACCCCGTAAGGGGACAGGCCGGACCAGAAGCGGCGTCCGTCAGCAGTGAACACGGCGTTGACCCTGCTTTTGGCGAACACCTCATCCGTGTCCATCTCATGGAAGCGGAACATTTCCTGCCTGGTGCTGACATGCCTGATGCCTTCCCGTATCGTGGCCAGATAGATGTTGCCATGGCCGTCGGTAAGGATGTCCTTGCAAAAACTCACCGACTGTCCGGCCAGCGCAGCATAATTCCAGACACTGCCGCCGTCAGGCGAAATCACGCTCACACCGCCCCGGCTGCAGGCCCATATCGTAGCGGTGATGGGATCTTCGATAAAACGATAATGGGTGTCAAATCCTTTTCTGCCGGGCCTATAGCACACCACACCCGGATCTTCCGCATCCAGAGGTCTGTCGATGCGCGCCAGCCCGAAACCCCACGTGCCTATCCATAGCCGGTCCCGGCTGTCGAAGAAGAGGGCATAGGCCGAGTTCATGGTATTGAGCTCCGGATAGACCGTGAAATGTCCGTCATCCGGATTGAAGCGCATCACGCCACTGGACCATGTGCCGATATAGAGATTGCCGCGCTTGTCCTCCACGATGGATTTGACGCTGTAGCCGCCTATCGGCACAGACCGCCCGCTCAGGTCCCTCACGACAATACTGTCGGCATGATAAGTAAAGAACGCGTCACGCTCCCTGACATAGCGCGTCAAGCCGCCGTCGGTGCCGATCCAGACTGTGCCCAGCCTGTCTGTATAGAGCGTATAGATGATGCGTTGCCCGGCCGACGGCAGGCGATAAGTGCTTATCGCACCTGTCCGTCTGTCCATTCTCACCAGACCGTCACGAGTGCCCGCCCACAAACCGTCTTCGTGGTCTTCTGTCAGGCAAAGCACTGTATTGTCGGGCAATATGCCGGGAGACTGGAGGTCGGTGCGATAAGTTCTGGTCCGGTATCCGTCGTATGATTTCAACCCCTGTCCGGTCCCCATCCACAGCAACCCGTCGCGGTCGAAGTAGATGCAGTTCAAATCCTCCGCATCCGAGGTCTCGATGGTACTCAGCATCCGGTATCGCGGCGGCTGCGCCGACACAAGCGGCATCGCAAACGCCGCCAAGAATATCGCGACCGGTAATCCTACTGCCATCACCATCATAGATTTGCGCACAATTTACTCATTTTTCGCAGATTATCAAGAAATAACGATTCATGCCCCCATGTTTCCCAATCCGTGCCCCGGCACTTCCGCCCGGATAGACTACTTTAGCACCGTGCCGCGAGGGCTGCTTTCCGGCACACGACCGACACTGATACTACAAACCAATCATTATCATTTATGTTCACATTTATTCCTATGTTTAAAACCAGGACGAGACTGACAGCCTGTCTCGTTTTGACCCTGGCGTTCTGCGCCGCTGCACATGCGCAGAGCGCCAAGGTGGTCTCCGGAACGGTCAAGGACCAGAACGGAGAGCCGCTTATCGGCGTCAATGTGCTCGAGAGCGGCACGACAAACGGAACCATGACGGATCCGGACGGCAAGTACACCATCAAATTGACCACTTCCTCTCCGGAACTGGTTTTCTCCTCAATCGGTTACAAGACCGAGACCATCAGGACCGGCAACCGGTCGACAATCAATCTTACCATGCAGGATGATGAGGCTCTCCTTGAAGAGGTGGTCGTGATCGGCTATGGCACCGCCCGCAAGAAGGACTTGACCGGCAGCGTAGTCCAGATCAAACCGGACAAGATGGCGAATGAGAACCCGGGCACAGTCCAGGATCTGCTTCGAGGCACGCCGGGCCTGAATGTCGGCTACAGCGCCGACGCCAAGGGTGGCGGCTCGCTTCAGATTCGCGGCCAGCGCTCGGTGTACACCGGCGGCAACCACAACGCTCCTCTGATAATATTGGACGGGATGGCCTTCTACGGCGAGATTTCGGAAATCAACCCGGACGACATCGGTCAGATCGACATCCTGAAAGATGCCTCGGCAGCCGCAGTCTATGGTGCGAAAGCCGCCAACGGTGTGATTATCATCAGCACCAAGAGAGGCAAGAAGGGCAAACCGACAATCAATGTAAGCATCAACACCGCCGCCAACACCAAGAGCGACTACCTGATGGATGTCTATGACGCTGAAGGCTATGTCAGATATAGGCAGGACTGGTACCTCAAAGACACCTATGGCATGGACGAGAGCGGCGCATACCGTGCCTATGGCGCCAAGGCCTACAAGGATAAACAGGGCTACTTCCACACCAGGGAACAGGCCCGGGCCCTCTATGGCGTCGATGCCTCCGTTTGGGAAGGATACACGACCAACGAGGCCGGAGAGTCAGCCATGAGCATATACGGCAAACGCCTCGGTATGCGCGACGAAGTGCTGGAAAACTACCTCGCCGGCAAGACCTTCGACTGGTGGGGGCACACCTTCCGCACCGGCTTCAACCAGGACTACAACGCCAGCATCAGCGGGGCCAGCGACAACATGAACTACTACCTGTCAGGAGGTTACCTGCACAACGAGGGCGCAGTCAAGGGGAACGAGTACCGCGCCGTCAGGGCCAACATGAAACTGAGCGGCAAAGTGACGGACTGGCTGGAAGTCGGAGCCAATGTGAACTTCCAGGACCGCAGCGACGGAGACATCTCCGTCGGCTTGGGAACAAACTACTGGGATGCCAATCAGCTCCGCAACTCCCCATACTCCAACTACCGCAAAGCCGACGGCGAACTGGAGCAGTATCCGATGAGCGTCGCGCAGAAGTGGGGATACAATTTCGACTTCGAGCGTCAGTATATGGATCTGGAGAAAGGCTATCAGGTGCTGAACACCATCTTCAACGCCAAGGTGACGCTGCCTTTCAACATCACCTGGTCGTTCAACGCCGCGCCGCGCTACCAGTACCACTACAACCGCTACTTCACCTCCGCCGCCAGACCGGATTCAGCGCCTTCTGACCGTGGCGTAGACCGCGGATGGAGCAAGCGCTTCGACTGGTCCCTCAACAACACCATCACCTGGGACTACATCTTCGCCAGGAAGCACCATGTGATTCTCACCCTGGTGCAGGAAGCGGAAGAGCGCCGCTACTGGAGCGACAACATCTACGCCCGCGAGATTCTCCCTTCCGATGCCCTGGGATTCCACAACACCCAGAACGCCACCAAGGAAAAGAGCTCGTTCTCGACAAGCGATTCCCACCAGACCGCCGACGCGCTGCTGGCCAGGCTGTTCTACAGTTACGATGACCGCTACCTCTTCACCGCCTCCATCCGTCGCGACGGCTACTCCGCCTTCGGTTCCAGCAATCCATACGCCACTTTCCCATCCGTGGCCGTGGCCTGGAATGTGGTCAACGAGGACTTCTGGAAATGGCACGACATAGTGAACACCCTTAAAGTCCGCCTCTCCTGGGGAAAGAACGGCAACCGCTCGCTGAGCGACCCTTATGTGTCTCTGGCCAACCTGAGTTCCGGCACCGGCGCCACAATGGGTTATATCAAGAGTGACGGGTCCGTACTCGACATGAAGTATCTCGGGGTAGACCGCATGGCCAATCCTAACCTGCAGTGGGAGAAGACCACCGCCACGAACTTCGGCCTCGATTTCGGCTTCCTCAACGACCGCATCTCAGGCACGTTCGACTACTATCACATGGAGACTCACGACATGATCATGTCGCAGCGCCTGCCTGGATTCACCGGATTCGGGAGCATCACCACCAACCTCGGACAGGTGAACAACGACGGATTCGAGCTGTCCCTCAGCTCGGTGAACATCCGCAACAAGAATTTCGAATGGCGCACCGACCTGGGGCTGTCACACAACAAGAACACCATCAAGCATCTCTATTACAACTACGACGAGAATGGCCGCGAGCAGGACGACAAGAGCAACGGCTGGTTCATAGACAAGCCTATCGGCGCGATCTGGGACTACAAGGTGGAGGGCATATGGCAGCTCGACGAATACGAGGAGGCCGCCCGATACGGACAGCGCCCTGGAGACCCTAAGGTGTGGAACAATCCGGCCAACGATGAGTACAACGAGGACGGGACGGTCAAGAAAATCGTATACAACGATGACGACAAAGTATTCCTCGGCCAGAACACGCCGAAGGTGCGCCTGTCGCTGCGCAATGAGTTCGACATCATGAAGAATCTCTCCGTATCATTCAGCCTGTATAGCTATTTGGGCCACAAGAGCCTCTCCGGCTGGTATCTGAACGGAGACAATGCGGGCAGCCTCATCACCTACTGCTACAACACATGGGTGAAGGGCTACTGGACACCTGAGAACCCGACGGACGACTACGCCCGCCTGGATGCCATCGGCCCTGCCGGCGCTACCGGCGCCCGGAAGCTCTACAACCGTTCTTTCGTGCGGCTCAATGACTTCGCCGTGGCCTACACCTTCCCGAAGAAGTGGCTCGGCCGCACAGGCATACAGAACCTGAAGGCATATTTCAACATCAAGAATGTGGGGGCTTGGGCGGCCGACTGGGAGTATGGCGACCCTGAGACGGGCGGCCTGGCCACGCGCACCTTCACTTTCGGCGTAAACATAACATTGTAAGACCATTGAATATTATGAAAACTACAGATATACTGAACAAGATATTCCAGTTGTCACTCTGTCTGGCAGGCATAGCCCTCTCCGGCGGCTGCAGCCGTGATTTTCTGGATCCGGATCCGCTGTCGTTCTTTGAGCCCAAGACGACCTACAGCACAGAATCGGGGTTGCAGGCGTCCATGGCCATGGCTGACCGCCACCTGAGGCTGTATTGGACACACTTCGAGAGAAACAACATCAATGTGCCCATCACCACGGAGTACCTGTTCTCCGAGCTGTCCGTCTACGGCAAGACCGACGCCGGCGGCGGCATCTGGGACAACATCGACTACAAACTCACCCCGACGGGGGGCATGAGCGACAACGACAGCAACCACATGTCTTATTTCTGGAACCAGACCTACACCGGAATCAAGTATGCCAATACAGTGCTCACCTACATTGACGGGGTCAGCGGTCTCAGCGAGAAGGTCGTGAATGAATACAAGGGCCGCGCCTACTTCCACCGCGCCTTCCGCTACTACAACCTCTGCTGGCAGTGGGGCGATGTGCCGCTTATCACCAAGATTCTGGAAGTCCCGAAGCAGAACTACCGCTCCACAAGGCGCGAGGCAATCTTGCAGATGTGCGTCGAAGACATGGAGAAGGCCGTAGAATGGGTCCCTTCGCAGAAAGAGATGACCTGGTACGGCATGGTGAACAAGGAAGCGTGCCGTATGCTGCTGGCAAAACTCTACCTCTCCATCGGGGAATGGAAGAAAGCCGAGCAACAGTGCGACGAACTCATCAACTCGTCGGGCCTGAGCCTGATGAAGACCCCTTTCGGCAACGCCTCGGTGGTCAACAGCGGCGAGCCGCAGACATGGAACATCACACGTAATGTCATCTGGGATCTGCACCGCCCGGAGAACAAGCTCATCAAAGACAACAAGGATACCATCATGGGTCTGCCCAACTCAAGCGACCAGACCCACACGGACTTCCTCACGATGCGCATTCTCGGTCCGTTCTGGAACGACGGCAACCTGAAAATGCCGGACGGCAAGCAGGCCGTCATGAACTACGCCCGCAACAACCGCAAATACAAGCAGGACGCCGACTATCTGCGCGTTCTTGGCCGAGGCATCGCCACCGTGCGCCTGACCCACTTCGCCCAGCGCGGCCTATGGGTGGTCAACGGCGTGGAGGACAACGACGACTTGCGGCACAACTCGACCATAGGCAACTGGGTGCACATGACCGACATCAAATGCAACAACCCGGATTCGAAGTACTTCGGCCAGAACATCATGCTGCACGACCCGGAGTCCGGAGCCCTGCTCTGCAACGACACAATCCGCGACTGGTTCGACTTCCCTCTCTACAAAATCTACCTGAAAGACATGACCGCAGAAGCCAACCAGGGGGCCACACAGTTCAACGGAGCCACCAAGGGTTCCAATGCCAACTGGTATCTGTATCGCCTCGCCGAAGCCTATCTTGTGCGTGCCGAAGCCCGTCTGTACCAGAACGATGTCTCCGGCGCGACCGAAGATGTGAACGCTCTGCGCGAGCGGGCCAGGTGCTCGCAGTTCTACTCCGCCGTGAATATCGGCGACATCGCCAACGAACGCGCCCGCGAACTGTATCTGGAGGAATGGCGCAATGTCGAACTGACCCGCATCAGCTACGACCTGGCCAAGAGCGGAATCCCGGACGAGTGGGGCAACACCTACAGCCCGGGCAACTGGGACAGGCAGGAAGGCGTCGACAGGACCGGCGGAAGTTACTGGTATCAGCGCATCATGCACTACTCCTACTACAACCGCGGCTACACCATAAAATCCGGCACCGCCGCAGCCCTGAACTACACGATCAACAAGAAAAACTTGTTCTGGCCTATCCCGAACGGAGCCATCACCGCCAACAAGGACGGCCGCCTGTGGCAGAACTACGGCTATGACGGTTACGATGAGCAGACACCGGTGTGGGACAGCTGGCAGGAAGCGGTAGCCGATGAAGACATTGTCGGAAGATGAAAAGGCTACTGTTTGCAGCCGCGCTCATCATGACACTGAGCGCGCATGCCAAGGACCGGACGGCAGACGAAGTGAAAGACATCATCCGCAGGGTGAACACCTTCTGGCAGACCAACAACCCCGCTGAAGTGCGGTCTTTCTGGGACAATGCCGCCTATCATACCGGCAACATCGAGGTGTACAAACTGCTGCACGATGAGCGGATGCTCGATTACAGCATCCGATGGGCCGAGCACAACCGGTGGATGGGAGCCACCGGTGCCGACCCGTCCGGCTGGAAATACAAGACCTACGGCGAGGGGCCGGATTTCGTGCTCTTCGGTGACTGGCAGACTTGCTTCCAGACATATATCGACCTCTACAACATCGCCCCGGACGAGAGGAAGGTGGCCAGAGCCAGAGAGGTGATGGGCTACATGGCAGACTCCAAGGCAGATGACTACTGGTGGTGGGCCGACGCGCTCTACATGGTCATGCCTGTCATGACCAAGATGTATAAGCTCACTGGCGAGGAGAAGTATCTTGACAAACTATATGAGAACCTGCGGTACAGTGACAGCGTCATGCTTGACCCCGAGACCGGTCTCTACTTCCGGGACGGCAGATATGTCTGGCCGGAGCACAAGAGCGCCAACGGGCGGAAAGACTTCTGGGCAAGAGGAGACGGATGGGTCCTGGCCGGACTGGCCAAGGTGCTGCAGGATATGCCGGGGAGCTACCGTCACCATGCCTTCTTCGTGGAGAAATACCGCAAAATGGCCCACACGGTGGCAGGACTGCAGCAGCCGGGGGGCTACTGGACCCGCTCGCTGATGGATCCCGACCATGCTCCCGGCCCGGAGACTTCCGGTACGGCGTTCTTCTGTTATGGACTTCTCTGGGGGGTGAACAACGGATACCTCTCCTCAAAGGAGTATGGTCCCGTGATAGAAAAGGCCTGGAAATACCTCGCCGGAACCGCCCTGCAGAAGAGCGGCAAGGTAGGCTATGTGCAGCCCGTCGGAGACCGGGCCATACCCGGACAGAAGATTGACGCCGGCAGTGAGGCCAATTTCGGTGTGGGCGCCTTCCTGCTGGCCGCCTGCGAATATGCGCGTTACATAAGTTCATCAGAAGACCGCAAGTACTGGACTTCCCTTGCGTGGAAGATGGCGCAGCCCGTGCTGGAGAACATGGCCAGGGGTGAGCTTCAGAAGAACATGGAGACGGAATTCTCTCCGACATTTGACAACCGCAACCGCAAGGTGGTATACATGGAGACCTTCGGACGCCTGATGGCCGGTATAGCCCCGTGGCTCACGCTGACCGATGACGACACTGCCGAGGGGCAGCAGCGCAGGCAGCTGCGAGAGTGGGCATTGGCCTCATACAAGAACGCCGTAGACCCGCAGTCTCCCGACTACCTCTGCTGGGGCGTATCGGGGCAGAACCTCGTGGATGCCGCATATATCGCCGAGTCCTTCCTGCGCGCCTACAACACGCTGTGGACGCCGCTCGACGACTTGACCAAGGAACGGTACATCAAGGAGTTCCAAGGCCTCCGCAAGATAGACCCCCCATACACGAACTGGTTTCTCTTCTCCAGCGTCATCGAGAGTTTCATGGCAAAGGCCACTGACCGCAAGGAGTTCGACGAGTTCCGCGTGAACACCGCCTGCCGCAAGGTGGAGGAATGGTATGCGGGAGACGGATGGTATGCCGACGGGCCCGAGTTCGCCTTCGACTACTATTCAAGTTATGTCTTCCATGCCATGTATCTGGAGACGCTGCAGGCGATGGTGGACGCCAAGGCGAATACCCGCCTGGACTATAAGAGATACCATGAGCGGGCTCTCCGCCGCGCACAGAAGTTCGCAATCATCCTTGAGCGGTTCATCTCGCCTGAAGGGACTTTCCCTGTCTTCGGACGGAGCATCCCTTACCGGATGGCGGCTATGCAGCCTCTGGCCCTGATGGCCTGGTATCAGACTCTGCCACGCGAGCTGAGCAACGGACAGGTGCGTGCCGCGCTGACGAAAACTCTGCGGCGCATGTTCGATGAGCAGGACAATTTCAACTCGGCCGGATACCTGACCATAGGCTTCTGCGGACACCAGCCCGGGACGGCCGACTGGTATACCAACAACGGCTCTCTGTACATGACTTCACTCGTCTTCATGCCGCTTGGGCTGCCGGCTGGCCATCCTTTCTGGTCGGACGAGCCGCAGCCATGGACACAGGTGAAGGCCTGGGGAGGGCAGCCGTTCCCGAAAGACCACCGCTGGGGCGACACCATCCGGACAAGAGACAGATGGTGAGAGGGCTCAGTGGCCCGATTCGACACTCTGTGTCGTCCTGCTCTTGCTGCCACCGTCGCGCGCAGCATTTTTCCCTGGGCGCACCGCATCGCCCGATAGCACTTCGCTTCCATAAAAGTTTACTTTTTTGGGTAAACTTTTTTCAGGACGACACACGACACATCGTAGCGGTGGCAGATAAGTATCTGATAATAAGCGAAATAATGATTTGTCCTGTCGGGTTTCGCCGACAGGCAAAATGCTCTTTTGCTTGATTATCAACGTGTTATCCGCCACCGCTCGTGTGCCGGACTTTCCGCCGCACCTGCTCTTGCTGCCACCGTCGCGCGCAGCCCCCGATGCTAAGACGAGCCTCGCGTACACCACAGGGCCATTTTCTGCACCGCACTGTCCGGCGAGGCCGTCCCGTACAACAGAAGGCCTGATTCTGTACGGCGCGGTGGGGCCTGCCGTCACAGGACCGCCTCTTGCCCATTGCTGAAGCCCGTTGCTGCCAGGTGTGAGCCGTTTCCGGCGTTTCCGCTGCTACCTGGACCGTCCGCATGCCCGGCATGGCTCTCTGCGGCTCCCGCCCCTGCCAGGTGTGAGCCGTTTTAGGCGAATCGGCTCACACCTGCGTCGCGTGACTCAGGCCCTGACCCGACACTATGGCAGCGGGCGCCCGGAACAGGCAGCCTCCTGCGATGCTTTTGTGTTGAGCAGGAGGCCGCCCGCTCCCGGTGCGCCGCCCACCAGAACATCTCAGGTGTGCCTGATCGCTAAAGCCCTCCCCAACTCTCTCCGAACCACGGCCCGGCGCGTGGAACATTGCCGTGCGCACCAGCCCCCTTTTCACTCACCGCGATGATTTTCAGAAGCCCGCGTGCGCAGAAAGGGGCCTGGTGCGCACGGGCGATTCTATCTGTTGAGGATATAGTTGCATTTGGGATAATTGGAGCAGCCGTAGAACTGGCCATATCTGCCGTTCCTGAGGACCAATCTGCCGCCGCAGCGAGGACACCTGCCACTTGCAACTGCTTCATCACGGCGTTCTTTGTTACGATACACATTACAGAGGTGCTCTTTACGGTCGGATTCCGAAATGGAGATTACCTCAAGAAGCCGTCTTCGATAGAAGCCCATCTGATCTGAAGATAGAACTACATCCCGGTACTGCTTGATGTATGGCACCACATTGTACATATTCAAGACCGGCTGCTCCGCAGTCACATTGATGTCGGTATCGCTCGGAAAAACGACAATCCCATATACGGGGACATCATTTCCAAATACAAGCCTCCGCAGAGTCTTGATATGCCCGTCATTCTGCCAGATGGGATTCCGCAACTGATGCTCCTGTGTAAAGCCGTAACGCCTGTATCCGATGTCCGGCAAATACTGCTTCCAAAACTCGGCATTACCGCCGCCATAGACCTTTCCATGAACATTCTTGGTCTCCAGCACAAATACACCGTAGCGGGAGATAATAATATGGTCCACCTGTGTAGTATAATTCCCGTTACGAACCAGAAGGTCATTGTAAACCCTGTAGTCTCCGCAATCCAAATCCTCCAGAAAAGAAGAAACCCTCTTCTCGCCGTAATCGCCGATGGCTTCCGCCCGGCTGCTGTATTTGGGCGAAAACAACGATGCCCAGAAACCTTTTTCCTCCTTAGTAATCGTTAAAAAATAAGTTGCATCACCTTAGGCAATCTTTTTGGTCAATATTCCTTTTTTCATCAGTCATGTGCCACCGGCACACTCCTTCTTCAAAAAGAAATCTATCCTCAAAAATCTTTGCCAAATCTGCGGCAACTTATTTTCTGCCGCTTACTTAACAGCGCTGCCTGAGAACTGTGTCCCGCGATTCTTCTTGCGGAACTGTTCGCGCTTTATGCTCTCTATGATAGATTTGACTATCAGATAGCAAACGAATGCGCCGAGGACTACGAGTCCTGCTATGAGAAGGAGGTTTTTCAATGCGATTTGGTGAAAACAATCTTACAGTATATTGCTGGTGCGAATCAATTGTGAGCCCTTTGTGAGCCCTATGGAATCATCGACAAAAGAAATATAATGTCCAGGATTTGAGCTACTTATGATGCAGCAACCAGATTCCGCACTCGTTCTAACCATTGAAAACTGAGCCCTTTGTGAGCCCTTTGACGATGTAATATGTTCCCTTTCCCGTAGTGCCCTTCACCTCAAGATATTCGGACAAAGATGCCAATATCCGAGTGGCTGTCGGTTTGCTGACTTTGGTCATCTCCTGTACATCAGTATTTGTTATACGCCCATTCCTCAAGGCGAATTCCACGGCCTGGATGCCTCGCTCGCTTATTCCAGCTTCTTTGAGCTGCGCAGTCGGACTGCTATAAAAAGTGACCATCAGGCCACCGAAAGAGGTGTCGAAAATCGGAGGGAGTAGTTTTTCTGAGATAGCACCGTCAACAATTTTCCCTATACCACGCCCCCATGCATCAACCTCTCCGCAGCGAAAAAAAGCATTGGCTATCGCAGGATTGAAGGCGCGGGACGGGTGCTTCTTAAGCAGATTCTCGACTGTCCAGGATTCCGGGAGCGAGCCTGGATTCCAAAAAACGATGCGGTCTGGATAAACGCTTATCTGAATGGGGACTTGCTCCGCATAATCCTTGTGCGAGACACTATTCAGGATACATTCCCTTAGAGGTCCTTCAGGATAAGGCGGATTCTCAATGCGTTGCAGTCCCTCAAATGAAATCAGATAATTCATATACTTAGTAGTAAGGAGATCGAAAGTCCGGTCTACTTGCCGCACAAGACTGCCATGAATCTCATCTTGGAAAGCCAGGTCTGAGCCGGAACGGAAGAAGCCAATCTTGATGAAAGCACCGGGGAAAAGCTTCTCCGGCTTCGGATGGAACATCAGAACGCCGGCCCGGGTAATCTGACCGTCCACCAACATGTCAAGAGAAGAGAGAAAGTCGGTCGTGCTGTCTGCTAAAACATCGGCATCCATCCTCTTCCTCTTAATACCGCTTTCCTTGAAATCTTGGATAGACTCAGAACTGAGTTCTTCCAGTTTCACAGACGGAGCGGGAACATTGCACCAGCGCACGCCAATTCTGTCGAGAAGGAACTTGTTGAGAGCCGCACCCTTCAGCTCCTGTTTGGTGCTGCCGGAACGGTAATGATACTGTCCCTTGTATGTAACCGGATACGGATAGGGTTCGACCACGATTTCGATATAGCGCTTGTCACCGTCATGGAGCAAGTTTACATCGACCATAATGCCGAGAACATCGCGTACCTTATTGGGGATGTCTTCCATTAATTTATCGGCATCCGGAAGGTCCACCACATTATGCGGAGCGTCGTTCTCTACTCCAATGTAAATCTTGCCACCGTTGGCGTTCGCGAAGCCACATACCCATTTGAGATACTCGTCCCGCCAACTCTCTTTGAACTCAATGTTTTGGCTCTCGTCCATTCAAATCCGTTTAGTAAGCGGCAAAAAATAAGTTGCCGCAGATTCGGCAAAGATAATGATTCGGATGCGAAAAAGAAAGAGCCGCCTCCCCTTCCCGAGCACCGGATCTGACATCCGAAGAATCTCGCGCGGGAAGCCCACTCCGCAACGGCCAGCATCCCGGTCCCGAAAAGCGCCATGGCGGGGGCTCAACATAAGGCTAGCCCCGTCCGTCCCCACCATGGTGCGGCTCTCGTCCGCCGAAAACCGACTTTGGCCGAACAAATCACCCTCAAACGAGCTTTCTCCGGCAGAACGGCCTTTCCACGGACAAATGTCTAGTCCTGATTTAGGTTGACTCGGTTTTGTTTTTTATACCTGATTTTAGTTGACTTTCAGCCGTTATCCCTGTCAGGGGTTGACTGGAGGCCGTAGGCCGGAAGGAGACCCCTGACAGCTCTCCAAAGGTAAAGGTTTTTCAGGGATTTCCAAGTCGCCCCCGGATTTTATGGCCTGATGCCTGTAACTGGTCCACCGCATGTCCCTGTCTCCCGTCAGCTCCGCCGCTTCGGACGGGGTCTTCATACCGATGCTCATGTGCGGCCTCCGGTTGTTGTAGAAGTCAACGGCCAGGGCGACCGCGGCCACGACCTCGTTGATGTTCCTGAACACCTTGTCCTTGAGCAGCTCATTCTTCATCGTGTTGTTGATGCGTTCCGCCTGGGCGTTGTCCTTCGGGTCTCCGGACTCGGTCATGCTGACCCTGACGCCGTGCTCCCGCAGCATTTCCACATACTCACGGCTTGCGTATTGACAGCCGCGATCAGAGTGGTGTATGAGGTTGACCCCATCCTTCCCCTCTATGCGTCTCAACGCCATCCTCAGGGCCTCCATCGGATAGTC
>UQMB01000002.1 GCA_900541925.1 uncultured Bacteroidales bacterium | reverse complement strand
CTCAAAAATCTTTGCCGAATCTGCGGCAACTTATTTTTTGCCGCTTACTAAAAAGTCTAAAAGTTACGCCCGCAATGATAGCGATTCCCGGGGTGCCGGGCAATAAAGAAACTTCAAAATAGATAAGAAACAGAAAAATCTGCACTCGGCGAGGATCAAGGGAGCAGGGGGCAGAGGTGGCAGGGGCTCGACACAAAAGCCTCGTCCCTGCCACCTCTGCCCCCTGCGCACAAAACTAATCCCGTGCGTAAAAAGGAGCCTTGTACGCGCGGGAGAAAAAGTAAAGAGTCCGGTACAATACCGAACTCTTTGCCAATAGACTTGTTGATGTAGGACCGTCCAGATTTCTGGAGCCACATCACTTCGGGGGTCACATCAAAACTTGCGCCCCATGAATGGACGGCTTACTTGCTGGAGCCGTATCCCGGGTTCTGCATCTCGTCCTTCTCGGCTGCCGTGAGCGGCTTGCCGTCGCGGGTGATCAGGTCGAGGAAGTTCTGAGGAACCGGGCGGAGGTAGTGCTTGCTCTTGTCGAAGTTGCCGCCGTTTGCTGAGACATACGCGGTGCCGTTGTAATTGGACCGGTGTCCGAGCACATCGACAGGAGATGTGCTCCATGCCTGGTCGTTGAAGCTGAGACGGTCTTCAAGGGTCTTCGTGCGAGCCAGGTCGGCCCAGCGGTGGAACTCTCCGTACATCTCGCGGGACTTCTCGTCGAGCAGATAGCAGAGGGCGCGGGTGTATTCGTCGGTGGCGTACTTGGAGTTGACCTTGGCGAGCTCGTTCATGATGTAGAGGTCCTCCTTCGGATATGAAGACGAGGTGACATCCTGAAGCGTGGACGCTTCGGCGTTGACCGCCTGGCGGTAAGCGTCGTCCTTGTCCCAGCCGCCCACGGAGTAGAAGTAGGAGTTGCGCGGGTAGAAGACGCTCTTGTTGGTGTACTTCGAGATGACAGTGCGGTACTTGCTGGTGGCGAAGGCCTCTCCTCCGTCGTGGTACTCGTCCCTCTGCTCTCCGGCGCGGAACTGGGCGCGGTCGCGGAGCGGCTTCATCACGGCGAGACCCTCGTTGATCTTGCCCTGGCGGATGAGCGCCTCAGCCTTGAAGAACACATCCTCCGCTGAGCGGGCGAGTACAGCGTTGCGGTATCCGCGCTCGCGGTTGTAGGCGTCCACGGCTCCGTCGAGGTATTTGCTGAGCGGGGCGAACACTCCGTTCTTGTTCGGGGTGAAGCTCGTCCCGACAGCCTTGCCGCTCTCGTCATACACAAGCAGGGACTTGACGATAGGGATGTACTTGCCGGTGGCGTAGTCCTTGATGGTGAAAGAAGGCTTGATCGGGGCGTTCTCGTCCACGGAGATGTCCTCCTTGCCATACTTCTGGCCGTATTCAGGACGGTTTAGCACATACATGCCTCCGAGATACTTGCTGAAGTTGTCGTCCAGATACTCTCCGACCACGGCCTTGCTGCCGTCCCCGAGAGTCACGGTGTATTTGGCCGGATCCGTCATGGCGGTCGCCTTGTTGACGGCATAGGTGGTCTTGAATGACTTCCAGAAGCGGGAGTCGTTCTTGAGGTCATACAGGTAGTATGCGTAGCGCGGGGCCGTCTTCATCCTCTGGTATGAGCGTCCTCCGGCGACATCCCTCTCCATGTACATGAAAGTGTTCTGATATGGGGCCACGAACCAGGCCAGTGTCATGTTGCCGCCATAGTAGCCGCGGATGGACGAGTCTTCCGTATGGGAAACGGCGAGGACGACCTCGGAGTTCGTCTCCGTGACGGAGCTGTCATATGCGGTGAAGTTGGCGAAGAGATCCTCGTACCTTGCAGTGAGCGGACGGGCCGCGAGCACGATGTCAGCATACTTGATGCATTCGGTGAGGTCTTTCTCCACATATTTGGAATTCCAGCCGGAGTTGGTCTCGGATGCCCTCCAGAGGTGAGCCTTCGCGAGGTAGTGCGCTGCGGCGTACTTGGTCAGCTTGTCGGTCTTGGACGCTGCGTCCGGAAGGAGCTCGTATGCTTTCTCAAGGTCGCTGATGATGAGCTCGTAGATACTCTCCTTGCTGTCGCGGCCGTATTCGCGCTCCGGGGATGTGGTCACGGTGGTGACGAGAGGAAGTTCTCCGTACTGCATCACGAGGGTTAGATAGTCGAAGGCGCGGATAAAGTAGGCCGTGCCCACGGTCTCCTTGTAGAGAGGGGAGTCGCCCATCACGCGGTCGGCGTTGTTGATGATGTTGTTGGCGCGTCCGATCCAAGGGTACATCCCATCCCAGAGCCAACTCATGGAGACGGTGTTGGCTGAACCTTCGGGCTTGGATGAAAGCCTTGAGTCGTAGGTGTTGTAGGCTTCGCTGGCTCCGTCGCCGCCGATCATGAATTCATCGGTGCCGGCGTTCGTGAACGGCCAGTAGCCTTCGGCGTAGAAGAGGGTCCGGAGCTGGATATAGAGGCTCTCCGCCATGGAAGCGAGACCTTCCGGGGTCTCGAGGTAGTCTGACGAAATCGTATCCCTCTTGACTTCGTCCAGGAAGGCGTCTCCGCAGGATGTCGTGAGGGCGAGCGATCCGGCCAGGAGGGCGCATGTTATTGCTTTATATGTGTGTTTCATTGCTGTTTCGATAAATTAGAATCCGACATTTAAACCGAAGACGAGGCCCTTGGTGCTGAATGCGCTGTATGTGTCGCTGTCCATCCAGAACGCCGTGTCGAATACAGAGAACGGGTTCTTGAGCTGGGCGCTGAGCTTGAGGCTCTTGAGACCTGCGGCCTTGACGAATTTCTCAGGCACGAAGTATCCGAGGGAAATCTGCCTTACCTTGAGGAATCCGTTGTGCCTCTGCTGGATGAGGTATCCGGCGTAGCTGTCGTCGGAAGACTCTACAGCCCAGAACGGACGCTGGTATGTGGAGTTCTTGTTGTTCTCGGTGTAGTAGTTGATCACTCGTGAAGGGCCTGCAGTGGTCTGTCCGTTGCCGGTCTGGAGGAAATACCCCATACTGCCGAACATGAAGATGTCGAGCTGCAGGTTTTTCCAGCGGAGGGTGTTGTTGAATCCCATGTTCCACTTCGGACGGGTGTTGCCGAGCACGACGCGGTCGTTGTTGGCATCAATCTTATAATCTCCGTTCAGGTCCTTGATCCTGGTCTTGCCCGGGGCGAAGTTCATGCCGTTGGCGTTGAATTTCGCGATTTCGGCGAGGTCTTCCGGCGAGTCGCCCCAGATTCCGAGGCTCTCGTAGCCGTATGCCACGCTGATAGGCTGGCCGATGAAGAGTTTGTCATCAACCATGTCCTGCTTGCCGTTCTGGAGCTCGACGATCTTGCTGGTGTTGAAGTCGAGGTTGAGGCTTGACTTCCATGAGAAGTCGCGGGTGGAGATGTTGGTGGTGTTGACTGTGAAGTCGAAACCGTGGTTCTCCGTCTTGCCCACATTGGCGTTGGTGCTGGTCTTGCCTGACGCTGACGGGAGGGTTACAGGGAAGATGAGGCCGTTGGTGTAGTTCTTATAGAGGTCGAGAACTCCGGAGATGCGTCCCCTGAGCACTGAGAAGTCGACACCTATATTATACTGGTCGGTCGTCTCCCAGGTGATGGACTGGTTGGCGAATGAGTTCGGCGTGTAGTACACGGTGGAACCCTCGCTGCCGAATGAGAGGACTGCTGAAGTGAGGTTGTCCTTGGTGGAGTAGAGTCCGACGGAGTAGTTGCCGGTCTTGCCCCAGCCGGCGCGGAGCTTGAGCTCACTGATCCAGCTGACATCTTTGAGGAAACTCTCCTGGTCGAGCCTCCAGCCGAGGGCGACAGAAGGGAATCCCTGCCATTTGCGGCCGCTGCCGAGCTGGGAGGCGCCGTCGTAGCGGTATGAGAGGGTGAGCAGGTAGCGGTTGTCATAGCTATAGCTGCCGCGGACCATATAAGATGCCAGCTGGCTCTCTTCGAGGGAGTTGAATGACGGCTCCCCGTCGCGGGTGTAGCTGCTGCCGTTGAGGCCCCACCACTTCTGGGTCATGGCCATGCCCACCTTTCCGAGGGCTATGCCATAGCCCTGCATGGAGTAGAGCTGGGTGTTCATGTTGTACATCGCTTCCTGCAGGAAGGTCAGGTTGACGGAGTGCTTGTCGAAGCTCCTGTTGTAGTAGAGCATGTTGTCGAGGGTCCATGAGAACCTCTTCCTCGCGCTGGAGGTCACGAGGTCAAGTCCCTTCTGGAGACGGTTGGCGCTGTCCTCGGACATGTACTTGTAGCCCTGGCGGAATTTGATCTGGGGGCCGAACTGGCTCTTGAACGTGAGGCCTTTGAGAGGCTCCCACATCTTGCCGAAGTCGAGGCTGGCGTAGAAGCTCGCGGAGGCGTCGTAGCTGAGGTAAGATATGGCTACCTTGCCCTCTTCGTCAACTACCGTAGGGTTCTGGTCGTTGCCGTCAGGATAGAGCACGCGCTTGCCGTCCGAATCATACGGGACGCCGTAAGGGAAGAGGGTGAGCGCCCTCGCGTGCAGCGAGCCCGGGAGGGAGTCGGATGCGCCGCCTGAGTTGTCGACGCCGTATTCCTGGTCTGAGTGGGTGAGGTTGATGGCTCCGCCGAGGGTAAACCACTTGATCGGGGTGATGTCCACGCTGGTGCGGAAGGTGTAGCGCTTGTACTCCTGTCCTCTGGTCGTGCCCTTGTTGTCAAGGTATCCCAGGGAGACGTAGGACTTCATCTTGTCCGTGCCGCCGCTGGCGCTGATAGAGTGCTCCTGGGTGATGCCGACGCGGTCGGTGTATTGTGTCCAGTCGGTGGTCGTTACCTTGGAAGGGTCCCAGGTGGTGGAGCGCTTGCCGTCGTTGTATTCCTGGAGGGTGAGGCCCCAGCCCTGGAGAATGTTTGCCCAGGCCGTCTCGGAGAAGCCTTTGACAGGAAGGAGGGCCCTGTCCACGTCGATGTTGGGCTGGTCTCCCGGGATGTCGGTGAGCCCTGCATAGTAGTAGGCCCAGCGGCGCCACTCCATGGTCTCGCCTGAGTCCATCATAGGCACCTTGTCGTAGATTTTCTCGGCTGTGAACGTGCCGCTGTAGTTGAGGGAGAAGCGTCCGCTCTTGCCGCGGTTGGTGGAGACGAGCACGACTCCGTTGCCGCCCATCGCACCGTATACCGCGGTGGCGGAGGCGTCCTTGAGGATCTCTATCGATTCGATGTCCTGAGGGTTGAGCATCTCGAGGCCTACGCTGTGGGCTACTACGCCGTCAATCACGATAAGAGGGGCGTTCTTGCTGTTGAGGTCTTTGCCTATGGTGTTGACGCCACGTATGGTGATGTTGCCGACTTCGCCCGGACGGCTGCCGTTGGTGATGTACACACCGGCCGCCTTGCCCTGCAGGGCCTCGACGACATTGTTGGACGGAGTCTGGGTGAGTGTCTCGGAGTTGACGGACACCATGGCGCCCGTGACGTCCGTCTTCTTCATGGTGCCGTAGCCGACCACTACGGTCTCTTCAAGCATCTGTGAGTCTTCCTGGAGAGTGATGCTGAGTTTAGGGGCGGCCGCCACATTGACTGTCAGGTAGCCGATGCAGGAGACTTCCAGCTGCTTGCCGGTCTGAACCTTGATCGTGAAGGTTCCGTCGACATCGGTCATCACACCGTTGGTCGTACCTTTTTCCACTACCGAAGCTCCGATGACCGGAACTCCGCTCTGATCAATGACCTTGCCTTCTGTGGTGGCGGTCTGTGCGTGCGCTGCTCCTCCTATGAGGGTCACGCAGGTCAAAAGCGCTGCCAAGCGCCGTTGACACGAATTCATTAAGGATACCATTTTGCGGTTATTAGTTGTTAAAAACTGGATTCGGAACTGCAAATATGGCTTAAAAATGCTCTAAAAGCAAATTTTTAACAAAATAGAGCCTTAATAAATTTCATTATTAATATTCTTAGCTTATCGATTCGTAAATAAATAAAAAAGCCGACCCGAATCGGCCGGCTTGGTCTTAGTCCATATGGAATCTTTCGTCGAGAGGGATGGAGACAGGGGAGTTGTCCGGGTTGACCTCCATGATGTCGGCCATGTAGTCCCACCATTTCTGGACTACCGGATTGCCTCCGAGGTCCTGTGACCCCTCATCACCCTCCACTTCCTGATATGCGAAAAGGATGTTGGTGTCCTTGTCCCAGTAGATTGAGTAGTTGCGGACGCCACTGTCTGAGAGCAATTTCTTGAGCTCAGGCCAGATGGCTGCGTGCCTGCGCTGGTATTCGTCTTCGAAACCAGGCTTCAGGAACATCTTGAATGCTTCTCTTCTTGCCATTGCGTTTTGTGTTATTAGAGTTTAGTAATCGTTAAAAAATATCTATATTCCTTTTTTCATCAGTCATGTGCCACCGGCACACTCCTTCTTCAAAAAGAAATCTATCCACAAAAATCTTTGCCAAATCTGCGGCAACTTATTTTTTGCCGCTTACTTATTTGTGTAAAGTTAAGAACTTTTCCGTAAATTCGTTCCCACAACATCCAAAAAACCACAATATGCGCAAACTGATTGTCACCATTCTCGCGCTGCTCACGGTCATAGGGGCCGGCGCGGCAGATTTCCCGACAGTGCTCACCTACGATACGGCCCGACAGGTGCCGTTCGACATAAATCTTCCAGTCCCGGACGGCAACTATCTGGTCACCATGAAGATAGGCAGCAAGAAGCGGGCCGCCGAGACTTTCGTCAAGGTGGAGAGCCGGCGTCTTGCCGTGAATGACCTCCACACGGCGAGGGGCGAGTTCAAGACCGTCTCGTTCGTCGTCAACAAGCGGGATACCAAGATTCGCGAGAACGGGGAAGCAGTGGCCGAGGTGACACTGAAACCCCGTGAGAACGGCAAGCTAAACTGGGACGGATACCTTAATATAGAGGTTGGGGGCGCATCCCCGGCCGTGGAGTCCGTCACCATAGAACCCTCCCGTGGCGTCACCACAATCTTCCTCTGCGGCGACTCCACGGTCGTGGACCAGGACAACGAGCCTTGGGCCAGCTGGGGCCAGATGTTCCCGTGGTTCTTCGACACCGGGGTGGCGATAGCCAACTATGCGGAGAGCGGGGAGCGGGCCGATACCTTCATCGGAGCCGGCAGGCTCCGCAAGATCCTCTCGCTGATGCAGCCGGGGGACTACGTGTTCGTGGAGTTCGGACACAACGATCAGAAAATAGATGCTCTTCCCGGTAAGGGGGCCTATTATTTCTTTGCGACCCAGCTGAAGACATTCATCGACGAGGTACGCTCCCGGGGAGGGATTCCGGTGCTGGTGTCACCGACCCACAGGCGCAACTTCGACAAGGAAGGCAGGATCGTGGAGACGCATCTTGACTACCCGGCGGCGATGAAGTGGGTGGCCGAGCGTGAAGGCGTGGCCTTCATCGACCTGCATGCGATGTCCGCCAAGTTCTACGAGGCGATGGGCCCGGAGGCGTCCAAGCGGGCGTTCGTGCACTACAAGGCCGGTTCCTACGGGATGGCACGGGATGTCGCCGACAATACTCATTTCAACCCTTACGGAGCCTTCGAGCTCGCCAAATGCGTGGTCGGGGCGATGCAGGTGCAGGGACTGGATGTAGCCGGGCACATTATCAATTTTGCCGGGTTCAATCCTTCGGAACCTGATCCCGTGGAGAGTTTCCGCTGGTACGACAGCCCAGCCAGAGACCTGGCGGCCCAAGTCCTTGAAAAGGACGACAAGGCCACAGAAGTCCCTCTGCGCCGTTAGAGTATCTCCACGCCGCCCGATATCCCGGAAGGGACAAGGTCGGTGTCAGGAGTGACAATAGGGGAGGACGGATGCGTGAAGCGTTCGTCCTCTTTCAGTGAGGAGTCTCCGATCATCCTGTTGTACAGGGAGTTCGTGACTTCAATCTCGATGGTGTTGATCCCGTCGCGCAGCAGCTGGCCTATCTCCAGATTCCAAGGCGAGCACCAGATCGTGCCGGCCTGCCGTCCGTTGACCTTGACGGAGGCAATCCAGTTGAGCCCGCTGATATGCAGGCGGTGCCGCGCCCCGTCCGCCTTCCAGTCGAAGGATGTCCTGTATGTGGCTGTGCCGGAGTAATATTTTACTGCAGGGTCGGCGCTTTCCGTCCAGTCCTTAAACTCTGTCATGACTACAGGCTCGGAAGGGCCGCCGCGTGCCGGATCGAAAGACACCTCCCAGACTCCGTCCAGTTTCACGGCGTCCCTGTCCGTTGCGTGGAAAGCCGCGTCCGCCTGGAGCTGGGTGTCCGTCGCCACGAGGAACAGGGAGCGGTCAGGCTCAAGCAGAAGAGGGAATGCGGTGCTGTCCGAGAGCAGTGCGGCGCTGCCGTCGAGGGGGTCGAGCGAGTATACCCTGGAGTAGCTGCTGCGGAGCTTCACCTCCTGCCTGAAGGTGCTGCCGCTATGGTTGTAGATGAAGTATATGTCCGCGTCCGGAAGTCTTCTGTGGCTGAACCGCACGCAGTCGTCGATCTTGCGGGCGCTGCCGAACCGCAGGTCCGGAGCGAAAGGCGGGACGGCTTCGTCCTCTACTCCGGATGCGAAGTGGACAGGCAGACCGGCCTGCTTCCAGCTCTCCGTCAAGAGGCGTTCTCTGTCGGTCAGGTGTACATTCCTCTGTATCACCAGCATCTTGTATCTCATGCCGGACGGAAGCACGAGTTCTCCCCTCTCCACGACTGCACCCTGGAGGGCGTCCGTCCCGCAGACATCGAAGTTGTAGCCTTCAGGTATCAGGGGCAGCAGGTGGGCGAGCGTTTTGACCGGCGGGTCGCCGCCGACATATACCAGTATGTCAACTACCGGCTCCCCCTTGCGCAGCATTCCGGCGCAGCGGGCCTGGTAGTCCCAGAATGGACGGCTGTACGGCCAGATGGTGTTGTTGCGGTTGAGGCAGTATTGCCTGCCGTTCGCGACATTGCCGGGGACTATGTCCGTCCGCGGCTGGTATGCCGACGCGCACACCACGAATTCGTTGATCTGGGCTGCGTATGCGAAGTCTGCGAGTTGCTTGAGTTTGGCCGGGGAGTCGCTGAACTTGGCGTCCGTGAACGCTTCGCCTGATGCTATGGGCTTGCCGTAGAGGTGTGCGGCTGAGGCGCAGTCGATGATGTCGTAGCTGCCGTGTATGTCGCGTGCCCAGAATTCCCCCTGTGGTTTCATGACCGCACGCTTGGAGGCGATGTTGTCCGCCCCGAGACTGAGCCCGTTGCCGGTGGCCTGGGCGGTGAACTGCACTCCTGCCTTGCGGCACAGGCTGTCGAAAGTGCCGTAGTATTCGTCCCTGACCGCGTCGGCTATGGTGCGCCTGAGTTCGGAGAGGAAGCGCTCCGTGCTTTCGTTGTCTGCGACGATGTAGCCTCTCATCGCCGGGAGGAACGGGATGATGTCGTAGCCGTTGTGCTTGAAGAAAATCTTCCTGAACTCCGGAGTCCAGTTCTGGGGACCGGCTTCGTGGCTGTCCATCGTGACTCCGAGCGGCTTGAGCCCGTAGCGGTAGAGGGTGTCGATGATGCGTCCCGGGTATGAGTTCCAGTGGAGTGTCGCTGCGGAGGCGGACATCTTGTCGCATTCGAGGCCCAAGAGGTTCTTGCGCCCATGCTTGATTCTGCCTCCGGTGGTCTCCGCGGCTATCCGCATGATGACCCAGTTTCCTCTCGGGGCTTTCCACACGAGTGAGCCGTCGTCGCGCATCAGCCCGGTGAGGTCTATGATCGCCGAGGGGTCTATCGCGCCTCCGGCATATTCCGGAGTGCTGCCGGCATCGTGGAACTCCGAGAAGTAGTTGGCCTTCTCCTGCCAGCGGTCTGTCCGGGCTCCGGAGGAGAGCGTGGCAGCCTTGATGCCTGCGGCTCCGCTGATGCGGAAGTGCCGGGCTCTCACCGGCCCGAAGGCTATGGTGCGTTCCGCCAGGCCTGATGCTCCGCCAGGAGTGGGCAGGTCGCAGACTTTGCTGTAATTGACCCCGTCATCCGAGCATTCAAGCGTGCCGGCGAGTCCAGGCTCCACATAGGCCATGCCGTAGAAGCTTTCGGCCGGTCCGTCAGGGTATTGCATGGCGCCGTTGCGGGATTTCTTGGCCTTGGCTGCGGTGTAGGTGATGCTCCTTGCCGTGAACGGCTTGCCGTCGTACTCCAGCGAATCGCTTATGTCCTTGTCCTCCAGATACTCCGGCTCCAGCGGGAAGGCCAGGACGGCTATGTCCTTGAACCACCCCTTCTCATTGGGGCGTGGGAGTGTTAGCCTTAATGTCCGGCCTCCCTTGACGGAGGTCTCGGAAGAGCACAGGCGCTGCATCCCGGATTCCTCTGTGATCCATGGGCCTCCGGCCACATAGCCGTTGGAGATGTTGATCTCGAAACTCAGGGAGAGCCTGCGGGCCTCGGCGGCGGAGAACTTGAGCATCTCCCACCATTCGGGGCTGAACGCGTCGAGCGCTCCCTCGCCGCTGCCGTGGACCTGGTCGTAGTACACGACCCCTCCGACTCCCGCCCGGCGGTAGGCTTCAAGGTCGGCGGTGATGCCTTCCCGGGTGGTCTCAGTCTCTCCGTGGAACCACCAGACCTTCGTCCTCGTGGAGTCCTCGGGATTGCGGAATTCTTCATATGCCCGGACTATGCCCTGCTGGGCAAAGGCCGGAGTGAGCGCCCCTGCCGAGAGGAGCGCTGCGGTGAGCAGGCCTTTCATCTCAGAGAGCGCTTGCCCCCGCGTCATTGTCCCAGCTTATTCCTGAGGTCTTCAGGTCGCGGACGTTGACGAGGTTGTTGATGAACTTGGTGACGGTCCCCACATGGATGTCCTCAAGCGTTATGCCCTGCACGGGGTCGCGGCTGTCGCCCTTGATCTCGTAGATGGCGTCCGCCTGCTCGCATTCGGCTCCGCGCAGGGTGATGTTGCGTATGCGGGTGACGGCTGTCTCGAATGTCGGGACTATCGTCCTCCACTGGTACATTACGTCCGTGTCGATCTCGAACACCCTCTGCATCCTGGTGGCGGAGACATTCTCCATCGTGATGTTCTCGACGAACCCGCCCCTGCGGTGGTTGGTCTTGATGTAGAAGAGGCGGAACACTGCGTCGGAAGAGTGGCAGTCGTGCATGTACACGTCCCTCACCCCTCCTGACATCTCGCTCCCTATCCCCATCAGGCAGTGCCCCTGGATGACGTCGCAGTTGCGCACCACTATCTTCTCTGTCGGGGAGGCGAGTCTCCAGGCGTCCTGGTTGCGTCCCGCCTTGAGCACCACGGCGTCGTCGCCCTGGTCGAAGCGGCAGTTCTCGATGACGGCGTGCGAGGTCATCTCCACGTCGATGCCGTCGTTGTTGTGGCCGTGGGCGTACACGTCGAGCCCGCTTGCCCAGACGTCGCGGCAGAGGTAGAGGTGGATGGTCCAGAACGGACTCTCCCTGATGCTGAAGTTCTCAAGCCTGACATTGGTGCAGCGGTTGAACTGTATCAGGTGCGGACGCATGTTGGCTTCTCCTTCCTCCATCCTGCGGTGCTCCACAGGAACTCCGGTCGAGCACATGGCGTAGAGCTGCCTGGTGGCCTGGATGTGCGCTTCCGGCCTTGCGAACCAGGTCCTCCAGAAATCCATCTTCGGGGCGATGGTGCCGGTGCCGGCGATGCCGACGTTCTCACACCCGTACGCGTAGATGAGCGGGGAGTAGTTCATGCATTCGGTGCCTTCCCAAGATGTCCTGACGGCCGGCAGGTAGAGCTGCGGGTCGTCCTCGAAGACGAGGCGGGAACCCTCGCTGAGGTAGAGGAGGCAGCCGTCGCTGAAATGTACGGGGCCGGTGAGCCACTCTCCCTCAGGGACGACGACCCTCCCTCCGCCTGCCTTGCTGCAGGCCTGCATGGCTTTGCGGAAGGCTTCAGTGGTCGCCTTGACATTGCCCTGTCTGGCGCCGTAGCGTGTGATCGTGAAGTCTCTGGAGGGGAATTCATGCATCTCCAGAGGTTCGAAGTCAAATGGTGCTTCCGGCGCTGTCACTATGGTCTGGGCGCTCAGGCCCGCGGCTGCCGTCATCGCGAACAGTGTCGCGGCTAAGCGGAGGATGGTGTGTGGTTTCATATCGGTCTGTCAGTTGTGTCTTTATGTGGTTTATGAATTCAGTCCAGCCCAGGTGCGGCATCCCGTCGTCCGGCGAGGCCGGGGCGTGGGAGATGTGGATGAACCGCATGCCGCTGTCCAGCGCGCCCCGGCCGTCGGTGTCTGTGCGGTCACCGACCATCAGGGCTTCTTCCGGCCGGACGCCGAGACTGTCCGCAACCTTGAGGAAGGACTCGCGGCACGGCTTCAGGCCTCCGAGGGATGCGGCATCGTATATGCCGTCAAACAGCGTGGCGTCTATGCCGAGGGCGTCGAGCTTCTCGCGGACAAAGCCGTAGTCGGAAAACACTGCCGTCCTCAATCCGGCAGCCCTCAAGGCGCGCAGCAACTCTTCCAGCCCCTCGCGAGGATGGAAGTGGCGGCGCAGCACATCCGCCATGTCGGGAAGATAACTTCCCAGGTACCATCTCTTCGGCACTCTGGCATAGAAAGCCTTCTCGAACGCGGCACTGTTCCCGAAATCCTTGCCGGCGAGAGACTTGCGTGTGCGGCGCTCTTTGAGCAGGCGTATCAGTGCCAGGCGGGACAGCTCCTTGAGTGCGACTCTGCGGTGGAGTCCTGCGGAGTCGTAGAGCGTCCCGTCAAGGTCGAAGATGACGGCCCTTGTCATTCGGAGACGAGCTGCTTGAACTTGGCGTGCCTCTTCTCATCCTGCAGCAGGAGGTTGAGCTTGAACTGCCCGTCCCTCATCCCTTCGGCGAGGCAGGCTGTCTTGAATTTCTCGAACGCGTCCGGCACGAGCTTGTGTGCCGCCGGCACTTCGAGCCTGAACGAGTCGCGCTTGCTCTCGTACTCGATGTTCTCCTTTTGGAGTATGGTGTCCACCTTGAGGTTGAGCCGCTCCATCTGCTCCCCACCGACGGAAGGGTCCTCGAATTCGTAGTAGAAATGGTATCTTGACTCTTCCGGCACGGCGAACCCGATGGCGAACTTGACCTTGATGCCCAGTTCCTTCGACGCCAGCGCCACCGCGTCGAAGAACTGCTTCTCGTGGAGCTTCTCGCCGGTGATGGACACTATACCGTTGATTTTCTGGATCATGAACACCCTCGGGGTGTTGTGGAACTTGCTGCCCACCTGCACGAGGTCGTTCATGTTGTAGCGGTAGAGCCCTGCGAGGGTGGTCACATACGGGCAGTAGCGCTTGCCTTCCTCGATCTCGTCCACCTGCCAGTAGCGGACAGCCTCGCCCCTCTTTGCCGCGTCGAGGTCCTCTTCGGCCACGAACTCATAATAGTGCATGTGCGGGAAGAGTACCGTGTAGATGGAGTCATCCACCACGAGTCCGAAGCGGCACTCGGATGAGAAGTACCCCAGCTCCTGATGGAACATGTGCTCCGGGAACGAGTCCTTGAACTTGTCGAGGAATATCTTGGTGTTGCCGCACTTCCATGTGTCCATCATCTGCATGTTCGGCCAGATGTGCTTCGGCAGCACGCGGCCGTGTTTCTCCTTGAGTGCGCGCAGCTCCTCCGCCCTTTCCGGGTTCGGGCTCAGCACCTTGAGGATCTGCTTCCTGATCTCGGGCTCCAGCTTGATCTTGTCCGTCAGCGTGCCTTTCTCGATGTCGTCCACCATCTCGTCGTACCAGCGGTCGATGCTGTTCTGCATCTCGACGATGGTGGACGGGTTGGCGGTCACTATCATGTGGAGATTCTTCTCCATGCTTATCCTGTTGATGGCGTAGTACTTGGCGGTGTAGTCACCGATGGCGTACACGCAGTCAGGGCAGGCGTAGAGGTACTTGATGAACGGCGGGGCGTCGGCTCTGGTCACGCCTGACACGGAACCGTAGACCGTGCCGTCCGGGGCGTGTCCCTCCACATCGCGGCCCACGATGGTGAGAAGGTTGCCGTACAGGGCCTTAGGCCTGTTTTTGATGAAGTTGTAGAGCCACACGCGGGTCATCTTCTTGTAGACATTCCAGATGTAGAGCCTTGTGAGGGGTATCCATTTAGGCTCGCTGGTGGTGCCGGAGGTGGTGGCGTACATCACAGGCTTGCCCGGGAACAGTACGTTCTCCTCTCCGTGCTTGTGTCTCTCGACCAGGGGACGGAAATCCTCGTAGTCGTTGAGTTTCACGTTCTTCTGCCAGCGCTCCAGCAGTTCCTTGTTGCTTTTGGCCATCAGGATTTCGCTGAAGTGGTGCTCCCGTCCGTATTCGCTGTTGCGGGCGTACAGGAGAATCTTACGGAGCGTCATCGCGGACGCCCTGCCGGGCCTGCGGGATGCCAGCACGAGCCGCAGGTATTCGAATCCGCCTCCCAGGCCTACGAGGGCAGTGGCCAGCACTCCGTTCCTGAAGTAGTGTCCTTTGTTTTTCATTTGACTATCCTCCAGTAGCCTTCTTTGCGCGGGAGAGCCTGCGGGTTGGGTCTTGCCGGGCGGCCAAGCGAAAGCGCCCCGATGCCCATGTACTCTTCAGGTATGCCCAGCTCTTTCTGGAGGGCCTTGCCTTCCGCCGTGTCAGACATCTCACGCTCCCTGTTGATCCAGCAGGAGCCGAGTCCGAGCGAGTGTGCCGCGAGCATCATGTTCCCCAGGACGAGAGAACCGTCCTGGATGGAGTTCGGGTTGTCCTCCGGACGGGGCACGAACACGAGCACGATGGTCGGTGCACCGTAGTATGGGTCGCCGTCTTTGCCCATTATCCGGGCGTTGAGGTCGGAGAGTCTCTTTATGGTGTCAGGATTCTGGACCGCCACGATGAGCGGGTCCTGCCTGTTGTGCCCGGTGGGGGCGTATGTGCCTGCATCGAGCACGGCTTTGAGTTCGTCATCCGAGACCTGTTCCGCTGTGTATCTCCGTATGCTGCGGCGGGTCTTGATGGCAGTGATTACTGCATTGTCCATAAATTTCAATTTCGATACAACGCACAAAAATAGTGAGAAAAAACGAAGATTAATACCTATCTTTGCCTGAATAATCAAAGCCGCGTAATGAAAAGAATCCTTTCCTTTATGATTCTCGCCTTTTTGGCGACATCCCTTTGCCGCGCAGAGTCGTGGCCAGACGGGACTCCTGTTGAAAAATGGTTCAGCTCCAAGCCTGCCGCGATACCCGCTTCCCAGGCAAGGCGCTTCGTCATAACCGACTACGGCGCAGTGCGTGACAGCACTCTTCTGCAGACTGCAGCCATACAGAAAGCGATAGACGTCGCCTCGGTGGACGGCGGTACCGTGGTCGTGCCGAAGGGAGTGTGGCTCACCAGCTCGCTTTTCTTCAAGTCCGGAACCCATCTGCTGCTTGAGAAGGGCGCGGTGCTGAAAGGCAGCGACGACATTTCCGACTACCCGGTGGCCAAGGTGCACATCGAGGGTGTGATCCAGCCATACATCGCGGCGCTTGTCAACGCATACGATGTGCAGGGCTTCTCCATCAGGGGAGAGGGCGTCATCGACGGCAACGGCCTGAGGTACTGGAGGGATTTCTGGACTCGCCGCCGCGTCAATCCGGCCTGCACCAACCTTGAGGCCCTGAGGCCGAGGATGATATATGTTGCCGGAGGCAAGGATATCCTGATCGAGGGCGTGACCCTGCGCAATTCCGGGTTCTGGACCACCCACCTCTACAAGTGCGACTATGTGAGGATGAAGGATGTCACCATCTTCGCCCCTCATTCGCCTGTGGCCGCCCCGAGCTCCGACGCCATCGACTTGGACGCATGCGACAATGTCCACATCATCGGCTGCCACATCTCGGTCAACGATGACATCATAGCCATCAAGGGCGGCAAGGGCCCGTGGGCTGACACCGACCCGGACAACGGGGTCAACAACAACATACTCGTGGAGAAATGCTGGTTCGGCAAGGGCCCCGGCGTCATCACCTTCGGCAGCGAGTGCGTCGGCGGACGGAACGTGATCCTGCGTGACTCCGAAGTGCACGGGGCAACCCGCCTGCTGCAGATGAAGATGCGCCCGGACACTCCGCAGCGTTATGAATATGTGCTGGTGGAGAACATCACCGGCGAGGTCCGCTGGGCATTCTATGTGCATCCGTGGACACAGTTCTTCGACCTGAAGGGCCGCGAGGACATCCCGATGTCGTACGGGGAGCACGTGACCATCCGGAACTGCCGCCTCACCTGCTCCGAGCAGGCCATAGAGATAGCCGAGAAGCCGGACCAGTATCAGCTTTCCGACATCGTCATCGAGGACAACAATGTCTTCACAGAGCTTCACCAGGCTCCGCGGCGCGCTCAGAAGAAGCAGGACTGGGAGCTTCCGAAAGGAACTCCGGAAGCTGAAAAGAACAAATAATTGATTAACTTTGTATGTTATGTTGTACTGAAACATTCAAGAAATATGGATATGACACTTAAACAGGGCTGCAAATATGCCCTCCTCGTCCCTACCAGCATGGGACTCCGCATCACTCCTGAGAACGGCCAGCCCGTACAGAGCAGCGACGTGCTGCATCTCCAGGCCACCAGCGCCGAGACCAATGTGGCCAGCGTGTCCTCATACCTCGGACTTCCTGTCAAGGTGCTGACCGCATTCGTGAAGGACAGCCCGTTCGCCGCTTTCATCAAGTCCAACCTCCGCTCCCGCGGCATGGACTTCGAGGGCCCGGAAGTGCCTCAGGGCGGACCTTGGGGTTACAGACACCAGATCAATATCGCCGACAGCGGCTACGGTTCCAGGGGACCGAGAGTGTGGAATGACCGCGCAGGAGAGGTGGGACGCACCCTCAATGTCAAGGACTTCGACCTCGACCGCATCTTCGGACAGGAGGGAGTGCAGATCGTCCACCTCTCCGGACTCATCGCCGCGCTCAGCCCTGACACGAGCAGGTTCTGCCTTGAGATAGCCCGCGCCGCCAAGAAATACGGCACCCGCATCAGCTTCGACCTCAACTACCGCGCCTCATTCTGGAAGGGCCGCGAGCAGGAACTCCACGATATCTTCTCCGAGATATGCAGCGTCTCCGACATCCTCATCGGCAACGAGGAGGACTTCCAGCTGTGCCTGGGCATCGAGGGACCTGAAGCCGGCGGCAAGGACATCGCTTCCAAGATCGACGGATTCAAGGAGATGATACGCCGCGTGAAGAAGGAGTATCCGGGAGCGCAGGTGTTCGCCACCACTCTCCGCCAGGTCAACAACACCAACAGCCACAACTGGGGCGCCATCATGCTCGAAGGCGACACATGGCATGTGGTCGAGCCTCGTGAGATCCATGTCCTCGACCGCATCGGCGGCGGAGACGGATTCGTGGGCGGACTTCTCTATGCCGTCCTCAGGGGATGGGAGCCTGAGAAGTGGATCCAGTTCGGCTGGGCGAGCGGCGCGCTTGCCACTACCTTCCTCACCGATTACGGCCAGCCTGCCGATGAGGAGCAGGTATGGAGCATCTGGCAGGGTAACGCCCGCGTCAAGAGATAGAGAAAGATATGCTGTACTACGCAAGAGGTTCCAAGACCGACAACATACGCCCTGATGAGGTCAGGGCCATATTGAAGGAGGTCTTCGACAAGATGGGGACGAAGAAGCGCGTGCTGGCTCTGCCGCCGGACTTCACCCGTCTCAACTCATACGCCGGGCCGATCACCGAGATGGTCTATGACTATTTCGGTGACGCGCTCACGGACGTGATGCCGGCGCTCGGTACGCATTCTCCGATGACGGACGAGCAGATCAGCACGATGTTCGGGCATGTCCCGGCCGACCGTTTCCGTGTGCATGACTGGCGCAATGATGTCGTCACTGTGGGGCAGGTGCCTGCCGAGTATGTCAACAAGGTTTCCGAGGGCAGGCTCAACTACAGCTGGCCCGCCCAGGTCAACAAACTCCTGCTTGACCCGTCATTCGACCTGATTCTCTCTATCGGGCAGGTCGTGCCTCACGAGGTGATAGGCATGGCGAACTATACCAAGAACATCTTCGTGGGAGTCGGCGGCTCCGAGGGCATCAACAAGAGCCATTATATCGGCGCCACCTACGGGATGGAGCGCATTATGGGCAGGGCCAAGTCTCCTGTCCGCGACGTGATGGAGTATGCGAGGACCAATTTCATAAAGGACCTCCCTATAGTATATGTGCTCACCGTCCGCGCCAAGAATGAGCAGACGGGGGAGATGGAACTCAAGGGCCTTTTTGTCGGCGACGATTTCGAGTGCTTCCAGAAGGCTTCCGACCTCTCCCTGGAGACCAATTTCATCATGGTCGACCACGAGATCAAGAAATGCCTCGTGTACCTCGACCCGGAGGAGTTCAAGAGCACCTGGCTCGGCAACAAGAGCGTCTACCGCACCCGCATGGCCCTTGCCGACGGGGCGGAACTCGTGGTGCTGGCCCCGGCCCTCAAGGAATTCGGGGAGGACAAGACGATCGACGGCCTGATACGCAAGTACGGCTACAAGGGCACGCCACATACTCTTGAGGCCACGGAGAACAATGCCGACCTCCAGGAGAATCTCGGCGCCTCGGCCCACCTTATCCACGGTTCGTCCGAGGGACGTTTCACCATCACGTACTGCCCGGGCCCGGACATGAGCAAGGAAGAGATAGAGAGCGTCGGATTCAAGTACGGCGACCTCGACAGCATAATGGAACACTATCATCCTGAGAGGCTTAAGGACGGCTGGAACACCATGCCGGACGGCGAGGAGATCTACTACATCTCCAACCCTGCCCTGGGGCTCTGGGCATATCCTGAGAGATTCAAGGACTGAGATGAAGATAGTTTGCGACAACAAGATACCTTTCCTCCGCGGGGTTCTCGAGCCTTACGCGGAGGTGGTGTATCTCCCCGGCAAGGAGACGACCCCGGAAGTGGTCAGGGATGCTGACGCCATCATCACCCGCACGAGAACCATCTGTGACGAGTCCCTGCTGAAGGGATCTTCCGTCAAAGTGATAGCCACCGCGACGATAGGCTTCGACCATATCGACACCGGCTGGTGCGAGGAGCACGGCATCATCTGGCGGAACGCCCCGGGATGCAACTCCTGGTCGGTCAAGCAGTATATGAGTTCCGTGCTGGTGAGTCTCTCGAGGATGCGCTCATTCGACCTTGAGGGAAAGACCCTCGGCGTGGTGGGCGTAGGCAATGTGGGCTCCAAGGTGGCGCAGGCCGCCTCGGCTCTCGCCATGAAGGTGCTGCTCAACGACCCTCCGCGCGAGCGCAGGGAGGGGAACGGAGGTTTCGTGTCTCTGGATGAGATTCTCCGCCGGAGCGACATAATCACACTGCATGTGCCGCTGTCCCGGGATGGAGAGGATGCCACATGGCACCTTTTTGATGCGGAGCGTATCGGGAAGATGAGCCCGTCACAGATACTTGTCAACTCTTCCCGCGGGCCGGTTGTGGACAATGCCGCGCTCAAGCAGGCTCTCAAGGCCCGCGCGATCGCCGGAGGCGTACTCGACGTGTGGGAAGGTGAGCCTGACCTTGATCCGGAACTCGTCTCGCTGCTGGACATCACGACCCCGCATATCGCGGGCTACAGCGCCGACGGCAAGGCCAACGGTACCGCGGCCAGCGTGCGCACGGTCTCGGAGGTCCTCGGACTTCCGCTCACGGACTGGTTCCCGGGGGACATCCCGTCGCCTTCCATGCCTCTCGAATTCGGCATTGACGCGGCCGGCAAGACCCGTCAGGAGGTGCTCTCGGAGGCGGTACTCTACACTTATGATGTCCTTGAGGACAGCGGGAGGCTGCGCGGAAACCTCGAGTTGTTCGAGAAACTGCGCGGCGATTATCCTGTACGCAGGGAGCCGTCAGCGTTCACGCTCAAGCTGAAAGGCGGCGACACCGCTCTGGCAGGGGCTCTCGAGGCATTGGGCTTCAAAGTAAATCAATCAACAGACAAATAATATGAAACCAGTTTCAGACATCGGACTTATCGGACTTGCCGTAATGGGCGAGAACCTGGTCCTCAACATGGAGAGCAAAGGCTTCCATGTCAGTGTATTCAACCGCACTGTGGAGAAGGTTGACAAGTTCATGGAGGGACGCGGCAAGGGCAAGAACATCTACGGGGCCCGCTCTCTGGAGGATTTCGTGTCTTCACTGAAGAGCCCGCGCAAGGTCTTCCTGATGGTTAAGGCCGGCCAGGCCGTGGATGACTTCATCGACAAGCTCATCCCTCTCCTTGACAAGGGAGACATCATCATCGACGGCGGCAACACCCATTTCCCTGACACCACGCGCCGCACCGCGTATGTGGAGAGCAAGGGTCTTCTCTATGTCGGCACCGGCGTGTCCGGCGGAGAGGAGGGTGCCCTCAACGGCCCTTCCATGATGCCTGGCGGATCGCCTGCCGCGTGGCCTTATGTGAAGCCTATCTTCCAGGGCATCTGCGCCAAGGTCGCGGACGGCACTCCGTGCTGCGACTGGGTCGGCGAAGGCGGTGCCGGCCACTTTGTGAAGATGGTGCACAACGGAATCGAGTACGGTGACATCCAGCTCATCTGCGAGTGCTATCAGATCATGAAAGATATCCTCGGCATGACAAACGAGGAGATGCACGAGGTGTTCGCCGAGTGGAATAAGGGCGACCTGGACAGCTACCTGATCGAGATTACCCGCGACATCCTCGCCAAGAAGGACGAGGACGGCAAGTATGTGCTTGACTATATCCTCGACACCGCCGGCCAGAAGGGTACCGGCAAGTGGACTGCTGTGGCCGCTCTCGACGCCGGCGTGCCTCTCACCCTCATCGGCGAGGCCGTGTTCGCACGCTGCCTCTCAGCCCAGAAGGAGGAGAGGGTTGCGGCATCCAAGATTCTCCAGGGTCCTTCGCCTGTCAAGTTCACAGGTGACAGGAAGGCCTTCCTCGAGGATCTCCGCAAGGCCCTCTTCGCCGCCAAGGTGGTGTCTTATGCGCAGGGTTACACTCTCATGCGCGCAGCCGCCAAGGAATACGGATGGAATCTCAACTATGGCGGAATCGCCCTCATGTGGAGGGGCGGCTGCATCATCCGCAGCGTTTTCCTCGGCAAGATCAAGGAGGCTTTCGACAAGAATCCTGACATCGCCAACATCCTTCTCGACCCTTATTTCTGCGACAAGCTCGCCGAGGCTCAGCAGGGTTGGAGGAACGTGCTCGGACAGGCTATCGTGAACGGCGTGCCTGCACCTACCCTCAGCGCTGCCCTCGAATACTATGACGGCTACCGCTGCGGAAGGCTTCCTGCCAATCTTCTCCAGGCTCAGCGCGACTACTTCGGCGCGCACACCTACGAGCGCACCGACCGTCCGCGCGGCGAGTTCTTCCACACCAACTGGACGGGACACGGCGGAGATACAGTCGCGGGTACTTATATTGCATAAACAACAAACAAATAACCAATCAGTTATGATGAAAATTGGAAAATATTCTTTCGGAGTAGGTGACCGTTTCGCACACGAGGGCGTGTCACAGCTCAAGGCCCTTCTCAAGGCTGAGAAGGAGTTCGGAGTTCACTTCGTGCCGGTGTGGAACAAGTCCAACCGTGAGCACCAGATCGTGCACACCGAGCCTATGTCCACCCGTGCAGAGGCGGATGCTGCCGTGAAGGCGCTTGGCTATACCGGACAGTATTTCGTTGATGCCGACCATATCAACATGAACAATGTGGACCGTTTTATCGACGCGTCCGACTTCTTCACCATCGATGTGGCTGACTATATCGGCAAGCCGGCTGACCCTAAGGATGTTGACGCATTCGTCAAGGATAACGCACGCTTCATCGGCTCTCTCGCCATCCCTGGCATCGCCGAGCCGTTCGAGGTGTCTGAGGCTCAGGTCCGCGCTATTGCCGACCGCTACCTCTTCGCTGTTCAGGAGGCTGGCCGCATCTACCGCCATATCGCCGAGAAGAAGGGTGAGGGCAACTTCGTGACCGAGGTATCCATGGATGAGGTCAACGATCCTCAGACTCCGGTCGAGATTCTCTTCATCCTCAGCGCTCTCGCTTCCCAGAAGGTGCCTGCACAGACCATCGCTCCTAAGTTCACGGGCCGTTTCAACAAGGGTGTGGACTATCGCGGGGATGTCAAGCAGTTCGAGAAGGAGTTCGAGGAGGATCTGCTCGTGATCGATTTCGCGGTCAAGGAGTTCGGTCTCATGGACAACCTCAAGCTCAGCATCCACTCAGGATCTGACAAGTTCTCCATCTACCCGATCATGGGCCGTCTCATCCAGAAGTACGACAAGGGTATCCACATCAAGACCGCAGGCACGACCTGGCTTGAGGAGAATATCGGACTTGCCGTAGCCGACCCTGAGGCTCTCAAACTCGCCAAGAAGATTTATATCAATGCTCTCGGCCGCATGGCTGAGCTGACTGTGCCGTATGCGACCGTGATTGACGTCGATGTCAACGCCCTTCCTACCCCTGAAGAGGTGGAGAAGTGGGATGCGGACACCTACGCCCGCACGATGCGCCACAATCAGGCCGACCCTCTCTACAATCCTTCTTTCCGCCAGCTCATCCATGTCAGCTACAAGATCGCCGCTGAACTCGGTGACGAGTACTACCCGGCTCTTGAGAAGCACACCGACGTCATCGGCGAGCAGGTGATCGAGAATCTCTGCGAGAGGCATATCAGAAGGCTGTTCGACAAATAGGAGGACTGCCTTATGAAATGGTCATTCGATGATTTGAAAGGACGCAACTGCGTCATCACGGGCGGTTTCGGTATTCTCGGCATGGCTCTCACGAGGGGCCTGGCCGAGGCCGGCGTCAACCTTGCGGTGATCAGCCGCAGCGCTGACAACCCGGCCAAGGGCGAAGCCATCGCCAAGGAGTTCGGTGTCAAGTGCCTCGGCATTTCCGCCAGCACGCTTGACAAGGAAGCCCTCATCGCTGCCCGCGACCTTATCCACGAGAAGCTCGGCAAGATAGACATCCTCATCAACTGCGCCGGAGGCAACTCCCCGAAGGCCACCTGCAAGGTGGAGCAGATGACCAAGGACGACAACCTCGCCGACACTTTCTATGGACTGGGCCTGGACGGTTTCCAGCAGGTGTACGACCTTAATTTCAAGGGAACGCTGCTCGCCACCATGGTCTTCACCACGGACATGATCGAGGCGGGCAAGGGAAATGTGCTCAACATCTCCTCCATGAACGCCATCCGTCCTCTCACGAAGATTCCGGCATACTCTGCCGCCAAGGGCTCCATCAACAACTTCACCCAGTGGTATGCTGTCCATGTGGCCCAGCTCGGAATCCGTTGCAACGCCATCGCTCCGGGCTTCTTCCTCACCGACCAGAACCGCTTCCTGCTCACTGACGAGCAGACCGGGGAGCTGAAGCCTCGCGGCAAGAAGATCATCGCCAATACTCCGACCCACAAGTTCGGCGAACCTGAGGATCTGGTAGGAACGATGCTCTATCTTCTCAGTGACATCTCATCCTTCGTCACCGGTATCGTCGTCCCTGTGGACGGTGGATACAGCGCCTTCGGAGGTGTCTAACAGATTGTGACTCCGGCTTCTTGCCGGAGAGGTGATACGCTTGATCAGGCCCTGGAGCGATGCTCCGGGGCCTGATTTTTCTGTTGAAGGCGTCGCCTGCGGGCGTGAGCCTTGGGACGATTAGCCGATTGTGACTTCGGCTCCTGCCGAAGAGGCGATTCGCTTGATCAGGCCCTGTAGTACATTCCCCGGGCCCAGCTCTCTGAAGATGGTGGCTCCGTCCGCGAGCATGTTCTCCACGGTCTGCGTCCACTTCACCGGGGAGGTGAGCTGCTGCAGGAGGTTGTCCTTGATCCTTGCAGGGTCTGTCTCCGGCTTCGCCGTGACGTTCTGGTAGATTGGGCAGGAAGGAGTCCTGACCTCGGTCTTCTCTATCGCCTTGCCCAGTTCCACGCGGGCCGCTTCCATGAGAGGGGAGTGGAAAGCCCCGCTGACGCTGAGCGGAAGGGCTCTCTTGGCACCTGCGGCCTTCATCGCCTCACAGGCGGCTTCTACGGCCTGCTTCTCTCCGGAGATGACCACCTGGCCGTTGCAATTGTAGTTGGCCGGGATGACGATTCCGCTGATACCCGCGCAGATTTCCTCAACCTTCTCGTTCGGGAGTCCTATGATGGCGGCCATCCCGCCGGGGTTGGCCTCGCAGCATTTCTGCATCTCGCTGGCGCGCACGGCCACAAGTCTGAGCGCGGACTCGAAATCGACGGCTCCGCAGGCCACGAGGGCCGAGAACTCACCGAGGGAGTGTCCGCCTACCATGTCCGGTGCGGGCAGGTCGTCGCTGCAGAGGGCGAGGCAGACAGAATGCAGGAATATGGCAGGCTGGGTGACCTTCGTCGCACGCAGGTCTTCATCGCTGCCCGAGAACATTATATCGGTGATTCTGAAGCCGAGAATCTCGTTGGCCCTCTCCATCATCTCGCGGGCCTTAAGGCTGTTGTCGTACAGGTCCTTGCCCATTCCGGAGAATTGGGCGCCCTGTCCCGGGAACACATAAGCAGTCTTCATATTCATGTAGTTTTAATACCACGGCAAAAATGCGAAAAAATTTTCGTATTTTTGCCATCCGAGAACCGCCCCCTTAGTTTAATGGATAAAATTTAGGATTCCGGTTCCTACGATAGGCGTTCGATTCGCCTAGGGGGTACAAGTTGTTTTTATGGACGGTCTTGAAGATATCAGAGGGAGAATCAATGAGATAGATTCCAAGTTGGCAGAACTTTTCGAGCAGCGCATGGCTGAATGCGGCCTGGTGGCTGACATCAAGCGCAGGGAAGCTCTCCCGGTCTCTGACCCCGCACGTGAAGCGGAAGTGATAAGGCGCAATTCGGCGCTTGTCAAAGATGACACTATCAGAGAGTATTTTGTCAGTTTCGAGCAGGAACTGATGGCCCTGTCGCGCAAGTATCAGAGACGCCTGCTCTCCGGGATGCGTGTCGCATACTGCGGAGTGCCGGGGGCTTTTGCTGGCATCGCCGCTTCCAGGATGTTCCCGGGTGCGGAACTTGTCCCGTTCAGCGACTTCGAGAGCGCTTACAGTGCCTGTGCGTCAGGAGACTGCGACACGGCGGTGCTGCCGTTCGAGAACAGTTCCGCCGGGGAGGTCGCCGCGGTCACGGACCTGATGTTCTCCGGCCCGCTGTACATAAACAAGGTGGAGGCCATAGAAGCTGTGCAGAACCTTCTGGGTTGTGACGGCGCGAGCCTGGATACGGTCACGCAGGTGCTCAGCCATCCGCAGGCCCTGTCCCAGTGCGCCGACTATATACGCAGGCACGGATTCACCTCGCACGAATATCCCAACACGGCATCTGCCGCCAAGATGGTCGCCGAGACCGGCGATGTGGGAATGGCGGCCATCGGGAGCGCGGAATGCGCTGAGATTTACGGCCTTAAGGTCATTGAGGCCCGCATCAACGAGGCCAGTGTCAACACCACCCGCTTCGCCGCGTTCTCCCGCGCCCAGTCTTTCAGCAAGACCCGCGACAGCCACTTCATACTCATGTTCACGGTGAAGAACGAAGCCGGTTCGTTGGCCAAGACCCTGAACATAATAGGCGCGCACGGCTACAACATGAGCTGCCTGCGCAGCCGTCCGATGAAGGGGCTGATGTGGAACTACTACTTCTATGTTGAACTCGACGGCAACATCGACACCCGAGAAGGGCGCAGCATGCTCACGGAGCTGGGCACCCTTTGCGACAAGCTGAAGGTGGCCGGTTCATTCTGAGACACATGAAAAACTCCATCGGCACAAGCGTCATCCTGACGGTATTCGGCGAGAGTCACGGCCCCGCTGTGGGTGTCGTGCTGGACGGACTTGCCCCGGGAGTGAGGGTGGATGACGCGTTCATCGCCTCGCAGCTCTCGCGCCGCCGTCCTGCCGGACAACTTGACACTGCCCGTGTAGAGAATGACAATTATCAGATAATCAGTGGAGTACATAATGGGTATGCTACCGGGGCTCCGCTCACTATTGTCATCCCCAACGAGAATGTGCGCAGCTCTGATTATCAAGAAGGCGTCGCACGCCCGTCCCACAGCGACTTTGTCGCCGAGATGAAATATCACGGGTTTGAGGACCTGCGCGGAGGCGGACATTTCTCCGGACGTGTGACTGCCGGCGTGGTGGCCGCCGGGGCGATATGCCTGACGGCCCTGCGCTCCAGGGGAATCACTGTCGGCACTCATATCCTGCGCTGCGGCGATGTGAGCGACAGGCCGTTCTCACTTGATCCGGCGGCGGAAATCAGCATCCTGGAGGACAAACCATTCCCCGTCCTCGACGATGTCGCGGAGGCGATGGGAGCCGAGATACTTGCGGCCAAGGCTGACGGGGATTCCGTCGGCGGAGTGGTGCAGTGCGCCGTCTGCGGCCTGCCCGCCGGAGTGGGGGAGCCGTGGTTTGATTCGCTTGAGGGGATGATTTCCAGAGCCGTTTTCGCCATAGGCGGGATCAAAGGCATCGAATTCGGGGCCGGTTTCGGCCTTTCCGGCATGCGCGGTTCCAGCGCCAACGACCCCTTCCGCATCGAGGGAGGCCGTGTCGTGACATCCACCAACAACAGCGGCGGCATCAACGGCGGCATCAGCAACGGCATGCCACTGGTGTTCAACATGGCAGTACGCCCTACGCCGTCTGTGTTCAAGTCTCAGAAGACTGTGGATTTCCGCAGGGGCGAGGAAGTTGATCTCAATCTCAAGGGCCGGCACGACCCCGCCATCGTCCGCCGTATATGCATAGTGGTGACGAGCATGGTGGCGGCAGTGCTGTGCGATGCGCTTGCACTGCGCTTCGGTACCGACTACCTGATGGGGGAGCAATGATGGCGCGCAAGGTTCTGATAGTCGGGCTCGGTCTTATGGGCGGCTCCTACGCCGCTGCCCTGAGCTCCGCCGGATATGAGGTGGGAGGCATCTCCGACCGCAGGGAGGCGTTGGATTTCGCCTTGCGCAAGGGCTGGATTGCAAGCGGGCATACGAGCCCTGACCACGATTATATCGGAAGATTCGACATAGTCGTCTCCGCCTTGTATCCGCGTGTGTTCGTGGATTGGGTGCGCTCCAACGGGAAGTATCTGCGCCGTGGGGCCATCCTCACGGATGTCTCGGGCGTCAAGGCCTGCGTGGTCCCGGTCGTCCAGGAGATGCTGGGCGGCAGAGCCGAGTTCGTCCCGGCACATCCTATGGCCGGAAGGGAATTCTCGGGGATAGAGAACAGCGATGCGAGCATATTCAAGGGTGCCAATTTCATCATCACCCCGACTCTGCGCAATACGCCGGAAAACATTGCTGTAGTGGAGGATATGGCCCGCGACATGGGCTTCGGGAAGATTTCGTCCCTGAGTCCCGAGAAGCATGACGAGATGGTGGGTTTCCTCTCGCAGCTGACGCACTGCATAGCCGTGGCGCTGATGACCTGCAAGGATTCCCGGCATCTGGTGGACTACACCGGAGACTCGTTCCGTGACCTCACCCGCATCGCGCGGATCAACGAGGAGATGTGGACGGAACTTTTCCTTGAGAACAGGGAGGAACTTCTCGGCCAGATGGACCTGTTCATGGACAGGTTCGGCGAGCTGCGGGACGCGGTCCGGGATTCCGACGAGCAGACGATGAAAGAAATGATGCGGCTTTCGACCTTGAGACGGTCGTGGTTTGACAAGAAAAAGTGAAAGTGATATGAATATGGATTTCAAGCGCAAGTTGATCATCCCGCAGGAGATCAAGGAGATGTATCCTGTCTCCGAGGATGGTGTGCTTGCCAAGGCGGCCAATGACAAACAGATAGCGGACATCTTCACCGGGAAGAGCGATAAGCTGCTGCTCGTGATCGGCCCGTGCTCGGCTGACCGCGAAGATGCCGTGATTGACTACATCGCCCGTCTGCGCGGACTTCAGGAGCAGGTGAAAGACAAGATAGTGATTGTGCCGCGCATCTACACCAACAAGCCCCGCACCACGGGCGAGGGCTACAAGGGGATGCTGCACCAGCCGGATCCAAACGCCCATTCAGACATGCTCAAGGGCCTGATATCCATACGCAAACTCCACATGCGCGCCCTCAACGAGACGGGGTTCTCGTGCGCCGACGAGATGCTCTATCCTGAGAATCACAAATACCTCTCCGACCTGCTGTCGTACGTGGCTGTCGGGGCCCGTTCCGTGGAGAACCAGCAGCACCGCCTCACGGCGAGCGGCCTTGATATTCCGGTAGGCATGAAGAACCCTACTGGGGGCAACCTTTCCGTGATGATGAACGCCCTGCGGGCGGCTCACAGCCCGCACACCTTCATCTACCGCAATTGGGAGGTGGAGAGCAAGGGCAATCCCCTGGCGCATGCAATCCTGAGGGGATATGTGGACTCGCGCGGCAACACCCATCCCAACTATCACTATGAGGACCTGGAGCAGCTGGCGGAGCTGTATGCGCAGAGCGGGCTCTCCAACCCTGCCGTGATAGTCGATGCGAACCACTCCAACTCCGGCAAGAAATACCTTGAGCAGATCCGCATCTCCAAGGAGGTGCTCCATAGCACCAGGCACAATTCCGACATCTTCCGTCTTGTGAAAGGCCTTATGATAGAGTCATATATCGAGGACGGAAACCAGAAAGCCGGTGAAGGAGTATATGGACGCTCCATCACCGACCCTTGTCTCGGCTGGGAGAAGACCCGCGCTCTGGTGCTTGACCTGGCGGCTCTCCGCTAGTTTTTCTTCTTCTCGTAGAGGAAGCGCTTGATTTTGTGGGTCGCCGTGCGTATGAACGGCTCCTTCTGGATCTCCACGGACTTGATGTTCATGAAGCGGCTCACCTTGGAGTTCACGAAGTCGAGTATGGCTTTCTGGCGCGCTTCGATGTCTTCGATGAACTTGTCCTGCCCCTCGAGGTCCCAGTCTATGATGTTGTCGTTGAACTGGACCAGGGCCACCAGTTTGCCGTCTCTCTGTACGACGAGCGACTCTCCGATGCCCTCCATGCTGTTGATCACATTCTCAATCTCCTCCGGGTAGATGTTCTCTCCGGACGCGCCGATAATCACGCTCCCGAGCCTGCCCTTGATGGAGTAGCGTCCCTTCTTGTCGACGCTGGCCAGGTCGCCCGTGCGGAACCAGCCGTCCTGGCTGAGCACCGATTCCGTGCGTTCGTAGTCCTTGTAGTATCCGAGCATCACGTTCGGCCCCTTGACGCAGATTTCGCCCTCTCCGGTCTGTGGGTTGACGTCTTCCAGCTTGACCTCAATGCCCTTGACGGGCCTGCCTGTCGTGCCTGGCCAGGTACGTCGCGGCGCGGCTGAGCAGATGAGCGGAGCCGTCTCCGTGAGACCGTAGCCTATCGCGTAAGGGAATCTGGCCTTCTTGAGGAATACCTCGACTTCCGGGTCGAGCTTGGCGCCTCCGATGCCGAAGAACCCTATCCTGCCTCCGAAAGTCTTCTTGAGCTTCATTCCCACCATGGTGTAGAGCAACCCTTTGGCGTGCTTGTCGAGGTAGGACAGGAACTTGCTCTTGCTGATGGTCGGGACGATGCTGCTGCGGTAGATCTTCTCTATGATGAGAGGCACCGAAAGCATAGCCGTAGGCCTGATCTTGGCGAGCGTCGCGATGAGGATGGACGGGGTGGGCACTTTCTGGAGATACTCCACCTTCGCTCCCATCGCGAACGGGTAGAGCATGCCGATGCTCATCTCGTAGGTGTGGGCCATCGGAAGTATGGAGAGAAAGACATCTCTCGGGCCTATCTTGTAGCTGTACCATGAGGTGAGCACATTGGTGCAGAAGTTCCTGTGGCACAGCATCACGCCCTTCGCCTTGCCGGTGGTGCCGGAAGTGTAGAGAATCGCGGCCGTGTCCAGGGCCGTCGGGCGGCTGACTTTGCCGTCGCAGGTGTAGGAACTGCCTTCCGCCTTGATGAAACTCAGGTCGCCTATGGCTATGACGAGCTTGAGGCGTCCTATCGCCTCCTCGCTCAGCTTGGGCAGCTGTTTCTTGGAGACGAAGATAGCCTTGGCTTCGGAGTGGACGAGGATGTTCTCCACCTCGCCGGCGGAGAGTTCCGGCAGCATCGGTATGGCGATGCGCCCGTAGACCGTGATCGCGAAGAATGCCGCGCTCCAGTTGGGCGAGTTCTCCGACAGTATGGCCACCTTGTCGCCGGCTCCGATCCCGAAGTTGGACAGGCGCTTGGAGATGTTGTCGCAGCAGTCTCTGAACTGCGCGTAGGTGTAGCTCTGGGCCCCTCCTACGAACTCGGACGCCGTCCTTTTCGGGAAGGAGGTGACGGAGTGTTCGTAGATCTCGGCGAGCGTGCTGAACTGCGGTTTCATCGGCTGTACTTTGCGAGACCTTCCGCGAGTATGTGCAGGGCCTTTTCAAGCTCCGGCACTTCAAGCACATACGCGAGGCGGATGTGCTTCTTCCCGGCATCGTGGGTCGTGTAGAAAGAGGCGGCCGGCGTGACCATGGTGGTCTGCCCGTCGAGGCTGAAGTCTGTCAGCATCCATTTCGCGAAGTCCTCCGCGTCGTCCACCGGCAGCTCCGCCACCGCGTAGAACGCTCCCATAGGGGTAGGGGCATAGACGCCCGGAATCTCGTTGAGCCGTCTGACAGCGCAGTCGCGGCGCCTTATGTATTCGGCCTTGACCTCATCGAAATATGACTGCGGCGTGTCAAGCGCCCCGATTGCCGCGTACTGTCCCAATACCGGAGGGCAGAGGCGGGACTGGGCGAACTTCATCGCGGCGGCCATCACATCCTTGTTGTGGGATATGATGCAGCCTATCCTGGCTCCGCAGAGATTGTATCTCTTGGATACCGAGTCCACCATTATCACATTCTGCTCGCAGCCCGGGATGTTGAGGGCGGAGAAGTGCGGCTCATCGGTGTAGCAGAACTCGCGATATACCTCGTCGCAGATGAAGAAGAGGTCGTGCCTGCGGCAGAATTCGCCGATGGCGAGCATCTCGTCTCTGGTGAAGAGTTTGCCGGACGGGTTGCACGGGTTGCTGATGAGCACTGCCCTGGTGCGGTCCGTGAGGACTTTCTCGAATTCGGATATGTCCGGAATCGCGAATCCCTGGCGGATGTCGCTGTGGACAGCCTTGAGGGTGATGCCGTTGAGGTAGGCGAAAGTCTGGTAGTTGGTATAGTAAGGCTCGACCACGATGATCTCGTCTCCCGGGTTGGCGGCAATCTGCATCGCGCAGGCGAACGCCTCGCTTCCGGCCACTTCCACGAGCAGTTCGGGCACCTCGATATCGATGCCTATCTTCTTATAGTATTTGTTGACGAGTCCTTCCCGGAGTTCCATCAGGCCCGCGGAGTTGGTGTAGGACAGATGGTGCATGGTCCTGCACCTGTCCATTACCGCGTTGACGGCACAGTCGGGGGACTTGATGTCCGGAGCCCCTACATTGAGGTGGTATACCTTGATGCCGCGAGCCTTGGCCGCGTCTGCGAGCGGAACCAGCTTCCTGATTGCTGAGGCGGGCATGGTACGCGCCCTGTCGGAAATGTTCAGTGACATAGATATTAGGATTTTAGTCCGCGCAAAGTTAATTGATTGGCGGCAATAAAGCAAACCTGCTCCCCGTGCGGGGTTTTGCCGATTGTGCGAAATTGAGTATCTTCGCAGGATACGCTCATTTTTATGCAAGAGATAATTAACCAGGAATTCGGGGGTGAACGCCCCCTTTATTGCCGGCACGACCTCTTTCTGGAGGGCGTGACCATTCATCCGGGGGAGTCGTCGCTCAAGGAGACTTCTGATATAGAGGCTTACAAGTGCCGTTTCGAGGGCAAGTATGTCTTCTGGTGCTGCGACCGCTTCAAGGTGCGCGACTGCTACTTCGCGGAGAGTGCGCGCTCCTCGCTCTGGCACAGTACCGGCTGCGAGATGACGGACTGCATCGTGGACGCGCCCAAGATGTTCCGGGAGATGGAGGGTATCAGGCTCCGCAATGTCAACATGAACTGCGCGCAGGAGACGTTCTGGTCCTGCCGCGACATCGAGCTGGACAACGTGTTCGCCACCAAGGCTGACTATATTTTCATGCATTGCAGCGACATAAAGGTGCGCAACTTCCGTCTGGAGGGCAACTACTCGTTCCAGCATGCGCGCAATGTCGAGATCCGGGACAGTGACCTGCAGAGCAAGGATTCCCTCTGGGAGACGGAGAACGTGACAGTATATGATTCGTTCATCAACGGGGAATATCTCGGCTGGCATTCCAAGAATCTCCGCCTTGTCAGATGCCGCATAGGCGGCACTCAGCCGCTCTGCTATGCTGATTCACTCGTGCTTGAGGACTGCACTTTCGAGCCGGATGCGGATCTCGCCTTCGAGTATTCCGATGTCCGCGCCACCATAAAGGGCGCAGTGCCGTCGATCAAGAACCCGCGCACCGGGTTCATCAAGGCGGACAGCTGCGATGACGTCATCATCGACGGGAACATCAAGGCTCCTGCCGACTGCAGGATAGAGATAGGCGGCGTGCTGAGATAGCCGGGCGCTATCTGAGATCGATTTCGAGTGGCGACAGGGTTTTCTCTGTCGCCATTTTTTGCGGATTGGTCCCGGGGATGCCCTGCGGCACTTCCTCTCCCAGGCGGGCGAAGAGCTGAGTCCAGTACTGGGGCATGTTGCCGTCTTTGTCGAGGAAATTCATCGGGGCCTCGCTGAAGAGCCGCTCTCCGGAAGGGGTGATGTAGCTGTTGTACACGAGTTCACTGCAATACATGGCTCCGTTGTCCGGCAGGAAATATACGTCATACGGCTGCCCGAGGTATTTCTTGGCGTTGCGGACGAACTGTTCCGCCTCGGCCGCGCTCACCTCGGGACGCATGAGCATGAATGTCGGGAGGGTGCCGTCCCTGAGGGTGAAGTCTCTGATGAACGTGTCGAGCGGATGCCTGTCCACGCCCCGTTTTATCGTGGCGTCTATTATCCAGGTCGAGTTGGCTGCGGTTTCCAGTATGGCCACGTGTATCAGGTTGAGTCCGGTGCTGTCGGATGTCGCTGCGCTGATGGCTTCTGACATCGAACCCCTGTCGAGGCTGTAGTTCATCGGGATGCCCACGAATACCAGGTCGCCGCTGCGGGGCGTGACCGGCTTCTGTCCGGAACACCCTGCGAGGACGAGCAGGATGAGTGCGGAGATGATGGAGTTTCTTTTCATAACGGAGGGCAAATCTAACAAAAGTTTTATGTAATTTTGTAGGATATGGAGATTCTTTTGGCATTTGTTGCGGGGCTTGCTCTCAGCGCTTTCGTGGCCCTGCTTTTCGTCAGGCGCGCCGTGCGCGGCGCGGAGGCTGCCGTGCGGCATGAGGCGGAGGACAATCTGCGTGCCGTCAAGGAGGAGTACGAGCGGAGGCTATCGTCGGAGAAGGACGAAGCGGTGGCGCTGCTGCAGAAGCGTTTCGACGAGACTGTGGCGAAGATGAGCGCGCAGCTCAAGGCCGATACCGGCGACATGTTGAAAGCCAGGCAGAAAGAGTTCTCCGAGTCGAGCGGGGAGAGCCTGGGGCGCATAGTGGACCCGCTCCGCGAGAACATCTCCGAGCTCCGCAAGGCGATGGCCGAGAACAGCAAGGAGCAGGCCGAGCGCAACGGGGAGATGCGTGAACGCATAAGGAGCCTGATGGAGCACAGCGACGCGGCGAGACGCAGCGCCGATGAGCTTGCCGCGGCATTCAAGCACGGCAGCAAGGTCCAGGGTGACTGGGGTGAGACCATACTCGAGGAACTCCTCTCTTCGCAGGGACTCACACGCGGGGTTCACTACGACACGCAGACCGTCGTGAACGGCAACCTGCGCCCGGACGTCATACTGCATCTGGACGAGCGCAGGGAAGTCATCATAGATTCGAAAGTGTCCTTGACGGCATATATCGATTATGTCAATGCCGAGGACGAGCCGGCGCGCAGGGCCGCCCTGAAGAATCACCTCGAAAGCCTCAAGAAGCATGTCAAGGAACTTTCGGCCAAGGATTACTCTTCCTGCGTCAAAGCCCCCAAGGTCTCCGCGGGCTATGTGATCATGTTCGTTCCGAATACGGGGGCGCTGTGGACGGCGCTGAACGCGGAGCCGGACTTGTGGCGCAAGGCGGCTGACCAGAATGTCTATATCGCCGATGAGCAGTCTCTCTATGGCGCGCTGAAGATGGTGGAACTCACCTGGACTCAGGTGGCGCAGGCCCGTGACCATGAGAAGGTATATGCCCTTGCGGAGGAGATGATCGACAGGGTGGGACAGTTCATGGAGCGTTATGAGGCTGTCGGCAAGTCGCTTGAGAAGGCTCAGGCCGAGTATGACCGCGGACTTCTCAAACTCTCGCCTCAGGGACAGAGCATAATAAACACGTCCGGCAAGCTGATGAAGCTTGGTGCGCGCAACAGCGACCGGCATCCCGTGAAGGCGCTTCCTGAAGAATAGGAGATGGACCAGCCGAAGATAGAGCGGATGCTGCGCCTGATGAAGCTGATGTCGGGGAGCGTCAATTACAGCGTCGACGAACTGGCCTCGAAACTCGGCATGTCATGGCGCACGGTTTATCGCTACATAGACACGTTCAAGGGGGCGGGCTTTGCCGTGTCGCGCCTGCCGGGCGGTGTTTTCAAACTCGGTAAACTTCCCGCCGAGGCGCCCGACTTCGACAGGCTCATATACTTCTCAGAGGAGGAGGCGTATCTGGTGAACAGCCTGCTGGACAGGCTCGATCGTGGCAATGCGCTGAAAGCCAATCTCAAATCCAAACTCGCCGTCATCTATCAGAGCACTTCGATAGCCGATTTTGTGGACCGCCGCTTCATGTCGGCCAATGTGGAGGCCCTCTCCGAGGCTGTAAAGCGGAAGTGCCGGGCAGTGCTTAAAAACTACGAGTCCGGACATTCCCACACCGTCCGCGACCGCCTTGTGGAGCCTTTCGGATTTACCACCGACTTCTCCGACGTCTGGGCTTATGACCTGGAGGACGGGCGCAACAAGGTGTTCAGGATATCGAGGATAGAGGAGGTTGAGGTTCTGGACGAAGGCTGGCAGGCCGAGGAAGCCCACCGGATGCAGAAGGTGGACATATTCAGGATGAGCGGGACAGAGGGGAAGCGTGTGCGGCTGCTGCTCAGCGTGCTGGCCAAGAACCTGCTCGTGGAGGAGTACCCGCTTGCGGAGAAGTTTCTGAGGCCCCTCGACGGTGATGCTTCGGGGCTTGTCGGGAGCTTGCCGCAGTCCTGGAAGGACGGCGCGTGGCTGCTGGACGCGGAGGTCTATAATTACGCCGGGGTGTGCCGCTTCTGCGCGGGGCTCGGCGGGGATGTGCTGCCGCTTGACTCTCCGGAACTTGTCTCGTATATCAGGGAGTATGTGAGGAGGGAGTTCGGAGAATATTTCCAATAAGTAATCGGCAAAAAATAAGTTGCCGCAGATTTGGCAAAGATTTTTGAGGATAGATTTCTTTTTGAAGAAGGAGTGTGCCGGTGGCACATGACTGATGAAAAAAGGAATATTGACCAAAAAGATTGCCAAAGGTGATGCAACTTATTTTTTAACGGTTACTAAATTTTCATCATTGTCAAAGGTTGACAAAACCGGGGCGTAACTTTGCATCAACAAAACGAAAGAAGTTATGTCAAAGGAAATCAAAAACTGGATTGAGAATTCTGCTGAAATCGAGTGCCTCATCGATGATCTCGGACTTGAAATTCTTGCGGACGACTAAGAGCTTGTTTTGATTTATGACAAATAAATTCAAAACAACTTCTAAAAAAGGCTTAACTTTGCCGCAAATCGTACAGAGAACAATGAGCAGAAAGCCATCGATTGACACGCTTTGCGTGCAGGCCGGCTATTGCCCCGGAAAAGGGGAGCCCAGGCAGATTCCTATCGTGCAGAGCACGACATTCAAATACGAAAACAGCGAGCAGATGGCCCGTCTGTTTGACCTTGAGGAGGGCGGATACTTCTATAGCCGCCTGCAGAACCCCACCAACGACCATGTGGCGTCGAGGATAGCGGCTCTTGAAGGCGGTGTCGCCGCCATGCTGACCTCTTCTGGCCAGGCGGCCAACTTCTTCGCCTGCTTCAATATATGCGAGTGCGGCGGACATATCGTCAGCACGGCCAGCATCTATGGGGGTACCTTCAACCTTCTCGGCACCACGCTCCGCAAGATGGGCATAGAGGTGACGTTCGTGGATCAGGACGCGCCGGAGGAGGAGATAGCCAAGGCGTTCAGACCCAACACCAAACTCGTTTTCGGGGAGACTCTCTCCAATCCGGGGGTGAGGGTCCTGGACATAGAGAAGTTCGCCCGTCTTGCGCATTCGCACGGGGTGCCGCTGATTGTTGACAACACCTTTCCGACTCCTGTCCATTGCAGGCCTATCGAGTGGGGCGCCGACATCGTCACGCATTCCACGACCAAATACATGGACGGTCATGGGGTGCAGGTCGGTGGAGCGATCGTGGACAGCGGCAATTTCGACTGGGACGCGCACGCTGACAAGTTCCCGGGACTGACGACTCCTGACGAGTCCTATCATGGCCTCACCTTCAGCCGGAAGTTCGGCAAACTGGCATATATCACCAAGGCCACGACGACCCTCATGCGCGACCTCGGCTCGATCCAGTCTCCACAGAATGCCTTTTATCTCGGGCTGGGTCTCCAGACCTTGCAGGTGAGGATGCCGCGGCACAGCGCCTCGGCCCTGAAAGTTGCCCGTTTCCTGGAGGCCGCTCCCTCAGTGGCTTGGGTGAATTTCCCCGAACTCGAATCCTCACCGGACCACAAGCTCCAGCAGAAGTATATGCCGGATGGGAGCTGCGGGGTGATGTGCTTCGGCCTTAAGCCGGCCGCTGGACGCGATGTCCGCGAATTCACCTCGTCTTTCATGGACAAGCTCAGGCTGATCACGATAGAGACTCATGTGGCGGACTGCTACACCTGCATCCTGCATCCTGCGTCCCATACGCACAGGCAGATGAGCGACGAGCAGCTGCGTGAGGCCGGGGTGGCTCCGGACCTTGTGCGTCTTTCTGTCGGTCTTGAGGATCCGGATGATATCATTGCAGACATCCGCGACGCCATCGCCGCTGCTTAGTAATCGTTAAAAAATAAGTTGCCGCTTACATTAGGATAAGTTATGTATTACGTCAGCAAAAGGTTTGAAGTGTCCGCCGCACATTATGTGACGACGGACCGGGGGAGCAAATGCGAGGCTCTCCACGGGCACAACTGGATAGTGATAGTGCATTGCAAGTCAGAGACTCTGGATGAAGACGGCATGGTCACCGACTTCACTCTGATCAAGCGCAACATAATGGAGAAGATAGACCACAAGAATCTCAACGAGGTCCTGCCGTTCAGCCCCACCGCCGAGAATCTTGCCCGGTGGATGTGCGACTGCACCCCCAACTGCTACAAAGTCGAGATCTGGGAGTCGGAGAACAACAAGGCTGTCTACGAGAGGTGATTCCGGGGGCTGCCAGGCTTACCACTTTCCCTGCCGCCCGCAGTTGAGAAGACTCCCGATCGGAGATGCCGGTTCTGTACGAGTAAGTTGGGGTTTCTCGTACGGAACGGGTTTCAAGGTAGGTTTGGTACGGGAAAGAGGGGTTTCCCGTACCAAATTGGGCAAATGCGGTCCCTGCTGCGGGTTAATTCTTTGCCTTCTCGTTGAACTCATAGATTATCTCTTTTCTGGGGCGTCCTAAGGCAAGTTGCTTCTTTACCCATAGGAAACCAAGGTTTTTTTGGGGGGACACCTTCTTAATCCGAACGAAGTTGAGGCGATGAACGAGATGGGGTCAGCATTACGGCGTCTTGTTTTTGTGTTTTTCGACGCCTATTCGTGCTGGTGGTGAGAATCTGTCTTGTTGTTTTTCAATATGACCCGCGCGGCCGCGTGGAGGGCGCATGGCTGCATGCCGGCGGTGTCGCTTCTCGGCCGGGGCGAGAATGTCGAGATGGCTCCCGTCTGGTCAGGTCTGTCCCGAGCTGTCAGAATGACTTATAACGATGGCGTAATGAGTACACGCCACCCTCCACCTTCTCCTGCCGGCTCGATGTAGCCCTTTTCTCTGAGGGATCCAAGAAGGCGCTGGACGGCGGACTTGTTGATACCAAGCTCTTCTTTCAGACCATCGATAGTGACCGAAGACTGGCTCTGCATTATCCGGAGAATCTTGGCGTAATTCGGCGTACGGAACTCAACTCGCTGTCCATCATACCACCAGACATTTTCGTCCGGTTCGGTTACGAAGCGTACATCGTTGTAAATCTCTTCTGCTGCCATGGCGGTGAAGTATTTGGAGAAAGGACGGATGTGCTCAAGAGGGGCGTGGACTCCGGCGCTGGGCGTTGCCCCTACTTCCAGGTCGGCCTGATGCAGCGCCTCCAGATAGTCCTTTTTGCTACGGCTGCGGACGACGATCATGGGATAATCGTGGCGTGCGAGAATGAAGTTGACAATCAGGCGGGCAATGCGGCCATTTCCATCCTCAAAAGGGTGGATACGGATGTAACGATAGTGGAACAGTGCGGCAAGCTCTACGGGGGAGAGTCTGCCTTTGGCTTCTTCGTCATTGTACCAGTCGACAAGGTCTGCCATCAGGGCGGGAGTCTCTTCTGGGGATGCATATTCGAAGCGGTCTCCATAGCGGGTGATTACGCTGTTCGGTCGGGTTTTGTACCGTCCGGCGTGAATGACATAGCTGGTCTGCAGGCCGCCGGGGAGTTCACGATAAACAGTGTAGTCCTCGCGGAGCAGTACCTTATGGAGCTGGCGGATGAAGTTCTGCGTGAGCGGCATCTCCTTGATGAGTGTCTGTTCCTGCATCATTTTGAGGCCGACATTGCTGGCTTTCATATCTTCCAGGTCCTTCATTTCGGCTTCTCCGACGACCTTGCCGAAAAGGAGCAGAAGCTCGGTCTGGCCATATGTCAGGGTGTTGCCTTCAATGTGGTTGCTGTTGAAGTTGAAATCCACGGTGAACTTGCGGTTAAGGCGTTCCCGATCCCTTTCGGAGAGTGGCTGGATGGAGCGCCAAGCTTCAATGGCTTTTGCTATGTTGAGGTACTTCATGGCCCGAAATGTTTGCTAATTGGTGGTAAAGATACCACTTTTTGCCATGATTTCAAAACTGCTTCTCCTTGGGTAGGCGTTGGGAAGTATAGCGCCACATATTGGGCAATCTTTTGGGTGACTTTCTCATCGGTCATGTACCGCCGGGCACACTCCTTCTTCAAAAGGGTATCTATCCGCAAAGACCTTTGACAAATCTGCGGCAATTTGTTTTCGGTCGCGTACTAAAATGGGCGGCGCATCGGGTGCGGGCAGCCTCCTGCTCAACACAAAAGCATCGCAGGTGGCGGCCTGTTCCCGGGCGCCAGTCGCCATAGCGCCTGGCCAGCAGCCTGAGTCACACGACGCAGGTGTGAGCCGATTCGGCGAAAACGGCTCACACCTGGCAGCGGCGGGTGCCGCAGAGGGCCATGCGAGGCATATTGGCGGTTTAGGTAGCAGCGGAAATGCCGGAACGGGCTCACACCTGGCAGCAACGGGTTTCAGCAATGGGCAAGAGGCGGTCCTGTGACGGCAGGCCCCACCGCGCCGTACAGAATCAGGCCTTCTGTTGTACGGGACGGCCTCGCCGGACAGTGCGGTGCAGAAAATGGCCCTGTGGTGTACGCGAGGCTCGTCTTGGCATCGGGGGCTGCACGCGGCGGTGGCAGCAAGAGCAGGTGCGGCGGAAAGTCCGGCACACGAGCGGTGGCATATAACACGCTAATAATCAAGCAAAAGAGTTCTTTACCTGTCAGCGAAACCAGACAGGGCAAATCATCATTACGCTCATTATCAGACACTTATCTGCCACCGCCGATGGCACCGCTGATGGCACCGCCGATGGCCACAGCCGAATGGACCTGCTGAAGGGCCGGAAAAGTCTGTCTGGCCGCGAGAAAATTGACAAAAGTGGTTGGTGACGGCCGCCGCGCGGCGGGCCGGAAAACAGAAACCCCCTCTCAGAACATTCTGAAAGGGGGTTTGCGGTGCGGAAGGGACTCGAACCCTCGACCTCCGGCGTGACAGGCCGGCATTCTAACCAGCTGAACTACCGCACCAGGCTGGTTGCTTATTCCTGAAAGCGGATGCAAAGATAGGGACAATTTCTGAATCTGCAAGCGCCACGCCGAAAAAAATCGAAAAAAGTTGCTTTGGTATGTTTTGGCCGCCAAGACAGACCCGCGATTGGATTAAGATAGGCCCGGGCCAAGGCCGAGCCCCAGACCGAACCGGACCGATATTCCGACTAATATCCGAATCAATTGCGGGCCAGGTGTTGCCCGATAAACATAAAAGACTTATTTTTGTACACTTTAGTGACCCTGAAGAATAAGCTGTCTCAGATTATGAGGAGATTTTCGAGGATGTAGCTGTTGTCGAAGAAGGATTGTGCCGGTGGCGCATGACTGATGAGGAATAGGCCAAAAACCAAGATGAGGCAGGTTGTTTTTGAGGGTTACTCGGGGAGCGGCAACAGACATATTGCCGCGGAGTTGGCAAAGATTTTTACGATTATTTAGCAATACGATGCAATGAAAAGACTTATACTTCTGACAGCTGCACTGCTCTGTCTCTTTGCTCAGGGGCTCAATGCCCAGATGACGGACAGTCAGGTGGTTGATTATGTCAAGGATGGTGTCGCGGCCGGCAAGAGCGAAACCCAGATAGGGAAGGAACTGCTTGCGAGGGGCGTCACCAGAGAGCAGGCCGAACGTATCAAGGCCCAATATGAGGCCGCCGGCACCGGATCTTCCATCACCTCCAGATCCCTGGACGGCGGTGCCGTCAACCGCAGTGTCAGCAGCGACATGCTGACCGGCGAAGAGAAGAATCTGGGCGGAGTGGTTGATAAGGCTTTCGCCGATTCGACTGCGGCTGGCGCGCCGGACAAGAGCAATATTTTCGGTCACGACATCTTCACCTCCAGCCAGCTGACATTCGAACCGAATGAAAACATGGCCACCCCGGAGAACTACAAGCTCGGCCCCGGAGACCAGCTCATAATAGAAATCTGGGGCGACAACGAGGACACAATGACCAAGACCGTCTCTCCGGAAGGCCGCATATATATCAGCCAGATAGGCCCGGTGTACCTTAACGGTCTGACCATCAAGGAAGCCGGAGACAAGATACGCAAGATGCTCGCGTCGAAGTATGGCGGCATCGGCGGGGACAGCCCCAACTCGTCCATCAGCGTGACCCTCGGGCAGATCCGCACCATCAAGGTCAATGTGATGGGAGATGTCAAGGTTCCCGGCACATACAGGCTCTCGTCGTTCTCCACCGTCTTTTCCGCGCTTTACCGTGCGGGCGGAGTGTCCGAGACCGGTTCCCTGCGTGCGATAAAGGTCGTGCGCGGCGGGAAGCAGGTCGCGACCGTGGACGTGTACGGCTATCTTTTCGACGGCAAGTCCGACTCCGACATCAGGCTCGAAGATGACGATATCGTGATCGTCCCTCCGTATGTCGGGCTTGTGGACATCAAGGGTGATGTCAAGCGCCCTATGCGATACGAGATGAAAGAGGACGAGACGCTCGACGATCTCATCGTATATGCCGGCGGGTTTGCCGGAGAAGCCTATAAGGAAGATGTCCGCGTGGTCAGGGCGACCGGCGCGGAGAAGGAGATATATACCGTTGCCGCCAAGGACTTCAAGACCTGCAAGATGGCGGACGGGGATGAGGTGACCGTAAGTTCGAGCCTTGACCGTTTCGCCAACATGGTGGAGGTCCGCGGCTATGTGTTCCGTCCCGGGATGTACCAGCTCGGCGGCGACATAGCCACGGTGAGACAGCTCATTGAGAGGGCCGGCGGCCCGATGGAAGATGCTTTCCTCGGCAGAGCGGTGCTCCTTCGCGAGAAGGCCGACCTCAATCTGGAGACCGTCTCCGTCAACCTGGGCGCGGTGCTTTCCGGCTTGGGGGACGATGTGCTCCTCAAGAAGAACGATGTGCTGATCGTCTCAAGCGTCAACGAACTGGAAGACCGCGGCACCCTGACGATAAACGGCATGGTCGCCCGTCCGGGGACATTCCCGTTCTCTGACAACACCACCGTGGAGGATCTCATCCTCCGGGCCGGTGGCCTGCTTGAAGGGGCTTCCACGGCCAGGGTCGATGTGGCGAGGAGGGTAGTGGATCCTTCCGGCACGGAGGTCTCTGACACCCTCGGACGCACTTTCACGTTCTCCATCGTGGACGGCCTTGCGACCGACGGGGGAGACAGGTTCATACTTGAGCCTTATGACGTGGTGTCCATCCGCAAGAGTCCGGGATACCGCAGCCAGCAGTTCGTCACCGTGGAAGGCGAGGTCGTCTTCCCGGGACAGTATGTGCTTCTCAACCGCAACGACCGCCTCTCCGATCTGCTTGAGCGCGCCGGCGGCTTCACCTCAAGCGCCTACCTCAAGGGCGCCATGCTCATCCGCCGCAACAACAGCATAACCGTCGACCAGCACAAGGAGTCGCTGAAGGGTTTGTCTGCGAATAACACCACACAGAACGACACCATCGATGTTGACAAACTCAATGTCGCCGCGGACTACGCCGTGGCCATAGACCTGGAGAAGGCGATGAACAAGCCGGGCTCCGCATACGACATCGACCTGCAGGAAGGCGACCGCATCTTCATCCCTGAGTATGTCAACACGGTGCGCATAATGGGTGAAGTGATGTACCCTAACGCAGTCCTCTATGAGCGCAACAAGACTCTGCGCCACTATATCAACGCCGCCGGCGGCTTCAGCAACAAGGCCAAGCGTTCCAAGGTATATGTGGTGTACATGAACGGGGAGGCGGCGCAGTCGAAGCTCAATCATCTGAAGATCGAGCCGGGCTGCACGATCATCGTTCCGGCCAAGGAAGATAAGAAGAGCCTGACCACTGCCGACATAATCGCGACGAGCAGTGCCGCCACATCTCTCATCTCGCTCATCTCCATCCTGATCAGAATCCTTTAGCACAGTACGACAATGGAAGAACAGAAATATCAGCCAGAAGAGCAGTACGACGAGATTGACATCATGGAACTGCTCCGCAAGCTTCTCAAGGACCGCAAGTTCATATTGAGGTGGTGCGCGGTGGCCGCCGTCGCCGGTCTGGTCATAGGCTTCAGCATACCCAAGGAGTTCACGGTGACCTCCAAACTCGCCCCCGAGGTCGTGGACAGGCGCAGCAGCAGCCTCTCGTCGCTTGCCAGCATGGCCGGCATCAATCTTGGCGGTATGTCCACTTCCGATGCCGTGTCGCCTGACCTCTATCCGGAGATCGTCTCCTCGGCACCGTTCGTGATAGACCTTTTCTCCGTGCCGGTGCAGTTCATGCACAAGAAAGATACGGTGCGCACTGATGTCTATGGATATTACAAGGAGTATACCCGTGCCCCGTGGTGGGGATATGTGCTGCAGGCTCCGATGAAGGCCATAGGCTGGGGGATGAGCCTTGTGAGGGGTAAGCCGGAGAAGATTGAGGGATACGAGTCCGTCAATCCTGTGGCTCTGACCACCGAGCAGGCGGCCATAGCCAAGGCCATCAAGAACAGCATCTCCGTGGTCGTGGACAAGAAGACCATGGTCATCACAATCACGGTCGCCGCCCAGAATCCGCGCGTGGCGCTGAAGCTTTCAGAGGTCTTGATAGACCGTCTGCAGTCCTATGTTACCGATTACCGTACGGGCAAATCCCGCAAGGACGTGGTGTATTACGAGAAGATATATTCGGAGGCCAAGGCCGATTATTTCGACGCGCAGCAGCGCTACGCCCGCTATGTGGACTCCAACCAGATGCTTGTGCGCCAGAGCGTCAAGACAGAGCAGGAGCGTCTCAAGAACGAGATGGACCTGTCCTATCAGATCTACAACTCTGCGGCACAGCAGCTTCAGGTCGCCAAGGCGAAAGTCCAGCTGGAGACGCCTGTATTTACTGTCCTGAACCCTCCGACCCTCCCTTTGAGGGCCAGCAAGCCGTCCAAACTGAAGACCCTTGTCGCCTTCATCTTCCTGGGTGCGGTGTGCTCCGGTGTATGGGTGTTGTGGGGACGAGACTGGACAGCCCGTTTCAAGAAAGAAGAGAACGAGGAAGAGACAAGTGGAGAATAATATCATCATCAAGGGGGCCAGAGTCAACAATCTGAAGAACCTGACCCTTGAGATTCCAAGAGGAAGACTTGTGGTGGTTACCGGGGTGTCCGGTTCCGGCAAGTCTTCACTTGTATTTGACACCCTTTTCGCGGAAGGCCAGCGGCGTTTCTCCGAAAGCCTGTCCTCTTATGCCAGGCAGTTCCTGGGCAGGATGAGCAAGCCGGACGTGGACCTGATAGACGGCATCCCGCCGGCGATATGTATAGAGCAGAAAGTCGCCACCCGCAATCCGCGCTCCACAGTGGCCACCACTACGGAAATATATGACTATCTTCGACTTGTCTTCGCCCGTGCCGGCCATACTTTCTCTCCCGTCTCCGGAAGGGAGGTGCGCCGCGACTCCGTGCAGGATGTGCTTGGCTTCATATTCTCGCAGGCGGGAAAGACCTGCTACATACTCTCCGACATAGGCTGGCGGGGCAGGGATGACAAGGTGGAACTTATGCTCCGTCTCAAGGAAGACGGCTACAGCAGGCTTTATGCCGACGGACGGGCTCAGAAGATTGATGACATCCTCAAGACCGGCGGGGCATATCCGGAGGATGCCAAGCTGCTCGTGGACAGGGCCAGGGTGGTCTCCGCCGATGACGGGGAACTCCGCACGCGGCTCCTCTCCTCCGTATCCGACGCTTTCGCCCACGGCTCCGGCCGGGTCAGCGTCGCCGTTGAAGGCGTGGTGACGCGGGAATTCTGCAACAGGCTTGAACTTGACGGCATCGTGTTCCGCGAGCCGGACGAATACCTGTTCAGCTTCAATTCCCCGTTGGGCGCCTGCCCAGTGTGCGGGGGGCTCGGGAAGATCATCGGCATAAGCGAAGACCTGGTGGTCCCGGACAAGTCATTGAGCATCTATGATGGGGCCATAGCCTGCTGGCGCGGGGAGAAGATGGGCTGGTTCAAAGACCACATGGTCAAGCTGGCGGACCGTTATGGGATACCGGTTTTCGAGCCGTACTGCAACCTTGCCAAGAATGTCAGGGACCTCATCTGGAATGCCCGTTCCGTCCCTGGGGACGATAATTCCCTGGTCGGCATCAACGAGTTCTTCGAGTGGGTCGAGACTCAGAAATACAAGATCCAGTACAAGTATATGCTGAGCCGCTTCAGCGGCAAGGCGACCTGCCACGCGTGTGGCGGGAGCCGTCTGCGCAAGGAAGCCATGTGGGTGAAGGTCGGCGGGAAGAATATAGCCGAGGTGCTTTCGCTCAACATTGACGAGGCGCTGGATTTCCTCGGCAACCTTGAACTTGGCGAATCGGAGCGGCAGGTAGTGAGCGAGCCGCTGGCGGAGATCATTTCCCGCCTTAAATGTGTGCGTGACGTAGGGCTCTCGTATCTGACCCTGGACCGCGCCTGCAACACCCTTTCGGGAGGGGAGAGCCAGCGTGTCAACCTGGTGACGGCCCTCGGTTCGAGCCTGGTAGGCTCTATGTACATCCTGGACGAGCCGAGCATCGGTCTTCACCCGCGCGACACCGACATGCTTATAAATGTCCTCAAGCGACTCCGAGACATAGGCAATACCGTCATAGTGGTGGAGCATGACGAGGAAATCATGCGTGCGGCGGACCTCCTTATCGACATGGGGCCGCTGGCCGGCGCTGCGGGCGGACAGGTGGTGTTCGAGGGCGACCTCTCGGCGGAACCGCGCTCTTCCGATGTCAGCAAATCCTTGACATTGCAGTACTTGTATGGCAAGAGGGGACGCTATTCGAGGGAGAGGCGTCCGTGGCAGTATTTTATCAGTGTCAACGGGGCGATGGAGCACAATCTCAAGGACATCGATGTGCGCTTCCCTCTGGGGACGCTTACCGTCGTGACCGGGGTGTCCGGTTCCGGCAAGTCCACCCTCGTGGGGGACATACTCTATCCTGCCTTGTGCCGGCACTTCGACAACGGCGGGGAGCGCCCCGGGGCTTTCCGCAGCCTGGGAGGCAATCTGGACAGGATCTCCCGGGTCGAATATGTAGACCAGAACCCGATAGGGCGCAGTTCCCGCTCCAATGCGGTGACATACCTCAAGGCATACGATGACATACGGAAACTGCTCGCGGAGCAGCAATATGCCAAGATCAACGGCTTCGGGCCGAACTACTTCTCTTTCAATACTGACGGCGGCCGCTGCCCGGAGTGTCAGGGCGAGGGGGTCGTGCGTATCGAGATGCAGTTCATGGCTGATGTCGAGATGGTCTGCGAGTCCTGTGGTGGCCGGCGCTTCAAGCCGGAGGTGCTGGAAGTCCGCTACAGAGGCAAGAATGTCGATGACATCCTAAATATGAGCGTGGATGAGGCGGTGGAGTTCTTCTCCGCCGGGACTGAGGATTCCGCGAAGGCCGCGGCCGCCAAACTCAAGCCTCTGCAGGATGTCGGGCTCGGCTACATCAAGCTTGGCCAGAGCAGCTCCACCCTTTCCGGAGGAGAGAGCCAGCGCATAAAACTGGCATACTTCCTGTCGATAGGCAAGGCCGGCACGCGCAAGGACAAGATAATGTTTCTCTTTGACGAGCCGACGACCGGGCTGCATTTCTATGATGTCGAGAAGCTCCTAAGGGCCTTTGACGCACTTCTGGAGGCCGGACATTCTCTCGTCGTGGTGGAGCATAATCCGGATGTGATCCGCTCTGCGGACTGGGTGATAGATCTCGGACCGGACGCCGGAGACAGGGGAGGGGAAGTCGTCTTCGAGGGGACGCCTGAAGATTTGAAGAAAACTGATACCTTTACGGCCAGATATATATGAAGAAGATAGCAGCATTGACTATGGTCAGGAACGATGAGTTCTTCCTGCGGAAATGGGTCGGATATTATGGCCCGCAACTCGGAAAGGACAACCTCTACGTCTTTTTCGACGGGCTTGACCAGACTGTCCCTCCTTTCTGTGAGGGCGTCAATGTCAGGGTTGTAAGCCATATAGAGGGCAATGTGCGGCAGGCAGACCGCGGCAGGATAGATTTCCTGTCCGCGCGGGCCGCGGAGCTGTTCGGAAGATATGACATGGTGATCGGCACCGATGTGGATGAGTTCCTCCTTGTCGACCCGAGGCTCGGGCTCACTCTTCCGGAGTTTCTGTCTTCTCTCGAGCCTTGCGGCGGCTGCCCGTCGATATCCGGGCTCGGTGTCGATGTCGGGCAGAAACTGGGTGAGGAGCAGGAGATAGACCCGTCCCGGCCATTCCTCTCCCAGAGGCGCTATGCCAGGCTCTCCACAAGATACAGCAAGGCCAGCGTGCTGCTGCGTCCCGTCAACTGGGGGTCAGGTTTCCACCGTACCAGGCGCGGGAATTTCCATATTCGCAAAGACCTCTATCTTTTTCATTTCGGCTGTGTTGACCTGAAGCGCATCGAGGCCAAGATGGGTGACAGGGGCCTTGTGGATGCCGGGTGGACACGGCACCTGCGCAAGCGCGCCCGAACGATATATCAGGTCAGCCGTATGACTCCGCGCGACTGGGACAGGAGCGTGGCCGTCGCACGAGGGGTGCAGAATATTTTCCGACCACCTTTCGCATGGAACAAGCCTGCCATGTTCGAGGCTGTGGTGATAGTCAGGATACCGGATTATTTCAGTTCTGTCGTATGATAAGTTTCGGACGAATACTTGCGCAGGCCGACATCGTGCTCAGAGGGCATGTCCTCAACTGGGTGTGGCGTCCGCGTATGCGCCGCAGGGAGGTACGCGGCGCCGTGACAAGGCGGGCCGTCGGCCGTTATGTTGACCGTTATGTCCTGCCGCCGTCCCCGGATTTCACTCCGGAGCCTGCCACGGGTTCCGGGCAGGAGGAGAAGATATACAGCATCTGGCTCCAGGGGGAGGTCAACGCGCCGGCGATAGTGCGCGCCTGCTGGCGAAGCGTGCGGACGCACTGCCGTCAGGAACTTGTCATCAAGGATGAGGCGCAACTGCTTTCGGAGCTTGACCTTCCTGATTATGTTGTCTCCAAATACAAGGCGGGGCGTATAAGCCGTGCGCATTTCTCTGACATCTGCCGCGTCGAGCTTCTCTACCGCTATGGAGGCATATGGCTTGATGCGACGGATTTTGTTACCGCTGACTTCCCGAAGTGGCTTCAAGATGAGGATTTCTTCATCTACATGAGCGGGGAGGATATAGGCGGCGCCTACGCGTTTGTGCAGAACTGCTTCTTCCGTTCGCGCCGCGCGAATTATATCCTGGGGGCCTGGAGAGCGGCGATTTTTGAGTATTGGAAGCATGAGGACAGCGTGATTGACTACTTCGTGCACCAGTTGCTCCTGTGGCGGGTGGTGAGCCGCGACCATAAGGCCGCCGAACTCTTCGCAGCCATGCCTAAGATTTCCCAAAATGCCACGCACATGCTGTGGTTCGGCCACAGGGACGAGCCTTTCGACAAGGAACTGTTCGACAGCCTGACATCCGGGGCCCTCTTCCAGAAGACCGAGTATAAATCCTCCTCTGCAAGATGCCCTGTGCCGGGCAGTTTCGCCGAGAAGATGATGGGGATGTATTTATGACGGGGGCCAGGAGGTTGTTTCTCCTTGCGGCCTACGATCCGCAAGGGATTGTGGGCGAGGCTCTCGTGTGGTATGCGGGCAAGCTCTCAGAGTGCGGTGATGTCGTGCTTGCTATGGACTCTGACTGCCCGGAATCAGAGTTGTCCAAACTTTCCGGAGTCACGCTCCACTGCGAGGCCTGCCGTCACTTGGAATACGATTTCGGCTCATATAAGCGCTGCCATGCCTGGGCTGAGGCCAATCTTGACCTGGGCTCTTATGACTACCTGTATCTGGTGAACGACTCCGTGTACGGTCCTCTTTCTGACATCCTTCCCTCGCTGGAGGCGATGGAGTCCCTTTCTGTGCCGGCGTTCTCCATGGTCATACATCCGGCCGTGGACCTTCCTCATCTGCAGTCCTGGTTCATAGGCCTGTCGGGGCAGGTCTTCATGTCCCGCTGGTTCGCTGACTTCATCAGGTCCGTTAAGCGGCAGCCCCGCAAGGAAGATGTCTGCGCGCTTTACGAGACGGGGTTCTGCGAGCTTCTGCGCTCGCGGGACATTCTCTTCCGGGGGCTTTACAGCGTCAGCGGCAAGGGCATATATGACAGGGTGCTGCGTGTGTTCCGCTCCGGCGTGCCTTTCGTCAAGAAGTCCGCTTTCATACGGCACAACGGCTGCGCCGGGTGGCAGCTGCGGGTAATCCTTGATTCTGTGGACTCTGAAGTGCACGGCGTCATCAGGAGGGACGCGGAGCGCCTGTATAGCCGCGAGTATGTGGAGAGGCTTCTGTCCTGCTCTCCGTTGCAGTCTTTCTGGAGACTGGTCCTGTATTCTTTGCGCAAGTGCCGGAAGAAGGCTCGTTGACGCTGTAGCTGAAACTTCCCGGACCGTCTACGGTCATGCTGATTTCGGTCCTTGACGCCCGTCCGAACGGGGGAAGATCCACAAGAAAGCTGCATTTTCTGCCTTTTATGAGGCATTCAAGTTCCAGGCTGGTCCTGTCTTGCCCGATGTTGCTCTCCGCCGTCTCGTTGGGGTAGCACAGGAGCAGGGTGCCAGTCTCCTGAGGGTAGTATCCGATGTCGTAGGGGAGAGGCGCCCATTCTCCTTTGTCTATCGTCTCCGCAGGCAGGTGCTTCTCCTCCGTGAAGAACGACGCCCTCGCGTTGATTCCTCTCAGTCTTATCCTTGGGGATTCGAGCAGTTCATAGTCCTCCATCGTATTGCCGATAGATTTGAGCACGACTTCGCACAGCATGGGCTTGAGGCTGATCGAGGCCTTTTCGCCGCGGGTCTTTGCGCTGCCGCTCATTATCGGGGCGTCCCTGCTGTCTTCCTTGAACTCATAGCTGACCTGGGAGAGGGCCGAGTGTCTGGACATTGACGCGGTCTTGAATCTTTTGGGGCTGTTCGCCACCGCGGCGACTGTCTTGTCCCCCTTGCTGAGTTTGACCTCAAGCGAAGGGGGCATGTCTTTCCTGCTTATGTGCTTCTCCAGGGCCTGGACGCCTTCCGTGTCATATATGAAGATGTCCAGACTCCGTATCGTCCGCGGCTCCGCCTCGAAACTTATGACGAACACTGCGGAGTCCTTCACCGCCGGAGCCTCAGGCTCGCCACGGTGATCGGGGAGTTCGGTCTTTCTGCAGGATAATACCAAAAAAGCCGGCAGGAGTACAAGCAAGCTATAAACGATGATCATGAGTGACCGGCGGTCGGGCAGACTGCCTTGTCTCTGAAACCGGTCCGGAAAGGACTGCCGGCTTTTCTGGTGCGTGAAGTTTTTCATAACGCTGCAAATCTATGCCGCAGGAACGGTTTTCCAATCGATTCATAAAAAACATTTTCCAAGTTTTTCTGTTTCTTTATAAATCTTGTCTCCGCCCCGGGAACATAAAGCGCCCCGGAGCATGATGCCCCGGGGCGCCGTATGGTCGTATGCTGCGGCTATGCGCCGAAGTTGTCGTAGAGAATGTTCTCCGGAGGTACTCCGAGAGAGTCGAGCAGCTTGTTGACTGAAGCCACCATCATAGGAGGTCCGCACATGAAGTACTTGATGTCCTCAGGAGTCTCATGATCCTTGAGGTAGGTCTCATACATCACATTGTGCACGAATCCGGCCGTATATGGAACTCCCGCCGCGTCTGCCGCCGGGTCCGGACGGTCAAGCGCAAGATGGAACTTGAAGTTCGGGAACTCCTTCTCGAGCTCCGCGAAGTCTTCGAGATAGAATGCCTCGACGAGCGCGCGTGCACCGTAGAAGAAGCTGACCTTGCGTCCTGTCTTGAGCGTCTTGAAGAGCTGCATGATGTGGCTGCGGAGAGGTGCCATACCGGCGCCGCCGCCGACGAATATGTACTCGATGTTGTCCGGGTCGTTCTCCGGGAGGAGGAACTCTCCGTAAGGGCCGCTGATCATCACCTTGTCGCCAGGCTTGCGCGTGAAGACATAAGATGACGCGATACCAGGGTTGACAGGGAGAAGCTTAGGTCCCTGCTCCTTCGGAACACTGCGGTCGAACGGAGGGGTGGCGATGCGGACGTTGAGTTTGATGATGCCCTTCTCGCCAGGGTAAGATGCCATTGAGTAAGCCCTTACTGTAGGGGCAGGGTTGACGGATTCAAGGTTGAAGAACCCGAATCTCTCCCAGTCCTTGCGGTAGACAGGATCCACGTCGATGTCCTTGAAATACAGGTGGTATGCAGGGATGTCGATCTGGATGTACTCGCCGCTCTTGAAGTCCAGGTGCTCGCCTTCCGGCAGCTTGACCGTGAACTCCTTGATGAAGGTGGCCACGTTCTTGTTGGAGATGACTTCGCATTCGAGCTTCTTGACGGACAGGGCGGATTCGGATACCTGTATCTTCATGTCCTCCTTGACCTTGACCTGGCAGCCGAGTCTCCAGCCGTCCTTGATCTGCTTGCGGTTGAAGAATCCCACTTCGGTAGGGAGAATCTCTCCGCCTCCTTCAAGCACCTGCACCTTGCACTGGCCGCAGTTGGCCTTGCCGCCGCAGGCTGACGGGAGGAGGATCTTCTCTCCGGCGAGGGTGCTCATCAGGGATGAGCCCGGCGTCACATTGAGTTCCTTCTTTCCGTTGTTGATGTCGATCTTTACAGTGCCCTTAGGAGTGATCCTGTCCTTCACTACGAGGAGCAGAATCACGAGAATGAGGGTAACTACTATGATTACTGCGACTGCAGCTATGATTGTTGAACTCATATCTCTGTCCTCCTAAAGCTGAATACCCATGAAAGTCATGAACGCTATGCCCATGAGGCCCACGGTGATGAAAGTGATGCCTATGCCCTTGAGCGGCTTCGGCACGTTGCAATATGCCATTTTCTCGCGGATGGCGGCGAGGCAGACGATGGCCAGGTACCAGCCGATTCCGGAGCCGAGCGCGTAGACCGCGGACTCTCCAACATTGGCGAAGTCCTTCTGCTGCATGAAGAGCGCGCCTCCGAGGATGGCGCAGTTCACGGCGATGAGCGGAAGGTAGATGCCGAGAGAAGAGTAGAGTGATGGCAGGAACTTCTCAACAATCATCTCCACGAGCTGGGTGAACGCCGCGATGACGGCGATGAACAGGATGAAGCTCAGGAAGCTGATGTCTACATCCGCGAACTGCGGGCCGAGCCAGCTGAGGGCTCCCGGCTGCAGGACGAACTTGTTGAGGAGGTAGTTTAGAGGCAGCGTGCAGAGAAGCACGAATATAACAGCGAGACCGAGTCCGTTGGCTGTCTTGACATTCTTCGATACCGCCAGGTATGAGCACATACCCAGGAAGTATGAGAATATCATATTGTCAATGAAGATTGACTTTACGAATAAACTTATATATTCCATAGAGCGTCGCTGTTATTTTTCCTGAAGATCCTTGTCGCAGGCCCTCTGTATCCAGATTATGCATCCGAGAAGGATGAGGGCGAACGGAGGGAGGATTACGAGGTTGTTGGCGATGTAGCCTGCCGGCAGAACCTGGAATCCGAGCAGGGTGCCGCTTCCGAGAAGTTCGCGGAAGAAGGCCACGATGATGAGGATCAGCGCGTACCCGAATCCGTTGGCGAGACCGTCAAGCAGGGACGGGATAGGCTTGTTGCCGAGGGCGAAGGCCTCGATGCGTCCCATTACTATACAGTTCGTGATGATGAGTCCGAAATAGACGGACAGCTGCTTCTCGACAGAATAGGCGTATGCCTTGAGGAACTGGTCCACCAGGATCACCATCAGGGCCACCACTACGAGCTGTACGATGATACGGACACGGTTCGGTATGGTGTTGCGCATGAGGGATACCACGAAGCTTGACAGGCCGGTGACTATCATCACGGAGAGTCCCATCACGAGAGCTCCCTTGAGCTGTACCGTAACCGCAAGCGCGGAACAGATTCCGAGCACCAGGACGGTAATCGGATTCCCCTTGAGTATCGGGTTGAGGATTGTTTCTTTAAGATTGCTCATAACTTATTCCTCCGTACTTGTTGTCGCTTTTTTGAGATATCCGGCGTATGCTCCGGCCCAGACGTCGATGGCCTTGTTGAGGCCGTTGCAGGTCATGGTCGCGCCCGTGATCGCGTCAACGGCATTCTCGTTCCCCTCAGGAGCGCCGCCCTTGAGGATGTCGAAAGGGTTTGCCGGGTCGTCCAGATTGAGCTTCTTGCCTATGAACTCGGCCTGGAAAGACGGGTCGTCCTTGATCTTGGCTCCGAGTCCCGGAGTCTCGCTGGCGTGGTCGAAGTAGGCGCCGGCGATGGTCCTGCAGTCAGGCTGAAGCGCGACGTATCCCCATACAGGGCCCCAGAGTCCGGCTCCATAGACAGGAATCACGGTTATTCCGGACTTGAAGACATATACCGGCAGGACTGCGTCCGCACCGGCTTTGATCGCGAGATCCTGCGGCTTGAAGTTGTCGATGAGTTCTATGCCGCTCTTGCTGACACCCAGGTCCTTGACCTTCTCTCCGGCCGTGTTGACCGCGAACGCTTCGGCGATCTGCTCGGAGTATTTGGTGAGGACGGCGTCATTGCCCATTGACGAGAGCTCGGCCTTGGTCCCGATCTGCGCGGCGGCCATGATCTGGGAGATGGTGTCCGCCTTGACGTTTGCAGTCTGCATAGGCTTCAGCGCCATCGCGGCAAACGAGAGCACCGCTGCAACTACCACGACGATTATCGCCGTGTAGATGATTGTATAGACATTGCTGTTGGTATTCATATCTATGCGACTTTAAGTTTTTTGGCCTTGCGTGAAGAGTGCAGGTTCACGACGATGTGATCGATCAGCGGCGCGAATGTGTTGCAGAGCAGGATGGCGAGCATCATGCCTTCCACATAGCCAGGGTTGAACAGGCGCACCATCACGCACAGGGCGCCGATGAGCAGGCCGTAGATCCATTTGCCGCATTCAGTCTGCGCGGATGTCACAGGGTCGGTGGCCATGAAGACTGTTCCGAACGCGAATCCGCCATAGACGAGCTGCATATAGCAAGGGATGGAGGTCACGCCGGCGATGTCGCCGATGAGGCCTACGAGCAGGGCGCCCGCGATGCTTCCGGCCATTATCTTCCAGCTGGCCACTCCAGTCCATATCAGGACGATGGCTCCGAGCAGTATGGCTATCACGGAAGTCTCACCCACCGATCCCGGTACGGTGCCGATGAAGAGGTCCCAGAAGCCGGTGCCGTACTGTGCGCTCGCGCCGTCAAGGGCGAGAGGGGTCGCTCCGGTGAAGCCGTCCACGAGCTTCTCTCCCGGCCTGTATGAGATCCAGCAGTCGGAGCCGGACATGTAGTTAGGGTAGGAGAAGAAGAGGAATGCACGAGTGAGGAGTGCCGGGTTCCAGATGTTCATTCCGGTGCCGCCGAACACTTCCTTGCCGAAAATCACGGCGAATGCCACCGCGATGGCGAGCATCCAGAGAGGGATGTCCACAGGGACGATGAGCGGGATGAAGAATCCGGACACGAGGTAGCCTTCGCTGACCTCCTCCCCGCGGATCTGGCATGAGGCGAACTCGATGCCGAGACCTACTATATAGGAGACGAGGTAGAGAGGGAGAACCTTGAGGAATCCATACCAGAAGTTGCCGAGGATGTCAATCCCCGTATTGCCGATGGCGAGGCTGTGCTGATAGCCCACATTCCACATTCCGAAGAGGGCTGCCGGCGCGGCCGCCACGAGCACTATGATCAATATGCGCTTGAGGTCGATGGCGTCGCGGACATGTGAACCCTTGAGGGTGACAGTCCCCGGCACGTGAAGGAATGTCTCAAAAGCGTCAACCGTAGAGTGCAGCCAGTGTAATTTGCCGCCTTTTTCAAAAATCTTGTTCATACCTTTAAGCCATTTCCTTGAGCATAAGGTCTATGCCCTTTGATATGATGTCCTGGATATTGTTCTTGCTCGGGTCGATGAACTCGCATGTGGCGAGATCTTCCGGAAGCACCTCGTAGATGCCGAACTGCTCCATCTTGTCGATGTCGCCGGCAAGGCAGGCCTTGGTGAGGTAGATCGGGTAGATGTCCATCGGAAGCACCTTGGCGTAGTAGCCGTCGTTCATCAGGAATGCGCGGGTGCCGCCGTGGAGGTTGGTGTCCATCTGGTATTTCCTCCATGGGGTGAGCCAAGAGAAATAGCAGTGGTCGGTACTGAACTGCTTGTACCTTATAGGGCGGGCCCATCCGAGCAGCTCCTTCTCGAAGCCCTCGCGTATGAGCGTCACCTGCTCGTCGAAGAATCCGAGGTAGCCGTCGACTCCGGAGTTCCGGCCGCTCAGGACATCGCCGCTGATGAAGCGTATGTCCTCAGGGGCGCCTCCGTAGTACGGGGCAAGCGTCTTGAGTGGCATGCCTGGCACCGTCTCGATGTAGGACGGCTCGATGGCCATAGGTCCGCAGACCGCCACCTTGCGGCGGACGTCGTAGACTCCCTTGGTGAAGAGCTTGCCGATGGCGGCGAGGCCTTCAAGTGAGATTGTCCATACTGTCTCGCCCTTCTGTATAGGGGAGATGTAGCTGATCTGCACGCCGACATTGCCGGCAGGGTGCTTGCCCTTGAAACTGTGCAGCTCCACTCCGGTGAGCCTTGAGAACTCGCTGTGCTCCCTTGATGCGTCTATTGAGACGTGGACGCCTCCGTCGGTAAGCTTGCCGAGGGCGTCGGCTCCGGCCTGGAGGGCCTTGAGTTCGCCTGCGTGGCAGAATTCCGCATCAGCAGCCAGAGGGGCTGTGTTGAATGCGGACACGAAGATTGCCTTTGGCTTGACAGCCGGATCGGCGATGATGCCGTAAGGGCGCTGGACGAGCCACGGCCAGAGGCCGCTCTGCAGAATGGCCTCGCGAACCGCGTCGGCATCCAAGGATGCGACGTCCTTCGCTCCGAAGTCCACGCACTTGTTCTCGCTGTCGGCCTCGATGAGGACCGCGAGAAGTTTGCGCTTGTCGCCCCTGACAAGTTCCTTTACCGTTCCGCTTACCGGAGAGGTGAGGAGAATGTCAGCGTTCTTCTTGTCAGCGATGACAGGAGAACCGCAAAGCACCGGGTCTCCCTCCTTGACCAGAAGCCGCGGAAGAAGACCTTTGAAGTCGGTCGGACAGACCGCCACAATGCCCGGAGCAATCGCCTTGGATACACGAAGTTCCGCTTCTCCCTCGATAGGGATGTTCAGACCCTTTTTCAAAACGATGGTTTGTGACATTTAAATATGACGTTAATATGATTTGCAAATGCGCTGCGAATTTACTCATTTTTTTCGTAATTTCGCGGCGTTATGGAGGATAAAGTGAAAGCGGTCCTGGAGGGACTGAACGAAGAGCAGAGAATGGCCGTGGAGTGTGTGGACGGTCCTGTCCTGATAGTCGCCGGCGCCGGATCCGGCAAGACGAGAGTGCTGACGAGCAGAATAGCCTACATCCTGGCCGGCGGGACGGAGGCGTCCAGGGTTCTGGCCCTGACTTTCACCAAGAAGGCGGCCGGCGAGATGAAGTCCAGGATTGCCGACATGGTGGGCGAGCGTACGGCGCGCAAGCTGGTCATGGGCACCTTCCACTCGGTCTTCGTACGCTTCCTGAGGGAGTACGCCGCGTCCCTGGGCTATCCGGAGCGTTTCACGATATATGACACCTCCGACTCCACAAGCGCCGTCAAGGCGTGCATCAAGGAGCTGGGCCTGGACGACAAGATCTACAAGCCCAAGGATGTGCTTTCCCGCATATCGATGGCCAAGAACAACCTCGTCACCGTCCAGGGCTACCGCAACAACGCGGAGCTGATGGTGACGGACTCCCACAGCCGCAGGCCGCGCATGTGCGATGTCTACGAGCTCTACCAGAAGAAGCTCAAGACCGCCGGGGTGATGGACTTTGATGATATCCTCCTGAACATGAACTACTTGCTGCGGGACAACAAGGACGCCCTCATCGCGATAGCCGACCGGTTCTCGTATATCATGGTGGACGAGTACCAGGACACCAACTATGCCCAGTACCTGATACTGAAGAAGCTCGCGCAGTTCCACCACAACATCTGCGTGGTCGGGGACGACAGCCAGTCGATATACGCCTTCCGCGGTGCCAAGATAGAGAACATCCTGAATTTCAAGAAAGACTATCCCGAGTGCCGCGTGTTCCGCCTGGAACGCAACTACCGCTCGACTTCCACCATCGTCGACGCCGCCAACTCCATCATCGAGCACAATGACGGGCGCATCCCCAAGAAGTGTTACGCCGTCGGCGGGACGGGAGAGAAGATCAAGCTGCTGAAGGCCTACACCGAGCAGGACGAAGCCGTGTCGATAGTCTCCGAGATTATCGCCAGGATGCGCCGTGAGCAGTGCGGGTACAAGGATTTCGCAATCCTCTACCGTACCAATTCGCAGTCGCGCGCCCTTGAGGAGCAGCTCCGCCGCCGCAACATACCTTACATGATCTACTCGGGCAATTCGTTCTTCGACCGGGCCGAGGTCAAGGATATGATGGCCTATTTCAAGCTTGTGGTGAATCCGTCCGACGACGAGTCGTTCAGGCGCGTGGTCAACAAGCCGGCCAGGGGCATCGGCGACACCACCTTCCGCCTTGTGGAATCTGCGGCCGCCGCTTCCGGGACGCCTCTTTTCGAGGCGGCTCTCAAAGTGGCCAAAGTCGTGCCGTTCTGCACGATGATAAAGGGGCTTTCCGAGCTGGTGAGCACGACTGACGCGCATGAGCTGGCCATCATGGTGGCGGAGAAGAGCGGACTCTACGCCTCCTACAAGGCGGACACGAGCATAGAGGGGCTTTCCCGCGTGGCGAACCTTGACGAACTGCTCAATTCCGTGTCGTCGTTCATAGAGGAGAGGGAGATGGAGGCCGAGGGCTCCGACGAACCTCTCGGGACCGTGACCCTTGATGACTTCCTGGAGAATGTGTCCCTGCTGAGCAATGTCGACGTGTCCGAAGGGGACGAGGACAACAAAGTGGCCCTGATGACGGTACACTCCGCCAAGGGGCTTGAGTTCCCTTATGTGTTTGTGGCCGGGATGGAGGAGAACCTCTTCCCGAGCCTGTCGATGCTCGCCACCAAGCAGAACCTGGAAGAGGAACGGAGACTCTTCTATGTCGCCGTCACGAGGGCGGGCAGGGCGCTGTCCCTGTCCTTTGCCGGCACCAGGATGCGCAACGGCAAGCACGAGTCCAATTCTCCGTCCCGCTTCATACGGGAGATAGATTCCTCATATATAGAGAACCCTCTTGACGAGGCGGATTTCGATGACAGCGGCGTCCGCCACGAATGGGGCGGTTTCGGTTCACGCTTCACGGGAGGACGCTTGGACAGGATGTCGGGCAGCACGCCCGGAGATTACGGCAAGTCATCCAGAGTCACATATGAGAGGAGGGCGCAGCAGGGCGCTCCGTCTCCTGCCGTCTCACGCGTCGCGCCACCTGTGCGCAGACCACTGCCGGGGGCCGATCCTGACTTCGTCGGGGTGGACATGAGGCAGCTGCGCGTCGGCGAGAGGGTGGAGCACAACCGTTTCGGTGCAGGTACTATACTGAATCTCTCCGGGACGGCCCCTGACATGAAAGCTCATATCAAGTTCGACCTCCACGGAGAGAAACTTCTGCTGCTCAAATACGCCAAGATCAGGCCTCTCGAGGCCTAAGTAATCGTTAAAAAATAAGTTGCATCACCTTAGGCAGTCTTTTTGGTCTATATCCCTTTTTTCATCAGTCATGTGCCATCGGCACACTCCTTCTTCAAAAAGGCATCTATCCTCAAAAATCTTTGCCAAATCTGCGGCAACTTATTTTTTGCCGCCTACTAAGGCTCGAATACCAGCCTTTCGATGAAGACCTGGTGGTCTCCGCAGCGGCCCTCCACTATGTGGGCGCCGTCGCATTCGGTGTGGTAGAGGGTCACGGTGTCTCCCGCCCTTGCCTCCTTGTTGAAATTTATGGTGACCTCCTTGAGGAAATGTCCGAATACGAGGTCCTGCGGGAGGTTGTCAAGGGCCCATACCGTGTATTTCACGTTGTTGGCGTGCCCGTTGTAATCCACATCGGACCAGTTCACCCTGTGCGTCCCCAGTTCCTTGAGTTCGGCTCCCTTGGGGAATGTGATCTTGGGGCATGGATTCTCAATGGCCTTGTCCTGGCTCTGCGGCCCGGACGGTATCAGGGACATGATCTCCTCTTCGCGGCATATCCTGCGGCTTTCGAGGTTCATCACTATCCATGAACTTGTGGAGTTGACGGCGACCCGGCCTTCCGAATCCTTGAGCTGGTAGTCGCGGATGAAGTATAGCCCGTCCAGCCCACGGTGCCAGGTGTCAAGGTGGATGTTCTCGTCGAAGCGGACTTTCCTCTCGAAGCGTACCTGCATCCTTGCGAGGATCCATGCGCAGCCGTGAGATTTCAGCGCATTGTCGTTGAAACTCTGGACCTGGGCCGCCTTGACCGCCATCTGCTGGGCCAGGTCGAGGAATGATTCCGGCCTGAGGAGATAGTGGCAGTCGGACATGTAACAGCTGACTATGCTGTCGTGGGAATATTTGTTGTTCATTACAGACAATTTATGGGGTTCGTGTGGGCGGCGGTGATTCTTGCGTCTATGCCCGGGAAGGCGGAGGAGAGCAGCTCAAGCAGCAGCTCCTGCGTGAACTGTTCGCTCTCGTAGTGGCCAAGCTCCGCCAGGGTCACGCCCGAATTCTCGAACCAGTCGTGATAGTGGAACTCTCCGCAGACGAAGCAGTCAGCCTCCTTGCGTATCGCGTCGGGCAGCAGGAAAGCTCCCGCGCCGCCGCATACGGCGACCCTTTTTATCATTTTGCCGGTGGTCGCGGAATGTTTGAGGCATCGTACCCCGAACTTGTCTTTCAGCATCAGGAGGAAATCTCTTTCCGCCATGGGGGCGCGGAGTTCTCCGATCACTCCCGAACCGGCGTCTGCGTCCTCTCTGGCCGATAGCCAGCAGAGGCCTTCCAGACCGATTTTCTCGGCGATCTTGAAGTTCACCCCGCCGCGTGCGTTGTCGAGGCTTGTGTGGGCGGAATAGATGGCTATGCCGGATGTGACGGCGCGTATGACGCAGCGCTGCTGATAAGTGGTGTCGCTGACCGTTCTCAGGGGATGGAAGAGGAGCGGGTGGTGCGAGATGATGAGCTGGCAGCCGAGGCGCCCGGCCTCAGCGACCACATCTTCTGTCACATCGAGGCAGATGAGAACCGAACTGACTTCCTGCTCCGGGATGCCGACCTGGAGGCCGGAGTTGTCGAAGCCGTCCTGAATGGAAAGCGGCGCCACCTTTTCGATGGCGCCAATTATATCCTTGAGTTTCATATTATCTCATCCATCTGTCAAGCCAGCTGTAGAATTCCCTGTGCCAGTAGAGGGAGTTCTGAGGCTGTATGATCCAGTGGTTCTCCTCCGGGAACACGACCAGCTTCGACGGCACGCCCATCATCTGGGCCGCGTTGAATGCCGCCATGCCCTGGGTGTACGGGATGCGGAAGTCCATCATCCCGTGGATGCAGAGGATAGGGGTGCGCCACTTGGTGATCATGGATGAAGGGTCGTTGGCGTAGTGTCTGCGGGCTTTGGCTGTGCTCGCATATGGCGCGCCGGCCTGCTGCATGCCGCCGAAGGTGATTCCGTCACCCTTAGGCCCCTTCTGTCCCGGGGTGTATGCGTATTCCGTGAGGCCGCCGTTGTCCCAGTTCGCGAACCACATCTCTTCGGTCGTGAACCACAGGGCCTTCTCGTCGAATATGCCGGCGTGGGCTATGAAGCAGTCGTAGAGGTCTCCGTGCAGCCCTTCGAGCATATAGGCCGAGTATCCGCCGTAAGAGGCTCCGACGCAGGCGAGTTTGCCGACATAAGTCTTGCTTTTGATATAGCGTCCGGCGCTGAGGTAGTCCTGCATGTTCAGGCCCGGGTAGTCTCCGGAGATCTGCTCTTTCCATTCCTGCCCGAATGCGGTGGTTCCGCGGCGGTTAGGCCGGATGACTATGTAGCCCTGCTGAGCCATCAGGCGGTAGCACCAGCGGTAGCTCCAGTCCTGAGAGTTGGTGCCCTGCGGGCCTCCGAGCACGATTTCGATTGCAGGATAGACCTTGGTGCTGTCGAAATGAGGCGGATAGGTGATCCAGCACTGCATCTGTTTGTGGTCTACTGTCTCCACGAGCACGCTTTCCGAGCGGATGTCGTCCAGCTGGCTGATTATGTGTCCGTTCTCATCGCTAAGCTGTCTGTATGATGTGCCGTCGGAGGTGATGTCTACGGCCACGAGCTCTGTCGGGAACTTGAGGCTGGCGTAGGAGGCGAGCAGGGTGGTGCCCTTGTCGCTCTCGAGCACAGCGAACGGGGAGTCGAAATCGAACCACCAGTCCTCTCCGGTCACCCTCTGGACCTCTCCGCTCATATCTATGCAGAAAATACCCTGTATGCCCTCGGATACGAGGGAACTGAAGAATATCTCCTCGCCGTGCCATACCGGTCCGGTCACATCGTGGTCGAAGGTCGAGCTGAGTTCGTGCACGGCTCCGATGGAGACGCTGTCGCCCAGCTCGACATCGCATACCATAAGCCTCTGGCGGTCAGCCTCATACCCGTCACGCGCCATTGAAATCCAGGCGAGATGCTTGCCGTCTGCGCTCCATACTGGGTCGGTGTCATATCCTCCTGATGTGGTGACATCCAGGGTCTGGCCGGACTGTATGTCAGTGATGTAGATGCAGCTGTTGGTGCTGAAGGCGTATTCCTTGCCTGTCTTCTTGCGGCAGGAATAGGCGATGTGCCTGCTGTCAGGCGCCCAGGCGAGCTGCTCGATGCCGCCGAACGGCTCGGTCGGCAGTTCATAAAGCTCCGCTGTGCCGAGGATGTCGAAGGAGTTGTCTGGAGTGATCAGCTCTCCGCCGAAAGGAGCCACATAGCTGCGCGGAACCTCTGTGACCCAATGGTCCCAGTGCCTGTACATCAGGTCCTCTGTAGCGTAGGCCTGCGCCTTGTCGAGCGCCGGGTCGCTGTCCGACGGCTGCTGAAGGGTAGTGTTCCTGACGCTGCTGACATATATTATGTTGGCTTCGTCCGGAGAGACGCTGAATCCGCTGACGCCTGCCGGGATGTCGCTGAGTTTCTGCATCTTGCCGAGGCTCTTGCCCTTGAACGGAGCCTGCCAGACCTGTCCCTTGAATATGAAGTATATCTTCGATCCGTCCTTGGACCATCTCGCGTTGCTCACTGATGAGGCGTAGCGGGTGAGCTGTGTCTTCCCGGAGCCGTCAGTGTTGCAGATGAACAGATTGCGGCAGCTGCGGTTGTCCGGGATGGAAGTGTAGGACACGCCGTAGAGGATCTTGCTGCCGTCGGGGGAGAGCTGCGGGTCGGAGAGCCTTCCGAGCGCGAGGAGCGTCTCCGGGGTCATCACCCCGTTTTCAACCTTGATGTCGGAAGGGCCTATGTAGCCGCTTTCGACCGTTTTAGCACAACTCATTGCCATAGTCAAAACGAATAAACCGATAAGTGCTTTTCTCATGATATTTTACTGTAATCTTTGATTTCGTATCTGCCTTTTTTCAATTCTCGTACCAGCCGGGCGTTCAGCGGGCTCTCCAGCGTCGGGTCCGCTTCCAGGAGCTTCTCCGCGTCGCCCCGGGCTTCTGAGAGGAGCGCTCCGTCCTTTGCCAGCGAGGCTATCGACAGGTTGATGGGGAGTCCGCTCTGCTGGGTCCCCTCAAGGTCTCCGGGCCCTCTCATCTTCATGTCCTGCTCGGCTATTTCGAAGCCGTCTTCCGTGGAGCACATCAGATCCAGCCTCTGCTGCGCCTCCTTGGATGTCTTGTTGTCCTTGACCAGTATGCAGTAGGACTTCTCCGCACCGCGTCCGACCCTGCCGCGCAGCTGATGGAGCTGGCTGAGTCCGAATCTCTGTGCGCTCATTATCACCATCACGGACGCGTTGGGCACGTCCACTCCGACTTCTATCACCGTGGTGGACACAAGGATGTCGGCCCTCCCCGCAGCGAACGCGTCCATGTTGAAACTCTTCTCCTCTGCGTTCTGCTGGCCGTGGACTATCGCCACCTTGTAGTCCGGCAGCGGGAACGCGCGCATCACCTCCTCGTATCCGTTCTGGAGGTTCTGGAGATCTGTCTTCTCGCTCTCGAAGATGAGAGGGTACACGATGAACACCTGCCTGCCGGCGGCGATCTCCTCCCTGATGAACTTGTGCATGGCCCCGAGACGGCTCTGTCCTATGCATATCGTCTGCACTGGTTTGCGGCCCGGCGGCAGCTCGTCTATGACGGAGACGTCAAGGTCTCCGTACAGGGTCATCGCCAGCGTGCGCGGGATAGGGGTGGCCGTCATCACGAGTATATGCGGCGACGGGCTGTTCTTCGCCCACAGCCTGGCCCTCTGGTCTACTCCGAAGCGGTGCTGCTCGTCGATTACGGCCAGCCCGAGATTCTTGAAGACGACATTGTCCTCAAGCAGGGCGTGGGTGCCCACGATGATGCCTATGCTGCCGTCCTCGAGGCCTGAGTGTATGTCGCGCCGTTCCTTGGCCGTGGTGCTGCCTGTGAGAAGGGCGGATTTCACCCTTGTGGGCGCGAGGTACCTGGCGATGTTGGCCGCGTGCTGCTGGGCGAGAACTTCTGTCGGCGCCATTATGCAGGCCTGGAATCCGTTGTCCACGGCGAGCAGGCAGCTGAAAACAGCCACGAGGGTCTTCCCGGATCCCACATCTCCCTGGAGCAGGCGGTTCATCTGCCGCCCTCCGGTGAGGTCGGCCCGTATCTCGCGGATGACCCTCTGCTGTGCCGCGGTCAAACTGTACGGGAGGGCCTTGTAACAGGAGTTGAAGGCGTCTCCCACTTTCGGCATGAGCAGCCCGACCGCCCCCCTGGAGCGTACATATTTCTGCTTGAGCAGCGAGAGCTGGAGCAGGAAGAGCTCCTCATACTTGAGCCTCTGTGTGGAGCGTTGCAGGGCGTCGCTGTCTTTAGGGAAATGTATGTTGTACAGGGCGAATTTCAGCGGCACGAGATTCTTGTTGCCGAGTATGTAGTCAGGAAGGGTCTCCTCTATCTCCGGGAGACAGAGGGCAAGCGCGGCGGCCTGCAGGCGGCACATCACCTTGCCCGTGACCCCGCCGTTCTTGAGCTTCTCCGTGCTCGGATAGACGCCGGTCAGGGCGGACTGTGAGGGCGCCCCTGCCTGCGGCAGGTCAACTTCCGGGTGTACGATATTGACCCTGTCACCGAAACTCTGCGGTTTGCCGAAAAATATGAATTCGCTCCCGGGGACGAGTCTTCCCCAGTTCCATTTTATGCCTTTGAAGAACACCGTCTCAATCCTGCCGCTCCCGTCATCGATTATGACGGACAGGCGCCTGCATGTGTTGAAATTGATCTGTCCTTCCGGCGGGATCACGGTCGAACCCTGGCCGTACAGGGTTCTGGAGACGACGCGGGCGCGGATCTGGACATAGGCGAGGTCCGGGCGGACGTCACAGATGCGCGTTATCCCGCGTCTGTCGATATAGCGGAACGGATACAGGTGTATCAGGTCGGAGAGAGTCTCGATCCCGAGCTCCCTCTTGAGCAGTTCGGCCCTTTTCGGGCCGACGCCGCTCAGATACTGTATGCTTGTATCCAGTTCCTTCATTATCTTGAGCCGCCCCCGGCGCCTCCTCCGCTGAATCCTCCGCCACCTCCGAAGGATATGCCGCCACCGAATCCGCCTGATCTTGCCTCAGAGTCGATGGACGCGTTGGTTATGGAGCGTGAGAGGCTGTCGTTGAGCCTTAAAATGAGATATAGGGTAGCATAATCGAATCCTTCCTGCCCTTCTTCGATGATCTGAGGATTGATATCGCGAAGCTGCTTGGCCACCGTCTCCGCTATTCCGTACAGAGCCCCATACACCATATACTCCTTCCACAGGACAGCTTCGATGGCTTCTTTCTCCTTGATGAGGGTGAAATCCTGGAGGAATTTCTTGAGCCCCAGCAGTTTGCGCGCTTCACCCTGTCCCTGCGCAGTGTAGCCGGAACCTTGGATGAACCCGTTGCGGACCAGAGACTTACGCCCGCAGGAGGCGCTTGATTTTATCCAGTTGTTGACTTCTGAGCTGTGTCCCGATGACCATCTTGAGAATTCTTTGCTCTGGAGGATCTTGTCGGAGCCGCTCGCCTTGAGCATCATGTTGTACAGTCCTTTCATTGTCGTGTCGCTGTCGTCCGGGGCTGTCCCGTTGAACGAGTGTTCAACCTTGTCTCCGTTCTTCACGACTGTCAGATATCCTTTGTATATCATCCTCAGTATGAGGGCTGAAGCCAGTCCGCTGCCGCTTGAGCGGTCTTCTCCCAGCTTCTGGAGCACATAATTGGATTCCGGCAGACTGCCTCCGAACGGAATCTCCCTGCTCCAGCTGACATCCTTGGGATCCATCCCGAGTATCTTTCTTTTGTTGGCGGCCGCTCTCGCGTATGCGCCGCCCACAAGAGCGGCAGCTGCGGTGAGAACGAGAATCAGTCCGAGCCATCCTCCTTCATCCTCCTCGTCATCGTAGTCGGAGCCTTCCTTGGCCTTGTCCAGCACTTCTGAGAAACTGCGGTCCTGGCGGCTTTGCGAGTTGAAGATACCTTTGTCGAAGCGCAGCAGCACTATCACAGAACTGTTGCTCCTGAACCGTTCGCTGCTTTCATAGACGGCCTTGCCGCCCTCGAGGCCGGCGTTCCCGATAAAGCCGAACCCCCACAGTCTGGTGTTTGTCGAGTCTATCTGCGTGCCCTCCGCGCTGACCGTGGCCTTGACATGTCCTGGGCGGGAGGAGAGCCCGGGCGAGACTATCTGGAGATGTACCATGTCGTAGTCTTCCAGGGTCTTGACGACATTGGTCATGGTGTAGGAGGCAGTGAATACATGGTCTCCGAGCGAGCCTATGCCCCAGCACAGCTCCATCCCGTCGCGGGAGCGCACTATGCCGCAGCGTCCGGCCTTCTCAGAGATGCTTCTGTCGACATTCCAATCACCTTCATTGAGATACTTCCTGCCCGTCTCGTCGCATACCGAGAAATCTTTTATGTCTATGTCTCCCAGATTCTTGCGCACGAGATACCACTCAGTGCCGTCTGCGGCGCAGACATCCCAGCGCTCCACGACGGAGGCTGAGCCGTCCTTGTGCAGGGTGAGCGAGATGTCTATGTCGCGGATCTCGGGGCTGTATGCAGACATCGCAACGGCACCGAGCAGCGCCGCCGCAATCGATAGGAGAGTCCTGTGCATCGCTGTCAGATGTTTATCTGTGGCATCTCGGCCTTCTCGCCCGGGTCCTTGAGGTAATCCTTGACGGAGAAGTGCAGCATTCCCGCCACGAGCGAATCAGGGAACTGGCGCACAAGCCTGTTGAACTTGGTCACGCTGTCGTTGTATACCATGCGGCTGACGCGCACCTGGTTCTCGTAACTGTTGACGCTGTCCATTGTCTTCGTGTAGGTCTCGCTGGCCTTGAGCTCCGGGTACTGCTCCGCTACGAGGCGTATTCTGGAGGCGGCCTGCGTGAGGAGTTCTTCCTGGCCGGCGGCTTCTGCCGCTCCGCTTGTGCCGGAAATCTCCTTGCGCTGAGCGATCACGTCCCTGAGGGTGTTGTATTCATGCTCGTTGTAGGACTTTGTCAGCTGCACGAGCGAGGTGATGGCGTCCCAGCGGCTCTGCTGCTGCACTCCGATCTGGCTCATGGAGTTCTGGCAGAGCTCGTCCTTGCTCACAAGATTTCTCTGGGTGGAAATGAACCAAAGAACCAGGACGGCCACGATGGCTGCAATGATGATGATAGTCATAAGCTATACTATATTAATTATTCGGTAAATATAATTAATTTCCCTCAAAGTAATCGTCAAAAACAGAAAAGGGGACGGAGCCTCTCGGCCGCAGGCCCTTTCGGGGCCTGCCTGCGACAAAGTCAGAAAAACCCAAAGCCCCCAGATCGCCACCACGGCGGTCTGGGGACTTGAAATATCATAGACTCAACAATATCGAAGTGTCAAAGACGGGAATTTTAAAATCAAGGTTCCTTTATGATTTCCGTTTCTCCATCTGAATAGTTCTTTTTCACTGTTATCTCTAACTTGTTGTTTTTGAGACAGAATACAAGCTGGGCGGAACTCATCCAATTGACAAAATGAAGCTTGACCTCAAGACTGTTGCCCATCCATGCATATCCTCCACCGACCAAAAAGCTTTTGGGCACATTACTGAAACTGCCTAATGTGGACTTGCGGGCATTTGGAGGATAAAACGCTATCGGTGAGGTTGTCCATTCTTTGTATCCTAATGAAATCGTGCTGGTTTCTCCATTTGTGTCCGTTACGTACATGCTTAATCCCTTTTCAGCAGATGCAAAGCGGACGGATTTCCATTCTAAAGAATTTTCCTCCAAGAAAAATTCTCTTGATTGGAATTGCTTTAATACGGCTGAACTCCTCTTCCCTTTAGGGAAAGAGTGGGTGTATTGCTGCCATTTCTTCTTCCATTTGTCCGGGTTCGCTTCTTTAAGCGGCGTGTCCGAAACATAGGGCAAAAGATCCCATATATAACTTCTTTCCTTGCCGCCATCGCCAGTCAGGCATTGCGTGACTGTAATGACCATGTCTTTGTCGGGAATGACGATAATATATTGGCCATACGCACCGCTTGCACGCGAAACTCCCGGATAATCACACATCCACATCTGGAAGCCGTAATCATCACCGTTAGGGATATCCACTTGGCATGAGGTCATTTCTTCGACCCATGATTGGGGGAGTAATTGCGTTCCATTCCAATTGCCTTTGTTCAATAACAGCAATCCGAACTTAGCCAAAGACTCGGGCTGGAGGTAAAGCCCCCATCCTCCGGCACTGATCCCTTCCGGACTTTCTTCCCAATAGGCCTCCGTTATGTCCAGAGGTAAGAATATGCGCTGCTTCAAGTAATCCATGATTTTCATGCCCGTCACCCGTTGCACAATGGCGGAAAGCAGATAGGTGCAAATAGAATCATAGGCAAAACGTTTTCCCGGTTCGCTTACCATGGGATGATGCAGATAACTTTTTATCCAATTCTGCTCGAATGTACGCATTTTCGTATCCACCTCAAAGCCTGAAGTCATCGTCAATAGATCACGGACCGTGATATCCGCCAGCCAAACAGATACGGTATCGGGCAAAAGTTCAGGGAAGAATGCGGCAAGGCGGTCATCCAGCCGGAGCCGATTGTCCATGACCGCAAGCCCGACGGCCGCAGCGGTAAATGTTTTCGAGCAGGAGAACAACTGATGGCCATATTCGGGCCTGAATGGAGCAGGATACATTTCAGCTACGACCTTCCCATGACGCAACACCATGACGCTATGAATCTCTGCACCAGGAAATGTCATGAGAGAATCGAACAAGCTTGTTATCTTTTCCGAAGGCACGCCCTGCGATTCCGGCGTGGAGCGTTGCAAACCGTTGATTTGAGCGTATGCGGGAAAAATGACACACACGCAGACTAAGAATGATAAGATTCGTTTCATGGGCTTATTTATTTTCTCGTATGTCTTGGAAAGAGTCGCCTCAATCCGATTACAAAGGTAGAGGATTTTCCCGATAATCCTTTATGTCGTTTTTAGTAAGCGGCAAAAAACTTCCCTCAAAAACAGAAAAGGGGACGGAGCCCTTTGACAGGATTCCGTCCCCTCTATAGGGATTGTCTGCTGTGAGACTAGAGCTTCGGACCGGCCTCTACGAGGGCCTTGCCTTCCTCTGTGTTCTCGTACTTGTGGAAGTTCTTGATGAAACGTCCGGCAAGATCCTTGGCCTTCTCATCCCATACGGAAGGATCGGCGTAGGTGTCGCGAGGATCGAGGATGTGGGTGTCAACTCCGTTGAGGACGGTAGGCACCTCGAAGTCGAAGTAAGGGACTTTCTTGGTAGGGGCCTTGTCGATGGAGCCGTCAAGGATGGCATCGATGATTCCGCGGGTGTCGCGGATTGAGATGCGCTTGCCGGTACCGTTCCAGCCGGTGTTGACGAGATAAGCCTTGGCGCCGCTCTTCTGCATCCTCTTCACGAGCTCCTCTGCATACTTGGTAGGAGGGAGTTCGAGGAATGCCTGGCCGAAGCAGGCTGAGAATGTCGGGGTAGGCTCGGTGATGCCGCGCTCAGTGCCCGCGAGCTTTGCGGTGAAGCCTGAGAGGAAGTAGTACTTGGTCTGCTCAGGGGTGAGGATGGATACCGGAGGGAGAACTCCGAACGCGTCGGCTGACAGGAAGATGACCTGCTTTGCGGCAGGGCCCTGTGAGTAAGGACGCACGATCTTGTTGATGTGGTAGATCGGGTAAGACACGCGGGTGTTCTCGGTCACGCTCTTGTCGGCGAAATCGATCTTGCCCTCGCCGTCAACGGTGACGTTCTCGAGGAGGGCGTCGCGGCGGATGGCGTTGTAGATATCCGGCTCTGACTCCTTGTCGAGGTTGATCACCTTGGCATAGCAGCCGCCTTCGAAGTTGAAGACGCCCTCATCGTCCCAGCCGTGCTCGTCGTCGCCGATGAGCAGACGCTTAGGGTCGGTTGAAAGGGTGGTCTTGCCGGTGCCTGAGAGGCCGAAGAAGATGGCGGTGTTCTCGCCGTTGAGGTCGGTGTTGGCTGAGCAGTGCATTGAAGCGATGCCCTTGAGAGGGAGGTAGTAGTTCATCATTGAGAACATGCCCTTCTTCATCTCGCCGCCGTACCAGGTGTTGAGGATGACCTGCTCCTTGCTGCTCACGTTGAATGCGACAGCGGTGTCGGAGCGGAGACCGAGCTCCTGATAGTTCTCGACCCTGGCCTTGGATGCGCAGTAAACTACGAAATCAGGCTCCTGATCGAACTCTGCCTGGTTCTGAGGGCGGATGAACATATTGGTGACGAAGTGTGCCTGCCATGCGACTTCCATCACGAAGCGCACCTTCATCCTGGTGTCCTTGTGCGTGCCGCAGAAACCGTCCACCACGAAGAGCCTCTTGCCGGAGAGCTCCTTGACGGCGAGAGCCTTGAGCTCTTTCCATACCTTCTCGGAGAGTTCGTGGTTGTCGTTAGGATACTCCGGGGTGTTCCACCATACGGTGTCCTTGGAGTTCTTGTCCATAACGATGTACTTGTCCTTAGGGGAGCGGCCGGTGTAGATGCCGGTCATCACGTTGATCGCGCCGAGCTCAGTCACCTGGCCCTTCTCGTAGCCTTCGAGCCCCGGTTTGGTCTCCTCGTTGTAGAGAACCTCGTAGGTCGGATTGTAAAGGATTTCTGTGGTTCCTTTAATACCGTACTTGCTTAAATCAATTTTTGACATAATATGTTTGGGTATTTTGAGTATTTCTTTTCTGCATACTGCAAAATTCGCGCGCAAATATACAGATTTTTCATCATTTCTCCAATGTCACTCCCATCAGTCCTATCACTACGTCATTTGACAATGTGCGCAGTGTCAGGCTCTCCAGGGAGCGGCTGCCGTCGAGAGGCATCTTGAGGATTGTCGCGCCGCCGTTTATTATGGTCCTGTCCGTCACAGGGTCGAGTTCCTTTTTCGGTTTGACGGTCTCTCCCGGCTCAGGTCTCCAGTCGGCCGTGGCCCCGCCCTCGCCGAGCAGTTCCGGCTTCATCACGCGCATCACCTCTCCGGTGAGGAACGATACCCTGTAAGGATTCTTGCCGGCCGTGCGGAAGGCGTACTCGTCCGTGTAGCAGTCCTGCTCCACCGGTCTCCAGTTTATAGGGTTTTCCAGGTACATCACGCTCTCCGTGCCGTCGGTGTAGCGTACGCTTACCGAGCCGTTCTCTATGCGGCACTGCATGTTCTGGGTGCTGCCCACGAGGAGCAGCCAGGCGTAGGAGGCCTTGCCCTCAAGGCTTACCATGGCGGAGTCCGGGTAGTTGTCCCAGAGCGAGGTGTATATGGTGTTGTGCCCCTGCTCCGGGGTGCGGAACTTGAGGCCCAGGCCGGTGTCGTAGATGCCGTCCTTGACCAGCTTGCGCAGGCCGTCGTCCTCGATCTCGTATGTCTCCAGCGGCACGCACCATTCGCCTACACCCTGGGTAGGGAGTTCAAGAGAGGTGAACGGCGGCCTCGGGGAGAGGTACTCGTTGCGGAAGATGTCGTCCGCGTTGGCGTTGAACGAACCGCTTATGTCGACAGGCTCCGAAGCCCCGGCCGTGCGGGAGGTGATGTCTCCCAGGCCCATCGCTTCGAGGTATGCCTCCGAGTCATAGTCCGGAGCGGCGAGGGCGCGCTCGTCATATACAGGCGCTTCCGGAAGCTGGCTGCGGTCCACGCGTATGGTCTGCTTCTTGTCGGATGTACCCTTGACTTCCAGGTATTTGCCGCCGCCGGCGTTGGCCCTCACTATGATCTGGAGCGGGGCGGTGAAGTTCTGCTCTATCTCGTAGATGTCGAATTTCCCCTCGCGCCTGAAGGAGTAGGACAGGTACGGGGTCTTGATGGAGGCTTCGTCCCATTCGTCCGGGAAGGCCTGGCGGATGACGCACTCCCCGTCCAGGGCGTCAGGAAGGATGCCGAAGAGTCCGTTGACTATGGCCCTGGAGGTGATGCCGACATTGTCGGCGAAGTCGCGGTAGGCCTCTTTCTTGGCCTTGTCGTAGAAGCTTATCTGCCCGAAATTGCCCGGGCATTCCCCGAGGTACATCTCGTCCAGGAGGTCGGCCTTGAGCAGTTTGAATCCTGAGTCGTTGCGGCCGGCCTGGAGATAGGCCAGGGCCATGTTGGCGACCTCCTCGTGGGCCACGTTGTTGGTGCTCCACACATAAGGCAGCCAGTTGGTCGTGGAGACGGTGAAAAGGTCCTGCTCCGGCTTCGGGAGTTTGAGCCCGAGGGCCTTGAGTGTGCCCTTGTCGTAGTGGTAGCGCACCGGGATGTGCGGTATGCGCTCATCGACATAGCGGGTGGCCCTCCATGCCTGCTCAGGCGTGCAGGCGCCGCAGTCTATAGGGGTGTAGATAGACCAGATGGCTGCGCTCTTGTGGACTCTCTTAAGCCCCATATAGTCTTGATATTCCGCCCAGTGGCCTTCGTCTTCGAGCCAGAGGCGGCTGTTCAGCGCCTCCAGTATGGCCTCCGCTTCCCGCCTGTACGGCTCCGGGTCTTCTCCGATTATTTCAGCAATCCTTGCGGTCTGGAGATTGGAGAAGTAGTTGTAGGCCGACGAGTGCGTGACCGCGCCGCCGCTGTAGTAGAGGGCGTCGCTTGCCCAGATGCAGCAATAGGCGTCGTAGAGGTGGTCTGAGTCAGCGTCGAAGTTGCGCTTCTCCCACTCGTGGTGCAGTTTGATGTATGGCCACATCTGCCTCATCATCGCCGTGTCGGCATCGTAGCGGAAATGGCGCATCAGCTCATCGATGTAGTTGAGGTTCATGTCGTAGTGGCTCATCTGGTCCGTGCGGCCCGGCAGGCGGCAGATGTAGCCGTCGGAGTACATCGGCGTGCCCCATTTCTTGAGGGAGCGCGCGAGGTTGCAGTCAGGATCCTGCTGCGGCTGTCCGTAGATTGGCGGGACGCCGGTGACCATGCTCTTGGAATATGCGGTGAAGTGGGATTTCGCCCTGTCGTTCCATCCTATCACATCCCCGGCGTAGGCGCCTCTCCAGCCGGCGAGCTGCGTGTGCCAGCCGACCGCCCCATGCAGGAAGGTGCTGCCGTCCCAGATGCCGTCGGCCGCGGCCACGAGATTGGCTCCGATGGTGTTGAAGAACGGGTCCGGAGTGTTGATTTCGATCCGGCTTACGAGTTCCTGCCTCGCCGTTTCTTCTTTGTCGAACGCGGCCCGGCCTTCTGCGCCGGAGCAGGAGACTCCTTCAGGGTGGCGGTAGAGGCAGTAGCTTTCGGAGCCGGCTTCCCAGTTGAGCACGGTCAGTCCGGCTTCGTCCTCCGCCGGGTCGAAGTTCTCCCTCGGATCCATCCCGAGGTCTCCGTCCCTGTTGAACTTCGTGCCTGCGGCCCGGCACATCTTCACCTGGAGTTCAGCCTTGCCGCTGAATCCCTCCGGGATGAACTGCCAGATGGCCGCCTCCTCTGACAGGGAGGCGAGAGCCGTGACGCGGAGACTCGCTTTCTTGCCCCAGGACTTGTCGCGCAGCAGGTAGCTGCGTCTGCCGCCCTGATAGCGGGCCTCGCAGAAGTCTGTGCTGTCGAGCCTTGTCGGCTTGCCGTCAAGGATGAGGGTGAATCGGAAGTTGCGGTTGTCCGTCTTGTCGTATGTGGCGAACAAGGGTCTGTCCGATGTTTCGAGGCGGAAGCGTGTGTGTGAGCCGTAGAGGGCGCGTGTGTAGCGGCCTGAGCCGTTGAGGCAGACGATGTCCCTGCCGTCAGGGTAGTAGCGCATGAGTCTGGCCCCGTCATTTTCCTGCTGAGCGCAGCAGGCTGCCAGGAGGACGGACAGCGCTAAAGCGGATAGGATTCTTGTGGTATTCATAAATATGATCAAAAAACGCTCTAAGTTAGTGAAGCGCGCTCTGATTTGCAATTTTGGGACGATAGATTTAGAAGTTGTTTTGATTTATGTTGAAAATTCTTTTACTTGCTTTTTCGCCATATTTTTTCCTGGCTTTTTCGGTCAGATAGTTCTACTATCTTTCTCAAAATCCAGAAAAAACTCTGACAGAAAAAATCTTCATAAAATTTATGACAAATAAATTCAAAACAACTTCTTAATTTTGTGTGTATGATGACAGCGGCGCAGACACTCAAGGAGTACTGGGGGTATGACAGTTTCCGGCCCATGCAGGAGGAGATCATATCCTCCGCGCTGGAAGGCCGTGATACCCTGGCCATTCTCCCTACTGGAGGCGGCAAGTCCATCTGCTTCCAGGTGCCGGCGATGATGAGGGACGGGATCGCCCTCGTCGTGACGCCGCTCATCGCCCTCATGAAAGACCAGGTCCAGAATCTGGAGGCCCGCGGCATCAGGGCGATCGCGGTACATGCCGGCATGAACCGCCGCGAGGTCGACACGGCCCTCAACAATGCCGCATACGGCGACTACAAGTTCCTCTATGTCTCTCCGGAACGCCTGGGCACCAGCCTGTTCAAGTCATACCTTGAAGTGCTGGACGTCAACTTCATAGTCGTGGACGAGGCGCATTGCATCTCCCAATGGGGCTATGATTTCCGCCCCGACTACCTGCGCATCGGGGAGATGCGCAAGGTGCTGAAAGCGCCGTTGATAGCCCTGACGGCCACGGCGACGCCGGAAGTGGCCCGGGACATAATGCAGAAGCTGGTGCGTCCGGGCACCCCGAGCCAGGTGGAGCGCAATCTGGAGAATTTCACCCTCCTGCGCAGCGGTTTCGAGAGGCCCAACCTCTCTTATATAGTGCGCGAATGCGAGGACAAGACCGGCCAGCTGCTCAATATATGCGGGAGCGTGCCCGGTTCAGGGATAGTGTATATGCGCAACAGACGCAAATGCGAGGAGGTCGCCGCCCTGCTTTCGGGCTCCGGCGTCAGCGCCTCTTTCTATCACGCCGGGCTGGGAGCCTTGACCAGGACGGAGCGGCAGGAAGCCTGGAAGAAGGGGGAGATACGTGTCATGGTATGCACCAACGCTTTCGGGATGGGCATAGACAAGCCGGATGTGCGCTTCGTCGTGCATCTCGGCCTCCCGGACAGTCCTGAGGCATATTTTCAGGAAGCGGGCAGGGCCGGGCGGGACGGTCAGCGCTCATGGGCCGCGCTGCTCTGGAACAAGACCGACATCCGGAGGCTGCGTCAGCTGCTGGACATCTCGTTCCCTTCCCTCGAATATATAGAGGACATATATCAGAAAATACACATTTTCAATAAGATACCGTACGAGGGAGGGGAGGGTGCAAGGTTGAAGTTCGACCTTGAGGCATTTGCCCGCAACTATTCGCTCAGCAGGGCCGCTGTCCATTATGCCATACGCTATCTTGAGATGAGCGACCACCTGACATATACCGAGGACGCTGACATCTCCACGCAGGTAAAGATCCTGGTGGACCGTCAGGCGCTGTACGAGGTCAGCCTGCCTGACCCTATGATGCTCCGGCTGCTCGACGCCCTCATGAGGGCTTATCCCGGCATCTTCTCATATATTGTGCCTGTAGACGAGGAGCGGCTCGCGCATCTTTGCGGAGTGTCCGTGCCCGTGCTGAGACAGTTGCTGTACAACCTGTCTCTGGAGCATGTGATACGCTATGTGCCTTGCGACAAGGCCACAGTGATCTTCCTGCATCACGGGAGGCTTATGCCCGGGAACCTCAATCTCCGCAAAGACAAGTACGCCTTCCTCAAGGAGAGCGCTGAGAAGAGGGCCGGGGCCATGGAGGAATATGTCACCCAGACTGAAATGTGCCGCTCAAGGTATCTTCTGGCGTATTTCGGACAGGCGGAGAGCCGGGACTGCGGCTGCTGCGACGTGTGCCGCTCCAGGGCTGCGCGCGAGCGTACGGAGAAGCTGATTCTGGGCTATGCCTCCTCTCATCCTGGATTCACCCTGAAGGAGTTCAAGGCCTGGTGCGACGACCCCGGCAACGCGCTCCCTTCCGATGTGATGGAGATATACAGAGATATGCTGGACAAGGGAAAATTGCTATATTTGCACCCCGATGAAAGCTAAACTCACATTTCTCGGCACCGGCACATCCCAGGGCGTGCCTATGATAGGTTGCGACTGCCCTGTCTGCCGGTCTGCGGATCCGCGTGACAAGCGTCTGCGCTCATCCGCGCTGGTCGAATACGGCGGCCTGACGATATTGGTCGACGCCGGCCCTGACTTCCGCTACCAGATGCTCCGTCAGGATGTCAGGCACCTCGACGCCATCTTGTTGACACACAACCATAAGGATCATACCGGCGGGTTGGATGACATCCGCGCCTTCAACCTCATCGAGAGGCATCCAGTCAACATATACTGTGAGAAATATGTCGAGGATACCCTCAGGCAGGATTATTCATATGCCTTCGCGGAGCCCAAGTATCCGGGGTCGCCGGAGTGGCATGTGCACATCATTGATTCCCGGCACAACATAAGCGTGCACTCAAACAGGGACGAAGAGATCCTTGTGTGGGAAAAAGGCTTCGGCTACAAGCACTTCCCGGCGCAGGCAGGGCCCGTCCCGGCTCCTGTGGAAGTGATCCCGATACAGGGATGGCACCTCAGCGACACTTCTATGTCAGTGCTCGGCTACCGTTTCGGCAACATAGCGTACCTGACGGATATCAAGCACATAGACGAGGACGGATACGAAAAGCTCAAGGGTGTCGAGTATGTGACCCTGGGCTGCGTCAAGCGGGAGGAGCACCGCTCGCATCCTTCTCTGCAGCAGTGTCTTGACTTTTTTGAGAGAGTGGGTGCGAAAGAATCGTACATAACCCACCTCTCGCATCTTCTCCCCAAGTATGAGGAGTTCTGCCGTGAACTTCCGCCGCATGTACACCCGGCCTGGGACGGCCTGGTGATAGGCGGGGAGGACTAGATCACCACATCGACGATTTTTCCACAGAGCGCGGGGTCATACTCGCGCTCTATGCGTATGTAGTTGCCGGTGTATCCCTCCATCCTGCCTCCTCTGTCCGTGGATTCGAACAGCACTCTCTCCTTGATGCCCCTGTTTGCCTCTATGAATGAGGAGTGAAGCTCGGCGCACAGTTTCTCCAGTTCCTCGACCCTTCTTCTCTTGTCCTTGTCGGACACCTGTCCCGGCATTTCGGCCGCAGGCGTGCCCGGGCGGCGCGAGTATGGGAAGACATGTATGAAGGCCGGACGTATCCTGCGTATGAAATCCATCCCGCTGCGGAACAGCTCCTCCGTCTCGCCCGGCAGGCCCGCCATCACATCTATCCCGAAGAACACCAGGGGTTTGCCCGGGGCCTCCAGTTTCTGCCGCACATAGTCTATCTTCCTCTCGAAGAAGGCCGTGTCGTAGTGCCGGCCCATGCTGCGCAGCAGTTCGTCCGTACCGGCCTGGAGCGGGATGTGGAAGTGCGGCTGGAATCTGGTGCCGGAGGCTATCCAGTCTATGATGTCGTCTTCCAAGAGGTTGGGCTCTATGCTCGAAATCCTGTACCTCTCTATCCCCTCCACCTGTTCGAGGGCCTTGAGCAGGTCCAGGAAACTCTCGCCGGTGCTCCTGCCGAAGTCGCCGGTGTTGACTCCGGTGAGGACTATCTCCTTGACTCCCTCCTGCGCTATCTTGCGCGCGTTGCAGACGCACTCGGATATGGGTATGTTGCGGCTTTCGCCCCTGGCGTATGGGACGGTGCAGTACTTGCAGAAGTTGTTGCACCCGTCCTGCACCTTGAGGAACGACCGTGTGCGCTCCCCGGTGCTGAAAGCCCCGAACACACCGTTCTTGCGCAGGCTGTCTCCGGCTGCGGGCAGGCCCATCAGGGCCAGGGTGTCCGGCACGACGGACTGTTTCTCAGTGGCTCCGAACACGCGGGTCACACCTTCGATGGCCTCGATTTCGGCGCGCCGCAGCTGGGCGCTGCATCCCGTGACGATCACTGCCGCTTCGGGGTTGACCCTGTGGACTTTTCGGATGAGGTTGCGCGACTTGCTGTCCGACATCGCCGTCACCGAACAGGTGTTGACAAGGTAGATGTCGGCCATGTCGCTCCACGGCACGACTTCGAGTCCCGCGGCCTTGAATCCGCGTTCGTATGTTGAGGTCTCGGCATAGTTGAGCTTGCAGCCGAGGGTGAGAAAGGCTATCTTCATATCGGTGTCAGGCAAGCACTATGAACACGCAGGGGCGCTTGCCGATTGTGATCCCTGTCTTTTTCCAGCCCGCCGCGCTGTCGGTCCTGATATATTGTGTAGGTAGGGAGATGTCTGCGGCGAGGCAGATTCTCGTGGAAGGGGAGAATACCTGGAGCATGTCTGCGAGCAGGGCGTCGTTGCGGTAGGGGGTCTCGATTATTATCTTGCTCTGCTTCTCGGCTCTGGAATGCTTTTCGAGGGCTTTCAGCGCGCCTTTCCTCTCGTCCGCCTTGGCCGGGACATATCCGCAGAAAGCGAACGACTGGCCGTTGAGCCCGGAGGCCATCAGGGCCATCATGAGGGATGAGGGGCCCACGAGCGGAATCACCTCTATGCCCTCTCTGTGGCAAAGGGCTACGAGAGCGCTTCCCGGGTCGGCCACCGCCGGCAGTCCGGCCTCGGACATGTATCCGACATCCCCGTTGTCGAAGAGGGGCAGCAGCGCCTCCACCTCATCCTGCCTGGTGTGTTCGTTGAGCTCGTGGAACTCCAGCGAGTCTATGTGGCCCTTGAGCCCGTATGCGGACAGGATCCGTCTCGCGGTGCGCACTTCCTCCACCACGAACCGCTTCAGCGAGCAGGCTATGCTCAGAGTCCCCTGGGGGAGCACATCCCCGACCGGGCTATTTCCCAGCGGTGAGGGTATCAGATACAGTTTTCCTCTGTTCATCAGTTTCAATCTTGATTGTGGTTCCGGCCCCGCCTTCAGAGGCCCTGACCTTCCGGGAGCCGAATATGCTGCCGAGGAAGTCGCCGAAACCGAGATATTCTTTCTGGTAGCTCACGCCCACGCCGTTGCGCTGCGAGAGGTCCAGATAGCTTGTGTATTCGTCCGCGGAGTGGGAGAATATGTTGAGGCGGAACCTGCCCTCGTCGTCCAGCTTGATCTGGATGTCCAGGTCTCCGACCATGTCCCCGCTGCTCGCGGTGTTGTTGTATTTCCTGTTGGCGACGCTCCCTCCGACTATCACGCGGTCGTTGAAGAGCTGCGTCGAGATGGCGACATCGAACATGTTGGAACCCTGATAGGTCCCCTGGTAGCCGATGCCGACGTCAATCGGAATCTCCAGCTTCTGCAGGATGGAGTTGAGTTGGTTGGACATCAGTTCGGTCACGTTGGACACCAGGATCTCCGAGCCGTTGACGACTCCGGAGCTCTCGTCAGGGATGAACGACCCCATGAGAAGGAGGGCCATGAACTGCTTCTGCACCTTGTCTTCCGTGCTGAGGGCCGCCTCCACGAGGGATTTTGTGGTCGGGTCGAGATCCGGCACTTCGACGCTGAATCCTATCTTCGGGTTGCGGAGCCTGTCGGTCACGGACATGCCGCATTCCACGAGCCTCTTCGTCCCGGTCTTGCTCTCCTCTGAGACGAGCGCGGACAGGGATGCCTTCTGCTTGTATATGACATTGATGTCCAGCTCGGTATCCGCGATGTCGCCGCCGAACTTGATCGAGCTGCCTTCGGCCACGCTGAAGTCCTTGCTCAGTATGCCAGGAAGGACGAACTGGTAATTGCCCTCCCTGATGCTGAAGTCTCCGTTGAGGTCGAACACCGCCTTGGCCGGACGGAAATGCAGATTGACGTTGCCGTCTCCGCTCAGGCTCGCCACATTGCCGGCGCTCTTGTCCAACTCGATGAACGCCTTGACTCCGGAGTGCACCGTCAGGTTGGCGTGTATGTCGATGTCCGACTTCTTCCGCTTGCGGCTGTCCATGGTCGAAAGCATCTCCTCGTACGGGTCCTTTTCTCTGGTCCGCTGTGTGAATGTCAACAGGTCACTTGACTTGTTGGCGGCTGCGCCCGACATAGGCACATGGATGTTGCCGTCTCCTGTCGTGCTGACCGTGGCGTTGACGCTCAAAGCCGTGAAAGGCCCTTCTACAGTGGCGTTGCCGCTTGCCCTCAGCGAGCCGTAGACCCCGGTGCCGTTTTCCTGGCTGTCCATGAGCTTGAGGCGGCTGAAACTGATGTCGGACCTGAGCCGGTCGCGGTTGATGCTGCCGGAGATGATGCCGCTGCCGCCGTCATTGTCCCTGAGTTGCAGGGCGTTGAGGTGGATTCCGTCATCAGCCACCTCCAGCGGGCCGCTTACCGTGTACGGTACTCCGGTGTATGCCGGCTTGAGCATGGCGTCGTTTAGCATCAGATCCCTGCTTGAGAATGAGAGGCTGCCACGCATGCCGCTGAGCCTGAGGTTGCCGCTGACGCTGCCGTCGATTTCGCTGAATATTTCTGAGAGGAACGGCCCGGCTGTCCCCAGCGGCAGCCTGTCCAGCTCCGCGTCGAGGTACATCCTGCCGTCGTCCAGGAAGTACATGCCGGTGGCGTACAGCGGATTGCGTCCGTCAAGTTCGTTGCGCAAATAGATGTTGAGGTCGTCTCCGTTATCTTCCAATATGCTGGCTATCTGGAGGTTCCCTGCATCTGCGTCTCCTATCTTGAGGGAGTCTAGCCTGAAGTCCATCAGCATGCCCTTGGCCCTGCCGGCCCGTGAGGTGAGCATCGCACTGCCGTTGGCCACGCCGCTGATGCCGTAGCTGCGCGGCAGGAAATCATCGGCCTGGGCCAGGTCGAGCCGGCTTATCCTGAGCGAGAGGGTGTCGTCTCTCTCTTTGGATATGCCGCCGTCAAGGCTGACCACCTGGCGTCCGTTGCTGATGCGGAAGTCCTTGACATAGATGTCTCCGTCGCGGACCACCACATCGGATTCGTTTATGTCCCAGACGCCTTTGCCCGCTGAGATATATGACTCCAGAGGGTGCACCTTGATGACGAGGGTGTTCGTGGAGTCGCGGTAGAATTCTCCGTTGGCGTAGAGTTCTCCGGAACCTCCGGACAGGGAGAAACTCTCGAAGCGCATGCTGGCCGACATCGTGTTGTCTCTGGCCAGGATGCTGATGTCCGGCCTGTTGAGGTCGAATTTGCCGCTTTTGAAATTCTGCCCTATGAGGCTGATGCTGAGGCTCTCTCCGAGGTTGTCAAACTGCAGGTCGGCGTCTTTGAGGAAGGTGGTGCCGAAGGCGAGGCGCGGGGAGGTGGCGTTGCCGACAAGTTCCCCGCTGCGCGAGATGCTCATCGTGGCCCTGGTGCTGTCCGCTATGTACAGGCCCGGGAACACGAATGACAGGAGCCCGCGTGAATCATGCATCAGCAGGTCGAGGTCGTACTTGCCGTGCCGGATGTTTTCCTTGACGTCCGGGTAGAGGGCCGGCAGTTCCCTTCTTGTGGTTATGTCCTGCAGGTCTTCCAGAAACTCGGTGATGCTTCCGCTGCCGGAGACGAACAGGTCGGCGAACTGGGAGTCGAGGCTGAGGCACTGCTCCTCGGCTATGTTGTAGACTTTGATGTCGATGTCCCCGAGGTCTGTCTGTCCGTTGCCGTTCCAGAGCCGTATGCCGCCTATCTGTAATGCTCCGTTGAGCGCTTTGCCTGTCTGTCTGACGGCGCCGTGTATGCCCATCGCAGTGCGGGAAGTGCTCCGCTTGCGGTCGATGCCGAGCGCGTTGAGGTCGAGATTGTCGATATCCGCGTCAAGCCGCAGCGACTTCTCCCCGCCGCCGGACCCTAGAGCGGCGTCGGCACGGAGTGTCATAATCAGGTTGGGATCCGCGCTGTCCAGCGTGAGGCTTGCGGCCTGCTCCGTCAGGGAGCCTTTGGCGGTGATGTCCTTGTAGTCATACCCCGCCGCGTTGAGCCTGTTGAGCTTGAGTGAATCCAGGCTTATATCAGGGATGCCGCCGGTGAGGGTGGCCCTGGCCTCCGTGTAGATGTCGCATTTCCCGAGACCTTTCACCCCGCTGACCGCGCTTATGTCGAGGCCGGCCGTGCCCAGCCTCAGGCGCAGTTCCGTATCCCTGCGGGGATCCGGGAGGTTCCTGACATCGGCCTCAAGTTTCATCCGTCCGGCCTCGGAGCTCAGATGTACGGTCCCTTTCAACCTGCTGAGCGGTCCTTTTGCGCTGGCATTCAGAGTGAAATGCTGCCCTTTGCCTATGTCTGGAGGTATCTTGACGCCGGGATGGATCATGCCCGCCGAGAGCTTGCGTATGCCGGGGACAGTGAAGTGAAGCCCGGTCAGGTCCGCCGAGGCCATCATCCCCTTTATGTCCGGAAGTCCGGTCAGTGAGCAGTCGAGCTTGTCCAGCCGTATGCCGCTTTCCGGGTCGGAGAAGCAGAGGCCTTCGACCTTCAGGTCGTTGACATAGCCTTTGACTTTGCCGCCGCGCAGGTCCAGCTGCGTCGAGTAGTTGCGCATCGCCGAGTTGGCGAAAAACGACAGGCTGTGGAGGGTGAGGCGCGAGCGCGAGATCACCCCTTCCATCATCACCTCCCTGACATATTTCGAGAACGAGCGTGCGTTGGCATAGCTCATCGAGTAGTATTTGAGGTTGATTTCCGACCACGGGTCGCGCAGGCGTATGTCCTCCACTATGGTCTTCCCGGGGCCCACGGAGCAGATCGCCGAGAGGTTCAGCATAGTGTAGCCGGACTTTTCCGTGAGGCGGAGCCTGTCCAGGGTGGCGGTTACCCTCCCGTCCACCATCTTGACCCCGTGTCCGCTCAGGCTGCTGATGTGCGCGTCGATGTCGTCGAAGTTGATGGCTCCTTCCTTGTATTTGACCTTTTGGGGTTTGAAACTGTTGAGCCTGAATCGGAAATTGCTCACGCTCACTCTCTTCACGGAGAAGAGTTCGCCTTTCGGCGCATCCTTTTCCTTCTTGCCTCCGAGCCCGAAGGCCCGCTCTATGTTGGTGATGTTCTTCTTCCCGCCGGGGATGCTGTTGGGCTCTACGGTGAGGTGGAACTCCCCGCCGTCGACTCTCACTCTCCCGACGCGTATGCTGCCTGGTCTTATGAGGCTCGGGAGGGAAAACGTGGCCGTGAGGGTCCTGGCTTTGAAGATGGTGTCGGCGGGGGCCCATCCGCGGACGTTGACATCTTCCGTGTAGGGATTCTTGTCAAGAATGAGTATGTTCTTGACTACCAGGGCTCCGGAAGGGATTACCTTGATCTCGTCGTAGAGGATCCTGCCGTCGGCCGCGGCTGTCAGCCTGTCCATCGCATATCTGGACAGGCGTGTCTGTACGGACGGGGTCTGGATCGCGAACAAGGCTCCCAGCACCAGCACTGCCGCCAGCCCGATGATTCTCGCCGCTATGTATGAACCCTTCCTGTACATTCCTAACTTACAAATATAATTGTTTTTGTTAACTTTGCGGACTTTTAGGAATTGAATATGTCAGACATCATCCTCGGAATAGAGTCCTCCTGCGACGACACTTCGGCCGCCGTGCTCAAGGACGGTTATCTGCTCTCCAATGTCATAGCGAGCCAGGATGTGCACCGCGCTTTCGGAGGTGTGGTGCCGGAACTCGCCTCAAGGGCTCACGAGCTCAACATAGTGCCGGTCGTCAGCGAGGCTCTCTCGCGTGCCGGCGTCAAGCCCTCCGACCTCACCGCGATAGCGTTCACGCGCGGCCCGGGCCTGTTGGGGTCGCTGCTCGTGGGGACATCGTTCGCCAAGTCCATGGGCCTCGCCCTCGACATCCCGATAGTGATGGTGAACCACCTTCAGGGTCATATACTGGCCAACTTCATCAAGGTTCCGGAGAAGCCTGTGAGGGAGCCTTCGTTCCCGTATCTGTGCCTGCTTGTCAGCGGCGGCAACTCCCAGATAGTCAGGGTTGACGACCCGCTTCACCTGGAGATTCTCGGCCAGACCATCGACGATGCCGTAGGAGAAGCGTTTGACAAGTGCTCCAAGATGATGGGGCTCGGATATCCCGGGGGGCCTGTCATCGACCGCCTCGCCAAACTGGGAGACCCGAAGCGGTTCAGATTCGCCAAGCCGCACATCCCGGGACTGGACTACAGTTTCAGCGGCATCAAGACCTCTCTGCTCTATTTCGTGAGGGATGAGATGGCCAAGGACCCGGACTTCATGGAGAAGAACAAGGAGGATATCTGCGCGTCTTTCCAGAAGGCCCTGATAGACATCCTGATGGACAAGCTCGTCAAGGCCGCTGAGCAGACGGGCATAAGGGAGGTCACCATAGGCGGGGGAGTGTCGGCCAACAGCGGACTCCGCACCCGCGTCGAGGAAGAAGGCCGCCGGCGTGGCTGGAACACATATCTTCCGGAGTTCCGTTTCACCACCGACAACGCGGCGATGATAGCCGTGGCCGGATATTATCACTACCTTGCCGGAGAGCGCACCCCGCTGGATGTCGCCCCGGTCTCAAGGGCATCGGGATTTGAGCGATGAGAGAATTCGAGATAGTCTGCCCGCTGACGCGGGAACCTCGCCTCAAGGAGATAGAGGCCAAGGCCGGAGGCCTGAAATGGGTGCTCAAGAAGCGCTCCATAGACGCCCGCAAGGAGCCTGTGTGGCGCTACAGATACGAGGCCTATGCTCCGGAAGACAAATATGAGCCGTATGCGCTGCCGGAATTCCCGGATGTACACGGGGCCGAGGCCGTCACGGTGGTCGGTTCGGGGCCTGCGGGCATGTTCGCCTCGCTCAAGCTCATATCTCTGGGCCTCAGGCCGGTGATACTGGAACGGGGCAAGGATGTGCATGCGCGTAAAATCGACATGGCCCGGCTTTCCCGCGAGGGGGAGGTGAATCCGGATTCCAACTACTGCTACGGCGAGGGCGGAGCCGGCGCGTTCTCCGACGGGAAGCTCTACACCCGCTCGTCCAAGAGAGGCGATGTCCGCGAGGTGCTCCATCTCCTCGTGAAATTCGGCGCGAATCCGGACATACTCATCGACGCCCACCCTCACATCGGCTCGGACAAACTCCCGTTGATAGTCGAGAATATCAGGAAGTTCATAGTGGAGAAGGGCGGCGAATACCACTTCAGCTCCAGGGTGAGCTCCATAGTCCGCCGCGATGACGGCCTGCTGGAGACGGGAACCGCTTCCGGAGAGAAATATGTCTCATCCAGGGTCATGCTCGCCACAGGACACTCGGCGCGCGACATATACGAGATGCTCCAGGCGGCCGGCGGCCGCCTCGAAGCCAAAGGCTTCGCCCTCGGTGTGAGGGTGGAGCATCCCCAGGAGAAGATCAACTGGTGCCAGTATCACGGGCAGTGGAAGCCTGGAGTGCCGGCTGCCGAGTATTCATTCGTGGAGCAGGTGGACGGGAGGGGAGTGTTCTCCTTCTGCATGTGCCCGGGAGGGATACTTGTGCCGTCCTCGACGGAGCCTCAGACCGTGGTGCTCAACGGCATGTCCAACTCCGGGCGCAACGGCAAGTTCGCCAACGCCGGTGTGGTGGTGCAGATAGAGCCTGACGATGTGCCTGGCGGGAGTCCGTTCAGGCTGATGGACTTCCAGCACGGGGTGGAAAGGGACATGTATGAATATGCCTCCCGGCACGGCGGCGAGAACCCTATGGCCGCTCCGGCGCAGAGGATGGAAGATTTCTGCCTCGGCAAACTCTCCAAGACCATGCCTGAGACGAGCTATCACCCCGGAGTGGTCAGCGCCCCGCTGCACGAGCTCCTTCCTCCTGTAGTGGCCGACCGGCTGCGCAAGGTCTTCCCGAGGGTCAAGATGCGCAACTACTACACCAATGCGGCTCTCCTGCTGGGTGTGGAGTCCCGCACATCATCACCTGTGCGTGTGCCCCGGGACCCTGAAAGCTTCGAGTATGTCTCGATGAGCGGGGTCTACCCTTGCGGGGAGGGTGCCGGATATGCCGGAGGGATAGTCTCCAGCGCCATGGACGGCATCAACGCCGCCGCCGCGCTCGCCGGGTCGCTCAGATGACCCCGCTCCCCAGCATCTCCCCGTCAGGGGCGTACCATACGGCGAACTGCCCGGGGGTTATGCTGCGCTGAGGCTTGTCGAAGAGGATGAAAAGCCCGTTCTTCCTCATCAGCAGCGTCGCGTCCTGCAGCGGCTGCCGGTAGCGTATCCTCACCATGTATCTTCTCAGCTCTCCCGGGTCCATCGCTTCCGAAGGGCGTATCCAGTGCACCTCTTCCGGGGCGATCCTCAGGCAGCTCCGCATAAGGCCTTTGTGCCCTTCACCCTCACCGACATAGATGATGTTGCGGGCGATGTCTGTGGCTATCACGAACAGCGGGTTGGCGTGGCCGCCGATCGAGAGCCCGCGGCGCTGGCCTATGGTGTAGAACTGCGCGCCCTCGTGCCTGCCGATGACGGCTCCGTAGGGGTTCGCCTTGTATCTGGTCTTCTTTATGTGATGCTTGCCCGAGCGGTAGGTCTCGGTCTCGAAGCGTATGTCCCCGTAGTCTATGGGTGTCGAGAGTTCCAGAAGCTCTTCATCGGAGGCCTGCGTCCCTTTCTCCAGGATCTTGAGGTCTCCGGCATATTTCTCTGAATCAATATAGTATCTGTCGAACACCTCCACCACGTCACCCTCTTGGGACTGGAGCTTCTGCTGCAGAAACACCGGCAGGTCCACCTTGCCCACGAAACATATGCCCTGCGAGTCTTTCTTGTCCGCAGACGGCAGGTCCGCCTCCTTGGCGAGGCGGCGCACTTCCGGCTTGCAGATGCCGCCTATCGGGAAAAGGGCCCTTGACAGCTGATCTTGGTCGAGCTGGCAGAGGAAATAGCTCTGGTCCTTGTTGGGGTCGCTGCCTTCGAGGATGCGGCAGGTCCCGTCCGGGAGGGTCTCTTTCCTGCAATAATGCCCGGTGGCCACCATGTCGGCGCCGAGTTTCTGCGCGGCTTTAAGGAATGCGTCGAACTTTATCTCCCTGTTGCAGAGCACATCGGGGTTGGGCGTGCGCCCGCGGGCGTATTCATCGAACATGTAGTCCACCACGCATTTCCTGTACTCCTTGCTCAGGTCCACGAAGTAGAACGGGATACCTATCTTCCGCGCGACCATCTCCGCCACGAAGCGGTCTTCTTCCCATTCGCAGTCCCCGTGCAGTGTCCCCTCGGTATCATGCCAGTTCTGCATGAACATCGCGAACACGTCGTATCCCTGTCTTTTGAGCAGCAGGGCGGCCACGCTGGAATCCACACCTCCCGACAATCCTACGCAAATTTTCATCTTCATGTTTTTAATATCCGCAAAATTAGTCATATATTTGAGAAGTTTAACCACATTGAAGATGTTGACCAAAGATATACATATCCGATATCAGGAGTATTCCTCCGTCGACGAGCTTATCCCTGAAGACAGGGAGCTCGTCAGTGCGGCGATAGAGGCCATGTCAGGCGCGTATGCCCCTTATTCCCATTTCCATGTGGGCGCCGCAGTCCGTCTCTCCAACGGCCAGATAGTCCGCGGGGCCAACCAGGAGAACGCCGCCTTCCCCTCAGGCCTCTGTGCCGAACGCACGGCCATGTTCGCCTCAGGTGCCAGGTATCCGGACAAGGACATGCTCAGCATCGCCGTGGCTGGCGGGGTGCACGGGCGGCTCGGTACCAGCCCCGCCACCCCATGCGGAGCCTGCCGCCAGGTGATGGCCCAGTATCAGGCCAAGTCCGGGAAGCCCATGTCCGTGCTGATGGTGGCTTCCGACAAGATATTGAAGTTCGAGAAAGTGGACGACATACTCCCGATGATATTCAACTGTATCTGATTTTTTATTATATTTGCAACGGGAAAGTCGTACACGACCAGCTCCCTCCAAATCCTCCAGGGCCGGAAGGCAGCAAAGGTAGGAGGTCGTAGCGGTGCGATGTGCTAAGCTTTCCCTTTTTTTGTTTCTGTTATGCCACACAAGATTACACTGATCGCATCAGCTGCCCTTGCAGTTCTGGCGGCGTCCTGCTCCGGCGACGGGAAGTCCGGGGCCTCCACGGGCTATCCGATAGAGCCGGTACCTTTTACCGAGGTCAAAGTTGTCGAGGATTCATTCTGGGGACAGCGTCTCAAGGCGAGCCGAGAAGTGACCATACCGCTTGCGTTCAGCAAGTGCGAGGAGACGGGGCGGTATGACAATTTCGTCCGCGCCACCCGTCCGGACTCCACATACAAGGTCGAGGGCCTGGCGTTTGACGACACGGATGTCTATAAGACCATAGAAGGCGCTTCCTACATCCTCCAGACCTATCCTGACGCGAAACTGGAGAGCTATATCGACAGCGTGCTCGTCCTGGTCGCCGCCGCGCAGGAGCCGGACGGATATCTCAACACCGCACGCCAGATGAACCCGTGGCATCCGCACAAGTGGGAGGGCCCGCAGCGCTGGTCACAGGTCGAGAAGCTCAGCCACGAGTTCTACAATCTCGGCCACATGGTCGACGGGGCCGTGGCCCATTGGCAGGCCACCGGCAAGCGCAACTTCCTCGACATAGCCATACGCTATGCCGACTGCGTGTGCCGTGAGATCGGGGACGGCGAGGGCCAGGTGGCGAGAGTTCCCGGGCATCAGATAGCGGAGATGGCCCTTGCGAGACTCTATCGCGCCACCGGGGACAAGAAGTATCTCGACCAGGCCAAGTACTTCCTGGACAAGCGGGGCTACACCTCCGTGCGGCAGGAATACTCGCAGTCCCACCTCCCGATAATGGAGCAGGACGAGGCCGTGGGTCATGCCGTCAGGGCCGAGTACATGTATTCCGGCATAGCCGATGTGGCCGCGCTGACCGGCGACAAGGACTACATCGCGGCGATAGACAGGATATGGGACAACATCGTCACCAAGAAGCTTTATCTTACCGGTGGCGTGGGCTCGCGCTATGCCGGCGAGGCTTTCGGTGACAATTATGAACTTCCGAACCTTACATCCTATTGCGAGACCTGTGCCGCCATCGGCAATGTCTATACGGCATCGAGGATGTTCTTCCTGCACGGTGACGCCTCATATTACGACGTGCTTGAGCGTACTCTTTATAACGGCCTGATCTCTGGCGTGTCGCTTGACGGCGGCGCTTTCTTCTACCCGAATCCTCTCGAGTCTGACGGCAGCCATCATAGGCAGCCTTGGTTCGGCTGCGCCTGCTGCCCGTCGAATATATGCCGCTTCATCCCTTCAGTGCCGGGATATGTCTATGCCTCCGGCGGGGATGACCTGTATGTCAATCTGTATATGCCTAATACGATGACTCACAAGATTGCGGGACGGAAAGTCAGCCTCAGCCAGGAGACTTCGTACCCGTGGGACGGCGACGTCCGCATCAGGATAGAGGAGAACAAGGCCGGCGAGTTCCCGTTGAAACTGCGCATCCCCGGGTGGGCCAGGGGAGAGGTGGTCCAGGGCGACCTGTATACATTCGCTGACTCAAAGCCTTCTTCGTGGAGCGTGAGCGTCAACGGTGAGGAAGTTGAGCCGGTGCTCGAGAATGGCTATTCCTGCATCTCGCGCAAATGGAAGAAGGGCGACGAGATCGTCCTCCATCTTGACATGGAGCCGCGTCTCGTCAAGGCGGACGAGGCGGTCGAGGCTGACCGGGGTCGGCTTGCCGTGGAGCGCGGGCCTCTTGTGTACTGCGCCGAATGGCCTGACAACGCCGGTGATGTCACCGTGGCCGGGATTTCCAGGGATGTAAGCATGGACGTGGAGCGTCGCGGAGACCTCCTCAACGGAATCGATGTCATCCGCGCCGGCTCACTCACCCTCATCCCGTACTATGCCTGGAATCACAGGGGGGCCGGCAAGATGGCAGTATGGCTTAAAGACAAGGACTTATAATGAAGAGTGACATAGTGGTGGTCGGAGGCGGCGCTTCCGGGCTGATGGCGGCTTACTGTGCCGCGAAGACTCTCGTGAGCGCCGGTTCAGATGCCCAGGTGACGCTGCTCGAGAAGATGCCGCGTCCCGCGAGGAAAGTGATGATTACGGGCAAGGGGCGTTGCAATCTCACTAATGTCAAAGACTGGAACGAGTTCTCCGCCCACATCCGGAGCAACCCCAATTTTGTGAAATCGGCTTTCTACACCCTCCCTCCGGTGGCTCTGCTCGACTGGTTCGCCATGTTCGGCATGCGCAGCGTTGTGGAGAGGGGAGACAGGGCTTTCCCGGAGTCATACAGGGCCTCGGATGTGGTGGATACCCTGGTGAATGCCTGCAACTCGTTGGGAGTCAAGATTGTGTGTGAGGCTGAGGTGGAGAGCGTCAAGCCCGGATTCACACTCGCCCTCTCCGACGGATCCGTATGGAACTGCCGGACACTCATTCTCGCCACCGGCGGCCTGAGCTATCCGGGGACAGGCTCAAGCGGCGACGGGCTTCGCTGGGCGGAGGAACTCGGGCATAAGATAGAGCCGACCTTCCCTTCCCTCACAGCCCTCGTCCCGAGGGGATACAAGCTTGTGGAAGGCAAGGGGCTGCATATAGACAGGAGCACGGCGCTCTCTCCGCTCGGCGAGAAACTCTGCGGAGTCCACCTCAAGAACATCTCGCTTTCCCTTGAGATAGGCGGGACGGATGGCGGCACGGAATTCGGCGACATCGACTTCACCGACGGCGGACTTGAGGGCCCGCTCGGCTTCCAGCTCAGCCGTAAGGCCGTGAAGTCCATGCTCAACGGGGCCAGGGTCTCTCTGTCGCTGGACCTCAAGCCGGGCGTGTCCCTGACTGAACTTACGGAGAGGGTCGGACAGCTCTGGAAAGAGGTGGACAAGGACCCGCGCTCCGTCCGTCTGCGAGAGAAGGAGAAGTGCAGGATACTGCTGGGCAAGCTGATGCCCTGGGATCTCATACCCGCCTTCGTCGAGATGAATCCCGGCATAATGACCCTTGAACGCCGTTCCCGCACGGACACCAAACTCTGGGTGAATCTGCCTACCATAGCCAAGGCGTTGAAATCCTGGAGGTTCGACATAGCGGGTTTTGTGGGTTACGAGAGGGCGGTGGTGACCGCCGGGGGCGTGTCATCAGAGTCCGTAGTCGCCAAGACCATGGCTTCCCGGGTCGTGCCCGGACTTTTCTTCTGCGGAGAGGTGCTGGATGTGGACTCTGACACCGGAGGGTACAACCTCCAGACGGCATTCTCCACCGGGGCGCTTGCCGGCGGCAGCGCAGCTAAATACATCCTTGGTTTATGATACTTGTAAAAGCCGGTACGGACAGCCCGTACCTTGAAATGATCGAAAGGACCAATCTTGAGGCTTTCCCGCCGGAGGAGCGGCTTCCGGCCGCCGTGCAGGCGGCGATGTGCGACAAGGGGGAACTTGACCTGTGGGCCATATGCGAGGGCGAGTCCTATATCGGTTTCACTTCCGTCTACAAAGGCGTGAAGACAGTCTATGTGTTCTTCCTCGCCATAGACAGCTCCTGCCGCTCTTCCGGCTGCGGGACGCAGGCGCTAGGGATGATACGTGAGGCTTATCCGCAGAGGCAGGTCGTGCTCGACATCGAGCCGCTTGACCCTGATGCGGAAAACGCTGCGCAGAGGTCTCGCCGCAAGGGCTTCTATCTGCGCAATGCTTTCCATGAGAGCGGATGGCTCTTCAAATATTGCAATATGGCCTTCGAGGTGCTCTGGTGTGGAGGCGATGCTTTCGACAGAGACTCTTACTGGTCTTTGATACAGGACATCGCCGTGTCCGTGGAGGCTCAAGGCTACAGGGGCTTCGACCCGTCGATGGAGAGGCTACCTGGCAATCCTGAAGCAGTAGATTGAGAAGCTGTAAGGCTCCGCATCCACGCTCCCGTCCGTGAAGTCGAACTCCTCCGTATATGGGGCGAACGCGTCGGGGTCGTCCAGGCTGTTGTCTTCATAGAGGTCGTACGAGTGTAGGTTCACTCTCTTGTCGGCCTCTATTTTCTGTCTCCTCTTGAGCCCGTTGAACTTGAGCTCCACCCTCTGCTCGTCCGGGGTCGTGTTGACGATCTTGACATAAACCATGTCCCCGTCGAGCACCGCGCTTGCGAAAAGACCGTCCTGGCCTTCAGCGCCGCACAGAGGGACCCCGCCTGAAGTGGTCTTGAGCACTCTCTCTCCCTTGTATTCGGAGTACATCTGCTGCACGTGCCAGCTTGCCGTGCGGAACGAGCGGAGGTTGTCGTACCAGATGAGGTCAGGCCTCCACTGCCATCCTTCCACATGGGCGAAGAGCGGCGCGTAGGTGGCCATGTGCACTATGTCCGCGTTCCTCTCAAGTCCGGTCATGAATGCCGCCTCGAGGAGTGACGCGTAGAAATGGTTGTACTTGCGTCCTTTGGCGTGGCAGGCATACTCGCCGGCGAATACTTTAGGACCCTTGCGGTCGTAGTTGTCATAGCGGGCGCCCTCTTTGAGGAACCACTCGTATGGCCTGTAGAAATGCTCGTCCACCAGATCGGCCTTCAGACGGCGCATCTCCGGCCAGAGGAAGTCGAACTTGTCGCCTTCGGAGTCGGGACCGGACGAACCCACTATCCTGATTTCCGGATACTTGGCCCTGATGGCCTTGATGAAAGGTTCGAGTCTTGCCGGGTATTCCTCGCCCCACTGCTCGTTGCCTATGCCTATCATCTTGAGGTTGAACGGCTCAGGGTGTCCCATGCTTGCGCGCAGCCCGCCCCATTCCGTGTCCGTGCCGCCGTTGGCGAACTCAATCAGGTCGAGCGCGTCATCTATGTACGGCTGGAGCTCATCCACCGGCACGTGGGCGCTCTCGTCGCTGTTCTGGAACTGGCAGGCGAGTCCGCAGCTCAATATCGGGAGAGGTTCGCTGCCGATCTCTTCGCTGAGCAGGAAGAACTCATAGAATCCCAGTCCGTAGCTCTGATAGTAGTCAGGGTAGAAACGGTGCGGGAAGGTGTACTGCCAGCGGTTTTCGTTGAGCGGGCGGTTCTCCACCGGGCCCACTGAATTCTTCCAGTTGTAGCGGGTGGCGAGGTCAGTGCCCTCGACGATGCAGCCTCCCGGGAAGCGGAACACTCCCGGATGCAGGTCTGCGAGAGCCTGGGCGAGGTCCTTGCGCATACCGTTGCGGTGTCCCATCCAAGTGTCCACAGGGAACAGGGACACGTGCTCGAGGTCGACCGTCACTTCCGGGGCCTCGTCAAATATGCGCAGGACGGCTTTCGGGTCAGTCCTGTCAGAAGTCATCTCCACCTCGTAGAGTTTCCATTCCCTGGAATCTACGCTTATCCTGGCCTGGCAGAAGTACTGCCTTTCCTCGTCAGAGGCCGGATCCACGAATTCTATCCTTATCTTGCCTTCGCCCCCGAACGGGGCCCTGGCCCATACGCTGAAGCGGTACCTGGCGTCCTTCTTGAGGCCTATCCCGAAGAAGCCCTCGTTGTCGAGCCCGGTGTACTTGTCGTGGTGCCCCGGGTCGGAGAGCCTGACATAGTGCGGGTTGCGCTCGAATGGACCGTCGCCCAGGACTTCCACCTTGCCGAAACTCTTCCATCCCTGCAGGGCGTCCGGGAACTCGAACGAGCGGTTCTTGACCAGCTCCGCATAGAGGCCGCCGTCAGCGGCGAAATTTATGTCTTCGAAGAAAATGCCGTACATAGTCGGCTGGATGTGGGCTCCGGGCTTCGAGAGATTGATTTCAAGTTCTCTCGCCATGGCCGGCACTCCGGCTGCGGCTGCAGCCGCGAGGCTCAAAATAAGCTTGTTCAGGGTTTTCATCTGTAAAATAGTGTTACTGCCTTGCAAGATAGTGAATTTTTTGGCAATTATTCATATCTTTGAAGGACACTGAACAGTAACCAGCTATGTCAATGGAGATATCACATCGGGCGGAGAATATGCCGTTCTCTCCGATCCGTAAACTCGCCCCGTACGCAGACGAGGCGAAACGCAACGGCGTGCACGTTTACCATCTCAACATAGGCCAGCCCGACATCAAGACACCTCAGTGCGCCCTTGAAGCCCTGCACCATATCGACCGTGAGATACTCGAGTACAGCCCGTCCGACGGACTGCTGGATCTGCGCACGCAAATGGTGAAGTACTATGCCGAATATGGCATTTTCCTCTCTCCGGAGGAGATCATCATCACGGCCGGCGGTTCGGAAGCCGTGCTGTTCGCGTTCCTCGCCTGTCTTGACCCCGGAGACGAGATTATCATCACGGACCCGTTCTACGCCAACTACATGGCGTTCGCGATTTCTGTCGGCGCCGTCATAAAGAGCGTCAAGACCCGCATAGAAGACGGTTTCAGACTGCCTCCCGTGGAGGCTTTCGAGAAGCAGATCACCGACAGGACGAAGGCCATCCTCATCTGCAACCCCAACAACCCTACCGGATACCTGTACACGCGCAAGGAGATGCTCCAGCTGCGTGACATCGTGAAGAAGCATAACCTCTTCCTTTTCAGCGACGAGGTCTACCGCGAGTTCATCTACACCGGGATGCCGTACATCTCCGCTTTCCATCTGGACGGGATAGACGACAACGTCGTCCTGTTCGATTCCGTGTCGAAGCGCTATTCCGAGTGCGGTACGCGCGTCGGCTGCCTGTGCACCCACAACAAGAAAGTCCACGAGGCCGTGATGAAGTTCTGCCAGGCCCGGCTCTCTCCTCCGCTCATAGGCCAGCTCGTTGCCGCCGCGTCCATAGATGTGTCCAAGGACTATCTGCACGGGGTCTATGAGGAATATCTGGACCGCCGCAACTTCCTGATTGACGGACTCAACAAGATTCCGGGAGTGTATTCCCCGATTCCTATGGGGGCGTTCTATACTGTGGCCAGGCTGCCGGTGGATGATGCCGAGAAGTTCTGCGTCTGGTGTCTTAGCGACTTCCGTTATGAAGGCGCCACAGTGATGATGGCTCCGGCGTCCGGATTCTACACCGAGCCGGGCGAGGGCCGTCAGGAGGTCAGGATCGCCTATGTGCTCTGCAAGGAGGATCTGGCCAAGGCCCTTGTCGTGCTCCAGAAAGCTCTTGAGGAGTATCCCGGGAGAGTCTGACGCTATCTGTACAGCGTGATTTCGGCAAGTCCTTCATCGTGATGGAGGACTTGTCTGCTGTGCAGGCCCAGTTCGGCGGCTTTAAGCCTTGCCGCGAGGGTCAGCGCGCCCAACTCTTCGGGCGAGCGTCCGCGCAGTAATATCCGTCCGCCCCGCTCGTCGGAGGACAGCTCCGCGTCGAGGCCTAGCCTGGAGACCGACCGCATGACCGCGTCCAGCTGGGCCTGCTTGACGGCATAACCCTCGTCCGTGCGCTCCTGCGGTCCTGCAACCTTGCCAAGAAGAGTGTCCAGTGACGGATTGGCCCGCCTTATCACGCTCTTGCCGTGGAGGTATTCGTCGTATTTCTTTTCCAGATAGTTGTCGGCCATATTTCGGATTTTTTGTCAAATATATAAAAATTAGTGTTACCTTCGTAGGACTATGTAAGCGGCAAAGAATAAGTTGCCGCAGATTCGGCAAAGATTTTTGAGGATAGATTTCTTTTTGAAGAAGGAGTGTGCCGGTGGCACATGACTGATGAAAAAAGGGATATAGACCAAAAAGATTGCCCAAGGTGATGCAATTTATTTTTTGACGATTACTATAAAAACGCAAGTGTTATGAAATCTCTGAAAGGTACGAAGACCGAAGCGAATCTTGCTGCGGCCTATGCAGGCGAGAGCCAGGCTCGCAATAAGTACACTTACTACGCATCGAAAGCAAAGAAGGACGGCTATGTGCAGATAGGCGAACTGTTCGAGGTGACGGCGGACAACGAGAAGGAGCATGCCAAGATCTGGTTCAAGCTGCTTCACGGAGGGGCTGTCCCTGACACTGAGGCCAATCTGGCCGATGCCGCCGCCGGAGAGCACTACGAGTGGAGCGAGATGTACCCTTCTTTCGCGAAGACCGCCCGTGAGGAGGGCTTTGACGAGATTGCCGGTCTCTTCGAGATGGTGGCCGAGATAGAGAAGCACCACGAGGAGCGCTACAAGAAGTTGCTGGCCAATGTCGAGGGGAAACTTGTATTCACAAGGGAGGGCGATGCCATCTGGGAATGCGGCAACTGCGGACATATCGTCGTGGGGCCTTCCGCACCTGAGGTATGCCCTGTCTGCGCCCATCCGCAGAGCTATTTCCGTCTGGCGGCCAAGAATTATTGATTCCGGCCGGCTGCCGATGAGGAAGTTCATCATAGCCTTTTCCGCATTGCTGCTGCTCCTGTCCCAGCGGGCTGGAGCGCAGTTCGTCGATTCATCCGGGGGATTGCTCCAGATGCCGTCGGCCGAAATGCAGGAGGAGGGTACATTCATGATCACCAACAACTACCTCAACCGGCATTCGCTCCCGACATCAGGCTGGAGCTACTCCACTTTCAGTTATGGTTTCAGTCTCACTTTCTGGAGCCGGCTGGAAGTGGGCTATGTATGCACCATTTTTGACGGGTCCAAGGTTCCCGGGGCTACGGGGAGGGCCAGGATAATGTTCAACCAGGACCGTCATTTCCTCGGCCGTTTCCAGATTCTGAAAGAAGGGGAGTTCGGGCTGAAGTGGATGCCATCGGTGGTGCTTGGCGTCAGTGACCCTACCACGGCGTCTTCCTCCAAAGGATATTTGGGTGCCGATGTCGAGGGAGACGGCAACGGGTATTTCAATCGCAACTACATCGCGGCGACCAAGCATTTCTCCACATCATGGGGGGAGGTGGGCGCCCACCTGGCGTACCAGTACAACAGGAGGAACGACTATCATATCAACGGCCCGGCAGCCGGGGTGACATTCACTCCCGGGATATTGTGCGACAGGGCTATACTTGACGAGGTCCGTTTCATCGCCGAATATGACGCGCGCACATTCAATATCGGATTCATAGCCTCCGTCTGGGAGAACCGTTTTGAAGCAATGTTCGAACTTCAGGCCTGCAAATGGGTCAATTTCGGACTCAGATATAAATTAGGACTCAAATAACAATCTAATCTGTGTACAGTATGAAAAAAATCCTGTTCGCCATCGCGGCCCTGTCCGCATTGTCAGTACCTGCTTTTTCGCAGCAGGCGTTCAACAGTCTGTCTTTCGGCATCGAGGCCGGCACCACGGGTGTAGGCATCCAGCTGGCCATGCCTCTGGTCACCGACCATATAGTTCTGGTCGCCGGATTCAACGCGCCTTCTCTGAATTTCAACACGAGTTTCAAGGTGGATATGGAGCAGGTCAACACGAGTCTCGAGACGGTCAACTCCAACCTGCAGGCGGCCGGGCTTCCTGACAGGATCAACACCCGCTTCGACGATGTCGATCTGGGGACGTCCGCTGCGCTCAACCTGAGCACGCTCAAGGCCGCCCTGGAGCTCTACCCGTTCAAAAGGTCCTCTTTCCATATCACGGCCGGGGTGTTCTACGGGATGAACGACACTTTCATCTCAGCCGTCGCCACCTCGGACAAGACCTTCTGGAGCAATTACAAGGACATCCAGGCGGAAGTCGCCGCCATCAACGAGAAATATAAGGACGAGCCGGGATATACGCCGGCGGACATAAGCTCCATCCGCGCGAGTGTCAACGGACACACCTACGAGGTGAAGGAGCATGACGGCGCGGGACGTGTCGATATGAATCTTGTCCTGCCGCGTGTCCGCCCTTATGCGACCATAGGCTTCGGGCGCAGCATGCCTAAGGGGCATTTCAGCTTCCAGGGAGATCTGGGTGTGTTCTATGCCCGTCCGGAAATATCATCACCCAACGAGGTGGAGTTTGACCCGTCTGCGGAGGATCTGCTTAAGGATCTCCCCGGCGTGTCGCCGGACCGCCTGTGCTTCTGGCCCATGCTTTCACTTCGCCTGATTTATAAGATATTCTGATGTCCGCAGGCTTTGCACGGGCCGCATTCCTGACGGCCGCCCTCTGTCTCGTGGCTCCCTTTTTTGCAAGGGGGGCGTATTACTGCACAAGGGAGGGGGCCGTACTCACTTACGAGAGGAGGGAGGCGGATTCCGGCAAGCTCAAATGGAAACACGAACTCAGCGTCCTGAGGTCCGCTGCCGGTCCTGACGGGACGCTTCGCGTTGAGTGCTCTTCGCTTTTTACCGGCCGCAGGGGCAAGGTCCTCAACGGAGGACGCGTCCTGTATGCCGCGGAAGTTCTTCCGGGAGGGGATGTCTGCGCCGACCCGTCGGAGGCGTTGAAATCCGTGCTCGGCAATTATCTGCCGGGCCGCGGCATCTCAACTGTCCCTGCCCGTTCCGTGCTTCCGGCCGTGCTCTCGGCCGGAGAGGTCCTGCCCGACCTGCAGTTCAGCGTGTCGGCGATGGGCATGACCTGGCGGGTCCGTGTCACGGAGCGCAAGGTCCTCCGCTTTGAAAGGATAGTGACGCCCGCCGGGACCTTCGACTGCCCCGTGGTTTCGGAACACAAGATCGAACGCGGCCCGGGACGCAACCGCGAGACCACGGCGCTGACATGGTATGCTGAGGGTGTCGGGATGGTCCGGCACGACACCTATGACAAGTCCGGCCGCCTGCTGACCAGTGAAGTGCTGAAAAATATCCGTTGACAGCTGTATGATTAGCAAGATCAAGATACTTTCCGTCTTTGCCGCCATTCTGCCGGCCCTCTTCTTCTCCGCACCGGAATGCGCGGGGCAGGATGCGGACGGCCTTTGCGAACTCGTGGTCCGGCGGCTTGTCGAGGCCGGCTATGCGAATGTCCGCTATGCCGCCGGCGATGACATGGTGGTGTTCACGATAGAGAACGACTCGTATAAGCTCCCCGCGGAAGGTTTCTCCCGTGCCTGCCGGATAGTCGAGGGGGCGGGACTCCTGCAGGACAAGAAGGTTGAAATCATCGGGACTCATTACCAGGTGCCGGAAATCACCCTGTCCTATTCTCCGGAGGCCGGGACGTGGCGCGCGACAAGGCGTCTTGACGAGGGCTGGGACATGGTGCGCGGAGAGGAGAATCACAACGGGTCGTTTGGCAAGGTGGACATAGTGATATATCCGCAGGTCTCGCTCAAGAATCTCATCATCAATCAGGTTTACCAGTCTCTCTGGCAGCTCAATCCGGCCCTGGAGGTCTCGCTCTGGCCCGGCATGAAATTCAGCTACCAGATGACCTTACCTATATATAATGATGGCTACGGCTCTCTCGCCTCCCGGGTCCATCCCGGGATGATCACGCTGTCGCAGAGGTTCAGGGACCCGTGGCACCTGAATGTCACCGGCAAGCTCTCCGCCGGCGTTTTCTCCGGCAACCGTTACGGTGCGGCCCTGGAGATGATGTACTATTTCCCGAATGAACGCTTCTCTCTTGACGCTCAGCTCGGGGTGCTGGCGAACTGCTATTGGGAGGGTTTCAAGTTCCACTACAGCAGGGATATGTACTTCCGCTGGAATGTGGCCGCGAATTATTACTGCCCGCCTCTCGGCACGCAGTTCACCCTGCGCCTGCAGAAGTTCCTGCTCGGCGACGTGGGACTCAAATACGAGATGATACGCCATTTCAGGCATTGCTCCACCGGACTTTACGCGGAGAAGGCACGCTCCGCCCAGCTGAATGTCGGCTTCCGCTTCCAGATAGCCCTTCCACCGTACAACCAGAAACGCCGCGGCTATATCCCGCGGGTCAGGACATCAGGCCAGATGGGCATGTCGTACAACGCCAACAACGAGCAGTACTACTATAAGGAGTTCCGCACCGAGGCGTCGGACAACATAATGAGCAAGAATCAGTTCAACCCATACTTCATTGAGAGTCAACTGGATTTCATACAATAAAAAAATAATTTTTTTTTGCTTTCTTTCAGAATTAGATTATATTTGCTTTTTGAATGGAGAAATGGCGTTTTGCGTCCATGGCTTCATAAGGTAAGAATTATTAATGTTTAATGTTTAATATTCACTTTTGTAAGATGAAAAAACTTTTATCGCTTATCGCGTTAGCCGGCATCTTCGCTGCCTGCCAGCCGGAAGAGCTCAAGACCGCATTCGAAGTTGCGAATGCTGAGGCTACAATCAATGTGAGGGTTGTGGACATCAGGACTGGTGCCACACCCGCTTCTGGCGCTATCGTCAAGGCTTCCGACGGTACCGTGTCCGGCAATGTTGTCAAGGTTGTCGGCAGCCCGGCCCTTGCAGCAAAGTCTGTGACTGTAACTGTAGACTATCTCGCTGAGTACATGAGCGCAACTCAGTCAAAGTCCGAGACTGTCGCTATCGCTGCCCTCCGCGCCGGCGGAAAGGCTTCTTACGATGTAACTGTCATCGTAGGCTACCCTGATTCAGACTACACCTTCACCTATAAGGAGACGGCTGCGGGTACGAAGACCACTTCTGTCGAGTACTTCAAGCCTAGCGATTCACACGCCGAGACTCTGACTCATGACGGCGGTCTCTGGGTAAGGAACAACTCCGAGTTCATCCTCACCGGTGATGTCGCATGGAGCTCATACAACGGTGCAGTCGCCACTGTCAAGTCTTCCGAGACCGCATACGACTCCCTCGTGAAGTCTTACGCTGACGCATTCACCTACAACTATGCCGGCGGCAAGTTCGTAGCCACCCCGATGGCTCCGCTCCACCTTCAGGTTTCCGCATACTGCCTCTACACCGCATACCAGCAGTACACCAAGGTTGCTGACAAGGAGTACACAGTGTATGCTGAGAAGGCAGGCGTCAAGCCGTTTGTGATCGGTGTCATCACCGTCAACTCCATCGAGTCTTCAGCTGCTGAATATAAGGAGATGGCTGACCCTAACGCTCACGGACACTATGTATATGGCCACGGCCACGCTCACGGTGCAGGCACCGACAACGCAGGTGGCGGAATCGTTATCCCTGAGTAGTCCAGACGTCCTTTGTTAAACGAAAAAACGGATTAAAGATATGAAACTTAAAGTTATCGCATTGTCTATCGCAATGACTGCGGCCTGCGTTGCCGCAAATGCTCAGGCAAGCTCTAAGTGCAATGACGTCTTCGTGGGTGTCGGTGCCGGTATCGCCTCACCTCTCACCCCGGGCTTCAACACTCCTGCATTCTATGCAAATCTTCAGGTCGGCAAGTACATCACTCCGGTATGGGGTGTGCGCGGTGTGATCGGAGGACCTTTCCTCTCACTTGATGCCAACGACGGCAACGCCACTCTCGCTGACGGTTCTGTAAAGGCTTTCAAGAACAAGACTTTCGGTGAACTCAATGTTGACGGAATGTTCAGCATCACCAATCTGTTCGCCAAGGATCTCTCAAAGTTCAACGTATATCTCTTCGCTGGTCCTACCATGAACTTCTCAAGCGTAGGAAGCGAGTTCGTAAACCCTGACGATCAGGCTGCTGACGTGTTCCTCGTACAGGAAAGCGATGATCTCAAGGTTCGTCTCGGCGCTACCGCCGGTCTTGGTCTCGCATACGACATCACCAAGGCTTTCGCCCTCGGAGTTGAGGCCCGCTTCGGCATTACCCCTTCAATCTTCGGTGATGCTGACGCATACCGCAAGGCTGCCGGAACCACCCGCATCGCTCTCAACGGTGTGTGGACCATCGGTGGCAAGCGTGGCAAGGTTGCCCGTGCAGCTGCCGCTGCAGCAGAGGCCGGCTACATCTCCAAGGAGGCTGCCGAGGCTCTCGCAGCTGAGGCTGTCGCCAAGAATCCTAAGATCGTAGAGAAGATCGTTGAGAAGGAAGTTGTCAAGCAGGTCGAGAAGCTCGTCAACAACGAGGTTCCTTCATCTACCGCAATCTTCTTCGAGATCGGCAAGGCGAACCTCACCAGCAAGGACAAGGCTCGTGTCAAGCTCTATGCTGAGGCTATCAACAACACCAAGGACAACAGCGTATATGTTGTCAACGGCTATGCTGACAAGAAGACCGGCAGTGTCAGGACCAACCAGAGGCTTTCTGAGAAGCGTGCTGAGACTGTTTACAAAGCTCTCGTCGAGGCCGGTGTTGATCCGAGCAGACTCGAGAAGCAGGCATTCGGCGGTGTTGACGCCCTCTTCTTCAACAACGACGTCCTGTCTCGTACCGTCATCATCAAGAAGAAGTAATCCGCGAGGATTCAGTCTATATGGAAAGGCTCTGGGGTTTGCCCTCAGGGCCTTTCTTTCGTCTTTGGGTACGGTCTGTGATATTTTGTCCCGAATCACGGTCCCGGCACCGGAAAATCAAAACAAATTTATTATATTTGCGAACAATGTATTGCGGGGCAGCCCTATGCGTGACGATATAAATGAACTCAGGTCAAATATCGCAAGGCTGATAGCCTTGTACGAAGCGGAGAAGCAGAGAGCGGACTCTCTCGCGTCGAAGCTTTCGGTCAGCGAGGGCGAGATCCTGAAGTACAGGGAGCAGATTACTGATTTGAACCTTCAGATAGATAATCAGCGGCTGATGAGCGCTTTCCTTGCGGGGGGAGACAGAGAGCAGGCGAAGGAGCGGATAAGCCGTCTGATCCGGGAGATTGACAAATGTATAAAACTCTTGGAGAGCTGATATGGGGCAGAGCGTCAAACTGAAGATAGCCGGCAAGGAGTATTCCCTTACGGCGGCCTCCGAAGAGCAGGAGCAGCTGATGCGTCTCGCAGCCCGAGATGTGAACGAGATGCTGGACAGGTTCAACGAACGGTTCGTGGAGACGGATATGGTGGACAAGTTCGCGTTCGTCGCTGTCCAGGAGGCTGTAGGGAAGTTTTATATGAAGGCAAAGCTCTCCCAGATGGGAGGAGAAGTGGATGCACTCTCTTCGGAATTGGGAGCATATTTGGAGGAAGCTGATAAAAGATAGCCGTCAGGCCCATCTTCTGAAAACAACAAGTTCTTCGGAACAGGGTCTACTCGGTCCGGGGAAGGCAGGCCCGCCAGACGGGAAGCCTGATACAGAACGGAGCCCAAATCTTATTCAGAGGTTTTTCTGAAAGTTCGGCTGACGGCTTTTTGGATACAGTGTCTGCGCATGTTGATGTGCGGGCACTGTATTTTGTTGATTATTGTTTAATTATATATATGTTATGTTGATATACTATATTATTGCGGCGATTGCCGGCGCGGCTATAGGTGTGGGAGTGTATATGTTCGTATCCCGCAAAGTGTCGGCAGGAAAGGCCGACGCCATCATAGAGAAAGCGAAGAATGAGGCCGAGAACCTCAAGCAGCAGAAGATCCTCCAGGCGAAGGAGAAGTTCCTCCAGCTCAAGAGCGAGCACGAGAAGGAGGTCAATGCCAAGAATTCCGAGCTCCGCGACCGTGAAAACAACATCAAGTCCCGCGAGGGACAGCTCAATCAGCAGGCCGGCGAACTCAACCGCAGGCAGCGCGACCTCGAATCCCAGAAAGGACAGCTCAACGCCCAGAAGCAGAAGCTTGACGCCAAGCTTGAGGAGTGCGAGAGGGTGACGGCCCAGGTCAACAAAGAGCTTGAGAATGTGGCCGGCATGAGCGCCGAGGAAGCCAAGAAGATGCTCGTGGAGAACATGAAGGCCGAGGCCCGTTCAGAGGCCCAGGCCTATATCAACGACACGATGGACGAGGCCAGGCTCAATGCGGCCAAGGAGGCCAAGCGCATCGTGATCAACACCATACAGCGTACCGCCACGGAGACGGCCATCGAGAATGCCGTGACCACGTTCCCTATCGAGAACGATGAGGTCAAGGGACGCATCATCGGCCGGGAGGGACGTAACATCCGTGCTCTTGAGGCGGCCACGGGAGTGGAAATCGTCGTGGACGACACGCCTGACGCCATCCTCATCTCGGCTTTCGACCCTGTACGCAGGGAGATTGCGCGTCTGTCCTTGCACCAGCTCGTCATCGACGGCCGTATCCATCCCGCACGTATCGAGGAAGTCGTGGCCAAGGTGAGCAAGCAGCTTGAGGACGAGATACTGGAGACCGGCAAGAGGACCTGCATAGATCTCGGCATCCACGGGCTCAACATCGAGCTTGTCAAACTTATCGGGCGTATGAAGTACCGTTCTTCTTATGGTCAGAACCTTCTTCAGCACTCGCGTGAGGTCGCCAACATATGCGCCATAATGGCCGCTGAACTCGGCCTCAACCCTAAAGTGGCCCGCAGGGCCGGTCTCCTTCATGATATCGGCAAGGTGAGCGAAAGCGAGCCGGAATACCCTCACGCCATACTCGGCGCCAAGCTTGCTGAGCAGTACAAGGAGCGCCCTGAAATCTGCAACGCCATCGGCGCCCACCATGAGGAGATGGAGATGACTTCGATCTATGCTCCTCTCGTGCTTGTGGCCGACGCCATCTCCGGTGCCCGTCCGGGAGCCCGCAGGGAAGTCATCGAGTCGTACATCAAGCGCCTCAAGGGAATGGAGGATCTTGCCGCGTCATATCCGGGAGTCACCAAGTCATACGCCATCCAGGCGGGACGCGAACTCCGTGTCATCGTCGGGGCCGAGGAGGTTTCCGACGAGCAGGCCGCCCGTCTGTCCGTTGACATCGCCCAGCGCATCCAGGACGAGATGACCTATCCAGGACAGGTCAAGATCACCGTCATCCGTGAAACCCGTTCAGTGGCGATAGCCAAGTAGAGTCATGGTAGGGCTTCTGATATCATTGTCCCTGCTCCAGGTCACGCCTAACGTGACCTGGAAGTCCGAGGTCAAAGAGTCTCCGTCCGGCAGCCAGATTGTGCTCACCGGAGATATCCGCAAGGGTGTCGACCATGTCTACGGCACGGTGGACATCTCTTCCTGTCAGGGCAACGACTGCTTCTCTCCGGAGGAGTTCGAGTTTGACCATTATCTCAAGTCTGCGTCAGTGCCTTCTTTCGGGGCTCCGTCTTCTTCCGTCAGGGCTGCCGCACCTGTGGCTGCGCCCGCCCGGGAGGTTGTGGAGGCTTCTCCAGCTCCGGCCGAGCAGGGGTCGCGGGCCTCGCTGTGGTCTCTGATACTTGAGGCGATACTCTGGGGCTTTGCGATGCTCCTGACGCCTTGCGTGTTCCCTATGGTGCCGATGACCGTCTCCTTCTTCATGAAGGGGAGCGAGACTCCCGCCAAGGGCCGTTTCAAGGCGTTCATGTATGGGCTTTTCATAGTCCTGCTCTATACTGTGCCGATTTCCCTCATCATCGGTGTGACATGGGTTGTCGGGGGGAGCGGCGTCACGGCTGACATCTTCAACTGGCTTGCCACGCATTGGCTGCCTAACATCATCTTCTTCTTGGTGTTCATGGTGTTCGCCGCCAGCTTCTTCGGCGCTTTCGAGATCACCCTGCCGTCCAAGTGGACCAACGGGGCGGACCGGAAGAGCGACGGAAAGGGACTCGGGGGGATTTTCTTCCTTGCCCTGACTCTGGTGCTCGTGAGCTTCAGCTGCACCGGCCCGATAGTGGGCACGGTTCTCATCAAGAGCACGCAGGGCGAGTTCTGGGCTCCTATGGTCACCATGCTTGCGTTCAGCGTGGCCTTCGCCCTGCCGTTCACCTTGCTCGCGCTTTTCCCGTCTCTGCTCAAGAAGCTCCCTAAGAGCGGGGGATGGCTCAACTCCGTCAAGGTCGTGCTCGGCTTTGTCGAGGTCGCCCTCGGACTGAAGTTCCTCAGCGTCGCGGACCAGACATATCACTGGCATATACTTGACCGGGAAGTGTACTTGGCTATATGGATTGTCGTGTTCTCGCTTCTCGGGCTGTATCTGCTCGGTAAGCTGCGTTTCCGCAATGATTCGCCGATGGAGTATCTTTCTGTCAAGAGGCTTGTCATGTCGATCATCTGCTTCGCGTTCGTGGTATATATGATCCCGGGCATGTGGGGAGCGCCGCTCAAGGCTCTCTCCGGCTACCTGCCGCCGTTGGAGACTCAGGATTTCGTGCTCTCGCAGTCTGTGTCCGCCGTCCCGGCCGGGCAGGATGAAGCGTCTGATGACGGGATGCTGACGCTCGCGCACGGCCTGAAGGCATACGACAATGTGGATGACGCCCTGAAGGCGGCTTCTGCGAGCGGCAAGCGCGTGTTCGTGGACATAACGGGCCACGGTTGCGTGAACTGCCGGGAGATGGAGGCGCGCGTGTGGTCTGACCCTGCGGTGCTCCGCTCCCTGAAGGAGGACTTCGTGATAGCGGCCCTGTATGTGGATGACAAATCCAGCCTGCCTGAGTCGAGGTGGATGACCAACGACAGCGGCCGGGTTCTCAAAGAGGTGGGGAGAGTCAATTCCTATATCGCCCTCAAGCGCTTCGGCGTGAATTCCCAGCCTAATTATTTCATACTGGATTCCGGCGGGAATATCCTCAAAGGCCCGAGGGCCTACAATCTGGATATCGAAGCTTATCTGGATTTCCTCTCTGAATAACGGTTTAGTAAGCGACAACTTATTTTTTGCCGCTTACTTATAAAAAGCCGGCCCTGCAAGCGATGCGGGGCCGGCTTAATCATTATAGGGAAGTCGTCAGATTGAGGATATCATCCTTGTGAACAGGTCTGACATCCGTTCTGCCGCGAGGTCGGCCTGTTTGACGACATCGTCTCCATCGTTGAAGTTCTTCTCCACATTGAGGAAGTTGGACTTGTTGGTGACGACTGACATCCCGAAGACCTTGATCCCCGAGTGACGTGCCACTATCACCTCCGGTATGGTGGACATTCCGACCAGGTCAGCGCCTACCGAGTGGTAGAAGCGCACTTCCGCCGGCGTCTCGTAGGTAGGTCCCGTGCTGCCGAAATAGACCCCCTTCTTGACAGGGATGTCCATCTCGTTGCAGATGCTCTCCGCGAGCGCCTGCAGCTTGAGGTCGTAGGCGCATGTCATGTCCGGGAACCTCGGGCCGAACTCGTCGAGGTTCGGGCCGATCAGCGGATTCGGCATCAGGTTGATGTGGTCCCGTATGATGACCAGGTCTCCGACCTTGTAGTCAGGGTTGCAGGCCCCGGCGGCGTTGGAGACGAAAAGATACTTGACGCCCAGCGTCTTCATCACCCGTATTCCTATGGTAACGAGGTCCATAGGGTAACCCTCGTAGTAGTGGAAGCGGCCTTGCATGGCTATGACCTGCTTGCCTCCGAGTTCTCCGAAAATGAAGTTCCCCTTGTGCCCGACGGCTGTCGATACGGGGAATCCCGGGATTTCACGGTAAGGGATGACCGTCCGGTCTCCGATTCTGTCGGCGAGCCTTCCGAGCCCGCTTCCGAGCACGATCCCGAATTCCGGGATTCGGCCACCGATAACTGAGCTTATGTGGTCGGCGGCATCGTGGATTCTTTTGAGTCTGTCGTCCATATGCTAACTTTTGTTTATTCTTGAAAGTACCTTGCGGGCTTGTGCCAGTATCTCTTTCTCCCCGTCTATCTCCCTGTGTCTCATGAGGAAGCGCCCGTTGCAGATGACAGAGTCGATGCAGTCGGAATGCGCCGAATAGATGAGGTTCGCGAGGAAACTCCCGTCGGAGAGGAAGAATGTGTTGTCCGTGTCGATGATGCTGATGTCTGCGGCGGCACCTTCTTCTATCCTGCCGCCGTTGAACTTGAGCGCCTTGGCCCCGTTGATGGTAGCCATGTCCATGAGCTCGGTCAGCGGGAGGGCGGACGGGTCTTCTCTCCAGGCTTTCTGGAAGATGGCGCTGTTCTTCATGGCCTCCAGCATGTCGAGGTTGTTGGACGATGCGCAGCCGTCCGTGCCGATGCACAGGTTGACGCCCGCGTCTCTCATCTCATTGTAGAGGAAGCGGAAGCCTGATGCGAGCTTGGCGTTGGAGTTGATGTTGTGTACGCAGTGCACCCCCCTCGCGGCGAGTATCTCGATGTCGTGCGGCGTCACCCAGAGGGTGTGCGCGGCGATGACACGCGGCGAGAGAATGCCCAGCCTGTCGAGATATTCCACCGGGGTGAGACCTCCGTGGGCGGCCTTGCAGTCTTCGACTTCTTTGCGCGTCTCGCTGAGGTGTATGTGGAGGTTGAGCCCGTGTTTTTCGGCATAGTCCGAAGCCCAGAGCATCATCTCCTCGCGCACCGAGTAGATGGCGTGGAATGCGATCTCGTAGATGAGTCCCGGGGTGTCGCCGGACAGGAAAGGCGCGCTCTTGGCTTCGCAGTGGGCTTTCTGCCTCTCGGATTCCTCCGGGTCGCCCTTGTCCATTATGTCATAGCCGGTGGCGATGCGGAGCCCCATGTCCGTGGCTGCCCGTACCGAGGAGTCGAAGAACCAGTACTGGTCGTTGAAGGTCGTGGTCCCCGTGCGGATCATCTCTATGCAGGAGACCTTGGTCGCCCAATAGATGTACTCCGCGTCGAGGTTCTCCTCCGCCTTCCAGATGGTGTCGAGCCATTCCGGGAACAACATGTCCTCCCCGATGCCCCTCATCAGGGACATGGGGGAGTGCGTGTGCATGTTCACGAATCCCGGTATCGCGACCTTGCCGGAACAGTCCATTATCTCGATGTCTCCGGCCAGATCCCAGTCGGCACACGAGCCGGAAGGCTCAATCTTGGATATCAGACCCTTGCGTATCAGTATGTCTTTCCTTGAGCCCTCTAAGGTGATGTCCTTGAGAAGAATGGCGCCCATTAAAGATCTTCGAATTCGAAATCTGAGCCGTCTTCCGCGCTCCTCTGAGGAATCTCGCCGTGGAAGCAGTTGTCCTTGATGTAGGCGATCACGTCGCCCAGCCCTTCAGCGAATTTCTCGAAGTCCTCCTTGTAGAGGAAAATCTTATGCTTGTCGTAGGTGTAGCTCCCGTCGGAGTTGGTCCTGCGCTTGCTTTCCGTTATCGTAAGGTAGTAGTCCTTGTTGCCCTTAGTGGACTTCACGTCAAAAAAGTATGTACGTTTCCCCGCCCTGACGGGCTTGGAGAAAACATCCTCTCCGTCGCGGCTGTCAAACCTGGACCGATCATAATCATCTCTGTACATAACAACTTTTTATTGTTTTAGCTTTGCAAAATTAGAACAATTTATGGATTACTTGCTATCTTTGTACGTTAATTTTTGTTTGAAAGTATGCTCAACCGAAGAATTCTCCGTACAAAGGTATTCAAGACCATATACAGTTACGCGGAAAATCCCGGTATGACCCTCAAGGAGGCCGAGGCCACTCTCGGACTTGCCTGCGAGTCGACCAGAGACCTGTATCTGTTTCTCCTCTCTGTCGTCGGCCCTCTCACCGATGAGGCCAGGTCCCGCATTGAGGCCGCGAGGGCGAAGTTCAACCCCACGGAAGAGGAGCTCAACCCCAATCTGAAGTTCGTCAACAACCATATCGCCCCTCTGCTTGCGGGCGACCCGGATTTCGTGAAACTCATCTCGAAGAAGAAACTCTCCTGGGCGCAGCACGACGTGCTTATCCGCCGCCTGTACGAGAGCATCCGTGAGCGCAAGTATTTCAAGGATTATCTCGACAGCCACGAAAGCGGCCTCAAGGAGGACGCCAAGCTGTGGGTGAAGATATTCGAGCGGGAGTTCGAGGACAACCCTGACCTCTGCGACATCCTCGAAGAGATGTCCATCTACTGGAACGACGATCTCGGCTATGCGCTGAGCTGGTGCTGCCGCTCCGTACGCAGCCTCGGTGACGGGGACAGGTGGAACCTGCCGCCGCTCTACCAGAGTTCGCTTTCCGGCAAGGAGAACTATTCGGACGACCGCCAGTTCTCCCTGTCGCTTTTCAGGACGGCCTATGCCGGGTTCGAGCGCTTCTCCGCCAGTGTGGCCGAGTTGACGCCGAAGTGGAACCGCGACCGTCTCTGTCTGACAGACCTTGCCCTCATCGTGTGCGGCGAGGCGGAGGCCGAAGCCTTCCCGCAGACGCCGGTGAGGATAATAATCAACGAGTATGTGGAGATTTCCAAATACTACAGCACGCCGGACAGCAGCGGTTTTGTCAACGGCCTGCTGGATAAACTGATAAATAAACACTAACAATTAGATTAAAATGATTTCAACCGTTTTACAGACTGCCGCACCGGCAGCAAGCTCTGCGGCAGGTTCTGCGAGCATGTGGATAATGCTTATCCTGATCTTCGTGGTGATGTGGTTCTTCATGATCCGCCCTCAGCGCAAGCAGCAGAAGGCTCTTGAGGAGATGCGCCGCTCCCTGAAGAAGGGGGACAAGGTGGTGACCGCAGGCGGCATCTACGGCGTCGTGGCCGACCTTGACGAGCGCACCGTGCTCATGAAGGTTGACGGCGAGGTCAAGCTCCGCGTGGACAAGTCCTCCATCCAGAAGGATATGTCAGACCAGGCTCCGGCCCAGCCTCAGCAGAAGAAGTAGTCAGCAGTGAAGAGCCATTGGGTACAGCTTCTGCTATGCCTTCTGTTCTCAGCCGGCATCTGGCTTATTCACAATCTGTCCCAGACGTATGTGAACATAGTCAGCATGCCGGTTGTGGCTGAAAGCAATCTGCCCGGCCATGCCGGCGTGTCATCTTCCGACGCGACGATAACGGCTCAGGTCAAGGCTACCGGTTTCCGGCAGGCCAAGCTCTCGCGCCGCCACCGCCGTCCGGGGCGCGTCGTGTTCGACGCCGCGGATTTCCGGCAGGAGGGGGACAACCTGTTCATGATACCTGTATCCAATCTTTATAAATACGTCTCCTCCATATTCGGTGACGGGGTCTCCGTGGAGTCGTTCGTCTCCGAGGCCCCGAGGTTCGTCTTCCAGGAGGTGGGGTACCGGAAAGTCCCTGTCCGCAAGGTACAGGCCCTGACTTTCGAGCCGCAGTATATGCCGCTCCACCCGATGAGCGTGACTCCTGACTCCGTGCTGGTGTACGGGGAGCCTTCCAGACTCGAGAGCATCGACTACATCCTGACGAGGCCGATAGACCTCTGGGGGCTCAGGTCAAGCGTCCACGGGACGGTCAAGCTTGAAGTCCCTTCGGGCGTGAGGCTTTCCGACACGGAAGTCGTCTATTCGATGGAGGTGTCCCGCTATGTGGAGAAGAGCGTCGAGGTGGAGATACAAACGCGGAACGTGCCGCGAGGCCAGGAACTGGTCGTGTTGCCGTCCATGGCTGAGGTTGTCTTCAGGATGGTTTTCCCGGCCGGATCCGACCCGTCGGAGAAGGCTGTGTTCTATGTGGATTACGATGATTTCGCCGGTTCCATCACAGGACGCTGCATCCCGAAGGCGGAAGGGCTTTCTTCTGCGGTGATATCCTGGAAGATGTCGCCGGAGGCGTTTGACTGCATCGTAAGGGCTTCCGCACAATGACGACCACCGTCCTTGTCACCGGGCCCATAGGCAGCGGAAAGTCGGAGCTGTGCAGGTATCTCGCCTCGCTCGGCTGGCCCGTATATGATTGTGATTCACGCACTAAGGCCCTGTATGCCTCCGTTCCGGGCTTGAAGGCCCGAATCGAGGAGGCCTTGGAGATAGAATGGAAAGACATCGGCGTCATATTCACTGACGCGGGCCGCCGGGCCAGGCTTGAGAGCATCGTCTATCCTCTGGTGGCGGAGGACATAGTGAAGTGGAAGGCCGGGCAGTCTTCGAGACTGCTGTTCGTCGAGTCCGCCATCGCTATGGACAAACCCCAGTTCGACGGGCTGTACGACAAGGTGCTCCTTGTGACCGCCGGCCATCTGTTGAGGGAGGGGAGGAATCCCGCCGCCGCCTTGCGCGGCGCTTTGCAGACCTTTGACCTGTCCCGCGTGGACTATGAGATAGAGAACAATTCAAGTATAGAAGATTTACATTTAAAAACAGACAAGTTATTATGCAGACTGATTTGAGCAAGATATTGGCTGTCGCAGGACAGCACGGACTTTTTGAATATGTGGCTCCGGCCCGCAACGGCGCCATCGCCGAGAGCCTCTCCGACAGGAAGAGGACGAGTTTCGGGGCGTCAAGCCGCATCACTTCCCTCGCTGACATCGCCATCTACACAAGCGAAGGCGAGATGAAGCTCGCCGAGGTCTTCCACGCCGTCAAGGACGCTCTTGGAGATGCTCCGGCCCCGTCACCCAAGGCGCCGGAGGCGGAGGTGACCGCTCTCTTCAAGAAGGCCGTGCCGAACTATGACGCAGACCGCTTCTATCTTTCGCACATGCGCAAGGTGCTTGACTGGTATGACCAGATCGTGAAGTACGCTTCTCTTGATTTCGTGAAGGAAGATGAGCAGCAGGGCGCAGAGGAAGCGGCTTAGGGCTGTCACCCTCGGCTGTTCCAAAAACACGGTAGATACGGAGCATCTGCTCGCGCAGTTGCCTCCCGAGGAATTCGAGATTGTCGGGGACGGCCCGGTCGACTGTCTGCTCGTCAACACCTGCGGCTTTATCGGCGATGCCAAAGAAGAGTCCGTCAATGCGGTACTTGAGGCTGTAGCCGCCAAGAGCAGGGGAGAGGCCGCCGCGGTGATTGTCTTCGGCTGCCTCTCGCAGCGTTACGGGGCTGAGCTCAAGGAGGAGATTCCAGAAGTTGACGCGTGGTTCGGAGCGAGGGAGATCGCCCCTGTGCTGCGCCATCTCGGGGTGGAGCCGGGCAGTTCTGCGCCGCGCCGGCTTGCTCCCGGCAAGGGTTATGCCTATCTGAAAATCTCGGAGGGCTGCGACAGGAGGTGCTCGTATTGCGCCATACCGTTCATCCGCGGGGCGCACCGCTCCGTGCCGATGGAGGAGCTTGTAGGGGAGGCCCGCATGCTTGCCGAAGGGGGAGTCAAGGAGCTGATTCTCATAGCTCAGGACACGACATACTACGGGCTTGACCTCTATCGCCGGAGGGCCCTTGCCGAACTGATAGGCAGGCTTTCGGAGATCGACGGCATAGAGTGGATCCGGATCCACTATTCGTATCCGGCCGATTTCCCGGAGGACGTGCTTGAGCAGATGGCCGACAACCCGAAGGTGTGCAAGTATCTGGACATCCCGTTGCAGCACATCTCAGACGGGGTGCTGGACAGGATGCACCGCAATGTGGACGGGGCCTGGACGCGGGAGCTCATCTCACGGCTGCGCAGCCGCGTGCCCGGGGTGGTGCTCCGGACCACCATGATAGTCGGACATCCCGGAGAGACGGAGGAGCAGTTCTCCGAGTTGCTCGAGTTCGTGCGCGAAGCCCGTTTCGAGCGCCTCGGCGCCTTCACCTACTCCGAGGAGGAGGGCACTTACGATGCCGACCATTTCAAGGATGACGTGCCGCAGGAGGAGAAGCAGAGCCGCCTCGACAGGCTCATGTCCCTCCAGAGCGACATTTCTTACAGCTACAACCAGTCACGGATAGGCTCTGTGGAGCGTGTTCTCGTGGACGAGGTGATGCCGGACGGCACTCTCGTGTGCCGCAGCCAGTACGAAAGCCCGGATGTCGACGGGGAGATCCTTGTGAGGGGCGCTTCCGTGCCGGTGGGTGAATTCATCACCGTCAAGATCACCGGAGCCGAAGAATATGACCTGGAAGCAGAGCGGATTCTCTGATTTCTTGTTATATTTGCGTTGTACTGAAACACCTTTTATGACCGACAATGACCGCTTGATAGACCTTGACAAGGTCGTGGCGATGAAATTCAAGGGCAAGAAGATACCCCGTTTCGTCGTCAACCGGCTCAAGAAGTTCATTCATCAGGACTTCCTGAATTCAATCCTCTCCGATGACTCCGAGGGGGTGGAGTTCTGTGAGCACACCCTCCGGAGCATGAATGTCACCCTTGAGGTGGAGGGGCTTGAGAACGTGCCCGCTGACGGGACACTCTACACCTTCGCTTCCAACCATCCGCTCGGAGGGGTTGACGGCCTGGCGCTCTGCTCTGTCATCGGACGCAGGTTCGGTGATGTGAAGATGCCTGTCAACGACTTCCTGATGTATATCAAGCCGCTGGAGCCGCTCTTCCTCCCGGTCAACAAGACGGGCGCGCTCGCGCGGAATCTGCCCGCCATGCTGGACGCCGCCTTCCGTTCCGGGGACCAGATCCTGATTTTCCCGGCCGGGATATGTTCCCGCAGGATTGACGGCAAGGTACAGGATCTTCCGTGGACCAAGACATTCATCACCAAGAGCAAGGCTACCTCCCGTGCGGTGGTGCCGGTCCGCTTCGTCGGTGAGAATTCGGGGCGTTTCTATCGGGTCGCGAATCTCTGCAAGTTCCTGAAGCTGAAGTTCAACTTCGCGATGCTCTATCTCCCGGACGAGATGTACCGGGCGCGCAACGCGCATTTCAAGGTGATTTTCGGGAAACCGGTGCCGGCCGAGACCTTCGACGGCAGCAGGACGCCTCTCCAGTGGGCGGCGTATATGAGGGAAAAGGTTTATCAATTGCATTGAGAATATGGAGAAGATCATTGACCCCGTGAGCGTCAGCCTGCTCAAGGCAGAACTCACACCTGACAAGAAGCTTTGCGACACCAACAAGGCGGGCAACGAGATCTATGTCATCGACGGCGACGATTCTCCCAATGTGCTGCGCGAAGTGGGCCGCCTGCGTGAGGAGTCGTTCCGGCAGGCCGGGGGCAGTTCCGGCCTCTCACTTGACCTTGACGAGTTCGACACCATGGACAGCCCTTACCGGCAGATTGTCATCTGGGACCCGTCTGCGGAGGCGATCATAGGCGGATACAGGTATATCCTCGGTCCGGATGTGACCCTGAAGGAGAACGGACAGCCGAATCTCGCCACTTCCCACATGTTCCATTTTTCGGACAAGTTCATCCGTGACTACCTCCCGCATGTGATTGAGCTGGGACGCTCGTTCGTGACTCCTGCATACCAGAGCTCGAAGGCCGGAGCCAAGGCCATATATGCCCTGGACAATCTCTGGGACGGCATCGCGTCCGTGATGATGCAGCATTCCAACATCATCTACTTCTTCGGGAAGATGACGATGTACCCGTCATATGACCGCTCCTGCCGCGACCTGATCCTGCATTTCCTCTGGAAGCATTTCGGGGACGATGAGAACCTCGTCCGTCCGTATCATCCGGTGATGCCTCAGCTGGACGGGCGTATTCTGGACCTGATTCTGCGCGATGATGATTTCAAGACTGATTACCGGAATCTCAAGGATGCCGTGCGCAAACTCGGCTGCGGCATTCCTCCTCTTGTCAATTCGTACATGAACATCTCTCCGACGATGAAGATGTGCGGCACCGCCGTCAACGACGAGTTCTCGGATGTGGAGGAGACGGCTATCCTCGTCTGCTTCAACGAGATGTACGCCGACAAGCGCGACCGTCACAAGGAGCCGTATATCAAGCAGCTGGTGGATAATCTCTTCGAGCGCTTCCCGCAGCTCAACAGGGAGATAGCCGAGAGGCTTTCGCTCCGCAAGGATGAGAAGAGAAGCCAGGCTTTCTCTCACATCATGGAGAAGATAAAAAAGAAATAGGGGAGAGGCCGTAAGCCGGTTTCTGTTTTATTCTGCCATTTATCTTCGCAACCTACCCCCCGGCATCGGATGGGCAGTCCTCATTTGCCGGTATATTTGGTTTTGCAAGTCCCGGTGCCGTACCCGCAAGGCATCGCTGCCTGTGCGTCGTGAGCTCTTGCCTCACGTTTTCACCATCGCCTTTCGGCAGTCATTCTCTGTTACGGCCGACGTAAAGTCGCCTCTACCTGCGCTTTCCGCAGCGGGATGCCCTGTCTTGTCCGGACTTTCCTCTCATTTGAGCGGCAGATCGCCCCTCCCTTATTTCCGTCGGCAAATATACTTTGATTTTGTCACAAAACCTAAACCTGTCCCTTGCCGGTCTCCTGTCTCCCGGACAAGATCATGAACACGATTGCGCCGATGCAGATGACGGCTCCGACGGCGACATTTGCCGTGAACGGCTCTCCGAATGCGACCGTGCCTATGGCTATGGCCGTTATCGGTTCGAACACGCCCAGTACGGCGGTCTTGGTCGGGCCTATGCTTTTGGTAGCCATTGCGAGGGCGAGCAGGGAAACCATTGTCGGCACGAGTCCGAGGCCCAGGAGATCGAGCCAGTCCCTCTTCCCGCTTATGCCCTGGAGGAACTCCCCGCCTTCAGCGAGGTGCTGTACGAGGAATATAAGGGTCCCGGTGGCCAGGGCGTAGAAGGTGATAGTGTGTGCGGAGAGATTTTTCATCTTTCCGGACTGGTTGACAATCACCAGGTAGCCGGCGTAGCTGAGTGCGGACAACCCGGACAGGATGGCTCCCGTGAGATTGAATGCGGCGCTTTTGAGCGGATCCATCAGGATGAACACGCCGACGAGCGTGGCCATTATTGAAATCCATACCTGGCGGCTCGGCTTGACCTTGAGAAACAGCATTATCAGGGCCGTGAACACAGGGTAGAGATAGACCACCGTGGTGGCGAGTCCCGCCGGGATGTAGTTGTAGGCGTCAAACAGGAAGAGGCTGCTGCAGCTGAAGAGCACGCCCAGGATGAGCAGAGTCAGCCGCTGGCTGCGGTCGGTGGCGAAACTCTCGCGCTTGGCCATCATCAGGACCGCCATGAATATGGTGGCGAAGAGGTAGCGGAAGAACAGCACGCTCGATACTGGCGCCCCTCCGGCGAGGAGTTCCTTGCCGAACAGAGGGTTCATGCCGTAGGAGATCCCGGCGATGATTCCGGCCGTGTAGCCTGTAAGTCTGTTGCGCAGTTGCGCGTTGCTGCCCATTATGCCAGTCGTGTACATGTCTTTTTGATGTTTTGGCGGGCCCGCCGGTCCGCTTGTCCTTGTCGTGGGCGTCAGGCCTTGACATTTGCGGCCGCGAATATACGATTTATTTTTCGACGATTGCTATATTTGCAGGGTAGTACAAAAAATAAAACTCTCGATATCACATCGAGAGTTTTAATTCTGATTCTAACCAAAATTTAACCTATGAAAAATCTATTCGACAAGAAATATTGCAATCATCGTGCCAAAGACTGAGAAAACAAATGCGGCAAGGCTGCTTGATGCCGCGAAAATAGAGTATGAACTTATTCCGTATGACTATACGGAAGAGGACCTGTCTGCCCAGCATGTGGCGGCGGAACTCGGGGAGGATATCGAGACTGTGTTCAAGACACTGGTGCTCAGAGGTGACCGCAACGGGTATTTTGTCTGCGTGATGCCGGGCGACCTTGAGGTGGATCTCAAGGTGGCTGCCAGGATTTCGGGCAACAAAAGTTGCGAGATGGTGCATGTCCGTGAGTTGCTGCCGCTGACCGGTTACATCAGGGGAGGCTGCTCTCCGATAGGGATGAAGAAAGCCTTCCCGACCTTCATCTACGAGTCGGCTCTGCTGTTTGACTACATCTACATCAGCGCAGGTGTCCGCGGCCTGCAACTGAAGATAGCCCCCCGGGATCTTATCGACTTTGTCGGCGCGGCGATTTATCCGCTCTAGTCCATTATGGGCGGGGTGACCGACATGGGCCTAGCTGGCGGGTCGGTCATGAGCACACTGCGTATAGGGCCCAGCGGGGCCTCGCCGCCGCATCCGCACACCACCTCACAATAACTCGCATGAAGCCTGCCCCTGCCAGGTGTGAGCCTATTCCGGTGTTTCCGCTGCTACCTGGACCGCCAACCTGCCCCGCGCGGCCCTCTGCGGCTCCCGCCGCTTCCAGGTGTGAGCCTATTCCGGCGTTTCCGCTGCTACCTGCACGAACTATCGCTGGCATACGCGCCTGTGGAACATCTGTCGGCGTGTGGAACACCGCGGTGCGACCAGAGGCGTTTCCACTCACCGCGCCGGTGCTCTGATGAGCACTTCTTAGTCAAGCCGTCGACAGAGTCCTTGTGCTGGGGGGCTCGGGTGACAACACGGGCAACAGTCGGGCGCGAGGAGAGCCTTTACGGGCGAGCTCCCCGCAGCGCCCGACCTGTAGCCGCCGGAGACCGTACATTCCGGCGGCGGTGCCGGCTCAATGGTTCCGTCTGCTGATTTCTGCAACCCTGATATTACTGCTCTCACATGCCGACGGAGATTACCGCTCGCAGCATGGTTGACATTTCTCGGGTCGCGAGACTGTTCGGGCACAATTTCTGCCATCGGCGGTGGCGGATAACACATTGATAATCAAACAAAAGAGCATTTTACCTGTCGGCGAAACCAGACAGGACAAATCATTATTTCGCTCATTATCAGACACTTATCTGCCACCGAGCACATGGTCGCTGTGTGTGTCGTCCTCGTCGGCAGAGGGAGCATCGGGCTTTTGTCAAACAATGCCCCCGCCCGGGCGGCAGTTGATGAGCATTGGCGCGTCTGAGCATCGGCCTTTTGTCCGTGCAAAGGCGCGTTTCGCCGGCCAAAAGGCTCAGGAACACATTTTGTCCGTAGAAATGCTGTTACACCGGACATATTGCCATGTATCGTTGGTGGCATTTTCTGGCGGAAAGTGCCGCGCGTGCCTTGCCCTTCCCGAAGTCCCAGCGTCCGACCTGCCCGTTCTCATTCACTCCCGGAGGAACGCCTCCTGCCAGGCCCTCTGCGGCCACCGTCGCTGCCAGGTGTGAGCCTATTCCGGCGTTTCCGCTGCTACCTGGGCCGCCCACATGCCCTGCAAGGCCTTCTGCGGCTCCCGCCGCTTCCAGGTGTGAGCCGTTTTCGGCTCCTGACCGGCAGGCGGCCGCGGAACTTTGCGTGGCAAATGGTTGCTGGCAGTGACCGGGGGCGGGATGGCGCGCTTGCGCAGCGCCTCAGGGCACGGGGACATGCCCCGGCCACTCCGACTACCAGGCCATGAAGCCCTATATTGACATTGCTGAAAAGACAAAAGTCAATGCCATGCAACTCTTTGAGGAGGAGATGAGCAAATAATTTCCTGATGATTCCAGAAAAATGCATTATCTTCGTAGAAATTTCGTAGAAGATTCGTAGAAACAAATAAAACATATACGCGATGCAGTACCTTACAAGAGAAGAACTCATAGCTAAAATACAAGATATTGAATGGGATGACTTTGAGGCCAAGGCATCCAAGACACAACTACCCACTGATGTGTGGCCAACGGTTAGCTCTTTTTCCAACACCTCCGGCGGGTGGATATTGTGCGGTGTTGCCCAGCACGGAAAAAAGTTTGAGATTGAAGGCGTCGAGAACGGCCAGAAGATTGAATCAGACTTCAACACTACCCTGCGAAACGGCAAGTTCAACCAGGTGCTTGTCACGCGGAACCAGAAATTCGAAATTGACGGGAAGATGGTTTTGGCTTCTATGTTCCCTCCTCAAACCTCAAGCCCATCTGGTTCAATTCGCCCAAGAATACATTCATTCGTGTCGGCTCGACCGACCAGCGAGCCACGGACCTTGAAATCATGGCGCTCTATCACGACCAGTCCTTCGGCATCAAGTCTGACCAGACCGTCGAAGACACCACCTTTGAAGACATCAACCAGAATTCGCTTGATGCTTATCGTCGCTGCATCCGTTATGACAATCCAACTTTTCCCGCCGCCAATGCGACGGACGAGGAGTTCTGCTATGAGACAGGTGTCATGTCACGTAAGACCGGCCTGCTTACGTATGCGGGACTTGTGATGCTTGGCAAAAAGTCCTCTATCCGCGAGCATCTTCCGGCTTTCTGGGTAGACTACATCGAGATTCCCGGCACCTCCTACGACAATGCTTCGCAACCCTATACCTTCAGGATGCAGGAGCAAGAAAACATCTGGGAATACTACAATGCCATCCTTCAGCGGCTCCGTCTTTACTGTGACAATCCGATGTATTTCACGCCCAGTGGCGCGTCCCCGGAAGATGAGTCCCAACTCTATGCACTGAAAGAAGGTCTCGTGAACTTTCTGGCACACTCTGACTTCTTCAGTCCCATGCACCCTACCATCCGCGTCTATTTTGACCGCATCGAGTTCCAGAACCCGGGTGGCTTCCATGTGAGCCTGGAGAAAGCCATGAACGAGATAGTTTCACAGCCACGAAACCCAATTCTGATCAAAATGTTCCGATTCGCGAAGTTGGGTGAGAATGCAGGCTACGGCATTCGTCGAATGAAGAAATGGACAGCCCTTACGGGTGGCAATGTGGACTTTAAGTCCGAACTCACGCATACCACTGTCACCTACTGGCGAACAGAGAAATCCGGATTCAGGCACAACTCTGCAACAAGTTCCACGAGTGATTCTACGAAGAATTCTGCGAAAGAATCTACGAAGCTTTCTACGCAGAAGCGTCGTGAGAGAGTTTTTGAGATGATTGCGGCCGATAACTATATCTCCGCAAAGAGCATTGCCGAAGCGCTGGGTGTTTCTGAACGCACCGTGCAGAACGACATTAGCAAACTGAAGGAAGCAAAGCGCCTTGATCGGGAGGGCGGTGACCGCGGCGGCCATTACATCATCTTGAAATAGAGTTGCCTGGGTCGGAACAATAAAAAAGGAGGACTACGGATGAGTTCCGTAAACGATATGGATATGGCAGCGCTTGAATTCGACGTGAAGGCAGCACGAATGTGCTGACAATGTTTGCCGATGCAGGCAAGGAGCGGATTCGGGTGCAGGATCTGCTACAGCCGTGTATGGCCCGTATTGAGAACTGGCAGGAGAAATATGAGAAGTTGGAGAAACTGTCCCCAGAATCACGATGCCTGTAACGTTACGGAGTTCTCCAAATGGATTGGCATCAGCCGCCAGGCCTTTTAGAAGTTGTTTTGGATTTATTTGTCATAATTTTATGAAGATTTTTTCTGTCAGAGTTTTTTCTGGATTTTGAGAAAGATAGTAGAACTATCTGACCGAAAAAGCCAGGAAAAAATATGGCGAAAAAGCAAGTAAAAGAATTTTCAACATAAATCAAAACAACTTCTTATAACTGGAAACAGAACGGATTCATCATATTCCAGGGCACAAGGATTGACATGAAGGGTACCTATAAGTTCTGGACGGAACTCAAGTGGCTTTTACGATGGTAGCATAACCCTGATACTGGCTCCGGTAGCCGGTAATGCTGTCCAGCAGGATGAACCGGGCATAGACCTGGAACTGGTCCAAATCAAATCCCCATACCCCCGCATAACCGGGAATCACTACGGAGACTACGCCTGCAGCGCAGTCTCCTTCTGCAAGGTAGTTCCTGAGGAGCCCCAGATGCCGGCAGCGGCGAAGGCTGGTGTTCCTTCCCCAGCGTCGCAAGTTAGGGACTAATAAAAGAAATTATACACAATTCCATATTTCTGTGTACGGAATTGTGTATGGCCACTGTGACATGCTGATTTACAGCGTAGTTTGTGGAGCATAGGGGGGTCGAACCCCTGACCTTCAGATTGCGAACCTGACGCTCTACCAACTGAGCTAATACCCCATGTCCCGGGCCCGAGACCCGGCTGAAACGGCTCGCGCGGAGCCGCGTATGAATCTATATTGACAGTATGCTCAGCACATTGATGAGCTCTTTGTCAATAGGTTTGTCCATCTTGATGGCCCTGGAGATAGGGACATAGACGATCTGGTCGTTCTTGATGCCCACCATCACATTCCTCTGGCCTTCCTTGAGAGCCTCGATGGAGGCTATGCCGAGACGGCTTGCGAGAATCCTGTCGTAGGCTGTCGGAGTGCCTCCGCGCTGAAGGTGTCCGAGTATGGAAACCCTCACGTCGTACTCCGGATACTCCTTGCGTACACGCTCCGCGTAGTGCATCGCGCCGCCGTCCTTCTCGGAGACGAGGACGATGCTGCTGTTCTTGCTCTTGCGGATGCCGCGTCCGATGAAGGTCGCGAGCTGGTCGATGTCCGTGTTGTCCTCAGGGATGATGGCGGCCTCCGCTCCGGAAGCGATGGCGCTGTTCTGCGTGAGGAAACCTGCGTCCCTGCCCATCACCTCGACGAAGAAGATGCGGTCGTGGCTGGTCGCCGTGTCGCGTATCTTGTCCACGCACTGCATGATGGTGTTGAGCGCCGTGTCGTAGCCTATGGTCGAATCCGTGCCGTAGAGGTCGTTGTCAATCGTCCCCGGAAGCCCGATCACGGGAATGTCATACTCGCTGGCGAAAATCTGCGCGCCGGCCAGTGAACCGTTGCCGCCTACGACGACGAGGGCGTCGATGCCGAACTTCTCCACATTGTCGTGGGCCTTCTTCCTCCCTTCAGGGGTGCGGAATTCAGTGCTGCGCGCTGTCTTGAGGATGGTGCCGCCGCGCTGGATGGTGTTGCTCACGCTCTCGGTGGAGAGTTCCTTTATGTTGCCCATTATGAGGCCCTCATAGCCGCGGTATATGCCGTAGACTTTCCAGCCTTCGAAAATCGCCGCTCTTGTGACCGCCCTGACGCAGGCGTTCATCCCGGGGGCGTCGCCTCCGGATGTGAGAACTCCTATGGATCCGATGTTCATGTCAAACTCAAATTTCCGGCGCAAATATATGAAAATTTTTGCTAACTTAGCAAAGTTATGACAAAGTATCTTTCAATCACAGCGGCGGCCATTGCCGCCCTTTGCCTCGCCTCCTGTGGACAGGGCGGTGAGGCTGTCAAGCAGGACGACGGGCAGAACCCCGTGATAGAAGCCATAATGAGCCGTCGTTCCATCAGGAAATACAAGGACACCCCGGTCGAGAGGGAGAAACTCCAGCTCATCGCCGAGTGCGGTGTCAACGCCCCGAACGGGATGAACGCCCAGAGGTGGGAGGTGCGCATCGTGGACAACGCCGAGAGCATCGCGGCCATCTCCGAAGAGTACAAGAAGGCCAATCCGCAGTTGCTTGAGCGTGATCCGGGTTTCAAGAACATGTTCCGTAACGCCCCGGCCGTAATCTGCGTCGCCGTCCCTGCGGGGGATGACGGAGTCAACGCCGGTCTCCTGGGCGAGAACATCATGCTGGCCGCGCACTCCATCGGGCTCGGCACCGTGTGCCTCGGAGGGCCGGTACGTTTCCTCAAAGACAGCGAGGCCGGAAGGGCGTTTATCGCCAGGCTCGGCTTCAGTGAAGATTACTCGCTCCTATATATGATAGGTGTGGGCTATCCTGACGAGGCCCCGGACGCGAAGCCGAGAGACCTCAGCAAGATCAGATTCGTGGACTAGATGATCACAAACGCCGAGATAAAGCATATCCGCTCGCTCCGTGAGAAGAAATACCGCGAAGCGAGCGGAGAGTTTGTCGTGGAAGGGGAGAAGATGGTGGACGAAGCCATCCGTTCGGGGCTGGAACTTGCCGGGATATGGCGGACAGCGGACATAGGCGAGAATGCCATGTCGCGCATCAGCCAGCTCTCAAGTCCGTCCCCTGTGCTCGCCGTGCTGAGGATTCCGGACAGGACGGCCCTCCCGCAGACCCTCCGGAAGGAACTTTATCTCGCGCTTGACTCCGTGCGTGACCCGGGCAATCTCGGCACCATCATCCGCATCGCGGATTGGTTCGGGGTGCGGACCGTTTTCGCGTCAGAAGACTGCGTGGACCTGTACAACCCCAAGGTGGTGCAGGCTTCGATGGGATCCGTGTTCCGCGTGAAAGTCCTCTCTGCCGGGTTGACAGATGTATGCAGACGCTTCCGGGACGCCGGCATGGAGGTCTACGGAACCGTGCTGGACGGAGTGGACATATATAAGGAGAGCATTGTCCCTGAGGGACTTGTGGTGATGGGGAATGAGTCCGTTGGCATCAGCCCGCAGGTGCGGGAACTGCTTACCGGCAGGCTCCTCATCCCGTCGTTCGGGGGGAGCGGCGCCGAGTCACTCAATGTGGCCATCGCCACCGCCGTCACGCTCTCTGAATTCAGACGGAGGCAGTTATGAGGAAATCCCCGCTCCTGTTGCTTCTCCTGCTCGTCTCCTGCAGCACCACCAGCCGCTTGCCGGAGGGGCGTTACCTGCTCTCCTCCAGCAAGGTGAGCGTGCGCGGCGATGACGGGCCGCGTGCCTCGGAGGTCTCATCGTATGTGCGCCAGCAGCCCAATTCCTCCATCTTTGGGTGGAATCCTTTCGTGGGGGTCTACAACTGGTCGAATGGCAGCGGACGGGGGATCAATTCATTCTGGGAGAAGATAGGCACGGCGCCAGTGGTGTTCGACCCTGTCCAGATGCAGTCCTCGGCCTCGGCTATGCGCACAAGGCTCGTTTACCTTGGCTATTATGATGCCAAGGTCACCCCTGAAGTTGAATTCAAGGGGAAGAAGGCGGCCGTGCGATATGTCGTGGAGCCCGGGCGGCGACACCGTATAGACAGCCTGGTCTTTGAAGTTCCGGAAGGGGAGTTCGCGGAGGACTTCCGCAGGGACAGCGCCGCCGTCAGCATCCGTGTCGGCAGCCCCCTGTCAGAGAAGGCCCTATCTGCCGAGACGGAGAGGGGAGCCGCGTATTTCAGGAACCTGGGCTACTACAACTTCAACAAGAATCACTACTTCTTCGAGGCCGACACGCTGGGAGACAGGACGGTGCTCTATTACAGGATAAAGAATTACACGCGCAACGAGAGCCCTTTGAGCGCAGTGCCTCCGGTCAAGTACAGAATCGGGGACGTGAGGATCCACTACCCTTCGACGATACGTTTCCGTGAACCGGTCCTGGCGAGTTTCAACAACATCCGGCCGGGCGAGCTGTACAGCGAGAAACTGGTGAATTCCACCTATTACCGTTTCTCGGGATTCAACGTGTTCAACAATGTCAACATCGAGATGACGCCGGCGGACAGCGCCGTGGTGGACTGTGACATCCGTCTGAGCGGCTCCAATGTGTTCGGGTTCAAGGTCAACCTTGAAGCCTCGTCCAACTCCTCCGGCCTGCTCGGGACATCGCCGCAGCTGACATTCTTCCACAAGAACCTCTTCCGGGGCGGGGAACTGTTGAACCTCGGTTTCACCGGGAACTGGCAGTTCAAGCCAGGCACGGACGTGCGTTCCGCCGAGTATGGGATGTCCGCCTCCGTCAGCTTCCCGAAGGCGCTTGGATACAGCAACAGGTGGATAAATGGACGGGACAACATCCCGCGTACCGAGATCAAGGCCAGTTTCAACTACCAGAACCGTCCGGAGTACCGCCGGAGCATAGCCGGATTATCATACGGATACACGGGCCAGTCGGGGAGGAAGGTTTTCTACCAGTTCTACCCGCTCCAGCTCAACCTCGTGAAACTCTATGCCATAGGCGAGGATTTCCTGGAGACCCTCAAGGGCAACCCTTACCTCTGGGATTCGTTCGAAGACCAGATAGACGCGGGGGTAGGCGGGACATTCTACTATACGACCAACTCCGACATCGTGCCCAAGACCCCTTATCATTACGCCCGGGTGTCGGTGGATGTGGCGGGCAACCTCATCTCCCTGTTCAATGGCCAGTTACCGCTCAACTCCTTGGGACAGCGGACTTTATATGGCCTGCCGTACAATCAGTATGTGAAGCTGGCTCTCTCTCTGGGCAAGACTTTCCGTTTCGGGGGCAACGACAGCCAGGCGCTGGCGTTCAGGCTTGACGGAGGCGTCGGGCGGGCTTACGGCAACTCGGTGGCGCTTCCGTTCGAGAAGCAGTTCTACTGCGGCGGCGCGAGCAGCATGCGCGGCTGGCAGGTCAGGACGCTCGGGCCGGGGTTCAGCAAGATGGACACGTTCTTCATCATCCCCAACCAGACGGGAGACATCAAGATAGAAGCCGACATGGAGTACCGCTTCAAGATGCTGTGGAAACTTGAGGGCGCGCTTTTCGCCGAGGCCGGAAATGTCTGGCAGCACGAGGACATCGACGAGTTGCGGCTTGAGAGCCTCGCTGCCGACTGGGGACTTGGCCTGAGGCTCAACATGGACTTCATTCTCCTGCGCTTCGACATGGGCTTCAAGCTCCATGACCCGTCCCGCGATGCGGGGAGCCGATGGCTCGGACCTTCAAAATGGCTGCGCCGGGACGGTTTCGCCGTCCATTTCGGCGTGGGTTATCCTTTCTGACATACAATGAAACTCATTATCTATCAGGCTCTGGCCCGTCTGTGGGGCAAGCCGGGATTCTCTTCCTGGGATGAGTCTACTCTCAAGTACATCAAGTCTCTCGGGGTTGACTGCCTCTGGCTTACGGGGATTCCGCGTCACGCCAGCGGCCGGGATTTCGTCAAGGGGGACCCGGGCTGCCCGTACTCGGTCAGCGACTGGAAGGATGTCAATCCATATCTTGCCGATTGTCCGTCGCGCCGGATGGAAGAGTTCGACTCGCTGGTCGGGAGGGTGCACGCGGCCGGCCTCAAGCTGCTTATAGATTATATTCCCAATCATGTAGCCCGTGATTATCAGGGTCCGATAGTGCATTTTGATTATTGCGACGCTGACTGGACAGACACCCTCAAGAACGACTGGAGCTCTCCTGCCACCCGCGCAGCGATGCTGGACATATTGCGCTTCTGGATTGCGCGCGGGGTCGACGGCTTCCGCTGCGACATGGTGGAGCTCGTGCCGCCTGAGGCCCTCGGGGAACTGCTTGCCGCTGTCAGGCGGGATGCCCCGCAGACCCTCTTCGTGGCGGAGGTCTACGGGAAGGACAACTACCGTAAATACATAGAAGAGGTCGGCTTCGACCTGCTCTACGACAAGTCCGGCCTGTATGACAGCCTGCGCGGAATCTGCACCGGGAGTTTGACTGCCCGGGCAATCACCTGGAACTGGCAGTTCCTCGGGGATCTCCAGCCGCGGATGCTCAATTTCCTTGAGAACCACGATGAGCAGAGGGTCGCGTCCGGCTTTTTCCTCGGATCCCCGTCCAGCGCCTGGGCCGCGCTGGCCGTGTCGATGCTCTTCAACGACGCGTCGTTCATGCTCTATTTCGGCCAGGAGGTGGGGGAGAATGCCGCCGAGAGCGGCAACGGGCGCACTTCCATCTTCGACATCACGCATCCCGCTTCCATAGGCCGGCTATATCAAGCCGTCCACGGCACCGGGGGGCTGCTTCCGGAGGAGTCCGCTGTGCTCTCACGGTACAGGCAGATGCTGGGCTACGCTGCGATGCCGGTGTTCAGGAGCGGCAAGTCCTGGGACCTGTGTTACTGCAACCTTGATTCTCTGGGCTTCGATGCGGACCGGCACTTCGCCTTCCTGCGCTACGATGACGCCGGGGCGTGGCTCGTGTTCTGCAATTTCTCCGATGCCGCCGTGCGCGGGCTGCGCGTAGCTGTGCCTCCGGAGCTCGAACCTGTCTGCGGCTGCTCTTCCTGGAGCCTGGATGAGGTCGGCGCCTTCGACGCCGCCATCGTCAGGGTGCGTTGAGGGTTATCGGATGTTCGTACCTGACCCCTGCTGACGCTATCGGAACAGTGCTTTGAACTCCTCCTCGCCTATGCTTGAATCCGGGTCGAAGGCTTCGGAATTCATATAGGACAGAAGGCTCCCAAGGAGTTGTCTCACTTCAGGCTTAGCTGAATTCTTCTTGCCGAGAAGATCCATCGAACACATCAAGAGGCGGCCTTCTCCGTACCGTGTCTCAAATATATAGGCGAGCCTGCGGTTCTGTACGAAGTTGTCTACGGCTTCCACGATGGTCTCGGCCTCCGGGATGGAATCCATGACCATAGCTTTGGAGCGTACAACGAGGTTCCACCATTGCCAGTCGCTGTGCATCGCGGTAGGGAACTTCGCGAGGGCAGGGTGCGAAGGGTCGCAGAGTATGCCCATCGTTCCGGCCTCTTTCGGGAAGAACACCGGACTCCAGAATACGGGCGGGAACTTTCCTGCCGCGCCATTGAGTTCTCTCGGATCTGCGGCCAGCAGGACTTTGCCTCCCTTTGCGAGGGCGTCGGTTGCCTCTGCATAAGTGCGCGCCAGAGTGACATCACCAAGTTCCGGTTCGACATCCGGATATACCCACACGCTCCAGCTGTTCGTCCATCTTGTCTTGTCCACGGAGATGGTCAGCGTGAGCTCTGCGGCCTTGTTGATGCCTGCAAGCGACGCTCTCACGCCATCGTCAAGCCTTGTGTTGCCGCCGGTAGGAATCTCTGCTCCTTTGATGATGCCGGAGGCGATGGACGCGTCCCCGTTTGTGAGCATCCATCTGATATCGGCGTGTAGATCCGTCGGGCCATAATTGGCAATCTCTACCGGAGAGGAGAATGTTTCCCTGTTTGTCCAGCAAGCCTTTTCGAAGCGGGCGAGGGGAGTCACCGGGGAGCAGGCTCCGGCGAACCACTCCGGCGGGACGAGGCCCTTGCTGTCCCAGAAAGCGTCGACAAGCCCGACGAGTGCGGTTGACTGGCCGCTGAAATCCTGGAGGCCCAGCATCTGGAAACCGGCCAATCCAGGGGTTCTCAGAGCCCTCTCGACTTCTTCCTTGTATAAGATGGCCGCGAGTTTTCCGGACGCCATCGTCCAGTCGGCGGCTCGGTCAAGCAAGCCTTTTTCTTTAAGGATATTCTTGATCCCCATGAAGTTGAGCGGAATTAGAGTCCCGGTGTATTTCTCGATTTCGGACATGTCGGGATAGACCGAATACTGGCCGATTTCGTGCGAGACAAACGGAATCCCGAAGTCGACGGCAGTTGCCGAATAGTCGCTGTTGAAGTCCGGCTCCCTGGAGCCTATGTAGTCCTGCCCGCGTACCTGTCCGAGGTAGGATCTTGAGGCCACCATATACTGGTCTTCCGGTTCAGGATGTCCTTTGTGGCCTGCGCCCATCGAATAGGAGCTGTTTGTGTATACATGCCTCGGATCCTTATTCTTCATGTAGGCGAGCAGGCTGTTGAGGAAGTCGTATCCCCTGTCGAGTTCGTTGCCGCAGGTGAGCATGCAGAAAGACGGATGATTGCCGTAATTCCGGATGATCCTGTCATATTCGCTTTTGAGGAATGCGTCCACATCCTCCTGTCCGATGGTGCGGGCCCAGTCCGGGAGTTCGACCTGGAGATAGAAGCCCATGCGGTCCGCTACCCGGAAGGCTGCGTCCGGTGGACACCAGGAGTGGAAACGGATGTGGTTTATGCCCCATTCACGGCAGACCTCGAACTCTTTTTTCCAGCCATCTTCGTCGAGCGGCGGGTTGCCGGTCAGCGGGAATATGCAGCAGTCCAATGTGCCTCTGAGGAAAACTCTCCGCCCGTTGACTTCGAAGCGGCTGCCTGCGGCCTTGAACTCCCTGAGGCCGAATTTGACCGCTGCTGATGATTTGCCGCAACTTACCTTGACCGTGTGAAGAGCCGGGTTGAACTCATCCCAAAGAGCCGCGTCCGGGTCCAACTCCACGACCTGCTCCACGATGGTTTCCTGCCCGTTGATGCTGACTTCCCTTGTCCGGGCAGGTCTGCCGTCCACCTTGAACCTGACTTCCGTTGTCGGCGGAGCGTCTGCCGTCGCGGTGAGCCTGGCCACTATCCTCGCAGTTTTTGTGGCTACATCCGGATAGACATCGACCTGCGCCACATCTATGCTCTCCAGGGCCCTGATCGAGATCTCCCCCAGAATGCCGTTCCAGATGACCTGAGTATCATTGGTATATGAATGTGCAAGGTCATTCCATGAGATGTCGTAGCGCTTGCGGTTGTCGATTCTGATGCGTATCGTATGCTCGCCTTCCTTAAGCCCTTCCTGCAGCATATACCTGTGCGGGGTGGTCAGACTCTCCTCCGCGCCGGGAAGCCGCTTGCCGTCTATCCAGACCTGGCTCTGCCAGATCACCCTTTCCAGGGTGATAGCAAGCGGCTTCCCGGCCATGGAAGGCGGTACAGTAAAAGTCCTTTCGTACCATGCGGCCCCGAGGAAGGAATGCTTCCTTGTGAGCCTGTTGATCTGCGGGTGGGTGATGCCCGGCTCGAGTGTGTTCGGGGTGCCGAGTCCGGCGAGGTCCGTTGTCCCCGGGAGGACTATGGGCTGGAAGGTCTCCAGACTGTCGAGGCTGACCTGCCAGTTGCCGGCGAGATCGATGCGGTCCTTCGGCGACGAGCACGCAAGTGCAACCGTGGCGGCGAGTATTATGGCGGCTGATTTCTTCATGTTTCTGGGGGTGTCGAATATGTCTAATAGTGAGTGTGGTTGGCGACTGTCTCCTTGAGGTGGTCCGGGTCGTTGTCCGGCTTGCCGGCCTTGGCGAATTTCCATCCCCAGACCTGCATCTTCGAGCCGCTGCGGGTGATGAGCTGTGCTGCGCCGTTGCGCTCGAAGTCGAAGCAATGGTAGATGTCTCCGCTGCAGCAGAGCTTGCCGCGCCCGTCCGGCTGCATCAGGAACTTGTACCAGAAGCAGACGTCCGTGCCGTCTCCGTAGAAGTCGCCCTTCATTATGTCCGGGTTGCCGTTGAGGCCGTTTGACGGCCAGCGGCTGATGAGCTTGCCCTTGCTGTCGATCCAGTAGACCTGTGACAGCAGATACGGGTCGTAGGTGCGGTTGCGGTAGATTCTGGCTCCTGCGGCGATCTGCGGCTCTCTGTATCCCTTGAGGAAGTGTCCTGCGGTGATCTGCTGGGTGTGCTCGGCAGGGGCGGCCGTGAGGAGTTCGCCAGTGAAAGCGTCCCTCACCTGCGCCCCGAGGTCGCAGGCGGCGATCACGATCTCATCCGTCCCGTCCCCGTCCATGTCCTCGAAACAGTAGCTGTCCGCGTGGTCGTGGTTGTCGTAGATGTCTTCCAGACGGCTCCAGATGATGTTGCCCTTGGCGTCCACCACCCTCCATCCGCCGACAATCTCGTCTATCCCGTCATGGTCGAGGTCGTGGGCATAGAAATAGTGGCCGAGGTGGTCCTTGCGTGTGTTGACGACATGTCTCCACTGCTCCTGCAGCCCGCTGTCGTAGATGCCGTAGGTCATGAAGACGCCGCAGTCGGAGTAGAGGAGGATCGAGGAGGGGTATATGCCGTCGGTGTTCGCTATCGCGAGCCGGAAGTTGTTGTAGACATGCGGGTGCGGGGCTGTCGGCCAGGCTGTCTTCCTGAGGATTTCGCCAGTGCGCCCGTCGGCTATGACGAGCCATTCCCCGTCGGCGTCTTCACGCCAGTGGACGAGTTCGCAGCGCCCGTCGCGGTCGAAGTCCCAGATGAGTCCGGGGGCTTCGAATTCGGCTCTCTTGCGCGTGTTCTCCTCCGGTGCCTCCCAGCTCCAGAGGAGAGCTCCGGAGTTGTCATAGGCGTAGGCGGAGTATCCGGGAGAGAAGGCCACGAAATCGGTCTTGCCGTCTCCCGTGAGGTCTCCGAATTTCACGGCCCCGCGGCCTTCACCGAGGTCGTATTCATGGAGCAGCGCCATGTAGTCCGGGAACTGCTTCTCCTTGAGCTTGTCGTCGCTGAGGTCCGGGTCCTTGGAGAGGACTATGCAGTCGAGTGACGGCGTGCCGGTGATGCGGGTGATCATCAGCTGTGCCGTCTCTCCCTTCTTCACTTCGAAACTGGCCGCCTTTGTCAGTACGGCTCCCGCCGTGTCCCCGAAGCTGCCGTCCACATAGGCGTCGTTGACCCTGAGGCGGAAGGCGCCGCGTCCGTCGCCGGAGCCGACAGCCCTGACATAGAGGTGATAGGTACCGCTTTCCGGGTAGGTGATGTCCTTGAAGTAGTTGGAGATGGTGAATCCGGCATGCGTGCGGAACTGGATGGCGAAATCGTTGTAGAGCCAGTCCACGCCGAGAGAGCGTGCGTCCTTGACCAGGTGCTGGCGCGGGATGTCGTCCAGCAGGTCGGAGGCGTCGATGATGACATCTGACCCGGACAGCTTGTATCTCAGGTCACTATCGCAAAGGCTCTGGCCGCATGAGACTGCGGCCAGAGCCATAAGAGCCAATAAGAGCCTCTTCATATATTCAGGGCATTATCCGATGAGGATGGATGCGATGAGGGCGAGGATGGCGTAGAACTCAGGAAGGGCGGCGTAGATCATCGTCTGGGTCATCACGTTGTGCCCCTGGCTGGTGCCGATGATACCGTTGGCGCAGACCTGTCCCTGGCGGATACCTGAGACGAGGCAGACCACACCGACGCTGATGCCGACGCTGAAGTAGAGAAGCCCGTTGCCGGCGAAGTCCTTGCCGAGCCAGAGCACGAAAGCGAGGAAGCCGTAGAGACCCTGGGTGGCCGGGATGGCGGAGAGAATCATATAGGTTGATGACTTCTCCGGCATCTTTTTGAGAGCACCTTCTGCGGCGTTGCCCGCGATGGTCGTGCCGTAGGCTGATCCGATACAGGCCAGACAGAACATGAGTCCGAGACCGACGTAACCAAGAATTGTGTTAAGCATAATTGTTTGTGTTTTAATTTGTTTTATTTACTTTTCAAGTGGATTGTAGGCCGCTCCCATGCCCTCGTAGCCGGAGTTCTTGAAGAACTCCACGAAGTTGAGTCTCAACGGGTGCACGAAGGCTCCCAAACAACTCATGGCGAGGTTGAGCGCGTGGCCGATTATGAGTATGAGCACGAACGGTACCCACTGCCAGGTCGGGTCTGTGCCCTTGACCATGTCGGCGAGCAGGTTGAAAGTCTGCCCGAGCATGCTTCCGGATAGTCCGAGAGCGTACAGGCGGACATAGCTGAGCACGTCGCTCATCAGGCCTGAAGCCATGCTGTAGGTGTCCCACAGCCCGACGCCCATATTGAGGAGAGGGTTGCGGCCCCAGCGGTTGAATACGAAGATGCCGAGAGCCGAGATGGCCGCTATGCCTATGAGCAGGAGCTTCATCGCCGTCTGCGGCAGTATGCCGGCGGCTCCGAAAGTGATGCCCGTGACTCCGCCCACGATGAGCAGGGTCCATCCGAGGGTCCCGAGACTGTCCTTGAATCCGGCGCGTTTGACGGCCCAGACGGCTTTCGTGATCATGGCGAGGCAGATGTGCACGACGCCGATGACCAGAGAGAGAGCCATCTGCTTCGAGTAGGCGTTGCCGCCGAACTGGATGTCGCCGGTGATCATGCACTTCTTCATCCATTCCGGCACCCAGCTCTGGTCAGGAAGGCTGACTCCGAAGAGTCCTCCCATGACGAATCCTACGGCCACGGTGCCCGCGCCGAGAGTGACGATCAGGCTCCACATCTTGCCGAGTCCTCCGTCCTTGCCCTTGAGGGCCAGGCCTATGAGTATGAGCAGCAGGCCGTAGCCCATGTCGCCCATGCAGATGGAGAAGAAGAGCAAGAAGAATATGCTGAGGAACACCGTCGGGTCGAACTCGTCGTAGACAGGCATTCCGTACATCGCGGTAAGCGGCTCGAACTGGCGTACGAACCAGTTGTTCTTGAGCTTGATAGGAGGATTGTCGGCTGTCCGGGCCGGCTCGGCCTCCCAGTAGATGTCCATGTCGTCGAAGACCGCCTTGAGCCTGTCGTCGTCTTCCGAAGGGGCGAAACCCTCGAAGACCAGCAGGCTGTCCTCTGCGGCGCTCTTGCCGGTTATCCCCGCCAGATAGAGGCTGAGGTCGGCGTAGAGCTTATGGACCTTCCCTTCGAGCGACGGGATCTCGGCGCGGCGCTTCTCCAGTTCCGAGCTGTAGCTTGAGATCTTGGCGTCGAGCCTCTCAAGGTCGTAGCGGACTTCCGCCTCGGTCTTCTCCGGGGCAGGAAGCTCCTTGCAAGGGAAGCCGGCATTGTCGCCGACGATGACGAACCAGACGCTGCCGTCCTTCTCCGCGACGGTCTGGAGAGCGTATTGCTGCTCCCATTGCGGATTGAACTGCTTTTTCGGCACGCGGTAGAACCTGGCTCCGAGCTCTGCGAGCTTCTCCCGGTCGTAGTCGCCCCAGACACTTACCTCGTCGAGTTTGCGGGCAAGCGTGAGCCTGTCTGCCTGAAGTTCCACGAGATGCGCGTCAGAGCCGGCGGCGATGCACTTTATCATGGCGCGGGTCTCGTCTATGTCGGCGACAATGCGTCCGGAGACATCGTCCACGGGCTTCTGCGAGCGGCTGATGTCCACTACCCCCAATTCCTGGAGCCTGTCCAGGAATCCGTCCTTCTCTCCTTTGAGGAGAATGAAGGAGTATTTGGTCATTGAAGTGATCATTGCTCTGCCTCCTCCTCTTCTTCGTGACGGGTCTTGACTATCTTGGATGCGGCCTTCGAGAGGTTCTCCTCATCCTCCATATATCTCTTGATCTTGCGTATGGCCTCCTGGTAGCCCGGGATCTGCACCTTCTCGTAGAGGTTGACCTTCTGGGTGGTCTTCTTGCGGTTGAATTCAAGAATCTGCCGCTTCTGCTCGAAGATTTCGGACTCGATGCCTATTCGTGTCAGGTCCTGGAGTATCCTGATGCCGTCGGCGAACCAGGCCGGCTTGACGAAGGCGTTGAACGGGCGGATCTCGTAGTGGATCTTGTCCAGCTGCGGGGTCTTGACTCCCGCGACCTTGACGGTGCGCAGGTCCACGTCCGTGATGCGTATCAGTCCCGGTTCGAACTCGTTCCACAGGGCCGAGATGTCCTTGTAGCCTGCAAGCGCCTTCTCAAGCTCCGCCTCAAGTCTGCGCGACTCGTTCTTGGCGGCCTGTACGGCAGTACGCAGCGCCGACTCCTTGTTCTTGAGGGTCGGCAGGGCGTTCTGGCGCACCTTGAGCTGCTTGCCCAGATTCGTCAGAGAAGTCTTGTTGTATTGGAATTTAATGGCCACAGTATGTTATCTCTTCCAGTATTTGTCTATCAATGACTGCCTTATGCCTGTCTCTGCCGGAGAGAAGTACTTGGCGAATATCTCCCAGGCGGTGTCGAGCATCTGCTCCACGGTGATGTTGACATCGATGGAGAGCAGGCGGGTGGCGTACTCCTTGGCGTAGTCCAGGCAGCGGAGGTCGTAGTCGGAGAGGTCGAAACCGTTCTCAAGCTTGGTCTTGGCGTTCTGGGCGTCGGCGTAGAGGCGCACTCCGGCGTTCATCACCTGAGAGTGGTCCTCACGCGTCTTCTTGCCTTGGACGAGCTGCTTGAGTCGGCTGAGCGAGCGGAACGGGTCCACGATGACCTTGCCCGAGTCGGAGTCGGCGCGCAGGAAGAGCTGGCCTTCAGTGATATAGCCGGTGTTGTCCGGGATCGCGTGGGTGATGTCCCCGTCGTTGAGGGTGGTCACCGCGATGATGGTGATGGAGCCGCCTGACGGGAGCTGCACGGCCTTCTCGTAGATCTTGGCGAGGTCGGAGTAGAGCGAACCAGGCATGGAGTCCTTGGACGGGATCTGGTCCATACGGTTGGACACGATGGACAAGGCGTCGGCGTAGAGGGTCATGTCCGTCAGGAGCACGAGCACCTTCTCGTTCTTGTCCACGGCGAAGTACTCGGCCGCGGCGAGCGCCATGTCAGGGATGAGCAGACGCTCCACAGGAGGGTCCTCCGTGGTGTTGACGAAGGAGACGATCCTGTCCAGGGCGCCGGCTGACTCGAACTCGCGGCGGAAGAAGAGGTAGTCGTCGTTGGACAGACCCATTCCTCCGAGGATGATCTTGTCCACGTCGGCCCTCATCGCCACGTCGGCCATCACCTTGTTGTACGGCTGGTCAGGGTCTGCGAAGAACGGGATCTTCTGCCCGGAGACGAGGGTGTTGTTGAGGTCGATGCCTGCGATTCCGGTAGGGATGAGCTCCGAAGGCTGGCGGCGCCTGTACGGGTTGACGGACGGACCGCCGATCTCGCGTACTTCTCCCTCGACTTCAGGGCCTCCGTCGAGAGGCTTGCCGTAGGCGTTGAAGAAGCGTCCCGAGAGCTGCTCGCTGACTTTCAGGGTCGGAGGCGCTCCGAGGAACGAGACCTCGGCGTCCGTAGGGATGCCTTCCGTGCCGGAGAATACCTGCAGTGTGACAGTGTCCCCCTTGGTCTTGACTATCTGGGCGAGCCTGCCGTCCACTGTGGCCAGCTCGTCGTTGCCGACTCCGTCGGCCTTGAGTGACACTGTGGCCTTGGTGATCGCGCTGAGGCGCGTGTATGTGCGTTGATATGCTTTGACTGCCATGTTATGAGAGAAGTTTGCTCAGCTGCCGCTGATATTCCTTGAACTTTTCACCCTGATACTCCGAGTAGTTCATCTGCTTGAGTATGTTGATAATCTGCTTGAAGAAGCCGCGGCAGGATTCGAAATCGTCGAAGTCGAAAGTCTTGTCGCAGATGTCGAGAATCAGGTCCAGCATGAATTTCTGCCTTTCCATGGAGGACACCGCGTCGATGGCGTCGAACGCGTCCTGCTGCAGGAAGGCGAAGTCGATGAGCTCCGACTTCCAGAAGGACTCGTGGTAGCTCATAGGCACTCCGTCGTCGCCGAGGATGTTGATCTGGTCGGCCATCTCCTTGCCGCGGCGGACTATGTTCTTGGCTTTTAGAATCTTGTCCACCCAGCCTTTCTCGATCTTGGCGTCGAGCCAAGCGATGATCTCAGGGTATTCGAGATACTTGGAGTAGGATTCGATAGGGTTGACGGCCGGATAGCGCTTCTGGTCGGCGCGGCTCTGCTCGAGGGCGTAGAAGCAGCGCGCGGCCTTCTTGGTGGACTCGGTCACAGGCTCCTTGAGGTTGCCTCCGGCAGGGGAGACGGTGCCGATGAAGGTGATGGCGCCTGTCTTGCCGTTGCCGAGCCGCACCATGCCGGCGCGGGCGTAGAAGTTGGATATGATGGCCGAGAGGTCGACAGGGAACGCGTCCGCGCCCGGGAGCTCCTCCATACGGTTGGACATCTCCCTGAGGGCCTGGGCCCAGCGGGAAGTCGAGTCGGCGAGCAGCAGGCAGCGCAGGCCCATCGCGCGGTAGTATTCGCAGATGGTCATGGCCGTGTAGACGGATGCCTCGCGGGCCGCCACAGGCATGTTGGAGGTGTTGCAGATGATGGTGGTGCGCTCCATGAGCTTGCGGCCGGTGTGAGGGTCCACGAGTTCAGGGAACTCCGTGAATATCTCCACGACCTCGTTGGCGCGCTCTCCGCATGCCGCCATCACTATCACGTCGGCCTCGCCCTGCTTGGCTATAGCGTGCTGGAGCACGGTCTTGCCGCAGCCGAAAGGCCCCGGGATGAAGCCCGTTCCGCCTTCGGCGATAGGGTTGAAACTGTCGATCACGCGCACTCCGGTCTCCATTATCTTCTCCGGGCGCGGCTTCTCGCGGTATGCCTTGACGGCCACCTTGACAGGCCATTTCTGGGTCATGGTCACATCCACGTCCCCTTCCGGGCCCGTGAGCGTGGCGATCACGGTGTCGACATTGTATTGCCCGGCCGGGGCGACGGACTTGACGGTGTACTCGCCCTTGAAGCTGAACGGCACCATTATCTTGTGCGGCAGCCATCCTTCCTTGACCTCTCCCAGCCAGTCGGCGGCGGCGACCTTGTCACCGGCCTTTGCGACAGGGGTGAAGTCCCAGAGCTTCTCGCGGTCCAGCGGATCCGTGTATTCTCCTCTCTTGAGGAAAACGTCTGTCATGGTGGCGAGGTTGTTCTGCAGTCCGTCGTAGACGCTGGACAGAAGTCCAGGTCCGAGGGTGGCCTCAAGCATCTTGCCGAGGAACTCGACCTTGTCGCCGTTCTTCAGGGCGCGGGTGCTCTCGAAGACCTGCACGGAAGCCTTGTCGCCGTTGACCTTGATGACTTCGGCGAGGAGCTGTGTCCCGTCCAGGTCGATATGGCAGAGCTCGTTCTCAGCCACAGGCCCGTCTACGGCCACCGTCACGAGGTTTGAGACGATGCCCGTCACCTTTCCTGTTGTCTTCATTGTATATCAGTGTTTTTTTTGTTGTCGTATGTCGCCCGGATCTCCTGGACGAGTTTGCGGAAATACTCCTGCCCTGTCTCCGGATCCAGCTTCTCCCATCTCTCCACGACCTTGAGCTTGGCCGTGAAGGCCAGGATGACGCTCATGTCGAAGAGCGACCAGAGTGTCAGCTCGTCCGCCTTGCGCCACATCAGGTCGTCGAGGCCCCTCTCCCTGCGGATGATGTCTCCGCAGTCGAGTACGGCGCGCACTTCCTGGCGCATCAGTTCCTCGTCTTCCAGGCCGCTGTCAATCTTGATGACGTCCGTGCCTTCCGGGCGGCCGACAGTGGAGTTGATCCAGTCCACCTTGGTGTTGCGGACCATGAGGTCGTAGGTGAAGAACTCGCGGATGAAGCGGTTGCGGTGGGAGAGGGCGGTCTCGTAGAACGCCGCGCCGAGGCTGTCCTGATCGTAGCCGGAGAGGAAGAAGTCCAGCAGGGCATTGTCCCTCGCGGAGAGATTGGAGCGTATGTCCCCTATGAGGGCGGCGCAGTCAATGTGCCAGCCCTTGGGAGAGCCGCTCTGCAGGAGGGGGAGTCCCGCTATGATGTATTCGTAGTTATTCATCCTGCCCGAAGAGAATCTTCCTTGTCACCGGGCGGATGTATTCGGCGATGAGCTCGCGGAACGTCTCGTCGCTCAGGCTCACATACCAGCTGCCCTCCTTGGGGCCGATGGTGAAGCCGCCGGCGATCCTTTTGGAGAACTGCGCCTGTACGCCCTTGCCGAGCTGCTTCTGCAGGCCGTCCTTGACCCACGGCTCAAGCTCCGACTGGAGCGAGGCGGGGAGGACGAGGGAGAGGTCGCAGCTCTCCTCAGCGTTGAACTTGTCGGCTACGGCCACGATTATCTTCTTGATGAACTCCGGGTCGGAGAGGGATTCTTTGACCTTGTCGGAGACGAGGGAGCCGAGCAGGAGGTCCTCGATGCTCTTCTTGGCTGTCTGGAGGCTCTGGGACGCGGCCATCCTGATGTCTGATTCGGCCTTGGCCTTCAGGCCGGCGGCGTCGCTCTCCGCCTTCTCCATTATGGAAGCGGCTTCGGCTCTGGCCTTGGCCACTATTTCGTCGGCTTCTTTATGTGCCTTGGCAAGAAGGAGTTCTCCCTCCTCCTTGCCTTTCGACAGTCCCTCGTTGTAGAGCTTGTCGGTAAGTTCCTGTAGTTTGTTGGACATATAGAGTTTGTTATTAGTCAAATGCGTCTGGCCGCTGGAGCGGTTAGACGCAAATATACACAAAATATTCCTTTTTTATCAGTCATGTGCACCGGCACACTCCTTCTTCAAAAAGAAATCTATCCACAAAAATCTTTGCCAAATCTGCGGCAACTTATTTTTTGCCGCTTACTAAGATGGGCGCCTCGGGAGCGGGCAGCCTCCTGCTCAACACAAAAGCATCGCAGGAGGCCGCCTGTCCAGGGCGCCCGCTGCCATAGTGCCGGGCCAGGAGCCTGAGTCACGCGATGCAGGTGTGAGCCGATTCGGCGGAATAGGCTCACACCTGGCGTAGGCGGATGCCTGAGAGAGCCATGCAGAGCAGCTGGAAGGTCCAGGTAGCAGCGGAAATGCCGGAATAGGCTCACACCTGGCAGCAACGGGCTTCAGCAATGGGCAAGAGGCGGTCCTGTGACGGCAGGCCCCACCGCGCCGTACAGAATCAGGCCTTCTGTTGTACGGGACGGCCTCGCCGGACAGTGCGGTGCAGAAAATGGCCCTGTGGTGTACGCGAGGCTCGTCTTAGCATCGGGGGCTGCGCGCGACGGTGGCAGCAAGAGCAGGTGCGGCGGAAAGCACAGGTCACTGCCGGGACTGGTCAGTTGACGCGGATGTCGCGGACGCAGCGGGTCGTCGCTGTAGTGTGAGTCGCCGCAAGGTATATGTTGGGGGTATCATAGCCGTAGCCGTATTTGTCGCCTCCATCCTTTCCATGCTCTCCATAGATGCCCGGCACCACTCCGAAGGACCAGTATGTACGGGAGAAACTTTTCTCAAGGGCGTTGCCGTTGCCCACATAGAGCCCGACGAGCTGCTTGATGGATGCCGTGTACCAGCGGAGCTCGCTGCGGTCTATCTTGCCGTCGCCGTTGTTGTCGCGGTTGCGGGCCATGCAGAAGTATCTCAGTGACTTCTTGGCCGCTTTCATGTTCCTTGGCTTCGAAGGCAAGCAGGGCGGGTACTTCATTATGTTCTGCTGCTGCGGTGTCGCATATATTTTAGCATGGACGATAATGAAGCTCCTCGTGCCTAAGTATAAGCCGGTGGAGATGTAATAGCCCTATTCTACACGTATGTCACGAACGCAGCGTGCTTTAGAGAAAGTAGCGTTTGCGCTGAGTGAAATGTTGCCACCGTCTGCACAAAATCCGTATTTGTTGCCGCCGTCTTTTCCGCTGCCACCCAAAGCCTCCACTCCAAAGGACCAGAAGGTTCGGCTTGGGTAAGTTCCGGACGACACCAAGCTCGTGTAGTATCTTATTACAGCAAGTTCCGTCTGGCTTGGAATCCTGTATCCGTCAGGGCAATACCCTGCATATACGGAAGAACCATATTTGCTGACTTCATCATTGAGGGCTTTGAACGATACCGCTCCTGATGTCCAGCTTTGGTCCGCGGGTGCGGTCTCGAATTTCTTGTAAAGGCTGTTTGCGGTGGCACGCTCATCCTCATAGTCAAGCTCTCTTGAAGAGTAGTACCTTAGGGCGCTTTCATTGATGTGGGTGCATTCGAAAGTATATGAGCCGTCCGCATTCTGCGAGGCCTGGATATAGTCGTCCGGCGTCTTATTTATAGGCGCATCGTTTGCCAGACCAAGGTTCCTTACACATCTTATGGTAAAATTTGTAATTCCTCCCCAGTCGAATGAGCCGCTGATATTTCCTGTGGAGATACCCTCCTCTCCCCAGATGACAGTAGGCTCAGAGTCGCTTGGATACTTGGTGCTGGAGATGACATGCTGCCTCCAGCGCGCAGGATTATCCGAATTGCGGTCAGCGGTGGATCTGTTGTATATACGTACCGAGCTTTCCAGTACGCCGTCTCCCACATACAGACCTATCAGCTGTCTTACGGATGCAAGATACCATCTTACCTCATCGCGGTCTATAACGCCGTTTCCGTTGTTGTCCCTGTTGCGGGACATGCATATATATCTTAGCGACTCATATCCGTCCTTTAGCTGAGGCAGTTCGTTTCCCACTTCAAACGAGAGATATTTGTCCCATCTGACGTTGTCCTGTATGGTGGTGATGTTGCTCACTGTGGTTCCGTTTGGCGCAAGTCCCCATTCGAAGACACTGTTGGCCAGGCCATTGTAGTCATCCGTATTCTTGCCAGAGCCGTTCCGGGACCCGTCTTGATTGTAGGTGAATACCTTATCCGCATATTCGTCCGTGGATTCGAGCCCCCATGCATTTTGGAGCCTGGTGTAACTTTCATCCGTGTTGTATATGCTCTTTATTGGTTTTTGCTGTATGGTGATGACGGAGCCGGTGGCGCGCGATTCAAGGTCCTTACTGGTATTGGAGTTGCACAATATGTGCATGGCGCGCTCTTCCTTATTGACAAATCGCTTCCAAAGCGTAGGGGAAGACCCGCCGAAGATAGGATCCTTATCGTAGTAATACTCGTCCACGAACACAGTTACGCATATCTTGGCATCATTGAGATTCTCGCTGTCGAAGTCGCATTTGTAGTCTGCATAATTACCGCCGTTCTCAAGCCATGACGCGTATCTTTTCACTTGCGTCTTGATGTATTTCACCATATCGATGATATCCATCACGCCGTCATTGTGGTAGCCCTCAAGGCCGGGGTCGTTGCTTCCGTCAGACTCCTTGTTCTCTTCGGCGCTTCTGAAAGTGGATGACTCGGCGAAAGCGCGGTTTGTATACCTGCGTCGTATGTCTTTATAAAATTTGGTGGACGCATCCTTTTTGTTGAGTCTGAAGTGAACCCATTTGTAGTCCAGTCCGGCCGGGATGTCCTCTCCGTCATGTCCTATGGCCGGAGAGCCTTCCCCGAAAGGTGTCTTTACCCGCCATGTCAGGTCATCGGCCGTAGCGGTTGTCCCCTCGAAGAAATTCTTCGCGCTGAAGGTCATGGTCTTGGTCTCGTAGTGGGCGTCGCAAATGGCGATTTCCTCTTTGGCTATAGTTATCTGCCCTGAAGCACCGGGCTGGTTCTCGATATTTTCCCCGTCCGAGGTCTCGACTTCTATTCTTATGTTGTTGACCGAATTGATGGTGACGGTATAGTTGTAACTTGTATTCCTTCTGGTCTGGGAATTGGCCACATTCCCGTATTCGTCATCATTCCAATGCTCTGAATTTCCGTTATGAATGGTGCTGTCCCAGTCCCCAAGATGGATAAGATACAGCACGTCCCCGCCCAAAGTCTGTCCTGCCTCGGTGCCGGTCAGTTTCATGGTGACCTTGGCGGATACCAGGACGTAAGTGGAGAAGTCGTTTGCATTCTGGAAGATGCGCATGGACTTGGTACTTGTCTTTCCGGAAAGGTTGGTGTATTCCACAGCCTGTACTTCATTGAGTCCGGTGGCGGTCTTTTTCTGCCTGCTCCTGTCTTGATAGCTTGTGAATGAGGAGTTTTTCGGCGTCTGCCTGTTCTCCATCATGTAGAAAGAGAAAGACGAGGTGTTCTGGTCCGGGAATTCTTCGAAATTTGCCCATTCGCTGTCGAAGAATAAAGATGCGTACTTTGCGTAGTCTCCGGTCGGAGTATTCGGATCAACGCTGCATGCGTCTTCATTTCCCTCCATCAGAAAGGCCGTCTTAGGGATATTGAATACTCTCCAACCTTTCGGCTCGAAAGACTGGATGACCTGGCCGTTCTCGTCAGGTCTTGTGCCTGCTTTGAACGTGAACTTTATCTTGGCATCCATTCTTCGGAGAATAAGGCTCCCTGAGCCTCCTCCACCTATGGTAATGCCCTCACCGTCGCTTACCGTAACTCCGGATATGCTTCCGGACATAGGGAAGTATCCGTTTCTGGATGTTGTCTCCTGATTGATATATACCCGGAAATTCTTTATGTCATCCTCGGTATTTATGTTGTGAGACAGCATTTCAGAAGATATTTTCACCATATCTCCGTCAATGTTCGCAAACACATAGATTTTGAATCCTGACCCGGAAGGGGATTTGATCTTGATGACTCCGGTACTTGACTGGTCTGCCTGCGAACTGTTCTCCCTATACCATCCTTCTTCGATGATATCCAGTTCTCCTTTGCTGTTCGTGCGGTCAAGTTCGCTATACCACTTGTTGTGAATCTTGTGTCCGTTCTTATCGAAGACGAACACATAAAGGTTCATTATCCTGTTTTCACTCTCGGCTTTGAGGGTGGCTTTGGTGCTTACCTCCACATTCGGAGCCGAGCCGAATTTCAGGTAGAGGTAGCCCTCTCCGCCGGTAAGGCCGCCCGGAGCAAACTGCTCCCTGACGCAGGAAGTCATCATAAGCAGGAATATCGCTGCGAATATGGTGGAAAAGTATCTTTTCTTCATGATGGTAATCTAATCAAAAGTGGTTTCATTATCGACCGTTTTCCAAATCTCTGTCTCGAAATCCAGTTTCCCGGTATTCTTGTTGAAAAAGATACTGACTCTTATGTCGATACTCTCGTTGCGCTTGATTCTCTGTAGAGGGACAGCTACGCCAAGATCCGGGTCTATATGGCTAAGATCGTTGTCGGAGTAGTTTATAAGGGCTTCCGCACCGTCAAATACTTCCTCTGTGGTAGTGACTGAATTTACTTTATAGAAGTACCATTGATTCTGCGGGGACTTGCCTTTGTCGTTGAAGTCAAGGGTTCCGGCATTGTTCCATATATAATTGCCGCCGGAGCTGATTGTGTGCCCGTTGGTCTTATCTCCGTTGAAAGTGAAGTTATCTATACTTGTACCAAGGTCAAGCTTGCCGGAGGAGTTTTTCAGGTATTTGTTCTGTCCGATGTTTTTAAGATCGTAATATGTCGTCCACCATGACACATATTGCGACTCATAAGTCCAGATATAGTCTTCAATGTCGCTGCTGGCAAGCAGGTGGTTCTTCGGGCCGTCTCCGCTTGCGAGAAAATCAATACCCACAGAGCCGCTATGGTGTCCTTTCAGCAGATATCTCATGCTTTTGTTCATTACCAGATACTGGTTGCCTTCATTCAGGCTTTCGCTCGTCTCTTCGAATGAGTATGAAGAGATGTCCTTGGTGATTACGTCCGGCTCTTTTGTCTGATTGCTGGCAAATACACCTCCGCGGATTTTTATTCCCGGAGCTTTATCGGTCTCGAAAAGGTACACGGCAGGATAAGTCATCTCCGTGTTTGGCTCAAGACCTATTATGGTGGTCATTTTCTCCAATTCCTCGTATCCGGCCCCTGGAAAGAAGCTGTCTTGCTCGAAAAGATAGGTCTTGTCCGGGCGGATGTCATTGAGGCTTATGTCCTTGATCCAAATCATTTTGTCAAGGGTGCTGTTCCGGACAGTTACATGTATCTTGGCGCATATTCTGACAAGAGAAGCGCTGATCATATTCTTGCCCGGGACTACATGGATTTCTTTCACGACGCTCAGCGGCATTCCGTATATACCGTACTCATAGTTGATGGTCGCCTTCTTGAAAGCATCATCAATTATGTCTCCCGCAGTATACGAAGACAGCGCGTCGCTGTTGGCCACGAAATAGAGCGTGTATGAGGCGCGTTCCACATTGATAAACTGTGCCGATGCAGTTCCCATTCCTGTCATGGTGATTCCGTCCTCTCCCGAGGCCGGGCTTCCGGCAGCACTTCCGTCAGCACTGATGACTCTTACTATATTATCGTCCTTGTCCACGAGCCAGATGCGCAGAGAATTTATCTCATCCCCGCTCCTGGCTGATTTGGTGGAAGGAAGAGTTATGGATATCTCGATATTTCCGCTTCCGCTTTCAGTGGCGTGCGGGTTCTTGCTGCATCCTATCAGGGAAATGAAGAATATTAACAATAGAAACCTCTTCATGGCGTACTACAGATAAATGTCCACAGGGACTTGTTTGGTGAGCCAAGGCTCGATGGTGACGGATACCTCGATGTCTGATTTATTGACAAGAAGCGTGTAAGTGTAGATTTTGCCGGCTTCCCATTTGAGCGGCTGCAGATTGACGGTATGGTCGATTTCGTTGTCTCCTCCGCTTTTCCGGGTGAACAGGTGGATGGATGTCGGACCGTTTGCCGGGTCACTGCACGTTTGCGGAATTGCGAAAAAGTATTCGTTGCTTTCCAATATATCCGTAGGCTCTACCGGTCCCTTGACTCCGAATGTCTTGTCTCCGGTCCATTCGTAAAGTTTGTCCTGGCTGTTGAATGTCCCTTGCCAGTTGAACGCTTCGTCTGCGCCGAATCCGGTGTGGTTAAGATGCCCGTAGGCGTTTAATCCCTTGATGTAGAAATGGATTATATTGTCCGTGTATGTGGATGGCGTGACTGTCTCCTTGAATGCTATTTTGAATTTCAGTGCGCACAGAGCGTGATGGAACTCCATCTGCACTCTGCCGTAGCCGTCATTTGCAGGATATCGCTTTGCCGAAGCCAGCAGAAGGTCATAACTGTCATCCAGAACGCGGTATTCTATGTCGATACCGTCTGCGGATGAGCTGGATTGCAGAATGGTGGCATCGTACGGGTGATAGGCCCTAAACCGGTAATACATGTTCCTTTTCCAATTCTTCTTGGCGGAATACTGCGACCCGCTGAACGTATATGTCCAGTTGGTCTCGTGGCTGATGACGTCTGTTGTATAACGCACCTCCACCGGAGAAGAAAAGTCGAATACGTTGGTGCCTTTTCCTCCGTCGGTGACTGAATACATTCCATATATTCCGAAGGATTTGTTCTTAAGGGTTGCGGTCGTAGTTGATTCGCCGGTATGGTTTGACTTGGTGCCTTCAACCTGCGAAACGGTGCTTGTGCTGAATCCGATGGCTGTCCCGTGCTCCTCACCTTGGGGTTTGGTGCATGAGCCGAGCAATACTGCCGCAGATACGAATAGTGCTGTTCTTATCTTGTGCATGTCTCTATCCTCCGATTACAATGTCAGTATTACCATAGCCGGTCCAGTCGGAAACGCTTCCTCCGAAATCGATAGGATGGTCAGAAGTTCCGAATATAATCTGATATTCAGTGTATTTCCCTCTTTCCCAGGCAGCGCCGTGCTGGTTGAGAGATATGGACACATTCTCGTTTTGGATGGCTCCGTTGTTATTGATGGTGTAGTAGATCTCCATCTTGACATTCTCCCTCGTGCCGACAGCCGAAAGGCTCTGAGGTATCAGAAGCATTGTCTCGATGATGTTTTGCTTGTTGACATTGAGCGTTATGGGATTTGTCAGCGTGTTGTCAACATCGTGGACATCACCTCTGTTGGTCCATTCCGAGCCGTTGAAATCCGCCTCGCCATAGACATTACGGAAAATTATTCTGTTCAGGGAAATCGTTTTCCCGGTTTCTGCCTTTTCGATGAATGCCGTCACGGCTACTTTGGAAAGAATATGCCTGAATACGATAGGTACGCCGACCATACCGTATGAAGTACCGTTGGCGGACTTGATGTCTGCCACCATAAGATCGATTCTCTTGTCGCTCCCGTTTGTGGCCCAGCCTGTAACCTCCACGCCCTCTTTGGTAATCTGTATTTTGTCGGATTCCGGTGAATAGGCCATAAATGTGAGAGACCCCTTCTTGGGCCAATAATACGGCGTCGCCGCCTTGAAGACCTTTGTGGTGGGGTCGTAACTTATGACAGCGGAGGAGATGTACAGTTGGGCGTCCGCCTTGTTGGCGGCCCACTTCTTCCCCTGTGGCAGATACCATGCGGAAGAGACGAACGGGACCGTTGTCGGGTACGCTTCTAAGGGGGCCTTTGTCCTGTCGCTTATCACCTGATAGCTGATTTCGGTATTGTCCGTAGGACCGCTCTGCTGCACTATTTTCGTGCAGCAGCCAAGTGTCAGGACCAATACGGCCATAATCAGTCTCTTGAGCATTTCTTGTGTTTTGATTTGTGCCTGAAAGGGCGGCCAGGCCCTTTCAGACTGTGCTGAAGACGCGCGGATTATAAAGTGCCGCGCATCATAAAAGTGTCTTAGAACTGGATATCGGTAACGGCACCATCTTCCCAGCCCTCAACTGAAGGATCCCAGAGAATCTCGTTGAGGGAGAGCTTGATGTTGAGAGTGTATTTCTTGCCGGACACCCAGCCTTCGGTGTAGATGTCCTTGAGAGGCTTGGTCTCTGTCACGGTCTCCACAACAGCAGTCCCGGTATAGTTGGTGGTGATGGTGTAGACTATCTCGATTTCTGGAGTCGCGTCAGCGAATTTCTGAGGGAGCACAATGCTGAAGTCATCCGCGCTCGGTGAGAGCAGTGCAGCTGTGCTGCTGACAGACTGTCCTGCAGCGCTCGTGAATACCGGCATGTCCTTGACATCGACATGGCCTGTCCATACATTTTCTGCAACGGTGGCGGTAGGGCTGCCCTGGGCATAATCACCCTTGGTGCTGATATTCTTCAATGTGATGGATTTGAGACTATATGTGGCTCCGGCATAGTTTTCGTTGGTCTTGATTGTGAATGCGAGATTGGAGAGGACATGGTGGAATACGGTAGGCACGCCTGGCTTCCATCCCTGATGTGTTGTCAGGTTCTTGCCGTTCATGTCTTTTGCTATGTCTGCCACAAGCAGGTCCTTATTCTTATGGTCAAAAGCGGAGTAGGCGGTAAATGTGATCCCCTTGTCTTTCGCGCATCCTGCCAGTGTTGGCGCAGGAGCATCGGTGTAGTCAGTCCAGGCGAAGAAGGTGAGAGAGCCTTGTTTCGGCCAGTAGTATGTCGCTCCGGACGCTTTCCAGGCGTTGTCAGTTGTGTTGAAGGCGATAAGTGCACCCGGGATGTAGGCCTGGGCATCTGCGAATTTTGTCGCCCAATCCTGGCCTGACGGAAGGAAGTAGGCATAAGAGTAGAACTTCTTGGTGTTCAGGAAGTCATCAGCAGCTTTCGTCTCAATGGTCCTGAAAGTGATCTGCTGCGGCTCGTCCGCTATGGAGCGGATCTCCGTCCTGGTGCAGCCGGCAAGTATTGCCATGGCCGATGCTGCGAGTAAAATAATTCTTTTCATAAATTGGTATTTTTGATTTTATAATATTATATCGTGGTTCTCGTTCTCCCAGTCATCTACGGACGGGTTGAATCCGCCCTGGTCGGGCGTCTTCGGCGGATCGATTTTGATGGTCTCGTCGAGCAGCAGCCAGTGATGCTTGATGCAGTCTTCGCTGCGGAAGAGCTCGGAGATGTCGAAGGTCTTCTGGACGGATTCGCCTGCCTTCGTCACTATGTCGAACGTGACCTCAAGTGAGTTGTGCGAGTCGTTCGGGCGACCGAAGGTGTTGAAGATGCAGCAGATGACAGGCACGCCCTTGTCGTCGCTCTTGACCAGAGGGAAGTAGACGGAAGTGCGCGGATCGTCCATGCGCTCGCCGAGGGCTATGCGGTTGCCGCCGGACATCCCCGAGAGCACCGCCCTCGCACCGGAGACATATTCGATACCGTCCACCTTGATCTGCAGATAGTAACTCTCCACCACCGAACGCGACTCCGCCTTGACGGTGTATATCCCCGAATGATACGGGATTACCTCCCGAGGGCTTCTCGCCACCACGAGATGATCCGGAGAGTATGTGATGGATTCCTCTGCCGGCACCTTGGTCTGGTAGCTTCTGGATATCCTGTCCGGGACATTGGCGGCGTAGGCCTCGGCGCTTTCCCAGTTGTAGGTGTTGCGGATGAGGGTGTTCTCCGTGCCGAAGTTGTAGATGTACATCCTGTATGTCCCCGGGGCGATGCTGAGTTTGCCGCTGAAGACAGTGTTCCCGTCGGAGTCGGTCGACTTGGTGCTGATATAGGCCTCGGTCGCGAGAGCGTCGCCAGTCTCCTCAAAGAAGAGCACATGCATCATGTCCGGGTCTATCTTCGGGACGGGTATCTTGTCGTTGTAGATGTCGCAGGTGACATTGGAGATGGCCTCGACGCTCACCTTGACATTGATACTGGTGTTGAAGTCCGGGTCGTCCAGCGGCCGCCGCTCGCAGCTTGTCAGGACTGCCGAGACGAGGATGGCGGAGAGCGCAGCCCTGCCGATGAGCCTATATGTGGTGCCGGACAGTCTCATCTCGCGTTCCTCCTGTATTTTACCTGTATAGGTACGACGAGCGAGACCTTGAGCTTCGTCGGGCCGAACCATGAGAATACGCCGGTGCGGAACGGGTCACGGTAGAGGTGCTCGTAGTTTTCGTCGGGCTGATAGTGCCTCCAGTCGCTGCGCAGAAATCCGAGCGAGGCGGAGAGTTCCAGGTTGCAGACCTCGCCGAGAGGCATGGAGTAGCCGTAGGTGAGTCCCGTAGACCAGTATTCTCCCTGCCAGCAGAACTTGGTGTCCCACTGGAAGTCGTATTTGGCGGACATCGCGTAGAGTCCGAGGAAGTGTCCGGAGAGACGGTCGCGCTCCGGGCTCTTGGCGAACCACCATCTCGGTTCAACCCCGATTTCCCACATCTGGAAGCAGTACTTCCGTCCGTTAGGGCCCCAGTTCCACCAAGGGAAAACATCTTCGACAGCCAGGGAGAACTTGTCCCCGAGCGGCACCTCAAGTTCGAAGTTGAGGGCTGTGACAAGGTCGTAGAGCAGGTTGGTCTTGAGCGCGAGAATTGTACGGTAGCCGTAGGATTCGCGGGAGGACGGGATGATGTCGCTTCCCGGAGATGTGAGGGTCACGTCAGGCAGACATGCGGAGAGCGCGGGAACGGAAGGGAACTCCGGGCGCGGCTCCGTCCAGTTGAGGCGGATGAACGTGCGCCTCATATCTGGGAACCAGTGGCGGACGAGCCGGTTCCAGAGAGCCGGATCGTAGGTGTGGATGAGGGCCTTTTTCTGCTCGGCTGATACGGGGGAGTCTATGATGGAGAGCAGATTGCGCTTCTGTGTCTCGCTTAGGGAGGTGCTGCTGAGCACCCGCTCCCGGAGGAGCTGCCAGGACTCTCCGCCGCCACTGACGCGCAGCCTGCCGTCGAGATCCGGCCAGTTGCTCCGCAGGTAGCCTCCGATTGCGGCCGCACGCCTCTCAGCGAGCCTGAGGTTGTAGGTGTAGTTGCCTTCAGGTGAGGAGAACGACAGCACGCTGAGGCTGTCGATGCTCCCTATACCTATGGATGCGATGGAGTCTGCAAGGGCGCGCAGCCTTTCGCCGGTGTTCTTGTAGGCGGGGTCGAGCACGGCCCTGTCCCAGCGGAAGTCAACAGAGAATCCGGCTGCTCTTCCTCTATCATCCTGCGCCTTGGCAGGGGAGAGGAAAAGCAGGCCCGCCACGGCTGTGGCGACGATTGTCATTGTTGCGAATCTTCCCATCTTGGTGCATCAGGGCAGTTTCACCCGCCCTGATACTAAGAAGTTGTTTTGATTTATGTTGAAAATTCTTTTACTTGCTTTTTCGCCATATTTTTTCCTGGCTTTTTCGGTCAGATAGTTCTACTATCTTTCTCAAAATCCAGAAAAAACTCTGACAGAAAAATCTTCATAAAATTTATGACAAATAAATTCAAAACAACTTCCAAGCGCTGTCTGTGGCTGCCTATTTGATGATGTTGTCGTAAGTTACGCTTCCCCAGTCCACAACGGACGGAGCCCAGTAGATCTTGCGGTTCTCGAGATTGATCTTGAAGTTGTAGGTTATCTTCTTGTTCATATCGATTGCGTTGGCGCTGCCATGGATGTTATACAGATAAACATCCTCAGATACATTCTCGGTGGAGTGGTGGGTAGCGTCGCTGTAGGTCAGCACCTGGTATTCGATGTGGATGAGCGGATCCGTTGTTTTAGGAGTTGTGGTGCCGGGGGTGATAAGAGGCTGAGGCAGGACGAGGAGATACTTGTTGCGGGTGTCATCTTGGGTCTTGTATGTCAGGTTGAACTTGGTGTTGTCGACAAATGCCTCAGGGGCTTTATTGAACCAGGTGTAGGGATTTTTGTTGGACAGAGGACTCCAATGCTCTGCTACAGGATCTGCATCTGTGGTTGTGTATCCGTAAGTGCCCTTTGTATAGAGGTTTCTGACCTCCACTTTCTTGAGTTTGAACACTATGTCGCCTGCTTGCAGGGGTCCGTTGGTGCTGCGTCCGTACGAGTAATCATGCTCCACGAGATTGCCTTCGGTGTTGGTGATGACGGTCTGGAAGTTGATGCCGACTATCTGCGAAAGCTTGTGACGGAATACAATAGGGACACCGGTGTATCCGCCGTTCGACTCGTTCGCTGTCTTGTCCTTGGCAATGTCAGCCACCATGAAGTCGGTGTCCTGATGCGCATCCACATCATAGTCCACTATCTGTATACCGTCATTGCCTGAGAGGCTCTCAATATTGAGATCGCCTCCGCCAGCCTCTTGATAGGAGAACGGGCTATAGGCGAAGAAGGTGAGTGTGCCGCTCTTCGGCCAATAGTATTCCTTCCCTTCAACTTCCCATGCGTTGCCGCTGGCCGCGCCGGATTTGTTCACCACCTTGCTTATAGGGATGTAGAGAGTGGCATCCGCCATGTTGGCGTTCCAGTTTCCGCTTGGAAGGTAGTATGCGAGCGTGCCGAACGGGAGATCTTTAGGATAGGTATTGCCGTCGACCATGTCCTTGGTGGAGTGTTTGCCGTTAAGCGGGAGGAAACGGACTGCCTGAGGGTTGTCGCTGATGGATCTCACCTCGTTCTTCGTGCAGCCGACAAAAGCGCAGGTTGTTACCGCCAATATTGCGGCTGTCAAAACTTTTTTCATCTGGCTAAAATATTTTAATTTCAAATTTAAGTGTTCGTTATAGCTTGCGGGAATCATCTGGTCTGAATCACCCCAACGCGCAAATTTGGTCGTTTTTTCGGACATTTTGTTTGATTATTTCTCTATTATTTGGTCAAATGGGGGGGGGGGTAAAATAGAATATTTCCAGTTTACTTCATGGGTAAGCGGCAAAAACCGGCGGTCGGCGGCATTTGCCTGAAAAGGGTTGAGTTTTCCTGATTCTGGTTGATTCGCCGTGCGCACCAGCCCCCTTTTTGCGCACGCGGGTTTCCGAAAACCGGCGCGGTGAGTGGAAACGGCCCTGGTGCGCACGGTGATGTTCCACGCGCCGGAGGATGTTCCACGGATGTCCGCCATCGCCACGCACACGTCGCCACATCACCCAGCAGCCCACATCACCCAGCAGGCCACAGCCCCGCCGCCCAGTAGACGCAGAAAGGGGCTATAAGATTACTGAATCTCGACTTCCGGAGCGCAGCGCTTCCTGTACTCGGTGGCCGTGATTCCTTCGGCCTTCTTGAAATTGCGGGAGAAGACTGCGATTTCGGAGTAGCCGACAGCGGAGGCGACATCGGAAATCTGCATCTGTGGGTTTGCCTCCATCAGGCGTTTGGCCTCCCCGATACGGAGCCGGTTAATCCACGAGTTGAAGTTGACTCCGAGATAGTGGTTGAGGTAGTATGAGAGCTGGGGGCCGCTTATCCCCATCTGGTCCGCCACGTCGGAGAGGGCGAGTCCCTCTTTGAGATATGGTTTGTCTTTGGAGTTCAGCCACCTCTTCATCGCGCTTTCTACCATTTCCGCGCGGAGCGGCGCCTCCTTTTCTGCTTCTGCTTCTTCGGCAACATCAAAGCCGGCCATTTTCTGTCCGGTGCTCATAAGAAGCGGTTCCATGTTGAACACCATGATGACATTCAGCAGTTTCAAAACGGCGCGCAGGTTTATGCACACTATGCTGAGCGTCTCGCAGAAGAGAAACATGTTCAAGGTGGTGACGATGATGTAGGCGCCGTATATCGTGAAGAACTGTCTGGCTCGGCCGATCTTCACCGCATCATCCCCGGAGAAGAAGTTGACGACATTGAGCGAGAACCGCCTTGCAGCCATCGCGATCAGGACGAAACTGCCGAGTATCGCAAGAAGCAGAAGGATATGCGCGGCTATGGTCAGTGCGGCATACCAGCCGGTGCGGCAGTAGTGCGTGAACGGGTCCGGTGTGCCGCCGTGTCCTGCCAGGAACGCCACGAATCCTCCCAAGAAGAGCAGCATCAGCACGCCAAGCGGATATGTCCCCCATCTGAGGAAGCGCCTGTATGCGGTGTGTTCATGGAGGAGCATCAAGGTTGCGGATGTCAAGAAGAAAACCTGACACCAGTAGGCGGCCGGCAATGCGAAAGAGTTCTGGAATCCGTTGCCTATCCCCCTGAAAATCACATACAGCATCACCGCGTCTATGAGGACGTCGATGAATGCTGTATATGCAAGGTATTGCTTGATGGTCCGATAGAGTTTGCTCTCCGTGCCCTGAAAAGGCTTGAGCGTAAGCAGCAGTACGCCAAGAGTCAGGCTGGTGCCGCCGTTTATGAGGTATGTGGCTGTATGGACGTCAAGCATGAGTCGAGCGGAGCTATCCGAGGAAGCCGAGCAGGATACCTGCGGCCACGGCTGAACCGATCACGCCGGCCACATTAGGGGCCATGGCATGGGTGAGCAAGTGGTTGGACGGGTCAGCCTCGAGGCCGACGACTTCGGATACTCTGGCTGCGTCAGGTACGGCTGACACGCCGGCGTTGCCGATGAGAGGGTTGATCTTCTTGCCTTCCGGCAGGAAGAGGTTCATGAGCTTCGCGAAGCAGACGCCTCCGGTGGTGGCGATCACGAACGAGATGAGACCGAGGGCGAAGATCTTGACAGATTTGCCGGTCAGGAACACGTCCGCCTGGGTTGACGCTCCGACGGTGACGCCGATGAGCGTGGTCACGACATCGATGAGCGGTCCGCTGGCCGTGGTCGCGAGCCTCTTGGTCACTCCGCTCTCCTTGAGCAGGTTGCCGAAGAAGAGCATGCCGAGGAGCGGAAGTCCTGAAGGCACGATGAAGGCAGTGCAGATGAAGCCGATGATAGGGAAGATGATTTTCTCCCTCTGGCTCACGACACGAGGCTTGTTCATCCTGATGAGACGCTCTTTCTTGGTGGTGAGGAGAAGCATTATAGGCTTCTGGATCACAGGGACGAGCGCCATGTATGAGTATGCGGACACGGCGATGGCTCCCATCAGTTCCGGAGCGAGCTTGGAGCTCAGGAAGATGGCCGTAGGGCCGTCCGCGCCTCCGATGATGCCTATGGCGCCGGCCTCGTTAGGAGCGAAGCCGAAGACGAGGGCCAGGAGGTATGCGCCGAAAATTCCGAGCTGGGCCGCTGCGCCGATCAATATCAGTCTCGGCTGGGAGATGAGGGCCGAGAAGTCCGTCATCGCTCCGATGCCGAGGAAAATCAGCGGCGGGTACCATCCCTGCCGTACACCCTGATAGAGGATGTTGAGCACCGAACCCTCCTCGTAGATGCTGACATTCATCCCCATGGGAAGAGGGATGTTGCCGATGATCATTCCGAAGCCGATAGGGACGAGCAGGAGAGGCTCCCATTTTTTGACTATGCCGAGGGTGATGAACACGAGACCTATCAGGATCATCACCAGATGCTGCCAGGTGCAGTTGGCGAATCCCGTGAACTCCCAGAACTGCTGCAGGCTGTCAATGACGTTCTCCATCAGCCTATCGTCACTATTTTGGCGTCCTCAAGCACTGAATCACCCTTGGAGACATGAATGGCCGTGACTGTGCCGTCGCACTCGGAGAGGATTTCGTTCTCCATCTTCATCGCCTCGATCACGGCGACTTTCTCTCCGCGCTTCACGGCCTGGCCCTCCTTGACGTCGATGCTGATGATCACGCCCGGAAGAGGGGAGACGATGTCCTTGCCGGCGCCTGACTTGGGTGCTGCCGGAGCGCTCGCCTGGGGTGCCGCAGCTGCGACAGGGGCTGCGCCCTGCACCGGAGCCGCCTGTACTGCCGGGGCTCCGCCTTCCATCTCCACATTGTAGGAGACACCATTGACTGTGACGCTGGCGTTGTTGCCTTCCACGCCATTGACGGCTACATTGTATTCTTTGCCGTTGATCTTGAATTTGTATTCTTTCATTTCCTGATTTGTTTTCTGAAGTTGAACTGTGCCCCGTTCCAGGCGGAGGCGGCATTGTGCCTTATGGTGATCACGCCGCTCTCCACATCGTGGACATTGTCGTTGAGATAGAGATAGAGGGCCGTCACCGCTGCGATCTCGTCGTCGGAGCCGCATTCGGCCTGGAGCGCGAGGGCTATGGCCGCGGCCACATCCGCATCCGGGGCGCCTTTAGGGGCCTTCGGCTTGCGCTTGAAGCTTATCTTCCCGGAGAATATCGAGCCGGAGAAGTTGTAGATGAAGTACAGGATGACCAGCGCGATGAACACCACGCCCACGCTGATGATAGTGAGCGTCCACCCGTGAGGGTCGGTCTGCAGCATCCTGTCGGAGCCGGCCGTGAGGATACTAAAGAGGGAGGTTGTCATGCTTCTTGGCTGGAATTTCCTGATGCTTGCCGTCGAGCACCTCCAGGGCGCGGATCACGCGGAACCTGGTGTTGCGCGGCTCGATCACATCCTCGATATATCCTCTCTGCGCCGCCTGATAAGGGTTGCAGAAGAGGTCGTTGTATTCTTTCTTCTTCTCTTCGGCGAGCGCGGCCTGCTTCTGCGGGTCGGTCTCGGCCTTGAGTTCCTTGCCATAGATGATGCCGACTGCGCCCTCGGCGCCCATCACGGCATAGTTGGCCGACGGCCAGGCGTAGTTGATGTCTCCACGCATCTGCTTGCAGCTCATCACGATGTGTGCGCCGCCGTAGCTCTTGCGCAGGGTCACGGTGACCTTAGGTACCGTGGCTTCTCCGTAGGCGTAGAGGAGTTTGGCCCCGTTGGTGATGATGGCGCCGTACTCCTGCTGGGTTCCGCAGAGGAATCCGGGCACGTCCACCAGGGTCACGAGCGGGATGTTGAACGCGTCGCAGAAGCGGACGAAGCGTGCCGCCTTGCGGGAAGCGTTGATGTCGAGCACACCCGCGAGCACGCGCGGCTGGTTGGCCACGATGCCGACGCTCCTGCCGCCCATGTGGGCGAAGCCGGTGATGATGTTCTTGGCGAAGTCCTTGTGGACCTCGAAGAAGTCGCCGTCGTCGACGATGCTGCCGATGACGCCGTACATGTCGTATGCCTTGTTGGGGTTGTCAGGGATGATGCTGTTGAGCGCGTCATCGACCCTTCCGGCCGGATCTGAAGTCGGGCGTACAGGCGCCTTCTCCATGTTGTTCTGAGGGATGAATGAGAGCAGGCGGCGGATGTCAGCGATGCCTTCCTCCTCGGATGCCGCGCAGAAGTGCGCCACGCCTGACTTGGTGGCGTGTACGGAGGCTCCTCCGAGCTGCTCCTGGTCCACTGTCTCTCCGGTCACCGACTTCACTACGGACGGGCCGGTGAGGAACATATAAGATGTGTTCTCCACCATGAGGGTGAAGTCCGTCAGGGCAGGGGAGTAGACGGCTCCTCCGGCGCAAGGTCCGAAGATGCCGCTGATCTGCGGTACGACGCCGCTGGCGAGGATGTTCCTCTCGAAAATCTCACCGTAGCCGGCGAGGGCGTCGATGCCTTCCTGGATGCGTGCTCCGCCGGAGTCGTTGAGTCCGATTACAGGGGCTCCGACACGGACTGCCATGTCCATCACCTTGCAGATCTTCTCTGACATTGTCTTGGAGAGCGAGCCGCCGTTGACGGTGAAATCCTGGGCGAATACGAAGACGAGCCTGCCGTCTATCGTGCCCTGTCCCGTCACGACTCCGTCACCGTCTATATGGGTGGCGTCCATTCCGAAATCCGTGCAGCGGTGCTGCACGAACATATCGAACTCCTCGAAACTGCCAGGGTCAAGGAGCCGGGCGAGTCTTTCCCTCGCTGTCAGCTTTCCTTTGGCGTGCTGTGCGTCAATGCGCTTCTGCCCTCCTCCGAGAGCGGCCGAGGCGCGTCTTTCGACGAGCTCTGCGATTTTTTCTTCTTGTATGCTCATACTAACTATGTAATCGTTAAAAAATAGCTTGCCAAATCTGCGGCAACTTATTTTTTGCCGCTTACTATATTCTATAGCGCCCGCGTTCTCTTCTATGTGCGAGTGCGCGGGCGCAAAGATACTTATTTTTTTGGAACTGCGATGCGGCGCAGCGCGAGATATTATTGCTGATGTGCGGGCCGCAGCAGGTCGAGCACGGTCTTCACCGGATTGAAGGTCTCGAGCGGCACTTCCACGAAGAGGGTGTTCCAGTCTGACATCGAGCCGTTCCAGAGTCCGGGGAGTTCAAGCGCCTTGAGCTCGCGTCCGTGCCAGCTCTTGCGACTGATGAGCCCGGTCTCCTCGTCCACATGTCTGGTGAGGTCGAAATGAGCGCCTTCGTGGTCTTCCAGGCAGCAGACGATGTCCACAGGGTTGAAGTGGGTCGAGCCTTTCAGGAGCTGGGCCGAGCGCGGGTCGTCGGGGTTGATCTGGGCCGCTTCGAGTATCTGGAGCGAGGTGGCCCCGTCGCTGTCGCGGATGATGAACGGGCCTCCGCCCGGTTCGCCCTGGTTGCGCACCATCCCGCACAACCTTATCGGGCGGTTGAGCTTGTCGCGCAGGGCCTGCGCCCTGTCGCGGCAGTCTTTGGCCTCCGGCATCTCTATGCAGAGGGTGTCGCGGAGGAAGGCTTCTATCTCGTTGCACAGGTCCTGGCACTCAGGGGTGGCGTATGGGTCGTCGAGATTGACGTTGTAGACCGGAATGTATGCGAAGTCGCTCATCTCCCGGCGCATCCGGGTCATCTGGTCCAGGGCGAAGATGTAGCCGCGGATGGTGTCGCGCAGCTGCAGGGCCCTGCCCATCAGCACTTTCTTCCAGTGGGCCGTGACAGGCTGCATCCTCTCCACGCACACGTTGTCTATGTTCTTGATGGACACGAGCTCGGCCTTGAGGCTGTTGAGGTTGTGGATGAGGGCCCCGTGTCCTGCCGGGCGGGTGAGCACGGTACCGTCTTCCTTCAGGAACGGGTGGTTCTCCATGTCCACCGCCATGGTGTCCGTGGCCTTGTCCTGGAATGTGAAAGATATGTCGTACTTGACCCCGTAACGCTTCTCGTATTCCGGCCGGATCTGCTCCAGCAGCTCGCGGAAGAGGGGCTCGTGCTCCGGAGTGATGGTCACCGTGAGGTTGACGCTGCCGTCAGCATTGCGCATGTATGCCTGACCTTCAACGAGATGCTCTGCGAGAGCGGTGCGTACTTCGTTCGGGTAGCGGTGGAAGCTCAGCACTCCCTTGGGCTTGCTGCCGTAGTCGAGGCCTTCGTCGGTGAGCAGCCTGCGGGCCGTCGTGGCCGGGTCGTAAGGGGCCGTCCCGAAGACTTCAGGGCTGTAGAACGCGAATTTCTCGAGGTTGTCGCACAGGCGGCGTACGGCGTCGTTGGGCTCGTCCATCCCGGCGAATATGTCCTTGAACATCCGGGACGCCGCGCCGGATGCCGGCACGAACTTGCACCTGCCGTCCGTCTGTGCCGTGTCTGCATAGGCTGCCGCTTCTTCCGCGGCCTTCTCTCCCAGCACCTCGATGCCCCTTGAAGGGGTGGCCGGCGAGATGATGTCGAGCCAAGGGAAACCCTTGCGGAAGCGCTCTATCTGAGCGTCGATTCTGGTCTTGTCCATAATGTTATCGATTAGAGGTAAAACTCGCGTCTGTAGCTGTATTCCGCCCGGAGCTCCACGAACTTGGTCGGGTTCATCCGGAACATGAAGTCGTCGGTGAAGATGGGGTAGTTGTACTGGATCATCGCCGCGATCTGGCCCTGTGACTTGTCCAGCACGTTGAGTTTGACGGCCTGGTATTCCATGATGTCGGTCTGCGGGAAGAACTCGTAGAGGTCGCTGATGCCGAGGAAGCGGGCGGTGGAGCGGACGGCCATGGAGGTGCCTATCTGTTTGCCCTGCAGGGAGTAGCCTGCTATGTGCGGGGTGGCGATGTCCACGCTGCCCATGAGGTGGGTGTTGATCCACGGCTCGTGGCTCCAGGCGTCGATGGCTACCGGGCCGAGGCGCGGGATGGCCGCCAGGAGGGCCTCCTCGTCCACGATGTCGCCCTGGGAGGTGTTGATGAAGAATGCGCCCGGCTTCATCTTGGCGAAGAAGTCGGCATTTGCCATGCCCTTGGTGCGCTCGTTGAGCGGGACATGCATGGTGACTATGTCGGAGTTCTCCAGGAGGGTGTCAAGCGGGCAGAACTGGGTGTACCATTCGACTTCCGCCTTCTGCGGGTCGTGTCTGAGGATCTTGAAGCCGAGGGCCCTGCCCATGGACTCGACCCTCTGTCCTATGCTCCCGAGCCCGATGATGCCTATCGTGGCGCCCTCCAGACTGATGCTCTTGCGGGCGGCCGAACCATACAGGGCCGAGAAGACATAGTCGGCGACGGCCCCTGCGTTGCATCCGCTGGCGTTCTTGAAGAATATCCCGTGGCGGCGGCAGTAGTCGATGTCGATGTTGTCCGTGCCCACGGTGGTCGTGGCTATGATCTTGACTGCGCTGTCCTTGAGGAGGGTCTCGTCGCATCTTGTCCTGGTGCGGATGATCAGGGCGTCGGCGTCCTTGACATCGGCGTGGCTGATGAGCGGCCCGTCCATGTAGCGGACGTCGGCGTAGGGCTCGAAAACGCCCTCCGTGAACGGTATCTTGTTGTCTATGACGATTTTCATCACTTGATTATCAAATCTTTGACATATTTCTCGCCTGCGGTGCCGCAGAAGAGCTCGTTGCCCGTGATGAGGGCGTTCATCTTGTCGATGAGAGCGGACTTCTGGAAGAGCAACTGGCTGCGGACTACGGACGAGCTGACCGTGACATACAGCCGGCCGTCGCGGAAGAACTTTTTTATGGTATATCGGCCCGCGCCGGAGGCATCGTCCCAGGCCGAGAAGACGAGGTGCGTGTTGAACGCCCTGTTGAGGGAGTTGCCCTGCAGGTACTGCTTTATCAGTTCCGCGAGGGCCGTCGGCTTCTGCCGGCGGAGACGGTAGTCCGGTCTATTCATCTGTCCTTGTGAAGACGCCTCCTTCCGCCTTGATGTATGCCCTGTCCGAGGTGACGGCGTCGACTATGCCGCGTGTCCTGACCTTGTCGGAGTCGGTGATGAAAATCTGGCCGAAGCCCTTGTCCGCCACCATTCCGAGCAGGTTGCCGATGCGGCCCGGGTCAAGCTTGTCGAAGAGGTCGTCGAGCAGCATCATCGGCTCGGTGCGGCAGGACTGCCTCATCAGTTCGTACTGGGCGAACTTCAGCGCCACGATGAAGGATTTCTGCTGTCCCTGCGAGCCGCAGCGGCGGATGGGATGCGAGTCCATCGTGAAGACGAAGTCGTCCCTCTGTATGCCGGCCGAGGTGAAACGCAGCAGGCTGTCGCGGTCGCGGCGCGCTTTGAGAATGTCCTTCAGAGGCCCGCCCTGGAGGTCGGAACGGTATTCTATGGACACGTCCTCCTTCCCGCCGGATATCTCTTCGTAGTACTTGCGGACCACAGGCTCCAGGGCCCGGCAGAACTCTTCCCTGCGTGCGGAGATAGGGGAGGCGAGCACGGACAGCCTCTCGTCGAAGGTGTCCAGCAGGTCCCCGTCGGCCATGCCGTCCTTGAGCAGGCGGTTGCGCTGGAGAAGCAGGCGGTTGTACTGCTGCAGCGAGAAGAGGTACTCCCTGTCCATCTGGGAGAGGACGGAGTTGATGAAACGGCGCCTCTCGTCCCCGGATTCGCTTACCATGGCGATGTCGGCAGGGGAGACCATAACTATAGGCAGCACTCCGATGTGCTCCGAGATGCGGGAGTATGGCTTGTCGTCCCTGCGCATCTTCTTCTCGCCGCCTTCGCCCACCTTGATGCTGAAGCGGGATTTCTGCCCCTCGGGCATGGTGTATGTGCCGGAGAGGGCGAAGGCGGTGCAGCCGTGGCGGAAGTTGAATCTGTCCGATGCGGCGAAGGCGCTCTTCGTCATGGAGAGGTACCATATCGCGTCGAGCAGGTTGGTCTTGCCCTCCCCGTTGCCGCCGCTGATGCAGTTGACGTTGGGGGAGAACTCGATTTCCTGTAGCGCGATGTTGCGGAAATCCTGTATGACTGTCTTGTCGAGGGTTGGCATATATCTGCAAAGTTAATGATTTATTTGTTTCCGTTCCGGATTTTTCATAACTTCGCGGGCTGAAAAGTCAATACACGATAATTGAACTAATTTAGATATGGCCAACAAAAACGTTAAGGACAAGGACGCGGTGCTTGGGGAGAACCTTGAGAAGACCGTTTCTTCTACAGAGCAGTTTTATAATGAACACAAGAAGGTGATCTGGGGAGTGCTGATCGCGCTTGCCGTGATCTTCCTCGGCTCCATAGCCTGGAACAAGTTCGTCTATCAGCGCCAGTGCGCCGAGGCGATGGAGCAGGCTTTCCCGGCCGAGACCAGCTTCCGCAACGGGGAGTATGAGGTCGCCCTCAACGGGGACGGCAACAACCTCGGATTCGCCGACATCATCAAGAACTACGGCTCCAAGGCCGGCAAGTCCATGCCTTTCTATGCAGGCGTGTGTGAACTCCAGCTCGGCAACTACGACTCAGCCCTGTCTTATCTCAAGAAATACAAGGGCAAGGAGCCTATCCTCGCGGCCCGCGCCAAGGCCTGCATGGGTGACGCCTATGTAGGGCTCGGCAAGTACAGCGAGGCGGTTTCCGCCTACAAGGCAGCCGTCGCCGAGGCCGACAATCTCTTCGCCGCTTCATATCTTGTCAAGGAAGGTCTCGCTCTCGAGGCTCTCGGCGACAAGGCCGGTGCTCTCGCCTGCTACAATACCGTCCGTGACAGCTATCCTCAGTCTCCTGAGGCTTATGAGATCAACAAGTATATCGCAAGAGTATCTGAGTAGCAATGGGAAGAGCGTTTGAATTCCGAAAGGAGAGAAAGATGAAGAGGTGGGGTCACATGGCCCGCACCTTCACTAAGTTGGGGAAGGAAATCACCATCGCCGTCAAGCAGGGCGGTCCGGACGTGACCGGCAACCCTCGTCTCCGCGCGCTCATGGCGGAGGCCCGCAGCGAGCAGATGCCTAAGGAGAATATCGAGCGTGCCATCAAGAAGGCCACCGAGAGCAAGCAGGGAGACTTCAAGGAGATAGTCTACGAAGGCTATGGCCCTTACGGTATCGCCTATCTCGTGGAGGCCGCCACGGACAACAACACCCGTACGGTCGCCAATGTCCGCAGCTATTTCACCAAGTGCGGCGGTTCCCTCGGCACATCAGGTTCCGTGAGCTTCATGTTCGACCACAAGTGCACTTTCCGTATCAAGGAGAAGGAGGGAGTGGACCTTGAGGAACTTGAGCTTGAGATGATCGACTACGGCGTGGACGAGCTCTTCGAGCAGGAGGAAGAAGACAAGGACGGCAATGTCACCAAGGTGATTGTCATCTATGGCGACTACTCCGCTTACGGACAGATCCAGAAGTATATAGAGGAGAACGGCTATGAGCTGATTTCCGGAGGGTTTGAGCAGATTCCTAATGTCGAGCTCAAGGAAGTGACCCCGGAGCAGCGCGTGACCCTCGACAAGCTTACCGGACTTCTTGAGGATGACGAGGACGTCACCAATGTCTACACGACATTGAAGCCGGAAGAGGAAGAATAGCCGATTCAGCGAATTGCCGGAGGGCGACTGATAATCATTTATCGGTCGCCCTCTGTTAGTTAGTGACCGTTAAAAAACAAGTTGCCGCTATTTATGCCGGCGCGGCGAAATTTTTTTTGTGTTTTTTTGGTAGTTCATATTTTTGTACTATATTTGCAGTGTACTATTAAGGTAATACACAAAAATGATAAAAACACAGAATCTGGCATTCAGTTACGGAAAGAAGGAAGTCCTCAGGAATATCAGCCTGAGTCTTGAGCCAGGCAAGATTTACGGACTTCTCGGTGAGAACGGGGTGGGCAAGACCACTCTACTTACACTGCTATGCGGCTTGAAGAAGCCGGCGGCCGGCACCATAGAGGCCGATGGCCGCGACCCTTACAGGCGCGAGCCTTCTATGCTCGCGGACCAGTATTTCCTGCCTGACGAGGTGGCCGCCTCCACGGAGAAAGCTGTGGACTGGGCCAAGTCGCGCGGCGGGTTCTGGCCGCGTTTCAGCCTTGACCGCTTCAACGAGATAATGGAAGTATTCGAGGCGGACAAGAACCAGAAGATGAGCACGATGTCCGCCGGGCAGCTCAAGAAGACCCACATCTCCTTTGCCCTCGCCTGCTCGGTGAAGTATCTTCTGATGGATGAGCCGACCAACGGCCTGGACATCCCGTCCAAGGCCCAGTTCCGCTCCGCGATTCTCAAGTACACGCCTGAGGACTCCACCATCGTGATCTCCACTCATCAGGTGCGTGATCTGGAGAATGTCATCGACCCTATCATCATCCTTGACCGTCAGGACGTGCTTCTCAACGCCTCGCTTGATAGGATCTCTGAGAAGCTGTTCTTCGACTACGGCACCGTGCTCCATCCGGACAGCCTCTATTCTGAGCAGCTGCCGGGCGGCTTCATCCAGGTGTGCCGCAACCTGTCCGGGGCGGACAGCAAGGTCAATATCGAGGCGCTTTTCAATGCCGTGCACAAGAACAAAGAACTGATTAAGAAGTTGTTTTGATTTATGTTGAAAATTCTTTTACTTGCTTTTCCGCCATATTTTTTCCTGGCTTTTTCGGTCAGATAGTTCTACTATCTTTCTCAAAATCCAGAAAAAACTCTGACAGAAAAATCTTCATAAAATTTATGACAAATAAATCCAAAACAACTTCTAAATCGCTTTTTGAAAATGAATGACATATTTGACTTCCGCAGGTTCGGCAAGTATTTCGCCTATGACCTGCGCAATGTGAAGAACCGCTTCGGCTGGTCTCTGCTTGTCCTCTCCCTGCTTCCGGCGATGGTGTTCGTTGTCTCTGAGATATTCTCTCTGACCATAAATGGCCATTTCTCGGACATGCCGGATGCTGTGCGTTATGTGGCTGTGTATATCGGCCTTATCATAGCCGTGCTCAAGGCTCCCTCCAAGATATGGGGCGGTGTCACCGACCGGCGCTACGGTTCTGACTGGCTGATGCTTCCGGCCTCCGGATTCGAGAAATGGCTCTCGATGATGTTGATTTGCGTCCTCGTGCTGCCTCTCTGCCTCTCCGTGGTGATTCTGGCCGGCGACGCCATCTGCACGCTTGTCTTCGGCGACGCCTATGCGGGGAGGTTGATGCTGTCGGAATTATGCGGCCTGAAGGATCTGGGGCTCGGCGGCGACGTTGACGTCGATTTCTTCGGGATCGGATACACTTCATGGCTGAGCAACATCCTGATCTTTACCCTCGGAGCCCTCTGCTTCAAGCGGTCCAAGGCGGCCAAGACCCTCCTTGTGTGCTTCCTTGTGGGGGTTGTGTTCTCACTTATATCCACGGCCATTTTCGGACAGGCGGCCTTCGACAACGACGATCTTGAGTATTTCATGGAGAATATCGGTCCGGAGCGCTTCATCTCAGGGCTCAATGTGCTGCTCAATGTCATCTGCTTCACCGTCATCGCCGGAGTCATAATCGCAAGCTATTTCAGAATCAAGACAATAAAGCATTAGAGATGGAATTTGACAGTAACAGGCCAATTTACCTGCAGATAGCCGACAACATCTGCGAGCGCGTATTGTCCGGGGAACTCAAGGCCTCCGACCGCATCCCTTCCGTCAGGGAATGGGGCGCGAAGATAGGGGTCAACCCCAATACAGTGGTGCGCTCCTATGAGGTGCTCGTCTCCAAAGGGGTGATATTCAACCAGCGGGGGATAGGGTTCTTCATCGCGGGCGACGCCGTGGATGTCATAAAGCAGTCGGAACGCCGGAAATTCATCGAGGAGGAACTTCCGGCCTTCAAGAACAAGGCGGATCTTCTCGGAATACAGTTAAAGGATTACATAAAATGAAAAGATTATTGAGAACGGGCGCGCTGCTCGCCGTGGCGGCCCTCGCTTGCACTTCCTGCAAGTTCGTCGGCGTCAAGGGGAGCTTCTGTGACCATGGCGACGGTGTCCTGGTTGCCTCTGACAACCTTATAACCAAAGATATAGAAGTGTCTGACTTCAAGTCGCTCGACGTGAACCTGCCTTGCGATGTCAAGTTCTCCGTCGGGGAGAAGAGTGTCAGCGTGTATGCGGCCGACAACCTGGTGGAGGCCCTCGCGTTCGAGGTGGACTCTTCCGGCCGCCTCTGCGTCTCTGTGCCGGACTACGGCTCCATAAGGAAGGCCAGGACGGTGGTGCTCACCATCAGCGCGCCTTCGCTTGAGGGCGTGACGGTCAACGGAGCGTCAGACGTGGAGCTGGAAGGCAAGATAGTGGCTCCTGAATTCTACATCGGCATCAACGGGGCCGGGGATGTGGATGCGAGCAGCATCAAGGCCTCGAAGGTGAGCGTGGACGTGCGCGGAGCGGGGGACATAGACATCGAGAATCTCGACTGCGAGAGCCTCTCTGTCTCGGTCAACGGTGCGGGTGACTGCACTTTTGCCGGCCGTGCAGACAATGCCGACATCGATGTGCGCGGGGCGGGAGACGTTGACATAACGGAACTCCGTGTCCTGAATCTGAGCAAATCTGTCAAGGGTGCCGGGACTGTCCGGACCAGATAGTTATACTATATCACTTCATCGGCTTGTGCCGGGCCCGGAGGCTGGACTTTTCGTTCGCCCTGAGCCCGGCCAGGTCTTTTGGACGGACATGCGCCGCGATGAACTGCTCCCAGATGTAGTCCACGGCCAGCTCGGACGGGTGTACCATGTCCTTGGCCCAGAACCGGTAGTCCCTCAGCTCGTCCATCATCAGTTCGTAGGCCGGGAAGTAGGCGGCGTTGCGCGCCCCTGCCATGGCGGAGTCCACGGCGAGGTGGAGAGTGGATTTGGACAGGGTGTTGGAGTGGGCGCCGTCAGAGAGGTGCCTGATCGGCGAGACGGTGAATATGAACTCCTTATCCGGGTGTGAGGCTATGATGCCATGGAGCAGCGAGGCGCATTCCTGCACGGAAAGCATCTCCCGGGCGAACTCTCTGTCTGGCCGCTTGAGGCAGTTCGACACCACCGCCCCGCCGCGCTCCAGCGCCTTCCATACGAAGGCGGTGCCGAGGGTGACGACCACCTTGCCGCAGCTTTTCCAGAAGTCCCGGCTCTCCTGCAGGCGGGCGTTGGCGTTGTCCAGAAACTCCTGAGCGCTCTCACGGGCGAACGAGGTGTGGTGCTCGAAACTGCATATCAGCTCCGAGCCGGCCCCCATCTTGACGCAGTCCGCCTCCGTGAAAGGCCTGCCGGAGTCGAGGCGGCGCACGGCGGAGGCGATGGAGGCCGGGTTGTAGAGGGTGCCGAACGGGTTGCGCAGCACATTGAATCCGGCGTCAGCGAGCCTTGTCCCGATATTGTCCGAGAAGCAGCTGCCGAGCAGGACCGTCCTGTCGTCCAGGCCGAGTTCGAGGCCTGAGTGCGGGATGAGTATCTCTGTCCTGAATTTCATAAGCAGAGGCAAATTTAGTATTTTTGCCACATTAAATCGCATCTTATGAAACATTGTCTCAGACTGATCCTCTCGGCGGCGGCCATTCTCACGGCCGTCCTTTCCCTTCATGCGCAGGAGCGCACACTGCATATCGTCACTACCGGAGACGTGCACGGGTCGTGGTTTGACAAGCCTTATGTGGAGGGGCAGGCCCGCCGCACGAGCCTGATGTCCGTCAAGCATTATGTGGACAGCCTCAGGGCCGCAGCGGGGCCGGAGAACCTGCTGTTGATTGACGCTGGGGACTGCCTCCAGGGAGACAATGCCGCATATTATTTCAACTATGTCCGCACCGACGTGCCGCACCTTTTCCCGAGGATAGTCGAATACATGGGATATGACGCCGTGGTCGTCGGCAACCACGACATAGAGACTGGGCACGCCGTCTACGACAGGGTGGCGTCCGAACTCGCCCGGGCCGGAATCCCGTGGCTCGGAGGCAACGCCCTCCGCACTGCCGACGGCAAGCCGTATTTCCCTGTATGGAAGGTCTTTGACAAGGCCGGCATGAGGGTAGCGGTGCTCGGATTCACCAACCCCAACATGAAGGGCTGGCTCTCGGAACCGGTGTGGCGGGGGATGGACTTTGTCTCCCTGATCCCGTTCGTGCAGGAGTGCGTGGATGAGCTGCGTGCGAAGGAAAAGCCTGATGCCGTGGTAGTCGCGGTGCATTCCGGGACAGGGGACGGTAGCGGTGAGGTGCTGGAGAACCAGGGGCTCGACCTGCTCAATTCCCTGAGCGGCGTGGATGTGATTGTCTGCGCCCACGACCACAGGCCGTTCGCGACGGAGAAAGACGGCTGCGTGCTGCTCAACGGCGGCGCCAGGGCGGGCAATGTCGGACACGCGGTCATAAACCTCGGAGCCTCCAAGAGCGTGCGCGGGGAGATCGTGAGGATGGACAGGGATCGGGTGGACAGCCGGATGGGGGTGGAGTTCGAGGAGGAGTTCGAGGCTGTCAAGGCGTTCACAGTCAGGAAGGTGGGCCACATATCGATGGAACTCCGCATCCGCGATGCCTACCGGGGAATGTCTGATTACATCAACCTTGTGCATACGGTGCAGATTAGCGTCCCCGAGGCGCAGATATCTTTTGCCGCGCCCCTGACGTTCGACGGTACGGTCAAGGCCGGGGACGTGATATACAATGACATGTTCACCATCTACCCGTACGAGAACCAGCTCTTCGTCCTGAGGCTGAGAGGTTCGGAGATAAGGAAATGCCTGGAGTACTCCTACGACAGTTGGATCCAGACTCCGGGCAGGCATGTGCTCCGCATGACGGACAGCCCGGACGCGAGGACGGGGGCCCGCAGGTGGTCGTTCACCGCCAGACCGTACAATTTCGATTCGGCGGCGGGGCTGGTATACACCGTGGATGTGACCAGGCCTTTCGGGGAGAGGGTCAAGATAAGTTCCCTTGCCGACGGGACAGCCTTCGACGAGGACGGGTGGTACAATGTGGCCATGACTTCATACCGTGCCAACGGCGGGGGGAACATCCTCTTCAAGGGGGGCGGACTGAGCAAGGATGAGGCGGACAGCCGCGTGGTCGCCCGCTATCCGGAGATACGCGACATGGTCTACGGCTTCATCAGCGCGCACAAAGAAATAACTCCGGCACTTGTCGGCGACCCGTCCGTGATAGGCGAGTGGCACTTCGTACCGGAGAAAAAGGTGTCCAGACTGATGGACGCCGATATGGCCCTTATCTTCTGAGGCTTCTGAGCTTCTGCTGGAGCGTCCCGTCGACCGCCATCTTCATCATCTTGCGGCTCTGCTCGAACTGCTTTATCAGCTTGTTGACATCCGCGAGAGTCGTCCCTGAACCCTTGGCTATCCTGTTGCGGCGGGAGCCGTTGAGGCACTCAGGGTGCTCTTTCTCATACGGGGTCATCGACTGGATGATGGCCTCCGTGGATTTGAAGGCGTCCTCCGGGATGTCCACATCCTTGAGGGCCTTGTCCATGCCGGGGAGCATGCCCATCAGGTCCTTCATGTTGCCCATCTTCTGAACCTGCTTGAGCTGCTCGTAGAAATCGTTGATGGTGAACTGGTTGCGGGCTATCTTCTTCTTCAGCGCCCGGGCCTGCTGCTCATCGAACTGCTCCTGGGCCTTCTCCACGAGGGACACCACGTCTCCCATGCCGAGGATGCGGTCCGCCACACGGGCCGGGTAGAACATGTCCAGGGCCTCCATCTTCTCGCCCAGACTGACGAATTTGATCGGCTTGCCCGTCACGGCCTTGATGGAGAGCGCGGCGCCGCCTCTGGTGTCGCCGTCCATCTTGCTGAGCACCACTCCGTCGTAGTCGATGGCATCGTTGAACGCCTTGGCGGATTCCACGGCGTCCTGTCCCGTCATCGCATCGACGACGAAGAGGGTCTCCGACGGCCCGAGGGCCTTGTGCAGGGTGGAGATCTCGTCCATCAGCTCCTTGTCCACGACGAGGCGTCCTGCGGTGTCGACTATCACGACGCTGTAGCCTTCCTGCCTGGCCTTTGCCACGGCGTCTTTGGCCACCTTGACCGGATCCTTCTCGCCTTCTTCGCTATATACCGGGACTCCCACTTGCTCTCCGAGAGTCTGGAGCTGGGTGATGGCTGCCGGGCGGAAGGTGTCGCAGGCTGCGAGAAGCACCTTGACGCCCTTCTTGCTCTTGAGTCTGAGGGCGAGCTTGCCGCAGAAGGTGGTCTTGCCCGAACCGTTGAGTCCGGCCACGAGGATGACGGCAGGGGAGCCCTTGAGATTGATCTCGCTGTGCTCCGCGCCCATGAACTCCGCGAGCTCGTCGTGGACGATCTTGACCATCATCTGCTGAGGCTTGACGGCGGTCAGCACATTGGCGCCCATCGCCTTGGTCTTGACCTTGTCGCAGAAGTCCTTGGCTACCTTGTATGACACGTCGGCATCCAGAAGCGCGCGCCTGATTTCCTTGATGGTCTCGGCCACGTTCACCTCGGTGATCTTGCCTTCGCCCTTGAGTATCTTGAAAGACCTTTCCAGTCTGTCTGAGAGATTGTCGAACATTGTGTATCTTTGATTTAAGTTTACAAATTTAACACTTTTTGCCGTATATTTGCGCCCGATTATGGAACATCATTCACACGCACATCACATTCACGCCGTCGAGTCTCTGAATGTGGTCTATTACATAGCGATAGCGCTCAACTTCGGATTCGTGATAGTGGAGGCTCTGGCTGGGGTGTACAGCAACTCCACCGGACTTCTCTCCGATGCCGGGCACAAGATGATAGATGTCTTCTCCCTGCTGATAGCGCTGCTCGCATTCAGGCTCGCGGCCAGCAAGCCGAGCAGCCGGTATACCTACGGCTACCGCAAGGCGTCAGTGCTGATCTCGCTGTTCAACGCCCTCCTGCTTGTGTGCGCCGTGTGCGTGATCGTCTTCGAGAGCGTCAGCAAACTTATGGAGCCTGCACCTGTCAACGGTGCGGCCGTGTCATGGACAGCGGCGGCGGGCATACTCGTCAGCGGCATCAGCGCCCTGCTGATGATGCGCTTCCAGAAGAAGGACATCAACACCAGGGGCGCGTTCCTGCATATGGCCACGGACTCCCTCCTCTCGCTCGGGGTGGTGATATCCGGCATAGTCATCAGCTTGTCGGGGCTCTATGTGATAGACCCGATTGTGAGCCTTGTCATCGCCGCGGTCATCCTCTACAACAGCGTCCGCCTGCTCGGGGAGAGCGTGCGGATGATAATTGACGGAGTGCCGCGCGGGGTGGATTATGATGCGGTGAAGTCTCTTGTCGCCGGATGCGGAGGCGTGAAGGCTGTGGAGGAGCTGCATGTGTGGGCTGTGAGCATCAACCAGACGGCCCTGACCGCCCGTGTGGCCGTGGACGGGGATGCCGGAGCGGTGCGCCGGACCCTGCACGAAGAATTGGAAAAACTCGGGTTCAGTCCCGTTACAATAGAAACAATATGAAGAAGTGTGTTATCATGATGGCTGCCGCCGCATTGGCCGCAGTCGCCTGCAACGAGCAGGAAGTGAAGTCCCCTGCGGGGCAATGGAAAATCATCGCCGCTGACGGCGAGATGGTTCAGACAGAGGAGAATACCCCTTATATCGTATTCGGAGAGGACGGCAAGATGCATGGATGCCTCGGGGTCAACCTGGCCAACGGAGAGTACAAACTCCGCGGCGACAGGCTTAAGATCGGCAACATGGGGATGACCATGATGGCCGGAGCGCCTCAGGACATGGCCGTGGAGGACAAGGTACGCGAGGCCCTCAATGAAGTTGAGCGCATCAGCTATTCTGCCGATACGCTCAAACTCTCTGATTCCAAGGGCAATGTGCGCCTTGCCATGGTCCCCGCGACTGACGCGGAGGTATCACAGGACTAATACTCGTCCCATCCCTTGATGCTGATGTTCTCCAGAGGCTCCGCGCAGAGCGCCCTGATGAAGGCGGTCGCGAGCCGGGAGTTGGTGATCAGCGGGACATTGAAGTCGATGGCGGCGCGGCGCATACGGTATCCGTTGCTCAGCTCCCCTCGGGTGTAGTTCTTAGGGATGTTTATCACGATGTCCACGGTGTGGTCCCTGATCAGGTCAATCGCTGACGGGTGCCCCTCGGTGGAAGTCTCATCCGGACGGAGTGCCAGCTTTGCGGGCACTCCGTTCTCGTTGAGATAGCGGCAGGTACCTTCCGTGGCATAAATCTCTATCCCCTTGGCGCTCAGCAGCTGGCAGGCCGGGAGTATGTCCGCCTTCTGGCGGGCGTTGCCGGACGAGATCAGCACGGCCTTCTGCGGGATTTTGTGGCCCACGGAGAGCATGGCTTTCAGCAGGGCGTCGTCCAGGTTGTCACCGATGCAGCCGACCTCCCCGGTGGAGGACATGTCCACTCCGAGCACCGGATCCGCCTCGTTGAGACGGGAGAACGAGAACTGGGAGCACTTCACCCCGACATACTCCAGCTCGAACGGGTCAATGCCCACCGGTACCGGATGCTCGCCGAGCATGCAGCGGGTCGCGAGTTCTATGAAGTTTACTTTCAGTACCTTGGATACGAACGGGAAACTTCTCGACGCCCTGAGGTTGCACTCTATGACCTTGATGTAGTTGTCGGTGGCGAGGAACTGGATGTTGAACGGACCCGTGATATGGAGCTCAGCGGCGATGGCCGCCGTGGTCTTGCGTATCCTGGCTGCCGTGATGCCGTAGGTCTTCTGCGGCGGGAACTGGATGGTCGCGTCTCCGGAGTGGACTCCGGCGAACTCGATGTGTTCAGAGATGGCCGAGGCTATCACGCGGCCGTTGTCCGCCACCGCATCGCACTCGATCTCCTTGCAGCGCTGCATGAACGAGCTGATGACGACAGGATGCTCCTCTGAGACTTCCACTGCCATGTCGAGGCATATCTTGAGGTCGTCGTAGCTGTAGCACACGTTCATCGCGGCCCCAGACAGCACATATGAAGGGCGCACGAGCACCGGGAATCCGACTTCGGCGATGAAGCTGTCGATGTCCTCCATCGTGGTGAGTTCCCTCCATCGCGGCTGGTCGATGCCGAGCTTGTCCACGATCTGCGAGAACTTGTTGCGGTCTTCGGCGCGGTCGATGTCTGTGGCGGAGGTGCCGAGGATCCTGACCCCGCTCTTCATCAGAGGCAGGGCGAGGTTGTTCGGAATCTGGCCTCCCACGCTGACTATCACGCCCATAGGCTTCTCGAGGGAGCAGATGTCCATCACGGTCTCGTAGCTGAGCTCGTCGAAGTAGAGGCGGTCGCAGCTGTCGTAGTCCGTGGAGACGGTCTCAGGGTTGTAGTTGATCATTATGGCCCTGTACCCGCGTTTGCGGAGGGTCTGGAGGGCGTTCACCCCGCACCAGTCGAACTCGACGCTGCTTCCGATGCGGTAGGCGCCGGAGCCGAGCACTATCACGGAGCGGGAGCTCTCGCTGAATGCGACATCATCCGCGCTGCCGTTGTAGGTGAGGTAGAGGTAGTTGGTGTCGGACGGGAACTCCGCCGCGAGGGTGTCTATCTGCTTGACCACCGGCCTGAGCCCCTCTTCCTGCCTGCGTGCGCGCACCTCGGACTCCGGGATGCTGAACACGCGGCCTATCTGGATGTCGGAGAAGCCCTGGCACTTGGCTTTCTTGAGCAGTCCGGAGCTGACCTCGGCGAGGCTCTTGCAGCTCTCGAACTCGCGGTAGGTGGATTCGATGTTCTCGAGCTTGTCGAGGAACCAGCGGTCTATCTTGGTGAGTTCGTGTATCCTGTCCACGCTGTAGCCGGACTCGAATGCGGCGGCTATCGCGAATATGCGGGTGTCTGTCGGGTTCTTGAGCGCGTCATCGAGGTCGGCGGCGCTGTACGGCTTGTTGCAGACGAAGCCGTTGGCCCCCTGGCCTATCATGCGCAGGCCCTTCTGGATGGCCTCCTCGAAGTTGCGGCCTATGGCCATCACCTCTCCGACGCTCTTCATGCTGGAGCCTATCTCGCGTGAGACGCCCTTGAACTTGGCGAGGTCCCAGCGCGGAATCTTGCAGACCACATAGTCCAGGGCCGGCTCGAAGAAGGCCGGCGTGGTCTTGGTGACGGCGTTGTTGAGCTCGAACAGCCCGTAGCCGAGGCCGAGTTTGGCGGCGATGAACGCCAGAGGGTAGCCCGTGGCCTTGGAGGCGAGGGCCGAAGAACGGCTCAGGCGGGCGTTGACCTCGATTACGCGGTAGTCTTCCCCGTCAGGGCTGAAGGCGTACTGGACGTTGCACTCTCCGACTATCCCTATGTGCCGCACGATGTCGATGGCCGTCTTGCGGAGGAAGTGGAACTCCTCGTTGGAGAGGGTCTGCGAAGGAGCCACCACGATGCTCTCGCCGGTGTGGATGCCGAGCGGGTCGAAGTTCTCCATGTTGCAGACAGTGATGCAGTTGTCGTAGCTGTCGCGCACAACCTCGTATTCGATCTCCTTCCAGCCGCGCAGGGATTTCTCCACCAGCACTTGAGGTGAGAACGAGAATGCCTTGGTGGCCACTGTGTTGAGTTCCTGCTCGTTCTCGCAGAAGCCTGAACCAAGACCGCCGAGTGCGTATGCCGCGCGCAGGATCACCGGGTAGCCGACCTGCGCCGCTGCGGCGCGCGCCTCCTCGATGGTGGAGGCTGCGTGGGAGCGTATGGTCTTGACTCCTATCTGGTCGAGCTTCTCGACGAACAGCTCCCTGTCTTCGGTGTCGATGATGGCCTGGACAGGGGTTCCGAGCACCTTGATGCCGTATTTGTCAAAGATTCCCTCCCTGTAGAGCTCCACTCCGCAGTTGAGGGCCGTCTGCCCGCCGAATGAGAGCAGTATGCCCTGCGGCCTCTCCTTCTCGATGACCTTCTCCACGAAGTAGGGGGTCACCGGCAGGAAGTATATCTTGTCCGCCACGCCCTCGGAGGTCTGCACCGTGGCGATGTTGGGGTTGATCAGCACCGTCCTTATGCCCTCTTCCCTGAGGGCCTTCAGGGCCTGCGAGCCGCTGTAGTCGAACTCTCCGGCTTCGCCTATCTTGAGTGCTCCGGAACCGAGCACCAGCACTTTCTTTATTCTTCTGTCAATCATTACAACCTGGATATGAATTCATCGAAAAGGAACTCCGTGTCTACCGGGCCGCTTGAGGCCTCGGGGTGGAACTGTGCGGAGAAGAACGGCTGGCTGCGGTGGCGTATGCCCTCGTTGGTGCCGTCGTTCATGTTTGTGAAATATGGCTCCCAGTCCGCTCCGAGGGTGGTTTCGTCCACGGCGAAACCATGGTTCTGCGAAGTGATGAAGCAGCGCTCCGTGCCGTTCATCCTGACCGGCTGGTTGTGGCTGCGGTGGCCGTATTTGAGCTTGAACGTGCTCGCGCCGGCAGCCAGCGACATGAGCTGGTTGCCCATGCAGATGCCGAATATCGGCTTGTCGCCCTCGTATGCCTTGCGGATGTGCTCCACGGCCTCCCTGCAGAGTTCCGGGTTGCCCGGGCCGTTGGAGATGAAGAGCCCGTCCCAGTCGAGGGTGTTGAAGTCATAGTCCCACGGGACTCTCGTCACCTGCACGCCCCTGTCCAGCAGGCAGCCGAGTATCCTGTGCTTGACCCCGCAGTCCACCAGGACGACTTTCTTGCCTTCGGAGCCGTAGTGCATCACTTCCTTGCAGCTGACAGCGGCGACCTGGTTGTCGGTGTTGGGGTCGTAGTACGGGAAGTCTTCGGACGCTCCCTCCGGGACTATCTTGCCGAGCATCGCGCCCTGCTCGCGGAGCATCTTGGTGAGCTCCCGGGTGTCGATGCCGAAGATGCCGGGCACCTTCTGCTCCTTGAGCCATTCGTCGAGGCTCTTGACTGCGTCCCAGTGGCTGTACTTCTCGCTGTAGTCCGAGATTATCAGCCCCCTGACATGGATCCTCTCCGACTCGAAGGTCGTGCAGAGGCCGTTCTTGTCGTATTTCTCCGACGGGATGCCGTAGTTGCCTATCAGCGGGTAGCTCACGCAGAGTATCTGCCCTTCGTATGACGGGTCTGTGAGGCTTTCGGGATAGCCCACCATTGCTGTGGAGAATACCACCTCTCCGCTGCCGGCGCTGTCGCAACCGAAGCTCCAGCCTTCCATCCTGCAGCCATTCGCGAGAATGAGCGCAGCTTTTTTTCGAGTTTCTGCCATATTATTTAGAAGTTGGATGCTTGTCGCATGAGTTCGGCCACCCTGTCGTTGCAGAGGTTGCCGAGACTTCCTATGTGGGTATGTCCGAGGTCGGAGGCCTTCAGCGATGCCGTATCGCCCCCGGAGTATTTGAAGCGGCCCTCGTTGACCTCCGTCCCGACCTGTCTGTAGGCCTCGCGGAACGGGGTGCCGGAGAGAGTCCGTCGGTTGACCTCCTCGACAGTGAAGAGGTGGGAGTACAGAGGGTTGTCCAGTATGTGGGTGTTGACCTCGATGTGGGCCAGCATGTAGTCTGTCATCTGCAGGCAGTCGTGCATCAGCTCCAGGGACGGGAAGAGTATGTCCTTGAGCAGCTGGTAGTCACGATGGTAGCCGTGGGGCAGGTTGCTGCAGAGCATGGAGATCTCGTTCTCGGTGGAGAGTATGCGGTCGCATTTGCCGCGCACCATCTCCCAGACGTCGGGGTTCTTCTTGTGCGGCATGATGCTGGAGCCGGTGGTGAGGCTGTCCGGGAAGTGGATGAAGCCGAAGTTCGGGCACATGTACATGCAGCAGTCAGCGGCGAACTTGTTGAGCGTGAGCGCGAGGGAGCCCATCGCGGAGGCGGTGCACCTCTCGGTCTTGCCGCGGCTCATCTGCGCCGCCACGCTGTTGATGACGGGGGAGTCGAAGCCCAGCAGGCGCGTGGTCATGTCCCTGTCGAGCGGGAATGAGTTGCCGTAGCCTGCCGCCGAGCCGAGCGGGTTGCGGTTCACGACCCTGTAGGCTCCGTGGAGCATGTGCATGTCGTCCACCAGCGCCTCGGCATACGCGCCGAACCACATCCCGAACGACGACGGCATCGCGATCTGGAAGTGGGTGTAGCCCGGGAGCAGCACTTCCTTGTACTTCTCGCTCAGCTCCTGGAGGGTGCGGAAGAGCTGCAGCGTCTCCTCGCGCATCTTCAGCAGCTCGTCGCGCAGGAAGAGCTTGATGTCCACGAGGACCTGGTCGTTGCGCGAGCGGCCGGAGTGTATCTTCTTGCCTGTCTGTCCCAGCTCGCGCGTGAGGTTCAGCTCGATCTGCGAGTGGATGTCCTCCACATCGTCTTCGAGGACGAAACTGCCGTCTCTGACGGTGGCCTCTATCCTGTCGAGGGCAGCCGAGAGGCTCTGGAGCTCTTCTGTGCTGAGCAGCCCTATGCTCTCGAGCATCTGTATGTGCGCCTTCGAGCCCTGTATGTCATAGGCGGCCAGCCTCAGGTCGAGCTGCCTGTCGTTGCCGACGGTGAAGTTCTCCACCCTCTCGGTGGCGCTGGTGCCTTTATTCCACAGTGTTGCCATAAAAATTGTCTATATATTTGATATATGTGTCTATAGCCTGTTCTATCTCGTTTGTGAGCATGTATTCGTCCGCCTTGTGCGAGCGGGAAGAGTCTCCAGGTCCCATCTTGATGGCGTCGCAGCCGATGCGCATCCAGTCCGAGGTGGTGGGGGAGGAGAACTCCTCCAGGCCCAGAGAGCGGGCGGCGGCGAGCAGAGGGGAGGATTCCGCCGTGGCGGATGAACTGTTGGTGAGGTTGCGCGCCGTGAGGCTGCTGCGGCAGAGGGCCTGGAGTTCCTGGAGAATCCCCTCGTTGGTGTACTGCTCGGTGGGGCGTATGTCCACGACGAAGCGGCAGAGATCCGGGATGATGTTGTGCGCCTTGCCGGCTTCGATCTGCGTGACGTTCAGCCTGACTTCTCCCATCCGGGGGGAAATCTTCGTGAAGCGGTGGGCGCGCAGGGCGGCGATGTCGTCCATGGCGATGTAGAGGGCGTTGACTCCTTCTCCCCTTGCCGCGTGTCCGCTCACCCCACGGGCTTCCCCGTCCAGTACCAGCAGCCCGCGCTCGCTCGTGGCGGCCTTCATCCCAGTCGGCTCTCCGACTATCACCCAGTCCGGATACGGGAACCTCCCGTCTGCTTTCAGCCCTCCGTCTCCGGCATAGAGCCAGCGTGCCCCGTCAGGGCCGGAACGCTCCTCCTCCCGTGTCAAGACGAGCATCAGGTTGAACGGGAGGGACATATTATAAAAATGACGGAAAGTGGCAATCATCGACACCACACTTCCGCCGTCATCATTGGAACCGAGACCATAGACGATGTTCGCGTCGTCGCCCGGGTCAAGCGGATCTCTCGTATAGCCTCCTGACGCGGGCACCGTGTCGAGATGGGCGTCGAGGGCGAGAGTTCGCCTGCGCGGGTCGAAGTGCCGGTTGACGGCCAGGATGTTGCCGTTGAGGAGGCTGTGCTCTATCCCGAAGCTGTCGAGGGCGCCGCTGACCAATGACGCGACCTTCCCCTCTTCGAATGAGAGGGAAGGGATACGGACCATCTGTCTGAGGAGGTCTATGTATTCTCCATATCTTGTCATAGAGTCAGCTTTGTCCCCGCGTCGCCGTCCAGCAGGCTCTCCGAGTGCAGGATGCGTACGCTTGCCGCCCCGGCACGCAGCGCCGAAAACGCGTTGTCCAGTTTCGGAATCATCCCCTGCGCGACGCGGCCCTCTTCTTTCAGACGGGTGTATGCGCCCAAGTCGAGAGACGGAATCACGCTGTCGGGATCATTCAAACTGTAAAGTACGCCATTTTTTTCGAAACAATAAAGAAGTTCCGCATTTATTGCAGCAGAAATTGCTGAGGCGATGGTGTCCGCGTTGGTGTTGAGGAGCTCTCCGCGGCCGTCGTGGCTGATGGCGCAGAATACTGGAACGATGCCTGAGTCAATGAGTTTGAGCAGCGCCTCGGCGTTGACCGACTCCGGCTTGACATCTCCTATGAGGCCGTAGTCGAGTGTGGTCTTGCCGTCGGAGAGGAGCCGTGGCGCCCGGCGCGATGCCTTTATCAGAGAGGCGTCGCAGCCGGCCAGCCCCATCGCGTCGCATCCTCTGCTCTGGAGGAGGGCCGTGATGTGCTTGCTGCACCATCCGGCATAGACCATCGTGACGAGCTGCAGGGTCTGACTGTCCGTGACCCTGCGGCCTTCGACCATCTGCGGCTCCATCCCGAGCCTGCGCTGGAAGTCGCTCGCTATCTTGCCGCCTCCGTGCACGAGGACCTTGGGCCCTTCGAGAGAGGCGAAGTCATCGCAGAACTTCTCCAGAAGCTCGGGGGAGTCCACCACGTTGCCCCCTATCTTGACGACCTTTATCATAGGGATTCGAGCATCTTCTTGATGACTGTCTGGGCCGACACGACCCTGTTGGCCGCTTCCGGTATCACCAGGGAGCGCGGGCTCTCGATGACCTCGTCGCTGACTATCATGTTGCGCCTCACAGGCAGACAGTGCATGAAGAAGGCGTTGTCCGTGAGGGCCATCTTCTCTTTTGTCACCGTCCATGAGCGGTCGCGACTGAGGACTTTGCCGTAGTTGTCGCCTTCGTAGGCGGACCAGTTCTTGGCGTATACGAAGTCGGCGCCGCGCAGGGCTTCGTCCTGATCGTGGGTGACCCGCGCCCCGCCCACGAACTCCGGAGCGAGGTCATATCCTTCCGGATTGGCGATGACGAAGTCGTAGCCGGCGAAGTCCATGCCTTCCGCGAAGGAGTTTGGCACGGCCTGCGGGAGGGCCTTGGGATGCGGCGCCCAGGTCATCACCACCTTGGGGCGCTCCTTGGTCTTGTGCTCCTCTATGGTGATGAGGTCGGCGAAGGTCTGGAGTGGGTGCCTGGTGGCGGCTTCCATGCTGAACACAGGCTTGCTGGAGTATTTGATGAACTGGTTGAGGATCATCTCGTTGTAGTCTTCTTCCTTGCTCTCGAAACGGGCGAAGGACCTCACTCCGATCAGGTCGCAGTAGCATCCCATCACCGGGATGGCTTCGAGCAGGTGCTCGCTCTTGTCTCCGTCCATTATCACGCCTCTTTCCGTCTCGAGTTTCCAGGCTCCCTGGTTGACATCGAGCACGATGACGTTCATCCCGAGGTTGAGCGCGGCTTTCTGGGTGCTAAGCCTGGTGCGGAGGCTGTTGTTGAAGAAGACCATCAGAAGTGTCTTGTTGCGGCCCAGTTCCTGGTCCGCGAACGGGTTCCGCTTGACTTGCTGTGCCTGCGCGAGTGCCTGCCTGAGGTCGCCGAGTTGGCGTATGCTGGTGAATTCTTTCATGTTGCAGTTATGCTGTGAGTTCTTTCCATGCCGCGATGAACCTGTCCGCCGTCTGTCCGCTGACGGTGAGCGACGGGAGCAGCCGTATGACGCCGGCGCCTGCGGCCCCGGTGAAGAAGTGCTTCTCGAAGAGCAGTCGGTCGCGCAGGCCGATGTACTCGTCCTTGAGTTCAAGTCCTATCATCAGTCCGCGTCCGCGGTATTCCTTGAGCGCCTTGTCGCCTGCGAGTGCGGCCTTGAAGCGCTCCCCGACCTTGGCGGCGTTCTCTATCAGATGCTCGTTCTCGATCACGTCGAGTACGGCGAGGGCTGCGGTGCAGGCGAGATGGTTGCCGCCGAAGGTGGTGCCCAGCATCCCGTATTCGGCTTTGATGTCGGGGGATATCAGGACTCCGCCGATAGGAAGGCCGTTGGCCATGCCCTTGGCGGTGGTGATGATGTCCGCCCTGACGCCGGATCTCTGATGGGCGAAGAACATTCCGCTGCGTCCGTAGCCGGACTGTATCTCGTCGAGTATCAGCTTGGTGCCGTATTTGTCGCAGAGAGAGCGCAGCCCGCGCAGGAACTCGTCGCCCGGCTCGTATATGCCGGCTACGCCCTGTATGCCCTCGATGATGACGGCGGCGTATTCCCGGCTGGCGAGTTCATGCTCCACTGCCTGGATGTCGCCCAGCGGGACGAAAGTGATGTTGCCGGTGCTGTTGAACGGGGCCCGCAGCTTGGGGTTGTCGGTCGCGGCCACAGCTCCGCTGGTGCGGCCGTGGAAGGCTTTGCGGAATGCGAGCACGCGAGCCCTGCCAGTAGCGAACGAGGCGAGTTTCATCGCGTTCTCGTTGGCTTCGGCTCCGCTGTTGCAGAGGAAGAGGGAGTAGTCGTCGTAGCCGCTGGCCTTGCCGAGCCTTGAGGCCAGCTCCCTCTGGAGGGAGTTCTGTACGGCGTTGGAGTAGAACCCGAGCTTTGTGAGCTGGTCCTGGAGCATCTTGACATAGTGCGGGTGGCAATGCCCGATGCTGATGACGGCGTGCCCGCCGTAGAGGTCCGTGTATTCGACCCCGTCCTTGTCCCACAGGGTCGTGTCGAGTCCGCGCACGGGCTCGATGTCCCAGAGTTTATATACTTTGAATAAGTCCATTTGTCAGAAGGCTGAAGCTTTGAGTTTTAATCCTGCATCTTCCGGAAGGCCGAACATCAGGTTCATGTTCTGGACGGCCTGCCCGGAGGCTCCCTTGAGCAGGTTGTCGATGGCCGAGCAGATCACGAGCTTGCCGTCGTGCTTCTCCAGGGAGATGATGCACTTGTTGGTGTTGACCACCTGCTTGAGATCCACCGGGGAGTCGCTCACGAAGGTGAAGCGGGCGTCGTCGTAGAAGGCCTTGTACAGGCTGCAGGCTTCGTCTTGAGTCAGTCCGCAGTCAAGATAGGCGGAGGCGAAGATGCCTCTGGTGAAGTCTCCACGCATCGGGATGAAATTGATGGGGGAGTCGAAGCCGTCCTGCATCAGGGCGAGGTTGCGGCGGATTTCCTTGAGGTGCTGGTGCTCGAACACCTTGTATGCCGAGATGTTGGAGCTCCTCCAGCTGAAGTGGGTGGTCTCGGACGGCCGGACTCCGGCGCCGGTTGAGCCGGTGATGGCGTTGACGCAGATGTCCCCCTCCAGGATTCCCGCTTCTGCAAGCGGCAGGAGGGCGAGCTGGATGGCGGTGGCGAAGCAGCCAGGGTTGGCCAGCTTCGAGGCTTGCCCTATCTTCTCCTTCTGCATCTCCGGCAGGCCGTAGACATAGCCTTCGCTCTCGTCGCGGAAGTCCTGGGCGAGGTCGATGACCTTGAGGCTCTCTGGGCATCCGTGCTGCTCCCAGAACTCACGGCTCTTGCCGTGGGCCGAGCACAGGAAGAGGACATCCACGGAGTCGAGGGAGTAGCTGTCGCAGAACTTCAGGCCCGTGTCCCCGAACAGTCCGCCGTGCACCTGATAGAGGTATTTGCCTGCGCTGCTCTCGGAGTGGACGAAGCTGATGTCGGCGTACGGGTGGTTGACCAGGAGCCTTATCAGTTCTCCCGCCGTGTATCCGGCTCCGCCGACTATCCCCACCCTTATCCTTGACGGCTGCTCTGCGGCGGGGGTTTCCTTTTTCTTCCTGGAGGCCGCCGGACGGCGCCTTCTCTTTGCTGTCTCTGCCATGGCGTCAGATGTTTTCTTCGTCCTGATGCTTGCCGTAATATACGCGCAGCGGGGTGGAGAGCACTTTGATGAAGCCCTTGGCGTCTTCGGCTGTCCAGCCTTTCTGCGTCTCACCGTACTCGCCCAGCTTTGACTTGACGAGGTCGTCAGGGGAGTCCACGCCCACGGTTGAGAAGCTGTACGGGCGGAGTTCCAGGGTTACGGTGCCGTTCACATTGCGCTGGCTGCTCTCAAGCATGGCCTCGATGTCGCGCATCACCGGTTCGAGGTACTGGCTCTCGTGGAGGAACATCCCGTACCATCCGGCCACCTGGTCTTTCCAGTACTGCTGCCATTTGGAGAGGGTGAATTTCTCGAGGAACTTGTGCGCCCCGATGATGAGCATCGGCGCCGCGGCTTCGAAGCCTACGCGGCCCTTGATGCCGATGATGGTGTCGCCGACATGCATGTCGCGTCCTATGCCGAAGGCCGCCCCTATGGCTTCGACAGCCTGGATCGCGGCTATCTTGTCATCGTAGCGGGTCCCGTTGACTTCGCAGAGCTCGCCTTTGCAGAAGCCGAGGCTGAGGGTCTCGCTGCCGCTGCGGCTGACCTGCTTGAGGTAGGCGGATTCCGGGAGGCCCTGCGTGGAGTCAAGGATTTCGCCTCCGCAGATGGAGGTTCCCCATATACCTACATTGTATGAGTATTTCAGTTTGGTGAAGTCGGCGCTGAAGCCGTGAGCGTTGAGGTAGTCCACTTCCTCCTTGCGTGAGAGGTTGCCGTCGCGCGTGAGGGTGATGATCTCCATCTCCGGGCACATCACCAGGAAGGTCATGTCGAAGCGGACCTGGTCGTTGCCCGCTCCGGTGGAGCCGTGGGCGATGGCGTCGGCTCCTATCTGCTTGGCGTAGCGTGCGATGGCTATGCCCTGGAATATGCGTTCGGAGGATACTGATATGGGGTAGGTGCCGCCCCTGAGCACATTGCCGAAGACCATGTATTTGAGGCTCTTGTCGTAATATTCCTGAGTGACGTCGAGGGTGACGTATTTTGTCGCGCCGAGCTTGTAGGCGTTCTCTTCGTTGGTGCGGAGCTGCTCCGGGCTGAATCCGCCCGTGTTGGCGCAGGCCGCGTGGACTTCGTAACCTTTTTCTTTGGCCAGGTACATCACCGTGTAGGAGGTGTCCAGCCCGCCGCTGAACGCGACGACAACTTTCTTCTTGCTCATATCATTGTGTTTTTTTGGAATCTGTTTGACATGTTTTTGCGGGCGTCTTACTCGTCCGGGTGGTGGATTTCGAGGTGCTCCTCTGGGTCGTAGAGCAGCCCGGTGCAGATGCACATCTTGTAGTCGTGGCTCTTGAGGATGTCGAAGTGGCGGCATCCTTCGCAGCCTTTCCAGAATTCCGGGTCGTCGGTGAGCTCCGTGTAGGGTACCGGGCGGAATCCGAATTCGTAGTTCATCTTCATCACGGCGGCTCCGGTGGTGATGGAGAAGATCTTGGCGTCAGGGAAGAGGTGGCGGGAGAGGATGAAGGTCTGTTCCTTTATCTTCTTGGCTACGCCCATCCCCCTGAACTCGTGGGCCACGATGAGGCCGGAGTTGGCGACGAAACTCTTGCCGCCCCAGGATTCGATGTAGGAGAAGCCGGCGAATTTTTCCGTGCCGCAGCCGGATGCCTTGTCCTCTGCCGTCTGGCTGCCGCTTCCTGTTTGTTCCCCGCTTGCCGTTGCCTTGTTGTCGGCGCCGTCCGTTGTCGCCAGGGCTATCACGGCCTTGCCTGCACGTATCTTCTCGCAGATATACTCAGGAGTACGGTTGGCGATACCGGTTTTGCGTTCGAGCGATGAGATGTAGATTTCTTTGCAGATGTCCTCTGCGTATTTAATGTGGCTTTCGTCGGCCACTGTCACTTTTATGTCCATATTTATATAACAGGCCCCCTAACGGCAAGACAAACCGAGATTGTCAATTGCAATTGCTGAGAGCGAAAATTCTGTCTGTTTGGTAGGTAAATGCAATGAATTTTCCGAGGTGTGGGAGGTTTCTACGCCTCCTATAGTCGGACGTCCCTTCGCTGGGTGAGCGGTATGGAATACACTGCTTTCATATCGAATTCGACAAAGATATGATTTTCTGCAGAGAAAAGCAAATGTCCGTGACGGACTTTGTGCCGGGGCCGGCGGCAGCTGCCTGTATTAATGCCGCTCCGCGAGGCGATCTATGTACAGGACTCCGTCGAGGTGGTCGCATTCGTGCTGGAAAATCACAGCCGTGAAGCCGAGTATGTGCTCGGCAGTGTCGCGGAGAGTCTTGGTGGAGGTGTATTCTATGGTGATGTCGCGGAACCGCGCCACCCTGCCAGTCATGCCCGGTATGCTGAGGCAGCCCTCTTCTCCGTCGACCTTGTCCCCGGCTGTCCCGGTGATGCGGATGTTGGGATAGACTTCAAACGGCTCCCCGCTCTTGTCGAAGCGCTGCACCGCCACTACGCGGCGCGAGATTCCAACTTGCGGCCCGGCTATCCCGACACCGTCCTGCTCGGGTGAGGTGACGGTGGATATCATCTTGCGAGCGAGTTCATCCCATACGGGTCCCTTGAGCTCCTGTCGGCTCAGCGGGCGGCTCTTCTCCCTGAGTTTCAGCGAGTCCTGCTTGTCTTCTATCGTGAGGACGCGCATGGTGCCGTCCTGTCCGAGGATGGCGGCCTTCTCTTCGCCGCTCCAGCCGCAGCCGGTGGCGAGCGCAAGCGCGGTGGCCGCGCCGAGCAGCATGTTGATCTTGTTCATATTCACCTTTATCAGCAACAAATATCTCAATATTTCATCGGAATGGCAAATTTTGAAATATGGCACCGGGGATGTATCTTTACGCCCGTTTTTTATGCGGCTTTTTTCCTACATGATGCGATGCCTTGTCGCCCTGCCACTGCTCGTCGCCTGCAACGATGAGGTTTTCGTGGTGGAACTCGCACCGTCCCAATCGGTTCTGGATTTCAGCGAGGAAGGTGGCACCGCGCATATAAGCTTCAACACCGGTGACTGGAGTATCCCGGCCCTGTATATGGACGGCACGGGCTCTTCCAGTTACTTCCTGCTTGTCGATGGCGTCGAGCATAGTATATGGCCCCCGTCTCTTGAAGGCGAAGGGACGCTGGTCATAAAAGACGGGGCGCGGATTGTAGCCGAGCTGTCGCGCAGCGGCCCGAGAAGTCTGGACGTGACCATGTGGGAGAACTTCTCCTCGGCGCGGCGGACCCTTGAGATATCGGTATCCGATGACCTTTTCAGTAAGACGATAACGGTTTCCCAGGCGGACTGCAAGTGGACTCTTGAGTCCGTTCGCTGGGATGAGGCTTCCGCGGTCAGCGAGGTTTTGACTGCACTTGAGGCTTATCCTCTGACCGTGGACAATAAGGGAAATGAAGATGTAACCTTGAGGGTGAATGTGTTTGAGAGGTGCTTCAACAGCGTCCAGTTCAGCGAGTTGCCAGGGACCGGGAGCTTGGCCCCTGATTTCCCGGATCCAGATGCCAGCGTGATTGTGCCGGAAGATGTGGACACGGACGGGAAACTTGTGTTCGCGGGCCGGGAAGTGAGCTATGGCGGGACCTTGCAGAAATTCAGGGACGGCTTGCCGCAAGTCGAGAAGAGTGTGGCATTCAAGCCTGGCCGGCATACTTATGAGCTGCTGATTGAGTACAAGCAGCTGACAGTCAATTATACAGCCGTCTACAAGACAGGCAGCGGCAAGTACAGGGCCGAGAAGAAGGGTACATTCGCGAGGAAGTCGCCGACAGGGTGGTGGTATGGAGTCTGGAGTGAATAAGAAATTTCTGCTGTCCGTCCTGGCTCTGGCCTTGGGCCTGCTGCCGCTGTCCGCCAGGGAAGATGGCGGGGACAAGGTGACGCACCGGGTCGGAGTGGATATGCGCGGAGCGTGGCTGATGCCCACCAAGGGCTTTTTCCGTGGCGAGAACGCTGTGGGGGAGAGGCTTGACAAGAGCGCCTCGGTGCACTTGAAGTATTCGTTCCGCTTCCCCTCCGCCAGCCGGCTCGGAAGCATGTATCCCACTGCTTATCAAGGGGTAGGCGTGGCGTGGAATACTTTTTTCGATAAGAGCGAGATCGGGAATCCGGCGGCATTGTATCTGTTCCAGGGGGCGAGGATCGCCTCTCTGGGGGAGAAACTTTCGCTGGACTACGAGTGGAATTTCGGGGCGTCGTTCGGCTGGCATCCTTATGACGAGAAGCAGAACCCGTACAACCGGGTGGTAGGTTCTAAAGCCAATGCCTACATAGACGCATCCCTGTTGCTTTCATGGAGGCCGCTTCCAGGACTGGTCCTCAGTGGCGGCGTGGATCTGACACATTTCTCCAACGGCAACACGACTCTCCCGAATTCCGGGGTCAATACTCTCGGGGCGAGGATAGGGGCGGTCTATGCAGTCGCGCAGACGCCGGTCAAGGGTGCAGGTGGCGCGCGGCGGCCCGTGGAGGACATCCGCCGGCGGAGAATCACCGTGGAGGCGATAGTCTATGGGGCCCTCCGGGCGAAGGGGCTTGAGCATGACGGCAACGGCTACCTGCTCGATGGCAAGTTCGGCGTGGCCGGATTCAACATCGCCCCGTTCTATCGTTTTTCCGACTGCTTCCAGGCCGGGGTTTCTCTCGATGTGCAGTACGATGAGAGCTCGAATCTGTCGGGACATATCGCCGGTACCGTGCCTGGCGGGGACGGGACGCACCTGAGGTTCTTCCGCCAGCCGCTCAGCGAGCAGGTCGCAGCCGGGCTCTCGCTGCGGGCTGAGCTGGTGATGCCGATATTCACCGTGGGTATAGGTCTGGGACGCAATATATTATATAAGGGGGAACTCGGGGTTTTCTACCAGATGGCGACGCTGAAGACGGATGTGGGCAGGCATGCCTTCCTGCAGGTCGGCTATCGTCTCGACAGTTTCCACGACCCCTCCAACCTCATGCTCGGACTCGGCTGGCGCTTCGGCGGCAGATAGTGACACCGCCTGGAACCGGCCATGAGAAAATTAGCTTGCATGTTAAGTTTCTTTTCTTTATATTTGCAATATTATGAAGAGGAGAATGACAGTGGAGTTGCTGAACGGGTCTGAGAAAGCCTCGCTTTACTCGATCAGTTTTGAGGTGGACGGGACCACAGAATTTGAAAAGTTTGTGGTTGAGTTTGAAACGAATGCGACATACAATCGTGATTATCAACGTATAATTGCTGCGTTGCAAGCTATACTCAGAATCGGGGCTTTGGAGCGTTTTTTCAGACCTGAAGGAAAATTCAATGACAGTGTTCAGGCATTGCCGATAGAAAGCGGGCGTCTTCGTTTGTATTGCCTGCGATTGTCAGATCAAATTGTCATCCTTGGCAATGGTGGTGTCAAGACGACCAGAACATATGAAGAGGATAAGAGATTGTATGGGTATGTTTTGGACTTGCAAAAGTTTGAGAGGATTCTGAATGAGAGTATTGCGAAAGGACTTGTAAGCATTGAGGAGAGGGAACTGTCAGGAGTGGAGGACATGACATTCGACATATAGCGATATAATGAAAAGTAAGCAGGAATGGTTTAATGAAAAGGTGGCGGCAGTGACTCCGGCGATAATGTCGGAGGTGCAGTTGTCGGCAGATATCATTGCCCGTATTGATGAAATTCTGAAACGTAAGAAAATGACTCAGCGTGATCTTGCCCGTGAGATGGGGAGGTCAGAGGCTGTTATTTCCCGTTGGACCAACGGTTTTCCCAATCTTACTCTAAGGTCGATAGCTGAAATTTCCGCTGTCCTCGGCGAACCGTTGATTAAAGTCACAACGGAGAGAGGTAGCTGATAAAGTTGTAATAAATATATAAGGAGAGACCAATAAGTCGCAAGACCGATAGTCTCTCCTTTCTTTGGTTCTACGGGGCAAGGCCCGGGGCCTGTTTTCAGTAGATATACGCCACTGCCTCTTCGGACGGGGCTTTCAGGGTGAGCGGCCTGCCGCCCCTGATGCGGACGGCCTTCCCGAGGGAGCGGCCGCTTGAAGGGTCGATGAAGACGAGCCTGTAGCTCCGCCCGTCGCCGCTGAGGTCAATCGAGATGCTGCCGCTGAGGGTATAGGCCACATAGCCTGTGCCGGCCTTCCCGGCGACCCAGCAGTCCGCTGAGGATGAGACCGGAGACATCTGCATCGCCTTGCCGAAGAAGCCCGGAGCCTGGATATCCTGCGGAATCTGGCAGAGGGAAGCCCCTGCGAGGAAAGCTATCCACGCGGCCCCCTTGTCGCGGCTGGCGTTGTAGAGCACGGCCTTGTCAGGATATTTCTCCTTGTATTCCCTCACGGCCTTCCACACGCAGTCCCCGTCGGTGCTGCCCCCGTCCATCACGCGCAGATACTGGCGCGGAGCGAGGCTGACCCCTCCCGGAGGAGCATAGATGTCCCCGTCGGTCCGATGGTGCCACTGGCGGATGTCGATCACATCCACCGCGTCACGATAATGAGGGTCGGCGAGAACCTCGTCCGTCACATCCTTCGTGGCGTTGAGGGCGATCTTGACATCATGTCCGGTCTCGGCCTCCCAGTCCATTATGGTCTGGAGCCAGAACTTCATGAAATCCGCCGGCCCGGTGTACTCGAGGCCGATGTGGTGAAGCACATTGGTGCCGTTCTCGACCGCTTCGAGGCTCTTGCGTATGTATTTCCTGTGATAGCTGACCAGCCTCTCGTTGCCGAGGTCATAGAATTGGGTCGCCATGAACACGCGCTTGTCGCCCTGCATGTAGGTCGGCTCGCTGAAACCGAGATTGTTGATGTTGTTGGCATCCCTCCAAGGATAGTCAATCCAGTGGGCGCCCTCCTCTATGATATTGTGCTGGAGGTAGTGCTCGTGGACGAAGGCGATGCCGGTCTGCTCGGCGATTCCGGAGAACGCGCTCAGCCGGCTCCAGTACCATTTGTTCCACCTGTCCAGATCGTAGCGGCTCAGGCGGTCGTTGGCCTCTCCCTCGCCGCTCCTGGCGAACGGCTGCTCGTAGAACGGGGCCCAGACATCGGCGTCGGCGCGCATCATGCGCCCGTGGTCGTCACGCCGGCGCTCATACCATAGGGCGGGGAAATGCCAGAACGAGCCGTATCCCCGCAGGCTTGCCTTGAGGGTGTCGAGGTTGTCTGTAAGGCCGCGCCCTTCGCGGCCGGGCACGAAGCGCGAGAGGTGCATCCCGGCTGACTTGACATCGGATGGACGCGGTGTGCCGCGCCACAGTGCGGTGCGTGTGCTGAGCCCGGCGAGATAGTGCCCGTCGGAGAGAATCCGTCCGTCTTCTATGGTGAGCCGGCGGGACTCGGGCTTCTGTGCCTTGGACGGTTTGGCGGCAGGGACGCTGACCGTGCCCTCTGCATCGGAGATGAGCGGATAGCGGACGCGGAGAGTGTCTATCCATCGTCCGGTGGTCCAGGCCGGCTCCAGGGCGCGTCGGCTCTCGCGTGCGGCGAAGGCGGCGTCGGTCTTGGAGAAATCAGGGTTGAAGTATATGATTCTGGCGAGTTCGTCCGACGGGGCGGCTCCCTTGCGCATGGCCATCTGGCTGAGGTAGAAGTGGCCCGGGCCGGTGAGCTTGTGCTGCGCGTGCGAACCGTTGCCGTAGGCCTGGCCGCGTGAGCCGTATGCCCAGTTGCGGGTCTGCGGCGGATTGCTGACATGGATCTGCGGAGCGCGGCACATCCAGCAGAGCGAGTTGGCGCTGCTCCAGCCGCCGCCCTGCAGGTCGAGTTCGAGATTGGAGAACTTGATAGGGGCGTTCTCTACCGTCACCCTGTCGAAAAGGGTGCCGCAGGACCATCCTCCGAGAGCTCCGCTGAAGCCGTGGGAATCAGCGGCATAGCACTGGACGAACGCGTTGGGGCCGGCTGTGGTCGGCCCGACGCAGAAGTCGTGGTATCCCTGCTCGCTGTAGCAGCGGTTGAATAGGGTCTGCTCCCCGGATGTCATGAACGCGAGGCGTCGGTAGCCTCCGATCTCTCCTGTCGGCTCAAGTGATTTGCATTCCTCCACGGTGATCCGTGATGCTCCTGCAAGCACTGACACTGCGGAACTTACGAAATGTCTGGCATCTACGCGGCGCACCCAGCCGTCACATGCGTTGTCTATGGATATGGCTATCCACCGGTGGTCTTCGTCTTTGGGACGGCCCTGCTCGAATTCGGATTCCAGGCTGAGGTTCTCAACCGCGAAGTCCCTGATGAGGTCCGGCCGTATGCAGTTCTGCACATAGCCTCCTCCCCACTGCCCGTCAAATGACTGCGGGAGAGGCACATCGACCGTTATGCCGTCCTCGTCGGCGCTGACCACGGTCCTGTGGAAGCGGAGGTCGAAGTCGCCGGCTTTCCATGCCGGGACATTGTAGTCGGCATGGAGGCCTATCTTGTCCGCTCCGATGGACTTGATCCATTCTTCTGTCGACGGGCGCGTGATGAGGACTGTCTGTCCGGCCTGCAGGCCGTGCCCTTCTCCGAGGGGAATGCGGACTGAGCCTACGGGTAGGTACTCACAGGCGATCTGACGCGCCTCCCCGAGATATTCCGTGCCCTTGCCTCCTATCTTGATGAGCGCGTCACGGCTGATGCCGCAGCCCCTGATGACGGTTTGAGGTCCCTGTCCTCGGAGCACCACTCCGCTTCCGGACATGTTGAGGCTGCCTTCGACATTGTAGATGCCGTCCGCGAGCAGGACCACGGCCTTGAAGCCGTCCGGTCCGGTGGGGAGGGTGGCGGCGAAGTCAAGCGCCCGCTGGAGCATCGTGGTGGCGTCTCCGGACGGGGCGGTCAGCCTGATGACAGGGACGGAAGGGCACGCGAGAAGGTCGGGCAGAGCTGCGTCCCCGGCTTTATATCCGCAGAAGGAATAGTCCGGGATACGGTCCCCGTTGGCATAGGGGACTATGGTGATGGTGCTGTCCTTGACAGTGAGCGGGTCGGGTTCCTGCGCCGCCAGCGGCAGGGCGATCAGGCCCATGAGCAATAATCTGTGTCTCATATTCTGAAAAAAATCTTTGACGAATATGCGGCAAATCATCCTTTGCCGCTTACAAGCCTACAAGTTAGGGAAAAATTTCGAGTTTTGCCCCATAGGCTCATGTCAGGGCAGGTGTAAACGCTGCCGAGTCGGGAAAGCAGAGCTGCGGCACCGGCGACAGATGATGCGTCGCGGCGCTATTTGACGGACATCTTCTCGTCGTACTGCCTGTCCCAGTCCCGGTAGTACTGGAGCCTGCTGTCTTCGAAAAGGCTCATCTGCACGGCGCTTTCACGGCTCAGCCTCGACACGCCGAGTCCGACCTGCCGGAGCGGGGTGCGCCCGTCCCATACCTCCGTGAGCATGCGCCTCGCCTCGTTGAGTATGATGGCCGTGACATCCGTGGGCTGTGATATGCTGCACTGCTTCTGGCGGACGGAGAAATCATTGTGCTTTATGAACATCGACACGCAGGATGCGCAGAACCCGGCCTGCCGGAGCCTGTGCGCGACGATGCAGGCCACGTTGAACAAGGCCCGGTCCAGTTCCGCGGGGTCGATGATGTCTTTGGCGAAAGTCCTTTCGGCGCTGAGGCTCTTGGCGTCCTGGGTCTCGGTCTCCACGGGTGAGTCATCAATGCCGTTGGCGCTTTCGTGCAGTTGGGCGGCGAATTTCTTGCCTACCAGCTTTGTCAGCGCCCCCTGTCCGGTCCGGGCCAGATCACCTATGGTACGGATTCCGTATGCCTCAAGACGCGTCCTTGTCTTCCTGCCGACCCAGAGAAGGTCTCCGACTCCGAGAGGCCACATCTTCTCGGGGATTTCCTCCTTCCAGAGGGTGTGGACCTTGTCCGGCTTCTCGAAATCCGAGGCCATCTTGGCGAGGAGCTTGTTGGGGCCGATGCCGACATTGACGGTGAAGCCCAGGCGCGAGCGTATCTCGTCCTTGAGGGCGGTGGCCACTTCGACCGGGTCCTTGCGATAGAGACGGAAAGTCATGTCGATGAAGCATTCGTCTATGGAAAACTTCTGGAGGACAGGGGAGTAGCTGCGGCATATCTCCATGAACGCGTCGGAGCACTGCTTGTACCACGCCCAGTCGGAATGCACGATCACCAGGTCCGGGCAGGTGCGCAGGGCAATTCCTATGGGTTCGGCCGTCCTGACGCCGAGCCTTTTGGCGGGCATGGAGGCCGCGGTCACTATGCTGCGCCTGTCCGACGGGTCTCCCGACACCACGGACGGCACGAGCCTGATGTCCGGCTGTCCTTCGGCGATCAGCTTCACGGCCGCCCAACTGAGGAAGGCCGAGTTGGCATCGATATGGAATATGACCCTTTTGAACTTCATCCGGACAAAATTAGCAAGATTCATGTCGGAAACAAAGAGCTATGAGGCGTTTGGTGGTTAAGATGTTTATTTATAGTATATAAAATAAAAATGTTTTAAGTATTAACAAAAGTGTTTTCAAGCAATTCTCGGGTCTTTACAAGAAAAATCCGGCCGGAGACCTTGTAATCTCCGACCGGAATACTTGTTGTCCTCGCGGCTATTCGCTCAGCGGCGGCATCGCCTGCGGGTGCTGTCTTTTACAGAATTACTTGCTGATTTCCTTGAGCATTTCCGTCACGGCGGCTTCCAGCTGCTTGTCTTCGCCGCGGAGCACTGATGCCGGGTCGTTGTACACTTCTATGTCCGGCTCGATCTGGTTGTTCTCCACGAAGCGCCCGTCGGCGACTGACCATGAGCCGACCTGAGGGATGCCGAATACGAGCGAACTGTCGATCAGGGTCTCCCACCATACGGCTGTCATGGTGCCCGGTACAGGGGCTCCGATGAGTTTGCCTATGCCGAGCTGGCGGTAGGCGAGAGGGGTGCCTGAGGCGTCGGAGTAGTTGTCCTCACCGATCAGCATGCAGGACGGCTTGGTCCATTTGGTGAACGGTTCATTGCCGATGAACTGGCCGCGCGGGATGTATTTGGTGTAGAGCTTGCCGCCGAGGAACGTGACCACGTCATCATGGAGCCACCCGCCGCCGTTGTGCCTGGTGTCCACGATCAGGGCATCGCAGTTGCGGTATTTGCCGAGGGCTTTGGAGAACATCTCGCGGAAGCTTTCGGAATCCATGCCCTTGATGTGCACATATCCCACGCGTCCGCCTGAGAGCCTTTCCACCATCTCTTCCCTCTGGCGGACCCACCTGCGATAGAGCGGAGTGCTGTCGGAGTGTGCTGCCGTCACGAACATCTCTTCCGGCTTGCCGGAACCCTTTTTCACTGTGATGCAGATTCTCTTTCCGGCCTTGTCCTCAAGGGCGGAAAGCACATCTGCCGGGCTTTCGAGCTTGCGGCCCTCGATGGTCTCAATGATGTCTCCAGGCTTTATCTCCGAATCCGCCAGGGAGAGCACGCCTCCCGGGAGCACTTCTTTGATCTTCAGTCCCTTGCCTTTCCAGTCCGTGTCGTAGAGCACGCCAAGATAGCCCATGGTTCTGGTGCTCGATACCCTGTAGCGGGCTCCGGTGTGTGAGCCGTTGAGTTCCCCGAGCATCTCGGAGAGGAGGTCCTGGAAGTCGAAGTTGTTGTTGATATGCGGGAGGAAGGCCTTGTAGTTGTCGTGGCAGTATTGCCAGTCGGTGCCGTGCAGGTCTTCTAAGTAGAATTTCTCCTGAACCTGCTTCCATACATGCTCGAACATATATTCCCTTTCCAGGGCCGGCTTGTATTCGTATTCTCCGGAGAATGTGATCGCCTCGCTCTTGCCTGAAGGCAGCGAGAGCCTGGAGATGCCTTTGCCGGAGAAGACATACAGGTTCTTGCCGTCGGAGGAAGGGTAGAAGGTGCCGGATACTCCCTTGGCGAGGACTTTGATGCTGCCTTCCTGGAGGTCGCGCACGCACAGGTCGTATCCTTTTTCGAGCCGCTGGGTGAAGTACAGGTTGTTACCGTCGGGGCTCAGGAAGTGGTCTCCCATCATGTTGGAGCTCGGGGTGAGCCTCTTGATGCGGTCGTCTCTGGAGGCCAGGTCGAGTTTGAGCTTCTCCATTTTGTTTTTCGCCTTGTCGAGGGAGTCCTTTTTCTCCTCCTTCTTCTCGGCTTTCACTTCCTTTTCGGACTTGAGCATGTTGTCTATCTCAATCTGCTCCTTGCTGCGGCCGAATCCGGTCATCGCCTTGCCGTCGAAGAACATGATGTAGATGTCGCTCTCGGCACCCCAGCTGCCGTGGCTGCGGTAGCCGTTCTTGTCCGACTCCCAGGTCATCGCCTTGCCGCCGAGGGCCCACTTGAAATTGCTGTCGGAGTATCCGCTGCGGGTGAGGTCCGTGATCTCTCCGGTCTCGATGTCGATCAGGGCCACGTCTGAGTTGTTCCAGCCTCCGTCCGCCTGCCAGTTGCAGAGGATGTAGTGGCTGTCCGGACTCCACTCGAAACCCTGGTCCCCGTCACTGTAGGAGTAGTTGATATCCTTGAAGAGGGATTTCTCCTTGCCGCTCTTTATGTTTTTGACTACCAGTTCGGTACGGTTGCGGTAGTAGGCCACCCACTTGCCGTCCGGGGATACGTCCGGCTGGAAGCAGGTCTCCCCCGGGGTGGACACGGGTTCTTCGCGGGTCTGCACGGCGTAGGTGAATAGCTTGTCTTCCTTGCGCACGAGGGATGTCTTGTAGATGCCCCAGTGGCCGTTGCGCTCGGAGGAGTAGTAAAGTTCCCTGCCGTCGGCGGAGAAGTCCACATTGCGCTCCTGCTCCGGGGTGTTGGTGATGCGCCGGGTGGTGCGGTAGTCGGTCGAGGTCACGAAGACGTCGCCCCTGATGACCATGGCCACTTCTTTTCCGTCAGGGGATACGGCCATCGAGCTTGCTCCGGAGGAGTAGCTGAATTTCTGCAGTTCGCGCTCGCTCTCATCACGTGTGAGGCTGATGTTCACTTTGGCCGGAGTGCCGCCTTCACGCAGGGTGAAAAGGTCGCCGTTGCAGGAGTAGGCGAGCGTGCCGTCATCCGATATGGACAGGAAACGGACCGGGTTGCGGGTCTCGGATGTCAGGCGGACAGCCTCCTTGGGGTCGGAGAGGCTGCTCCGGTAGATGTTGGAGCATTTGCCGTCGCGCTCGCTCAGGTAGTAGAACCTGTCTCCGTCGGCTGCGAACACGGGGTTGCGGTCCTCGCCGCGGTAGTCGCTGAGCTTTGTGAAGCTGCCTTGCGAACTGATGCCCTTCTCGCCTGCGGCCGGGGTGTAACTCCAGATGTCGCGGGTGACTGACGAGGTGTGGTGCTTGCGCAGAGGGTCTTCGTAGCCCTTGTAGTCTTCATAGATGACCGAGCCGTCAGAGTTGACGCTCATCGCCATTATCGGCAGGGAGGTGACCAGTGAGGGGGCGCTGCCGCTGATGTCGGTGCGGTAGAGCTGGGCCGTGCCCGGGAAGTCCCCGTAGCTCTCGCTTTCCACGGAGCCGTTGTACCAGCTGAAGAGGATGCTGCCGTCTTCAAGCACGGCAAGCGGTGTCTCGTTGCCCGGAAGGGCGGTAAGCCGTTTCGGGACGCCTCCTGCTATGGAGGTCAAGTAGATGTCCTTGCTGCCTTCGCGGTGTGAGGTGAAGATGATGTTCTGGGAGTCCCTGGTCCACAGGGGCTCTGAGTCGTAGGCTTGATTGGATGTGATCTGTGTAGCTTCGCCGCCTGTGGACGGCACTGTCCAGATGTCGCCCTTGTAGCTGAATGCCAATGTCTTGCCGTCAGGGGATATGCTGTTGTGCCTTATCCAGGACGGGGTCATGGCGGCTGCGGCGCAGGTGACAAGCAGAGCGGCAGCAGAAAGGAGGATTGTTTTTGATGACATGTCGGTTAATCTGTTTATCCGCTCAATTTACAAAAAAAAGGCGATGCCGCAGCATCGCCCCGATGATATTGTTGATAAAAATCAATATTTGTCAGCATTTGCTATGATCCAGTCGACGACAGGCTTCTGCCTGTAGCTGCGGTCGAAGAGCAGCGGCGCGTCTATGCGGCCCTCTCTTCTCACCGGGAACCCGTTCTTCCAGCTGTCTCCGTCCTGGACGCCCCATACATTGATGCGGCAGATCTTGTCGTGCTGCCTGAGGAACATGTCCCAGAACATCTCCGCCCTCTCGTTCCACTTGTCGTAGGCCTCCTGCGGGATTCCGTCCGGATACGGCACCATGATGGCGTCCAGCTTCCTGGAGAGCTCCGGGTCCTTGCGTATCTCGGAGAACGGCACTCCGGCCAGGTCTGCGGTCATCGTGATGGTCGGGAGGATGGACATGTCAAGTTCGGTGAACATCACCCCCACACCGCAGGCGTAGACATCTTCGATGTTCTTCTCCAGCTGCTTTACGTCCGGGTAATCCATCCCGAAATGGCCCTGGAAGCCCACGGCGTCGATTCTGATCCCGCGTCTGTGCAACTCCTTGACCATCTTGATGACGGTGGATATCTTGCCCTCGCAGTGCATGTTGTAGTCGTTGTAGTAGAGTTCGCAGTCCGGGTCGGCCTCGTGGGCGTACTGGAAGGCGAGCGGAATGAACTCCTCTCCGAGGATCCGGTAGAACGCGCTCTGTCTCCAACTGCCGTCGTCGTTGATCGCCTCGTTGACCACATCCCATCCCTTGATGCGGCCCTTGTATCGGCCGACGACGGTGTAGATGTGGTCTTTCATCCTGGCTTTCAGCTCGTCGGGGCTGACATCCGTCCCGTCTTCGTTCTTGCAGAACCATGCCGGGAGCTGGGAATGCCATACGAGGCAGTGGCCGTATACGGCGAGGTCGTGTTTCTCTCCGAACTCCACGTATTTGTCGGCCAGTTCCCATTGGAACACACCCTTCTCCGGTTGGAGTTCCGCGCTTTTGAGGCAGTTTTCAGGCTCGATGGCGTTGAAGTGCCGGAAGATTATCGAGTCCGACTTGGCGTCGATACCGCGGATCTGGCTTTCGTTGACCGCCGTGCCGATCAGGAATTTGCCCTCGAGGGCGTCTTTCAGTGTCTGTGGTTTGCTTGTACACGCCGTCGCCATTATGGCAAGAGGCAGCATAATCAGGGCTTTTCTCATCGCTTCTATGTTATTTTGATGCAAAGATAGTTCACTCTCCCCGAAAGGACTTCAGATATTGTTGGATTTACTTTCGGTTTTGCTACATAACAAGTGCAAATTCAAGAAGTAACAGTCCAAAAACTTAATGTATCGTCAAGGTGTTGCATCTTTGCCGAAGAAACCTAACTTTGCCTCCGGATGGTAAAATTGGTTAAATTATTTGTTGCTCTCGCCTTCTTGAACTTCAATGTCCAGGGAGGCGAGATTTCTATTGTCTTCGACTCGACGGAGTTTGATTTCGGGACGGTAGAATCCTCTGCGGGGCGGCTTCACCATTCTTTCCGTTTCCTCAACAGCGGCGCCGCGCCCGTCACCCTCTCAGCCCCTGTGCCGGGGTGCAGCTGCATAAGCGCGTCCCTGAGCGCGCGGGAGGTCCTTCCCGGACAGACCGGCTCCGTCGACGTGACCCTGGACCTTACGGGCATGTCAGGTTATGCCGTACGGACTGTCGGAGTGTTCGGCTCCGGCGGAGAAGAGCTGGCCACGCTGTCGCTCTTTGCCCTGGTCCGCGGGGCATACGATGAGATTGACGCTCTCTGCCCTGTAGCCCTCAGTCCCTCGCTCCGCGCGTCAAGGAAGGATATCCCTTTCGGATATGTGTATCCGCGCGAGGCAGCGGTGAAGGAGATAAGGGTAGCGAATGTCTCCGGGCGTCCGTTGCCGCTCGCGGTCAGCTGCGATAATCCGGCTCTGAGAGTCTCGGCACCGGGGCTGCTTGTCCCGGGGGAGACGGCTACCGTCAGCCTGGAGTATTCATTCTCCGGGGAGAAGCGGGGCAGCTGCCGCGACACCGTGGCCGTAGATGCCGGAGGAGAGCGCTCCTTCTTGATGGCGTCCTGCATAAGGCTATGTGCGGAGGCGGGGACATCGCAGGGGCATCCGGCGCTCCGGACATATCCTTCGGAGGCAAGGCTGCGCCGCCGTCTCCTGTCATCGCAGTATAGCGGGACGGTGGAGTTGCACAACGACGGTGCCGCGCCACTTGTCATATATGAGGTCTGCGGCGATGCGTGGACCAATCTCAGAAGCGGGACTACTGTCGCGCCGGGCGCCGCGGTGATGGTCGAGCTGCGTACAAAAGCCGGTACAGGGAAACTTGAGATATTCACCAATGACCCGATAAGACCATATAAAGAATTGATATACAAACACTGAAACGTATGAAGATCAAGATGCTGGCGGCTCTTTACGCCGCGCTTCTGGCCGCCGCTGCGTGCGGGGGCGGAGCAGAGTATGATTATCCCTTCAGGAACCCCTCGCTCCCTGTGGAGGAGAGGGTGGAGAACCTGCTTTCCCTCCTCACCCCGGAGGAGAAAGTCGGGCTGATGATGAACAAGTCCGTGTCCGTGGACCGGCTTGGCATCCCGGCCTACAACTGGTGGAGCGAGGCTTGCCACGGAATCCGCGCGGACGGCTACACCGTCTATCCGCAGTATATAGGACTTGCGGCGACTTTCAACCCTGACCTTGTATATGAAGTGTTCAGCAGCGTCTCCGACGAGGCCCGCGCCAACTGGAACCGCTCCGCTCCGGAATTCAATGTGGGTATGGGAGCCCGCTACTATCCGGGCAACCCTGAATTGAGTTTCTGGTGCCCCAACATCAACATCTTCCGTGATCCCCGTTGGGGACGCGGGCAGGAGACCCCCGGCGAGGACCCGTACCTGACGGAAGTCATCGGGGTGCAGACGGTCAAGGGGATGCAGGGCGACGACGGGCGGTATTTCAAGACGCACGCCTGCGCCAAGCACTTCGGGGTGCACAGCGGTCCGGAGCCTCTCCGGCACAGGTTTGACGTGAGCGTGTCCGGGCGCGACCTATGGGAGACCTATCTGCCGGCCTTCAAGGCGCTTGTGACGGAGGCCAACGTGCAGGAGGTCATGTGCGCCTATCATCGATATGAAGGTGTGCCTTGCTGCGCGAGCAGCCGCCTGCTCGAAGACATACTCCGCGACAAATGGGGATACAAGGCCATAGTGCTCACCGACTGCGACGCGGTCAACAACTTCTACACCCCGGGGCAGCACGAGACCCATCCGGACGCCGTGCACGCCTCCGTGGACGCCGTGCTCAACGGCACCGACCTCGAGTGCGGCATCAGTTTCATCTCCCTCCTGGACGCCCTCAAACAGGGGATGGTCAAGGAGTCCGACCTGGATCCCCATCTGCGCCGGACCCTGCGCTCCCGCTTTGAACTCGGCATGTTCGACCCTGCCGAGATGCTCCCGTGGGCGGGGCTCGGGCCTGAGGTCATCAGCAGCGAGGAGCACGACGCCCAGGCCGTGCAGGCCGCGGCTGAGTCTATGGTGCTGCTTAAAAACGACGGCGTCCTCCCGCTGTCCGGGCAGGTGAAAAAACTCGCCGTCCTCGGCCCCAACGCCGACAATGTGCAGATGCTCAACGGCAACTACGGCGGCACGCCGACCGCAGAGCACAGCCGCTCCATACTCCATGGCCTGAAGGAAGCTTTCCCGGGTGCGGAAATCCTCTATGATCCGGCCTGTGACTATGTGGATGAGTACAACACAGAGAACCTCCTGCCGAAGTTCAACGGCGGGGAAGGGCTCAAGGTGCAGTTCTACGCCGGCAGGAGCCTGTCAGGCAAGGCGGTGCGCGAAGAGTACCGTGACGGCGAGATCAACTTCAGCACTTTCGGGGCTTACGGCTTCGCCGAGGGCGTGGACGCTGCCGATGTGGCCGTGAGGCTGAGCGGGACCTTCAGGTCCGAGTTCGACGGGCAGCTCCAGTACAACATCTCCAGCGACAACGGCTACATCCTCAAGGTGAATGGCCGCGTGGTGGAGAAGGGTGGCAGGGCCCGCCGCGGTTTCGGTTTCAGGAACACGGTACCGGACTACAAGTCTGTCCCTGTCAAGAAAGGCGGACGCTACGATATAGAGGTGGAATATGTGCGCGGTGACGGCCCGTTCGCCATGCTCTCCGCGCAGTTCTGCCGCAGGGAGATGGCTGATTTCGAGGCTCTTGCCTCCAGCGTGGCTGACGCGGACGCCATCATAGTGGTCGGAGGCATTACGGCCTCGTTCGAGGGAGAGGGCGGCGACCGTCCTGACATAGAACTTCCTAATGTGCAGCGGCGCCTGCTCAGGGCTATGCATGCCACCGGCCGTCCGGTCATCTTCGTCAACTGCTCCGGCTCGGCCATGGGCTTCGAGGGCGTGGAGGACAGTTACGATGCCCTCATCCAGGCCTGGTACGGCGGTCAGGGCGGAGCAGCCGCCCTTGCGGGAATCATCTCCGGCAGATACAACCCTTCCGGCAAATTGCCGGTGACATTCTACGCCTCCACCTCCCAACTTCCTGACTTTCAGGATTACAGCATGGAGGGTAGGACCTACCGTTATTTCCGCGGGGAGCCGATGTATCCGTTCGGATTCGGACTCAGCTACACTTCGTTTGAATATGGACAGGCTAAGCTCTCCTCGACTTCCGCGAAGCCGGGCCGCAAGCTGACGCTTACGGTGCCTGTCAGGAACAGCGGCGCCGTGGACGGGGCGGAAGTCGTGCAGGTATATGTAAGAAGCCTTGACAGGGCGGACGCGCCGCTGAAGTCCCTTAAAGCCTTCAAGAAAGTGAGGATTGCCGCAGGCAAGACAGTCAATGTCAAGCTGGTGCTCGACGATGAGGCGTTCTTCTTCTATGACGGCGAGGACGGCCTTGCCCCTTCGCCCGGAAGGTACGAGATTCTCTACGGCCCGTCTTCTGCCGACAAGGATCTCAAGCCGCTGAGTTTCACCCTGCTGTAGCCGTGTATATGCGTAAAGTTTTATGGGGCGTATCCCTTGCCACCGCCATGGCCGGCGGTGCAGGGCCGCCCCTTGATGTAGTGCGTGCGGATGAACGGGGTGGTGTAGCAGTACGGGATGAACCCCAGTGACGGTATCGGACGGGTCAGTATGAGGTTGGCGAGTTTGCCGACCTCTATGGAGCCGCAGATGTCGCTTACTCCCATGGCGTAAGCCCCGTTGATGGTGCAGGCGTTGAGGGCCTGTATAGGGGTGAGTTTCATCTTGATGCAGCCCTGGGCCATCACGAAGCGCATGTCCCCTGACGGAGAAGAACCCGGGTTGAAGTCGCTTGCGAGGGCTATCCCGAGGCCGCTTGAGATGAAGTCGCGGGCACGCCCGTAGGGGAGTCCCAGGAAGAACGATGAGCCCGGCAGCATGGTCGGCATGGTGTCAGAGCCTCGCAGAGCTCCGATGCCGGCCTCTCCTGTCCTTTCCAGATGGTCGACGGACAGCGCTCCGTGCCTGAGCGCCGTCTCCATGCCCCCGATGACGGCGATCTCGTCCACATGCACCTTAGGGCGCAGGCCGTGGCGCCCGCCTTCCGAGAGTATCCTGTCCATGTCTTCCGGGCTGAAGAAGCCCTCGTCGCAGAAGACATCGATGAAGTCCGCCAGGCCCTGTTCCGCCACGCGCGGAATCATCTCATTGACAATCAAGGAGACATAGGCGTCTTTACGGCCGCTGTAGGCCCTGCCCACCGCGTGTGCGCCGAGGAAGGTAGCCCGTATCACTGCCGGGACGCTCTCCTTGATGCGCCTTATCACGCGGAGCATCTTGAGCTCGTCCTCGACCGTCAGCCCGTAGCCGCTCTTTATCTCTATGGCGCCGCTTCCGTGAGCCATCATCTCCTTCACCCTTGTAAGGCTCTGCTCGTAGAGGCTGTCCTCACCGGTGGCGTGCAGAAGGTCGGCGGAGTTGAGGATTCCTCCGCCCCTTGCGGCTATCTCCTCGTAACTCAGGCCGTTGATCTTGTCTATGAACTCCTCCTCCCGCGTGCCTGCATACACGATGTGGCTGTGGGAGTCGCAGAACGACGGCATCATCAGGCATCCTTCTGCATCGACCGTCTCGTCGAAATCTCCGGCGGGACGGTCCTTCATCTCGCCGAAGCCGGAGATGCGCCCCTCCTCCACCGTGAGCCAGGCGTCCTCTATGCTGCCGGAACGGGACATCTCATCCCCCCGCAGGCGGAGTGTGCCCGCAGGGGTGATGCCCGTGAGTTGCTTAATATTGACGAATATGCTCCTCATTGCCCAGGAAAAGTACAGACTTTTCGATCAGAGGGTGGAGGTAGCTGTCGTTGTCCACGAACGGCACCTGCCTGCGGTAGTCGCTCACTATGCTTTCCAGCACCGGGGAGGTCTTTGCCGGACGGCGGAATTCGAGGGCCTGCACCGCGTTGAGCAGTTCTATGCCGAGGACCTCTTCCACATTGTCCACCACCCTCACAAGCTTGGTGGCCGCGTTGGAACCCATGCTCACGTGGTCCTCCTGTCCCTGGGAAGACGGGATGGAGTCGCAGGAGGCGGGCCAGCAGAGGCCCTTGTTCTGGCTGACGATGGACGCCGCCGTGTATTGAGGGATCATGAAGCCACTGTTCAGACCCGGCTTCGCCACCAGGAACGAAGGCAGGCCGCGCTGGCCGGCGATGAGGCGGAATGTGCGCCTCTCCGAGATGCTCGCCAGCTCAGACATCGCCACGGCCAGGGAGTCCATCGGGAGAGCTACAGGCTCGCCGTGGAAGTTGCCGGCCGAGATGATCATGTCCTCGTCCGGGAATACGTTAGGGTTGTCTGTGGTGCTGTTGATTTCGGTCTCTATCACCGACTCGACGTAGCGTATGCAGTCCTTGACCGCTCCGTGCACCTGGGGGATGCAGCGGAAGGAGTACGGGTCCTGGACATGTACCTTGTCCCTCTTGATAAGTTCGCTTCCTTCAAGCAGATGCAGGAATCTCTCCCCGGTCTCTATCTGGCCCTTGTGCGGGCGGAGCTGGTGGGTGAGCGCCAGGAACGGCTCGATGCGGCCGTCGTAGGCGTCCAGCGAGAGAGCGCCGATGTAGTCCGCCCACTTGGACAGGCGGCGGCTTTTCAGGAGGCACCACACCGCGTGCGCGCCCATGAACTGCGTGCCGTTGAGCAGCGCCAGACCCTCTTTGGACTGGAGGGTGATCGGCTGCCATCCGAACTCTGCCGCTACTTCCGCGCTTGGGCGGACCTTGCCCTTGTAGAGGACTTCGCCGAGTCCGAGCAGAGGCAGGGACAGGTGCGCCAGAGGCGCGAGGTCACCTGAGGCGCCGAGCGAGCCGTGCTGGTAGACTACCGGGAGGATGTCGTTGTTGAACATGTCGATGAGCCGCTGCACTGTGGCGAGCTGGGCGCCGGAGTGCCCGTAAGAGAGCGACTGCACCTTGAGCAGGAGCATCAGCCTCACTATCTCCGGGCGCACCGTCTCTCCCGAGCCGCAGGCGTGGGACACCACCAGGTTGTACTGGAGCTGGGAAAGCTTGTCGGCTGGAATGGTGACGTTGCAGAGCGAGCCGAAGCCCGTCGTCACGCCGTAGACCGGGCGGCCGATGTCTTCCATCTTGGTGTCCAGGTAGCGGCGGCATTTTTCGATGGCCTGTATGGATTCTTCAGACAGGACGAGTCTGGCATGGCCGTCGATTATTTCTTTAACCTTGTCGAGGGTAAGATGTTCGGATGAGATATGATGTGTCATGATTCTGTGTTCAATGCGTTGTCTATCAGTGTGTCGTCTGCCATTACAGGCATCGTGACCCTGAGCTGCGGCGTGCGCTGCATCTGCCTCAGGATGGCGCTCATGGCGCCGGAGTTGCGGGCCCAGCTGCGCCTGGCGATGCCGTTGTTGACATCCCAGAAGAGCATCTGGCGGATGTGGCGTGCGGAGTCCTCTGAGCCGTCGATGACCATTCCGAATCCTCCGTTGATCACCTCGCCCCAGCCGACGCCGCCTCCGTTGTGTATGGATACCCAGGTGGCGCCGCGGAAGGAGTCTCCAATCACATTCTGCACGGCCATGTCAGCCGTGTACCGCGAACCGTCGTAGATGTTGGAGGTCTCCCTGAAAGGGGAGTCCGTGCCGGACACGTCGTGGTGGTCGCGCCCGAGCACTATCGGGGCGCTGATCTCGCCGCTGCGGATGGCGTCGTTGAACGCGAGGGCTATCTGTGTCCTGCCGAGACAGTCCGCGTAGAGGATGCGTGCCTGCGAACCCACCACGAGGTGGTTCCTGCCGGCTTCCTCTATCCAGCGGATGTTGTCGTGCATCTGGTGGCGTATGTCATCCGGGGCCTGCTCCGCAAGTTCGCGCAGCACGCTGACGGCGAGAGAGTCGCTCTTGGCGAGGTCTTCCGGCTTCTCGGACATGCAGACCCAGCGGAACGGGCCGAAGCCGTAGTCGAAGTACAGGGGTCCCATGATGTCCTCCACATAGGAAGGGTAGCGGAAAGACCCGTCCTCCCTGAGGATGTCCGCTCCCGCACGGGAGCTCTCCAGCAGGAAGGCGTTGCCGTAGTCGAAGAAATACATCCCCTTGGCGGTGAGCCTGTTGATGGCTTCCACCTGGCGTCTGAGCGAGGCCTGGACAGCCTGTTTGAATTTCTCCGGCTCGCCGGCCATCATCTGCTTGGCCTGCTCGAATCCTATGCCCGCCGGATAGTAGCCTCCCGCCCACGGGTTGTGCAGGGATGTCTGGTCGGAGCCGAGGTCGACCCTGATGTCCTCGTCCGCGAGCCTCTCCCACAGGTCGACCACATTGCCTATATATGCCATGGAGACGATCTCCTTGTCCTGTACGGCCTTGCGTATGCGCGGGATGAGTTCGTCGAGGTCTTCGTGGAGCTCGTCCACCCAGCCCTGGTCATAGCGCTTGCGCGCCGCGAGCGGGTTGATCTCTGCCGTGACGCTCACCACTCCGGCTATGTTGCCGGCTTTAGGCTGGGCCCCGGACATCCCGCCGAGTCCGGCGGTGACGAAGAGCGTCCCCCGCATCTGCTCAGCAGTGCCTTCCAGACCGCGCTTGCGCAGCTGCATCCTGGCGGCGTTCATCACCGTGATGGTGGTGCCGTGGACTATGCCCTGCGGACCTATATACATATAGGAGCCGGCGGTCATCTGCCCGTACTGGGAGACGCCGAGCGCGTTGAACCTCTCGTAGTCGTCCCGGCTGGAGTAGTTCGGGATGACCATTCCGTTGGTCACCACCACTCTTGGGGCGTCGCGGTGGCTCGGGAAGAGCCCGAGCGGCAAGCCCGAGTACATGGAGAGCGTCTGCTCGTCGGTCATCTGCGCGAGGTACTGCATCGTGAGCCTGTATTGCGCCCAGTTCTGGAAGATGGCGCCGTTGCCGCCGTAGACTATCAGCTCGTGCGGGTGCTGCGCCACGCGCGGGTCGAGGTTGTTCTGTATCATCGCCATTATGGCCGCCGCCTGCGGGCACCTCGCCGGGTATTCGTCTATCGGTCTGGCGAGAATCTCGTTGGACGGGCGGTAGCGGTACATGTAGATGCGTCCGTAGTCCCTCAGCTCTGCGGCGAACTCCGTGGCGAGCGCCGGATGGAGCTCTTCCGGGAAGTAGCGCAGGGCGTTTTTGAGGGCGAGGGCCTTCTCCTTGCGGCTGAGGATGTCCTTGCGCCTGGGGGCGTGGTTGACCTCTGGGTCGTATGGCTTGGCTTCAGGCAGGTAGGACGGTATGCCTTCGAGGATCTCCTCCTGCCAGCTCAGTTGATGATGGTCGGGGTTGTTCATTGTATGTGGCTGTTCACGATTTCAAGTATCTGGTCCTGAAGCTCCATGGCCTCCGCCGCGATCGCGTCGGCTTCGGCGTTGAGCTCCGCCGCTGCGGTCTTGTCCTGAAGACCGGCGGAGTTGATGCGCACGTTGAGCTGTGCGCCCCGCACCGCCGCAGTGGCGGCGAGCGCACCGACTCCCGCGTCGGATGCCGATGCAGGGTTGCCCTTCTCGGCCATCTCCCTGGCTATCGGAAGCGCCTTCAGCGCGGCTTTCATCGTGCGGAGAGGCACCTGGGCGGCATAGAGGGTGGCGGCTTCAAGCGCGGCCGCGCGGGCGGCCTTCTCCTCGTCGTTGCCCTTAGGCATCTTGAACACCTCCATTATCCTGTCGAATGCTGCCGTGTCCTCGTCCACCAGGTCGATGAGTTCCTTCATCACCTCCTGGCCCTTTTCGGCCCAGTCGGAGAACTCCTTCCATCTCTCGTCCCAGCCTCTCTTGTGGGCGGAGAGGTTGGCTACCATTGTCCCGAGAGCCGCTCCGAGCGCTCCCATGTATGCGGAGATGGAACCGCCTCCCGGGGCGGGGGATTCTGATGCCGTCTCATCGGCGAACCCCTTCAGGCTCATGCGTACAAGTCTTTGCCTGGCGGCTTCTTCGGCCTCGTCCTGCATCAGGTATTCTATGACCTTTTCCTTGGGGTTGAACGGCTTCAGGTCGTCCAGGCCCATGGATTTGACCGCTATCTTCATGATTTCCTCGTCGGAGACGCCCGTCGAGCGCTGCTGCTTCTCCAGGAAATATTTGCCCGCATCGATGAGGGCGCTTTTCGGCACGAGTCCCACGATTTCGGTCCCCGTGACCCTGAGCCCGCGTGCCTGGGCGGCGCGGCAGACTTCTTCGAACGCCTTGTGAAGCGGGGTGGAGGCGATGTCGGTGATGTTCATCGACACCTGGGCTATGCCGTATTCGTCTATGTACCAGCCTATCGCCTTGCATCCCTTGAGGGTGCCCGGTATCCATATGTCCTTGCCGTCGGCGTCCTTGAGCACCTTGCCGGTGAGCGAGCCGCCCTCGCGTGCCTTGCGGCCCTTCTCCCTGACGTCGAAGGCCACTGCCATGGCGCGGCGGGTGGAGGTGGTGTTGAGGTTGAAGTTGACCGCGATCAGGAAGTTGCGCGCTCCGACATTGCTGGCTCCGGACTTGGCTGCGGTCTCGTCAAAGCTTTCCGGCCCGAAGTCAGGCCTGCGTGCCGGGTCTGCCATCTTCTCCGGCAGGGCTTCGTATTCTCCGGCCCTGCAGACGGCCAGGTTCTTGCGCTCTGGCTTGAATGCCGCGGCTTCATAGCAGTAGCACGGGATTCCGAGCTCTGAACTGATGCGTTTTGAGAGCCCGCGTGCGAGCTCCGCGCATTCTTCGAGGCTGATGCCGGCCACCGGGATGAGCGGCAGCACGTCGGTGGCTCCGGAACGCGGGTGGGCTCCGTGGTGGCGGGTCATGTCAATGAGTTCTCCGGCTTTCTGCACTCCGCGGAAGGCGGCTTCGCACACTGCTTCAGGGCTTCCTACGAACGTGACCACGGTGCGGTTGGTGGCTTCGCCGGGGTCGACGTCGAGAAGTTTGACTTTTTCACCTGTGACGGGGGATGCAGCGCCGGTGATTGCGGCGACTATCTTGTTGATAACATCTTTGTTGCGACCTTCGCTGAAGTTCGGGACGCATTCAACGATTCTCTTCATATAGGACAAAAAATGTGTTAGCAGGCCAAATATAATTAAATAATTGTTACGGGGAGGACAATTTATGCATCTATCTCTTAAATTTGGAACAAATAACACCGTTATGAAGAATTTTGCTAAACTCCTTGCATTGGCGATGTCTCTCCTCGTGGCGCTGCCTTCTTACTCGCAGCCCGTCGAGAAGACCATCAAGCGTAAGGTGGCCATAGGCCGCTTCTCCAATGAGACCCAGTACGCCAAGGGGCTGTTCTACGACAAGGACAACGATCCTATGCGCAAGCAGGCCCTCGACATTCTTTCTGCCAAGCTCGCCGCCAGCGGCAAGTTCATCCTTCTGGAGAGAGAGGATCTGGATGTGCTCCTGGCCGAGGCGGGGAAGGACATGGACAAGATAGGGGCGGACTACATAATCCTCGGCTCCATCACGGAATACGGACGCAAGAATGAGGGACGGCAGAAGCTTTTCTCATCCACCAAGACGCAGACCGTGGAGGCGGGAGTGAGCATACGCCTCGTGGAGGCCTCCACCGGGCTCATAATCTATTCCGATGAGGCCAAAGGCTACGCCGAGACCTCTTCCAGCACCACCCTGGGCCTTGGCAGCACGGCCGGATACGATGCGACATTGAGCGACAAGGCCATCTCCGCAGCGCTCTCGCAGCTTGTGGAGAACATCATCGACAAATGCATGGACCAGCCTTGGAAGTCATATATCCTTGCAGTCCAGGACGGTTCCTATATCATCTCCGGCGGAGCTTCCCAGGGACTCGCCGAGGGTGACAGTTTCAGCGTGTACCGCAAGGGCAGGGTAGTGAAGAATCCCCAGACCGGGGTTGATGTGGAGCTCCCCGGCGACCTCGTGGGCAAGGTGACCGTGGTGTCCATGACCGGCGCCACTCCTGAGACGGAAATCTCGTTCTGTTCATACGAGGGTGAGCCCCTGGCTGAAGACAGGCTCGGTGACTATTATATTATGGACAAATGAAAATGTTTCCGGCCGTGAGACATATTCTTGCGGTTGCGGCCGCAGCCTTGACACTCGCGTCCTGCGGGACGACATCGGCCCTGTATTATTGGGGGCCGTCAGGGGGCGGCGCCACGGGCTATGAGAACGCGGCGTACCGCAACTACAAGGAGCGGACCCCGGAGAGCGTCTGCAATCTGATATATGTCTATGAGCAGATAGTCTCGCGCCCTGACGGCACGCGCAAGATGCCGCCTCCGGGGATATGCGCCGAGTACGGCTATCTCCTGTTGCAACCGGATGTGGCTGACATCTTCTATCACAATGCCAGCGACCGTCAGCGCCGCCTGTTCGGCAACTTGACCGACTATGCCGGCCTGTTCCGCGAGCGGGGCGAGGAGATGCTGCGTCTGGAGATGGTCAATTATCCGGAGTCGGCCACTTTCGTGGGGCCGCTCCTTGAACGCCTCGCACTATGATATCTGTCCGCCAATCTGCTGCCGCGCCGGTGCGCGGGCGGGTTCTTGCCGTGGTGACGGCTGCCCTGCTGTCCGTCTCATGCGGCGTCTCGAACCAGGTGCCCCGGACGCGCGAAAGCCTGTATCCTGCGATGTATGAGGAGAAGCCTCTTGTGCTCCTCGTGATGCCTCCGATCAACAATACCACCAATGTGGACGCCAAGGACCTGCTCTACACATCGATCAGCCGTCCTCTCGCGGACGCCGGCTACTATGTGATCTCACCCCTGCTGGCCCTCGATGTCCTTAAGGCTGAGAGCGCCTATGATGCCGAGCTCTTCGAGAACGCCTCGCTCGCGCCTTTCCGGAAGTACTTCGGTGCTGATGCCGTGGTGTTCTCCCAGATTGACTCCTGGGAGAAGGGCGGCCTTGGCATCTCTACGAAGATCAGGTATTTCATCCGCTCGGCGATTACCGGGGAGGTGCTCTTCGACCGCACCTGCGACCTCTTTCTGGACTGTTCCGTGAGCAGCAACTCAAACACCGTCATCGGACTGCTCGTGGACCTTGCCGCCTCCGCCATATCGACGGCGCTGACAGATCATATCGAGGCCGCGCGCATGGCCAATCATTACATATTCGAGGACATCCCTCGCGGGAAGTACAATCCGGATTACCAGCAGGACCGGAGCGTCCTGGCTGATGAGCCTTGCGTCACCGCTTCTGTGACAAAGTGATTCTCGTCCCCGGGCTTCCGATGTTTTCTCGGCGGAAGTTGACGGGATAACGGAAAAGTTTCTATTTTTGCGCTATGGAAGAGATGAACGATACGGCTGAAGTCCTGGAAGTCGCTTCGATAGCAGGGCATATTCTCCTGGAGAACGGAGCCGAGATTTCACGGGTGGAAGACACCATGGCGCGTATTTCATCCCACTACGGGGTGGATTCGGGCCATTTTTTCGTGCTCAGCAACGGTATTTTCACCACCGGTTCCAAGGGCAGATACGCCAATGTCGAGTTCATCCCCATCCGTGGCATACAACTCTCCAAGGTGGCGGAGGTCAACAAGTTGAGCTATGACATCGCCGCCGGCAAATACACCCTGGCGCAGGCCCGCTCCAGGCTTGAGGCTATCCGCGACGGTGCAGGGAAGTCCGCGTGGGAGCTGATTGCCGGCTCCGCGTTCGGTGCGGCCGGCTTCTGCGCCGTCTTCGGCGGCGGTTTCATGGATTGTGCCGCGGCATTCGTGGTGGGTGCCCTTCTCTATGTGTTCTCCCTGTCCGTCAGCGGCCGTTACCTCTCCAAGATAGTCGGCGGCATCTGCAATGCGCTGATGGCTACGCTCTTGTGCCTTGTCTCATACAGGATCGGTTTCGGTGAGAGTCTGAGCAATGTCATCATCGGCGCCATAATGCCGTTGATTCCCGGGGTGCCGTTTGTCAACGGGGTCCGTGACCTTGCCAACTCCGACTACATAGCCGGCCTCACGCGCCTCACGGATGCGATGCTCGGGTTCATCTGCATCGCGCTCGGGGTGAGTATCAGTTTCCTCCTGGACGGGGCTGTCTTCGGCGGGATGATCGAGCTTTACGGGATGACCGTCAACGCCCAGACGGCCGGACTGTTCTGGCAGATGCTTGCGGCGTTCGTGGGCACCATGGCTTTCGCCGTCCTCTTCGGGGCGCCGCGCAGAGAGTATGTGGCCGCCGGCATCATCGGCTCTGTCGGCTGGGGGCTTTTCCTGGTCCTGACCAGATTCTGCTCCATCGGGGCGACGGTCGCCATTGTCCTCTCGACTGTGGTCATCTGCATGTTGTCGCGCTATGCGGCGGTCATGCACAAGTGCCCGGGCACCGTCTTCGTGCTCTGCGGCATCTTCCCGCTCGTCCCGGGGGCGGGGGTGTTCTGGTTTACCTACTACCTGCTGTCCAGCCAGTTCAGGCTCTCGCTCGGCACGGGTTTCGTGGCCGCCAAGGCTGCCATCGCGATAGTCCTCGGCATCATCCTCGCCATGGAGCTCCCGCAGCGTTTCTTCTCCCGGCCTGTCTTTCTCTGCAAGTCGCTCTTGCGCAGGCTCTTCTCCCGCCCGTCAACCGATACACGCTCCTGATTCCCGGACTGCCTCTCACGCCCCCCCCCTGTTGGTTAGTAAGCGGCAACTTATTTTTTAACGATTACTTAATCCTGAGATTTTTGTTATTTTTACGTAAAGTATGTCCAGGACAAACAAGATAACTTTCGTGACCCTGGTGGGATCGGTGGTGAATGCTGCTCTGACCGTATTCAAGATCGTCGCCGGTATCATCGGACATTCCGCAGCCATGGTGGCCGACGGAGTGCACTCCCTCTCCGACCTGCTCAGCGATGTGGTGGTGCTGGTATTCGTCCGCATCTCCGGCAAGGGCCGGGACAAGAACCACGACTACGGCCACGGCAAGTTCGAGACGTTCGCCACTCTGATAATCAGTCTGATGCTGCTTGTGGTCGGGGCGAACCTGATGTCTTCCGGCATAGCCAGCATCAAGAAGATACTGGGCGGCGAAAGTGTGGAAGCCCCGGGCATGATAGCGCTCTGGGCGGCCCTGCTGTCCATAGTCTCCAAAGAGATTCTCTATCGCTACACAGCCGTGCAGGGGCGTAAACTTGACAGTCCCATGATGGTCGCCAACGCCTGGCACCACCGCTCCGACGCCCTCTCGTCCGTGGGTTCGCTTCTCGGCATCGGCGGAGCGATCCTCCTCGGGGACAAGTTCGTCATCCTCGACCCTCTGGCCGGCTGCGTGATCAGCATATTCATCATCGTGATGGCAGTCAGGATGTCCATCCCGGCCATAAAGGAGCTGCTTGACGTGTCCCTTCCGGACGAGATGGAAGACGAGATTGAGCGGACGGCGAAGGGTGTGCCCGGCGTTGTGGACCTGCACGAACTCAAGACGCGGCGGGAGGGCCCCGGCATAGTGCTGGAGGGGCATCTTGTCCTCCACTCCGACATCTCGCTGGAGCAGGCGCACAGCATCTCCAAGCAGGTGGAGCGGGCGCTCCGCGACCGGTTCGGCGACTCCACTCAGATATCCCTGCACCTCGAACCAGAGAACGACTCACAATAACTATATGGCAGTCAACACACTAAAACGCAGCAACTCATCGCAGGAGCTTGACCTGGCCGAAATCTGCGGGATTCCGGAAGAGTATTCGCTGGACATAGCCTGCGGCAAGCCTGTGCTTGAGCAGTGCAACCACCCCGAAGAGCTCACGAAGAGCGTGTTCGACGGGTATGACGGTCAGTCGGGATACTGCGGCGTCCACTGCCCGACCTATCTGACGATAGACCTCAAACGCAACTTTGACATCGGCCTGATCCAGTTCCTCCTCTTCGACTCGGTGGTGGATCCCAACAGGCGGGAGAATGAGCGCAAGTTCTACTTTCGCGTCCTTGTCGCCGGTGACTACGCCGGCCAGAAGGCTCCTGACAAGGACAGCATAGTGTGGCAGGTGATATATGACAGCGGACACAACGGTTTCCGCAACTGGCAGCTCTTCAAGCTTGACGGCGTTTCAGCCCGATTCATAAGGATACACTGCATCCGCAACAGCTCCGGAAGCTCCGGATTCCAGATAGTCAGGCTCAGGGCATACTCCCCGGAAGCGGCGTCGTATGTGGATTTCGCCAAGGTGCGGGACTATATAAAGGAGCATGACATAGACCCGTGCGGCTTGTCGCAGCTGCTGGAAATCAAGAAGAACAGCATAATCGAGGAGATGGGGGACGGCTTCCCCGTGTCCAAGAGAATCTATGACCTGTCAAGCCAGTTCCGCCAGCTCTGCGAGGCCAACAAGATCAGCCCTGTCATACAAGGGGACTATCCGAAGTCCTCGCTCTCCTCGATCAACCCCATCGTGATGGACAATATCTATTCGCGCGAAGGCGGGGGCCACGGCTCCAAGGTCAACCTCAAGACGGCCGATTTCTGCCGCATCCTCGACAGCATCGCGGAAGACTTCGCCATCATAGAGCGCAACAGCGACGGTACCAGGCGCATAGTCCTGGACCCTGTATGCGTGAAGCTCAAGAACGGCAACACCTGGGGCATCATATCGATAGTCCTCACGGTGCTTTTCTTCCTCCTGCCAAAATTGCTCTCCTGACCATTATGAAAAAGACAGAATTGGATACCGCGAATCTCATCTATGGCGCCAAGGTGCTGGAGCCGGCCTGCGAGTATTCAGCCCTCGCAGGCGAAAAGGACAGCACCAAGATGCGTGTGGCATGCTCTCCGCTGTGCCCGGAATACGGCAAGTGCAACCATGTCTTCTGCCCGTCGGCCTGCATAGGGAAGCCGGGGGAGACCTTGAGATACAGTGAGTTCAGCGGGTACTCGGCCGTCAGCCCCCCTAACTGCATCACTTTCGACCTCGGCGCGCGCAAGTCCATCGGGGCCATACACTTCCTGCTCTGGGACAACAGGGGCAACGGCAAGACGGAGATATGTTCCCAGGCCTGCCATTACCGCATACTGATATGTGATGATTCCGGCAAGGACCTGGAACTCAAATACGACGCGGCCTCCGGGGAGTGCATGCCGTCGGACGGGAAGTCCGGCGTGAGGTGGAAAGTCATCTATGACACTCTCCGCAACAGTTACAACGGCTGGCAGCTGTTCAGGCTCAGCAAGAATCTGACAACCAGATATATCCGTATCCACTTCCTCGCCAGTTCCAAGGGAGTCAGCTGCAAACTCGTCCGTTTCGAGGCCTATGCCCGCTTCCCGTCGAATTACGAGCACAACTTCATACCGACATTCATCAAGGAGATAGACATCCCTCAGCCGAGGAAGCGCAGGTGGCCGATTATCGGCTCCATCGTCGACAGCAACCGCCACTATGTGATCACCTCTTTCACGAGGGAGCTCGTCTCGCAGCTCGACCAGTTCATCAGGCGGAACCCGGACAAGACGGAACTCCTCTCCCAGGTTTCCCTGCTCCGCGGAGACATCGTGTCCGTCACGGGTGACCTTGAACCTTACGAGAAGCGTATCAACGACCACATATTCACGAAGGCCAGCCGCCTCTTCACGATAGGCAACATCGTGAGCGCCTGCGCCCTCGTCCTGTCGTTCTCCCTTTTCTTATATGATCTGCTGAGCCGTTAGGCTCTGCCCACCATCAGCGGGCGCAGGCGGAGCAGCCAGTAGAGCAGGCCGGCTCCGGCGAGTACGGCCCCGGCGGCTCCTACCCATGAGAGTGAGAGGTGCGTGCACACGCCGCCTCCGATGAGCGCGCCGCAGCCTATGCCAAGGTTGAAGATTCCCGAGTAGATGGACATCGCCACGGCGGACTCGTCCTCTGACGCGGCGGAGATCACCTCAGACTGCATGGCCAGGTTGTAGGCCGTCACCGAGATGCCCCACACCGCACACAGCGCTATGCTCAGGACATGGCTGAACGCGAGCGGGCGCACGAGCACCAGCGCGAGCGTCAGTCCGCACATCGCCATGGTGACGAAGCTGAAGCGCCGGGTGGCGTAGAGTTTGGAGAACGCCACGCTGCTCACGAGGCCGGCGGCGCCGAACACCATCAGCGTGCCGGTGATCAGGCTGTCCTGCATCCCGCCTATCTGCTTGAGGAACGGCTCGATATAGCTGTATGCCGTGTAGTAGCCGGTGGCGAAGAGCAAGGTGAACACATATATCCCTGTCAGCACCTTCTTGCGCAGCATCACCGGCAGCCCGTGCAGGCTGACACCTTTCCCGGCGGGGATGGCCGGCAGGGTGGCGGTCACGAATATGAGGGTGAGCAGGGCGAATATCCCTATGCACAGGAACGTCATCCTCCATCCCACCAGCAGGCCGATGGCCCGGCCGAGCGGCATGCCCATGATCACGGCGATCGAGGTGCCGGTGACGACGACGCTCAGCGCCAGGGAACGGCGGGAAGGCGGGACGGTATGCACCGCGATGGAAGGTATGATGGACCAGAATATGGCATGGGTGCCGGCAACCCCTATGCGGGCAAGCATCAGCATCCAATACGACGATGACAGGAAGGACAATCCCTGGAAGAGGGTGAAACAGCCCATCACGCCCAGCAGGAGCTTGCGCATCTCCATCCTGGAGAACAGCATGGTCAGGGGAAGGGAGAGAAGCATCACCATCCAGGCATATACGGAAATCAGCATGCCCGTCTCGGCTTCTGTGCGTGAGAAATCGGCTCCGATGTCACTCAGGAGCCCGATCGGCACGAATTCAGAGGTATTAAAAATAAAAGCGGCACAGGCGAGTCCTATGAGGGCCATCCAGTGCCTGGCTGTCATTCTCTGCTCTGACATGTATATATATACTACTAACTAACTGTCGTCCCCGGAGCAGACCGGAAACCGGATACAAATATAAGCACAGTTTCCCATTGTACAAGCGATTTTGCGAAAAAATTTAAAAATAGTTGAAGGCCGCTCCCGGGCGTTACATTTTTTCTTCCGCAAGATACAAATCACCCCCTGCGCCCCGCTCAGGCATTGACACGCGCGGCAACTCTATATAAATTTGTCCAGACGACAAACCACATTCTTACATAATATGAGACATCTTCCATACTTGCTTCCGGCGCTTGCCCTGCTTGCCGCCGCTTGCAGTTCCGGCGAGCAGCCGCTGAAACTTAATGACCTGGAGTATTACGAGAGGCCGGGAGTCAATGTCCTCGTCTACAGCAACCTTTTCACCGGGGGCTTCAACGATGAGAAGAACTCCGGCATCGAGCTGATTCATCATGGAGTCCGCACGGTGCAGGGCGGGGCGGTGCGCCTCTCCAACACCCCTGAGCAGTGGGATCTGGTGCCTGAGACCACCTTCCGCAATGTCGATGCGGACAAGGGGACGGTCGAGGTGGGCCTGCGTTATCCTGATTATGATTTCGATTCCCGGCTCGTCGTGAGCGCCGCGGGCGGGGCCGTGAGGATTGATGTCTACCTCGACAAGCCTGTGCCAGAGAGCCTTGAGGGCGAGGCCGGGTTCAACCTCGAATTCCTCCCTTCTCAATACTGGAGCAAGGCATATCTCGTGGACGGGCACGCGGAGCGCTTCCAGCGCTATGCGGTGAGTGAGACCGTGACCCGTCCCAACAGTGAGAAAATCAAGCAGTTCAAGGGTTACAAGACCTACGATGACCGCGGCACCGGACGTTTCGTGGACCCGCTTCCGATGTCGGAGGGGCAGAGCATGACCTTCGCCCCGGACGACCCTGAGAGGATGGTCAAGATCAGCTCCGACGGCGCTCCTCTCAAGCTCTATGACGGGCGCATGCTGGCCCAGAACGGCTGGTACGTGCTCCGCAGCATCCTGCCGGAGGGCAAGACAGGCAAGGTGCTCAGCTGGCTTCTGGAACCGAACGCCGTGAAGGGATGGGTGCGCGAGCCTAACATCGGCCTCTCGCAGGTCGGCTATGTCCCTCGCCAGCCGAAGGTGTCGGTGATAGAGCTGGACAAGGCGGACAAGCCTCGTGGCACGGCGTCCATATACAGGGTCGGACCGGACGGGACGGAGAAGAAGGTGTTCTCCGGAAAGACATCGATGTGGGGGCCATATTTCAAGTACAACTACCTCAAATTCGACTTCTCGCAGGTCACGGAGCCGGGCATATACTACATCAAGTACGGGGATGTCCGCACCGTCAACTTCATCATCGGGGACAGTGTCTATGACAAGATCACCGATGCCACGAGCGATGTGTGGATCCCTATACACATGAACCACGTCGCGGTCAATGAGGCCTACCGCGTATGGCACGGGGAGCCGTTCAAGGAGGGATATCTCCAGGCCCCTCCGGGCACGGACCATTTCGACCTGCACTGGCAGGGCCCGACGACCGACACCAGGTACAAGGCCCTTGAACTCATCCCGGGCCTCAATGTGGGCGGCTACTTCGATGCCGGCGACTTCGACATCGAGACTTCCGCCAACATATCCGTGGTCCAGAACCTCGTCTCCATCTGGGAGCGTTTCCGTCCGATGCGTGACATGACCTTCGTCAGCGAGAGCCAGAGGTATGTGGACCTGCACCGCCCGGACGGCATCCCTGATGTCCTCCAGTACATCGAGCACGGGGTGCTCAACCTCCTCGCCCAGGCCGAGAACATCGGCCACATGTCGCAGACTCTCTCCAACTCCGTGCTGGACAACTACCACCACCTCGGGGACGCCGCATCGCTCACGGACGGTCTCCATTACGACCCGTCGCTGCGTCCGTACCAGGTTTCGGCCGATGGCCGCAGGAGCGGGACTCCGGACGACATGTGGGCTTTCACCAGCCGCAACCCGTCCCTCGACATGAGGGCTTCCACGATGTTCGCCGCCGCGAGCCGCGCCCTCAAGGGCTACAATGACGAGCTCTCCGAGCGTGCCCTCAAGCAGTCCAGGAGGCTCCAGAAGGAGGCCGCGGAACTGCTTGCCAAGGCCCCGCAGGCCGGATCCGGAAGACCTGGCGGAGATGCTGCCTCGAACCTCCAGCTCTATGTGGCCACGGGTGAGAAAGCCTATCTTGACAGGTTCGAGGAGGCCATCTGGCCTATGCTGGACCGTTTCGTGAACGCGGGCATCGGGACGGCACTTGAGGCGGTGCCTTACATGGAGCCGGCCTACAAGGAGAAACTCCGCCCGTATGTGGAGAAATATGCCGAGTATGTCGCAGGCCTGGAGGAGGACAACCCTTACGGCGTGCCTGTCGGGATGGGCAACTGGGCCGGGAGCGGAGCCGTGGTCAGCTTCGGGACCACCCTGTGCCTTGCCTCGACGCACTTCCCGGAGATTGTCTCCGCCGACAATGTGTTCAAGGTGAGCAACTACATCTTCGGCTGTCACCCGTACCACAACTACTCGCTCGCCGCCGTGGTGGGCGCCACGAGGCCGAAGGCCGTGTTCTACGGCAACAACAGGGCGGACTTCTCGTTCATTCCGGGCAATGTGGCCCCGGGCCTGCTTTTCAGGCATCCTGACCACTTCGAGAACTACGATGACTGGCCGTTCCTCTGGGGGCAGAATGAAGGCACCATAGCCGGGAACACGGAATTCCTCATCTTCGGCTCCTCATTCAAGAATCTCCTCGCCGTGGAGTGATCTCCGAATCGAAAACCTCATTGAATACAGCCCTCATCCCGGATTCGTCCCGGATGAGGGTTCTCAGTTCACGGAGTTTCTCCGCATTCGCCGACTCGGGAATCCAGAGTTTCAGGTAGCCGCCGTCGGCGTATTTCTCCCGGAGATGCTTCATCATGCGCCGCCATTGCTCCTCGCGGCTCAGTTCCGGGTAGTTCTTGAGGCCGTACTGGATTGTGCGGCGTATCACTGTGAGCGGCTCGGGCTGCCTGTCGGCTTCGGCTATGAGCTTGCCGTATATCGACCTCGGCTCCCGGCCGGATGAGGCCCGGTGGTCCTCCGCCGCCTGCGCCGCCAGTTCCACTTCCTCCGGGGTGAGCCACTGGAGGAGGTTGCGGTCGCCGCGGATGATGGCTCCCGAGGTCAGGTGGTGGGTCTTGCGTCCCGCGCCGAGTCCGGTGTCGTGGTAGGCGGCCGCCGTATAGACTATGTCCGCCTTGACGGGGTAGTGCCCAGCGAGTTGCAGCGCCTCGTCCATCACGTGACGCACATGCTCCCGTCTGTGGGCCGGGTCGAACGTGTCGTACATCGGGATGATCTGCTCCTCGACATATCTGCGGAGCGCGGGGGTGACTTGCATTTCTCGCATCATACGGTTCTGTTGTTTGGTGGCGCAAACATACTGCTTTCGCCGGATAATTACAAAGCACTTGTGAAATTAATGGGCTCCAGGTGTGGCCTTTTCGGCGAAAAAACCTATATTTGTAGGGTATAGTCGGCCTGCGCGTGAGACGGCTGGCCCCCGAAATAGCCGGGAGATTCCCGGTGCGACATTGTAAGTAATTGAACCTTAATGAAATAAAAAAGGTTCAATGTCCCCAAGAAATATTCTATAGCCAAGAATTGCCGTGTAGGCAAGAGGCCCGGGTTTTGCCCTGACGGCTCTGTCATGGGCGGAGGTCCGGGACGCGGCGGACATAAAACAACAGCGTGACCATGAGACGATTTGAGGATATACGGATAGCGGTCGCCGGCACGGGCTATGTGGGCCTGAGCATCGCGACCCTGCTGTCCCGGCATCACAAAGTGACGGCCGTGGATGTCATACCGGAAAAAGTCGACAAGATCAACAGCCGTGTGAGTCCCATCCAGGACGAGTATATCGAGAAGTATTTCCGCGGCGAATTCGAGGACGGCGCCGGGGGAGGGCTGGACCTCACCGCCACCCTTGACGGGGCCGCAGCCTACCGGGACGCCGACTTCATCGTGATAGCCGCGCCGACCAACTACGACCCGGAGAAGAACTACTTCGACACCCATCACATAGAGGATGTCATCGACCTGGTGCTCAGCGTCAACCCGGATGCGGTGATGGTCATCAAGTCCACCATACCGGTGGGCTATACCCGCAGCCTCTATGTCAAGTACGCTCTCAAGTTCCTCACCGACCCCTCGCTCAAGGGGAAGAGCTTCAACCTGCTGTTCTCGCCGGAGTTTCTCCGCGAGAGCAAGGCCTTGTACGACAACCTCTACCCGTCACGGATCATAGTGGGCTATCCGGAGATACTCCCGTCCGACAAGAACAAGAAATGGGACGAGGAGAACGCCGCCATCGCCGCCATCGGCAATCCTGAGGCGGCTGAGTACGCGAGGACATTCGCCGCGCTTCTCCAGGAAGGCGCGCTCAAGAAAGATATACCGACCCTCTATATGGGGATGAAAGAGGCCGAGGCCGTGAAGCTTTTTGCCAACACCTACCTCGCCCTCCGGGTCAGCTATTTCAACGAGCTTGACACCTATGCTGAGGTCAAAGGTCTTGATTCTCAGGCTATAATTAGCGGTGTGGGACTCGATCCGCGTATCGGGACCCACTACAACAACCCTTCTTTCGGCTACGGGGGCTACTGTCTGCCTAAGGACACCAAGCAGCTTCTGGCCAACTACGCCGACGTCCCTGAGAATCTGATCCAGGCGATAGTCGAGAGCAATCGCACCCGCAAGGACTACATCGCGGACGCGGTGCTGCACAAGGCCGGCTACTATGCCGACAACGGACAGTGGGACAGCGCCAGGGAGCGCAGCTGCGTGATAGGGGTCTACCGCCTCACGATGAAGTCCAACTCCGACAATTTCCGGCAGAGCTCCATCCAGGGAGTGATGAAGCGCATCAAGGCCAAGGGGGCCGAAATCATCATCTACGAGCCCACTCTCGAGGACGGCAGCACATTCTTCGGGAGCAGGGTGGTCAACGACCTGGAGAAGTTCAAGGCCGGCGCGCAGGTCATAATCGCCAACAGGTTCGACGCCTGCCTTGAAGATGTGGTCGACAAGGTCTACACCCGCGACCTCTTCAAGCGCGACTGACGGTGTCGGGGGCTGTGGGGATGAGTTAAATGAGAATGAGAAGGTATGATAGATAATGTCGAAATCAACAATTTCCGTGGGATTCAACATGGGAAGATTGACGGGTTGTCGCGGGTGAATCTTTTCTTCGGGAAGAACAACTGTGGCAAGTCTTCATTGCTTGAGGCCATCTTCCTTGTTTGTGGCCAGTCCAATCCGCTTTTGCCGGCTTCTATCAACGCGATGCGGGCCTATACCAACCTGACAGAGGATGACATCCATTGCTTTTTCTATCAGATGGATTCATCTCGAAAGATCCAGATTGCCATCAATGGCAGTCAGGAGCGTCGTCTGGCTATAAACTGTTTCCGGGAGACGACATCTATGGGTGCGGACAATGTTTCGACCGAAATGTCATATCATTATGGCCTGCGCATGGAATACAACACCCGGGATGGCGAGTATTCTTCGGAAGTTTTGTATGATGTTGGCGGGGCCAACATGGTAGGCCAGAAACCGCAGGTGGATAGCCGATATACGGAGAAACTGAAGTGCGTTTATCTAAGTCCCCGTTATGATTCTGCTGCTTCTGTCGAGGGGCTCCAGAATATCATAATGAATAAGGATGAGGACTTCCTTGTAGAAGCACTGCAGGTTTTGGAACCGGGTGCAAACAATCCGGTTTTTATGGATAATATGATGTTTGTTGATGTCGGTTTGCCGCAGCGGATTCCCATTAATCTGATGGGCGACGGTGTCCGGAAGATAGTGTCTTTTCTGACCAGCATCTACCAGTGCAAAGGTGGTGTGGTGTTGATTGATGAACTCAGCAACGGATTCCATTATTCTGTGATGAAACCCATGTGGGAGGTCGTGATTCGGGCCGCGATCAGGAACGATGTGCAGGTATTTGCCACTACGCACGATGTGGATTCCATTAAGGGACTTCAGGAGGCTGCGCAGAATGTGAAGAGTGTTGATGGCGCTGAAGTGGCCTCCGGATATAAGCTTCAGAAGGTGACAGGAGATGAATTGAAGTCATATCGTTATTCTGTCGGTCAGCTCGGATATGCCATAGAACAGGAACTGGAGATAAGATAAGTGGGTGTTGTATGGTTAATATTTTTATAGAAGCGAAGGATAAGAAGACCCCTGAGGCGAAGTTTCTGACAGCAATCCTTGACAGGATGGGAATCTCACCGGATAAATACTTTCTGGCGCCCACAGGCGGTTACACCAATCTGTTGGACTCGAATAATGCGGCTAACGCCAATGCGATGCGCGCAAATACTGATGCCGGAGGGAAGAATCTGGTGATTTTCGATGCAGACAGCAGTGATAATAACGGGGGCTTCGAGAGACGACGCAGGCATCTGTTGCAGAAAAAAGACGAAATGGGCTTGGACTTTGAATTGTTTCTCTGGCCAGACAACAACGGTGACGGTGATGTGGAGGTGCTCATGGAACGTATTGCCCGTGATGACTTGTATCCTGAGTTCTTTGACTGTTTCCGCAAGTATGAATGCTGCATCTCCAAGAGAAAAGCTAGTGATGGTAAGCCGTTCTACAGTACCCCTAACCGTAAGGGCAAGTTACACACATATATTACTTCACTTCCTGGTTCCCGTACAAAGAAGAGTAAATCGGGAAGTGGTGATTGGCAGTGGTACGATGGTGAGATATGGAATCTCGATTCAGAATCATTGAACCCGATTAAAGGGTTTCTTGCAAAACACCTGCTTTAATGGATAAGAACAAGTGGACAGCGGAGGCGGTGATCGATGCCGTTTTGGCAGATAACAGTAATCTTGAGATTGTTGTCAGCAATTACTTTCAGGCGTTCATAGAACGTCTTGGGGAATACGACATCAATATCCAGGGGATAACCCGCGCAGATCAGTTATCTCTTAAGGTGGTGGAGGGGATTGAGAGACTGGAGCCGATGCGTAAGGAGTTCCTATCCGTGGTGGAGATGTTTGCGGTAAACAAGCATCCATTCCTTAGACGCTATCTGCCTGTTTTTTTCGGGAAGTTGCTGAATTTCTATGAGGAGCGAGGAGTGAATCTGTATACGGACACAAGTCCTGATGTCCTCCGCAATGATCACTATCGCTTCTTTAACCAGTTCCTTTTCATATCGCTCACTGCGGTGCTCGTTGAGAATCGTTGTTTTGATGCCCTGCAAGCCATACTCCGAAACAGATTTCAGGTGTATTACAAAAGGTATAGAATAACGCGGGAGGTGAGTTTTATGCGCTTCCGGGAGTATAATTATACTTTGAATGAGTTTTTGAACACCAGCCAACCTAAGCGTATCAGCGTCACGGCGGATTATGTGGCCAAGTACTCTGAGGAGGGCTTTGACAAACTGGTCCGGGCCGATATCCTGCTCTATTACATCTCGCTCTGGAATTCGTCTGGCGACATGTTGGATCCATATTGGTGGCCGGAGTTGAGTGTATATAACCGCGACACGTTCATACTTCCCAATCTGACATCAAAAGGATACTTTAATGAGGCGAAGGTACTGTTTGGCGTGAACACTGTAGGGCAGTACCGTGATTTACTCGACAATACTGAAGACCGCTTGCAGCGTGGTGGCCTGTATCGGGTACCCCCTCTGAAGGACGGCTTGATGTATGATTCTGCCGGGAGTTTGGAATGATTCCAGATTGTGTACATGCTCGATGACCGGTGTGCTGTCAGGAAAAACGACTAATAACACGACAGAGATAAATGCGTTTGAGTTTTTGTCATGTACTTAGGAATAGATTATTAAACATCAGTATATTATGTCAATCTTTAAAGACAAAGTCCTACTCATCAGTGGCGGGACAGGGTCCTTTGGGAACGCTGTCCTGAAGCGTTTCCTACGCACAGATATTGGCGAAATCCGCATTTTTTCCCGTGATGAGAAGAAACAGGATGACATGCGCCACGAGTATCAGGCCAAGTATCCGGATGTGGCTCACAAGATCAAATTCTATATCGGTGACGTGCGAAGCCTTGAGTCCTGCCGCTCCGCCATACCTGGTACAGATTATATTTTCCATGCTGCGGCCTTGAAACAGGTGCCAAGTTGTGAGTTCTTCCCGATGGAGGCTGTCCGTACCAATGTAATCGGTACAGACAATGTTCTCACAGCTGCTATTGAGGCCAAGGTGAAGGCGGTCATCTGTCTCTCGACGGATAAAGCTGCCTATCCCATTAACGCTATGGGAATTACCAAGGCTATTGAGGAGAAGGTAGCTGTGGCCAAAAGCCGTTACTCTGGCGAGACAAAGATCTGCTGCACACGCTATGGCAATGTGATGTGCAGTCGTGGCTCCGTCATTCCTCTTTGGATAGACCAGATTCGTAGCGGTCAGCCAATCACCCTTACAGAACCGTCCATGACCCGCTTTATCATGAGCCTCGACGAGGCTGTAGATTTGGTCCTCTTTGCTTTTGAACACGGTCAGAGCGGAGACATCTTTGTGCAGAAGGCGCCCGCTTGTACTATCCAGACACAGGCAGAGGCTGTATGCGAACTCTTTGGCGGCAAGAAGGAAGACATCAAGGTCATTGGAATCCGCCACGGAGAGAAGCTGTATGAGACCCTGCTCACTAAAGAGGAGTGCGCAAAGGCTGTCGATATGGGGGACTTTTACAGGGTGCCGGCAGATAACCGCGACCTCAACTATGATAAGTACTTTAAGGATGGTGATGTGAAGCGTGTTTCCATTGAGGAGTTCAACTCCAACAATACACGTCGCCTCGACTTGGAGGAGACCAAAGCCAAGATTGCTTCTCTGGAGTACATTCAGAACGAGTTGAAGGGACAGGGGAATCTGGTGCGGTAGAGAAGGCTTTGACAAATTGGCCGGAGTCGATATCCTGCTCTATAATAACTACGACAAGTTCATTTGGTGAACACCGTAGGGCAGTACCGTAAGCGTATGAAATACCATATTTTCAGTCCATATCGTGTTTGCACCTTGGGTGCGCATGTCGATCACCAGCACGGCCTGGTGACTGGCTTTGCCATAGACAAAGGCGTCGATCTCTGGTTTGATGTCAGTGAAGGCAGCAGAGTTGTCCTGGACAGCGAGACCTTCTCCGGCCATGTGGAGTTTGACATTGTCACGCCGGCGCTGGTGAAACAAGGTGACTGGGGAGACTACGCCCGGGGCGCCATGTTCGCGCTGCAGAAAAGATTCAAGTTGCAGAGAGGCATCACCGGTGTTGTCAAGGGCTCAATCCCCGTGGGCGGATTGTCATCGAGCGCGGCCGTGCTGATCGCATACGTGATGGCGTTCGCCGAGGCTAACGGCATACAGCTGGAGGCGTTTGAAGTGATGAAGATCGCCAGCGAGGCGGAGCGGGAGTATATAGGTCTGAACAATGGCCTTCTCGACCAGGCTTGTATCGCTCTTGGCAAGAAAGACCACTTGCTGATGTTGGACTGCGAGAGCAATGAGTACCGTCTGATACCGAAGGTGGCCAACATGCCTGACTTCGAACTCGGCATATTCTTCAGCGGCCTGACCCGCAGCCTGATGAGCAGCGATTACAACCTGCGCGTGGCTGAGTGTAAGACGGCGACATGGCTGGTGCAGGCATACGAGAACATCCCGCTCAAAGAACAGAGCAAGACTTTCCTCCGCGATGTGAGCGAAAGCATGTTCAGGCGGCACCGGGACGAGATGCCGCCGCGTTTTGCACGGCGCGCCGAGCACTTCTTCTCAGAGCACAAGCGGGTGAGGGAAGGCATAACGGCTTGGGAGACGGGCAATTTGGAGTGGCTGGGCAGCCTGTCCAAGGCAAGTTGCGAGAGCAGTATCCATAACTATGAGTGCGGCAGCCCGGAGCTAATAGCCATTTACAATGCCATGCTCACCACTGACGGCGTCTACGGCGGGAGGTTCTCTGGCGCCGGGTTCAAGGGGGCCTGCATAGCCATTGTGGATCCCGCCAAAAAAGAGAGCATAGAAAAGGAGATCACTGAGAAATACCTGGCACAGTTCCCGCAATACAAGGATACGTTCAAAGTGTATTTCTGCAAGAGTGACGACGGAGCCCGTTTCGTATGAAGAATATCGTTATAGCAGCCGGATATGCGACCAGGTTGGGAGAGTTGACAAGGAACTTTCCGAAGCCTTTGTTGAAGATAGGGGAGAATACCATACTTGGTCGTATGCTCGATGACATTGACCGGATTGATGACATCGATGAGCATGTCGTTATCACTAACCACAGGTTTGCCGACATCTTTGAGCGGTGGGCCTCTGAGCAACATTACTCAAAGCCTGTCACCATCGTTGATGACGGTACGGAGAGCAACGAGACCCGTCTGGGCGCTGTCTGCGACTTGCTGTACGCGATGGATAAGTTGCAGATAGATGATGACTTGCTGGTAGTGGCGGCAGACAATCTGCTCTTTTTCAGCTTCGCCGAGTTTGTGGCCTTCGCAAAAGAGAAGCAGAGCAGCTGCATCATGTGCCATGAGCAGCCCAGCATAGAGAAACTCCAGCGCACCGGGGTCATTGTGGTGGATGACAGGATGAAGGTGCTGAATATGGAAGAGAAGCCGCAGGTGCCGAAGAGCCATTGGGCGGTGCCGCCGTTCTATATCTACCTGCAGAAGGATCTGGATCTGGTGCGTCATTCTGTGGAGAACGGCTGTGGCAAGGACGCCCCGGGCAATCTGGCTCACTACATGGTGGGGCACACCACCATGCACGCCTGGCCCATGAGCGCTGGCCGCTTTGACATCGGAAGCCTCGACACATATTACGAAGCGGTCGAGAAATACGGGAAGTGAGTCTGAGGAGGTCGGATTTGGTCTGGGGGGGGGGAGCATGGGTCACATGGCTGTGGCGTCCTGTTGGTTTACGCACTTAATGTGTGCACAAATGTGCTTAAATTTGCACTCATTGAGTGAAATCTAAGTATATGATAAGAATTTGAAAACATCGACTCGATATTGTGTGGTTCACAAGACACTTGAAGATGTAGTCCAGTCTGTATTTGAACAGAATCACAGCCCTGTGCCTGTGTTTCAGAACCTTTATCTGTTCGATTTTCGTTGAGATTTGTTACGTGGATAATTGAAATCGCTTATATTTGCAGGTAGAAATTTTTGCAAAAATTTTCTACCTAAATACTATGCGTATAGTTGATGACATAGAACAGCAGATACAACAAAGCGAGGCCGGGACCTTGTTCTTTGTATCGGACTTTGCTAAGACCGGCAACGATGTGTTTATTAGCCGTCTTTTATCGGAATTCGCTGAGAAGGGGCTTCTGTGCCGTTTGGCAAAAGGAGTCTATTATAAACCGATTCAAACTCGTTTCGGCATTCTATATCCGGAAGTCGGCGATTTGGTTAAAGCCATAGCCCGCAGAGATAATGCCCAGGTATTGCCGACAGGGGAGACTGCGCAGAATATGCTGGGACTCTCCACGCAGGTTCCGATGAATCATGTATATTTGACATCGGGCGCGGCTCGCAAAATCGAAGTGGGACCTCGCGTCGTTACGTTCAAACGTTGCGTCCCGAAGAATTTCGCGGCCAAGGACAAGTTCTTGGCCATCCTGATCCAGGCGATGAAATCAATCGGAGAAAACAGGATGACCGATCAACATCGTGCGGTCATCAAAGGCCTTCTGCAGAAGAACCTGCCGATTGAGACTTTTGAACAGGACTTGAAAGTAGCACCCATCTGGGTAAGGAAAACTGTTTGGAATATCGCAAAGGAGATCGAACTATGATAAAATGGATTGACAAAGAACTGCTGGAGCGCAAAGTGATCCTTCAGCAGGCAGCGGCGGGAGAGCATCTTCCAGAATATGCGGTTGAGAAAGACTGGTGGGTGAGCATGACACTGAAAGCTCTGTTCCAGACTTCTTGCAAAGATTACCTGGAGTTCAAGGGCGGAACCTCGCTCAGTAAGGGCTGGCACCTGATTGACCGTTTTTCAGAAGACATCGATGTGGCGCTCAATCATCGATTCTTTGTGCCTCAACTTGATAACAACACCCAACTAAAGAATCTCCGCAAGAAGAGCCGCAAGTTCATTGTGGCCACTCTTGCCGGAGATCTTGATGCGCAGCTGAAAGCGCATGGCCTCTCGGGCTATGAGGTGAAACCTGAGATCGTTGATGAAGTCGGCAATCCAATTTCGTCAGATGCGGACCCTACGGTGATTTATGTCAACTATCCTTCCGTATCTTCTGACAGCTCTCCTTATGTGCCGTCGAGAGTCAAGATTGAGATTAGTTGCCTTTCGATGGGCGAGCCATTTGAACCGAGGAGCATCAGTTCAATCATCAGTGCTCATTTCCCGGAAGACGATCAGGAATCTGAATGTACGATACCGGTAATTCTTCCGTCAAGGACATTCTTGGAGAAAGCATTCCTGCTGAATGAGGAATTCCAGAAGCCGGAGCCGAGAAGTCTCAGAATGACTCGTCACTTGTACGACCTTGAAAGACTGATGGACACAGAATTCGGAAAGATGGCACTCTCTGATAAGGAGCTGTATGGCAAGATTGTGGAGCATCGTCGCAAGTTCTACCATGTCGGGTATGCCGATTATGACAAGGACTATCCTGGATTCATTGAGTTCCTCCCTCCGGAAAGATGCTTGAAGGAATGGGAAGCCGACTATGGCGAGATGCTGGAGCACTTTGTGTATGGAGAGCACCTTTCCTTTGATGATCTTCTCAAACGCATCTTTGAACTTCAAGAACGATTCCGGGCGTTAGGAGCTATTTAAATTTAGTCGCATAATTTGTTATACATAAGTCGGCAGATAGCAAGTTGAACCATTGTCTCTCCCGTATCAGAATAGAACTCGTAATCCATGGCGATTCTTCGAAAGTTTTCCAGCCAGGAGAAAGAGCGC
>UQMB01000001.1 GCA_900541925.1 uncultured Bacteroidales bacterium | reverse complement strand
GCAGCACAAAAGGCCGATTTTTAGAAAAATGCCTAAAAAGTGATAAAGTCAGGAAACTCAATACGAAGCAGGCCATTGCAATGGCCCGGATGAACCCTAAGGCAGTCCTGCCGGGCGAGAATCCCCGACTTATCGACGAGTGGCAGAAGGCTCCTGACATCTGGAACCAGGTGAAGGATGACCTTGACATCAAATATGAGTTCGGCAAGTACATCCTCACGGGCAGTTCTACTCCTGCAGACAAGACGGAAGTGCACCATAGCGGGGCCGGTGAAGATGCGCCCGATGAGCCTGTGGGAGTCGAAGGAGTCCAAGGGAACGGTTTCCCTGAAGGATTTGTTCGATGGAGGGGCTTCTTTCCCCTGGGACTTGAACCAGGATTTCCAGTTGGAGGATGCAGCTCATCTTACGTGCCGCGGAGGCTGGCCGATAGCCGTACTGGCTCCGAAGGACATCGCCATCGAGATTACGAAGAACTACTGGAACGGGCTCTTTATGTTCGACGATTCGGAGAATGAGCGTTTCCGGAACAAGAAGCCCGAGGTGCTGCGGATGATTGTGCGCAGCTATGCCCGCCATATTTCCACGGAAGCTGCCCTGTCAACCATCATAGCGGACGTTCGCCAGAGCAATGAGCGGACGATGGACCCTAAGACATTTGACGAATATCTTGAGGCGCTGAACGACCTGTACATTCTTGAAGACATGGAGGCCTGGAATCCGAATATCCGTTCCAAGACATCCATCCGTTCAACGCCCACCCGGCATTTCGTGGATACGTCCATCGCCTGCCGGGCATTGAACATCATGCCGGAAGACTTGATGCGTGACCTGGAGAGTTTCGGCCTTTTCTTTGAGGATCTGGCCGTCAGGGACCTCCGCGTCTATGCCGACACCCTGGGCGGCAAGGTTCGTCACTATCGCGACAATGCCGGGCTGGAGTGCGACGCCGTGGTGCATCTGGAAGATGGCCGTTGGGGCGCCATTGAAATCAAATTGGGCGGGGATGAACTGATAGAGGCCGGTGCCACGTCCCTGAAAACGCTCAAGTCGAAGATTGAGGAGAAGAGTGACGAGAATTCGCCTTCATTCCTGCTGGTCCTCACTGCCGTTGGTGGCGCTTACAAGCGAGAGGACGGCGTCTATGTGGCACCTATCAATCTTCTGAAGCCGTAAGCAACTCCCGTTCAATCAGGGGAAGGAGCTGGTCGTCGGCGGGGAGCCAGTTGACGCAGCGAAGCTCGACGGCGGAGAGCCAGCGGGCAGATTCGTGCTCGACCAAGTGGAGATTCCCGGAGACTATGCTGCACGCGTAGCAGCGCATCGACAAGTGAAACGCCGGATAATCATACTCGACCGTGTCGATCAGATGCCCGACACCGATCTCTGTCTCCAGCTCTTCCCTGATTTCACGACGCAGAGCGTCCTCCGGGCTCTCCCCAGCCTCGACTTTCCCGCCCGGGAACTCCCACCCGTCCTTGAAATCACCATATCCCCGCTGCGTAGCGAACACCTTACCCTCCCTCATAATCACCGCAGCCACTACATTTATTGTCTTCATTGTATCCCCATCTTTCATGCCTCAGGCGAACACTCCACCAGAGTGCAATCCATCAAACTTCACAACCAATGGTATTTGATCATTTATGTCACGAAAATCAGTTATTCAACCAACCTCACTGATAATCAGTGCAAGTTATTAAAAAAGTCATCAATCCGCAAGGGCCTCCGCCCACATGAAGAATAATTGCTAACTTAGCACTTGCAAGCAAGAAGAGCCAGCCGCGAGCGGCGCCGACGCGAACCAAGAACATTCTCGCAAGGCCACTGACAACGGCGAACCCGGGACACATGCAAGCCAAGAACAACAGTGAGCCACGGGCAAAGGCGAGTCAGAACATTCGCAAGCCAAGGGACGACACGCAGCCGAGACAGAAAGCGCCGAGAGCAGCAGGGCGGCAAGGACAAAGAGAATCACAATGCCGGACAGGATGACACCACAGCAGCGGCACAACTGCATGTCGCACATCCACAACAGGGACACGCGCCCCGAGCTGGCCGCCAGACGCGAGCTTTGGCGGAGGGGATTCCGGTACCGCGTGAATGTCCGGAACCTCCCGGGCACCCCTGACATCGTCCTCCCAAAATATCGCACCGCCATCTTCGTCAACGGCTGCTTCTGGCACGGGCACAAAGGCTGCCACAGCTACACCGTCCCCAAGACCAATACCACGTTCTGGCAGGACAAGGTTGCCCGCAACCGGGCACGCGACCTCACGAACGCCCAGCGCCTCGAATCCATCGGCTGGAGTGTCATGACCGTCTGGGAGTGCGAACTTGGCAAGTCAAGGCTCCGGGAGACAATGGACCGCGTGGAGGCGACGCTGCAGATAAACAAAGACAAGTGGGCCGGATACCGCCGCCGTCGCCGCGAAAACAGGCAGTTCGCGATCGCCCAGGCCAGAAAGCGCCGTGAAGTGGCCGCCATAGTGGAAGCGGAACTCGCGGAGCAGTTCGGGACCGGAATCCCGGAGAGCATCAGAAAAATCTCGAAAAAAGAAGAAGCCGGTGTCTGAGAAGTCGTTTAGAAGTTGTTTTGAATTTATTTGTCATAAATTTTATGAAGATTTTTCTGTCAGAGTTTTTTCTGGATTTTGAGAAAGATAGTAGAACTATCTGACCGAAAAAGCCAGGAAAAAATATGGCGAAAAAGCAAGTAAAAGAATTTTCAACATAAATCAAAACAACTTCTTAGAGCATAATTTGTATATTTGCCTATAACTCAACCAACACAAAAGCACTATGTTCAAGTTTTTCTTAGACGACAGCGACGACAGGAGCATCGACACCTTCATCAACGAGAAGGGGGACTTCGGCTTCGGGATGAAACTCGATGAGAACATGGGTATCAACCTTGACGGAGGGACGCCCTACTTCAAGGTCGGCGACGATTTCGGGATAGACATTTAGCGCCGCGGGCGCCCTGCTCACCATCAGGGGAACCGAGCACTCAGATAAACCTTTTGTGCTCCTCGGAATATGTGTACCCGGCCGCCTTGAGCCTTGATTCAAGCGCGGTCCGGTCTTCATGATAATAATCGCACACCTCGTCGAGGCTGTCGAACAAGTTGTCCCTGAGGAGGAAATTGATGGCCGAGACGAGCATCGGCATGTCATTCTGCGGCAGACGGTCCATACTGCATCATTTTTTCGAGACTCCCTATAGCGGACTTCAGATCGGATGCGAATCTCCCATGCTCCATCAGAAACCCCTCCCTGCCGCCTGCCAGCGCCAGATACAGCTCACGGTTCATCCCGATGGCATACGAAGCCACGGCGGACTCTATCTCGTCGCGTTGCACGGGGCTTTCGGAATACTCGTAGACCCTATATTTCTGATGAAAGATGCAATAGGCCGACTCGACCGCACCCCTGCTGATTTTATTGTCCATACAGGCAGCAAAGTTAGTAATCGTTAAAAAATAAATTGCATCATCTTAGGCAATCTTTTTGGTCAATATTCCTTTTTTCATCAGTCATGTGCCACCGGCACACTCCTTCTTCAAAAAGAAATCTATCCTCAAAAATCTTTGCCGAATCTGCGGCAACTTATTTTTTGCCGTTTACTTAGCAGACAATTTCGTAAATTCGCAGCCTGATCATGGAAAAGAAACCGGACAAGATACTGATCCGTGGAGCGCGGGTCCACAATCTCAAGAACATTGATGTCGACATCCCCCTCGGGAAGATCGTCGGCATAGCCGGGGTGTCGGGCTCCGGCAAATCCTCGCTTTCGCTCGGGGTGTTATATGCCGAAGGCTCAAGGCGTTATCTTGAGTCCCTCTCGACCTACACGAGAAGGAGAATGACACAGGCCGCGAAAGCAGATGTGGATGAAGTCCTGTATGTTCCGGCCGCCCTCGCCATGCACCAGAGGCCGGGCATCCCGGGAATCAGGAGCACTTTCGGCACGGGCACGGAACTGCTCAACAGCCTCAGGCTGATGTTCTCCAGGCTCGCGAGCCACCGCTGCCCCAACGGGCATTATATGGAGCCCTCACTGCGGGTCGCCGCAGGAAAGGACCTCGTCTGCCCAGTGTGCGGAGAGCATTTCTACCCGCCGGGAGCCGAAGACCTGGCGTTCAACAGCCAGGGAGCGTGCCGGACTTGCGACGGCACCGGCACCATCCGTACAGTTGACGAATCCACCCTCATCCCGGACGAGAACCTTACGATAGATGAAGGAGCGGTCGCGCCATGGAACACGCTGATGTGGTCGCTGATGAAAGATGTCTGCCGCGCGATGGGCGTAAGGACAGACATCCCCTACAAAGACTTGACCGACAAGGAAAAAGACATAGTCCTCCACGGTCCGGCCGAGAAAAAGCACATTCTCTACAAGGCCAAGAACTCCAATGACGCGGCCGAACTGGATTTCACCTTCTTCAACGCCACATACACTGTCGAGAACGCGTTGTCGAAGGTCAAGGACGAAAAGGGGATGAAGAGGGTCGAGAAGTTCCTGAGGCTCGATGTCTGCCCGGACTGCGGAGGCACAAGGCTTTCCGACGCGGCCAGGGCGCCAAGGCTCAGGGGAATATCCCTGGCCGAGGCCTGCACGATGACGCTTACCGAGATTGTGGAATGGGTCAAAGGCGTGCCGGCCTCGCTTCCGGAAGAGATGAGACCCATGGCCGAAAGCATCTGCGCCTCTTTCCTCGACACCGCCAGACGCCTGCTCGACCTGGGCATAGGCTACCTGACCCTTGACCGCTCCGCCGACACCCTCTCCACCGGCGAGAGGCAGAGGATGCAGCTGTCCAGGGCCGTGCGCAACCGGACAAGCGGAGTGCTCTATGTGCTCGACGAGCCGTCCATCGGACTGCATCCCGCCAACCTCGAAGGCCTTTGCGGCGTGATGGACGACCTGATTGCGGACGGCAACTCCGTGGTGCTCGTGGACCACGACACGCAAATCCTGTCCAAATCCGACTGGATGATAGAGATGGGGCCGGGCGCCGGCTCGCAGGGAGGAGAAGTGATAGCGCAGGGGACGGTGGCTGACATGGAGCGCAACTCGGTCTCCATAATCGGGCCGTACCTCGCCGGCAAGGACAGGACGGAACCGAGCCACGCCAGCGTCGAAGAGATCTTCAAATACGGTGCAATTACGATGTCAACAGGTCGCATACACACCGTGCAGCCCCTTGAAGTGAGAATCCCGAAAGGGCGCCTTACCGTGGTGACAGGTGTTTCCGGATCCGGCAAGACCACCATGGTGCTCGAGAGCCTCATCCCGGCCCTGCAGGCCAGAATCTCCGGAGCCAGTCTGCCCGCTCACGTCAAGGGCATCGAGGCCGGCGGCATCGGGCAGGTCAAACTCATAGACGCCTCCCCTATCGGAATCAACGTGCGTTCCACCGTGGCGACATATGCCAATGTCCACGATGAACTGAGGAAAGTCTTCGCCAAGACGCCCGACGCGAAAAAGCACGGCTACAAGGATGGAGACTTCTCCTACAACACCGGCAAACTGCGATGCCCCACCTGTGACGGCACCGGGGTCATAAGCCTGGATGTGCAGTTCCTCCCGGATGTCGAAATAAGCTGCCCGGACTGCCGCGGGTCCAGATACTGCCGCGCAGCGGAAAGCATCAGACGCGAGAACTCCGCCGGCGAATTCCATTCCCTGCCGGAACTCATGGACATGGATGTCAACTCCGCGCTCAACGCCTGCGGCGACTTGCGGACGGTAAGCCAGCGGCTCCGCGTCCTCCGAGACCTGGGGCTGGGATACCTCACACTCGGGGAGCAGACGCCAAGCCTCTCAGGCGGCGAGGCGCAGAGGCTGAAACTCGCCAGCGAGATGGGGCGCGGCCAGCAGGACTCCGTATTCGTGTTCGACGAGCCTACCATCGGGCTCCATCCTTCCGACGTGCAGACGCTGCTGGAAGTATTCAGAGGCCTCATCGGCCACGGGGCCACGGTCATAGTGATAGAGCACGACCTCGATGTGATCCGCAGCGCCGACTTCATCATCGACATGGGACCGGGCGGCGGCTCAGAGGGCGGAAGAATCGTGGCGCAGGGATCGCCTCGCGAAATAAGTGCCGACCCGCACAGCATTACGGGTAGATTTCTATAGAAATTGCTATATTTGCCGAGATGAAACGGTGGCTCAAGATACTCCTTGTCTTCACCCTGATGCTGGTATGCCGCGAGAACGCGCTGCCTTCATCCGGAGCCGCGACTGTACCGGTCATCGCCGGGACGGGAGAAATCACCCAGAAAGAGAGCCCGGCGACCGCTGACACCAGGATACAGGACCTTTACCTGTGCGCCCAGGGCTATGAGTACACCGTCCCTGAGCATTTCTCCTCCTCCGCACGTCTCCGCAGCGGAGGGACTCGCCGCACTGCCGGAAGCGCCAAGGTGTTCATAAAGGCCAGAAGCCTTGTCAATCTGTCAAACCCTGTCGGCTTCGTCCAGGAGCAGAGCAGTTTCATCTCGGGGACGCTGTCCAGCGCCTCGCACTTCATCCTGCTGAGAAAATTCCGGCTCTGATTGTCGTACACCGCTAAGCCGAAGACCGCCCGGGCAGAGCGGCCTTCACCACCGTGTCCCGGGTCCGTCCAGGACAGGAGGTCAGTATCCGCCCTCTCAATCGACAATCAGACAATTACAATCATGAACAAAGAATTTTCCCGCACCCGCAGTGCGAAAGACACCATCATTTCACTTGCACTCGTCATCGCCGGCTTCGCCTGCGTGCTTTTCAAGACTCCCGTCGGGGTCAACATCCTCGGCTGCTGCGCCATAATCCTCGGTATAGTCCTCTTCTGCATGCTCAAGTCCTGCCGTAAGGACACCGAGACCGGCATCTGCTATAAACTGAAGACCAAATACTACCCGGCCAAGCGTCAGGAAGAGGTCCTGAACGCCCTCAAGACCGACCCTTCATCCATAGATTGGACGGAGAGCGGCACTGAGGAGGGGCTGAGGGTGGACATCTTCTGCTCCAAAGCCAAGAACAAGGTTTTCGTGCAATGCTATCGTTACATCCCGTACGAGTATCAGGTCTGCTCCGACTGGTTTGAGCTGCCGCTCGACAAATGCGGCAACCTGGCGGAATAGCGTCGCCGCCTCTGCATACGACGCCCCGGGGCCGATGGACAGATGCCGACAAAAGCACCTCACAACTCCCATCCGCCCCGGGGCTTGTATCGTAAGGCGCCCACCGACCAAGGCGGACGCTTGCAGGAGAGCCGGAGAAAAGGTATCTTTATGGTCTAAAACACAAGACATGTCCCTCAAGAACATAGGAGAATTCGGACTGATTGGAGAGATCAGGGACGCTTTCAGGGACGGGGAGCACGGCTCGGAACCGGAAAGCGGAAACAGCATCATAGACAGCAACCCGGCTACAAGGGGCATAGGAGACGACTGCGCCGTCATCCCCCAGAGAGACGGCATTGCCACTCTCGTCAGCACCGACATGCTGGTCGAAGGCAGCCACTTCCTGCTGGACGACATCAGCCCGTACCGCCTCGGCTGGAAATCCGCCGCCGTCAACATCAGCGACATCGCGGCCATGGGAGGAACCCCGACGGCGACATTCCTCGCCCTGGCAATCCCGGACAAGATTGACAACTCCTGGATGAAGGAGTTCGTCCGCGGCTACCGCGACCTTTCGCTGAAGTTCAGCTGTCCTCTTCTCGGCGGTGACACGACATCCTCCCCCGGTGGACTGTGCATCTGCGTCACCGTACTCGGAGAATGTCCTCAAGGCAGGCAGCGGTGCCGCGACATGGCACGCGAGGGCGATCTTGTCTGCGTCACCGGCAATCTCGGAGACTCGGCGGCGGGGCTCAGAATCATACTCGAGAAGAAGAAGCGCGACACCGACGCTGAACACCTGATCGGGAAGCATTACCAGCCTGTGCCGCGGGTCGAGGCGGGCCTGAAGCTTGCCGCCACTCCGGGCGTCCACGCCATGATGGACATCTCCGACGGTATCGGATCCGACATCCGCCACATCCTCAAAGCCTCGCACAAGGGTGCCGAGATAGATGTGAACGCCCTCCCCCTTTCCGGAGAACTCAAGAGGGTCTGCGCCAGCCACGGCTGGGATCCGGTAGAACTCGCCACCTGCGGCGGAGAAGACTACGAACTCCTGTTTACAATAACTCCGGAAGCTCAGGCCGGACTGGATGTGGAACATCACATCATCGGGCGCATCACTTCCGGAGAAAATCTGGAGTGGGTCGGTTCAGACCGCGACTACCTTGGATTCAGGCACTTCTAGCTGATGAACAGCAGTTCACGGTACTTAGGAAGAGGCCAGGTGCGGTTGTCGACGATCTCCTCGAGCTTGTCGATAGGCTTGCGCAGGTCATAGAGAGCCTCGGCGATCTCGTGATAGGCCACGGCCTTCTCGTACTCGTCGGTGATGGCGTTCGCAGCCTTGCGCGCATCCTTCATGGCGGCCGCCTTCAGGCGTATGTCTTCCACATAGCCGGAAATCTTGGCGATCAGCTCAAGCTCGGTGGCGCAGTTGTCAGTGCCGCCGAAGACCTCCTTGCACAAGGCGACCTCTTTAAGCAGACGGGACTTGTATTCAAGCACGGCCGGGATGATGTGGTTGATGGCCACCCTGACAAGCACGCGCGACTCGATCTGCACCTTCTTTGAATATGTCTCCCACTTCACCTCGTTGCGCGCGGCGAGTTCCTTCTCCGTGTACACGCCGGTTGAAGTGAACATCTTGACGGAGTCCGGACGGGTGAACACCTTGAACATCTCTGGCACGCTGGTCTCGACATCCAGGCCTCGCCTTACCGCCTCGGCCTTCCACTCCTCGGTGTAGCCGTTGCCGTCGAAGCAGACGACATCGAGCACAGAGGCGATGATCGGCTTGAGGGTATCCATCACGGCCACGTTGACACTCTTGCCCTTGGCTAACTCCTTGTCGACGTCAGCCTTGAAGATGGTGAGCTGCTCGGCCACGGCCGCATTGAGCGTGGTCATGGCGCCGGCGCAGTTGGCTGATGAACCTACGGCCCTGAACTCGAAGCGGTTGCCGGTAAACGCGAACGGTGATGTGCGGTTGCGGTCGGTGTTGTCAAGGAATATCTCCGGAATCTCCACGAGACCTACGCTCTTGCCCTTCTTGCCGGCAATCTCGATCGGGGTGTCGGAAGGCACTTCAAGCAGTTTGTGAAGCACATCGGTCATGGTCTTGCCGAGGAAGGCTGAGACGATTGCGGGTGGCGCCTCGTTGGCACCGAGACGATGGGCGTTGGTCGCGGTGGCGATTGACGCTTTCAGCAGGGCATTGTGCCTCTGCACTGCGGCCAAGGTGTTGACGAAGAACGTGATGAACTGGAGGTTGCCGGTGGCGTCCTTGCCAGGGGCGAAGAGGAGGGTGCCCGTGTCGGTGCCGAGCGACCAGTTGTTGTGCTTGCCGGAACCGTTGACCCCGTCAAACGGCTTCTCGTGGAAGAGAACCACGAAGCCGTGTTTGCGGGCGAGCTTGTTCATCAGGTTCATCACTATCTGGTTCTGGTCGTTGGCGAGGTTGGTCTCCCCGAATATCGGGGCGAGTTCGAACTGGTTAGGAGCCACCTCGTTGTGCCTGGTCTTGAGAGGAATGCCGAGCCTGTGCCCCTCGATTTCCAGATCTCTCATGAACGCGGCCACGCGGGAAGGAATCGCCCCGAAGTAGTGGTCGTCGAGCTGCTGGTTCTTGGATGAATTGTGTCCCATCAGGGTGCGGCCGGTGATCATCAGGTCAGGACGGGCCGAATAGAGTGACTCATCCACCAGGAAGTATTCCTGCTCCCAGCCGAGATATGAATAGACTTTGTTGACAGACGGGTCGAAGAGCCTGCACACAGGCACGGCAGCGTCAGAAACGGCTTTAAGTGCCTTTTTGAGCGGAGTCTTATAGTCCAGAGCCTCCCCCGTATAGGAAATGAAAACTGTAGGGATGCAGAGGGTGTCGCCCTGGATGAATACCGGAGATGTAGGGTCCCAGGCCGTGTAGCCACGGGCCTCGAAAGTGGCGCGTATGCCTCCGCTCGGGAAAGAGGAAGCGTCAGGCTCCTGCTGGGCGAGAGACTTGCCGTCGAAGGTCTCGATGACGCCGCCCTTGCCGTCGTAGTCGATGAGCGAGTCGTGCTTCTCTGCCGTACCCTCAGTGAGCGGCTGGAACCAGTGCGTAACATGGGTGACATTGTGGGCCATGGCCCATTCCTTCATGCCCCTGGCGACTCCGTCAGCCGTCTTGCGGTCGAGGGCTACGCCCTTGTCGATGCATTCAAGGAGAGCCTTGAGCGTGTCGGCATCGAGGTACTTGCACATCTTTGCCCTGTCGAAGACGAGTTCCCCGTAATAATCAGAGGTCCTGCCGGCAGGCACTTCCACCGGTACAGCCTTCTTCTCGAAGGACTCTTTTACCAGATCTGTTCTGTCAATACTCATAATACTATAAGGTTATAACTAAGTTTTCTTCTCAAAAAAGCGAAAGCCGGACCCCCAAAAAGGCCCGGCTCTCTTAAACCATAATCGTTTCTATTAAAACTATCTCTTTCGTTTACCTACATCCGGGCAACGGCAAACACGAAAAAGCTCAGAACCTGCTGACGCTGGCCCTGCTGCTGGAACTGCTGCTGCGCATTCAATGGTGTAGAGTAAAGCACTGTTGTTTCGTTTTGATTTCGGGGCGCAATTTACATATTATTTTTGGAAAGGCAAGAAAATTTTCGCATTTTCGGCAGAAGAAAACACCCGTCCCGAATGAACAAGTCCCCATATCTCAGGATCGCCCTGCTCTGCCTCGGCTTAGCCTCCGGCTCAACGTCCATGATGTCAAGAAATTACACAACTCGCGCACACGCAGAGGCATACAGGCCGCAATTTGTCTATAGCGTCGAGTTCGGGATGAATTTCGACAACCGCGAATACGGAGATGAGACTTTCGCCCCCTCCGGCACCATCTTCGGCGCCAGGCTCGCCCCGTCCGTCGGCTTCGTCAAAGGGACATACAATTCCAAGCACACGCTGATGGCCGGGGCCGACTTCTTCAAGGACTTCGGGGACATACGCGCCGACGGAACCGCGCTTTTCCGGGAAGCGTTTTTTTATTACGGGCTCGAGCGCCGTTTCGATGATGGCGCATTCTCCCTCACGGCCGGCATCTTCCCGCGCAGCATGAGCCGGGAGCGCTGGAGTACGGCCTTCTTTTCCGAGAAGTACATGTGGTACCACCCATATATGGAAGGGATGTTGATGAGTTACGAGCGCGCACACGGACATATCGAGCTCGGATGCGACTGGATCGGGATGCACGGGGCCTCCCCTTCCGTCAAGGAGCAGTTCATGCTCTTCTCTTCCGGGCACATCTCCCCCTGGCGCCGTCTCAGGCTCGGATACAGCGCATACATGATGCACCTCGCCAATTCGGCCGAAGCGCCCGGGGTCGCCGACAATTTCCTTGGAGAGGCCTATGCCGAACTGGATCTCGGGAGCCTCGGCGGCATATTCCACGAATTCACCATCCGTGCAGGCTACCTCCAGTCCCTGCAGAGAGACAGGGAGGTCTCGTCAGACTTCGCGGCCCCGGGACTTGGAGAAGTGTCCCTCCTCCTCTCACGCAGCGGCTTCGGTGCAGCCAACTCCCTATATTATGGCAAGGATCTGATGACTCTCTACGACAGTTGCGACACTGCCGGAGAAGCTTACGGGGAGCGGCTCTACTTCAACGACCACTTCTTCCGCATGCGCCCCGGCGGAGGCGGCACGGCAGGGAGCTATGACCGTCTGGAAGTATTCTACGCCCCACAGCTCGGGCGCAGCCTCCAGCTGAAATTCTCCGCCGTATTCCACTTCAACAATCTCTCTTTCAGCGGCTGCCAGCAGTTGATAACCCTCCGATACAATCTCTAAAAATTTTGTTTGTCTGAAAATATCTATATCTTTGCACTGTTATTAACAGCGCTGTTAGACAAGTCGGTTAACAAATGGCAAAGAAAGACAACAAAGAACAGGAAATCCTCCTCGCAGCCGAGAAGCTGTTCGCCGAGAAAGGATTCAAAGGAGCGACCACGAGCCTGATCGCGGCCGGGGCCGGGGTTACCCACGCCATGCTCCACTACTATTTCAGGACAAAGGAGCAGATATTCCTGAAAGTCTGCGACAGCTACATGGAGGAAATCAGGAGCGAACTCAGGCCGATAATGGAACCGGCCGTCTACGATGTGAAGCTGATAAAGACGGTCACGGAGATATGCTTTGATTTCTTCAGCTCCCACAGCGGCCAGATGAGCCTGTTCCTGGAAGTAGCAAAAGAAAGGCCCGAACTCCTGGAAGAATATGTGGCTGAACTCGGCCGCTACATGGGCGGCGCGATAACCGCTCACCAGGAGAGGACAGAGGCGGCGGTCAGGGAAGGCAAAATCAACGACATCTCATTCTCCGACCTGCTGCTGGACATAGTGAGCGTCTGCGCCTCCCCTTTCTTCTTCGAGCCGGTAGTGGACAACATAATGAAAATGGACGCCGCCCGCAAGAAGGAGTTTCTGGAATCGCGCAAACGAGAAGCCGTTGAGTTGATCGCAAATCGAATAGTCAGAAGAATATGAAAACGCTCAGAAAAACTTTGATGACGCTTCTCGCGTTGTCGTGTCTGCACGCGAATGCCCAAGTGTCACTTGACGAATGCATAAAATCAGCATTCGACAATTATCCCCAGATCGAAGAGATGGATCTGATCAAGGCAAGCGAGGGCTACGACCTCAAAAACGCCGCGATGGCATGGCTGCCGCAATTGAGCATTTCCGCCAAGGCCAGCTGGCAATCCGATGTCGTGGAAATGCCGTTCAGCATCCCAGGGATGGAAATCAAAATCCCGCACGACCAATACGGGATCACAGCCGACCTGACCCAGCAGATCTGGGACGGAGGCGCCGCCGCGTCCAAAAGCAAGCAGATCAAGGCCGGGGCGGAAGTCAAGCGCAAGCAGTTTGAGGTCAACCTCTACTCCATCAAGTCCAAAGTCCAAAGCATCTACCTCGGCATCATCCTGCTGGACAAGCAGATAGAACTCAACGACATACTGGAGACCAACCTCCGGCGGAATCTGGAGGAAGTCAAGGCGTCGGCCGAAGGCGGAGTCGCCGGCAAGTCCGACATCGACCAGATCAGGGTCAACCTCCTCTCCTGCGAGCAGCAGAAAGCCGGGCTGATGGAAGACAGGAAGGCATATGTCCGCATGCTCGGACTTCTCACAGGCAAGGACCTGACCGGCCAGACACTGGCGGAGCCGCAGCTCAAGGCGGATTCATCGATGGACATCAAACGCCCGGAACTGGCGCTCTACGACGCGCAGGCCCTTCAGACCCAGGCGCAGGAAGAGCAGCTCAACACCTCACTGTGGCCGCGCCTGAACCTCAATCTCCAGGCAGGCTACGGCCGTCCGGGACTCAACATGCTGTCCGGCGAGTTCGACCCGTACTTCATCGCGGGGCTCAAGATGCAGTGGAACATCGGCTCGTTCTACACCCTCAAGAATGACCGCCGCAAATCAGAAGCAGAGAAGCAGAGGATCGACGCCACCCGCAGGTCATTCCTGCTCAACACATCCGTGGAAGCCGCCCAGAAGCAGAGTCAGGTAACCAAGGACATGGATGTGATCGCAAGGGACGAGGAGATCATCGAACTGCGCAAAAGCATACGGGAGACCGCCGAGCAGCAATACAAGGAAGGCGTGATCAAGATGAACGACTACCTCTCTCTCCTCGATGAGGAGTTCAAGGCGAGACTCAACCAGAACGTACACGAAGTACAATACATGATGGATCTGCTGGATCTTAACGACACACTCGGAATATAAAGATTTAAGATATGGAAAAGACATTTTTTGCAATTGTCCTGACGCTGGCGGCAGTCAGCTGCGGAAGAGACATAGACTTTGACGCCTGCGGGCAGATTGACGCCACGACTGTGACCGTATCGGCAGAGAGCAGCGGCAAGATTCTCCATCTCGACATCACCGAGGGCGACCAGGTCCGCTCCGGCCAGGCGGTCGGCGCGATAGACTCTCTCCAGACATATCTCCAGATCCAGGAACTGCGGGAGCGGATAGACGGAGCCGACTCAAGGATGGTCGACATCGCCAGGCAGGGCGAGCCGAACCAGAGCCAGTTGAAGAGTCTCCAGAACGACCTGGAGAGATACACGAAACTCCTCGACAACAACGCGGCCACCCAGAAGCAGGTCGATGACATCAATGACAAGATCGCCATCCTCAAGGCCCAGATATCCGCGCAGGACCAGAGCTGGAGCCGCAACAACACCTCAGTGAGGTCCGACATCAATGGATACCGGATCCAGCTCGCGCAGAAAGAGGACCAGCTCGCCAAGTGCCACATCACCGCACCTGTCTCAGGCACCGTGCTCACCAAATATGCCGAAGCCGGAGAGAGCGTGACCGTCGGCAAGCCTGTCTTCAAAATCGCAGACCTGGAGCACACCTATGTGCGCGCCTACTTCAGCACCTCACAGCTCGCCGGCATGAAGATCGGCGACAGCATCAAGGTCATCCCGGATGACGGCAGCCGCTCTCCTAAGCAATACGAGGGACGTGTCACCTGGATTTCCGACCAGGCCGAGTTCACCCCGAAGAACATCCAGACCAGGGATGAACGCGCGGAGATGGTATATGCGGTCAAGGTGGCCGTCCCTAACGACGGAAGCCTGAGGCTCGGAATGTACGCATACCTGAAGAAATAGCCATGGACACATCCATTGAAGTCCGGCATATCAGCAAGAGCTACAAGAAGGTCGCAGCCCTGACGGATGTCAGTCTGGAGATCCGCAGGGGCGAGATCTTCGGACTGATAGGCCCTGACGGCTCCGGCAAGACAAGCCTGTTCAGGATTCTCACGACCCTCACCATGCCGGACTCCGGCAGCGCATCGGTCAACGGTCTGGACGTAATCCGCGGCGTCAGCGGAATCCGCCGCATAATAGGCTATATGCCGGGGCATTTCGCCCTCTATCAGGATCTGAGCGTGGAGGAGAACCTGAATTTCTACGCCACGATATTCGGGACGACAGTGGCTGAGAACTATGGAACCATCAAGGAAATCTACTCTCAGATCGAGATGTTCAAGGACAGGCGCGCGCGCGACCTCTCCGGAGGAATGAAACAGAAGCTGGCGCTTTGCTGCGCCCTCGTGCACAAGCCGGAAGTGCTCCTGCTCGACGAGCCCACGACCGGCGTCGACGCGGTCAGCCGAAGGGAATTCTGGGAGATGCTCAAAAGGATCAAGGAGAGCGGAGTCACCATAATGGTCTCCACCCCGTACATGGACGAGGTGAGCCGTTGCGACAGGATAGCCATGATACTCGACGGCAAGATCATCGGCCAGGGGACACCGGCTGAAATCGTCGCCCGATATCCGGACAGGCTGTATTCGGCGAGCGGTGAGAACCTGTTTGAGATCCTCGGCATATTACGGCATGTAGGCGGCGTGCTGAACTGCAGTTCATTCGGAAGCGAGTGTCACATATCGGTGGCCCAGGACGGCCCTGACGAGACCGTACTCGCCAAATCGCTTGAAGACGCCGGAATCAGCGGCTGCACCGTGAAGAGAATCAGTCCCGGCATAGAAGATTGTTTCATAAGACTGTCTTGACATGGACACGAGCATCAAAACAATAGAGATTTCGCATCTCGTCAAGAAGTTCGGTTCATTCGCGGCCGTGAACGACATCTCATTCGATGTCTATAAGGGGGAGATTTTCGGCTTCCTCGGAGCGAACGGCGCCGGAAAGACCACGGCGATGAGAATTCTCTGCGGACTCAGCTTCCCCACCTCGGGCGAAGGCACTGTAGCCGGTTTCAACATAAAGAACGAGCAGGAGAAGATCAAGGGCCACATCGGCTACATGAGCCAGAAGTTCTCCCTCTATCCCGACCTCAAAGTATGGGAGAACATCGAGCTGTTCGGCGGCATCTACGGACTGTCCGACGCCCAGATAGCCTCGAAGACCGACTCTATGCTGAAAGCGCTTTCGCTGGAAAACGCCAGGAACATGTTCGTACGTGACATGCCTCCCGGCTGGAAGCAGAAGCTCGCGTTCAGCATCGCGATGGTGCATGACCCGGAGATTGTATTTCTGGATGAGCCGACTGGAGGCGTTGACCCTGTCACGAGGCGTAACTTCTGGGAGAGAATCTACGCCGCGGCTTCAGCCGGCGTGACCGTTTTCGTCACCACACATTATATGGACGAAGCCGAATATTGTGACCGCGTATCAATCATGGTTGACGGTAAAATCGAGGCCCTTGGGACACCGAAAGAGTTGAAAGACAGATTCGAAGCCAGGGACATGGATGAGGTGTTCACAAAAATTGCCGGCAGGGCCGAGCGAGAATAATGAAAGAGATAGCAGCATTCATACGAAAAGAATTCAGGCATATCTTCAGGGACAAGAGGACGACTCTGATAGTCCTCATCATGCCTGTCGTCCAGATTATCCTCTTCGGATTCGCCATCAGCACGGAAGTCAACAATGCAGTGGTAGATATCGTCGGGGACACTTCCGACCCGCTCGTCAGCGAAGTGGTAAGCCATATCGACGGCAACAAATACCTGAGTGTCGGGGAGGTCCTGCCCACCCCGTCCAGAGCGGAAGCGCGGATCAAGGACGGCAAGGCAAAGGCCGCCGTCTGCTTCGGAAGCGGTTTCGCGCATGACTTCACCGCAAACGGGAAAGCCGTCGTGCAGATACTCAGCGACGGGGCTGACCCGAATACGGCACAGACGGTGACCAGCTATATCAAGAGCGTGCTGCAGAACGAGCAGCTTGAGATTTCGGAGAAGATGTCCGGGAAGAAGACGGCCTCATTCAGGCCGGATGTCCAGTTGATGTACAACCCCGCGATGAACTCGTCGTACAACTTCGTCCCAGGAGTCATCGGATTGATTCTGATGCTGATATGCTCCATGATGACCGCCGTCTCAATAGTCAGGGAGAAGGAGACGGGGACACTGGAGCTGGTACTGGTCTCCCCTGTCAAACCGTTCTGGATCATACTCTCCAAGTTGACCCCATATCTTGTGCTGTCAGTCATCAACTTCAGCAGCGTGCTGCTTCTGGCGCACTATGTGATGGATGTACCTGTCAAGGGCAGCATATTCCTGCTGTCCGTCGTGGCTCTGATATTCGTCGGTTCGTCGCTGGGACTGGGACTGCTGGTCTCCGTGATCTCCAAGACCCAGAAGACGGCGATGCTGCTGTGTGGAATGGGCCTGACCATGCCGACCATGATGCTCTCCGGCATCATCTTCCCGTGCGAAAGCATGCCGCTCGCACTTCAGATATTCTCAGACATCATACCGGCCAAATGGTTCATCATCATGGTGAAGAAGATAATGATCCAGGGCGTAGGCCTGCAAGCCATAGTCAAAGAGCTGACGATTCTGACAGGAATGATGATCTTCCTGCTGGGAATCAGCATCAAGAAATTCAAGACAAGGTTATAGTTATGTGGAAATATCTTTTAAAGAAAGAGTTCAAGCAGTTCTTCAGAGATCCGGGAATGCCGCGCATGGTGATGATGTTCCCGTTCCTGATCATTCTTGTCTTCCCGTTCGCGGCCAACATGGAAGTCCGCAACATCAACCTTGTCGTGGTGGACAATGACAGGACAGACCAGTCGGTGCTCCTCACGGAGAAGTGCTCATCCTCAGGCAATTTCAAAATCAGGGGCGTACTGCAATCGCCTACGGAAGCCCAGGCTCTGATGGACAACGGCAAGACGGACGCCATCCTGACGATCAACTCCGGCTTCGCCCGCTTCCTGGAGAGCGCTTCCGAGACATCTGACGCTATTCCGGTGGGGATCAAGGTCAACACGGTCAACGGCACACGCGGCAACATCGGCGCACAGTATCTCAACGCCTGTGTAAGCGATTTCGTGGCATCGGCAAGCCGAGGCGCAGCAGCCGCCCCGTCAGGAGGCCAGTTCGAGATTCGGGAACGCTATCTGTACAACCCCTACATGGATTACAAGGCATTCATGATTCCGGCGCTGATTGTGATAGCCATCACCATGATGTGCGGTTTCCTCCCGGCACTGAACATCGTGGCGGAGAAGGAGAGCGGGACCATCGAACAGATCAATGTCACGCCGGTGCGCAAGACGACATTCATCATCTGCAAGATGATCCCATATGTGGCGGTCGCATACTTCATGGTGTTCTCCTGCATGCTTCTGGCCTGGCTCGTGTTCGGATACGGATGCAAGGGCAGTTTCCTCGACATCATCATATTCACCTTCGCCCACATACTGGTGATGGCGTCATTCGGGCTGCTGATCTCGAACTACAGCGACAACTCCCAGCAGGCGATGTTCGTCATCTGGTTCTTCAGCATGGTGTTCATGCTCATGAGCGGCATTTTCACCCCGGTCGAATCCATGCCGGAATGGGCACAGGCCATCACATACATCAACCCGCTGAGGTATTTCGCGGATGCGATGCGCTCGACGGTCCTCAAAGGCGCCACTTTGGCACAGACTTGGAAGGATCTTGTATGCCTCCTGGGTATCGGCACCGCCACCACGACCTGGGCAATATTAAGTTACCGCAAAACCTCATAGGACATGTCCAGATTCCGCTCACGCAGATCCGGAAGGAGATAAGCCTGTTTACCCACGGATCGGAAGCATCTATTTCGGGCGCGCCCCTCTGACAGCCTCAGCCTCAAGGGGGTTGTCCGGCCAGGAGTGCTTCGGATAGCGGCGGCGCAGTTCCTTGCGCACCTCAAAATATGTCCCGCTCCAGAAACTCCTGAGGTCCGACGTGAGCTGGACAGGCTTGTAACCCGGAGAGAGGAGCTCCATCAGGACAGGCACACGCCCGCCGTCAACCCTCGGAGTGTCCGTCAGGCCAAAGCACTCCTGCAGCCTCACACGCAGCACCGGAACATCGCTCCCCTGCCGGTATTCAAGTCTTATGCGGCTCCCAGTCGGCACCTCCAGGTGAGACGGTGCCAGGCGGTCCACAGCCTCCTGCTGACTGTACACAAGCAGAGAGCGGAGCACCTGCACCATGTCTATCTTCTTGAGTTCCGCAGCTGAAGCGGCCCGGCCGATGAACAACGGCAGCCATTCCCCCGCCCTCTCCAGGAGCGAATCCGTGTCGAGCTCGGGCAATTCCAGTTCCGGATGCCGCGAAGCGACGAAAGCGACGCGCCTCTGGAAGTCAGCCACATCATCCGAGAAGTCAAACATGCTCAGCCCCTCTTTATGCGCCGCCTCGCTGACTATGGAAATCACCTTCTCCCGCGGCACATCACCGAGCGGCTTCTCGCCAAGCACAAGCGAACCCAGACGCATCTCCCGGCTCGCCACGACGGCCTTGCGGGCCGAACTCCAGGACAGGTTGTCGTATTGCCGGGCCAACGGCAGCAGATCGTCGGGGTGAACGGGAGAAGCCATAAATATCCGCCCGGAGCGGTCCCTGGAGGAGTTCATCGAAGCGATGGCGAGATACTCGCAGTCGGCTAGAGGGTCAGTCCGGTCAACGGACGCCCGTCCCCCGCCGGCGAGAGAAAAGCTTCCCAGTTCACCGGGAACAGACTTACCGACCCTCTCCGGATACGCTGCGGCTATCAGTGCCCCGGCCGAATAGGGATCGAAAGAGAGCGCAGCCTCGGCGGCCCCGGCAATACGCCGGTATTGCCCGGCGGCACGGCGGATACGCGACCACCTCGCTCCATGCGCAGAATGCAGGGCGGTGATGCGGATCCCGATGTCCGAGCCCTCATCCGGAAGTGGGTCCCGCTCTTCAAGGAGCGCTGCGATGTCAGCCGCCAAAGACTTCTCTTCAGCAGACGACGCCCTCAAGAACATGCTGGCTATACGCGGATGGCAAGGATAGGCTGCCATCTTCCTACCTGTCGTCGTGATGCGTCCCTCTGCATCTGCGGCGCCAAGGGTCTCAAGCAATGCGGAAGCCCGGGACACGCCATAAGGAGGAGGCGGAGTCAGCCACGGCAGCGACCCGATGCCCGTCCCGCCCCATGAGAGGATATCAAGAAGCACCGGAGCAAGGTCAGCATCAAGAATCTCCGGCCTGCGATTTTCAGCCATCAGGCTCTCCGTCGCCAGACTCCACAGACGATAGCAGACCCCTGGAGCCACACGGCCGGCCCTGCCGGCACGCTGTGCGGCCATATCTTTGCTTATCCGCACTGTCTCCAGCCGGCTGAGACCACTCTGCGGATCGAAAACCATCTTGCGGCACAGTCCCGAGTCCACGACAACACGGACGCCCTCGATGGTTATGGAAGTCTCGGCGATCGGGGTCGCCAGCACTACTTTCCTCTCTCCGGCGCGGCTCGGGGCTATGGCCTCCCTCTGCTCGTCGGAGGTGAGCATCCCGTACAGTGGAAGTACCCTTGTAGCCCCGAGCGAACCCCCGAGAATCTCGACGCAGCGGCGTATCTCCGCCTCACCCGGGAGGAACGCCAATATGTCCCCCTCATGAGCGGAATGCGCTTCACGTATCACCGCAGCGACAGTCTCGGCGGCATTCCGCTCATCAGCCTCCGTCCTCGTATGGACGATCTCAACCGGAAACATCCGTCCCCCGCTTTCCACCAGACCGGCGCCGAGGCCCGAGCAGATTTCGCGCGCATCGATAGTGGCGGACATTATCACGAGTTTCAGGTCCGGCCGCAGCACACTGCGAGTTTCCCTCACCAGCGCGAGAGCCTCGTCTGCGGCAAGGCTCCTCTCATGGAACTCGTCGAAAATCACCGCCCCTACCCCGTCAAGGGTAGGATCATCAACTATCATGCGGCCAAGGACCCCTTCGGTAAGCACCTCTATCCTGGTAGCTGACGACACGCGGCTCTCGAAGCGCATCCTGTATCCGACCGTCCCGCCCGGCTTCTCCCCCGCGAGGAAGGCCATCCGTTCCGCCACCTGCCGCGCCGCAATCCTGCGAGGCTCAAGCATCAGCACCTTCTCACCCTGCGGGACGGCATCCAGCACGGCGAAAGGAAGCACCGTGGACTTGCCGGCTCCCGGCGGGGCGCAGACCACAAGGCTCCCCTCACGCGACAGGCGCTCCGTCACCTGAGCTGCGACGGCATAGGCCGGCAAAGAGGCGGCCTGTTCTTTGTTTCTGATCAGTTTCACGCGGCGAAGTTAGGAAGTTTCGCAGGATTTGAGGCAAACATTCAAAAAATCCCTATTTTTGCGACATCAAGTAAGCGGCAAAAAATAAGTTGCCGCAGATTTGGCAACTTATTTTTTAACGATTACTAAGATAATGGCATGAAAGACAACTACGGATATATCAGGGTCGCGGCCGCGATGCCGAGAGTGCATGTAGCGGACCCGCAGGGCAACTGCGAAGAGATGGCGGCGCTGGCCACGAGCATCAGCGGGAACGGGGCATCCGTGATAGCATTCCCGGAACTCAGCATCACCGGGTACACTTGCGCGGACCTTTTCGGACAGCGCAAACTGCTTGACGACGCGCAGTCATCGACAGAAGCGTTCCTCTCGCGCACAGCCGCCCTTGACCCGGTACTGGTCTTCGGCGCGCCCGTCGAATTCCGCGGGAGGCTGTTCAACTGCGCCGTAGTCACCCGCCGGGGCAGGATTCTCGGCATAGTCCCGAAGACATATCTCGCCGGCAACTGCGAGTTCTATGAACCGCGCTGGTTTGAATCCGCACGGGTTCTGGAAGGCAAGTGCGCTGAAATAAGTTTCGCGGGCCAGACAGGCATACGCTTCGGAGTACGCCAGCTCTTCCGCATCGGAGAAGCCATTATGGGAGTGGAGATCTGTCAGGACCTCTGGTCACCTGTGCCGCCTTCCACCTGGGCAGCCCTGTCCGGAGCGCAGCTCATAGTCAACCTCTCCGCAAGCAACGAGGTACTGATGAAGCACGAATACCGCAAGCAGCTCGTATCATCCACAGCTTCAAGACTTTTCGCAGCATACATCTACTGTTCCTGCGGCTACGGGGAATCCACCCAGGACCTTGTCTGGGCAGGGTCTTCCCTGATATGCGAGGGCGGGACCGTTCTCCAGGAGAGCGAGCGCTACAAGCGGGACTCCCATTACATAACGGCAGATGTGGACATAGAGAAACTGGACACGCTCCGGGCCAAAGAATCGACATTCCGCTTCGAAGGCGAGACTGCGGACTTCTCCCTGGCAGACGCCGGAGAAGCCTCCGCGACCGACTTCAGCACAATGCTCCTGAGACACATCGAGCCGCGCCCTTTCGTCCCGCAAGGAGAAAACCTTGACGGAAGATGCCGGGAAATCCTCTCCGAACAGGTAGCCGGCCTCACCACGCGCATGGAGCATATCCGCTGCCGCAAGGCGGTGATAGGAATCTCCGGCGGACTGGACTCGACCCTGGCGCTGCTGGTGACGTCCCTCGCGTTCGACGCGATGGGGCTGGACCGCAAAGGCATCATCTGCGTCACCATGCCCGGTTTCGGCACCACCAGCCGCACATACAACAACTCCCTCGCACTGATGGATCTGCTCGGCGTGACGGCACGGGAGATCTCCATCGTTCCCGCCACACGGCAGCATTTCGCGGACATCGGGCACGACGAGAGCATACATGACCTCACATACGAGAACAGCCAGGCCCGCGAGCGCACGCAGATCCTGATGGACATCGCCGGCAAGGAAGGCGGAATCGTAATCGGCACCGGAGACCTCTCCGAACTGGCTCTCGGCTGGTGTACCTACAACGGAGACCACATGTCAATGTATGCCGTCAATGTCAGCATCCCGAAGACCCTCGTGAGAACCCTGGTCGTATGGGCCGCCGAGAATAAGTTCAGCTCCGCAGAAAGAGTCAGGAGGGTCCTGCTGGATGTGGCCGACACCCCGATCAGCCCGGAACTCATCCCGGCCGACGACAACGGGCAGATCAAGCAGAAGACAGAAGACCTGGTGGGCCCGTACGAGCTGCACGACTTCTATCTCTACAATTTCTTCCGCTTCGGCTACGCCCCTGAGAAGCTCCTCTTCCTCGCGGGAAAGGCCTTCGCCGGGACATACGACGAGAGCACGCTGCGGCACTGGCTGGAGACTTTCCTCAAGAGGTTCTTCACCCAGCAGTTCAAGCGCTCCTGCATACCGGACGGTCCGAAGGTAGGCTCCGTATCCCTCTCCCCCCGCGGCGACTGGAGGATGCCTTCCGACATCGAGACGCACTGGAAACTCTAATCTCGGCAAGCACTTCCGGCTCTATTAAAAAGGCCAAAGGTAGGCTACAACTCGTTCAATTTGACCGAGAATACGCACTTATGGTAATAGTAATACCGTATTTCAATCAACCTGCCTTCCCTGTCGTAGAATTTGTGTTCTCCATGCGATGCCGCGCTATCCATCCCAGGGCCATCCTTTTCATAATAAAGGAGCGGCCCTTCCTCCATTATCTTTCCATTCTCCCAATATGAAACTTCATAGCAAATCCTGTCAGGGTGATAGACATATCCACTCTCATCCTTTATCGGGATGGAATATTCCTCGAAGTCACTGAATTTGAGTATCAGCTTCTCGTCATCTCCAAAACGAAAAAACTGGGACATTTTTGACATTTCCCCAGTGAAATGCATGTCTATATATTCTATTTTTTTATGTTTCCTATTAAAACTGATACGAATACAATCATCTTTGGAGCCTATATAGTATACATAGTCGAACCAATTGATAAGCAAATCCTGTTCAACACGCCATCCATTGTATACACGACTAGTATCGCTCTCCTGAGCATCAGTAATGGTAACGGCTGCAAGCAGCATGCAGATGAAAGAGACAATTCTTTCGGGTTTCATATCAATAAAATTTTCAATCTTCATCAGTGTTCACAGGAAAGGCCAGAGATCTGGATACGGTTATGCTGGCAGGCGAAGTTTTCAGTATTGCCTTATCGAACAGTTCCGGATCAGCAGGGTATGTGCATGCCTTGAAAGACCTGGTCGTGCCGTCAGGCAACTCATAGCCCTTTGCGTGGACACTCGTGAGAGGCACCACAATGCCCGGGAGACCGTTGAAATAGTTTACAGGGTTTTTTCCGTATCTTCCAAGTTCAGCCGCATTCGGAGAGAGCAGTTGGGGAAGGGATTCCTTGATAATGTTCGCCATATCACTGCATTTTTTCAAGTTTACCCTGAAAAAGTAAATAAACCAGACGGCAACAACAAACCTCGTTGTTACATTTTATTTTTATGGCGTTTCAAGATACTGTTGACAGAGACGCCCTGGAAACTCTAATACCCGTACCGGCCCCTGAAGCGCGCCACAAGGGCGACGCACATCACAAGGGAAAGCACTTCGGCTATTATCACCGAATACCAGATACCCTCCGCCCCGAAGATGGCCGGAAGGATGAAGACGCAGCCCATTTCGAAGACTATGGACCTTGAGAACGCCAGGGCGGCGGATATCTGCCCGTTTCCGAGCCCGGTAAACCATGCCGAAGCGAAAAGGTTCAACCCGCAGAAAAGGAAGCTCAGCATATAGATCCGCTGCGCCCTGACGGTCAGCGACACCATACCGGCATCGTAGCCGACGAAAAGCCTGGCGGCAGGGGCTGCCGCGACCTCCGCCGTCAGCGTGAGCAGCAGACCGAGCCCCAGAAGTATCCTCGCGCTCTTGAAGAGCAGGCTGTGAAGCTCTTGCCTGTTGTCAGCCCCGTAGTTGAAGGCCACGACAGGAGACACGGTGAGATTGTACCCAATGAATACCGCGGCGAAGATATAACCTATATACATTATGACCGAGTACGCGGCGACCCCGGCCTGGCCATAGAAGAGCATCAGCTGGTGGTTGTAGCACATGCTGACAATGCTGAAAGCGATGTTGCCTATGTATTCGGAACTGCCGTTGGTGCAGGTGTGGACAAGGACTCCCCGATTGAAGCGTATCCTTGTGAGCCTGAGCTGCCTTGTCCCGCGTTTGCGAAGGAAGTACCACACCGGGAAGAATCCCCCGACGCAGCTGGCCATTATCGAGGCCAGGGCAGCGCCGAAAAGCCCCATCTTCAACACTATGATGAACAGGGTGTCCAGAACTATGTTGGTGAGGCCGCAGGCAAGCGACAGCCTCGTGCCGAGTTCCGGCTTCTCAGCCGCCATGTAGAAGGACTGGAACGCCATCTGCAGCATGAAGGCAGGCATCCCCGCTGCGAAAACGCGCCCGTAGGTAGTCGCGGCCCGGACAAGTTCCGCACCATCCGCCCCGAGAAGCACGACAATCCTCGGCATCAGTATGAACATCGGGATGCCGAAACCCAGGGCGAGCAGCACCGTGAAGGCAATCAGGGAGGTGAACGTCTCACAAGCCTTGTCCAGATCCCTCTGCCCGAGCATACGCGAGACTATGGCGCTGCCGCCGGAACCTATCATCAGTCCGAGAGCGCCTACCACCATGATCGCCGGCCACGCGATGTTGAGTCCGGCAAATGGGGTGAGTCCCACATAGTTGGAGACGAACAGCCCGTCCACAATACTGTAGAGGCTGCCAATGATCAGCATCGCCATGTTGGGGAGAGAAGACAGGATAAGTCTCCCATACCCATAGTGCCCTCCAAGTTCTATCTTCACTCTTCGCACGGCAGGGGATTAAAGGATAAACGGAGCCATCAGGGCGCTGAGCGTCCCGTACTCGAGCAGGAATCCGTCGTGACCGAACGCGGAGCTCATCTCGTGATACTCCGCTCCGGCGATTTTGGACGCCGTCTCACGTCCGGGCTGCGGAGGGAAGAGATTGTCGCTGTCTATGTTGATCACCATTGCCTTCGCCTTGATTCTCCCGAGCGCGGCATCCACGCCGCCTCTGCCCCGTCCTATATTGTGGCTGTCAAGGGCGCAGGTCAGGTACCAGTAACTGTAGGCGTCGAAACGGTCCGCAAGCTTCTTCCCCTGATATCGCTGATAAGAAGCGGCCCTGTCCGCGAAAAGCGTGTCCGGATCCGCCTCGGACTGGGTGCGGTTATAGCCTTCGAAAGTCCTGTACGACAGCATCGCTATCGAGCGCGCACAGGCAAGTCCGGCCTTGCCGCCCGAGAGGGACGCGGCCTCGCCGAAAGTCGGATCCGAGAGCAGAGCCATCCTCTGCGACTCATTGAAAGCCGTCATATACGGCGTACAGCGGTCGGTGGTGGCGAGGAAGATCACCCGCGAGAAGACCTCCGGCTCGGTCACAGCCCACTCGTAGGCCTGGAAACCTCCGATTGACGGCCCGATCAGGACATCTACCCTGTCTATGCCGAGATGCTTGCGGACCAGAATGTTGCCCGCGACGATGTCGCGTATGGTAATCTTCGGGAAACGCATCAGATAGGGCTGCCCGCTTGAAGGATCCGTCGAAGCAGGCCCCGAGGAGCCGTAGGGTGAGCAGAGCATGTTCACACACACCACGAAGCACTTCTCCGGGTCGATGAACTTGCCCGGGCCGACCATCTGCGGCCACCAGTCCTCCGGATCGGAGTTGGCTGTGAGGGCATGGCAGATCCACACCACTTTCTCGCCTTTGCGATACTCCCGGCCGGAGCAGTGATATGCAAGTTCGAGCCCGGGAAGACTCCCCCCGGACTCGAACTCAAATGCACCCGTATTCAGAACGCAGCGTCTCAGCATACCTCCAGGCACCAGTTATGGGAATCCTCGACTATGCCGTCCTGAATGCCCCGGATACGGTCATAGAGAGCGCGGCTCTTGACGCCGCATACACTCCCGGAAGGAATCGCCCAGCTGCGGCTGACCTCAGTCCCCTCAAGCAGAGGTTTGTCGTCGATGGAGCGTATAGGCGTGATCACCACGGCGGTGCCGCAGGCGTTGACCTCATCGAACTCGGCTATCTCCTCTACCGGCACGGGCCTCATCTCCACCTTCATCCCGAGATCTTCGGCGATGACGCGGAGGGACTTGTTGGTGATTGACGGAAGCACGCTGTCAGAAAGCGGGGTCACATAGGTGTCGCCCTTGATTCCGATGAAGTTGGACGATCCGAACTCGTCGATTCTGGTCTTGGTGGCCGGATCGAGGAACAGCAGTTCCGTATACCCCTGGGAATGAGCCATGTTATACGGATAGAGGGACATCGCATAGTTAGCCCCTATCTTATAGGAACCTGTACCATTGGGGGCGGCCCTGTCATAGTTACGCGAGATGACAGCGGACACAGGCGAGAGCGCACCGGCCTGGGCATAGGTGCCGACAGGTACGCACATCACGGCGAACAGGACCTCACTCGAAGAGCAGATGCTTATCTGCGGATCGATGCCCTCAAGCACGGGACGCAGGTACATGGAGGCGTTATGCCCGTATGGAGGGAGAAAATCGAGATTGGCCTTTACGCACATCTGGCACATCTTCAGGAAGAGTTCCTCTGAAGGATAAGCCATCGAAAGGCGGGCGGCGCTACGCTGCAGTCGCCTCGCGTTCTCGTCCGGCCGGAAGAGACGCACCTTGCCGTCCTTGCCGCGGAATGCCTTCAGTCCCTCGAAGCAGGAGTTCCCGTAATGGAAGACACCGGCGAAGGCGTTGAAATGGAAATCGAAGTCGCCGGTCAGTTCCGGCTCGCTCCACTGTCCGTCGCGATAGCGGCTATAGACGATGGCGCATGTCTTTCTGTAGTGGAAGCCGAGGCTCCCCCATTCAAGATTGTTCATGTCAATATGTTATTTATCGTTCTCTATCAATTCCGCGACCTTGTCGCCCACCTCAGAGCAGCGTCTCGGGCACGCGCCGGACGAGGCCAGGTCTTCAGTGACGAAGCCCATGTCGATGCTCGCACCGACGGAGCTGCGTATCGCCGCGCCTTCCTCCTTCAGGCCGAAGGCGTACTCGAACATCATGGCGGCGGAGAGTATCGTCGCGAGAGGGTTGGCGATGTCGCGTCCGGCAGCCTGCGGATAGGAGCCGTGGATAGGCTCGTAGACGCCCGTGCGCTCACCCAGCGAAGCAGAGGCAAGAAGCCCCATGGAGCCGCTTATGCAGCTCGCCTCGTCGGTGAGGATGTCCCCGAAGGTGTTCTCGGTGACAAGCACATCGAAGAAGCGCGGTCCCGTGATGAGTTTCATCGCAGCGTTGTCCACATACATGTAGTCTGTCTGCACCTCGGGATATTCCGGAGCCATCTCCTGAGCGACCTGCCTCCAGAGCCTTGAAGACTCCAGGACATTGGCCTTGTCAACGACTGTGAGGTGCCTGCGGCGCAGCATGGCAAGGGAGTAGGCCTTGCGGAGTATGCGTTCTACCTCGTAGCGATGGTAGATGTTGGTGTCGTATGCCGTGTCGCCTCCGTCCAGACGGCCTTTCTCTCCGAAATACATTCCCCCGGTCAGTTCTCGTACACAGACGAAATCGGCCCCGGAGGCTATTTCCGGCCTGAGCGGGGAACGGTCCAGCAGACTTGGGAAAGTCTCGACCGGCCTGATGTTGGCATAAAGACCGAGTTCCCGACGCATCGCGAGCAGCCCCTGTTCCGGACGCATCTTGGCGGACGGATCATTGTCGTATTTAGGATCACCCACAGCCCCGAAGAGCACAGCGTCGCTCTCAAGGCACACTTTCAGTGACTCCGCCGGGAATGCGGAGCCGCACCTGTCGATAGCACAAGCCCCGACATAGGCGAACTTGTACTCAACCTCGTGCCCGAAACGCCGGCAGACCGCGTCAATGGCCTTGACGGCCTGCTCCACGACCTCCGGACCCACTCCGTCACCCGGCAATTTTGCTATGTTCAGCTTCATATTCTTCGATTTTGTCTTTATGCGCAAGCAGGTAGTCTATATCATCCAGGGCATTCTCGAGGCAGTATTTCTTGTATGCGCTGATCTCAAAGCGCTCGGAACTGCCGTCAGAGAGAAGAGTAAGCTCCTGTGCGGGAAGGTCGATACGAAGTTTCACGCCCGGATCGGCGGCCACGGCGGCGAAAATCCTCTCAAGGAAGGCCTCGCTGACCTGCACCGGAAGCACGAAACTGTTGAGCTCATTGTTGCGGTGTATATCCGCGAAGGAGCTCGACACCACGGCCCTGAAGCCGTAGCCGGCTATCGCCCACGCGGCGTGTTCCCGGCTCGAACCAGAGCCGAAGTTGGCTCCCGCGACGAGGATGCACCCGCTGTAGCGCGGGTCATTGAGCACGAAGTCCCGGACCGGACTCCCGTCCGGAGCGTAGCGCCAGTCGTGGAAGAGATTCTCCCCAAAGAACTTCTCGTCCCGCGTCGTGGCCTTCAGGAAGCGGGCAGGGATAATCTGGTCCGTGTCCACATTCTCCACTGGAAGCGGCACGCAGGTACTCTCTATTATGTTGAATTTCTGTTTCATATCAATTCTCTCGGATCTGTGACACATCCGCTCACCGCAGCCGCCGCGGCAGTCAGCGGGCTCGCGAGCATAGTGCGCGCCCCGGGTCCCTGCCGGCCCTCGAAATTGCGGTTGCTGGTGGAGACGGCATATTTGCCTTCCGGAATCTTGTCGGCGTTCATCGCGAGACAGGCGGAGCAGCCCGGCTTGCGGATCTCGAACCCGGCGTCCTCAAGCACCTTGTCCAGCCCCTCTTCCTCTATCTGTCTGCGTACGGCCCATGAACCCGGCACCAGCCAGGCCGTCACGCCGTCGGCTTTCCTGCGGCCTCTCACTATGGAAGCGAAGGTTCGGAAGTCCTCTATACGGCCGTTGGTGCACGCGCCGAGGAAGACATAATCCACCTTGTGCCCGATCAGCCTCCCGCCGGCGGAGAAACCCATATAGTCAAGAGCCCGCCGAGGCGCATCGGCCGGTATGGAGCCGTCGACAGGCATCCCCATCCCCGGATTCGTACCCCAGGTAATCATGGGGCTGATGTCCGCGGCATCGAAGACATATTCCTTGTCGAACACGGCATCGTCGCCGCTGCGCAGAGTCTTCCAATACTCCACTGCACGTTCCCAATCCTCGCCGACAGGAGAATGCTCGCGGCCCTTGAGGTATGCGAATGTGGTCTCATCCGGGGCCACGAAGCCGCCGCGGGCGCCCATCTCTATAGAGAGGTTGCAGAGTGTCAGGCGCCCCTCCATGGAGAGGTTCCGGACAGCCGAGCCGGCATACTCGATGAAGTATCCCGTGGCCCCGGAAGTGGTCAGGCGCATCATGAGGTAGAGAGCCACATCCTTGGCGGAGACTCCCCTGCCAAGTTCGCCCTCGACCCTGATACGCATAGAGCGCGGCTTCTGCTGAAGTATGCACTGGGTCGCCAGAACCATCTCCACCTCGCTCGTGCCGATGCCGAACGCCACGGCACCGACGGCACCGTGGGTGGAGGTGTGCGAGTCCCCGCAGACGATGGTCATCCCCGGCAGCGAAAGTCCCTTCTCCGGGCCGACGACATGCACGATGCCGTTATTCGGACTCATCATGGGATAGTGGGCGAGGCCGAATTCCGCGGCATTGCGCTCAAGGGTCTCCACCTGGCGGCGGCAGACCTCATCGGCGAAAGCGGTCCCCTCGGTGGGGATGTCGTGATCCGGCATGCAGACTATGCGTCCCGGGCGGAAGATGCCGCAGCCGCGCCTGCGTATGCCTTCAAACGCCTGGGGGCTGGTGACCTCGTGGCAATAGAGCCTGTCTATGTAGAGCTGAGTCGGGCCGCCGTCCATGAGGGAGACGACATGACCGTCCCAGATTTTGTCGAAAAGGGTGTTCATCTGCGGAAGCGGTTTATACAGTCTATGAACGCCTCCACAGATGCGGTGACGATATCGGTATCAGCTCCGAATCCATAATAGACATGGCCGTCGTACTCCACCTGCATATGCACCTTGCCCACATCATCGGAACCCTTGGTAATATTCTGGATAGTGAACTCCTTGATGACCATCTGGCGTTTGATGATGAGTTTGAGGGCGCTGATGGCGGCGTCCACCGGACCGTTGCCGCGTGAGGACGCCTCGAATTTCTCCCCGGCAATGTCAAGCCCGACACTGGCCACGGGCCGCAGGCCCTTGCCGCTCGTCACCTGGAGATACTCCAGCTTGACATGATGGTCTCCGGCCCTGTCGGCTCCGGCAAGCACGAGCAGGTCGTCGTCGCTGACCTGTTTCTTCTTGTCGGCGAGTTTGAGGAACTCGTCGTAGAAGGCGTCGAGCTTCTCGCCCTCCATCTTGATGCCCAGCACTTCCAGCCGGTATTTGAGCGCCGCATGGCCGCTCCTGGCCGTGAGAACTATGTCGTTGTCGTCAATTCCCACATCCTTGGGATCGATGATCTCGTAGGTGCTGGCATTCTTGAGCACTCCGTCCTGATGTATGCCCGAAGAGTGGGCGAAAGCGTTGCGTCCCACTATGGCCTTGTTGGCCTGGACCGGCATGTTCATGAGGTTGGAGACCATCCTGCTCACCGGGGCGATACGGGAGGTGTTGATGTTGGTCACGAGCGGGATGTCGCTGTGGCTGCGGATGATCATCGCTATCTCCTCCAATGCCGTGTTGCCGGCCCTCTCCCCGACACCGTTGATCGTGACCTCGCACTGGCGGGCCCCCGCGAGGAGGCCGGACATGGTGTTGGCCGTGGCCATGCCGAGGTCGTTGTGGCAATGGGTCGATATGACCGCCCTGTCTATGCCGTCCACATTGTCGACCAGATATTTGATCTTGGCGGCGTACTCGGACGGGAGGCAGTAACCAGTCGTGTCAGGGATGTTGACCACCGTGGCCCCGGCCTTGATGACGGCCTCGACCACCCTCGCAAGGTACTCATTGTCCGTGCGCCCGGCATCCTCGGCGTAGAACTCCACATCCTCGACATACTTCCTGGCATACTTCACCGCAGCCACGGCACGCTCAAGTATCTCTTCCCTGGTCGAGTTGAACTTGTACTTGATATGGGAGTCGGATGTGCCGATACCTGTATGTATTCGCTTGTGTTTGGCATATTTGAGCGCGTCGGCGGCCACGTCGATGTCTTTCTGCACCGCACGGGTGAGCGCGCATATCGTCGGCCAGGTGACTGCCTTGGAAATCTCCACCACCGAGTTGAAATCCCCGGGGCTCGACACCGGGAAACCGGCCTCGATGACATCCACGCCCAATTCTTCCAGCGCCTTGGCGACCTGGATTTTCTCCACAGTGTTGAGCTGGCACCCTGGCACCTGCTCACCATCACGCAAAGTGGTATCAAAAATGTAAATTCTGTCGGAATTCATTTTACTATAGCGGCAATAACTTCTAACGGTTCGCTAAGTTCGCATTCTATTCCGTAAAAAGCAAGTTTTATCCATGTTTTTTTGTCACAAGGTCAATATTGGCTAAATTTGGGCCGAAATTTATCATATATATGAAAGTACTGAAATTCGGCGGCACTTCCGTCGGCACCCCCGACAGTCTCCGCCAGGTCAAAAATATAGTTTCCGCCTGCAAGGGGCGGGTCATAGTGGTCGTATCCGCGCTCGGCGGAGTCACGGACAGTCTGGTCAAGGCCTCCGGCCTCGCGGAGAGCGGGGACGCTTCCTACAAGGACATTCTGGACGGACTGCGTGAAAGGCACCTTGTCATGTGCGACGAGCTCGTCGGAGACAGCGAACGGCGAGCCATTCTCAAAGACAAGGTCGGAGCGCTCTGCGACAGGCTGTCGGAGATATGCGGAGGAGTCTATATGCTCGGAGTCCTTCCGCGCAAGGCAAAGGACGAAATCCTGAGCTTCGGGGAGCGCATATCCTCGCTGATAGTGGCGGAAGTGATCCCGGGAGGGCGCCTGTATGACTCACTCCAGTTCATCCGCACCGTACGCTCCGGGAGGGCGGACGCGGCAGACACCAGGACCAGCTACCCGCTCATACGCAAGGCCTTCGCCGGATACGCGATGTCAGACGACATAGCGGTGGTGCCGGGGTTCATTTCTTCCGACTCCGCCAGCTCAGAAATCACCAACCTTGGACGCGGCGGCTCCGACTACAGCGCGAGCCTGATAGCGGCGGCGCTCGACGCGGAGCAGCTTGAGATATGGACCGACGTGGACGGCTTCATGACCGCCGACCCGCGCATCATCAAGACCTCCTATGTGATAGACGAGATGAGTTACGACGAGGCCATGGAGCTCTGCAACTTCGGGGCGAAGGTCATCTACCCGCCGACCCTCTATGCCGTCTGCCGCAAGGAGATTCCGATAATAGTCAAGAACACATTCAACCCGTCCGCCCCCGGAACCACCATCCGCAAGCGGCGCACGAAGGAAGACAGCCGCCTGATCTGCGGCATATCCTCCATCGACAACATCTGCCTGCTGACCCTCAGCGGGACCTCGATGGTCGGACTTGTCGGAGTGGACAGCCGCATCTTCTCCGCCCTCGCGGCAGAGAGCATCAGCGCCTTCCTCGTGACCCAGTCAGCCTCAGAGACGGGCATCTCGATAGGCGTAAGCAAGAATGACGCGGAGCTGGCCAGGACGGCTCTCGACAACGAATTCAGCGAGGAGATCGCCAGCGGGGCCATCGACCCGGTCAAACTCGAAAACGGCCTTGCCGCCGTGGCAGTGGTCGGCGAGAACCTCAAGCACGGCATAGGCGTGGCCGGCAAACTCTTCGGCACGCTCGGGCGCAACGGAATCAGCGTGGTCGCCTGTGCACAGGGCTCGTCCTCCACCAACATCTCCCTGGTCGTGGACAGGACATACCTGCGCAAGACACTGAACGTCATACACGACTCCTTCTTCCTCTCAGAGTATCAGGAACTCAACGTCTTCCTCTGCGGCACGGGCACCGTCGGCGGGCAGCTCCTCGACCAGATCGCCCTCCAGCGGGAGAAGCTGATGAAGGAGCGCAACCTCAAGATAAATGTCGTCGGCATAGCCAGAAGCGCGAAGGGAGTGTTCCTCCGCGACGGGATAGACCCAGCCGGATGGCGGCAAGCCCTCGAAGGAGGCATAAGCATCAATCCGGACACTCTCAAGGCCGAGGTGACGGGGATGAACATTTTCAACTCCGTCTTCGTGGACTGTACCGCAAGCCCGCAGATCGCCTCCCTTTATGAGGACTTCCTGAGCCGCGGCATCTCAGTCGTGGCGGCCAACAAGATCGCCGCATCCTCCGACTACGCGACCTATGTAGCCCTCAAGCGGACAGCCCTCCATCGCGGAGTCAAGTTCCTCTTCGAGACCAATGTGGGCGCAGGCCTTCCGATAATCAGCACCATCAACGACCTGCGCAACAGCGGCGACCACATCCTCAAGCTTCAGGCGGTGCTCAGTGGCACCCTCAACTTCATCTTCAACACCATCTCGGCTACGGTGCCGTTCAGCAAGGCGGTCAGGATGGCGCAGGAGCAGGGCTTTTCGGAGCCGGACCCGAGAGTGGACCTGTCCGGTCTGGATGTCATCCGCAAGCTGGTGATACTCTCAAGGGAGGCAGGATACGAAGTCAGCATGGAAGATGTCGAGAAGCATCTTTTCATCCCGCAGGACTTCTTCGAATGCAGCCTTGAGGAATTCTGGGAGAGACTCCCCTCGCTCGACGGGGATTTCGAGAGGCGCAGGGCGGAACTCGAGAGCAAGAGTCTCCGGTGGCGCTTCGTGGCAAGGATGGACCGCGGCAAGTGTGGGGTCTCCCTCGAAGAAGTGGGAGCCGGCAGCCCGGCCTGGTCACTGGACGGGTCGAACAACATAATCCTGCTCACCACAGAGAGATACGACAAGCACCCTATGCTCATCCAGGGCTATGGTGCCGGAGCGGGAGTGACAGCCGCGGGCGTGTTCGCGGACATAATGAGAATAGTAAACATTTAGGATAAATGGTTTTAATTGTATCGGTTGATTCCTAAATGTTTCCTTGCAGAGCCTTGAGCAGGCCGGTCTCGGTGAGGGACATCGCGGCGGCGAAGTCGCGGTAGGTGGAGGGAGAGCGAGGGATATTGAGGCCGATGATGAGGATGCGGCCGCCATCGCCTGAGAGGTCGCCGATTTTGTAGACGAAGAGTTCGTCCTGGCGGAGGATGAACTTGGTGTCGGGATAGTATTCGCCGTTGTCGGGGTTCATCACCAGGAGTTCGGAGGGGCAGATGAAGATGCCGGTCTTGGAGGAGGTGATGTGGAGGTAGGAAATCATCTGGCTGAGGTCTTCGCGCCGGATGTCATCGTTGAAGCGGCGAGAGTCCTTGGGGTCAGAGAGGCGTTTGTATTTGGCATCGGCAATAACATTGCCCTTAATGAAGTCCGGGAAGCGTTTGTATTTGTTCGGGCAGTCAAGGAACGGGAAGATGGCTCCTTCGCCTGTCTTGTTTTTCGGATGAGTGAAGCCCGCTTTCGTGAGGGTTAGGTTCAGATATTCCTCCCAGAGCCAGGCTCCATCGAAGAGGACTCCGTGGATGCGGCTTGGGGAGGATTCGCCGTAGCCGAGTTTCTCGTGGCGGAGAATCTGGAGGCAGAGTTTCTGAAGCGGACGGTATTCGGAATAGTACGGGTGAATCTTCGGCTTGGAGTTCGCCAGCATCACTTTCCCGAGGTCTCCTCGTTTGTAGGTCGGAGTGGCCTGGATTATACGCTTGATGTAGTCCTGGGTTTCCGGCGTGGAGTAGAGGATGCCTTTGGAATCGGACTTGCTCCGGAGGTACTCTATGGTGTGGCGGATCAGCTCCGTGACGGAGTTGTCGTAGTCGTACTCGCGGGTGGTGTAGGCGATCCTGCCGTTGCGGAAAGGATAGTTCTCACGGATGTGGGCGCTGACGTCCATCGATCCGCGCACGCGGCTATCGTTGTGAGCGCAGCGGATGTATTCGCGGTAGATGCCCTGAAGGACGGCTTTCTGGAGGAAGTACGGGAAAAGGAGGGCGGCGATGTCGAGGGCGCTGTCTTCACCGAGCTTGTGACGGAGGTCGAAAATATTGATAGCGAAGACCTTCTGGAGCATATACTGCATAAACCAGTCGTTGTCCGCCGATTTGGAGAAGCGGGAGCGGATGGTCAGTTCAGTATCTCCGCAGCCGATGAAGCCCATTATGTTGCCGGTGGTGAGGCGACCGTCATCGGTGAGGGACAGTATCAGCTCGCCATCAATCTTGTCGTCGTAGTTCTCCTCGCGGCTCGGGAAGAGCCAGACACCGTTCTTGTTTTTGTCAACGAGAGCGTCAATGCGGCAGTCGGCAATGTTCCGCAGGTCGCGGACGGCCTGAGGATCGCTGACAATGAAGTTGCCGCAGTTGTTGTCTGTCGTTACGATGCGCATTATTCGGCTGACGGTTTGCTCTCGGGTTCAGAGGTTTCGGTGTTTTCTGAATCTGATGCCGTGTCCGGTTTCTTTTCTTCGGCGGCATCGTAAGCGACTTTGATTTCCGCGATGCGGGCTTCGGCTTCCGGCTCGCCCCGGAAGTATTCTGTAACGATGCCGCAGAGGTGGTTGTCCCAGAGTTCACCGAAGTCATCGCCGTTCAATTTCCGGAAGTAGGCTCCACCGATGCAGTAGGCCGCACCGAGCTTGGACTTGATGACCGCGTTGACGGCGTTCATCTTGGCGAGAGCGGTGCCGGAGACGCCCATATTCAGTGCGCTTTCTTCGGCGGTGACTTCCTTCCACGCGAAGCGGCGGCGGATGGCGAAGTCCATAGCCTCGACTCCCCGGTCCACATCGTTCATCGTGCCGATGATGAGAACATTCTCCGGAATGTAGAAGCCTTCTTTGAATTCGTCTCCGTCCTCGACCATATTGATGTACTGCGTCTTGACCCGTCCCTCAACGCCCCGGTAGTCCGGTTCGATGGAGTAGAAGAGTTCGCCGAATATCTTGGAGAGCTCGCCCCGGTTAATTTCATCGATGATAAAGATGAAGTTATCTTCCGTGTTCTTGATGGCTTTCTTGCAGAATTCCTTGAAGATGCCGTCCTGACGTGAGAAGTTGCCGTCTTTGTCCGGACGGAGTCCCTCAACGAAGTCTGTGTAGTCGAATGACGGGTGGAACTGCACAAAGCCCACCTGCCCGCGCTGCGAATCATCAAGCTCACTCCATTTCTTCGTGCCGTCTGATACTATCGATGCCGCCACCTGCTTGGCGATATATGTCTTACCGGTGCCCGGAGCACCTGTCAAGATGAGGTTTTTCTTGGCTTTCAAGAGAATCTCAATCTTTTGGACAAAGGACTTGTCATTTTCATCCTTTTTCTTTTGACTCTCAAGCGCAACATTCTCAAGCTCCATTCGTTTCAAGGATTCAGTGTCTTCCCACTCCAGTAATAAATTTGGATCATGCCGTTTCGATGGTATCCATACTACATATTTTGCCCGATCATGCTGAATCCAATAGAATTCTGACGTGTGAGCAATAATGGATTCAATAACAGGCCGATTAGACCCGCTATTATTCATCAGTTGACTGATATTGAACGGGACATATCCTTTTATGCTGTCCGCCAGTTTTGTAAGATATGAACCGGCAACGCTATGGTTTTCTCCAGTAGGAGTTAGCGCATTGACTCGTGGTTCTTCCTCCTCGACACCCACAAAAGTACAATAATCCTCACCCCTGACATACTTGCATCTTGTGCCAGGAGTCAACTCCTTTATCAGGCTAATCAAGTGTTGTAGTTCCATAACATTAGTGTTTGCGGGTTACATAATCATAAATATCAAGCGCAATGCCCTTAGCCGCCAAATAGGGAACGCCATTGCCAATTGTCTTAAATGCATCTGTAAGAGTAACAGTATCAGGTATCACATAAGATGCTGGAAGCGATTGTATGGCAAGAGCTTCAGCTACAGATATTCTCCTTGGTAAATACGGATGAATATGAACCTCATTATTGCCATACGCAGCTGTTGGGGAGTAGCGCCAACGATGTAGCCTCTTGTAGCATTTCTTTTCATTATCCCCCTCATCTTTGGATTCAAACCTGTACAATCCTGCTCGTGGCTTAAAATACATAGACTCGTTGGGATGATTGGCCACGTCATTTTTCTCCCACCAATATTGTACCGTCAGCTCGGGGATAATACCCTCTGGCATAGACAGCTCTCCATTCTCTACATACCTTGAAGTCGTGGGCCATTGCAAATTGAAAACATCCCTTGAGAACTTCTTGTTTTTATCCCAATCAAAGTTTGTAATCGTACCAGCCTTTGACACAACGCCCAAGGGTTTTGAGAATTTTCGCTGAAAACCAACCAAGATAATTCGGTCTCTATCTTGCGGCGCACCAAATTCAATGGAGTTTATAAGTTGCTCAGTCATATTATAGCCAGCCGCTCTCAATTGAGATTTCAACTGTTCAAAGAACTCTCTATGTTTAGCCGTTCTATATAAGCCTTTTACATTCTCGAAGACAAAGAAGTCCGGCTTAATGTCACATATGAGATTAACATATGTTTGAGACAGTTTTCCGTTATCCCCTTCCTTTCCTTTATTTTTTCCTGCAACAGAGAAATCCGGGCACGGTGGGCCTCCGATGAAGCCCACCATATCGATACCATCCAAACACCTTGATTCTTTTACCCAGTTATGCAATTTATTGTTCTCATCCTTATCGTTAAGCCATACCGCTACATCCCCGACGTGATGTCCGTATGTCGGCGAAGGAATCCCCATTCTTTCTCTTGAAAACTGATAAATCTGATTGAAAGAATCTTTAAATTCATTGACAAACAATGTCTTATAATGTCCGGTGGTCTCAAAACCCAAATCAAGGAAACCTGCCCCGGCGAAAAATGAAAAAATACCTATCATGCTTATAGTACCTCTTTGCTATAACAGTAAACGTCAAAATCCTCCCAAACCTACCGTTTCCCCGTATCCTTAAGCCCGGCAATCCGCTTAACTTCGTTTATTTCAGCTATGAACTGTTCTGTGGTCGGAAGGTACAGCTGGTACTTGCTGGCAAGGATTGTCCTGTTGTCTTCCGGCAGGGTGAGCTTGACGGCAGTGTCGTTCTTGTCGGAGCACAGGAGTATTCCGATGGTCGGGTTCTCGTCCTCGGACTTTTCGTAGCGATCGTAGTAGTTGACATAGAGCTGTAACTGCCCCAAATCCTGGTGGGTCAGCTTATGGTTCTTGATTTCTATGACCACGAATGAACGGAGCAGACGATTGTAGAACACGAGGTCGGCGAAATACTCGTCATCCTCTATCAGAAGCCTTTTCTGTCTGGCCACGAAAGAAAAGCCCTTCCCCATTTCGAGGAGGAAGTCCGCAATATGCGAGATGATTGCGCTTTCAAGGTCTTTCTCGTAATACTCTGGGCGTTTTTCAAGACCGAGAAACTCCAGAACCATAGGGTCTTTGATGATTTCAGTCGGGAATTCCGGCTGGCGCTCGTTGCGTGCAAGGGCAAGAACTTTTTCCTTATCATTGCTCATCAGAAGACGCTCGTAAAGCATCGAGTTGATCTGGCGTTCAAGCTGGCGGCCTGTCCATCCTTCATTCAATGCCTCAAGTTCATAGTACTCCCTTTTGTCGGGATCCGGTATCTGAATCAGAGTCCTGTATTGAGTCCAGCTTAATTGCGAACGCAGCGCGTTCGCAATTGGATATACCCTGTAGAACTGCCTGCACATCTCCAATTGACGGGCGGAAAATCCGCTACCGTACTCCGGCTGCAGTTGTTTCGCGAGGTTTCTGATGAGATAAGTCCCGTAGTCGGCACGCTCTTTCCCCTGCTGCTCTTTCTCGGCGATTCGCTGACCGATGGCCCAATACATCCGCACGCGGCAAAAGTCCACGCTGCGGACTGCGTTGCTGCGCGCTCCATCTATGATAGCCTTGATCCCGCTGACAAATTCGTTCAGAGGAGATTCCAACTCAGTTCTTCTCGATTCCATCTCTTCGCAAAAACTACAATCTCACAAATTTAGTCATTTTTCTGATTACCCTAAATTCCGCAAAAAGCAAAACATTTTTGTCACCCCCAGCCTGTTGACGGCTTTTCTCGCCTCATTATCAAATCGACTTGGCCGCTGACATCTCCCGTGGGCCTTCCGGTTTCAGTCAGGACAGCTCAAACGGTGACTTTTTCAAGTGTGTTCCATGCAGCGGCATCGTCCAGAGTCGCTTGGGCGGCGATGAACTGGTGGCCGTGGGTGAATGCGGCCCTGGTCATGCCGCGCCGTCCGCGGTGCCGATCAACTACTGATCTCAGTCCACTGCGGTTAAAAATGTTGAGAATAGAGAAAAGTCCCCCGAAAGGGTTGATGTTGTCAGATTTAAGTTGTATCTTCGCCATGTCAGTGTTCGCTTATATAGTTGATTTTGCAAGTACTGCTTTAGGTGAAATCTCTGACACTATCAAGCCCTGGCAATGGTTTCTTTATCAAGGCTTTTCACTTTTTAGCGGGCTATAGGCCCAGCAAACATTTAAGACAAGATGAAAACAGCGATAGTAGGCGCAAGCGGCGCGGTGGGACAGGAACTCCTCCGCCTGCTCGAAGAAAGGAACTTCCCGACAGATGAACTGCTGCTCTTCGGCTCGGAGCGCAGCGCGGGCAGCAGGTACACATTCAGAGGCAAGGAGGTGGAAGTGAGGCTCCTCCAGGACAACGACGACTTCAAGGGCGTGGACTACGCCTTCGTCTCAGCCGGAGCCGGCACGTCGAAGCGCTTCGCCGAGACCATAACCCGCCACGGGGCCACGATGATCGACAATTCGAGCGCGTTCCGCATGGACGCTGACGTCCCCCTCGTGGTGCCGGAATGCAACGCCGAAGACGCCCTCTCAGCCCCGAGGCACATCATAGCGAACCCCAACTGCACGACGATAATGATGGTGGTTGTGCTCAAGCCGATAGAGAACCTCTCGCACATCCGCCGCGTGCGCGTGGCGAGTTACCAGTCCGCCTCAGGAGCCGGAGCACAGGCCATGGCGGAACTTGAGGAGCAGTACCGCGACATCGTGGAGGGCAGAGAAGTGAAAGTGAGCAAATTCCAGTATCAGCTCGCCTACAACCTCATCCCGCAGATAGATGTGTTCCAGGACAACGGCTACACCAAAGAGGAGATGAAGATGTTCAACGAGACGCGCAAGATCCTCCACTCCGACATCCGGTGCTCGGCCACCTGCGTGAGGGTGCCGTCGCTCCGATCACACTCGGAAGCGGTATGGATAGAGACCGCGAAACCACTGGAAGTCAAGCAGGTGCAGGACGCCCTCGCGGCCGCTCCCGGCATCACCCTCTGCGATGACCCGTCGCAGCTCAAATACCCGATGCCTCTCTACACCGCCGGCAAGGACGACGTGTTCGTGGGCCGCATACGCAAGGACATCAGTGACGAGCACAGCATGACTCTCTGGCTGTCGGCAGACCAGATACGCAAGGGAGCCGCGCTGAACGCGGTCCAGATCGCAGAATATCTCATAGGGAAGAGGGGCTAGAGCCCCTCTTCCTCCAAACTTACCACAGCGCGGCCCTCGTGGCCGTCGGCGCAGACAAGCAGTTCCCGACCGAAGCGTACATGGCGTACCAATTCGCTCTCGTATACTGCTTCCATGCCGTCCAGGAAGTCCGTGTCGCACACCTCGCCCGGACGGGCATAAGGATTGACATTGACATATCCGGCATTGAACGATGTCATGTTCTGGAAGAAATGCGTGCCCTGGCTCGGGTCTATGCGGAAGTTCTCCAGGCAGCACTCCACTATAAGCTTCGCCTCGGATATGTCGCTCCAGCTGACCGGAACCCCGAGCGACGGTATGCTTGAGCCCCATCTGCCATAGCCTATCAGGACATAGTTGCGCTTCTCCTCGCGCATCTTGAGATTGAGCGCCGTCACCTCCTCCGCCATACGTCTGGTCTTGAGGATGTCGAATGCGTCCCTGCGCAGATAGATTATGTCCCGGATGCCGCTTATCCGGCCAGGGCCTATCGCACTCGCGGAGCGTATCAGCGCGTCACTGTCATCGATTTTACCCCAATCGATGCGGTTGTACATCCCGTCAGCGGAGATCGGCCTTATCTGCAGGACATTGAAGACGTCGCATGCCCTCTTGCCCCCGTTCCTGTCAAGGTCGGCGGCGAACTCTATCTCCACCCCGCATTTGACCTCTTTCTGAGTAATCTCGAGCAGTTCGTTGAGTATGTCAGCAAGAGGGAAGGTATTATATTTGAGGATGTGCGCGAACGTGACGAATTTCGGTCCCTGAGGCACAGGTGAATCCACAATACGCTGGTTCTCATAGTCCCAGGTGGAGACGACCTTGGACAAGGCGCGGAAACCACCGCATTCCGATATCGGGATCCTCTCAAGGTTGACGGCGTCATCGACGGATGTCTTGAACTTGTCCGGCTGGAGATTGAGAGCGTACATCGCCTGCTGGGTCTCCCTCATGGTGAGGTCTGGAGTCGAAGTCTGCAGGACATTGCGCGGATACTTCGGTGAGAATCTCAGCACCTGGTCGCCGTCCACCACCGACTTCCCCAGCCCGAAAGCCAGCTTGACGACACCGTCTTCCGGCTTCTCATATCCTATAGGATAGAAGTTCAGAGACCGCGCCACTCCGGAGAATGTCGGGAAGTAATAGCCGCCGTCCCCACTGCCGCAGATCTCCTGCAGCACGATGGCCATCTTCTCCTCGGAAATCACATTGGAGGTCGAGATGATGTAGCCCCTCGACGAAGCGAAATACACCGAGGCGTAGACGCTCTTGATCGCCTTGGAGAGGAGGCGCAGCTCCTGGTCCTCGTTCTCGGTATGGGGAATCATGTAGGTCGAATACACCCCGGCGAAAGGCTGATAATAAGAGTCTTCCAGCTTGGAAGAAGAGCGCACCGCAAGCGGTTTGCGCACATTGCGGATGAACACCCGGAGATCCTCCATCAGGTCCGAAGGCAAGGTGGAGGCGACGAACTCGGAGAGGATTTCGGCGTCAGAAAGCTCCGAATTGATGACATACTGGAGACCGTTCTCTATAATGAAACGGTCGAAGTACTCGGTCGTGATGACGAGCGTCCGCGGCACCAGCACCCTGACATCCTCCCACTTGTCGTAGAGGTCATATTTCTGGAGGATGTGGTTGAGGAAGGCCAGACCTCTGGCCTTGCCCCCCAGGGAACCGTTCCCGACACGGGCGAACCAGATGGCGTCGTTGTAGCCCGCACGGTCAAAGCGCGCCACGACGCCCAGTCCCTGATTGATGCGAAAATCGTGTATCTTCCTGAGGTTCAACCTTCTCACCTGCTCCACATCAGCATCGGAGCCGATGCGTATAGGACGGAAGAGGTCGCCTATGGAGAAGAGGCCGCGGCCATAGAGCCAGCGGGAAATGTAGTCCTTGTCGGAGAAGTAGCGCAGGGCGCTGTCGGACATCGTGGCGATAATCTTCTCGAACTCATACAGGTTCCGCGCCCTCGCCGTCTCCTGGCCCGTCTCCGGATCAGTGACTATGAAGTCCCCGAAGCCGAACTCGCGTCCGATGTACTCGCTTACTTCATGGGTGAGAGTCTTGGAAGTCTTGCGGACGAAACCCACTCCGAGCCCTTCGGCAACGCTGCGCATGCTCTCCTGGGAGGACTGCATCAGGAACGGCATAGTCGGGTTGTCGTCCTTTATCAGGCGGCAGAGGCTGACTCCGGCGTCTATCTTCTCGTCCTCCGGCCTGTCGCCCTTGTGGACGACAAAGCCCACATCGGAGATGACTCCTATGATGTTGGACTTGTAGCGCCCGTAGAGGGAGACGGCATCGTCGTAGTTGGTCGCCATAAGGATTTTCGGTCTGGAACGCTTGCGCATAACCTGTTGTTCTTCGTTCAGGGCGTCGCGTACCGCCTCGCTGTTCTGCTGGAGGACAAGCTTGTAGAGCAGAGGCAGATAGGTGGAGTAGTAGCGCACAGAATCCTCCACCAGGAGTATGGCCCTCACCCCCATCTCCAATATGTCCTGATCGGCGTTGAGCTTGTCCTCCAGGAGCTTGATGATGGCGATTATGATGTCCGTGCTGTTGTTCCAGCAGAACACATAATCGATGCAGGAGTTGTCGCCGCTCTCGATGTTGCGGTAGATTTCCCGCGAGAACGCGCTCAGCAGAACTATCGGAGTCCCCGGCCGGAGGGCCTTGGCCTGACGCGAGAAACCGAAGACATCCAGTTTCCCGACATTGTACATCGTGATGATCAGGTCGAACTGCCCGTCTTCCCCCTTGAGCATCTCGAGGGCGTCGATTGTGGATTCCGCCCTGAGTATGGAAGGAGGGTTGCTGAGGTTGAGTTCGGCATATTCCTGGCTGATCAGTTCTTCGATGTGCCCGTCCTCCTCAAGCGAGAAGCTGTCGTAGTTGTTGCAAACCAGAAGGATACGGCGTATCCTCCTGGTCATCAGTCTCGTATAGTCCTGCTGGCTGCTCATACTGAAATCTATACAAGTCCCTGGTCCGCCATCGCGTTCGCCACCTTGATGAAGCCTGCGATGTTGGCGCCCTTGACGTAGTTGATGTATCCGTCCTCCTCGCGGCCGTATTTCAGGCAGGAGGCATGGATTTCGGACATGATACGGTGGAGATGGGCGTCCACCTCTTCAGAGGTCCACTTCTGGCGTATCGAGTTCTGGGTCATCTCGAGGCCTGACGTGGCGACGCCGCCGGCGTTGGACGCCTTGCCCGGCGAGTAGAGGATGCGCGCCTTCTGGAACAGCGCGATGGCTTCCGGGGTCGTCGGCATGTTGGCTCCCTCCACGACGCAGCCGCACCCTCCGGCGAGAAGGCGCTCAGCGTCCGTGGCCTCAATCTCGTTCTGTGTCGCGCACGGAAGCGCTATGTCGCAAGGTATGCCCCAAGGCCTCTCGCCCGGGAAATACTTGGCGCCCGGATACTGCGCGGCGTATTCGCTGATGCGTCCGCGGCGCACGTTCTTGAGATTCAGCACAAACTTGAGTTTCTCCTCGTCAAGTCCGTCAGGGTCATGGACAAATCCGTCAGAGTCGGAGAGGGTCACGACCTTGGCGCCGAGCCTCATCGCCTTCTGGGCGGCGTACTGGGCCACATTCCCGGAGCCGGACACCAGCACGGTCTTTCCCTCGAACGACTCTCCCTTGAGGGCGAGCATCTCCTGCGCGAAGTAGCAGACGCCGTAGCCGGTGGCTTCCGGTCTGAGAAGGCTTCCGCCCCATCCGAGGCCCTTGCCGGTGAGGGTTCCCGTAAACTCGTCGCGCAGACGCTTATACTGCCCGAAGAGGAATCCTATCTCCCTTCCGCCGACACCGATGTCGCCCGCAGGCACATCGGTGTCCGGTCCGATATGCCGGTACAGCTCTGTCATGAAACTCTGGCAGAAGCGCATCACCTCGGCGTCGGACTTGCCGCGCGGGTTGAAGTCCGAACCTCCCTTGGCACCGCCCATCGGTAGCGTGGTCAGGGAATTCTTGAATACCTGTTCGAAGGCGAGGAACTTCATTATGCTCAGGTTGACGCTGGCATGGAAGCGGATACCTCCCTTGTATGGGCCGAGGGCGCTGTTCATCTGTACACGGAAACCGCGGTTGATGTGAATCTCGCCCCTGTCGTCCATCCACGGGACGCGGAAGATGATGACGCGCTCCGGCTCCGTCATCCTCTCAAGGATTTTGAGGTCAATGAAGTGCGGGTAAGCCGTCACGTAGGAGGCCACGCTCTCAACCACTTCCCTTACAGCCTGGTGAAACTCTTTCTCACCGGGATTGCGTGCGATCAGCTCAGACATGAAGCGATCGACATAGTTTGCAGTGAATTTGTCCATTAGATAAGGTAGATATTACTAACTGCACAAACTTACGAAAAAATCCGGAATATTCGCTATATTTGTGCGGATGGGTCGAAACAAGACAATATCTCTCTGCTTCTGCTTGTTGGCGTTTATCGTAGTATTCGCCCACTCGGTCGTGCCGCACGAGCATCACTGCAACGCGACGGTCGAGAACCACATCCATCATTTCCAGCATTGCGAGGGGCTCAACACCTACATACTGAAAGGCACGGCAGCCTCACCGGCACCGGCCGTCTTCTGCTTGCCGTTCCCCGCAGCTGTCCCGGCCCTCACGGCGGATGTCCCTCATCCTTCCGAGAGACGGCTTTTTGATTTCAGCGACCATTTCAGGCGCAAATCCACTCCCGACATCCCGCACGGAGCCCTGAGAGGGCCTCCGGCTGTCTGATTATCCATATCCGGGACACTTGCCCCGCACACAGGAGAAGACCGCCCGAGCGGTCCCAACACATAATCAGACAATTACCGAAAATGAATAAAGTTTTAGCTACGGCAGCGGCGCTTGCGATGCTGTGCACCGCCTGCCATAATGCCGGTCATCACGAAGATGCACACGGCCACAGCCACGAAGAGGCCCACTCCCACGAGGGGCACGAGCATGAGACCACAGCCCACATCACCATCTATGGTGGAGGTTACGAGATTTTCACCGAGTCCGAACCGTTCGTGGCGGGAGAGGAGACCGTTCTCCTCGTCCACATCACATCCCTGAGCGACTTCAAGCCTTACGAGGGCAAGAGCCTCAGCGCGTCGATAATCTCCGGAGGCAAAGAGAACTCGCACGGACTCCACACCACCGCCGCCAAGGGCATATACAAGACAGAACTGACGGCGGCCGCAGAGGGTGAGGCGACGATCAAGTTCAATGTGGACGGAGTCGAACTCAGTTCCACCGTCACCGTATATCACTGCGAGCACGACGCCGAAGCCGCCATGGAAGAGGCCAGCTCAAGCAACGGGGTCAAATTCACCAAAGAGCAGAGCTGGATGGTGGACTTCGCCACAGAGGAGTGCCGCCGGGAAAGCGTTGGCCAGGTGATACGCACCGTCGGCCAGATTCTCCCTTCGCAGGGAAGCACCCGCATCATCACCGCCAAAGCGTCCGGAATCGTGACGATCGCCGGAGGCAGCCTGCTTGCCGGCAGCCCCGTACGCAAAGACGCCGCCCTGCTCTACATCGGCAGCGAAGGCCTTGCCGACTCCAACATGGATGTTCGCTACGCGGAAGCCAGGAGCGAGTACGAGCGCGCGGCGGGAGAATACGAGCGCAAGAGCCGCCTCGCCGAAGACAAGATAGTCAGCCAGAGCGACCTCAGCCAGGCCAGGACAGAGTATGAGGTGGCCAAAGCCACCTTCGAGAACCTGGAGAAGAACTACCGCGACGGCCGCTTCGCAGCCTCATCCGACATCGACGGATACCTCACGGAACTCTATGTCTCCAACGGCGAGTATGTGCAGGCCGGGGACAGGCTCGCCGCCGTCTGCAACGACAGCAGGCTTCTTGTTGAGGCCAAAGTCCAGCCGAAATGGCACAAGACGCTCCAGAGAGTCGCCTCAGCCAACTTCAAGTTCTACGGCGACGACAGGACATGGTCGCTCGAAGAGCTCTCCGGACGCCTCGCTTCAGTAGGCCGTTCCACTTCCACGGAGAGCCCGCTGCTGCCGGTAAGTTTCGAGATCGCCAACAGGCCGGGACTCCTTCCGGGAACTTTCGCAGACATATACATCAAGACCAGCGGCGACTCCGAGACCCTCACCGTCGCAAGCGGAGCCGTGGTGGAGGAGATGGGAAGTTACTTCGTCTACAGGCAGATCAACCCGGAATACTTCGAGAAGGTCCAGGTAAAGGCCGGAGCCTCCGACGGACGGCGCACAGAAATCCTCGCCGGACTTGAGGAAGGCCAGAGGGTGGTAAGCCGCGGAGCCGTCATCGTCAAGCTCGCCCAGGCCGCAGGCGGACTGGACGCACACTCAGGACACGCACATTAGCGGAGGAAGAGTATGAACTGGTTGAACGGTATCATACGGTTTTCTCTGAAGAACCGTCTGCTGGTGCTGCTGGGAGCAGCGCTTGTCGTGGTCGGAGGAATCTGGTGCGCGAACAGGACAGACATAGATGTCTTCCCTGACCTCACCGCCCCGACAGTAGTGATAATGTCGGACGCCCACGGAATGTCCGCCGAGGAGGTGGAGCGTCTCGTGACCTTCCCTGTGGAGACGGCCGTCAACGGCGCCACCAACGTGCGCCGCGTGCGCTCCACTTCCATGTACGGATACTCCTTCGTCTGGGTCGAATTCGACTGGGGGATGGATGTCTTCCGCGCCCGCCAGATCGTGTCCGAGAAGATGGTCACCCTCGGGGAGTCGCTTCCCGAAGACGTGACCCCGGTGCTGGCGCCGCAGTCCAGCGTGATGGGAGAAATCATCTTCCTGGGCCTGCAGTCGCAGGACGGCACGACCTCGATGATGGATCTCCGGGACATGGCCGACTGGGTAGTCAAACCGGCTATCCTCGCGACCGGAGGCGTGTCCCAGGTGACAGTGCTGGGAGGCGAGGAGAAGCAGTACCAGATTCTCGCCGACCCGCAGAGGATGGAAGCCTACGGGGTGACGATGGCAGAACTTGAAGCCGTCGGACGCTCGCTCAGCATCAACACGGAGGGAGGAATCGTCCGCGAATGGGGCAACGAATACGCCCTGAGGGGCATCGCCCGCACGACAGACCTTGAAGAGCTCGGCAAGAGCCTCGTATGCCTCGACAAGAGCGGCCCGGTCTGCCTCTCCGACGTGGCTACCCTGCGCATCGGGCCGGCCGTCAAGCTCGGTACGGCGTCGCAGAACGGCAAGCCGGCCGTCATCGTCTCCATCAGCAAGCAGCCCAACATCAACACGCTCAAGGTCACCAAGGCCATAGAGGCCAACCTCAAGGACGTGGCCGCATCGTTGCCTGCCGACGTCAAGATGGACACGCACATATTCCAGCAGGCCGACTTCATACAGGCCTCCGTGGGCAATGTGGGCAGGGCCCTGCTTGAGGGCGCCGTGTTCGTCATCATAATCCTTTTCCTGTTCCTCGGCAACTTCAGGACCACGGTCATCTCGATCATAGCCATCCCGATGTCCCTGCTCGCCACCATCATCGTCCTGCACTTCCTCGGGATGGACATCAACACGATGACCCTGGGCGGCATGTGCATAGCGATAGGCTCGCTTGTGGACGACGCTATCATCGATGTGGAGAATGTCTACAAACGCCTGCGGCAGAATCACCGCAAACCATCCGGGGAGAGGATGAAGGTCTTCGATGTTGTGTTCGAGGGCTCGCGTGAGATACGCTCTTCCGTCATCAACGCCACTCTCATCATAATGGTGGCGTTCACCCCGCTCTTCTTCCTGAGCGGCATGGAAGGCAGGCTCCTCAAGCCTCTCGGCATCACTTACATCATCTCCCTGTTCATGTCGCTCATCGTGGCGATGACGCTTACTCCCCTGCTCTGCAAGGACATGCTCACCAATGAGAAATATCTCACCAAGAACGACCGTGAAGGCTGGGTGAGCCGCAAGCTCGCCGGCATCTACGAGAACTCACTTGGATGGGTGCTCAAGCACAAGGTCGCCGTCATGGGGGCCACAGGCGCCCTGCTCGCGGGAGCCGTGATTGTATTCACCCAGATGGGAAGCAGCTTCCTCCCGGACTTCAACGAAGGGTCGATGACCATCTCGGCCGTCACCCAGCAGGGCACGTCGCTCGAAGACAACGACCGTCTCGGACAGCTCATGGAGACACAGCTGCTCAGCATCCCTGAGGTCACCAGCACATCCCGCCGCTCGGGCCGCGGAGACCTCGACGAGCATTCGCAGGCCACCAACTCTTCCGAGCTCGACGTCAACTTCAAGCTCAAGGACAGGCCGAGAGAGGAAGTGTTCAACGATGTGCGTGCCAAGCTAAATTCCATCCCGGGCATAGCCGTGACAGTGGGTCAGCCTCTCGGGCACCGCATCGACCACATGCTCTCAGGCACCAAGGCAGCCATCGCGATCAAGATATTCGGGACCGACCTCGGCACCATGCAGATGCTCGGCAACACGGTCAAGAGCCTGATTTCCGGAGTGGAAGGGCTTGTGGACGCATCCGTGGAGCAGCAGGCCGCCACGCCGCAGATTCACATCAAGGCCAACAGGGCAGCTCTCGCGCAATACGGGATCACCATGGCCGACTTCAACGACTTCGTCAACCTCGCCTTCTCCGGCGAGAAACTCTCGGACATCTACGAGGGGCAGCGCCGCTACGATGTGGTGCTCCGCCTCGGTGACGACGAGACCCGCAGCATCGAAGGTGTGCGCGACGCCCTGATAGACACCGGCAACGGGGGCAAAGTCCCTCTTGAGCAGGTGGCGGAGATAGTGTCCACCTATGGCCCCAACGCCATCAGCCGCGAGAACGTGCAGCGCAAACTTGTCGTGTCCGCCAACGTGAGCGGCCGCGATGTCGGAAGCGTGGTCGAGGATGTACAGAAGGTGATTGCCGAGTCGGTGCAGCTCCCGGAAGGCTACCGCATCGAATACGGCGGGCAGTTCGAGAGCGCCAGAAGCGCATCCCGCACGCTCGCCCTCGCGACCATTCTCGCGATATTCGCGATATTCCTGCTGCTCTATCTTGAGTTCAGGGATGTGGCCCTGTCCGGCATCGTGCTGGCGAGTCTCCCTCTCGCCCTCGTCGGAGGCGTGTTCGCCGTGTGGGTGAGCTCCGGAGTGGTCAGCATCCCGTCGATAATCGGATTCATCACGCTATTCGGAATCGCGACCCGCAACGGTGTCCTGCTGATCAACCGCTACCAGCACCTGCGCCATGACGGTGAAGGCCTGAGACAGAGCGTAATCGAAGGCTCCGTAGACAGGCTCAACCCTATACTCATGACGGCCCTGACCTCCGCTCTCGCCCTCATACCTCTGGTATTCAACGGCGACAAGACAGGCAACGAGATCCAGAGCCCGATGGCGGTAGTTGTGCTGGGAGGCCTGTTGACCTCCACCCTGCTCAACATATTCATCATCCCGATAATGTACGAATGGTACGCCAAAAGGAGGAAAAGCAATGAAAACTAAATACTTGATGATATCCCTTGCCGCCCTTGCCCTCTGCGGGGCGGCAGGAGCCCAGGACTTCGGCGGCATCCTCGCTCAGATAGAGGAGAACAACAGCACCCTGCGCGTACTGCGCAGCGAAGCCGGAGCTGACAAGATGGAGGCCCGCACGGGACTCACGCCATCCGACCCGGAAGTGGAACTGGGTTACCTGTGGGAGACCGTGGATCCGGAAGGCGGCACCAGGGTTGACTTCAGCGTCAGCCAGAGCTTCGACTTCCCGTCGGTCTATTACTGGAGGAAGAAGATCTCCCGGGGAGAATGCGCGGCGGCAGATTACGCCTACGCCATCGGCAGGAAGAGAATCCTGTTGGAAGCGAAGCAGATATGTATAGACCTCGTCTACCGCAACGCCCTCAAGATCGAGCTGGACAAGTGTCTCCTCAATGCGAAGACCATCGCGGACAGCTGGCAGAGCAAGTTCGACACCGGCGGAGCCGGGGCGCTGGAGCTGAACAAGGCGAAGATGGCGCTGCTCTCCGCTTCCCGCACAGCCAAGAACAACGAGATAGAGAGGCAGGCGCTTCTGGCGGATCTCCAGAGGCTGAACGGCGGCCATGCAGTGGAATTCAGCTTCAGCGAATTCGCCGACCCTTTCATCCCTGACGACTTCGAGCAGTGGTACAACGACGCCGCCTCCCGAAGCAGCGAGATCCTCGCCGTGGAGAACGACCTGCGCAACGCAGAGTCCGGCGTCAAGCTCGCCGCCTCCGAATGGTTCCCGAAATTCTCTATAGGTTATATGTCGGAGAGCGTGAGCGGAAGCTCCTTCCAGGGTATCACCGGAGGGATTTCAATCCCGCTGTGGGAAAACAGCGGCAAGGTCAGGGCTGCAAAGGCCCGCAGAGAAGCCGCGGAGGAGAAGGTCAAGGACGACTATCTTCAGTTCCACCTCACTCTCAAGAGCAAATACGCCAAGGCCCTGAGTCTCATCAGCCTGCGTGAAGAGTACCGCAACACCCTGTCCGGACTGAATCCCGGCGACATGCTCTACGAAGCCCTCAGCAGCGGAGAGATTTCCGTCGAGGAGTACACCATGGAGATGGAGGTCTGGTACGACGCGCTCCAGGACGCTCTGGAGTGCGAACGCGACTGCCACAGCCTCATCGCGGAGATAGAGAGCTTCGCGGAATAGCGGTAAGTCTCGAAAGAAGGTGGCCGGAAGTCTGGAAAGACTCTCCGGCCACCTTCCGTATATGGTGCAGAATCACTTTGCCGAGCAGAATGTCAGCGTCCCTTCGTCCTCGAAGACGCAGCCGAAGATTGTAGCCCTCACGCCCAGTCTGACTGTCCGGTCGTAGCCCAAGTCGGAAGCCTTGACCGTGAGACGGCGTCCGCTGCCGGCCTTCTTGCCGTCAATGGTCCATTCGCAGCTGTCGTAGTCAAACCTTGCGTCGAGGGTATATTCATCGGCTCCGTTCACAACGATGTCGCGATCCGTAGTCTCCACAGTATTCTGGAGGCGTGCGTGCATGCCGTTCTTTTTCCCGTCGGCGGTGACGCCCTTCTTCGCGTTGTTGGAATACGCCGCCGTGCGCTCGAAGCGCACATCCCAGAACTTCCCGAGGTCCGAGCCGAGATAGAAGCCCGTGAGAGGCGGCTGATTGTAGCATATGTTCTCACCGAGAACCCCCATACGGTAGATGTTGTCGCTCATCAGGGTGTAGAAGCGGTAGTTCGTCGGATAGTCCGTCATGTATATGCGGATTTCGGTATTGTCCTGGGTGCGCGTGACAAGTTCCTCTCTCCAGTCACCGAACAGGTCCGCCGAGATGCACGGATTGGATTTGGAGCCGTTGTTCGCGGCCACGTCGATCTGGTCCGGAAGGTCGATAGGCACGACTCCGTCTCCCGTCCACTTGGTTATCCGCATCACCCGCTTGAACTCGTCCGGCAGTTCGGACGGGTTCTTGCCCCACAGTTCACGCATCCGCTCGCGCATGGACTCTGGCGCCGGCCCGCCTGAAGGGGTGAAATCCGCGTCGCCGTAATAGTAACCGTCAAGAATCTCCCTGTTGAGATCTCCGTCCCACCATATCGCGAAGTTGGTGCCCGGGGTGTAGGAGCTTATGAAGCGTCCGTCGGCGGTATAGACCCCGTCCGTGCCGGAAGTCCAGAGTTCGACTCCCCGGAAGCGCGGGTCTATGTCTTCCGCGGCTGCCCTGCCGACATCTTCCCAGCCCGGCACGCCCCAGATGGTCTGCCCGGTCAGCGCGTCGCGCAGCTCTGAGTTGGCCCTGAGCGGAGCGTTCTCATGAGACTGCCAGACCTCAAGCCCAGGACGGTCTATGTCAATGTCCGTAAGATACATGGCATCGCCGTGACCGAGTCCGGTGGTGTAGAGCCCGGTGCCGTCATCATCAATCACGCACGCGCCGTATACCACCTCGTCCCTGCCGTCGCCGTCCACGTCCCCGATGCGGAGGTTGTGATTGCCCTGTCCCTCAAAGTCCTTGTACTTGCCCCCGTCGGCCGTGGTGTCGAAAGACCAGCGGCGGGTGAGTTTCCCGTCTCTCCAGTCCCATGCCTCCACCACGGTCTTGGCATAGTATCCGCGGCATATAAGTATGCTTGGACGGACTCCGTCGAAGTATCCGGCCCCGCCGAGGTAGCGGTCCACCCGGTTGCCGTAAGTGTCGCCGAACTCCCCTTTCTCACCACGTGGTATGAAGTCCGTGCGGGCAAGCTCGCGTCCGGTGGAGCCCTCTATTATAGAAAGGAACTCAGGCCCCTCAAGGATCTTGCCGTAAGCGCGCTGGGAGCGGTCGGTGATGCGGTAGTCGGTACGCCCGTCGCCGTTGACGTCCCCTATCACCGCGCCGTCGCCGAACTTCGTGCCTTCGGCGGTCTTGACCGCCAGTTCCGCCTTCCCGTCTCCGTCGAAGTCATAGAGCATCATCTGCGTATAGTGGGCGCCCTGGCGTATATTGAGCCCCAGGTCCACTCTCCACATGAAAGTCCCGTCAAGTTTATATGCGTCTATAAGAGAACCCTCCGTGCACAGCCCGCCGCTGCCGTTGTCAAACTCGGTGGTGACCATCTTGATGATGATTTCGTACTCCCCGTCTCCGTCAAGGTCCGCCACGCTCGCGTCCGTAGGGGTGTATTTCCCCTCCGGGAAACCTTCCACCGGCCGCAGCTTGAACGACAGATAAGGCTTGGCGGCAAGCGCAGGAGTCAGAGTATAGCTGGCCGACGGCAGGTCTTTCCGTCCGGACGGCCTGACAGTGTAGACATTGTCTACAGAGGTGTCCACATCAGTATCCACGAAGAACGAAGATTTCACAAGGGGTTCGTTGTTGAGCTTTATCTCCTCGCCGTCTCCGGTCGCGCGGTACAAGTCGAAGCCCGCGTCCACAGGCTCCCCGTAGAGAAACCTCCAGCTCACGGAGACCCGTCCTCCGCCGTTGTGGATGGCGACAAGGCCGCGCCCGAGCTGTTCGCGCTGCATCTTGTCGTATCGGTAATCAGGGCCGGGCGCCGGCTGCCCGGTGCAGGCACACAGCAGCAGAGAAGCCGCTGCCGCAAGCAAAATAATTTTGTTCGCTGTCATTATTGTGGTAAATTTGTTGTTATTCCGAATTAGTGCGTAATTTTACGCGTAAATTTAACGAAATATATTAACCATCGCAACTTATGACCAAGTTTTTTAAAATCACCCTCGCTTCGCTGCTTGCGCTGACATGCATCGGAGCGCCTGCCTTCGCGCAGAAATCCACCGGCAAGGCAGCCAAGAAGGCGAAAGCCGAGCAGCCGGCCCAGAGGCCTCAGAGAGTGGACCCGAGCATCAGCGCCCGGCAGACGCTCGACAGGGTTTACGACTACCTCAACAGCTGCACCCCGGCTGCCGTGACTGACGGCGACGGCGGCATCATCACCGACTACAGCAAGATCAACGAGAACTCCACGCTCAAGAAGGGAGACTTCGGCATCTGCACCTACGAATGGGGCGTCACCTACTCGGGGATGCTGGCGCTGAGCGAATTCACTGGAGAGAGCAAATACGCGGACTACGCCTACGAGAGGCTCAAACTCCTCGGAGAGATCTACCCTTATGTCCGCGACTACTACAACGCGACCGGTTACGCGATGAAACTCAAGTATCTCGCAAGCCCGAAGTGGCTTGACGACTGCGGAGCCATGACGGCCGCGATGATCAAGGCCACCCTCGCCGACCCTCAGAAGGGCAAGGACTTCAGGGCCCTTCTGGACAACGGCTTCAACTTCACGATGTACAAGGAGTACCGCCTCTCCGACGGCATCCTGGCGCGCAACCGCCCGACCACCAACTCCGTATGGCTCGACGACATGTACATGGGCATCACCCCTATAGCATACCGGGCCATGCTCAGCCAGAGGGAACGGGGCGACCTCACCCAGAAATTCTACAACGAGGCCGTCAACCAGATTCTCCTCTTCAAGAAATATCTCTGGGTACCTGAGAAGAACCTCTTCCGCCACGGCTGGGTAGAGGGCATGTCCGAGCATCCGGCCTATCACTGGGCCCGCGCCAACGGCTGGGCGGTGCTGACGCTCTGCGATGTGCTCGATGTCCTGCCGGAAAGGGCGCAGGGGCGCGAGGAGGTGCTCGAACTGCTGACCTCGCTCCTCAGAGGCATCGCCCCTTATCAGGCTCCGGACGGACGCTGGCACCAGCTCCTCGACAAGACGGAATCCTATCTTGAGACCAGCGCCACCGCCATGTTCGTCTACGGATACGCGCACGCCATCAACAAGGGCTGGATAGACCGCACCGCATATCAGGACATCGCCCGTGCAGGATGGGCAGGAATCGAGAAGCAGGTCAACGGACATGGCCAGGTGGAGAACACCTGCGTCGGCACGGGCCTCGGCTGGACCAACACCTTCTACGAAAGCCGTCCGGTGAGCGTCTACGCGGCACACGGCTACGGTCCAGTGCTTCTCGCGGGGACCGAGATGCTGAAGCTCTACGCCAACAGACCAGCTCAGCAGCAGGGCCGCCCCGGCATGATGGCACAGCAGGTCACAAGGCAGGAAAGCAAACCTATGGTGTTCCTCGCCGGAGACTCGACCTGCAAGAACGGCCGCGGCACAGGCGACAACGGCCAGTGGGGCTGGGGCAGCTTCTTCCAGGAATACGTGACCGCCGATGCGGTGGTGGACAACCAGGCCGTAGGCGGCCTGAGCAGCCGTACCTTCTACAACAACGTGTGGCCGCAACTGCGCGACCGCATCCAGCCGGGGGACTTCGTGCTGATACAGTTCGGCCACAACGACATGGCTCCGCTCAACACCGGCCGCGCACGCGGCACCCTCGACGGCACCTCCGATGAGTGCCAGACCGTAGTGATGGAGAAGAACGGCGGCCCCGAGGATGTATACTCCTACGGACACTATATCCGCATGATGATACGCCAGACCAGGATGCGCGGCGGAATCCCCGCCGTGCTCAGCCCGACCCCGCAGAACCGCTGGGCGAGCGACACTTCCGTGGAGAGGTTCGACAAGACATTCAACGCATGGTGCAAGGAAGTCGCCGCACAGGAAGGGGTCGAGTATATAGACTTCAACGAACTCGCGGCAGCACAATACGACGCCATCGGCAAGCAGAAGGCCCAGGCCGACTACTTCGCCGACTCGGTACACACCCTTGAGGCCGGAGCGCGCATGTACTGCAGGACGCTCGCGGACGCCCTCAAATCAAGCGGAAGCCCGCTCGCGGCTTACATCAAATAATAAGAATCCGGGGGCTTCCCCCGGATTTTTGTATTCAACCCTCCAGACTGTTTCAGAAGCTAACCCTATAGCTTATATTCGGGAAGAACGGCAGCAGGGCAAGTTCTTTCCAGCTCTCAGTGGAAGTGTCGAAATAAAGCATGAACGGATTGAACCGGTTGAGCACATTGCAGATCCCGACATTGATGTCGTGCCCGACACGCCCCGACTTGAACGAGAAAGCGTAACCGACATCGAGCCGTACCACCGCCGGCATCTTGTAGTTGTTGATCGTGGCGAAATAGTCGGCCGCCCACTCCTGGCCGGGAATGTGCATCGCGTAGGTTTCCGCGGCACCGTTTTCCCAATGCCCGCTCTGGGCCGTGAAAGCGGCACTGAACCCGCGCCACTGCGCGGAAGCATTCAGCACATGTCTGCGGTCGAAACGGGCGTTGAACGGCTGACCGTCATTCATGGAAGCGAATCCTTCCCGGGTTGTCCTCGAGAGAGTATAGGCGACCCTCGCACCGAAATCACGCCCTCGATACTCATACAGGAGCTCCGCCCCGTACGCCTTACCCCTGCCGATGTCGACATTATCCTCCCAGGCCGCCAGACCGCCGCTGAACATAGTCTGGGCCTCCTTATAGAGTACGAGGTTGCTCATCTCCTTGCCGAAAGCCCCCAGAAACAGGGAATGTCCGCCGAGAATAAACGACACGCCTGCGTTAAGCTGCTCCGCGCTCTCCGGAAGCACCTTATCCCCTGACGGGACAATCAGATCAAGCGACCACCCGACAGGCAGCCCCTCAAGTGTATGGTAGTACTGCACCGTCCTGTCGTACGAGGCTTCAACGGCGAAATGGCTTGTCACATCCCACTTGGCAGAGAGACTGAATTCCGGATCTATCCGTAAACCCCGATATTTGGCGTTATGGAAAGCATTGCCCCTCACTGCCGCCTTGGCCGAGAGTTTGTCCGGGATATTGATGCCGCCGCTCACATAGACAGAGCCGAGAGAAGTCTCCGCTTCATTTGTAACTGAAGCCACCCGCCCGGGAGCGAAAAACGCATACCTGAACTGGCCTCCGGCCGCGATGTCAAAATGCTTCCCTATCGGCCTCTTCCACGAAAGGGACGCGTTCGCCTCCCGGATGGCCGAAGTAAGCGAAAGGCGGCTCGGCATACCGCGGAAAACCGTCTTCTGGTCGCGGCTGTTGCCGTAGTGGTTGTAGGATGCCGTGGCTTCGAGTCGCGAGCGGTCCAAGCGGCCTCGGTAACGGAGGATCGCGATAGCATTCTTCCAGCCCATGGCGTCATCAGCGCCTGATGGGGTAGTGAACGAGTAATGGTCAATGCTGCCCAGCCCCGAAAGTTCAAGTGTGTGCCGAGGCGAAACATTCCAGTGAAGCTTGGCGTAGACATCCCCTACCCCGGCACGAAAATCCTTCAGGTCGCCCAACGATGATTGCATCAGGCCTTTGAGCGCACGATATTCCAGGGTCATGGGTGAGACGCGGCCGGAGAACATGAGTGAAAGCTTGTCGGACACCGGAATATCGGCTTCCGCCCCGAGCAGAAAATTGTTGACCGTGGCGCCGACGCGCGTCTTCGACAGACCGGGAGTCTTTGTCTCCACGCGAATCTGTGAAGAGGTGAAATTGCCAGCGCTGCCGTCAAAGCCGCCCTTGAGCAGGGACACATTGCCGATTACGGACTGCGGGACGACTGTGGTCAGGCCCAGCAGGTGGGATTGCCCGTATATCTGGATCCCGTCTATGGAGAACAGGTTGTTGCCCATGTTCCCGCCACGCACATACACGGCGGAACCGCCGTCGGCGCCGGTCGTGACCCCCGGAAGCCTCTGGATCCACCGCATCGGGTCGCCTTCTCCGAGAGGCGAGACGACCGCCCGTATTCCGGCAAGGTCGGTCCCAAGTTCGCCTATGCGCCTCGAGACCCGCCTGTCACCTGTCTTGATTGCCGCATTCAAAGTGTCGGTTACTTCCTGCGCCTGCGCGACGGCAGGCAACAGAAGCAGAAATGTGATTATCGTTTTTTTCATCGGAAAGGTCATTTTAAAGGTCTTGGCTGAAACGGATGCTCTGAGTTCATATCAAAGAATGCTCGCATCCATTGTCCGGTTTTCTTTATCTGGGCCCCGAATATTCCGACACCACCATTGATGTTGGTAAATATGTTCTCGCGGCTGAATATCATAGTAATATCTGATAATCCTGCTTCTGATACCTTCACAACGGCTTCTCTCAGATATCTGTCGTAGTCATCTGAGACTGACAGGAAAACCAGATATCCCTCGTCTTCGTATGGCTCCCGCGGCCCGTATGGCCACTCCAGGTAATAGTAATACGGACCATCGAAATATCCAGATATGAGAAAAACTTTATTTGAATCGTTTTTCTTGATCCTCAGGTATTTCCTATGAAGACTCGCTCCCGACAGATATGGATACAGTTCCGAAGGCAATTCGCGTCCGTAGTAGTCAGTGTCGCTCGTCTCCGGGATGTACGTGCCTCCCGTCAGGTTGAAATTGTCTACAAATTCATTATCAGTACAAATCTCATCCGCGACCTGGAAAGCCCCGGTCCGCTCGTCATAGTTCATCCCGTAAATCCAAGTGTTATAACTCAATGTCTCGTAATGGTATTCTGTTCCGACCATGTTTTTATACTTAGGCTGCGAATCATCATACTGATAAGGAGCATAAGAGGAACAATAGATTTTGCACCCTTCTGGCATCGTCTGCTCCGCCCAGACCAGATCGTACCCCGGGACTTCCACTTCGAGCCTGTAGCTGTGACGGGGCACTGCCGCATAGTCGAGAACCCAGGCCCCGTCCTCCCTGCGGCGGAACTCCCCCGCCGGATAATCGTCCGTTAGATCAGTCAGCCGAGCAGTCGCCTCCGTCAGCTCCGGAGCCGCCGCGAGCGATGCCCCCTTGGTGAAAGAAAGACGCAGCTCCTGCGGACTGCTCGCCGTCAGCACGCACTCCACCACCACCTGCGGCTTCTCCCCCGCATCCAGCACCACATCCCGCACGCAGCCGGCAAGAGCAAGGTACATGATACTCAAAACTATCAGCTTTTCTCCCATAGTATTAAAACTCCATCGATATGACATTGAGCTCTGTCCACGAAACGCAGTTGTTTCCATAATAACCATAAGCCTTCAATTTGTAGAGACCATACTCATAGCATTTGAGCCTACATTTTTTATCATCTAAAACCGTAAACTCGCATGTACCCGGTGTTGTTGCAAGATTGTCCATATATGCAACAGACCACTGATATGTCAAATCCAAATCAGGATCGCTCACACTATACTCGTGCAGAGTGTTAGGACGCACAGTGGCATCACCCGTTATCTGCGCCTCTGGTTTATACAACGGCTGGTTGCGGACACTGAAGAACTGAATATTTGATAGGACATAGGGGCAATAATCATAGTCGTGTTCCATCAATGGCCAGGAGCCCCATTTCGAAAGATATTTTCCGGATGAAAGGATATTTGCAGAGTGATTACCACTTGAATAATGTGCCTTGATCGCTTCAGAAGATGGGCAGTTCACATACAAATCATTCGTCCAGTATTTTGACAATTGAAACTCGTGCTCGTATTCTGCATTTATCCACAGCGCATTATCGGTTGAACTATTGTACCACGCATAACTGTGGCAATTATACTTTGCAGATGCCGGGCCTCTCATTGTCGCGTTAGGGTATTGAATCTGAGCTAAATTGTTCAGATTCGCAATTTCTTGCGAACTAAATTCTGTCAGCACCATTCCAACTATTGGCTTCTTGAAATATGTATACACCGTCTGGTATCTGACAAGTTCACCTCCATTTACAGAAGTGACTATCCGAAGATTCTCCCGACTGTCAATACCATATAGAGGCATGAGAGAATTAGGGCTGTATGTCAATGTGTCAGCGGAGCGGAGTTCCAGCTTTCTACGCACCGCATCCCGCAATGCAGTCCTGTTTGTCCCGGATGACAAACCAGACACAAGCCCAGAGCCAAGGAAGTACTCAAGGAACATCCCGTCCACATAAGACAAAGCCTCATTATCATTTATGGAGCTGACCCTATTGGAATTTAATGTCATATCCGATACGCTGAAAACCCGGATCAATTCTTCGGCAGCATCGGGACGTGATGCCAGCTCACGATGAAGAGCACTATTCTCATATACAAGCCGAATAGCCTCCTGAGGGTCGTTATAAGCAAAGACCAGATAATTCAGAGGATAATGCAGGACTGACCGCACAAGAGCACTCGTCGTCATCATCCTGAGTTGCACATCAGGCACATCACACGCTTTGAAACGTTCTTCTATGCCTCGAATCTCTGTCCAGGCTGAAAAATCAGTCTGGGAGACAAATGTCAACGGAGAACTCACTTGAACAGTGACAGCCACATCATTCGATGACTGTGCATCAACGTAAGAATTGCCAGCACCTTGTACGGCAAGTCTGTCTTGGCAGCCGATAGCCAGCGGCAGCAGGAGCAAAAGCGAATAATTCTTTCTCATATCAGTGTAGTTATATGATTGTTATTCATCCGGTTTCTATATATTGGTATCCTCGGAGCCAGTCTTCGGTTGTTGAGGTGCAGGCACCGAATATCCCGATGCCGCCATGGATGTTTGAGTATATTGTCCCGGGCGAAAACTGAAGTCAGCTCAGAAGCGCCATCGGAATCAACAATCATCACGGCCTGTTTCAGATACTGATCATAATCAAGACTAAAAGAGGAGAAGCGTATGGCCATTTTGCAATGTCCCGCTTGCTCCGAATAATCACCCGGAAAATCGCCAGACACGACAAACCGATGGTCTGGCGAAGCATCACGGATATATATGAATCGCCTATAGAGAGGCTTCCCGTACAAACTGCCATATATTGCCGCACTGAAAACTGTCCCCTCGCCCATAATCTCAGGGCTGTAAATATCTCCCGTAAGATTGAATGCATCAATACCTGGATAGTCAGCGCATACACGTCCGACATAGTTTTTCTCTTCCGCAGCCGATACATAATAAAAAACGCCACACAACCACAGAGAACGGACATAATCCGTCATCCGATAACTCATAAATGAATAAGAACCAGACGATGAAGACCATGGCGGCGCTGGTATACTATGCACCTTCGTTTCCACCGTAATCCCTTCTGGCATCGTCTGCTCCGCCCAGACCAGATCGTACCCCGGGACTTCCACTTCGAGCCTGTAGCTGTGACGGGGCACTGCCGCATAGTCGAGAACCCAGGCCCCGTCCTCCCTGCGGCGGAACTCCCCCGCCGGATAATCGTCCGTTAGATCAGTCAGCCGAGCAGTCGCCTCCGTCAGCTCCGGAGCCGCCGCGAGCGATGCCCCCTTGGTGAAAGAAAGACGCAGCTCCTGCGGACTGCTCGCCGTCAGCACGCACTCCACCACCACCTGCGGCTTCTCCCCCGCATCCAGCACCACATCCCGCACGCAGCCGGCAAGAGCAAGGTACATGAAAACCATGCAGCCGAGAAACAGCGGCACAAGCAAAAAAAGCGAATGAGTTTTTTTCATTGTAAATCAAATTACGAGGTTTTACACAAATATCAAATAATCAGGATGGTATATCGGTCTGCCACCTGCAAATATATCATTTTTTCGATAAAACAAAAAGTATTTTACACGCGGCTCAAATGTCCCCCCTGTCTCTGTCATTCAACCACCCTCTGGCGGAAGTAATCGAAATCAGCATAACCGCCACCGCCATCTGAAGCAGGATAGCAATACAGCGCCGTCCTGTAGCCGGTGAAAAGGTCAAGGGTGAAACGCATCTTCAAGGTGTAGCCGCAGTCATGCCAGTCACGACCGTCTTCGGACCAGGACGCCGTCACCGTGTCCGCCTCCTCCCCCTCGGAAGGGGTGAAGACATAATAAAGCCTCAGCCACAGAGCATCACCGCCGAGCCTGCTTCTGTAGATCTCCTCATCCTTGGCGTCACGGCCACAGCGGCGGAGCACCACATCCACGGCGCCGCCAGACCCCATCTCGGCGCCGACTGCGATGTTTCCGCTCTGGAATGCGCAGATTCCGGCACGGTCTCCGGGCTTTAGCCCCGAAAGGTCAAGCTTGACCTCCGACACGCACTTCGGTCCGACAGTCCGCTGGGTCAAGGTGTTGCGGGCAGACATTATACCTTCCGCAGGAATGCCGGCACGGAGCCGCAACCACCCCGGACGCTCGGTGAGGGACCACAGGCCGTCCACAGGCTTGTGGTTCCACTGCCAGACAAGGGCCAGTTCAGAGGAATCAAACTCATCCGAAGCCCAGACATAGTCCTCACCAGACACAGGAAGATTGACGCGAACAGTCTTCATCGGCACGCCTCCGTCACCCATCACGGGCCACCCGTCCATCCAGGTCACAGGCTGTATGGTCGGTATGCGCCCCACCGCGCCGTGGTCCTGGAACATTATCGCATACCAGTCTCCGGCCGGAGTATCAACTATCGCCCCCTGCGCCACCCCGTCCGGACGTGAATCGAACTCGCCCTGAAGCACCACCCTGCTCTCGTAAGGGCCAAGCAGGTTCCGGCTGCGCCAGCAGGTCTCAGTGCGCACACCTCCGCGAGGCCAGTCTATCTCAAGCAGATAATACCAGTCTCCTATATGATAGAGATGCGCCCCTTCCGCCCTCAGCATATAGCCCTCGCGCGGAGCACGTATGACAACGCTGTCCACCCCGCCGTCCTTCAGCGCCGAGCCGTCAGGCTCAAGCTCCGTGATGCGCAGGTCCCCGTTGCCCCAGACGACATAGAGCCGTCCGTCATCAAAGAGCATCGACGCGTCGTGCATAGGCAGGTCAATCACCGAGCGGGTCCACTCGCCGTCCATGATATCATCTGTACGATAGACATAAGTCTTCCTCTGGTCATTGGCGATGAAAAGGGCATAATACACTCCGTCATGGTACCTCAGGGACGTCGCCCACTGCCCCTTCCCGTAGGCATTCGCCCCGTTCCGGAGATTGTACACGTCATCGTCCTCAAGGCAGTCATAGACATAATTCACTATACGCCAATGCACCAGGTCTCGGGAATGCATGATCGGCGCGCCTGGGCAGTAGTACATGGTGGTGCTGACCATATAGTAGTCTTCCCCGACCCGGATGACATCGTTGTCCGGGATGTCAGTATAAGTCAGCGGATTGACGGCATCCTGCCATTTCTGCCCGCAGCCTGCGGCGAGGGCCAGGGTGAAAAGGGCCGCGAGAAATCTATTTCGTAGCATATAATCCAATTGTTGTGCCGGTGAATCCTCCCGCCTCGGCAGTGGACAGATAGTCCGCCGGGACATTGTCTTTCAGGAGCGTCCAGCCCTTGCCGTCAGGAGCGTACCAAAAGGCGAACGATGTCCCGTAGGAGACCACTTTCAGGTCGAAGAACCGCCCCGCAGTCCTGGCGGAAGCGAGAGTCCTGTCCGGAGTCGAAAGAGCGATTGTCCATCCGTCACCGTCCCTCTGGAGCTTGAAGAAGTAATGATGCTTCTCATCTTTGAACAGGAGCATGCCCGCCGCCGAATCCGGTCCGTCAGGATTGAATGCCAGACGGGTGTCAGCCTTGAACTTGTGATGCTGCACCCTGCGCAGCACGGCGGCCGGGGTAGAGAACCGGGCGACGGAAGATGGCGAGCACTCAAGCCTCAGTTTGCCGCCTTCCAGTGAATACAGCTCCGTGGCAGGTCCACGCAGAGTCATCCAGTGCAGAGGCAGCTCCTCCCCGTCGAACTCGTCGATGACCGTGAAGTTCCCGAAAGTGACATTCTCACCGCGTTCCGTCCCGGCGTGGCGGACGACCATAGGCACAGGCTCATCATCGCGGGTAATATATGGGAATCCGTCCCCGCTCCAGCGGACCGGCAGCATAAATGTCTCGCGGCCGAGGTTCTCGTACTTCCCGTCTATCGGGCGACAGGCCAGGAACACGGCCCACCACTCCCCGGAAGGGGTGCGCACCAGATCCGCATGACCGGCGCAGGTCACAGGGAAGAGGCGGTCCGGATTGAGATGGCGCTGGGTGAGTATAGGATTGTGTTTCCATGGCCGGTACTCGCCCATCGGAGAATCGCTGCGGAAAATCACCTCCGAATGGCCCTCGGAGGTGCCTCCCTCGGCGGCCATGAGATAATACTTGCCGTCTATCTTGTAGATGTGCGGCCCCTCTATCCATATCGGCTTGTCGGCGGGACGCACGCCCTTGTCAACTATGATTTTCCTCTCGCCCACGGTCCTGTCCGCCACGGTGTCGTACTCCACTATGCGTATTGTACGGTGCCCGTCATACTCAGGCTTGCCGTCGGGAGCGTCATCATTGTTCACGATGTATGCCCGCCCGTCATCATCGAAGAACAACGACGGGTCTATGCCCTGCACCTGCGGCAGCATTATCGGATCGGACCACTCCCCGAGAGGATCCGCGGCCTTGACGAGGAAATTGCCCGCCCCGACATTGGTGGTGACCATGTAGAACATCCCGTTGTGAGGGTTGAACTTGATGTCCGGGGCGAATATGCCGCCGCTGATGTGCTGGCGGTCGAGATTGACCAGCTGAGACGGCCTTGACAGGACATTCCCCTTCTGCTCCCAGTTCACAAGGTCAGTGCTGTGGAATATCGGCACCCCCGGGAAATAGGAGAATGTCGATGCTACAAGGTAGTAGTTACCCTTGCCGTCGGTGCAGATGCTCGGATCCGAATACCACCCCGGCAACAGAGGATTGTAGGCGAAATCCACATCGGGAAGCGGGTTCTCGACATAGAAATCGTCCCTGCCTTCATACCTGAAAAAGTCGAAGACGGCGGCCCCGTCCGGCACCGTGCCCGAGCAGGACACAATCCCGGCCGACAAGGCCAGACAAAGAAACCGCCTGCTCATCCTACTCAAACACAATCCAGTCGATATCTATAACCCCGCCGTCCTCAAGGGTCGTGGTCAGCGTCTGGAGTCCTGTGACAGCTTTGCCGAGAGGGGCGTTGACCTCTGTCCAGCCCATGCAGCGAGGGACAGCCACCTCCACGAAGGCCGGATCCTCGGCTATGCATATGCTGAGTTTCCCACCGTCCTTTGAGCGGACGCGCATCCTGACGGAAGCCGGGCTCACCTCAGTGAAATCGACATCGGCATACCGCACCCAGACGGACGGGCGCTCCAGCCGCACGAACCAGCCGGCAAAAGGCTCGGCGGGATCGAGGAAGTCAATCGAAGCCGCCACCGGATAGAGTGCGCTGTAGCGGTCAAGGTCAATCCGCTTCCGGGCAAGGCTTACACCCACTCCCCTGAATGTCGGAGTCACAGGCTGTATGGTACCGTCAGCATTGAATGTCACCTTGTCGATGCGGGCGGAGCGGTTCTTGTCGAACTGAGGGGAATAATCATTGTGGTGGTAGAACAGATACCACTGTCCCTGATATTCCACGAGGGAATGATGGTTGGTCCAGCACCCTACCGGAGACTGCTGCATTATCAGGCCCTTGAACTCGAAAGGCCCCATAGGGTTGTCGCTCATGGCGTACGCGAGAGTCTCGGTCTTGTCCTGCACCCATGGATAGGTGAGATAGTATCTGCCGTCCCTCTCGAACGCGAACGGGCCTTCCTTGAAGCCTCCCGGGAGGTTCCCGTCCAGCCGGCGCGGCTGCCCGTCGAGCTCAAGCATGTTGTCCTTGAGCCTGGCTACCTGCAGCCCCATGCCTGACCAATAGAGGTAGGCCGCCCCGTCTTTGTCGATCAGCACGCAAGGGTCTATGCCCATCACACCCTTTATGGATTCTTTCTCCGGCACAAAAGGACCGGAAGGAGAGGTCGATGTCGCCACGCCCACCGCGAATCCCCGGCCGGCCTTAGGCGCGTCAGGATAATAGAAATAGTATTTGCCGTCCTTGTACACACAGTCAGGCGCCCACATGGAATATCCGTCGGGCTTGCCCCAAGGCACGTTCTCCTGGCTGAGGATGACGCCGTGGTCGGTCCAGTCCATCAGGTCAGCCGAGGAGAACACATGGTAGTCTGCCATGCTGAACCACTTGCGCTCCGGCTCCACCGGGCTGATGATGTCGTGTGACGGGTACATGTAGACCCTGCCCTCGAACACGCGGGCGGTAGGGTCTGCCGTGAACTGGTCACGGATGATGGGGTTCTGTGCGCCGGCTGACGCCACCAGGAGCAGGGTCAGGCCAAGAGATATGCTGAGTCGTTTCATAATGTAATTTATTTGAAAAACTTCTGTAATGTCTCTATCAGATAGGTCCTGGCATTCATCCAGGTGTGTCCGCCGCCGGTCGTAACATCGCTGTGGGCTATGCCCTTGGCGTCGAAGTACTCACGGTTCCTCACCACCTCCGGGTAGAGGAAATCCGACGAGCCGACTCCCGTCCACAGAAGCTTCAGGCCCGAATTGAGCACGGAGGCGTCCGAGACGAGATGAGGGAAATACGCCTCCATCACCTCGGGGGTGAGATAAGCGCTGTACGATGCGAGGTAAGAGAATTTGTCGAGATGGCTCAAGGCCGCGAACATAGACTGCCCGCCTCCACGCGAGAATCCGGCGACCGCCCGTGCCTGAGCCTTGTTAATCGTGCGGTAATTGCCCTCGACATAAGGCATTATGCACTTTGTCAACTCGTCGGAGAACACGGAATACATCTCCGCGGCCTTGAGGGATGACGGCATGGGAGTGCCGTGCATCATGTTGCCGTAAGGCATCACGACTATCATCTCCTCGGCCTTGCCTTCGGCGATGAGGTTGTCCAGTATCACATTGAGCTTGCCGACCTTGGACCATGTCTCCTCGGTGTCGGTGGTGCCGCTGACAAGGTAGAACACAGGATATTTCTTCCGGCTCTTGTCATAGCCCGCAGGCGTGTAGACCACAAGCGGACGATATGCCCCCAGGACATCTGAGCGGTATGTACAGTACTCGAGCTTCCCGTGAGGGACGGCACGCACGCGATAGAGCAGCGTGTCGGGTTCCGCCACTCCCTCAGGCGGGAACGAAGGGTAAGACGGCATCTCCAGGAGGCTCGCCTTGAAGTTCTCGTTGGGGAACACGTCCTTGTTGAGAGGGTCCGATATCTGGACTCCGTCGACGATGAAACTGTAAGGGTAGATGTCCGGCTTGTCAATCTTGACAGTGACGCTCCAGATACCGTCCATGTTCTTCTCCATAGGGACATTCTTCTCCAGGAACTGTCCGGAAAGCTCCACCACGGAGGCCTTCGGCGCCCGGCAGACGAAAGTCACGGCGCGGCCGAAACCGTTGATCAGCGGGGACTCGAGAGAAGAGGTGTAAGGATTGACGGCAGGGCGCACATCGTAGCCGAGGAAAGGGAGGGCGGCATAAGCATACCGGCGCCCGAACTCGCGATAGCCGGCAGCGTCGAAATGCAGGTGGTCCGGCAGGTTCGTAAGCCCGGATGACGATATCACATGCGCGGTGGGGATGGTCTCCCTTATCCTGTCTATCAGCAGGTTCGCTCCCCGGCTAGTGCCTCCGCGGTCGGCATTGACGGCTTCACCGGCGAATAGCGGCACACGCTCGGCCTGCAGCCCGAGATCGGAGAGAAGGCTCTCATAGACGGTCTTCACCTTGCGCGCCCAGTCCGGATCGTCCCAGTTGGATTCACCCTGATGCAGAAGGATGCCGGATATCACTCCGTCCTTCTGCGCCAGACGCGCCATCTCGACAAGACGGTCATAAGGACGGTCGTCATATGCGGAGAGCATCCTCTTCATCCAGTCCGGAGCCACATCGCGGGCGTAATCCTCCTGATTGTCCTTGAGGAAACCTTCGATTTTTATTCCGCCTACCGCGACATTGATCACGCCGACCCGGTGGTCCTCCGGGAGATATTCGAGCAAGGTCCTGCCGAAATAGTCCACCGGAGTCATCCCCGTACCATACCGGCAGAGAGGCGGCAAAGCCTTGTACCATCGCCCCATCTTGCGGCTGCCGTCATTGTAGTCGACGGCAGCCATGGTGAGGAAGCGGTCGCTGACTCCTGCAGAATCAACCGCCTCCGGTCTTGCGGCCCCTTCCATGTTGGACTGGCCGAAGCAAAGATAAATATGGAAATTCGGATCCTGGGCAGCCAGGCCGAGGCTCATGGCCAGGGCAGCTGCAGAAAGTAAAAGACGCTTCATAATTGATTAAAGGCGGCGGTCCGGCTTTGCGCACCGGCCGCCGCCCGAAAAATATGGTGTTTAATAACCTGACTACCAGTTCAGGTTTTGAGTGATATTGTCGTTGACGGACGTGACGGTTACCGGGAACGGGAACACTTCGTGCTTCCCGGCCACGAAGCCGACCTTGTCACCTCGATCTATCGCCTTATGCGTCAGGACAGTGTAGAAGCGGCCGTCCTTATGCCAGGTAAGGCCTTCGTCTTTTGGATCAGGCATCCGGGTGAACTTGTCATAGAGCACAGGCACCGCCTGTCCGGCGCTTTCAACGGCCTTGGTATCACCCCAGCGGACCATGTCCGGCCAACGGCAGCCCTCAAGCCACATCTCAAGCTTCTTCTCCCTCTTCACGACATCCATCGTGACGGCAGAGCTGACGGTCTTGGAGCCGGCGCGCGTCTGAATCTTCTGGATGTAAGGAAGGGCGGAAGCGGCATCTCCAGACTGTACACATGCCTCGGCATACATCAGAAGGACTTCAGCATAGCGCATAATCACGAAATTGTTGACGCGCACATTCTGCCCTACAGCCGAGAGATCCGTCTTGCGGGCCAGCTGCTTCAACGGAAGATAGAACGACTGTCCGTAAAGACCCTTTATGTTGATTCCGAGATCCTTGCTCGCCATCTTCTGCTCAAGAGTCAAGCCGTCGATCTTATCGTTTCCATAGACAGTATTGTAGATGGCGTCCTCAATAGGAACAATGGTGGCCTTGATACGGTATGAATCCGGACCGTCATTGGCGACAAACTCATCCGCAAAGCTCTGAGGCACACCGCAGCCGCCCCATCCTTCGATGGAAGTGTATGCGCTGCACGGGTCAGCACCGGCGACAAAGTGGTCTGAACGCCATCCCCAGATGTTAGCCTCCATCCACGTCGAACGGTTGACTATATCCCAGAAGACAGAAATGTTGCTGTTGAGCTCAATATTGGCCTCAAATATCTTCTCCTCGTTGCAGTCACCTTCCAGATGGAAGTTTTCCCAATACCTGTCGCCAGGGACAAGGTCATACTTGTTTGACTTGATCACCTCGAACAGATCCTTTTTCGCACCCGCATAATCTTTGGCAAAAAGCCGTGCCTTTCCGGCGACTGCCCACGCGAATCCCTTGGTCACCTTGACGGCGCCATCCTTGTCAGACTTGTCTTTGCGCTCATCAAGATCCGCTACGGCATCCTCGCACTCCTTTGCGCACCAGAGGAGAAGTTCGTCGTGGCTCATCGGGTTGTCAGGAGAGGTGTTGCAATTGTAAGGGTTATCCTTCGACTGGAGCACGTGGTCTACCAGAGGAGGGGTTCCCCAACCGATTGCGAGCATCATATGCATCCAGGCACGCAGGACGCGGGCCTCTGCAGTCACCCTTTTCTGTACGGGAGTGTCACCGTCCTTGAAGTGATCGATCACAAGGTTGCTGTAATACATCGCATAATACAGGTTATTGTATGCATTCCTTATGACTTCGCTTCCGCTGTCATAGCGGAACTCATTGAGCGCCGCCATATAATCATTGTCGCCAAAACTCTCGCCGGCGGCATACATGTCGTCTCCGCAGAGATTGAATGCTGCTCTGTAAGGAGCATAGATGTTTCCTCCTTCCTTTGTGCAGACATTCCAGAGGAATCCCTGGTAAGCCGCGACCATGGCCGCTTCGGCGTCCTCATCATTCTGATAGAATGTATCAGTCGTGATACGACCTTTCTGAGGTATATCCAATCTGTCCGGATTGCAGGAGACGATAGCCAGCGCAAATGCCAGAGCAGGTATAATAAACTTGATTTTCATATTCATTGTATCATTATTGATTTAGAATGTAAGGTTAACACCCATAATCACTTTCTTCATTGTAGGATATGTTCCGAGATCATATCCCATCGTTCCGGAGTTGCCCGTGGTCGCTGTCTCAGGGTCGCATCCCGGATAACTTGAAATCGTGAAGAAATCATCAAGAGACACATAAAGGCGCAGGTCGTTTATCATGACTTTCCTGGTCAGGTTGCGCGGGAGCGTATATCCTAACTGAATCTGCTTGAATTTGAAATACGAGCCGCTGAACACTGACGCGCTTGAGCTCCAGAATATCCAGTCATTGGCGACTTTGACCGATTCAGGGTATTTCGCGTCACCGCCCGGGGTCTTCCAGGAATTACGCCAGAAATGAGTAAGCGAATTCGTCTTCGGACGGTCAGCGGAATAGAGCATCGAGAAGATGTCGTTGCCTATGGTTCCCGTACCGAATACGCTGAAGTCAAACCCCTTATATCCAAGATTAATGGTAATTCCATAAGTAGCGTCAGGGATTGCCTTGCCGATAAACTGGCGGTCATTGTCATTTACGGCGTCAACCACTTTCCCGTCCGCGTTGTAATACAATGGAGCGCCGGTCTCAGAATCCACACCGGCATATTTATATCCTCGGAAATACCAGATCGGATATCCCGCTTCAAATGCCGAGCGCACCTGGTTATTCAGACCGGACACCATGTTCTCAATGCGAGGAACGGCCTTGTGGAGAGAAAGCACCTCATTGTGCAAGGTAGCCATGTTGGCATTTACACTATAAGTAAAATCACCTATGCTGTCTTTCCAGCCGAGCTCAAGTTCGACACCGGTATTGAGGACATTACCCGCGTTCACATAAGTGCTCTTCACACCGATCTCAGGCACAGGAGCGATAGAAATCAGGAGATCCCGGGTCACCTTGCGATACCAGTCAAATCCGAGCGTAAGCCTGCTGTTGAACATCCTGGCGTCGAGACCGAGGTCGATCTGCTCGGATGTCTCCCACTTGAGGTCCGGGTTTGCAAGTTCGGTAGGACCGGAGCCATAGGAGAGTTCGCCCGTGCCGGTAGAAGGATTGTACTGATACCACTGACCGTTCACGCTGATAGTCGCGGTATAAGGATAACCGTTCAGCACGCTGATGTTACCGTTAATACCCCAAGAACCGCGAATCTTCAGGAAAGAGAGGATGCTGCGGTCAACATTGTCCTTGACAAAGCTTTCGTTGCTGATGGTCCAGCCGGCAGAAACAGACGGGAAGTAACCCCAGCGATTCTGCGCCGAGAGCTTGGAGGAGTCGAACGCGTCGGCGCGGAAGTTGGCCTGGAGGCTGTAACGGTCGGCGTAAGAATATGACAGACGTCCGAAGTATGCAATGCTCGCCGACCTGCCGGGAGCGTTGCTCATGTTCTTGACGGCATCCTTCTTAAGATAAGAGATGTATTGGTACTGCGGGAGATAATGCTGGAGTATATCCTTACCGGACGATGACATGCTCGCATTGTCATAGTTGTTTTCGATGTAGGACATTCCGGCCATTGCGCCGATGCTGTGCTTGCCGAAAGTCTGGTTGTAGTTCACGAAGTTCTCCCACTGATAGTAGTAGCTCGTGTTGACATTGGCGGAAATGTTGTATTCAACGGCGTTGGCCATAGGAGTAGCCCAATAAGGAGTGGAATAGCTGTGTGAAGATGACTGGGCGATTCTGTATCCCAAACGCGAAGTGTAGACCAGCCCCTTGAACGGAGTGATATTGGCAAAAAGCGATCCGCGCACATTCAGGCCGCCGCTGTATGAGTCTGTGCGGTCGCGCTGGAGGAGAGGGTTTCCTGTAGCCTCGTCGAGCCATCTTGACGTGGCATAGAAATCATTGTTGTGATTAGGGTCCCGCAGGATGATATCACCATCAGCATAGTGCTGCTGCATGCCAGGCGTACAGTCTTCGATCCTGCTGTAATATGCAGGAGTAAGAGGGTCGAGAGACATCACAGAGTTGAGCATGGAACCATAAGAAGAACCGGACACCGACTTGGTCTCCCACTTCTCGATTGACGTGTTGGTGCCGACAGTGAACCACTTGAAGAGGTTGTAGTCCGCATTGATCTGGGCCGAAAGCCTCTTATAGACATCCTTGTCTCCCTTGACGATACCATCGTTCTTCACATAATTGAGAGAGGAGAAGAAATGCCCCTTGTTGTTGCCTCCAGAGAAAGTGACGGCGTGCTGCTGCGCCCAGCTCGGAGCGAACACGGCATCGAACCAGTCGTGGTTCTGTCCGTCCCATTTGTTTGCCACCAGGAGTTCATCGGTGACATTTCCGATGGCCTTCTGATAATCTATATACTCGAAAGCGTCAAAGAGTTCAGCCTTCTTCCCGAGCCTCTGGTTCGTAAAGCTGGCTGAATAAGAGATGTTGGCCGTCCCGTTCTGGGCGGCGCCGCTCTTGGTGGTGATGAGCACGACACCGTTGCCGGCCTCGGCACCATAGATGGCGGCGGAGGCCGCATCCTTGAGGATCTCCATGTTCGCGATCATCGAAGGATCAAGATACTGGATATTGTCAACCTTGAGTCCGTCGACGATCAGGAGAGGTCCGATGCTCCCGGAGTTGGAAGAGTATCCGCGGACGCGGATCTGGGCTCCGCTGCCCGGAGCGCCTGAGTTGTTGAGAATCTGTACACCCGCAGCCTTGCCCTGGAGGGCGGCGGCGGCGTCAGTAGTGGAGCGGTTCATGAGATCCGTGGACTTCACGGAAGCGACAGAACCGGTAAGGTCGCTCTTTTTCTGCACACCATAACCGATGACCACGGTCTCCTCAAGGAGCTGTGAATCTTCGGCGAGGATGAAATCATAGGTGGACTTGCTGCCGACCTTGGCGGTCTGGGAGACATATCCGATGCAGGACACCTCGATCGTGGCGCCGGCAGGGACACTGAACGCATACTTTCCGTCAGTATCGGTCATCACGCCCAAAGACTGCTGACCTGCGACGACGACGGCGGCGCCGATGACCGGCTGCCCTTCCGCGTCTCTGACTGTACCGCTGATGGCACGGTTCTGGGCAGCGAGGCCAGGCGCTCCCAGAAGAAGGATCAGCAATGCCGAAGCGATGTGCGTCACCTTTTTTGATAATAGATTGATCATACCGAGTACGATTGTGTTAGTTATTGATAGTGTTATGGAAAATGTCTGCGGCAAATATATCCAACGCGGCGGTGTATACAAATAAAGTGTGTTACATCGTTTTTTGCGCACCTGCCAAGATGGGGCGGAAGGGCGCTGTTACACAGACTGAAAAAAATGTTACGCCCCCGTTTTTTTCTCGCCTGCAAAATATTAACTTTGCACTGATTTCGCCGGAAGGCGACCGATAACGACACAAATAACCAAACACAAATTTTATGGCAAAACAATATTTCCCTCAGATCGGCAAGATTCCGTTTGAAGGCACCGGGAGCAAGAATCCTCTCGCATTCCACTACTATGAACCGGAAAGAGTGGTCCTCGGCAAGAAGATGAAGGACTGGCTCAAATTCGCGATGGCCTGGTGGCACACCCTCGGCCAGGCAAGTTCAGACCAGTTCGGCGGCCAGACCCGCAGTTACGCCTGGGATGAGTCTTCTGACGCCCTCCAGCGCGCCAAGGACAAGATGGACGCAGGATTCGAAATCATGGAGAAACTCGGCATCGAGTACTTCTGCTTCCACGACATCGACCTCATCGATGAAGGCGCCGACATAGCGGAATACGAAGCGAGAATGGCGGCCATCACCGACTATGCCCTCGAGAAGATGAAGGGCAGCGACATCAAGCTCCTCTGGGGCACCGCCAACGTATTCGGCAACAAACGCTACATGAACGGAGCGGCAACCAACCCTGACTTCGACGTGGTGGCACGCGCAGCCGTACAGATCAAGAACGCCATAGACGCCACCATCAAGCTCGGCGGCTCCAACTATGTATTCTGGGGAGGACGCGAAGGCTACATGAGCCTGCTCAACACCGAGATGCAGAGGGAGAAGGACCACCTTGCAAACATGCTCAAGGCCGCACGCGACTATGCACGCGCCAAGGGATTCAAGGGCACGTTCCTCATCGAGCCGAAACCGATGGAGCCGACCAAGCACCAGTACGACGTGGACACCGAGACAGTCATCGGCTTCCTCCGCGCGCACGGACTTGACAAGGACTTCAAGGTCAACATCGAGGTCAACCACGCGACACTCGCCGGCCACACCTTCGAGCATGAGCTCGCGGTGGCGGTGGACAACGGGATGCTCGGCTCCATCGACGCCAACCGCGGCGACGCCCAGAACGGCTGGGACACCGACCAGTTCCCTGTGGACAACTTCGAGCTCACCCAGGCCATGCTGCAGATTATCCGCAACGGCGGCCTCGGCAACGGCGGATCCAACTTCGACGCCAAGCTGCGCCGCAACTCCACCGACCCTGAAGACATCTTCATCGCACATATCTGCGGAATGGACGCAATGGCGCGCGCACTCCTGAACGCTGCCGCTATCATCGAAGAGTCCCCTATCCCTGCCATGCTCAAGGAGCGTTACGCTTCCTTCGACTCCGGCGAGGGCAAGGCCTTCGAAGAAGGCAAGCTCAGTCTTGAGCAGCTCGTGGACTACGCCAAGAAGAATGGCGAGCCTAAGCAGACCAGCGGCAAGCAGGAACTGTACGAGACTATTCTGAACCTGTACTGCAAGTAGACGCAGTCTGGTTGTTCATATACTCACGGGGCGTGACCCCGTAGAGTTTCTTGAATGCAGTAGCGAAGTTCGCCTGATTCTCGAATCCAACGAGAGCGGCGACTTCGCTAATTGATTGTCTGCCGGACGAGAGAAGCCTCGCCGCCTTGGAAAGACGGGCGTTCCGGATAAAATCGCTGGTGGTCTGGTTGGTGAGCTCCTTGAGTTTGCGGTGCAGATGCACCCTGCTGATTCCCACCTCACCGGCGAGCTGCTCAATGGTGAGCTCCGGATTGCCCATGTTGGCGTCCAGCACCCTCATCACCCTTTCCAGAAGCCTCTCGTCAGGAGTCTTGATCTCAGGTGTCGAGAGTTTGTCCGCATGGCTCTGATGGCCGGCGAAGTTGTTGCGCAGCATACGGCGCTGCTGGAGAAGATTCAGTATCGTGGCTTTGAGCAAATCGATGTTGAATGGCTTGGAGATATATGCGTCCGCGCCGGACTTGATGCCCGTGATGTTGTCCTCTTCGCGGGACTTGCCGGTAAGCATCACAAACGGGATGTGATTGAGATTGATGTTCTGGCGTATCTTGTCGCACAGGGTCAGGCCGTCCATGACAGGCATCACGACATCGCTGACTATGATGTCCGGAGCCTTCTCGAACACGGCGTCCAGCGCCTCTTTTCCGTTGGAGCACTGGATGATGTGGAAGTCGCGCGAAAGTTCGGAAGCCACATAGCCGCGGAGTTCCTCATCATCGTCAACAAGCATCAAGCGATATTTGGTCCTCGGAGAATCACGCTCGACTTCCGGGACGACTATGGCTTCCGGCAGCACAGTCCCGGACTCCGGCATAGCCGCATCCGGCCGAGGCGACTCCTTCTCGGTGGAAACGGCAATCTGACTCTCAGCGATGTGCGCGCGACCGAGAGGAAGCGTGAAGACAAAGCGTGCGCCCGGAGAGTCGGTATTGTTCTCCGCATGCAGCTCGCCTCCGTGCTGCTCCACCAGGGAGCGGGCCAGGTCAAGGCCGACACCAGAGCCGCCCTTATACACGGCCTGTCCGCCGGAAGACTGGTAGAAGCGCCGGAAAATATTCTCAAGGTCTTCCGGAGCTATTCCTATACCATTATCTATCACTGATATCCGGGCGTTCTTCCCGTCTTCAGTCTTCTCCAGCAGCAGTCTGACCCTGCCGTTGACAGGGGTGAACTTGTAGGCGTTGGAAAGCAAGTTGATCAGCACCTTGTCCAGATTGGACGGGTCAAACCACATATAGAGACTGTTGGTTCCCGGGTGCTCGAAAGTCAAGGCTATGTTCTTCTGGGCGAACTGGCCCTCCATATTGCCGATGACCCCCTGGATGAACGGCACCATGTCGTTCTCGCTGAACGACAACTTCAGCCCGCCCTTGTCAATCTTGCGGAGATCCAGCAGCTGGTTCATCAGCAGCAGCATCTTCTCCACATTGCGGTACATTATCCTGTAGTTCCTCTGTCTCTGCGGATCCTTGTCCGTGTCGATGAGTTTGCGCAGAGGACTGACGATCATCGAGAGCGGGTTCTTGAGCTCATGTGAGATATTGACGAAGAACTGTAGCTTGGACTCGTTGATGCGTTCGGACATGGCATACTCCTTCAGAGCCTGCTCCGCGCGGAAATGATTGAGACGCCAGATAAATATGGCGGCACAAAGGCCGACAAGAACCAGAAGATAGATCACCTTCGCGAGGCCGCTGGCCCAGAACGAAGGGCGGATGTCTATCAGCAGAGGCATCTCGTCCGACTCCAGAAAAGCGTCGCTGCATTTGAGCGTGAAGTAATGCTTCCCGGCAGGCAGACTGCTGAAAGACAGCCTGGTGGTGCCAGAAGGCAGGGTCACCCATCCGTTGCCGTCCATCTTGTACATGAAGCGCAAGCGATCCGGATGATTATGCTCGACTGTCGCGAAAAGCAGGGTGAACGCATTGTCCCTATATGACAAGTTTATCCTGTCCGCCTTCCATATCGCCTTGTCGATCACCTCCTTGCCTCCGGATTTTGTCTGGACGGTGACTGGACGGTTGTGCAGATACATCTCCGTCACCCTCACAGTCCATTTCATGACAGGACTGACTATTTCCCGTGGATAGAAACAACTCAGGCCATTGACTCCCCCGAACCACAGGCGGGAATCGCTGTCCTTCCAGGAGGTGTTCTTGCTGAACTCGTTGCCCTGTATGCCGTCTTCCGCCAGGAAATTGACCAGGAGGCTGTAATCCGGGCGCAAACGGCACAGGCCCTTGTCGATACCGAGCCAGGTCATCCCGTCTTCATCCTGCCGTATCGAATACACGGTGTCGGAAGGAAGCCCGTCCCTGGAGCTGTACCGATGCACGCCTCCGTCCCTGTCCACGACCATAAGCCCGTCTTCCCCGCCGAAGGCTATGCTGCCGTCGTTCTGCTCGTTGACTGTGTGGACTATATTATCTTCCGATATCCTCCTCAGCGAGAACCCGTCAGAAGGATCCAGCACGCAGGCCCCGTCATAGGTTCCCATATATATGCGTCCGTCGGATGCGCAGACTATGCTCGTGATATACCTCGGGATGCCGCGGCACAGACGGGAGGCATCGGAGACGCGTCCGCTGCCCAGATCGTAGCACAGAAGACCGGAGCCCATGGTGGCGATCCATACCCTCTTCTTGCCGTCTTCGGCAAAAGCCGAAATGTGACGAGTGGCACGCTTGCTGACGTGACTGAAATCGAGACGGCGATAGCGTCCGCTTTTTCTGTCCAGCATGCCGCAGCCTTTGTCAAATGAAGCGAGCCACAAGTGTCCGGCGGAATCTTCGAAGAGTCCGCTCACTGTCGATGGCACGGCATCGGCGGAAAGCCCCGGGCGGAAATGCCCGGCAGGCTTTCCGTCAGGAGAGATGCCGTAGAGCCCGTCGTTGTCGGTCCCCACCCACATCGTCCCGTCGGCGCCGCGGCACAGAGACACCACGGCGCAAGACCCGATGATGTCGCCCGATTCAGAGTCAGGGCCGAAATACCTGAAATTGTTGCGTCCGAACGGAATCAGGTAAACCCCCTTCTGATACACACCTATCCACAGGTTCCCGCTCCGGTCACGCATTATGTCGTGCACCTTCTTGCCTTCCAGGCCATAACGTCCGTCGGCTGTGACAAAGTCACAGAAACTGCCGTCCGCCGGATTGTACACCATCATACCTGCACCGTCAGTGCCCACAAACAGCCGATGGGCCGACGACTGCGCAAGGCTGCGCGGAGTGAAGATGTCCTTGCCCCCGAACGGAACACGCACGAACACATCGCCGCGCGGGTCATATCGGAAGAGTCCGCCGTTGACGGACGCGACATACATGACCCCGTCGTCATTCCTGAATATGTCCATCACGGTGACGGCATCGCCGGCAAGATATTCGTGGATGCCGCCGTCCCTGCTTACACGCTGTATGCCCTGTTCGTGCTTGACTATCCAGATGTCGCCGTTCTCGTCCTCAAATATGATGTCGGCAAAATTGACCACCGTAGGCAATGCGCTGACTGTCAATGTCAAGTCTCCGCCGTTCACATTTATCACGGACAGGACGGCCCCGGCCGCCACCAGTTCCCCGTCGGATTTCTCTATTATGCATGAGACCTGTCCGGAGCCAGAACCGTTCTCGAAACGGGCAGGAGCGGAGAAGCGGTCGGAATCCGGGTCGTAGAGCTGGACGCCGGAGTGGCTCGCCACGAGTATCCGCCCGCGGCTGTCTTCGAAGACCGCGTTGACATAGTTGCTCGCCAGAGAATGGGGATCATCCGGATCATGCAGATACTGGGTGAACTTGCTGCCGTCGTAGCGGTTGAGACCATCCTCGGTAGCGACCCATATCATGGACGAACTGTCCTCAAAAATCTGCTTGACCAGGCTGCTGGAAAGCCCGTTCTCTGTGGAGTATACCCTATACTCCCTGGCGTTGCCGGCAAAAGACAACGCGACAGAAAGCAATGCGAGCGCAATCTTCAGTTTCATTGCATCAATTTGTGGTTACAGGGGCCAATATAAGAATAAAAATATTATATTGTCACGATTTGATTTGAATATGGGAAACAATAAAAACGAAGCTCCGGTACTTCTGCTTACCGGCTATCTCGGAAGCGGCAAGACCACCCTGGTCAACCGCATCCTCTCAAACAGAAAAGGAATCAAGTTCGCGGTGATAGTGAATGACCTTGGCGAGGTCAACATCGACGCTTCACTGATAGAGAAAGGCGGTGTGGTCGGCAAGAAGGACGACAGCCTCGTCGCCCTCCAGAACGGGTGCATCTGCTGCACCCTGAAGATGGACCTGGTCGAGCAGGTCTGCCAGATCACCTCCACCGGCAAATTCGACTACATCGTAATCGAGGCCAGCGGCATCTGCGAACCGGCTCCGATAGCCCAGACCATCTGCTCGATCCCGACCCTGACGAGCGAATACACCCGAGGAGCACTGCCCCGGCTGGACTGCATCGTCACGGTGGTCGACGCCCTGAGGATGCAGACCGAGTTCAGTTGCGGCGACACCCTGCCGCTGCGCAACTTCGACGAAGACGACCTTGAAAGTCTGGTCATCCAGCAGATAGAGTTCTGCAACATAGTGATACTCAACAAGGCATCCGAAGTCAAGAGAGAAGACCTCGGGAGAATCCGCAGCATCATCCGCAAACTTCAGCCGAAGGCCGAAATCATAGAAAGCGACTTCTGCGACATCGACCTCGACAAGATACTGGACACCAAGATGTTCAACTTCGACAGCGTCGCCACCTCCGCATCCTGGATATCGGAAATCGAAGGGGACGCCCACGGGGAGATTCACGACGAAGAAGAAGGAGAAGCCGACGAGTACGGGATATCGACATTCGTGTATTTCCGCCGCCAGGCATTCGACCTCAACCGCTTCGACGATTTCGTGGCCAGGAGGTGGCCGTCTTCCGTCATAAGGGCCAAAGGAATCTGCTACTTCTCGGACGACACCGACAAGTGCTATCTCTTCGAACAGGCCGGGGTACAGAAGTCCATCAAGGACGCAGGCCTGTGGTACGCCACGATGGACAAGGAGGAGCTTGTCGAGATGATGCTCCGCGACCCTTCCCTCTCCAGGGACTGGGACCCGGAATACGGTGACAGGATGGAGAAGATAGTGTTCATCGGTCAGCATCTCGACGAAAAGGCCATCACCAAGGAGCTTGACAGCTGCCTTGATGATGGCGCGACACTATAGATATGCTAGACCGGGGAACTAATATTCAGCGTTCTCCGGATCGAACTCCGCCCATCCTTCAGCCCAGTTCTCAGGACCGAAGGCACCGACATGGCTGACCTTGTCAAACCAGTTGTCCGCCCCGTCGAAAGATGCGGCGGAGAGCAGTGCGCTGCCTGAAAGCGGGGTGTACCCGTCGGCAGCCACGAGATCAGACCATGACTCCACGGCCTTGTCGCCTTTCTGAGCGAGGAAGAATGTGCTGGAGAATGACTTGCGGGTCTTGTCGAATATAGGCTTGGACTTCTCGTCGTAACCGGTCACGAGCACGTCCTCGTAGGATTTGTTGGCGTCTGATCCGGTGACATCCATGCCCGCGAACCAGATGTTCTCAAGCTTGAGAAGTTTGCCGGAAGCCGCGCCCTGCGTGTCACCCTTCTGGTTGTCAAGGATAAGCCCTATAGGGAAACCGATGGCGAGCGAGTTGATGCAGTTGAGGCGGGAGTTCCTCCTTATCTGCATGGCTGACTGGAACTTGCCGAGGGCAGAGCCGTTGTTGGGGTAGAGCTTGCCGCCGTTGATGTAGGACGGATCGTTCTGGAACTGGGCGTCAAGCTTCGGTCCCACGAAAGTCACATTGGAGAATGTGGCGCAGGTGTACGGAGAGGTAGCGGAGCCGTCGGCGTTGTTGTCGCTCTCGAAACCGTTGCTCTGGGAGACATCCGCGATACGGGAATCCCTCACCGCAAGGGCATACTGCACCTTGCCGGAGAAGCCGTTGTCGGTGTCGAAGTCATCGTCCCAACCCTTCCAGGCTATAAGGTACTTTGCCTGAGGACATCCGCCGAACCACTCGAAGGAGTCATCGTTGGAGTAGGACACCTGGATATGGTCAAGCGTGGTGCCGCGCCCGACGGAACCGAGAGTGAGACCGTTGATCTCCTTGTCGGTCTTGAACGGGTAGCCCGCGAATTCGATGCGGACATAGCTCAGCACGCCGGAGTTATCGTCATCGTCATCACCGCCATGCCTTGTGCGCGGGCCGCCCTCGATCTGCATCTCGCCCTTGTTGTTGCGGGCCTTGCCGCAGAGGATCACTCCTCCCCAGTCTCCCGGCTTTCTGTTGCCGGCTTCGGCTTCTGAAGTGAATACGATAGGGGCGCCCTGCTCGCCACGGGCGATGAGCCGGCCGCCACGCTCCACGATGAGCGTGGCCATTGACTCCTTGTCACCCTTGATGACCGTACCCGGTTCTATGGTAAGCTGGGCTCCGTCGGCCACATAAACCCAGCCTTTGAGGTGATATGTACCCTTCGCGAGGGTCTGCTGTCCGTAGAACACGAACTCCTGGTCTCCGTTGCCTATCTCCTTGCCGTCAGGATCGTCCTTGCCGTCAGTGAAGAGGAGATGGTCGCAGGCTTTGATTCCTCCGTCGGTCTTCCAGACATACTTTTCTGCCGGCTTCGGTGATGGATTCTCTTTCTCGCAGGCCACGATCGCGGCCAGTGCGCCGAGGGTGCAGATGCACGCCCCAAAATTGATTTTTCTCATTTGTTTGATAAATAAAGGGAAATTCTCTATAAGGTATATGTAAATTGCAGTCCTATGTTGCGGCCAGGGTTGTAGGCCCTGGTGATCTGTCCGATCTCGCCCTCAAACTGCTTGTAGGTGATTCCCTCGCCGAGCAGGTTGCGGAAGTAGAGCTTGAGGTCGAAGTGCTCTCCGAACTTCTTGGAGAACGTGAGGTCGAGGCTGTTGCGCGGCATCTCGTAGCTGTCCGGCACCCTCGCCTGGTCTTCTCCCCCTATTGAGCCTTCAGTGCGTCCCACGCCTATGATGCGCTTGCCTATCCTGTTGTAGAGAAGGGCTATGTCGAGTCCGAGCCGAGAGGAGTTGTAGAAGATTCCGCCGTTGACAAGGTAAGGCGACTGCCCCTGCATCGGACGGTCCTCCTCGCGTGAGCCATCTTCGAAGTGCACCTTGCTGCGGATGAGCGCCCCGTTGAATGAGACCGAGAAGTTGTCAAGGCCGATGAAAGCCAGATTCTTGCGCAGGTCCATCTCCAGTCCGACATTATCGGCGCTCAGAGCATTCTTGTAGGAGTAGACGAGGTCTGTGCCTCCGGACACCGTATAGGTCCACTCTATCGGAGAGTCGAAATGCTTGTAGAAGGCTGCGATGCTTATGGTCTCGCCGCTTGACGGGTAGAGCTCATATCTCAGGTCCAAGTTGTCTACATAGCAGTTTCTCAGGTCAGTGTTGCCCTGGACATCTGAAGCGAGGTCGAAGTCGTAATAGACTGAGGATGACACCTCGCGGAACTCCGGCCTGTTGACGCTCCGTCCGTAGGAGAGTCGGAGATTCTGCCTGTCGTCGATGCGGAAAGTGGCGGTGGCGGAAGGGAACAGCCCTCCAGTCTTGTAGTGCCGGCTGCTCTCGGAGAGTTCGTTGTTGCGTGTGTTGGAGATAAGCTCCATGTCGTTGTACTCATATCTCAAGCCTCCGAGTATCTCCAGGCGTCCGATAGGGATGGAGGCGTTGACATAGGCGGAGCCGAGCCAGTTCCGGCCGCGGTAGTTGTTGCGCATGCGCTGTTCTTCAAGGAGGTGGAGCCTGTCCTGGGCGAAATACTCGGGATTGCTCAGCAGCCCAGGCACATCCATCTTCTGGAAACCGGCCGGGAGTGTGTTGTCGTAGACATTCCAGTTATATATGAACACCCTGGTGTTGTAACGGCGGGCACGGTACTCCCCGTAAAGTCCGGCCTTGACATAGCCCTCGCGCTCCCCTATATGGAATTTCTGCTTGTCGTTGAGGCTCAGTGAGGAGATGCTCTCGCGAAGATCCGTCCATTCGCGGGAGACGTCGTTGCCTGTCGTCAGGGCGAACACGCCGCTCTCAAGCGCGTCGTTGACAAGATACCGCCTGCGGTCAGGTACTATCCTGTCGGCGTATGAGACTCCTGCGCACCAGTCAAGGGTGTTGTCCGCGATGTAATGGGCCCCGGTCAGCTGACCGTTATATGTCGTACGGCTGCGGCGGAAGTATTCCGCGCTCTTCTCCTCGTTGGCCTGCGCGCTGATGCCGTCGCGGAAGGTGTAACGGTGGTTGTCGATGCGGTTGAATATGTTCTTGAACTGGAACTTGGCGGCCCCTGAGGGGATGATCCAGGTCATGTTGAGCATGGCGCCTAAACGGCTGTTGTCATTGTACTGGCTGTCTACCGAGCGGCGAAGGTAGTTGGAGCGGTTGTTCTGGTGGTCATACACCCCGAAGAGGTTGTTCTGCATCGGGTCGAGGGTGCGGAACTCCTGCGACCAGTTCGCAGCGGCGCTGAGTCCCAGCCTGTGGCCCGCGATGTCCCAGCGTCTCGAGAGGGCGGCGGAGAGCTTGCGGTCGCTTATCGGATTGATTTTGCGGACAGACCAGTCATTGTCAAGCCCGCTTGCCTTGAGGTCGACCGTCTTGCTGCCGAAACCCGGGAGCGAAGCGCCTATGCCGCCCGGCAGCGCACCGAGCTTCCCGTTGTACGAGATGAAATCATCGAATGACCGGTCGTTGAAGTTGCCTCCGGCGGAAATATTGAAAGAATTGCGTTCCGGAACATCTCGCGTCTGGATGAGGATGAAGCCTCCGGAATAGTCAGCCGGGTACTCGGCCGAAAGGACTTTGACGATTGTGAGATTGTCGATCTGCGAACTCGGTATGAGGTCGAACGAGAAGGCACGGGAATCGGCTTCCGAACTCGGAGCCGCCCCGCCGTTGATCCACACATTGTTGTATCTCTGCGAAAGGCCACGGACCATGACGAACTTGTCGTCTATCAGGCTGATTCCCGGCACACGGCGTATCACCTCCCCTGCGTTGGAATCCTGGGTACGCCCAATCTCCTGGGCGGATACATTACTTATGATAAGCGGTGTCTCTCTTGTGATCCGCATCAGGGAAGCCTGCGTGTCGCGGCGCTGCTCCGCCGTCACCGTCGTCGCGGAGAGCATCTCCCCGTCGACGGTCATTTCTATCACCGCACCCTCCGAAGGACTCTTGACATCCTCAAGAACAGCGTCAAGATATCCAAGATAACTTACTTTTAGACTGATATTTCCAACAGGGACACCCTCCAGGACGAACATCCCGTCCATCGCCGAAATGGCTTTGGCGTCTCCCCCTTTGACTTCCACGAAAGCCCCGATCAGCGTCTCGCCGCTCAGGGCGTCCTTCACCGTGCCGCTGACCGTCCCGGTCTTTGCGGGCGGTTGCGCCTGAAGCATCTGCGCAAGCAGCGCGAACAGCGCTACAACAAATCCTCTCTTTAATCTTTTCATCGTATCTGCTACTGATTACGATGCAAAAGTAAAGAGAGGATGTTACGGAGATATTACCCCGCATTAAGATTCTGTTACGGCTGCGCTATTTGAGCTTGCGGTTCTTGTATGACTCTATGCAGGCCGGTATGATGCGCTCGTACTCGGCACTTGAGAACAGAGGCGAGGCGATGATGAAATCCGCCGTGCTGCGGTTGGTCGCGAAGGGTATATTATAGAGGGACGCGAGACGGACAAGCCCCATCACATCGTTCTGATGTCCTTGCATTATGAGGTTGTCGCAAAAGAAGACAAGCATATCCACGGAACCCTCTGCGATCATCGCACCTATCTCGAAATCTCCGCCGAGAGGGCCGCTCAGCTTGCATATCACATCCAGTGAATCATCGGTACTGAGGGCCTTGGAAAGGGTCTCCTTGACAAGACGTCCGGTCGTACCGGTACAATAAAGGCGGCAGTCCTTGAGTACCCCCGCATTGAATTTGACCCAGCTCATCAGCTCCTTCTTGCGGGAATCGTGAGCCACCAACGCTATGTTTTTAATCATATCTTTTGATTTTCGGCGAAGATAAGCATTATTTACGAAAAATAGCCGCAGCACCTTGCGGCACTGCGGCTATGAAGTTTCAGTTTCAAGTTATTTTACCTCGATGGACTTGTGGGCTTCCGCCTCCGGAGTCTTCACGATCTTAGGCAGATTGATGTTGAGGACACCGTTCTCCACCTTGGCCTCGATATGCTCTTTGTCCACATCCTCAGGCAGACTGAGAATCTGCTGATACTTGGTGTATGAGAACTCGCGGCGCAGGTAGTGGCCGTGCTTCTTCTCACCATTGTTCTCGACCTTCTTCTCCATGTCGATGGAAAGATTGCCTTCGTGATCCAGGCATACCTTGAAATCATCCTTGGTGAGCCCCGGAGCGGCAAGCTCTACATCGTATGACTTTTCGTTCTCAATCACATTGATCGCAGGTGCCGTAGCATTGGCCTTCTCCATCCAATTGGTGTTGAAGAAATCATTGAAGATGTCAGGCAACCAAGCCTGTTCTGTTCTTTTTGCTGGTAACATAATATTAATCTCCTTTTTTAATTTTCTTTTTTCCGTCTCCTTTTCGGAAGACGCTTTATAAGAAATCAACACCCGTACCAGTTGAGTTTTATTACATTTACACGCCAAATTGGCGCGTTTTAAGCCAAATTGGCATATTTAATTGACTATTTGACGCAACATCTGGGATTCCGGCTCTCTCTTGACAAAGTCCGGAAGCAGGAGTATCTTTGTCAGCATTATGAGAAAAAGGTTTCCGAACAAAGCGTTTTTATGCCTTGCCGCCGCAGTCGGACTGCTCGCAGGGTGTTCCAAGCCAGAAGACGGCTCAGTGCTGTATTGCATAGAGGTCCGCGACAACGGCAGCGAAGAGTACTTCGGCAGCTCAGCCAGCGCGGTCAAGCCGCTAAGCCTCGAGATCGGTGATGAACTCGGCAGCTTCTCTTCCAAGTGGTCCAAGACATGGACCGAAGACATATCCGACAGGAGCGGCGCCATCGAAAGATACGGCAACGCGCTGTCAGAATTCAAGAAGATCGAGTCAGACTACAAGAGCAAGCTCAAGGCCCTGCCTGCCGGTCTGCATGACAGCTTCTCCTACAAGAAGACCCTCGTGCTGACCAGTTCCGAAGAGATCGGCGGTGAAGAAGTCCTGAAATCCTACAGCCTCACGCTCGCCTATCCGGCACAGTAGAGGTTATTCCTCAATCCCGGAATCGTAGAGGCGGGAGACAAGTTTAAGCTTATCAATGATGTTTATATGCTGCGGGCAGTGCCTTTCGCACTGTCCGCATTCTATGCAGTCCCCGGCCCTGCCGCGCTTCTCGGTGAGCAGCTTATAGTATTTGGCAGTGTTGTGCTTCTGATATGCCCCGAACTGCTTGATGGAGTTGATCATCGAGAAATACTCGGGTATGGCGATCTTCTTCGGGCAGCCGGGAGAGCAGTAGTTGCAGCCGGTGCAAGGTATCGCTATTGAATTCTGTATGATGCCCGCCGCACGCTCGATGGTGTCGCGGTGAAGTTTGTCGAAAGGCGTGAAATGCTCCATAAAACCGGTGTTGTCCATGACCTGCTCCATGTTGCTCATCCCGCTCAGCACAACCTGTACGGAAGGCAGCGACGCGGCGAAGCGTATGGCCCATGAGGCCGGAGAAGAACCTGGTTCCACCTCTTCGAACATGTCCGCGACTTTCTGCGGCACCCGCGCGAGCGAGCCGCCCTTGACCGGCTCCATCACGAAGACCTTGCGCCCATATTTTTCGCACAGGCGGTAGCACTCCCCAGACTCCACCGAAGGCGAATTCCAATCTATATAATTGATCTGCAGCTGGACATACCCCAACTCCGGATGCTCGCGGAGTATGCGTTCCAAAGTCCTGGAGTCGTCATGGAACGAAAAGCCGATGTTCTTCACCAGCCCCTCGTCACGCTTGCGCCTGATGAAATCCCAGCCGCCGACACGGTCCATCAGGGACGCATAGTTCTTGTTCATCGCGTGGAGCAGATACCAGTCGAAATATCCGGCTCCGGTGCGCTCGAGCTGGGTGTTGAAAATACGCTCCATGTCTTCGGGCCGCCTTATCTCCCAGCAGGGAAGCTTGTCCGTGACCGTGAAACTCTCACGCGGGTGACGCCGGACGACCAGTTCCCGAAGAATCTCCTCGCTGTGTCCCAGATGATACTGCCATGCGGTATCGAAGTATGTGAATCCACGGTCAAGAAAGAGATCCACCATACGGGCGGCCTGCTCCATGTCCACCGAACTCAGATCGTTGCTGTCCTTGAGAGGAAGTCTCATCATCCCGAATCCGAACTTCTTCATCGCGACACCCTCCCGTAAACGCGAAGACGGCACGCGAAAACATCGCCGGCCATAACCACGGGGAGCATGTCCCCTCTATCTATGCTGTATTCCAGTAGCGCCATTCACACCTGATGAAAAACACGGCAAAGATACAGATAATCGGGCGAGCAAGCAAATTTCGCCTATTTGGGGCATCCCGCATACAACTTGGCGCATTTTGCGGCCAAATACTAAGAATTTATCACTTTTTGCCCTCTTCCCTGCAACGGAAGCAAAACAATCCACATCTAAAACTGCGTAACACGAACAACAACTTTTTTAAAAAATGAAAAAGATCATCCTTACATTAGTTCTCGTTGCCACAGCTGCAACCTCAGCCATGGCCCAGTTCAGCGTCGGCGCAGGCTATCTCAGTCAGAACAGCAAGTACGCTTACTCATCGTCATCGACCAACACCGTCTCCAACGGATTCTACGCTGGAGCAGACGCCGACTACAACCTCGGCATGGGCTTCTCAGTCGTCCCGGGAATCTACTACGGATACCTCACGAGCAACGCCTCCTATTTCGGAGTGGCCAACAGCTCCACCAAGAGCCACTACATCGCGGTGCCGGTGAACTTCAAATATAGCATCGCCCCTGTCGAGATGCTCAAGGTCTTCGCCTACGCGGGCCCGCAGTTCGAGCTTGGAGTATCTTCCAAGACCACCGCTTCCGCCCTCGGAGTGAACACCTCGCTTGACAACTACGGCGACGACGGCAAGCTCAACCGCTTCAACCTCTCCCTCGGGGTCGGACTCGGTATAGACATCTCCGACATCGTCCGCATCAACGGCGGATACAGCTGGGGGCTCCTCAACATGCTCAAAGACGCCGATGACAACGCTTCCATCAAGACCTCATTCTGGCACATCGGAGCGGCTTTCCTTTTCTAAAAGGACATCACATAAAAGGCATCGCGCCGCCTGAACATGGCGCGGGCCATCAAGAGGGCACCCAGCTACAGGGTGCCCTCCTTGTTTCCAGCCGGCATCAGCGGCGCTCAGGCAGGAATACCTTGCTGCCGGTATAGATATATCCGCCCTTTGAATTGCTGAAATGCAGGTCAAGCCATTCGTTCCCGACCAGAGACGGATCGCTGCACCAGCCGCCCTCGCCGCCCACGGTGATATGGTCAAGCCACTGGAAGCGGCTATCATAGAAAGCCCTACGCGCCAGGGCATCACTCCACTTGTAAGCCTTGTCATCTATGTATCTCACCGAATAGTACCCGGTGGAGTACTTGATACCCGGATTCTGCTGCATATACCTCCCCTTTTCCGAATTATAGAAGTCAGGGCCGGAGCGGTAGTTGAGCAGCCACGCGTCGGTGCCGAGAAGCCTTATCATACACCCGGCAGCCTCCTCTCCGGCTTCATCGAAGTGCCGCATGATATAATCTATGTTCTTCTGAGGAAGGGGATAAACAGTCGCATAGGCCGTGTCGCCGAAAACCCCGAGCTGCTTCATCGTGACCCTGTGGCGGATATTGAACGAAGCGCTCACCGAAATCCGGTTCCCGTCCCACTTGTTGACGGCGCTGAAAGTCACTTTCTGCGGCCCGTACGGCAGCAGCAGCCCGCCAGGCAGGAAATCCCCGTAAGGAGTCTCTCCCGGCTGTTCTTTCTCATCGTACCGCCAGTAATACGCCAGGCCGAACTTCCCGTATCCGTACTCTCCGCGGATCACAGGAGCAAAAGTCTCGTCTCCGACCGTAAGCGTGCCGGCATTGGTCTGGAGGGTGAATTCAAACCTGTCCCGGTCTCCCCCGTCAAGTCTGAAAGCGATCGGGACCTCAATGCGTGAGGTAAAGCCCGTCTCATCAAGATATGTGCACAGGACATCCGAGGGGGCAGTCTCCAGGCAAGGGAGACTTATGCCGAAACCGCATACCGCAGAGCCGCTGTACAGGCCGGTAGCCGGATTGGCGGAGATGGTGACCGTACCGATCCGTGCAGCCTCCGACGCAGAAAGGTCTTCAACCCTTAGAGACCCGGCGCGGGTGCCCTTCAGCCACATCTTCCCCGAAAGCGCATCGAGACCGACGCATCCGCCCCAGGCGGATGAGCTTGAGTCAAACTCCAGGTGTGGTGCGAGAAGAGCCTCATACAGAGAGGGGACAAAACTCCCCTCAGTGAAAGGACGCAGGCTCACATCACTATAGATATTGTCACCGAGACTGCACTCGTTGCCGTCCACGGGAAGCATGACATCCTTCACCCCGGAGAGCCGGAGCCACGGAGCTCTTATGTAGAGTCTTATCTCTGTCAGGCCGTCATTGAGGATATCATCACTGCAAATCACTATAGAGCCGCGGCTGTTCTGGTATCCGGGAATCATCGAGAAGTCGTTCGGAAAGAAAGTGTAGATGTCAAGTTTGTCTCCGGCGGGAAGGCTCTGAGACGCATAAGCCTCATAATCCTGATACGGATAGACGGCCGTCCCGTCAGGAGCCGCGAGGCAGGTCGGGAAAGCCGCGGAGAGCGAACTTGTGGTCTTCCACTGACGGTTGTATGAGTGCCTGGCCGATGAACCGACGGCGCAGTCGCCCTGATCGGCGGCATAGTATATCGTGCGGCCCTCGAAACCGGAAAAACTGAGCGTCCGGTGCTGGGCAATGTAGAAATCGTCGAAGACGCTCCCGGAAGGCGTGACAGAGATGTCCTCCCCCGTCTTTATCACAGCCCTGAGTTCCCTTCCGCCGGGATAGAGGGTGAGGCATATCGGTATCTCACGGCCGGTGACGAAGCGCGAGGGGTCGCTGACGGAGAAAGTGAAGCGGCCGGAGTCGTACCCCACGGAGATCCCGAGCTCCGCCAAGGCCTTGCGGGCCGGCTCGTTAGCATCATCGTGAGTCAAGGACCAGAAGTCGGAGGTCCACGCCATGTCGCCTATGTGCGACGGCCGGAAGCCCTCATCCACCAACGAAGCCGAGGAGATTCTGTTGGCTCCGTCATCGAGGCGGAGGTTGAGGTCGAGGACGGCAGGGCGGTTCTTCCGGACGACAGCAAGCTGTCCGTCCGGAAGCCTGCCGGCGAGTTCTCCCGAAAGGAAGAACTCGCGCCTGTCCGACAGGCCCTCGACCTCCAGCTTCCAGTCCGGGCGGAACAGCGACTCGGCGCGGAAGCCGAGGCTCACGCGGAAACTCAGATTGCGTTCGATGTCAAAGTCCTTCACCGCATCCTTGCCCAGGAAGAAGCGGTAGACCGTCTTCCCGCTGAATCCAGATCCGCCACCGATATCGCCTTCAAATTCCACATATGTCAACCTGCCGCCCACTCCCGTGGCGGGATTCGCGGCGGTGACGGCGTCCATGTCCTTATTGTCCGGATTCTCGTTGTCCGGGAGCAGGACTCCCTGGCGGTTTTCCGGCACATAATAAACATATTCCCCCTTCACCGCATTGGCCATGGCCGCGTCATAGTCCCCGACATCCAGCACATCGTCCGCGGATTCGGCCCGGGAACCGCCTGGAGAGAAAGGCGACAGGCGGCAGTTCACCTGACGGACGCGGAGAGACCCGTTGACAAAATCGCCCTCAACTCCGCCAGTAAGTCCCTCATGGTCAATCTCCACAGCAAGCCTCGCGAAGAGGCGGCGCATATCGACAGTCACCTGTCCGGCAGTCGCGGAGACGCCCTTTTTCTCCCAGAATAGGGGGATTCCGTATTTGGCCACATCCGAAAAGCTCTCCCTGCGGAAACCGTCCGGCAAGGCTCCTCCGTCCAGGCGATACTGGATGGACTTCACCCCGCTCTCGGAGACAGGGAAGGCGGGAGTGCGCCCGGTGCCGTCAGGAGCGAGTTCCCAAAGATTGCCGAGGAGGTAGAAATTGTAGGTCTTCCCTGCGGGGAGACTGACTTCAACCTTCCCGCCCAAGTCCTCCGGCGCGATACGGATCTCCGCGTCCAGCATGCCGGTACCGGCATCATACACCGCCAGCACCGCGCCGCTGAACAGATTCTCCACGTCATCGCCAAGCGACGAACGCGTGGCCGGCCAGCAATCCTGCCCTATTTCGAGCGTCAGCGACTTGGTCCCGTCCTTAGTGCCGTCTTCGAACCTGACCTTCCCCGGAAGTTCCGGCTCACAGGAGGCGAGCACAAGTCCAGCGAGCAGGCATACAGGACAGAAGGTCCTTATAATATCATTTCCTATCATATTATTATGTCTTTATAAATGTCGTCAGCGTTCCAGTCGAGAATACGCAAAGAGATTTCCGCCTTGGCATAGTCCACTGTGAGACTGACATCCTTGAGGTCCTCCAGAGACCAATCATAACCGGCGGCACGAAGCGCGGCGGCCACATCCACGACAAGCGGAGCGCCCGTCTCCGGCTGCCCGCAGGAGGCTTCGAGCAGGATACCCCCATCCCCCTGCCGCGGCAGGAGCAGCGAGAAAGCCCCGTCAAGCCCGCGTATGGCTTCCGCGCAGAACTCCCCCTCCAAGGCCCGCCTGCTGTACAGATCAAGGCCGCAGAACCCGGCCTTGACCCTGAAGGTGCAGGCGGTCCTCTCCTCCGCCGACAAGCCCTTCAGCAGGATTTCGAGCCTGCAGAACTGCTTGTGCGGCCGGGCTGTGACCGTATAGGAGTCACCGTCGCAGAAGAATTTCTCGCTGTACAGCCATATCGGATCGGACTGATGCCCATATGGCACCAGAAGGGAATCCCCGCGGATCCGCATACGCGTCATGCCGGCGATAAGCGAGGCCCTGTTGGTCCTTCTCTCCAGGCTGGTCACATAGGCGTCATCCTCGAATTCGGCAAGGCGTATGCTCTCCCTGTGCACAAGTCTGTCGGAGCTGAAAGACAGCAGCGCATCAGAAAAACCGGCACGCAGGAAATCCTCTACAAGCACAGACGCGTAGCAAGGGCAGGCGGACCTGTCCTCCTTCACCGAGCAAGCCGTCATGGCCTGCAAGGAGAAGAAAAGACAGAGAGCGGCGCCCCCAAGGCAACAGGTCCGCATGGTCGTCAGATGATTTCGTCATATCCCTTGCCATTCTCCCAGGAAGCCACATGGATGGATCCCGTCACGGCATCGAACTCCACCGGCTTGTCCGGACTGTCAGAGCCGGGACGGCGGATCGTGAGATTGACCTTATACTGCTTGTTGGCCTCAAGGCCTTTCCGTGTGCTCTCATTATAGAGCGTTATCGGATAATAGAAGTCGTGCGCGACGGCACCGTCATCATAACTGGCCTCTATCACCAGGCGCGTGGCGCGAGGGCTCCAGACCGGAGCCGTGTCCGGTTTGCAGTCATTCGGGAAAGAATACAGCGAGTGTATAGTATTGTAGGTCTTGCCATAATCCAGGACGACACCGCTGACATCGTCATAAATCAGTGAAGACCTGGTCTCGGCCTTCATCTTGGCATACCAGTCCGCATCAGAGAGAGATGAAGGAGATGTGCTGAAAGCGAAGTTCACCCTCGCAGGGACATTGGTCAGATAAACTTTCTTTATCTTGAACGCCCCCGGCTTCCGGTAGGCCCCGGCAAGCATCTCGTTCTTGACGCTCTCCAGCACGACGCCCGCGCAGGCTCGCCTGACAGTGACGCTATGGGTCTCCTTGCCAGGCTTCAGCGTCGCGGTGACGCTTCCGGACATGAACAGGCGGTCAGCTCCGGTGTTCCCGAGGGCTATGGTCTTCGACAGCAGGGCCGCCTTGTTGAGCACCGAGCCGTCGGCGGTGTAGTCCTTGTCACAGTTGACCAGGGCATAGATTTCCCTCTGTCCGACGGTGCACTCCAGAGTCAGGCCGGAATAAGGGGCGGACGACGCGTCGAAATTCAGAGCCGTGCCAAAGCCCGCCGACTTGCAGGCGTCGAGGAGCCCGCCGTCAGCCCCTGTACCGGCGCGGAACACGAACACCTGTACATTCTGGATCATTGACTCCTTGGCTCCGGTCTGTCCGGTGGCCCTGGTGCCCACCCCGCCGGAGAATGCAAGCGAGAGGCTGCACTTTTCTCCTGTTTCATACCGCTCCGCTTCCGACTCCTGAAGCTTGGAACAGGCCGCGGACGACAATGCCGCAAAAGCGGCGAAAATGATAATTGTTGAGTTTTTCATTGTATTGATTGTTGATTGGTTTGGTCTATTTTTTCATGAAGATCATATTTTCGTATCAGCGCGGCTATCTCCGGGTCGAGATTGCCTCGATGGACAAGCGAAGGATCCTGTCCGCAGGCCCGCAGGTAGCACTCCACCGCATCCCTCTCTCTCCCCTGCCGCGAATGGACAAGGGCGAGCAGATAGTTCACCCGGGAATCCCGATCACATTCTTCCAGAATGCCATATGCAGCGGCATTCCGGTCAAGCGACAGGCACGCGAGCGCCGTATTGAAATCCCGGTATGGCGAGAGCAGCTCCACAGCCGTCAGGTAGTCGTGATCCAGCAGAGCCTGTACTCCACGCATATAGCAGCTGTCGATGACGGTCGTGTGCACCGTATCCTTCTGCATGCCTTTACGATGGAGACAGAACTTGAAGTTCACCGTCCGGAGAGCCGGATACAGCCTTTCTCTTATATGGCCGTAATCCGGGCTTTTCCGCAACTCCGCCTCACGCCTGTCCGGGTCGGCGACATCTGAGAGCGCGAAATATGACTTCCTCCCTGCGGCGGACAGAACCGTATCCGTCTCCACAAGCCTGTCCAACTCAAGCCAGTTCTCTCCGCCGCTTCTTGAGAGGAAGCGGATGTCCCTGCGAGGTCCGGAAGAACCCTTCATGCCCGACTCCGACAAATCATCCCCCACACTGATGAAGAGTCCCTGCTCCCTGCGCAGGGAATCCTTTACATATTCAACATATCTCGAAAAATACTCCGACACGCTCTCCGCCCGCCTGTATGACAGGTCGGCATTGCTTCTGAAACGCCCCTCCGGCGAGGCTGAAGCGACAATTACGATGGAATCCACCTCGAAGGCCTCATCCTCAAGAATACGCCTCAGACGGGCCTTGATCGAGCCGATTTCCGCCCTGTTGCCGTCCATCCACTCATCTATCCCGCTCCGGCCCGTCCTGAAAGCGATACGGCTCACGGCGTCAACCTGCACATTACGGGAAATCACCTTGGTCAGATACCGCGGGCTCGTATCCGCAAAAGTGCTCACCGAACTTATGTAGAAAGTCAGCGGCGGCGACTGGGGCACGGTATAAAGCCGCCTGTCCCCCTCAAATATCTCCCCCGACAGACTGACATCCACTTTTCTGAGGGAAGGGCGCGTTCGCACCCGCTGGACATAGTCATATATGAATTCCCCGCCCGGGCCGCGAAGCACAGTGTCAAGACGGACTCCTTCGGTGACAATCGGCGATTTGACATAACGATGCCACATCTTCTCGCGCATCGAGCCAAGCCTGCGGTTGCGCCACAGCAGATAATCACTGGTATAGTGCTCGATGGCCTGCTGTCTGGAAACCCCATAGACGCTCTCGAACTCCTCATCCGAGACATAACTGCTGTCATTTCGGAAGGCATACAACTGCGGGATATTGCGGGCGATGAAGACTTCCAGGCTCCTGACATCTATAAGTTTCAGGCTATCGCTGACAATCCTGTCCAGAAAGCGCTGATAATGCTGATAACCGCGCAATTGGGCTTTGCGATAGGCGCTCCCCGTGACTATCAGGTCATCAAGGTCCCGTCTCTCCCCGAGGATGTCCATCTCCGGATAGAGGCGGAGCTGCCACTTGGAGTCCGTCATCCGCTCCGGCACCACGACCTGGAACTCTATGTCGACAAAGCCGTTGCGCTCCGCCACATTGCGGAATCGCGCCGTGACCATAGCCGCATCCAGCTGTTCCGTAGCGACCATGTCCCCGCTCGCCGAGTCCCGCACCGCCTTCATGATGAAGACTTCCCGGCCGTCAAGTCCGGTCACCTTTAGGGTATCGCCCTTGCGGTCATCAGAAAGGCCGGCCTGGGCACGGTAAGATGCCGCAGCCTCCTCAGGCAGCCTTATAGAGGCGGCGAGAGCGTCTCCCCTCACCCCGGCCATTTTCCGCGAGGAAGCGCATCCAAGGCACAAAAGCACGGGCAGGGCGATAGAGAGGGCCCGGAATCTACATCTCATACTGCAGAGACTCATCCCCGTCAAGGATGACAAGTCTGCTGGCCACTATGTCAGCGGACGTCCTCTCCACCCCGTCGTTGCCTGTATACTTCTGGTACCTCAGCCGGCCCTGCACATAGAGTTTCGTGCCTCTGGTGATTTTGTCCAGGTCGTGGATGTTACGGCCTTCCCGCGCGAGGATGCTGTGCCAGCTCGTGTCGATCGTGGCCGCCCCCTCCTTGTCCTTGTAGGCGAAATTCGTGGCAAGAGTCAGACGCGCCACCATGTTGTCCGAAAAAGTCTGAAGCCTGATGCTTCCTACGGTTCCCCGCAGTTCGATTCTGTTCAATTGTTCCATATAAGTTTTTCTATTCAAGTTCCGGGAGCAAGGCCGCGCGGTCCTCATCCCGGCAGCAAAGTAAAGCAGAATATTCCGCTCCGCCGCAAAAGAAACAGATAAAACTTTTTCTTTTCAGGTACCAAGAATAATTCTTTGCAACAGAAACAGAAAAACCGTCCGTATCTTTTATGTCAATCCTTGCAATAACGGGATCAATTCCCAAAATTTGGAGACAAACCAAAAACAGACTATGGCATATATAATCAGAAAAGAAGAGACCTGCCTTGAGTGCGGAGAGAGCCTCAACGGGCGGAAAGGCAAGAAATTCTGCTGCCTGAGCTGCAAGAACAGCTACAACAACCGCAAATACCAGGAAATACGCAAGTACAAGGCAGAAATAATAAACAGGCTCTCAAGGAACTATGAAATCCTTGAAAGCCTGCTCAATGACAACTCGAGATGCGCCCGGCTGGACTACCTGTCTTCAGAGGGCTTCGACCCGGCCTGCTTCACCGGCGTACACAAGACAGGGAAACACCTCGAGTGCAGCTGCTTCGACATCTCATACTACAAGACGGAAAGCAGGATATTCAATATCTGCCGCAAGATGCTCAACGGACATAAATGACGCCCATCTCGAGGCCCCAGCATCCGTCCGTAATGACAGGAACCTTGCGCCCGTCCCTGTCCGCGACATAGATGAAGTCATCCACAAAAGTATGGCTGTGTCCGCCGACGACGAGGTCAATGTGGCTTGTCTGCGGTATGAGCGCCTGGTCATTGTCATACCCGAGATGGGACAGGAGTATAATCATGTCACATTTCTCATCGAAATGCAGATGATCGGCCCATCTGTTGGTCACCTCCACATCGTCCAGCTGCTGGAAACGGGATGAAACCGTTGCGCTCACATTCGTCGAGAGATCCGGTTCCAAGCCTATTATGCCTATCTTCATCCCACCGCGCTCCAATATCGCATAAGGAGTCACATAGTTCGCAAGATCAAACTGTGAAACATCTATGTTAGCCGACACAACAGAAATGTTATCAAGCATTGCGAGCCGCTCGGTGAGGTCCTCGATGTCGTTGTCGAACTCGTGGTTGCCCAAAGCGACGCAGTCATAGCGCATATCATTTATGACAGCCGGTTCGAGTCGGCCTTTCAGCTCCGTGAAGTAAGAGGTCCCCTGGCTGAAGTCTCCGGCGTGCAGCAGGAGGACGCGGTCAGTACCATAAACATTGCGGATAGAGTCCACGAAGGCCGCACGTTCTATGACACCGCCCTGCCCCGTCTGAGGGCCGGTACGCAGAGGCTCGAAATGGCTGTGGGTATCGTTGGTGTGGATTATCACAAGACGCGGCTCGCTCTTGCAGCCGGCCAGCGCAATCAGCAGCGCCGATATGGCGAATATCTTCTTCATCATTTCGCGTTCCTCCTGATTATGAAACGTCCGTCCGGAGCACTCTCAATAAGCCGCCCGTCCTTCTTGTAAGACTCAGCAAAAGGCAGCATGGAATCAACCACCAGCTTATCTGTGATTATAAGCTCTTTGGCATTCTTGGCAAGGGTAAGGCCGTCACCTCCGTCCAGAAGGAAATCGACGGTGGCAAGCCCGTAGACCTTCTCGGGATCTATCGGGGCGCCGCCGACAAGCAGGGTGTCAATCCTGCCGTCTTCCACCACGAGCCGAACGCCGCCGAAAGGCTGCACCCTGCGTGAAGCCATCCCCCGGAACACCTCAAGGAGATCCGAACCGGCGAGCGCGACATAGCAGAGATGATTGCGGAACGGGAACATGGACACTATGTCGTCCAGCATGACATCGCCCGCGGGCATGTCCACCCGGATTCCCCCTGAATTGATGATTCCCACATCCACCTTTCTGTGTGCAGTGGCCGAGACATCCTCCATAATATGGTCGACAATCCAGTTGGACAGGTCTCCGTCAGGCTGCGTCTGGTTCATCTCACGCGCAGATTGCGCCACAACAGCCTTAAGGCGCGACATCTGCGGCTGTACGGCGATAAGGTCGGCAGCGACAGCGTAGGTTGAAGACCCCACAGGCCACATCCGTCCGTTCGGAGAGATATAACAGCTGTCATTTACCGTCCCCAAAGCCTCGGCGACATTGTCCGCGCCAGGGGCGGTCACCCCGGTGCGGCCGGCGTCCATAACGAATTTCTCCCAGGTGTAACTGCGCCCGCAGGAACACAGGAGCAGCGGCATCATGGCCGCAAGAAGCATTATTTTTGTCTTATCCATCTCCATAAGTCTTTCCAGCCTGACTTCTTGCCGAACATCAGGATTCCCACCTTATAAATCTTGGCCGAAATCCAGGCGCAGGCTACAAACGTGACAACGAGAAGCGCTATGGACAGGATTATCTGCCAGCCCGGAACGCCGAAAGGAAGACGCGCCAGCATCACTATAGGTGACGTGAACGGAATCATCGAACCCCAGACGACAAGGGCGCTGTCCGGAGCCTTGAAAGCGTAGATCGCGATGAAGAATCCCAGGAGAAGAGGAATCGTCACAGGGAGCATAAGCTGATTGCTGTCCCCCTCGTTCTCGACAGCCGAACCTATAGCGGCGAAAAGCGACGCATACAACATGTACCCGAGGACGAAGAACAGCACAAAGCATACGAGTATCTGCCCGAGGTGCATATTCGCAAGCGACGAGAGAATGACGCCCAGATCTCCCGTCTCCGGCATCTGCGAAGCCATCTGTCCCGCCGCGGCACCGCTCATCTGCATAAGCTCCGCAGGGTCGGCGCCGGAAAGGAGTCCCGGACCGGCCACAGCTCCCACAATCCCCACTATCGCGAGTGTCAGCACTATCCACAGGAAGAACTGGGTCAAAGCCACAAACGCGATGCCTATGATCTTGCCGAACATCAGTTCAGTCGCCTTGACGGAACTGATAAGCACCTCGACCACCCTGCTTGACTTCTCCTCAATCACAGAAGAAGACACCATGCCGCCGAACATCGCGATGAACATATAGATGACCATACCGAGAAGCATGGACACCAGCATATACACGCCGGACTCGGAGATTTTCTCCTCTCCGTCCGCGCCGAGGGTATATGTCTTGAGCCTTATGTCCGGCTTGACCTCCTGCATTATCTTGTCCAGGCCTGCTATATTGTAGGAAGCCACCCTGTATGACTCGACGGCGGCGTTTATCTTGTTGCCCAGACTCTCGGAGAGATCCACTCCGAGGGGCTTCAGAGAATACACCTCGGCCGTCACTGACTTGGAGGAGTCGACAGGAGAAATCGAGAGTACCGCATCATATCCGAGCACGGCGAGATTTGACTTCAAAGAGTCAAGCGACATCCCGCTGCAATCCGTGATGGTCATGCTCTCCGAATCAGTGAGAGCGGGAATCACTATCCCGGACCTGTCCACAACGGAAATCTTCTTGGCCGCCTCCTTGGTATTCATCATTATCAGCGCCGGCAGGAAGCACAGCGCCGCGAAAAGAACCGGTGTGATGAAAGTGATCAGAAGGAAGCTCTTCTTCCTCACGCGAGTCATGTACTCGCGGTTGATCACCAGACGTATAGTTCTGAAGTTCATTTTGAATCCTCCCCTTCTGTTACAAGTTTGATGAATATGTCGTTCATGCGCGGCATCAGTTCACGGTATGAATTGACCTGCACACCCTTGTCAAGGTATGTCCTGAGAGTCGAAGCCCCGTCGGTCTCTCTCGGAAGCACCTCGGTGTGCCTGCCGTCCCCGTCCGTATAGACAAGCTCCACATTGTTGTTGCCATAACGGCGGCGGATGTCGTCCACGCCTCCCGTTATCACGAGATGCGACTTGTCGATCAGGGCGATTTCGTCGCAGAGCTCCTCCACCGACTCCATGTTGTGTGTCGACAGCACAATCGTCGCGCCCTCGTCCTTGAGGCGAAGTATCTCATGGCGGATAAGCTCGGCGTTGACAGGGTCGAAACCGGAGAACGGCTCATCGAGTATCATGAGGGAAGGCCTGTGGACCACAGTGGTGATGAACTGGACTTTCTGCGCCATCCCCTTGGAGAGCTCCTCGATCTTCTTGTCCCACCAGCTCTCGATCCCGAAGCGGACGAACCATTCCTTGAGGGCTATTCTGGCCTCCGAGGCGCTCATCCCCTTCAACTGGGCCAGGAACATCGCCTGCTCGCCCACTTTCATCTTGCGATAAAGTCCGCGCTCCTCGGGCATGTACCCGATTTTCTCGACATCGCCTTGGGTTATGGGCACGCCTTTGAACAGGACTTCCCCCGCAGTGGGGATGGTGATGCGGTTGATTATACGTATAAGGGTAGTTTTTCCGGCTCCGTTCGGGCCGAGCAGACCGAAAATACGGCCTTCCGGTATCTGGAGATTGATGCCCTCAATGGCGGTCTTCTCTCCGAAACGCTTGGTTACGTTCCTGCATTCGATTATAGACATGGCGCAAAAATAGAAAAAAATCGCCTTATACAAGGCGACTTTTTCTTAAAAACTTGTTAAGTAATCGTCAGACTACTTCGCGCTGAGCGCCACCACGGAGCAAGGAGGCAGGGTCACCTCAAGTCCGGCCTTGGTAAGTTTGTAGGCCTTGAACGCGGCGGGAGCCACCTTGTCGGCGCTTCCGAAATCATTGTAGTCACGGGCGTCCCCTGATGTCAGCACGCGCGCTGAAAGCACCTCGGACACAGCCTTAGGGCTGTCAAAGGCCACGAGGACCTTCATCGGCTTCTTGAGGTCGGTGTTGACAAGGGAGATGTTCATCATGCCGTCCTTACGGGAAGCGGTCACGTCAACCTGAGGCACGTCAACCTTACGGTCACATGCCGTCTTAGGGGTGAGACAGTCGGCGGCGAGGTACTCGGCGTCCTGGTGGACATTGTACATCTCGAACACATGGTATGTCGGAGTGAGCACCATCTCCTTCTCGTTCGTGAGTATCATCGCCTGCAGCACATTCACGACCTGGGCGATATTGGCCATCTTCAGGCGGCGGGTGTACTTGTGGAAAATATCGAAATTGAGAGCCGCCACGATGGCGTCGCGCATGGTGTTCTGCTGGTACAGATGCCCCGGATTGGTGCCCGGCTCCACATTGTACCAGGTCCCCCATTCGTCCAGAAGGAGATCGACATTGCCCTGAGGGTCAAGCTCGTCCATGATGTCTATATGCTTCTTGAGCACATCCTCGATCTCTATGCTCTTGGAGAGGATGTTGTAATACTCCTTGTCGGAGAACTTGGTCGCCGCACCCTTGTCGCGCCAGTTGATGACGGTGTAGTAGTGGAGGGAGATGCCCTTCATGCCCTTGCGACCGATGTTCTTCATCAGCACGCGCGTCCAGTTGTAGTCGTAGTCAGACGCGCCGCTGGCGATCTTGTAGAGGCGGTTGCCGCTGTAGTCGCGGAGATATGTGGCATAGCGGCGGTAAAGGTCGCTGTAGTACTCCGGCGTCATGTTGCCGCCGCAGCCCCAGGCCTCGTTGCCGATCCCGAAATACTTCACCTTCCATGGCTCCTGCCGCCCGTTGGCGCGACGAAGGTCGGCCATGGTGCTCTTGGCGTCGGAGGTCATATACTCTACCCACTTGGCCATCTCCTCAACGCTGCCGCTGCCCACGTTGCCGCTGATGTAAGGCTCGATGTCCAGCATCTCGCAGAGATTGAGGAACTCGTGGGTGCCGAAACTGTTGTCCTCAAGCGTGCCGCCCCAGTTGTTGTTGGAAATGTACGCACGCTTCTCCTGAGGGCCGATTCCGTCCATCCAGTGGTAGTCATCGGCGAAGCATCCGCCAGGCCAGCGCATCACCGGAACCTTGAGAGCCTTCAGGGCATCGAATACGTCCTTGCGGTATCCGTTCACATTAGGCACGTCAGAATCCTCACCTACCCAAAGGCCGCCGTAAATGCAGCGCCCGAGATGCTCGGAGAACTGTCCGTAGATTTCTGCCGGAATGGTAACTCCGGTGCCGGCGTCGTGGATGCGGATGGTCGCGTCCTGGGCACTCAGGCCCACGGGACCGAGCAGGCATATGCCTGCCAACAAAATAGAATTAAGTCTGTTCATCTGGTTCGTGTCTTTTATGCAGTCAAACTTCACAAAAATAGGAAAAAAATCAGTAATTTCGCACATTATGGCCAAGTCATCAGTCAACATTGGAACACTCTGCGAACAAATTGTAACAGACATCAGGAACGGTGTCTTCAAGCCCGTGTACCTCCTGATGGGCGATGAGCCGTATTACCCCGAAATGGTCTGCAACGCCATACTCGAGAACTGCATTCCGCAAAGCGACAAGGACTTCAACGAGACGGTCCGCTTCGGTGCGGATGTCGATGCGGCCCAGATAACGGCGGCCGCAAGGCAATATCCGATGATGGCCGACAGGCAGCTGATTGTCGTGAAGGAAGCGCAGATGATGCCGGACCTTGAAGGGATGGCCACCTACTGCAGCGCCCCGCTGGAGAGCACGGTGCTCGTCCTTCTCATGCGCAAAGCCGCCGCAGACAAACGCAAGGCCCTGTACAAGTCCGTACAGAAGAACGGGATTGTGGTTGATTCACCTGCCATAAGGGATTATGAGATAGCCACCTGGATATCCTCCTATTATCGGGGAAGAGGTCTTGGCATCTCCCCGCAGGCGGCAGCCATGCTCGGGGAATATGCCGGCACGGATCTCTCCAAGATCGCGATCGAGACGGACAAACTCCTGAAAAACCTGCCCGAAGGGGCCAAAGAAGTCAGTGCCGAAGACATCGAGCGGAATGTCGGGATCTCCAGACAGTTCAGCATATTCGAGCTCACGAAAGCCCTCTCGCTCAAAGACGCCCCGAAAGCGATACGCATCGCCGAAGCCATATCCTCGGATGCAAGATTCTACCTCCCGCCGGCAATCAGCGCCATCTTCATGAATTTCAACCGCATACTGCGATATGGCGCTCTCCTGCGAGAGAATCCGAGACCCTCGACGGAAGACAAGGCCAGAGTGCTGGCCGGAGTGAGTCCTTATTTCTACCGCGAATACGACACGGCCGTCAAAAACTATCCCCTCCCCAAGGCTATGGAGGCGATATCGATGCTGTGCCGATATGACTACCTCGCCAAGGGAGGGGACGGTGGAACTGTCGCAGCCGACGAACTGCTCGTCGAGCTATGCGCCAGAATTGTCAGCCTTTGAGGCTATTTCTCGTATTTCTTCTCTTTGGTGCGGGTGAGTTTTTCTTTCATCGCATCCACGCAGCCTGTCACGGCGTTCTCGAAAGTGTCGGCGACTCTTTCGATGATGAGAGTGTCTCCCGGAATGCGAATCTGGATTCTTGCTTTCTTGCCATCCTTGGTGTCCTCAAGTGACACTTCGGCTTCATCTGCCACGCCGTCAAAGAATTTTGAGAGGCGTGAGACTTTCTTCTCGACGAACGCGGTGAGTTTCTCACCGGCATCGAATTTCAGGGATTTGAGCTTAATCTCCATAGTTGTTCCGTTTTTTGCCCGAAACCGGGCTGTTAACTTCCGTAAATATAACAAAAAATCGAGACAACACATAGGGAGGGACTATTTTCTCGGATAATCTTCCTCTGCCCCTCCGCGCCGCAAGGCGGACTACTTCCCTTCCGCGGACTCTTCCTTGGCCCGGGGATGAGCCTTGTCATAAACAGCCCGCAGGCGCTCTATGCTGGTGTGGGTATAGACCTGGGTCGCCGCGAGGGAAGAATGCCCGAGGAGTTCTTTGATGGAATTAAGATCCGTGCCGTCCTCCAGAAGCTCAGTGGCGAGCGTATGCCGGAGCATGTGAGGAGACTTCCGGCCGCCCACGCCGCCGCCCACGCCCAATTCCCGCTTGACCGCACGGTCTATGAACATCGGATAAAGCCTCGCTCCTTTAGGGGTCTGGAGGAGAGGGGCCTCCGGACGCAGGTCGACGCACTCCAAAGCCTCCAACGACTTCAGATACAGCTGCAGCTCGCCGGACAGAGTCGCGGTCAGAGGGGCCTCCCTCATCTTGCCGCCCTTACCACGGACACGGACCACCTTACGACCCATGTCCAGAGACTCCCTGTCAAGAGACGCCAGCTCGGCCCGACGCAGCCCCGTACAATACAGAAAACTGACAATCAGCCTGCGGAGCGCGGCCTCGTAAGAACCGGATTCCGGGACACTCGCCGTGGCGCTGAAATACCTTTCCATGGCATCGCGGCGGAAAAACTCCGGCAAGCGCTTCTCCTGACGGGGCTTTTTCAACATCCTTACGGGGTTGGAGCCGATGACGCCCTCCTTCATCAGGAAACGGCAGAAGCCGCTTAGAGCGCTGAGATGGAGCGAGACCGTCTTGGCGGACTCTTTCCGCCCGTCCATCAGATGCACCTCGTACGAGCGGAGAGTCTGGACATTCATGTATGAAGCCAGGGGCTCCTTCCCGTCATAGCCCGAAAAGGCCAGGAAATCATCCACGGCATCGCCATAAATCGCGCAGGTTCTCGGGGAATAGCGCCTTATGGCCCGGATATACTCTATGTACTTGTCGCGCATCACCGCTCCACGGCGTTGAGGCCGAGTTCAGGGGCGCGGAGACGCATATACGCGTCCGCTTCGGCGAAGTCATTGCCTATCACGCCGTCAAGGATAGCCTCCTTGACCATCTCCTTGAGCTCCCCGATCTCCTTGCACGGAGGTATGCCGTAAACCTGCATCACATATTCCCCGCTTATCGGATTCTTGAAGTTGCGGATGGCGTCTTTCTCCTCCACCTCCACGAGCTTGCGTCTGACGAGCTCAAAATTAGCCTTGATTCTAGCGACCTTGGTCTCGTTCTTGGAGGTGATGTCGGCATTGCAGAGCAGCATAAGGTCGTCTATGTCATCACCGGCGTCGAAGAGCAGGCGGCGCACGGCGGAATCAGTCACACCGTCATCCACAAGGGCTATGGGCCTGAGATGCAGCCGCACCAGCTTCGAGACATATTTCATCTCGTCCATGGACAGGGCCAGACGGCGGAAAATCGGAGGTACCATCCTCGCGCCTATCACGTCGTGGCCGTGGAATGTCCACCCTGCGGCCTTGTCATAGCGCTTGCTCGCCGGTTTGCCGATGTCGTGCAGAAGAGCCGCCCAACGCAGCCAAAGCAAGTGGTCGCGGCCTTCCTGCGGGGCGACATCCTCGCGGCGGATATTGTCCGTCACGGCAAGCGTGTGGGCGAAATTGTCCTTATGCCCCCGGCCGTCCACGGTCTCAACACCCTTGAGGGCCGACAGCTCCGGCAGTATGCGAGGCAGGAGTTCTGCAGAGTCAAGAAGATGGAAGGCAAGAGACGGACGGTCGGTGACCAGCATCTTGTCAAGTTCCTCGGCAATCCTCTCACGGGAGAGTATGCTGAGCCTGTCCGCCATGCGGCGCATGGACTCCATCGACTCCGGCACAATCCTGAAAGTCAAATCCTTGGTAGAGAGCTTCGCCGCGAAGCGCACAGCACGCAACATACGCAGCGGGTCATCAGAATAGGTCGTGTCGGGATCCAGAGGAGTGCGGATAATGCCGGCTGCAAGGTCGCGTATCCCGCCGAAAGGGTCTATCAGCGCGCCGAAATCGTCTTTCTGCAGAGAAAACGCCATCGCATTGATGGTGAAATCCCTCCGCATCTGGTCATCCTCTATGGTTCCGTCCTCGACTATAGGCTTGCGAGATTCCCGCCTGTAGGATTCCTTGCGGGCGCCGACAAACTCAATCTCGTCGCCTTCGAAGCGGAGCATCGCGGTCCCGAAGTTCTTGAAATACGAGACCCTCTTGTGGAGACGCTTGCCGACAGCCTCGGCGAAATCGATTCCGCTTCCCTCCACCACCACATCAATATCATTGCAAGGACGGCCCAGAAAGCAGTCCCTGACATATCCACCTATCACGAAGGCTCTCACCTTCCTTTCAGCCGCGACCTCCCCCAGAATCCGGAAAATCGGCTTTTCCAAAAATTGCGTTACAATTGACATATCATCTCCTCGTAGGAAGGGAAACTGTCGCACGGGACGAAGTTCCCCGATTCCAACTTGTAAAGATAGGTCAAATTTCCGTTTGTCAGCACCAAAAACCGTACACCGAGCACGGAATTGTAGCGCATCGCCTGTTCTATCACCTTCACGTCTATCGGGACATCCGGCCTCTTGCACTCCACCACGGCAAGCGGAGCGGCATTACGGTCATATACCAGTATGTCGGCCCGGTAAGGCTTGTCGCCGAAACGGAAACCCACCTCGCTCATCATCAGATGTGCCGGAACGCCGAACCTGTCCCTGAGTTGTATAATGAACCACTGCCGCACCTGTTCTTCAGGCGTGGCAGTGACATTCTTTTTTCTCAGAGGATCCCAGAGCTGCGAGCCGTTCACCTCTTCGCCTCCACGGCCGCGCCCTCAACAGGAAGACAGGCCTTATAATTGGCAATGTACTTATCGAAGCCCTCCACCTCCTTCTCGGAAGGGATGACCTCAACCCCGCCGTCACCGACAAAGACACACTTGTCCAGATAGTCCTCAAGGCTCAGGGCGTCAGGATTGTCGACGCGATACCTCGCCAGCAGGGCGATGCCCCAGGCTCCGCCCTCCCCGGCCGTCTCCATCACGAAAATCGGCGAATTCAAGGCGGCGGCGAGGATACGCTGCCCCACCTCAGGGGTCTTGAAGAAACCCCCGTGAGCCGAAATCCTGTCAACTTCCACCTTCTCCTCCCTGAAAAGCAAATCGTTGCCTATCTTGAGCACCGCGACAGCGGCATAGAGCTGGGCACGGAGGAAATTGGCCAGATTGAACTTGTCCGAAGCGGAGCGCACGAAGAGCGGCCGCCCGTCTGAGAACCCGGTCACAGGCTCGCCGGACACATAGTTGTAGGCCACCAGCCCCCCACAGTCAGGATCACCCTCAAGGGCATGGTTGAAAAGCCTGTTGAAGAGCCCGGACTCATCCGTCGGGACGCCGAGCAGCTTCTGGAAGTCTCCGAACATCCTGACCCACTCGTTGAACTCCGAGGTGCAGTTGTTGCAGTGCACCATGGCCACCGGACTGCCGTCCGGAGTAGTCACCATGTCAATCACCTCGTACGGGCGTGAGAGCGGCTTCTCCAGCACTATCATCGAGAACGAAGAAGTGCCGGCGGACACATTGCCGGTGCGCTTGCGGATGGCATTGGTGGCGACCATACCAGTACCGGCGTCACCCTCCGGCGGACACATCGGCACTCCGGCCTTGAGTCTTCCGCTAGGGTCGAGTTTCATCGCGCCGGCTTCCGTGAGATATCCGGCATCCTCACCGGCCATAAGGGCCTTAGGCAGGATGTCCCTGAGTTTCCATGGGAACCCCTTGGAAGACACGAGATCGTCGAATTTACCTATCATCTCCTCAGAATAGTCCCCCGCCCCGGAATCGACAGGCAGCATCCCGGAAGCGTCGCCTATGCCGAGCACGCGGCGGCCGCTGAGCTGCCAATGGATATAGCCGGCAAGCGTGGTGAGAAAGTCGATCCTGCCGACATGCTCCTCACCGTCAAGAATGGCCTGATAGAGGTGCGAAATGCTCCAGCGGAGCGGTATGTTGAAGTCGAAGAGTTCAGAGAGTTCACGGGCGGCCCGTCCTGTGTTGGTGTTGCGCCAGGTGCGGAAAGGCACGAGGATATTGCCGTCCTTGCCGAACGGCATGTATCCGTGCATCATGGCGCTGATGCCTATCCCGGCCAGACGCTCCAGCTCGACACCGTAGCGGGAGCGCACATCAGAGCAGAGATCCGCGTACGAAGCCTGAAGCCCTGACCAGATCTCATCGATGCCATATGTCCACAGACCGTCAACAAGCTGGTTCTCCCAAGTATAACTGCCCTGGGCTACTGGGTGGTTGTCCGAGCCGATCAGGACAGACTTGATCCTCGTCGACCCGAGTTCTATACCAAGTATCGCCTTGCCGGAAGCGACAAGTTCTTTGGCCTTGAGCGTGTCCATTATTTAAGGGCTTTATCGAGCATATAATAGACCTCATTGTAGCGAAGCTCCTTCTTGAACTCCGGGATTGTGGTCTTCTCGCTGATATGGAGCATCTCGATGTCTGCGATTTCGGCATAGTCCTCCCAGTATTCAGCCGTAAGGCTGTATGAGAAAGCCGAGTGGTGTGTGCCGCCGGCGATGATCCAGGCAGCCGCGCCGACCTCGAAATCAGGCATCGGAATCCAGAGGGCCGAGGCCACAGGAAGTTTAGGAAGCGGCTTCGGCTTGATGCACTCCACATCTGCGGCGATGAGGCGGAAACGATTCCCCATGTCCACTACTGTAGCCGCGATTCCCCTGCCTGTCTTGCTGGTGAAGACAAGGCGCGCCGTCGGAGTCTTGCGCACACCGATGCCGAGCTCGTGCACTTCCAGACGAGGCCTTGACGCCGCGATGAGCGGGCACACCTCAAGCATATGGGACTGCAGGATGGCGGAACGCGCGCCGTCGAAATTAAGAGTGTAGTCCTCGAGGAAAGAGCATCCGCCCTCAAGGCCCTGGCTCATATACCATACGGAACGGTAGAGAGCGGCAGTCTTCCAGTCACCCTCCGCACCGAAACCATACCCTTCAGCCATGAGACGCTGGGACGCAAGGCCCGGAATCTGGTCAAAACCGCGGCCCGTCTTCTCCACATCCACATCTCCGAGGTCATCGAAGTTGGTGGTGAAGCACTTGGCTCCGGTGTCCTTGAGGACAGCCCGAAGCGTAAGCTCAGCCTTGGCGGAATTCCACACCTTCCTGTAGGCGACGCCCGACTTGTCCTCAAGGGACGCGTCGTGCTCATAAAGCCTGAAATATTCAGCCACAAGCGCATCCACGTCGGCATCAGCCACAGCGTCGAAATAAGGCATCACAGAGCTGAACGGCATATAGTCCACATGATACCCGAGCCTCATCTCTGCCTCCACCTTGTCTCCGTCAGTCACGGCCACATTGTTCATCTGGTCGCCGAAGCGGATGACGCGGCAGTCCTGGGCGTCTGCCCACGCCGCGGCCACTCTCTCCCATACGGCGATATGTCCGAGGGTCTGAGGATCCTTCCAGTAGCCGACCACAGTCTTGTGAGGCTTGCGCATCCTCGCGAGTATGTGTCCGAACTCCCTGTCTCCGTGGGCGCTCTGGTTGAGGTTCATGAAATCCATGTCCATGCTGTCCCAAGGAATCTCCTCGTTGAACTGGGTGTGGAGATGGAGGAGAGGCTTGCGGAGCCTCTGGAGTCCATGGATCCACATCTTGGCAGGCGAGAAAGTGTGCATCCAGGCGATCACGCCGATGCACTTCGGCTCAGCCTCGGCGCGGCTCATCACATCGGCGACTTCTGCAGACGAATTGGCCGTCCCCTTGTATACGAGTTTCACGGGAAGTATGCCGGAGGCGTTCATGCCGTCCACCATCTTCTGTGAATGTCCATCCACCTGCACGACGGCATCTCCGCCATAGAGCAGCTGGGCTCCGGTCACAAACCAGACTTCAAGATTGTCAAATGCTTTTATCATGATTTATTTCTTTTTGATTTGTCCATAATACGCCCCCGGCCCATGTTTCCGGGAGAAATGCTTTTCGATCAGCAGCGGGTTCATCGTGAGAGCGGGGTTGATTCCGAATGAGATGCTGGCCATCTTGGCCACCTGCTCCAGGACCACTGCGTTGTAGACGGCCTCGTCCGCATCCTTGCCCCAGGTGAACGGGCCGTGGTTCTTGACCAGCACGCCCGGAGTATGCACGGGGTTCAGGCCCTCGAAACGGCGCACGATGACATTGCCTGTCTCGAGTTCATATTCACCCTTGACCTCGGATTCGGTCATATCCGGTGTGCAAGGCACCGCGTCGTGGAAATAGTCCGCATGCGTAGTGCCGATATTCGGGATGTCCAGCCCGGCCTGAGCCCAGGAGGTGGCATAAGTGGAATGGGTATGCACCACTCCCCCCGCCTGAGGGAAGGCCTTATATAGCACGACATGCGTCGGAGTGTCAGATGAGGGGTTGAGACGGCCCTCGACCACCTTGCCGTCAAGGTCCACCACGACCATGTCTTCCGGCTTCATGTCGTCATAGCTCACCCCTGACGGCTTTATCACCACCAGCCCGCTCTCGCGGTCTATGGCAGAAACATTGCCCCAGGTGAAAAGCACCAGCCCGTGCCTGACAAGGTCGAGGTTGGCCCGGCAGACTTTGTCTTTAAGTTCTTCGAGCATATTACCAAAGTATTATATAGAGCGCCGCCACGATCGCGCAGATCACGGCTGCCCAGACATTGTATGACTTGCTGGTATGGAAGAGTTTCAGATCCACCGGCAGGGCCTTCGGGTCGGCCTTCTTGTCACGCGCGTCGCTGTAAAGCCAGATGGCCTGTCCGCCGACAAGGACGCCGAAGAATATGAAAGCCTGGAAGCCGATATCGTTGAGATAGGCGATGACGTTGTTCTCAGGCGTCGCAGAATCAGGAAGCAGGGCGCCCCAGACAATCACCACGAGAGCAAGAACCACGAAGAAAAGGCCGGCGAAGCCCATCCTGCGGGCCCACTTGACCATAGTCTCCTGATCTTTCTGCTCAGGAAGCTCGACCGCGACGAACTTCTTGTCGACAAGCGACATCAGCACGAAGAAGACGAGCAGGATAATGAAGATATAACCGGCCCTGAGCTGGAACGGCACACCGCCGAGGAAAATCTTGAACAGCACCCCGAGAGGTATGGTGATGATGGCGGTCCACACTGCGGCACGGCTGGATGCTCGCTTCCACAACAGACCGAGACCGAACACCACAATGATGCCTGGATAGATGAATCCGGAATACTCCTGAATGTACTGGAACGCCTGGTCAAGGCTGCCGAGGAGAGGTTCTACCGCGACAGCGGCGATCACCAGGGCGGCAAGCGAAGTGAGGCGGCCGACACTGACAAGTTTCTTGTCAGAAGCGTCTTTGTTGATGTACTTCTTGTAGATATCCATCGTAAAGAGGGTGGAAGTACTGTTGAACATGGACGCCAGGGAAGATATGATGGCCGCAGAAAGCGCGGCGAAAGTCAGGCCCTTGACACCGGTAGGGGTGAAGTTGCGGACAAGCCACGGATATGCGTCATCCGCCACATTGATCGAGCCCTGCAAGCCGCTGAGCAGCTCCGGACGGAGCGAGATGTAATATGCGCAGATGCCCGGGAGAACCACGATGAAAGGAATGAGTATCTTGAGGAACCCGGCGAACACCAGACCCTTCTGCGCCTCGTCCACGCTCTTGGCGGCAAGACCCTTCTGGATGATGTACTGGTTGAAGCCCCAGTAACCGAGATTGGTGAGCCATACGCCGCCCACGACGGCCGCGATACCAGGGACATTGGCGAAGGCGCTTGCCCCGTGGCTTTCCTGGATCACGAGGTGCAGGTGGCTGTCATTGAGATGTTCACCGCTGGTGAGGTCCGCGAAAAGATTGTTCAGACCGGCGAGAGCCCCGGCGCCGTCACCGACAGCCCTGAGGGCGAAGTATGCCGTGACCAGACCGCCGCCGACAAGGAAGAACACCTGCAGAACATCGGTCCATGCGACAGATGCGAGACCTCCGTAGATAGAGTAGATTCCGGCGATTATGAAGAGCAGCAGCACGATCACCATCCTCATGGAGATGGAGAAGCTGCCGACGACGAGCGTCGCGCCCTGGAGGCCGAGAATCTGCTCGATGGCGAGGGCTCCGAGCCATGCCACGGAAGTCAGGTTGACGAACACATAGAGGAAAAGCCACAAGATGGAGAATGCAAGGCCGACCCCGTCCGTGTAGCGTTCGCGAAGGAACTGCGGGATGGTGAAGATCTTGCGCTTAAGCATCACAGGCAGCAGGAACTTGCCGATGACGACGAGGGTCACCGCGGCCATGAGCTCATATGCGGCGGTGGCGATGCCGTCCGCGTAGCTGGTACCGGACATGCCGATGAACTGCTCCGCGGAGATGTTGGCCGCTATGAGCGAAGCGCCCACAGCCCACCATGTCAGGCTGTTGCCTGCGAGGAAATAGTCACTTGCGCTCTTCTGATGGCCTTTCTTGTTGCGTCCGAGGAAAAGGCCGAGAGATATGAGCACCGCGAGATATACCAGGACGATGACAAGGTCAACGGTCCTGAAGCCGGAAGCGGCGATTTGCTGAAAAACACCCATGGCCCCGTCTTATCTGATGTAGAATGCGTAAATGCACCTGCCGGTATAGGTCTCACCGGGACGGAGCACGGTAGAAGGCCACTGCGGCCTGTTAGGACTGTCAGGATAGTGCTGAGTCTCAAGGCATATGGCCGCCCTCTTCTGGTACACCACACCTCCCTTGCCGCTTATGCTGCCGTCAAGGAAATTGCCGGTGTAGACCTGCACTCCCGGCTCATCGGTGTAGACATCCATAGCGATGCCGGTCAGTGGACAGTAGAGCGTGGCCGCCACTTTGCTCAAATCACCCTTGGTGTCGAGCACCCAGTTGTGGTCATAGCCGCTTCCGTTGCGTATCTGCTCGTCAGAAGTGTCGTTGATCCTGTCGCCTATCCTTTGCATGGCGGTGAAATCCATAGGTGTGCCGGCCACAGGGACATTCTCTCCAAGGGGGATGCTGAAGCGGTCGATAGGAGTGAACTCGGATGCATTGACATAGAGGCTGTCCTCCACTATGCTGCGGGTCGGATCCCCGCTGAGGTTGAAATATGAGTGGTTGGTCATATTTATGACCGTAGGAGCTGTCGTCGTGGCGCTGTAGCTGATATCAATCTTGTTGTCCTCGGTGAGGGTGAAAGTCACGAAAGCGGTCACTGCACCCGGGAAACCGTTGTCCCCGTCCGGAGAGTCGATACGGAACTTGACATGGCTCGCGTCCGCCTCGACCATCTTGTACGGCTGATACTGCCACCCGGTAGGCCCGCCGTGAAGACAGTTGCGGAAGTTGTTCTTGGGGAGTTCATACTCCTTGCCGTCAAGTGTGAACTTCGCCTCCGCGATGCGGTTGGCGTAGCGTCCGATGGTGGCGCCGAAATCACTCTGGTGATTCTCCGGATAATAGTCCTCGACCTTGTCGAAGCCGAGCACCACGTCACGCTTGACGCCGTCCTTGTCCGGCACGAGGACAGAAGTGATGCGGCCGCCGAAATTGGTGACCGTAACCTCCATCCCCGCCTTGTTCTTCATGGTGTAGAACGCATCGCCCTGCTCAGCTGAAGGCGAACAGGCCGCAAGAGGCAAGGCGCATAGGCCCAGCATTAGCTTGTAGATATTTTTCATATAAAACAAATGTTTGTCCGATTGGTTACAGTTGTTGCAAATTTACCCAAAAATCTCATAGTATATCACAAGCCCGCGCAACAAAAACATTTATTCGCGTTACTTTGAACGATTACTGTTACATCATGACCTGCCAGCAATCCCGTCTGCGTCCCTGACAAGGGATAATTTGGAAAATCCGGACACCTTACATAATTTTGCGCCACCAAAAAGAAACGACATGGACAAGATAAAGAATCCATACCTCCCTCTCAGGGACAAAGGTTACAATTGCTTCGCCTGCTCACCATGGAACGACAAAGGACTCAAAATGGAGTTCTGGGAAGACGGAGACGGCATAGTGTCGGTCTGGACAGCCTCCGAAGACTATCAGAGCTGGACGGAAACCCTGCACGGCGGGATACAGGCCACGCTGCTGGACGAGGTCGGAGGATGGTATGTGACACGCAAACTCCAGACGGCCGGCGTGACCTCAACCCTCAACATCCGATACCGCAAGACTGTCCCGGTCGGAGAGCCGCTTGAGATCAGGGTACGCCTCAAGGAGATGAGACGAAACCTCGCGGTGATGGAAGGGAGCATCAGCTGCGGAGGCAAGACATGCACTACCGCAGAGATCACTTATTTCACCGTATCGCAGGAACGCGCCCGCGAAGAGTTCTTCTTCAACGGCTGCGAACTGGAAAAAGACTAAGGATAGACGAAGCGGAGTTCTCCGCTCTCAGCCAGGCCCAGCATATCTGCCGCCACTGCCTTCGCCCCCGCGAGGTCGTGGAAAGTGCAGTTTCCGCATTCATCGGGACGCGTGCCTGGGATTTCACCCTCATAATCGGCTATGAACCGGAACATTCCGGTCAAGGCACGGATCAGGCTCTCATATCCGGAAGTCCCGGCGGTGAAGTCCCCGGCGACTATCAGATAAAAGCCGGTAAGGCAGCCCATCGGGCCGAAATAGACAATCTTGTCCCGCCATCCCTCCAGATTGCGCAGATAAGTGGCCCCCAGATGCTCTATGGTGTGGGCGGACTCCGGACTCATGAACGGCTCGACATTAGGACGCCTGACACGGATGTCTATCGTCGTGGCCGTCTCGCCGCCGATCCTGTCCTTGCGCGAGACATATATTCCTTTGAGAAGCTTTGTGTGGTCTATAGTGAATGACGCTATCTTTTCCATTAGAAGTTGATTTAGAAGTTGTTTTGATTTATGTTGAAAATTCTTTTACTTGCTTTTTCGCCATATTTTTTCCTGGCTTTTTCGGTCAGATAGTTCTACTATCTTTCTCAAAATCCAGAAAAAACTCTGACAGAAAAAATCTTCATAAAATTTATGACAAATAAATTCAAAACAACTTCTTATGCTGAAATCAAATGATCCAGAACGGCTTTGAGGGCACCGTTCAGCAGCCCCGGGGCCTCCGCCCAGAAATCACTGTACGCAGGAGCTCCCGGACAGAGAGGCGCATCGCTCACCATACGGACGGAGAGGAAAGGCACGGCGTAGCGCAGGCAGGCCTGCGCAAGGGAGCCGCTCTCCATATCAACGCCAAGAGCCCCAGGGCAGGCGGCGGCAATCTCGGCAGCCTTCTGCGCACTGTCCACGAACCAGTCTCCGGAAGCCATGCGGCCTGTATGGACCGTATAGCCAAGCCCCGACAGGGCGGATTCAAGCCCGCAGATGCCGGGCAGAGACAAATCATAGAACGGAGGACCTCCCTGCACCTGTCCGAACGCATTGGGAGTGCCGCACCAGACATCATGGTAAATCACGGAAGATGCGAGGATCAAGTCTTTCTGGACTATGCTCCCGTCGGCGCGCAGAGTGCCGCAAACCCCGGTAGACACAAGGCAGTCAAGGTCGAACTCCTCAATCATCGCAGCGGCGCAGATGGCGGAATTCACCTTGCCTATCCCGGACAGGGACGCCGTCACCTCCGCCCCGGCATATTCGCCCCTGCGGAAAATGAAGCCTCCCCGGCCCTTGTGCGCCTCCAGCCCGAGCCCGCCCTCAAGCAGACGGAGTTCGGATTCCATCGCGACCGTTATCCCTATTCTTCTCATTATGGCCTGAGTCCGCTGCCTCCCTGCAGAGTTATGGTCTCGCCAGTGACATAGTGGGCCTCCGGAGAAGCGAGGAACACACATACCGGCCCTATATCATCGGCCGGATCCGCGAAATGTCCGAGAGGAATCCCCTGTATGGTCTTCTCGAAAAGATCCGGATACTGCTCCTTCCACTGCTGCAGGCTCTCGGTCATGGCCAGAGGACATACCACATTGACCCTCACTCCGTCCGGCCCCCACTCTGCGGCGGCCACACGCGAAAGCCCGCGTATGCCCTCCTTGGCGGCAGCGTATGAAGACTGCCCGAGCTTTCCGAAAAGCCCGGCGCCGGACGCGAAGTTTATCACCGAGCCCTTGACGGCCTTAAGGGCCGGGAAGCACTCGCGCATATAGAAGAATGCGGCATACAGGCCCGAATCTATCGCCAGGTCGAAGTCCGCCTTGCTGTGTTCCACAAGGGGAAGTCCCGACTTGGAGGTCTGGGCATTGTTGACCAGTGTGTTGATCTTTCCGAAACGGTCGAGAGCGGCCTTGACCACTGACTTGACAGAAGCTTCATCAGCCCCGTCGGCCACAAGCGGCAGCACTTCGATACCGTATTCTGATTCAAGTCTTTCCTTGGCGGAGAGGAGGCGGGATTCCGTACGTCCCGTAATCACAAGATTGGAGCCTTCACGGGCAAATGCCGTCGCGAGTCCGAACCCGATACCCTTACCGCCGCCGGTGATAAGGGTCACATTGTCCTGGAGTCTTTTCATATCAATCAAAAAGAGCCGCGCGTGTGTTGCACGCAACTACGAGCCTGTTTCGCTGCAAATTTCATTCCGCCAGTTTCCTCATGTCGCTCCGGTAGCGGAGGAAAAAGAACACCCCTGCGATGGTGAGTCCCACCGGAAAACCGAGCCAGATTCCAAGAAGTCCGAGACTCGTCTTGAAACCAAGCAGATACGCCACCGGAATGGCTATGATATAATAGCTCACGAAAGCCACTTTCATGATAGGCTTCACGTCCTGAAGTCCGCGCAGGACATTGGCGAAGCAGAGCTGCAGCCCGTCGCCGAACTGATAGGCGAAGAGCACGAAGAACAGGGACACGGCCATCGCCGACACCTCCGGAGAATCCGTGAAGACCCCGGCCGCCTGGTAACGGAAGATATACAGAAGGACGGAAAGCGTCGCCGAGATGCACACGATCATCCCGTAGCCCTTACCGGCATATTCCCGCACGCCCTTGTAGTCCCCGCGCCCGCAGGCGTTGCTGACAAGTATGGACAGGGCGAACGACAAGCCCTGCATCATGAGGAAGAAGAGCTGCGAAATCGTGATCACCACCTGATGGGCGGCAAGTTCAATGACCCCCAGCCACCCCGCCATCACGGCGGCGAAGGTAAACGAAGAGGTTTCCAGGGCCATCTGTATCGCCACCGGGTAGCCGACAGTGAATATGCTCTTCATCTCGGCGAGCGACAACACGGCCTCCTTGATGGCACGGGCGTACTGCCTGAGACTCTTGGAGAACAATATATATAATAGGAACGCCGCGAAAATCAGGATACGGGAGAACAATGTGCTGATACCTGCGCCGACAAGTCCCATCTCCGGGAATCCGAGCTTTCCATAGATCAGCACCCAGTTGCCGAAGATGTTGACGACATTCCCGAGAAGCAGGAAAACCATCGACACCACAGGCCGGCAGATACCGTCCGTGAACTGCTTGAGGGTGTTGAACCCCAGTGAGAAGAGCGTCGAAATGCCCACTATCACAAAATACGGCCTTATGAGAGGCAGCAGTTCCGGCTCCTGCCCGAAATGTCCGAGAAGGGCGTACACCACGGCGAGCAGCACAACACTGGCCAGACCTATCAGACCGTTCACGACCAGACCGTTGCGCAGGGTGAGGCCGACAGAGGCCACATCTCCCCTTCCGTTATGCGAGCCGATGATGGGCGTCATCCCCGCTGCGAAGCCCAGTTCGGTCATTATCAGCAGATTGAGGATATTGTTGACAAATGATGACGCGGCAAGTTCATCCACGCTGTGCCAACCTATCATAATGTTGTCGGCGAACGCCAGGATTATCACGCACGCCTGTCCGAGCATGATCGGCAGGCCGATTTTAAGAATCTCCCCTATTTTTCTCATATCATCCTTTTCAAGTCATTTCCCTCCACGGGAAAAGGGCGGCAAAGTTACAGACATTAACTAAAAAATGCAAAGAGAGATAAAATCATTATATTTGAACCCCAATCACAGTTTACGATATGGACTACAAGAACTCGCACAAGTCACATCCCTGGCACGGCATCAGCCTCGGAGACAATGTCCCGGATGAAGTCAGGGCATTCATAGAGATAGTTCCGACAGACACGGTCAAATACGAGGTGGACAAAGAATCCGGATACCTCTCGCTCGACAGGCCGCAGAAATTCTCGAACATCGTCCCTTCGCTATACGGATTCCTTCCGCGCACATACTGCGCAGCCAAGATGGCGGAACTCACCAACATCGCGCTGGGCAGACAGGACATAGAAGGCGACGGGGATCCCCTGGACGTCTGCGTGCTCACGGAGAAGGACGTGACCCACGGCGACATCATCGTACGTGCAAGGCCCATAGGCGGGCTCAGGCTGCTCGACCACAAGCAGGCCGATGACAAAATCATAGCCGTCCTGAAGAACGACGCCGTCTACGGCCAGTACAACGACATCAACGAGCTCCCGCCGGCCATCACAAGAAGGCTCGTGCACTATTTCACCACCTACAAGGACATCCCGGGCGAAAAGACCCCGAGAATGGAGTTCATCGAAATCTACGGAGCCGACACGGCCAAGGACGTCATCCGCCGCTCAATGCTGGACTACGAGGACATGACCGCATCGGCATGATGCAAACTCCACCACGATGTTAAGTAAGCGGCAAAAAATAAGTTGCCGCAGATTTGGCAAAGATTTTTGTGGATAGATTTCTTTTTGAAGAAGGAGTGTGCCGGTGGCACATGACTGATGAAAAAAGGAATTTTGACCAAAAAGATTGCCCAAGGTGATGCAACTTATTTTTTAACGATTACTAAGGGGCCGTAAAAAGGAAAATCCACCACAGAATGCTCTGTGATGGATTTTAGTGGAGATGGGCGGAACAGAACCAAGCATATAACCCTCTTCAGACACCCCTGTTTTAATGATTTCTATTGCCTTTTTTGTAGTCGAAGGCGCTCGACTATGAGCAAATTTGGGATATTATCAAGGTTCGGGAGACGTTCGAAAATGAATATTAAGCGCAATTCTTCTTTCCGTCTTTTCGCTTATGGGAAGGACTAGGACAAATACCAGGTCCGACTTCGGGTCACCTTCAACGGCCAGCGAATTGACTTCTCCACAGGGTGTCAACTATCCTCGATTAAGGTAAATGAGAAGCATCCAACAACATCCGAGATTTCCCAGAAATACAAAGAAAGGATATCCGGCACGACTCCCCAGAAGCCTAAACCTGAGCCGAAAATGGCTGAGGCCAAGGAGAAGCCATTGGGCTTTTTCGAAGTCTTTGATATGTTCATGAAGGAATGCGGTGAGAAGAATGCCTGGACAGTAGCGACCTCCAAGAAAATGGATTCGTTGCGTGTTGATCTCATGGCATTCAAGAAGAACATCTCTTTCGAGAATCTGACAGATTCCACCCTCGCCAAATTCGTTGCCTATCTTCGAAACGAGAAGAAACTGCGTACCCCTCGAAAAAAGAAGGCGGACAGGGACGACGAGGATACAGATGCCCTTATAGGCGTGAAGAATTCGATGATTGAAAAGAAACTTGGGTTTCTGCGTTGGTTCCTGAAATGGGCGACCGATCACGGATACAACGACAACCTGGCATATCGAGCCTTCCATCCTACCCTGAAGAAGACACAGAGACAGGTGATCTACCTAACAAAAGAGGAACTCTCCAGAATCAGGAATCTGGAACTGGATCAGGATCACTCACGGCTTGAACTGGTACGTGATATCTTTCTCTTCCTTTGTTTCTCGAGGCTTCGCTATTCGGACGCATATAACCTTCGGAGGGGTGATATCAAAGAGGATTCCTTTGAAAGCGTCAATATCAAAACGTGGAAAAGGGTTTCGATAGAATTCAATGAAATCACCTCGGACATCCTGCAGAAATACAAGGACTTCCCGTCGAAAGACGAGAGAGCCCTGCCTTGTTATACGAACCAGGCGCTTAACCGTGAAATCAAGGAATTGTGTCAACTGGCCGGAATAAACGACGAGATCCATGCCGTCTCATACAAAGGAAACGAGCGAAAGGAAGAGCGTCATCCAAAATGGGAATTGGTTGGAACGTATACCGGACGGCGTACCTTCATCGTCAACGCCCTGTCCATCGGAATCCCGCCGAATGTTGTCATGAAATGGACGGGGCACAACGATTACAAGGCCATGAAGCCTTACATCGACATCGTTGACTTCATCAAGGCGGAGTCTATGACGAAGTTCAACGGATTGTTGTAGAAAATGACTAACTTCGTACCAAAGAAAAACGACATGCTGAACGCAGATACCATACTACCCCTTTTGAAGGATACCGAAAACGAACGGACCGAACGTACTACATCGAAGGATGCCAAGGAGAAGTTCGGGCAAGCGATATGTGCCTTCGCCAACGACATTATGAACACCGGGGAGCCAGGCTACTTGTTTATAGGAGCCAACGATGACGGTAGTCTTTCGGGGCTGAAGTACACGGATGCTCTCCAGAAAGACCTCGCTGGCATACGCAGTGAGGGTAACATCCTTCCCCAACCCGTGATGCAGGTTTACAAGATAGCGTTACCGGAAGGAGATGTCGCTGTCGTTGAAGTTCAGCCCTCCAAACTTCCGCCCGTCCGTTACCGTGGCCGTATTTGGATTCGGGTCGGTGCTCGTAAAGCCATTGCAAACGAGGAAGAAGAACGCATCCTAATGGAGCGCAGGGAATTCAATACCCCTAACTTCGAGTCTGAGCCATGCCTTGATGCGACATTGGAAGATCTTGATACGGATCTCTTCCGCAACCCCCTGCTTCCGGCTATGGTCGATGCAAAGGAGATAAAGAAGGACAAGCGGCCCATCGAAGTTCAGATGGCCTCTCTGGGACTTTTCTACTTACCCTACAATTGTCCGACTAATGCAGGCATCCTGCTGATTGGAAAGAATCCTACGCGTTTTATCCCCAGCGCCAGCATCCAGTATGTCCAGTTTGAAGGACTTACCCGTGGCACTAAGGTCCTCAACGAGCGCCTTTTCAAAGGGAATCTTCTCACAGAACTACATAACCTGGAGCAGTTTGCGGAATTCACCCTGGAGCGTAAGAGACCGGAGCTTGTAACCGGGTTCCGCGATACCAATTTCATCGGTTATCCGCATAATGCGACACGTGAACTCCTGATGAACATCTGCCAGCACAGGGCGTATAACGGTAGCAATGCTCCAGCACGCGTCTATGAATACGCTGATCGACTTGAATTCGATAATACTGGAAACCTGTACGGCAAAGTTAGGCCCGAGAATTTCCCCACGGAAACTGACTATAGAAACCCGCTCATCTCCAGCGTCATGAAGGCCTTGAATTACGTCAACCGCTTCGGAATGGGCATCCGGATGGTCACTGAAGAGTTGGAAGCCAATGGGAATCCACCGGCTGAGTTTGTTTTCTCTGAACCGTCCTCCTTCAAAGTTATTGTGAAGTCTGCTGATCCTTATGTGAACCAGAGTTCACAAATAAGTTCACAAGAACAGTCTCAATCAGGTTCACAAGATGGTTCACAAAAAACGCATGAGAGGATCTTGGCATTGATTCGAAAAGATAAATATATCACAGCAAGTGAAATAGCTGGAGAGTTGGGTATATCAACTCGGGCCGTCTGGAAACAAATCGCAAAACTTCGAGGAGAGTATCTCGAGCATAAAGGCCCCAAAAAAGGTGGCTATTGGGAAATCCTTAAATAATATGATTATCTCCCTCGGTGTTCCGAGGGATTTTCGTTCCTTATAGACAATTGTGTCGACATTGTCTACACAATTGAGGAGCATTTTCAGCAACGGCAAGAATTACCTCTTTTTGCCGCATAAAAGCGAGCGGCTTTATGTACAATGCTGCTGTTGTGAAGCGGCAAAACACTGCAAAAACACATGCTTTCCCGGAGGCTTTCTCTATGTATCCGGGAGGCTGGATCTTGGCTTAAAACCGATTCAAAATACCATTTTTGAGTACCATTTTCAAGAGTTTGACCTGCATTTTCGAAAAATACCGCAAAAAGTTGCATATAGGCACTTGCAAGTTAGATTTTCTTCCTAACATATTCGGAAATTATCAATAATCAATAAGAAGCAAAATGAGAACAGAAGATGAAATCCAAGCGAGACAACAAGAATTCATTAACGCCTATAAGTTCAAGAATCAGGAGTATACTTCCAAAATGAAAGCATGGGAAAGCGCGATCAATGTCTCTGTAAAAACAAGAGGATTATAACAATCGAATAAGGATTGGGCAGTGTCAAAAAAGTTTGTCAGTATTTCTTAAGTAGATGTGGTGTCAGAATGAGTTGGCTGGTGTTCCGCCCGTATGTCCGATTGACCGCCAAGTATTGCAAGAGTGTTACAGAGTTCTTCAAGTTAAAAACACTGGATCACGAGATTTGCTTGATTGTGGAACGGCATGATCAAATCTCGATGACAGGGAACTCTATAAACGTCTGGTAGATATAACGGAGAGAGTTGCCGCACTGCAAGAAGAGCCACGTACTGCTATCTGGGAACTGTTTACCTTCAAAGAACCTGATAAATAGGCTACTATATATTCTCCAAGAAGAATTATTTGTCCACCTTGGCCACCTGTAGACGAAGTAGACAGTGAACATGAGTGGACAAGATAACGAAAAAAGCTCGGCTTGGCCGGGCATTCTCCGTTAGAGGATGGAGGTGAAGATAGCGGCGACATTTTCCTTACCATCATTCGCTAAGAGTTACCCGTCTGCATACATCTTTTCTCAGAAAAATATAGTTAAAAATGGGATACGATTTGGGATATTTTTAATAGAAAATCCCTCCCGGAACATTCTGAGAGGGATTTTAGTGGAGATGGGCGGAGTCGAACCGCCGTCCAAACATCGTCCCGATGGGCTTTCTACACGCTTATTCCTCCTTTGGTTTTCGACCGTGGCCTGCCGGAAGACGGGCCAGCCGCGGCTTATCCTCTGGAAACTTGAGGAGACTTAGAGGCGTCCATCTCCCGCATCCGGTTTTGATGATACCCCTTTACCCAGACTGAACCGGCCTAAAGCTGGAGGGATATACGTCAGAGCCGCAACCTTGGCGGCGCCGATTGATGCTCAGTCTCTTGGGGACTAGCAAGCGTATGAGTAGTTGTAGTTGCCAGTTATGGCTTGAAGACTGGGATTAACGGGCCAGCCTCCTACGCCCGACGTGCTTACCGACCAAAATCAATGCTGTCAAAACCAGAACATCCCCATTCAGTCGTATGTCGTCCTCTCACGAGGACAGCGCAAAGATATAAAAAATGCATGAAACCGCCACAACGCGGGCGGAAGAATACTATTCGTCATCCCGGAAATCCTGGAGAGGGCCGCGGTAATCGAACTTATACCTGCGTCCGTCCGCTTCCACCGCGGCTTCGATCAAGAAAACCTTCTCCCCGTCCCTCCTGTCCACGATGTTGACCTTCAGGAGTCCGGATGTCACGGAGTAGAAGCGCGTCACGGCAGAGTCAGGCAGCCTCTCGGCCACGAATGATGTGCCATATTTGAAAGGACTTCCCGCCGGAGGACACAGAATAGAAGGACAAGAAAGGTCAGTCGACGACGAATAAACGCCTTCTGGAATCAAGTCCGCATCCGAACTTACGCAAAGCTGCAGGGACAGTGCCGCTCCCGGAGAGGTGAAAGAGAACAGCTCATCGTCAGTACGTCCCTGAACAAGGAGAAGTCCAAGGCCGCAACAGTCATCCTTGGAGACAGGGTAGTCGTAAACGGCCGCCCACGTCGGTTCATACGACACCGCATCATCCGACAAACCCATCTTGTCGCAAGCTCCGGACAAAAAGGCCGCAGCCAACATAAGAACGATTCCATACTTCTTCATACGAACAAAAGATGCAATATCGGGCCGGATTATTGCATCAGTCCGGAGAAATCAACTTTTTTGAAAATTTTTCAGAAAAAATTTGCGGATTAAAATATTTGTAGTACCTTTGTCCTGCCCAAACGAAACGGGTCAGCAAAATCGCTCGGGAGCTTAGCTCAGTTGGTTCAGAGCGTCTGCCTTACAAGCAGAGGGTCGGGGGTTCGACTCCCTCAGCTCCCACAAAAGGATGACTGGAAACAGCCATCCTTTTTCTATATAAACACGGTCACCAGGGTATAAGGTATAAATTCAAGTGTTTTTGTTTGTCTTAACTACGTGTCCAATATTTGGGGGCCATTATATTCTTCGCCATAGCCCTTCCGTTAGAAGATTTCACCATTCCAAAGCATTCTCAGGAAATCATTGACATACAGGAGTTCAATGTCTCCGGACGGCCGGGTTATCGGATCAAGGGAAACGAGAATCAAGCGGCAGTCCGGATGCTCTTCCTTGAAGGCCTTCAGTCCGTTCTTGTGACGGGTCTTCACCTCCTCGCTGGATTTAATCTCAATGGCCATTTTGGCATCACCAATGACGGCGTCCACTTCCTGGTTATTGTACGTATGCCAGTAGGATATCTTCTCCCTGCGGCGGTAGTACCCGCGATAAGCTATGATTTCCTGCATAATGAAGTGCTCGAAGGCGTGCCCGTAATCGTCGGAACCGCGCCTGAGATGGTGTCTGCCCATCAGGTAGTTGGTCACCCCCACATCAAAATAGTAAAACTTGGGTGCCTGGACCACTTTCCGTTTGACCACCTTCGTGTACGCCGGGATCTCATATCCCATCAGGGTGTCTTTCAGTATCTGATAGTAAGCCTTGACGGTCTTAGCCGCGACACCGCAGTCGCTGGCGATATTGGCATAGTTGATCATCTCGCCGTCAGAAATGGCGGCTGCTTCCATAAACTGTTCAAATGCTTCGACATCCTTGACGGCGGCCGCGTCCCGGATCTCCTCGCAAAGATAGACTTCCACATAGCCCTCAAGGCGGTCGGTGGCATCATCGACCATATAATGACGAGGAATCATCCCGTTTTGGACGGCCTTGTCTATCTGGAAGTCAGTGACCTCCTTCCAGACCAACGGGAACAGTGTCCTGGGATTCGCCCGGCCTCCGAGGGTGTTGGCCCCGGACTTCTTTAGCTTCCTGGCGCTGGAACCACTGAGAATGAAATGCAAGCCTCGGTTCACCATCAACCAATGGACGGCATCCAGCAGCTCGGGCACTTTCTGGATTTCATCTACAATCACCAGCGTTCCGGCAGGTTTGGCAAGCAACGCCTCCCTGAATGAGTCCGGGTTGCGCTTGAACGCCTTGCGTACCGAATCAATCAGCAGGTCATAGTAGACGGCATCCGGGAAACGCTCCTGCAGGAGAGTGGATTTACCCACCTGGCGTGCTCCAAAGAGGAACATCCCTTCGTCCAGTTGGTTTTCTATGTCGAAGATTCGCCTGTACATAGTATATTAGAATTAATTTGCATTTCCGAGACGCAGCCTTTAATAGCCGCGTAGCGGGAATTTATGGAAGTTTGGTCCGATTTTCCTATGAAATTCGGGAACGCAGGTACAAATTTAATAAAGCTTATCTGAATTCCAAAATCTTTGCAAGATTCACCGTTACTTCTTCATTTCCTCGTCAAACAGCTTCATGGCATCGGCCTTCGTCTTCTCGGCTATCGCGATATAGGGCTTCATAGCCTGGTAGTCGGAGCATCCGGTCCATTTCATGACCACCCGGGGCGAAATGCCGCTGGAGAGGGCGAAGCAGATGAAGGTACGTCGGCCGGCATGAGTACCAATCATCTCATATTTAGAAGCTGTTTAAATCTTATAGGAAAAAGTTGCTATATATACGCATAAATATTTAGGGATCAGTCTGTTAATCAAAATGTTATTCGTAACTTTATGCGTGTCAAATCATTACAAAGTCACAGACCAATATCCGACCAGCCTTACTGATAAACAGTGGCAAGGACTTCCCACCCTACAACACCGTCTTCTACTACTTCAACAAGTGGAAGCCGGAAGGCGTGTCCGAGGAACTTATGGACACGCTCCATCGGATGGTCCGAAAACTGATGGGGCGGGAGGAAACACCCAGCCTCGGCATCATTGATTCCAGAAGCGCCAAGTCCTCCCACCATGTTGACGCCGACCGTGGGATCGACGGCAACAAGAAGATCAAGGGGCGCAAGGAACACATTGTGGTTGATACACTTGGTCTTCCTATGAGCATGGTAGTTCATGAGGCGAATGTCCATGACAGTGTCGGTGCAGATGGCGTCATTGACAAGATGAAGGGCTGCTTCCCCCGATTGAAAAAGATGTTGGCGGATGGCGGATACAAGGGACAGAAATTGTCCGATACCGTACGCCAGAAGCTCGGTGCGGAGCTTACCGTTGTTCCCGTCCGGACGAGTCTTCGAAGAAATTCTCCGTGTTGCCGCTCCGGTGGATTGTGAAGCGCTCTTTCTCCTGGCTGGAAAACTTTCGAAGAATCGCTATGGATTACGAGTTCTATTCTGATACAGGCGAGGCAATGGTTCAACTTGCCTTCTGCCGACTCATGTATAACAAATTATGCGACTAAAATTTAAACAGCTTCTTAGTACATTTGTACTAATATTTATAGCAAATCCCATGAGAACAGGAAGACCGGCCAAAGCCAGCACGATATACAAGGTAGGCATCCATAACAATGGAGGACGGAAGTACGCATCCACCCAGCCTTTCACTGTTGATGACGACGGCAAGAAGCATTACACGCACAAGCACTGGGGCATTGTTGACGACGACATGAGGTTTCATCCAAACTCGACATACTTCTATGCGCCTATCGAAGAGCGCCGTAAGTTGATATTCCCCGCCGAATGGGACTTGTCCGAAATCAAGGCCCTGTCCGGAACCGGGCATCGGGGCGCGGTGGAGTACGAGGGCGGAGACCTCGACAGGATGTACGGCCCCACCTGGTTTCTGGACAACGTCGCCAGGGAGACAGGCCTGACGGATGACCTCCGGAAAGTGTTTGACGGCAACATGGAGATGGCCCATGACGTGCTCACCCTCGCATATTATCTATTTCTTGAAAGCCGCACCTATTCCCATATCGAGAAGTGGCAGCGTGTAGTGAAGACGCCCTCCGTGCATACGATCACAAGTTCCAGCATCACGAGACTGTCGCAGAATATCACAGAGCAGAACCGATGGCTCTTTTAAGGCTTCGCGCCAAACGGATGGGCAAGGACGAATACTGCGCTGTGGACTCCACGTCGGTCTCCACCTATGGGTTCCGCCTGGTGGACATCCGCTGGGGACACAACAAGGAACACCTGCCGCTCAAGCAGACACTGGAAGTCATCGTGTACTCCCTTACGTCGCATCTTCCCGTCTACTATCTGGAACTTCCGGGCAACATGCCCGACAGCCGTACGATAGAGATGATAATCACCGAACTTGAGCATGCGGGGTTCAAGAATGTTATTCTCATCACCGACCGCGGGTATGAGTCCATGAAGAATCCCGAAGTATATATTGCGAAGAATCAGAAGGTAATAACCAGTGTCAAATGCGGCCAGGGCGAGGCTCTCAGGGCCATCAAGTCCATAGACCTGTCCACCGGAGTCCCCGAGGGGATGACCTTCTCGAAGGACACCAACCTGTTCTATAGGCAGTACAGCCTTGACTATCAGGTGCAGGGCAACGGCGAGCATGTCATCAGGGCCGACCGCATGAAGCTCAATCTCTACTTCGACATCCACAAGCGTGCGAACGACCTTGCAAAGGTTCAGATGGCTATCACCATGCAGACGGAAGTTGTCCAAGCCGTCTACGAGGCCGGCGAACCCGTTCCCAAGGAAGACCGGGATACCTTCAGAAAGGAGAACAACTTTATGAAGATAGCCTTCTGGAAGAGCGGCAAGGTGCGTTCTTTTGAAGTTGACAAGGATGCAGTCAAGAAAGCCACGCTCACAAGCGGCTTCTTTGCCGGCAAGACCCTCGGCCTCGACCTTGACCCCATGGAGGCGAAGAGCCGGTACGGAATGCGGGACGAGCAGGAGAAGACTTTCATGTTGCAGAAAGGGCTCTTGGACGAAGACCGCTGAGGGTATGTACGGAGTCTTCCAAGCATGGAAGGATGTTCATCTGTTTTGTGGCCCTGATACTCGCATCATACATCAGGCACATCCGCGACACTAAACTGGAGCTGACGAAGGCCTTCCCGTCAATGGCGGCCATCCTCGAGGAGATGCAGACCATCCGCTGCATCGAGCACGACGGCCGCAGCAAGTTCATCACTCCGTTCGTAGGAGATCAGGTGACTATCTGCGACGCCTTTGGCTTCGAAATCCCGGAAGGGTGCCGTCCGACATACACATCCAGGAAGTCAACCAAGGGCAGGCGTGGCCGCCCGGCTAAGCCGCAGACAGAGACTTCTTAGTACAAATAGTTGCAAAACTCAGATCATTACGGGACTTGTCGGGAACGTGAAGCTCCAGAAGATAACCGCACATTGGCTTGACACTGCGGTTGCATCTTACAAGGCCACCGGTGAAGAGGTGCGCATGTTCCATTCGTTCATGTACAAGGCCAATTCCTGGAAGCATCAGCAAAGGGTTGTTGTCAAGTAAGCGTCTCCGGGATGCTGTAGGCGGGGAAATGCGGACCAATCGGACAGCTACTGCGAAGACAAAGCGTGGTGGCTATGAATAATTCAGGTTAGGATATTGATTAATAATGTTAGAGGCTTTTCCCCTAACTCTTGGGACGCCGAGCCTTAACTCTTCTTGAGGTATTAAAAACCAAAATACGCATCAATTGCCGCAAGATCCTCTGCCTGTTTTGAACTTCCCTGATAAGTATCGGAGTTTCCGTATTTATATGTTCTTGTCGAGGAGCTAGAAGGAGAAGTAGAACTGGTTTCCTCAAAATCGTAATCAATGCACCCCCCATAACGCGCAAGTTCTGGAATGCTCATATAACTCTTGCTATTATATGAAGCGACAGTTATATAAACCTTATCTTTATTGTTACCGGGGTTAAAACTAAGAAACACATAGTACTCGGGATAGTACCATATATGCTCACTAATTACGAATTCGCCGGTAATATCGACTCGTTTTTCCCCAAAATAGCTCATAATCATTTTAGGGGCATCAGAATAAACTGAAGGAGATATTCTGACGTAGACTGCTTCAAGCAACTCGTCTTTCGTATACTTATATACGACTCCGCATGGAATTAGTTTTCCGTCAAAAAACACCGCATTATCAGTCTTGGTGGCTTTTTCTACATCAACTTTCGACATCCCCAATTTCACACCGGAACCTAGGAAAAACAAAGGATTCTCACATTCATTATTAACCCGATCCTTAACTGCAAAAACAATTTTCGGGGACGACGTATAACTACTGTTTCCATAGACAGCCGACCAATCAAGTTGAAGTGGATATGTCGTATTTTCTTTGTGGTTTACTACTGCCTTTATTACCAGCAGCACACATAATAAAGCAACTAAGGCTATTATGATATTCTTATGTCTCATAAAGAAATAATGTCGTTATTTTTATTATTGCGTTGAACAATGATATTGAAAACGTTAGCAATGGTTTGAGCCCTCATTGTGTCGGCGCCTAATTTAATCTCTCGGAGAGGATTAGACAAATCATCGATATTCAGATATAGAGAGAATTCGTGTTTTGTAGTTGACGTTGTTTGATTCAATTTTGGGGTAGTTACTGTTTCTTGTTTTGCGGTAGTAGCCCCAGCCAGTGCGCCTACACCTCCAAAGAGTATCCCTCCTACCGCTGCTCGGCCAATCATACTACCTGTATCTGTTTTTGTCACACTACTATAAGATAATTCATTATGCATAACCGTTTCTGTATCATCATTGAGACTAAACCCTAAAATTTTACCGAAGGGAATAACCTCTCCTTTAAGACAAACGATAGATGCAGGCTCAAACACATAGAGGTAATTGGAAACTTTTGTTTTATCAAGGCCTAACACAAATGAAGTAGTAGCCTCTCCGTATTGTTCAACGAGTTTACCATACTCTTTCGCGTATTCTGCCTCTGCTTGTTCTTTCATAGCCTGTTTACGAGCAGATTCTTCTGCGGCTTTGGCTCTTTGCTCCTCTAGGGCAACTGCCTTTTTTTTCTTGTCGATTTCAATCAAATCATATCCAATGAAACCGACCAAAGCAACTGAAACTATTAAAATTAATGCGTCAATCATAGGACTATTATGTTTCTATATTAATTCAGAAGCTGTTTAAAATTTATTGAAAAAAGTTGTCATATAAGCACATAAATAATTGAAAATCAGTAGGTTAATTGAAATATTGTTCGCAACTTTATAAGTATCAACTCATTACAAAGTTATGAACCAATATCCAACAAACCTTACTGATAAACAGTGGCAAGTTACCGAAAATATTCTTGACCCGCAACACAGAAAGCGAAAATACCCCCTTAGAGACATCATAAATGCCATCATGTATATATTGAAGACAGGCTGCCAGTGGCGTATGCTGCCCAAGGACTTCCCGCCCCACAACACCGTCTTCTACTACTTCAACAAATGGAAGCCGGAAGGCATGTCCGAGAAACTGATGGACACGCTCCATCGGATGGTCCGAAAACTGATGGGGCGGGAGGAAACACCCAGCCTCGGCATCATTAATTCCAGAAGCGTCAAGTTCTCCCGCCATGTTGGCACCGACCGTGGGATCGACGGCAACAAGAAGATCAAATGGCGCAAGGAACATATTGTGGTTGCGGCCCATGCCTGAGTGTCGAAGGCATAAAAGCCGCGAACGGCCTTACTTCCCCGTCACCAAACTGATTCGGGCAGGCTTCATGCCTGGGCAAGAGGCCGTGAAAGTCACTGTCGAAGGAGCCTCCCCAGCGCGGAGAATGGCCAGTACGCTGCCGTTGAAGAGATTACGGCGATATGCACAAGCGGCTCCTCACAGAAGGATGCCGCGCGAAATGATATGCAGGATCGGTCACGCTGTGCCCTCGCCGCGACAAAAGAGCGAGAAGAAAAATCGAACTTTTCGTCGTGTTATTATTAAAAGTGTATCGTCAATACTCAAGCCGCAGGTCATCGATCCACAGCACGGAGTTCGGGCTGCCGGTGAAATAATCCCCCAACATGCTCGAAGCACATGAGATTATGATGTGCGTAGGTTTACGCGAAATCGAGACATATTCCAGAGGAATCTCGACCTTGGTCCACTCCTCCACGCTCTCCCCCGCCACATAGCGCCCGTAAGCTATGACGCTCTCCCCCTGAGGGTCGAAGAATGTCGAGCGGTCCGTGGTGTTGACCTCCACAGGGGACTCCTCGCTGCCTCCGAACTTGCGGTAGTCCCAGTCACCGAGGGCGATCCACACCGAAGCCCTGTCGTTGTCACCCACCTTGACCGTCTCCCCTTCGGGTGCGCCCCCGAGCGTCTTCTTCTCAATCTTGCCGCAGTCATACTTGAGCCACAGGGTCAACTTGCGCGGGCGCAGGGTGAACGGGCGACCCATACGGATCACACCGCCGGAAGTCCCTATAGTCCGGTAATACTCACCGGAGAACACATTGCCGGCAGCGAACTTGATGACCACGTAACGCGACGCCATCTTCAGAGAGGCCGTCCCTTCGGTCCTGGTGGAAAGGTCAGGCATGGTGATGGCATAGCTGGCCCCGACAGTGGTGGAACCCTTGTTGCCGCTCCCCCACCACTTGGTCCGCAGGGAGGAGTCAGGAGATGAAGGGTCGTAGAACGAATAATACTTGGAAGACTCGGCATTGCTGAAAGTCTCAAACCCGGCATTCGGGAGCTGGCGCTCGGCTTCCGTCTCGAATTCCACAGCCTCGGTCCTGTCAGCGCCGCTGAAAGCATAGACCTCGTATTTGGTAAGAGGCTCAAGGGCATCGACGGCCGCGCTGAAATAACCGTTGTCGAGCCGGACATCTCCCACATCCGACCAGTCCGCATCACCTTTCCTGCGGATCTTGAAGCCGCAGTCGCCGGAGCCGGAGCCGCTGGCCTGAAGCCATGCGACGCGCGTCCACGCATCCACGCTCCCCATCGTCACAGACTGCTCGACAGGCTCCACGGACACGAGCCACAACTCCTCCACATCACGATAAGAGACAAGCACTGTGCACGGCTCCGAGAAATCGTGCAGTTCCGAAGCCGCCGGGAAACAAGTTGAAATCCCCGCCGGCCCGAGTTTCATCGAGGTCACCGTCAACGACTTGAGACTCTTCCCCTCCGGATATTTCACCAGCACCCGGCGGTTCGCCACATCGATGACGGAATTCCCGATCTGTCCCGCGATCGTAAAATAACGCTCCACCGGCTGCTCCGCCCTTATCGTCCATTGGCACTCGGAATAGACGCTCAAAGTCACGACGACAGGACTGGAAAGATCCCGCACGCCCACAAGTTCCTCCGAAGCCTTCACGCGGGAATCAGTGAAAGTGACAGAGGTGACCCTCACGCTCCGTATGTCCGAGGCCTCCTCCAGTACGACCACCACCTCACGGGCCACCGCGTCAATCCGCACAGACTTCGCGCCCTCGACCTGCATGTCGGCTATGCCGGCCGTCACGGCAGGATAAGGAATGTCATTGCGTATGCAGGACATCAGGGCAAGGAGCAAGAGAAGATAAAGCCGTTTCATATTCTAAAAATGGAGGGACAGGCCGTATGAAATATCAAGTATGTCCAGCATGAAATGTACCTTGGAATCATGTCTGGTGCCGACAACCGCTCCGTCCTTGAGATAATCCACGTGAGTATAGCTCGCTCCCCCGATGCCTATCGAGACATGGGTGCTGAGATTGTTGAGCACGAATACCATAAGTCCGGGATGGACGGAGATGCGGTACTTGGTGGTGGAAGAACTGGTAGGGAGAGACTCCGTGCCGTACGAGAAACTCGTGCTGGAGTGAGCCCATGACAATGCCAGGTCGGTGAACACGCCGAAACGCCTGCGCTTGTCAAGCGGCGCATAAGAGCGGTGGAACACTTCGGACTGTATGGTCCGTGAAGTGGCGCTCATGTTCTCTATGGACATCGACATCCCGTCATTGAGGAGGGAGAAATCAGCATTGGACACCCCGCCGCGGACGGATGAATACTTGGAGCGCACCCCGATGGAACGGTTGTCCCGATAGGTATAGTCAAAGTACGGAGACAGCGAGAGCATCGAGCCCTGGGCGTCGAGATGCTGCAAGAGCAGCATGATCTCGCTGTCGCTGCTGCCAAGATCCAGATAGAAGAACTGCATGCCGGCGGAAAGGTCCCCCTTCGGCATGAACACCCTGACTTCCCCGCGATCCTCTGCCTCGGAAGGCACGGCGGGCCCGCCCCCCGCGCGGAGAAGCGGCGAAGCGAGCATCAGCAAAAACAGCAGGACGGTCCTTCTCATCATATATAATAATACAGGCTGAACCCGATGGCCAGCAGGTTGATTTTGAAATTTATGAACGAGACATTGCGACTGCCGTGAGCCACCTGGTTGTGGGTCTGGTCCGTCCAGTCGAAATGAATACCGAGCATATTGACATTCACGTCAAGCGCGAGATGATCCGAGATGAAGGCCATGAAGCCCGGGCAGACATTCAGGGCCACGGAGTTGGAAACCTCATAGCTGCCCACGACATCCGATGAGTGCCCGTCCATCACCTTGCCCTGGCCGAAAGTGTAGCCCAGCTGTATCTCATTGAAGAGCGCGATGCGCTTGGAGTTCCCCACCGGGATATAGAAACGCGTAAGACCCTGAATCTCAAATGACTGACTGATAGCATGGTAATTGGCGAATTCCAGCGCGGCGTCCCCGATATTCACCTTGGCCGAATCCAGCAGGAACATGTTCCGCTTGTAGCCGGCCCTCATCCCGACGCCCATATTATCCTTGATCATATAGCATGCCGCAGGGCTGATGGACATCGTGTAGCCTGTCGAATTTATGCCCTCAATCACGAGGAGCCTCGCCTTGTCATTGCTGTGCAGCGCCCAGCTCGCACCGCCGCCGACCATCCACGTCCCTTTCTGGACGAAGACAGGCTGATTGGACATGTCTATGCCACGGTCAAACTTCTGCCCCCATGCCGAAAGCGGGAGCAGAAGAGAAAGGATTACCATCAACAGGCGGGAGCGCATACGGGACTATTCGTATATGAGTTCAACGCCGTCAATCCACAGCTTGCTGCCGTCAAAGCCGGAGAAATAATCTCCATACATGCTGGCCGCACAGCTGATGATGATATGGGTCGGAAACCTGGTCTCATCGCGGTAGACAAGGGGCAGCGTCACCTGAATCCAGTCCTTGGCAGGATTGGACTCGTTGGAAGGCACTATCTTCTCGCCGAGGGCGATGGTGGAAGGATCGGTGCTGTAATCGACGAAAGTGCTGACATCCGTCGTATTGACCAGCACCGGGCTCTCGGCGTCCCCGCCATATTTCTTGTAATCCCAGGTGCCGAGGGCCACACGGATCATGGCCTTGTCATAATTGCCCTTCTTGCCATCCGCGGGCACATTGCCCGAGTCACAGTTGATGACTCCCCCGGAATACTTCATCCAGAAGCGCATGGCGGTAGGGCGGGCAGTGAAAGGACGACCGAAGAACACGGTTCCTCCCGATGTCCCGATCAGTTCCCCGAAGCGGCCGCTGAAGAGGTTGCCCGCGGCGAATTTCACCACCACCCAACGGGACTGGAGACAGGCGGCCTGTGCGCCCTCCTTCTTGTCAGAGGCGTCCGGATAGCAGATCACGCTGCTGGAGCCGACAAGGGTGGAACCGTAATTTCCGTTGTCCCACCACTTGCTCTTCAGGCTCTCATCGGAAGAGGCCGGATCATAGAAAGACTTGTACTTGCCGCTCTCAGCGGAGGAGGTCGTCTCAAATCCCCCGTTCGGCACAGGGACGGCCTTGTCGGTAGTGATGCCGGACTGGGCGGCCATGGTCTCTTCGGCACCGCCGTCAAGGGCCGTAACCGCGAGCCTGTATTCATACTCCGTCTCCGGGCTGAGGCCTCCGATCCTGGCACTGAAACTGCCCTCGGCGTCACGAACCGCGCCCACGCGCGTCCATTCCTGCGATGTCCCCTTGGCACGCACGTCGAAATAGACCTTGTCCTTGTCGTACTGCGACTCGTCCACATCTGCGTGGGCAGTGAAATGTCCAGCCCAGATTTCATACCGTGAAGTGGCTGACACTCCAGTTGACGCGGCTTCGAAGATGATGTCATCGTAGATGTTGTTGGTACTCTCATCCACAAGCAGTTCGAGGTCAAGGACCCCGTTCTTCTCCGTGAACTTGAAGGAGAGTTTATAGCGCTTGCCGGCCTCCACGGACTTGACCTCTCCGGACTTGCTGAAGTCGGAGCCGTCCTTGGCCAGTCTGCCCGAGAACTCCCATTTGAGCGACGGCTCGAAGCCTGAGGCGATGAAGAATCCGTCATCGCCGCTCTTGTCGGCGGTGTAGACGAGCCTGTCTCCGGCGTCCCCCACTGAGACCGCACAAGAATAGCCACTCTGGAACTTCTCGGCCACGGAAGGGCCGAAAGTGACATTAGAGACGACATTGCAGACCTTGGCTACGACCTCGGCGCTGCTCTTCTGGCCGGCGACTATCTTGAACTCTTTCGAACCCGAGTAGCTCTTCTGGTCCCATGAGGCCGCCTGCGGTGTCGCGGAGGACAGTTCTCCGGCAGTGACGTCCACGCGGTAGTCATCAGCAGGGAGGAGCAGTGACTCCGGCATCCCGGAATACCTGTACTCCCTTACCTTTCCCGAAAAATCGGCCTTGTAGATCTTGATGACAGCCGACGAGAGGAGTTCCTCCCGGCTCATCTCCGCCCTGGTGGCAGGTTCGCCTACCCGGACGGAGAGCGAGAGTGTCCCGTCTCCCTCCTGTACCTTGCTGCAGGATGCGATCACGGCTGCGGCAGCAAATATATAAAGTGGATTTTTTTTCATCTTCAGGCCTCCTATTCTACAACCAGAGTGATCGGTATGCTCTTGCGGCAGCCCTTGTTGTCAGTCACGTTCATCGTGAAGGTGTGCGTCCCCTTGAACGCGAGAAGCGGTGTCTGCGCCCCGGAGAGGTCGAATTCTATCTCAGTCTTGCCGGCAAGTTCAGCCCCGTGAGGGAACGGCACGATGTCGAACACGCCGAGAGCGGCCTCTGAAGGGTTGATGAGATCAAGCGTTGTGCCGCCCACGGTGTTGACGGAGCCGATGAAGTCATCGTTGGTGGAAGCGATATCAACAGTGAACTTGCGCGTGCCGCCAGGAATCTTGGCCGTCATGGTGAGCGGGAACTCTCCGGAGGCCGGGACGATTATATTCTTGGTGATATCGTACTGCGAGGTGCTCACCAGCTCGATGCCGCCGTCTCCGACAGGAGCCTGCGGGTCGTTGCCGTCACCGTCCTCCCCGGCAGTGATGTCGTTGCCGAGTTCGAGATCCTCGACAAGGCCGTCGATCTCCACTTGGAAGCTGGCGTTGCCGGAGGCGTCCGTCTTCTTCATGAAGGTGATGATATGCCAGTCCCTGGCATGCACGCCGCTGACGGATGTGCTCATCTTCTGATTCTTGCCGTCAATCATCCCCTTGAATGTTATGTACATGGTGGAATTCTCCCCGCTGAGGGCGAAGTACCCCTGACGAAGCTCGTATTTGGGCGCGCCGCCGTTGTAGCTGAGCGCGTATTCAAGAGGGAAACCCGACTTGAGCTCCACTGTGGCGCTCCCGTCGCCCGTCACCATCTCAAGGAACGCGTCGTTATAGGAGACCGTGGCGATAGCCTGCAGCAGATAGCAGGTTATCGTGCCCACGCTCGTGGTCTCTCCCGCCTTGATAGAGAAAGACTTGGACGCCCCGTAAACAGGCGCGCCGAACTTGGCATCCGGCACCTCCGCGCTGGTCGAGCGCACCGCCAGCCTATAATCACCGGCAAGCAGAGAGAGTTCCCCGCCGGACTTCACCTCGCCCCAGGTCTTCTTCCAGACCTGGCGGTCTCCGCTGTCATAGAGGAAAAGCGAATAATCCTCGCCCGCAGTCTCCGCCTTGGTAGCCTGGTTGACCTCCTCGGAAACCACGATGTCAGTGGAGGCAAACGAGAGCGTACCGCGGCTCTCCCCGTATTTGAACTGGTCCTTGTCGCAGGAAGCGAAGAGGATGAGGACCGCAAAGATGTATATAAATTTCTTCATCTTGATCCTAGTCATTAAGTTCTATTTCAGAGAGTGCGACATCTTCCACATTGTCATCGAATGAGATGCTGATGGCGGCGCCCCCGACATTGGACACGTCAAACTTGAGGACATAGCACTTGCCAGCCTCTATGGACTTGTCATAAGACTTGTTGAAAGCCAGCGACTTGCCCCCCTGATTTGTCAGGGTGCCTGAGACGGAGAACTTGTAGGCGTCGATAAAGGCCGCGCGCGTCTCGCCCTTCGGAAAGTCTATGGCTGTGCCGCCACCGGTCGTGAGGGTGAAGCTGTAGTCCGGATAGTAGGATTTGAAGGTGTCGGTAAACACGAAACGAACGATGGAGTTTGCCAGCGTCGCGCGTATCTTAACCACTTTCGAATCGCCGCCGGCAATGCCGAAGTCAGAGCGGCCGCTGAAATACGGTTTCCCGAATCCTTCTTCGGAAGAGGAACCACAGGCGGCGGTCACGCTGTAATTACCGGCCTTGAGAGGCGTAGAGGCATCATAATCCTTGAGGAGCCCGGCGTATACCGAAGTGCCGCGGGCATCGCTGACCTGCAGTCTGAAGGCATCGGCGGAAGGCAGATCGGCGAAGTCGGAGACATTGCTTCTCGTGACTTCGGCGACTATCCCGTCGGAGGTCAGGGAAAACGCCGCATAACCATCCTGCCCGCCCGTCTTCTCAGAGCATGACAGGGCAACAATCGGCAGTGCCAGGAATGCGGTGATTTTCATCAGATTCGTATTCATTTCTTATTTCTTGATTTTCACTTTTATGTTGTCAATATATAACCAGCAGGTGTTGTTGTTGGCTCCCCAGTTGGTCTCCGGGATAGTCCGCCAGCTCAAGCGGAGAGGTGCGCCCACCCCGTTGAGTTCGCCGGCGTATGAGTTGTTGATGTTCGAGTATGAGCCTGTCGTCTCATTGACGGTGAAGGAGACAGGAAAAGTCCCTTCGTCGGAGCCGCTATTGAAGTTGTCCGCCACCTTGATGAACCCGAACCGTACCGTCTGACTTATTTTCGGTTTCCCTTCCCGGGCCATGGAATAATCGAACTGCACGGACAGGTCCACGGTCTTCCCCTCCTTCAAGCCGGATATGAAAGGAGAATCCGCCCGCGCGGAATAGTTCGCAAGGCGGGTCTCCCTGCGGCAGGCCAGGCGGATGGCGGTCCCTTCCTGGGCACCGGCCCTGGCAGCGCTCCATCCGTCAAGAAAAGTATACGGGCTGTAGCTTCCCGGACTTGACTCGGCATATTCATCATTCGAACTGAAACTCTCCACTTCGCTGAAATCCTCAAAGAAGAGGTACGGGCAGTTGAGGCCGAGAGATGCGCCCGCAACCGATGAAAGGTCGGCAAGGGCGAGCGTATCCAGAAGGACTGCGCTCTCAGACTCATAGCGCACCGCTACAGGCTGCCCGGAAAGGGCCCTGAACTCGCTCTCCTCGACAGTGTCGATACGGAACGAGTCCCCGGCAGCCAGCAGCGAGCCGTCGGGCTTGCTGTACTTATATATATTAGACGAAGTTCCCGGCCAGTTCACGCCCTCCGGCAGGGAGAGTGTAACACTCTGCAGGTCCTCGCCAAGATTGTTGGAGTCAAGGGTGACATCGACCAGATACCTCGGCCTGTCAAGCACCGCGCCCGGTCTGAGCGGCACTCCAGTAATGTGTCCCGCCTCAAAGCTCCGGCCTGCAAGGTCAAAACCGAGCACCGAATACCTGTTCGCCGAGTACATCGTCACCTGCAGGTTCTCCCCTGCCTTGTACTGGTTCTGCGGCGGCAGGACCGCCGCCACGGCATACTGCCTCGCACCTGCGGGGGACTCGTCCAGAGGGATGCCAAGCACCATGGTGATGCCGCGCGCCCCGTTCTGTATGGCGGAGACGGAAGCGTCCGTCACATCCACGTCGAACTCCCCGGCCACAGCCTGTGGCATGCTGAACTCTATCTTGGTCACCGGCTCTCCGAGGATGTTGTCGCCCTCAGGGATATAGAATTTCAGGAAATGCAGCAGGTGCTTCATCCTGACACGCAGTCCGTTCTCCATCGGGCCCGCCCCAACGGAGGGTTTGAGCTCCGATCCTCTCACCGGCTCGGACACGGTTATGTCCAGACCGCCTGAGACGCTTCCGGCCTGCCGCTGCGGGACCTGATAATGTGCGGAGGTGCCGCTGACGGAAAGAGGGGTCGGGTATGACAGATAATATGTATATGTCCCCTCAGGCATCGGAGCGGGCAGCGTGGCTCCGAAATAGGCAAAGCCGCGATGGTCATCCGGAGAAGCAAAATTCTTAAATGTTTGATTCTCAAGGGCGAACGCGCCTTCAGAATTCTTCGCCCACAGTGACAGCTCATCCCCCCTGTCCCAGACAAAGTGAAGGCCGTCTCCTGACAGCGAAGTCTTCGTGGCCTCCTCGCCGAGACCCAAGACAACTTCTACGGGACTCCGTTGCGGGCTGTAGTCCAGTCCACACCCAAAAAGCAGCGGAATAGCGGCGATTCCTGCAATTATTGCCTTTCTTATCTTCAAATCCCAGTAACTAACAATTAACAAATGTAATGCTTTTTTCCGAACCGCGAAACGCACCGGACCTGCCGAGGAGTTTCCAACGGCAAAAGCCGGCTGCCGGACGGGGACATCCTCAGTAGACGGGAACTGTGATTTGTGGGGATATTATGACGAAAAAGAGGGCATACCGCGGCTTACACGCCGTCGGATTGCCCTCAATTACACAAAGACGAAAAACTATCTCAACGGCCAATCATCCGTTCTGAAAGGATAGGCTCCAAGCCCTTCGGTATTCCTGAGATTGCCTGGCACAAAGGGGCCGTAGCCATAGCGTACCGCTACAGGGGCGCTCACCTTGTCGGATGTCACCTTGATTGCAAATCCACCCATGCCCATCATACGGGGCACACCTGGTTTGCGGGGCGCAAATCCGACCACAGCCGTGGCAGGATAGAACACGTGGTCCTCTCCTGCTATCTCGAATCCGCGGAGTCCTCCCTGGTTGACGAAACCATTGACGGCATTGTCGAACTGGATGTAGGCAGCGTCTCCCGAAATGGTCATTTCCTTGAAGACAGGTCCTTCACAAGGATTGCCCACACCATAGGTTTTGTTGATGGCGAGTAAGGCTAATCTTTCTCCCACTGCTTTTTTCTGAGCGGGATGGATCTGGTCGGCTTCATAATCATAAACCAGATCGTTGGTGCATACAAGTCCAGAATCGGGGATAAGGCGCGAAGCCTTGAGCTGCTGGCCGCGCAGATCGGCAGACATCATCTCATAACCCTTATTGTAATTGTAGGGTGCGATTTCCACGATGTAGAAAGGCATGCGCTCAAGTTCGAACTTGCTTTTCCAGAGCTCTACCGCAGCTGCGAGTCTTTCGGCATAATCCGGGCTTCCCACATTGGATTCGCCCTGATACCAGATCATGCCCTTGATGGTGTAGCGGCTGGCAGGTTCTAGCATTCCATAGTACATCTTTGTAAATGCCTTGGAAAAATCCACACCGAATACTTCCTGATCGGGGTATTTCTCAATGAGTTCCTTGCTCATCCAGTCCTCTACGAATGATCCGCTCCAATTGCAGCTGATCAGACCGATGGGAATATCAAGAGCCTGGCGGAGAGCCTGTCCGAAGAAATAGCCAGTGGCACTGAAATCTGCAGCGCTAGCAGGGCCGCTCTTGTTCCACCTGCCTTCCGTGAAGTAGCCGGGAATAGGCTTCAAAGACTGATTTTTCTTGATGGTAACATAGCGCAGACCCTTGTTCTGTGCAGAATGAAGAATCTCTTCAGCAGCATTGTCGACAGAGCAGTTGAACATACCCTTGAGAGGCATTTCCATATTGCTCTGGCCACCGCAGAACCACACATCGCCGATAAGCACATTATCAAGGACGATTTTCTCCTTGCCGGAGGCTATCACAACCTCATACTGTGTATAACTTGCCTGAGGAGTTGCCACCTTGACACTCCAAAGGCTGTCGGAAGGGGCGGTTACCTTGTATTTCCTGCCGTTCCACGATGTGCTCACTGTAATCGCGGAACCGGGTTTTGCCTTACCCCATATACGTGCATCCGTCTGTTGCTGAAGCACGATGTCTCCCCGCAGCAGGTCGGGAAGGATGATATTCTGTGCGCTCAGATTACCTGAAATGACAAGCGCAACCGCCATAGAAAACAGAACCTTTATCCTATTCATAAAGTGTATTGGTAATTATTTAAAGAAATAAGGAAGGGCATAATAGATATATTGATTGATGTACTCGAAAGAGTGGAATCCCGAATGCATCACACTGAAATAGATATTGCCCTTGGAGAAATCATCGTTGAAGCGGAACTCCGGATGATTCTGAAGGGCGGCCATCTGCTTGAGCACGGGAGAATATGCGATGTCGCGGTCGCCCGTCATTGAGTAAATGAAAAAGTCTCCAGAATACTTTGCAGGGTACTTGGACAGACTCTTAACAAGATACTCCGCCGTCGCCTCCGAGTAATCCTGGCCATCGGCTGCCACGAAAGAACGGACAGCCCAGCAATCTCCGCTCATTGGCATGAACCAACGGAAAGCATCCAGGGACTGGATGAACTGCCACCAAGTGCAGGCAGCGCCGAGCGACAAGTCCCCCTTGGCTCTCGCCAATCAGGAAGATGTTATCTGTATCCACACCTTTCATCTCTTTGAACATGTCCACCACATCGAGCAGATTCTGCCTTTCGGTGAAAATCGTCATATCGCGGGTATCTCCCTCGCTCATACTGCGGACAGAACCACCGCTGAAATCGAAAGCATAGCAGATGAAACCATCGCGAGCCAATTCAGAGATGATATCATAATAGCCGTAATGCGTGCCGTTGAAACCGTGAGCCATGATGACGACGGGCTTTTTGTTCAATCCGTAGCGGGGCGTATACATCTCTCCGTAAAGTTTCTTTCCTTGACTCATACAAGGTTGTACCTTCATCTCGAAATAAGGATCCGAAGGAGCAAGAGGTCGCTGAGCCGAAGGATTGTGGGTCGCTTCATGGATGAGGTCCAGCGATCCGTTCACGATTGCGCTCTCGGCATAGCCCTGCTTGAAGCGGGACCCAAGCACCTCGAAGGTTTGGGCTCCGTATGACTCGTCATCTGGGATATAGCCGGTGAACACGCCCTGGCACAACATGGTGAGCATAGTCCTGGCATAAGGTGATTCACGTTTGAGCCGCACAGCGATGGGGTTGTAGGGCTCCCCGCTGGTGCCGATGACCGGGATATCGTCAATCATCGTCAGGTGCAGATCTATCTTGGCTGGTTCTGCATCTTCATATTTCCCCTCGTATCCGGCTCTGCCACCGCCATTGATCTGATGTCTGCCAGGCACGGAAACTTGTTTGTGCGAGCATATGATGGACGGCTTGTTTTCGAAACGACGGATGCCATTCATGGTATGGCGGACTTCCTCTCCAAGAATCTGTCCGTAGCTTTCCACCATCTGTTTCTGCTCATTCATCAGGCGGGCGACCTCGGGATTGCTGCGGTCAAGTCCTTGCCCTCCCGGAGGCATCTTATTGGAAATGTCCTCTCCTCTGGATGCATAATCCTTGATGCGTATATCACGAAGATCGAAGGTCTGCTGGAAATACCTGGGGTTCTGGTCGCCGGCGGCACCTGCAGCGAAGATTGCCACAAAGCCGTCATCGAAACCGTTCTCGATATAGCGTGATGCGGCACCGGGGAAATCCCCGCTGACCATATCCAAGTTTCCGGAAAGCACAGCATGCATCGCATAGTTGAAATAACATGCGATGGGGGCACCTTCCATCGTCCGGAAATATATGACTGCGACCGTCTTGTCGGACTTGCCGTCGCAGTCGGGACCTTCCCACCATGTGCCGCGCTCGGGGTCGAACAGATCGCGCTTGACATTGAGATAGCTCACGCCGGCGCCATATCCGACTTGTGCCGGAACCATGTTGCTGTTGGCCATGCTGACAGCCCGGAACGTGCGTTCCACAAGCTCATCCTGAGACACGCTCGCACCGGAATGAGTATGTGTCCAGTTATACATGATGTTTCCTTCGGGGATGCCGAGTTCCGCAGCAGCACGCTTGTTGACAGCCTCCACAAGGCGTGCGTTAATCATCGCGCCGTCGAACGACACGAATGCGGCCTTGTTAAAACCGTTGGTAAAGACGATTGCCCTGGTGAAGCAATGATCCAAAATGCCGAAGGATGTCTCCGGCAGACTCTCAGGTGCGGGAGTAATGTCGACTCTGGCCGCTCCGGCCTGCAGCTGTGACCGCTGGGCGGAACATAATCCGGACATCAGCAGGAACATAGCGCAGACAACAATGATAATCCTCTTCATAATACAAAAAACCGGAAGGGCACAACTAGTGCCCTTCCGACAAATTCAAACAACTATCAGTGAGTTGCGTCGTGGATAAGGTCAAGAAGGCCGTTCACGATAGCGGACTCTGCATAGCCCTGCTTGAAACGGGATCCAAGCACCTCGAAAACCTGTGCGCCATAGGATTCGTCGTCAGGGATGTATCCGCCCCAACCGCTATGTCCATCGGCAACGGTGGTCATGATAGTGCGAGAATAAGGGGATTCCTTCTTCAGACGAACTGCGATCTGGTTGTAGACCTCTCCAGCGACAGATGTCACAGGGATGTCGTCCAGCATGACGAGTCCAAGGGCGATGTCGATAGGCTCTGCATCCTCATATTCGCCTGCATAACCAGCACGGCCGCCGCCATTGATCTGGCGTCTGCCAGGACAGCTCACCGTCTTCCTTCCGCAGTTGATCGTCACATTGTTTTCGAACCTTCTCATCATCATCATCACATACTTTACCTCCTCGCCGAGAAGCTGTCCGTAGCTCTCTGCCATCTTCTTCTGCTCGTTCATCAGGCGGGCAACCTCTGGGTTTTTGCGGTCGAGACCAACGCCTCCCGGAGGCATCTTGTTGGAGATATCCTCACCTCTGGATGCATAATCCTTGATGCGGATGTCGCGAAGGTCGAAAGTCTGTTGGAAATACAGAGGGTTCTGATCTCCTGCTGCTCCTGAGGCAAACATGGCCACGAAGTCCTTGCCGTGAGCGCTTTCGATATACTCCTCTGACTTGCCGGGGAAGTCTCCGGTGATCATATCGAGCTGTCCTGTAATGACGGCATGCATCGCGTAATTGTAGTAGACGGCAAGAGGCTTGCCTTCCATAGTCTCGAAGTAGACCACGGCCACGGTCTTATCAGACTTGCCGTCATAATCGGGACCTTCCCACCATGTACCGCGTTCTGGATCGAACAGGTCGCGCTTCACATTAAGGTAGCTCACGCCGGAACCATAGCCAACCTTGGCGGGAACCATAGAATCATACGCGTCCTTGATGGCCTTGTAGGTCTTCTCGATGAGAGCATCTCCACGTACTGTACCGGTAGAATGGCAGTGCGTGCCGTTGTAGATAATGTTGCCGACAGGAATGCCGAGTTCCTTGAGGGCCCTCTCGTTGACTATGTCGACAACCTTCTGGTTCACATTACCGTCGACATTGACGAAGCCAGCCTTGTTGCTGCCGTTGGAGAAGATGATTGCGCGGACATGCGTATGGTCCAAAATACCGTACGAGTTCTTTGCAAGTTCATCTTTGGACGGAGTGACGTCTACCTTGGCGGCTCCCGCCATAAGTTGTCCTCTCGGACCCTTCTGGGCAAATGCCGGAAGACTGACCAGCACAATAGCCACAGCAATTATCAATTTGATTTTATTCATAATAAAAATGGTTAAAGTTTAATCTTAACTGTAGGACAGTAATTGTAGTGACGCCCTGTGTTGTACTCGGCGCCCGCAGCGCATACTGCAATTCTGAAATAATGATCCTTGTTAGCGTATTTGAACTCAGCCTGGTTTGCAGGGAGAGTCGGGTCAATGGTGAGTGTGTTGACGGTTGTGCCGTCTGCCACGATAGAGGTGGAGGTGGCTCCCGGATCAGATCCACAGTAGTTGCAGTAGATTCCGACGAAAGTGTCGGGATAGCAGAGCAACTTGCCGTTCACGATGGTGTTGGCCTTTGTCGGGTCACCGAATTCACACTTGAAGGTGGCAACGAACTTACCTGAAACATACTCGATCTTAGGGTCGATGATTCTTGCATATGGAGTTACCTCCCAGTCAAGCACATTGTTTCCAGGTTTGAACTCAACATCATCCTTAGTCACAGGATAGAAATTGTCGGCGTTGGCCTCAATACGGTATTTGCCGGAGAAAATCTTAAGATTGGCATAAGAACCATCATACTTGATGTGCCAGTACTGAGCCTTCTCGTAGTCCCAGCCCTTCTGGTACACTGAGAAATAACCTTCTGTCGGGGCGCCAAAATAGGCGCCGCCGAAGAAGTTGCCGTATTTGCACTCCGTCGGGACATTCTCCCCTGTCTTGGAGTCAATGATACGACCGGTCACGGCAGCATCGGGGCCGTCATAGTTATCCAACTTAAGCAAATCACAAGACACTGCAAGTAAGATAACGGGAAGTATGTATAATAACTTTTTCATGATAATACTGTTTTTATTCATCAGCAGGATTAGGCTCAAACTTGTTGACGCCGAAGTCGCTGATTCTCTTGTAATACTGGATATAATCTGTATGGTAGTCAGAAGCCTTTCCTCCCGTAAGAGGATCCTCGGCATAGAAGATTGACCTCACGAAAATATACTTAGGTGAGCCTGAGCGGAGATCGAGCATAGGGGTAAGCGCGTGCTTTGCGCCTTGTACTTCGGGATCGTTTCTCTTGTTGTAGAACGCGCGACGACGATGAAGGGTGTAGATCTGGTCGCCTTCGAATGCGAGCTCGAGCTCTCTCTGGTGCAGTACGTTGTCCAGTGTCAGGTCGGCATTGTCTTTGAATGCGGCCCTGTGCCGGATATCGTTGAGATAACCTTTGGCAGTGGCAGCCTTGGCGCTGACATTGTTCTCGACCACAGCCTCGCAGTAAGAGAGGAGGATTTCTGCATAGCGGATATCATACCAAAATGTCTTGTGGTAGAGCTGGAAAGACTGGGGATCCAAATACTTGCGGAGGCCGAAGCCGGTTGTGATAGTATTTCCGGCCATCTTGTTCTCATAGTTGAAGAATCCTGAAACGGCACCAGAAGGAGCACCGAATGAATAGTAGGTCTTTCCTCCGACAGTCTCATTATCGTCAATCCACATTGACACCGAACCATCGGTCTTGATCATACCGCCCTGGAGCTTGATGGTCTGGCCGCGGAACTTGGTGTCAGGATAGAGGACCCACGCCTGGAAGCGCGCATCCTTGCGGGTGAAAGGATCGCTGATTTTGTCGTAAGAGATGTAGTCAATACCGTCCTTCTCTGCAGGGAAACGGGAGAGAACCGCATTGAAATACTCATTCTCCTTGCCGTCGGTACGGGTCTTGACTATTCCGCTGACAGCATTAAGATTCTCATCATAGTTATCGAACTTGTCGACGAAGTCCACGGTCACAGAGTACTTTCCGCAGCTGGAGTTACCGGTTACAGTCTGACATGGGCTGTTGTAGACATCGAAATTGCTACCGGCAGACGTAACGCCGTCATTGAGGCTCTGTCCGAAGATGTATTCGCAATTCTGTTTGGTTACGAACATGTCTCCGAGGTTCTTGACAGCCTCTTCGACATTTGCGGGCTTCTTACCGTAGAGCGAGAACTTGCCGCTGCTTATGATGCTTTCGCAGGCTGCTATGCACTCGTTGTAATACTCAGAAGCGTAGCTGGCTTCCATGTAGGTCTTCTTGGCTGCAACAGATTTGTACTTGCTGTCAATTGCGCCTTGCCTTGTCCAGTACTTGCTGACGGATGCGGCATACAGTGCTGCTCTTGCCTTAAGACCGAGAGCGGCATATTTGCTTGCGCGGAATTCGCTGACAGGGTTCTCTCCGAGGTCATTTGCAGCCGCCTGAAGTTCAGAGAGCACGAAGTCCCATGTATCCTTCTCGGTAGCGCGATGTGCAAATTCAAACAGACGCTCGTTGCCGACGCCGTCGTAATACTGGTCGAGAGGTTCGGTGATGATGGGAACGCCGCCCAGAGACCTTACCATCGCGAAATAGCAATATGCTCTGACGAAACGCGCCTCGGCGATGTATGACTTACCGGAGTCGGCGGCAACAACTCCCCTGTTTATTGCTTCCTGTACGTTGACGATGAAAGCGTTAATGGTACGTATGGCAGACCAGTCCCAGAATGCGTTGATGCCGTACATTCCATAATAAGGGTTGGAATTGAAGCCATAGTCTCCACCATGGCTATCAGTGGCATTCATTGTATATTGGTCGGTATAGCTATATGCATTCATGGGGATATATGAATACACCTGTGCGAGGAGTCTGGTGATTCCTGCTTCAGTGGAGACCATGTCTTCTCCTGTCATCTTTGTGAGATCACCCTCGAGGTTGTCGAAGAGCTTCTCACATGAAGTGAACGAAAATGTCAGACAGGTCATCAAGGCAAATATAGAAAATATCTTTTTCATTGCAGACATATTAGAAATTGATGTTAACACCCATTGTCACGGTGCGCATAACAGGCATGGTGTTGGACTGCATTGCCGCTGCCGATTCTGGATCATAATATTTAATCTTCTTGTTGGTGATGGTCAGCCAGTTGGTGCCACCGACGAATACTCTTGCATAACGGATTCCAATCTTTGAGGTAACAGTTTTGGGAAGAGTATAACCAAGTTCGAAGCTCTTGAGACGGAAGTATGTCGCATCGATCTGAGTGAACTGCGAAGGAGCGTCATACATACCTGGGCGCCAGTTATTTGCATCTGAAGCATCCATCAATGCAGGCCAGTATCCTCCAACCCACTGTGTGGCAGGGTCGTATGGATCGTCTCCCTGATTGGCGACATGGTAGCGGTCTTTATACATCTCATAGATATTATTGTAGCCACCATAGCCGAAGGTGTGGAGAAGCCAGATGATCTTTGAGGTCATGGTAGCTCCCTGCCATACCATGTTGAAGTCCAAATTCTTGTAGTTAAAGCCCAGATTGAGACCGAACTGTAAAGGCGGGTTGGCTTCTGCCCATGTGTACTGCACATCGTGAGCGGTAATGTAGCCGTCGCCGTTCCAGTCGTAAAGCTTGTACTGTCCCATGACAGTTGTCTGCATGCCGGTGTTGGCATCATACTTTACACCGGAACCGTTGATATCATCCCAGCTTGTGAACCTGCCGCCTTCGAGGCCGTAGAGCCACAGTCCGTGATAGTCAACCCACCTGTTCTGGGTACTTGCGGTACCGTTCATGAGGAAGCCGGCTCCGTAGTAGTTCATGGCAGAATAGTACTGAGAAGTTGCCTGGCTCTCAACATGGAGATTCATCGTACGGGCAAGAGTTCCGGTGGCTGTCACATAGTATGACAGATCCCCTATGTTGTTTCTGTGTGAGAGCGAAAGTTCGATTCCCTTGGTCAACTTTGAATCAACATTGATCTGAGGCTCTTTAACGCCCAGGATGGTTGGGGTAGAACCTGAGCTGGTGCCGGCAATACCTGTAGTCTTTCTCCAGAAGGCATCAAATGTACCGCTGAACTTGTCACGCCAGAGATTCCAGTCTACGCCGAAATTGGTCATGCGGATATCAGCCCAACTGAGCACCGTATTGGCGATTTCATTGTTGACATATCCCTGTATTGAGCCGCCTGGAGTAAACACATAGCTGTTGCCTGCGACGTAGCCGCTTTCGTATGCATAGGGATTACCCTGAGAGAGACCTGTCTTGCCGTCTGACCAGCGCAGTTTGAGGTTGCTGATGAATTTGAGATTGTCCTTGACAAACGGCTCCTCGGAAATTCTCCATCCCAAAGAATATGAAGGGAAGAATCCCCAACGCTTGCCATGCTGATAGAGATATGTCCCATCATATCTTGCCATAACCTCTACAAGGTACTTGCTTGCGTAATCATAGTTGAGACGGGCGAGGTAACCAGCAGTCGCCATAGAGGTTCTTGAACCTGTTGCAGATGCCGTGCTCTCCAGACCGCTGGACACGGTATCGTGAGTAAAGAAGTCGCCGAAGAGACGCTTGCTCATCTGGTATCTGCTGTTCATCTTGGTTGCTTCCATGGCAGCCATAGCCGAGAAATTATGCTTGCCCCAGCTATGCTCGTAATTTGCCTGGAAGCGGCCGTAGAGGCGCTCCCTTTCGCGGATAGACTCCCTGTAAGAGTTCTCGTCGCCACCGTAACCTAAAATCTCATCAGTCTCATAGTCATAGAGAGGATAGATGGTCTTCTTGGTGTAGGTGCCATCGTAGTTGAAGTCGTAAGCCCCCTGCAAGAAGAGCTTGAGCCCCTTCGCAAACGGAGCGTTGTAGGTCAGGTTGAGGGTATTAGTGTAGGCGCGACCTCTCTTATCGGTATAATTGAGGTCATGGTCCATCATGGCGATAGGGTTTTCAGTAGGAGACTGGCCCTGATATGTGTAATGCTTTGGATTCGCCTTGGTGGTGGCAGGAGTCAGACGGTCTGAGAAAGCAATGTAGTTGAAAATCATCGCAGACTTCTCGTTGTAGAGGTCATCATTTGCCGGATCAGCTGAACTTGTCGCACGGAAAGATGTCTGGTAATCCATGGTCAAGTTGTTTGTAAGATTGAAGGTGAAGTTACCTCGGAGAGTGTATCTCTTATACTTATAGTTGTTGTCAGCCCTATAGATACTCTTATCATCGTTGAAGCTTCCAGAGAGGAAGTAGGTCATGGTCTCGTTTCCGCCGCGTACAGACGCGTTGTGGGTCTGGGTTGTGGAGTGATCCCTCATGGCTGCATCCCACCAGCTGAAGTTCTCCAGTGTACCGTTCTCGGCAGCTGCAATCTGAGCATCAGTGTAGGGTCTATTGAATTTGGCGACATCGGCCATCTCATTTGACATCTTCACATAGTCCGCGATTCCGACTTCCTTAGGCATCTTCGGCTTTCCGAACGAGAATACATCCGAATACGAAACCGTAGGCTTCTTGACAGCAGTTCCTTTCTTGGTGGTAATCATGATGACACCGTTGCCGGCCCCCAGTCCATAGATGGAAGCAGATGCATCTTTCAAGACAGAAATGCTTTCGATATCCTCCGGGTTGAGCTGAGAGAATTCGAGATCGGTGGCAATGCCCTTTTGGGTATTTGAATATGAGCTGGAACGTACCACGCCGTCAATAACGATAAGCGGAGCACCATATCCACGAAGGCTGATGTTTGCTCCGAAGCTTCCGGGAGTACCGCCAGACTGCCTGATGAGGAGGCCTGGCACCTTGCCCTGAAGCGAAGTGACGACATCATTCTGCTTGGTCTTCGTGATATCCTCCGCCCGTACAGAAGTGATGGCACTGGTCAAAGACTCTTTCTTCTGGGTACCATAGCCTACGACCACGGTCTCATCAAGGAGTTCTGTGTCTTCTTTCATTACCACATTGATCTGGGTTTGTTTCCCCACTACTATTTCCTGTGAGGTATAGCCGATGAATGAGACAACGAGGACGGAAGACTCTTCGATATTGGTAATCGTGGCGTTTCCGTCAAGGTCAGTAACATCACCTGTCGTGGTTCCCTTGATAAGCACGGAAGCACCTGCTACCGGCCCCCAGGAATCTTGAACATTGACCTTTACCGACCTGCTCTGTGCGCTAGCCCATTGCGAAGAAGCAAGCATCAGCGCCATTGAAGCAATAAGTAATAAAATCCGTTTCATTAGTTAAAAAATAATAGTGAAATTAATATTTCGGCATTGCCCCTTTGTGGGAACAGACAATTGCCGCGGTATCGCTTGCAAGCTTTTGGGCTTGGGTTATCGGAAGTCCTTGCAGGTAAGCATTCACAAATGCAGCTGTAAAAGAGTCTCCTGCACCTACAGTATCAATCACCTGCACCTTTCCGGCAGGTTGGAAGAATACTTCATCTGAAGTGACGACAACACTTCCCTGTGCTCCCTTTGTGAGTATGACCAGTCGCAGAGAATAAGTATCAATAAGTTTACGGCAGACCTGCTCGTCATCGCCATCAAGTGAAAGCAGATCGGCGACAATGCGGATTTCTTCATCATTGATTTTGAGAATATCCGACATCCGCAGCGAGGCCTCGATTACATCCTGACAGTAATAATGCTGCCTCAAGTTGATGTCAAACACCTTGAGTGCAGAGGTTGGCGTCGCCTCAATAAACTTTCTCACGCTGTCGCGCGAATTCATGCGCTGGACAAGCGAGCCGAAGCACACCGCATCCGTTCTTGCAGCCAGTGATTCCATCTCCGGGGTGAAAGGAATGTTGTCCCATGCGACATTCTCCATGATGTTATATGCGGGTACGCCGCTGGCGTTGAGTTCAACCTGTACAATACCGGTAGGTCTTGAACTCATAGCCAGGAGAGCATGAAGCTTCTTGGTCTTGAGCACATCAAGAATCTCGTGCCCCAGAGGATCATCGCCTATAGCGCTGACAGCCCACGCTTCAGCTCCGAGACAAGCTGAATGATAGGCAAAGTTGGCGGGTGCGCCGCCAAGCGACTTGCCGGCAGGGAGCATGTCCCAAAGGATTTCTCCTATTCCTACTATTACCTTCTTCATAACATCAGGCTTTTTTGAGAAAACGTGCAGCAAGGAATATCAGATACGCGACCCCTGCCGTGATTACTACGACAGATCCTGTCTGTGAAGCAAATGCGTCCGAGAGGATACCCATCAATAGCGGGAATATTGTACCGCCAATCAGTCCCATGATCATCAGACCAGACATTTCGTTGTCGTTCTCAGGCTTATAGAGAAGGGCGCTGGAGAATATCATCGAGAATATATTGGAGTTGCCGAAGCCGACAAGAGCGATGGCAACATACAGCCCGGTCAGGGTATGGCATAAGAACAAGCCCGCCATTGACAGCACCATGCAGGCTACGCTGACTGCGAAAAACTTCTTCAAGGGGAACTTCGCCAGAATGAACGAGCCGGCGAAGCAGCCGATGGTACGGAAAAGGAAATAGATGCTGGTTGCAAAGGCGGCTTTCTCAAGAGGGAGAGCGAATCTCTCCATGATGATTTTGGGAGCACAGGTATTCACACCTACATCGATACCCACATGACAGACGATACCGAGGAAGAAGAGCAGCACCGAGGAATCGCCAAGCAATTTTATGCACTTGAAGAAACTGAGAGATTCCACCTTAACGGCAGGTTCCTTGATTTCGGTAAGTGACAGATATACCGTAGCCACGATTGAGAATACAAGGAAAAAGGGGAACAGAAGCAGCCAGTTGCCGAACTTGGCAGCTGCAAGACTGGCGATAATCGGAGCGATGAACGAAGCAATCGCCTTGACGAACTGACCGAATGTCAGTGTGCTTGCGAGCTTATCACCAGTCACGATGCAGTTAACCAGCGGGTTGAGCGAAACCTGCATCAGCGTGTTGCCGATACCCAGAAGACAGAAGGAAACTATCAGGACCGGGTAGTTGTACGCACATATCGGCAATACCATCGCAGCTGAGGTGATGATGAGGCTGATGATAACCGTCTTGCGTTTGCCGATTTTGTTCATCAGCAATCCTGTCGGGACGGAGAGGAAGAAAAACCACAAGAACACCATTGATGGCAGGAAGTTAGCCATCGTGTCCGACAGCGCAAAATCGGCCTTCGCATAGTTGGTGGCCGTACCGACCATATCCACGAATCCCATCGCAAAGAATGCGAACATTATGGGAAGCAACCGGAACAAACCTGTTTGTTTAGAGGTCATGATTGATGTGTTTTCTTATTGTTATTTAATCTTGTAGATAGTCATATCCGCAATCGTTGCGTCAGATGACGAAAACTCCAGCGAGTTGTATACCTCAGTAGGAAACATGCAGTTAGTAAAACTCAGATCTCCATCATTGATAAAGAGTTCTGTCGACTGCCTGTCTACGAACAATTTCACATGGTAACAACTGCTCTTGACCAGGTGGGTGAGAATATTTTTCTTGCCGAAACCGTCATAGAAGTCAGTCAGCCCGCTACGCGAACGATCCAGATTAAGTGTCAGCTCACTAAAGTCGAAATCATATTCCATCTCTTCAGAAACAGAATTGAAAAGCTTGAAAGATAGATGTCTATCGGTCCCGGGAATGATGGTGAAATCAATCTCGTAGGCACCATCGTTATCGGGAAGCAATTCCGAGAGCTGCCACTTTCCACTCAGATGAGGCACCTCGACGACATGGGACTCGGCCCTTGCCGAATAGATCTCGGGAGAGGGTGCGCTTGCCAGGAACAGATGCCTGCCGTTATGCTTGAGAGAAAGGTCTCTGGCTATTGTCATGCTGTTACGGAAGTTACGCGATGGAACCTCGTTGGAATACAGCCAGTTGCTCATCCAGCCAAGGGCAATGTGCCTGTCGGCGGTATTGCTGAAAGTAACCACGGCATAATTGTCAACTCCCTCATCAACCCAAAGTGGATACGGGAGATTATCGGCCTTAAATTCCTTGCCATTGAAGTCTCCGATGAAATACTGGGCAATGCTGCCTCCGTTGGGGCCACCGGGGTTGATGTTAACAATCAAGACCCATTTTTCCTGGCCGCCGTACTCAAAGCGAAGCAGATCAGGGCACTCCCAGACTGCTGCATGCGAGCCGATTCCTTTGCCGAAATCGCTCAGCCAACGCCAGTTCTTGAGATCAGACGACTCATAGAACGCAATCACATCTCCGGCAGCAACAGAGACAATCCACTTGTCCTTGTAAGGCATGAGTTTAGGATCCCTGAAATCAGGTTGCCGGCTCTCCTCGAAGAGCACAGGGTTGTGCTCATATTTGACAAAACTGCGACCATTGTCAGTGCTGTATGCAATGCTTTGCTTCTGAGTCTGGCTGGCAGAAGTGTACATGGCAACGATTGCGTTCTTGCCGAAACCAGCTGAATTGTCCTTGTCTACCACGGAGCTTCCTGAATAGATGGCACCGAGTTCATCAGGAGCAACTATGAAAGGGAGATCATTCCAATGCACAAGATCTTTGGAGGCGGCATTTCCCCAATGCATATTGTAGTGCTTTGTGCCATAAGGATTTGCCTGATATGCAAGATGGTACTCCCCATCAAGATAAACCATGCCGTTAGGATCGTTGGTCCATCCGAAGTCCGGGGTAAAGTGATATACCTGTCTGTATGGCTCATCGCGATTGAGCTGCCTGTCTGCGGACTGGATGATCCCCGTGGCTGTAAGCGATTTGCTATCAATCGAAGTGATTACTACATCCAGAGGCTTGCCTTTGTATGAGGAGATGTCAATTGGAATCATATAATCACAATGATTGGAAGCCACATTGATATCCTGGGATTCGCCGAGAATGTTGCGTCCCTCGGACATGATGGACAATCTTGACACTCCCCCATCGTTGGCAGAGGGTATGAGCAGATAATTATCGGAGGCAGTAATGCTTAGCGACAATTCGTCATTGAATGTGCTTTTCTTCTTGTTGGATAAGGCTATCTCATCGATAAGGATGAACTTGTCCACGAGCGGAAGTGCTGATGAGACGGAATCTATCCTGATACGAATATTCGCTTTCCGGCCCATGAGATCCTCAACATCCCACGAAGCCCATTCCATGACACAAGGGTCGGAAGAATGTGGAGCCGCGCTTCTGACCACCTTGCCTTCACAGAGCAACTCCACTGCAGCATGATCGTATCCGGGCATGGCCCTGGAACCACCAATGAGGAAATTCACATATCTGCGATTGATGTCGAACGTTGCCGATGTCATCGTTCCGTGAAGAGCACTGAAAGAGCCGGGCATCCCGTGTTTACTTTCAACATAGAACTTACCGGCCGCTCCAGAGACTCTGGGATCAGCCTTAACTTCCATAGGATTAGGCAGGAAAGCATTGCCGTCCACAAACCATTTGTCAAGATTTCCGGATTCGAAATCATCAATGACAACATGCCCTCCTGCGCAAGACATTGCGAGCAGGGGCAAAATGAAAAACAAAAGCAGATTCTTACTCATTTAATATTAGTTTTAGCGTCATGGTCCTCCGGGCGGTTATAAACCTGTGCCATCCAAATAAACAGAATGGCACAGGAACACATACCAATCTATTATTGCCCATAAACCACAATAACTGCAGCAAAAATAACCGCCATCATAAAAGAGGAAAGGCTCTTCCTTTTCAAAAAATAGCAGAATCGTTTCAATTGCCGAGAATGAAACGATTCTGCCAAAAAGCGGAATAATTGTACAAACTCAAATATTCATGAGACTATTGTATAAAACCGGTCTTTACCATGAAATTGTAGAACAGTTGTGCCCATATATTCTCGGAAGCACCGTTAGGACGATACCCGAAACCGTGGCGCGAACCGGTGAAAGAATGCAGCTCAGAAGGAAGCCTGTTCTTGCACCACAATCCGTAGAGTTCATACGAGAGCCCCATGATTTCATACTGGGTAGCGGCGATGAACAGCGGGCAAGGATCCTGAGGCATCTGCGCCTTGGCCATGGCGCCATAGATGCTTCCCACCATGTTGGGCTTGGACATCTCATCATGGTTATAGAGCACCTCAAGTGCAAGTGCGGCACCGGCGGAGAATCCTACAATCGCGATCTTGTCGGAAGCAATGTCGTATTTCCCGGCATTCCTGCGAATATACTTCATGGCAGCGATTGCATCCTGATATGCAAAGTCACGAATGTTTCCAAGTTTGTCATTTACCTCCTTGTTCTTTGCCGCAAGTGCTTTGTAGGCGTCGTCCGGACGCTTGCCTCCGTAGGTATACTGGGCAACCATGTTGACTTCCTTCTCGTTCTTGCCAGCATAGGCCGTGCGATATTTCAAGACGAACGCAGTGAAGCCATGTGCAGACAGCCACTCGGCAACCTGAGGACCTTCATTGTTCCATGACAAAGCCGAGAATCCACCGCCAGGGCAAACAAGCACAGCGGCACCGTTGCCCGTGCCTGGAGCAGGGAGATAAGGGATGACCACAGGGTCCACCACATTGAGGACCACAGTATTGATCTCATTCCAGAAGGGCGACATATATTCTATTGTAGCCTCTTTTTGGGTCCAGTTTTCACTTCCTGGAGCTTTCCCGTCATAGAGTCTGACAGGAGATTGTGCCGACACGATGGTACAGAAACCAATAAGCATTACGGCTGAAATGATTGCTTTTTTCATTATTGATAAGTGTTTATGATTTGCTCTGGATATATTCCTTGGGGCGCATATGATAGTATTTCAAGAAAGTGCGCGAGAAGTACGAAGGAGAAGAAAAGCCAGTGTTGAACGAAGCCTCAGAGATATTCTGGTGTTCGTACCGCATGAGGTTGACAGCCTTGTGAAGACGCACCAGGTTAACGAGATCCACAGGCGAATAATCTGTGACATCCTTGAGCTCTCGATAAAGTTTCGACTTCGAGCATCCAAGATACCTGGCTATATCGTCAATGGTGAGGGCCTCCAGAATATTGCTTTCCACATATTCACGGAAGCGGTTGAGCAGGTAGACAGATTCTCGCGAGAGCGATGATGTGTCTCGGCCAGCGAGCCAGTCACCATTGATCTCTGCATTGATTTGGGTGCTCTTCTCAAGCAGCTTCTGCATGCGTACCTTGAGGGTCGTGACATTGAAGGGCTTTTGCATGAAGGCATCCGCACCGCTCTCATAGCCGCGCGCCTTCTGCTCCTCAAACGAGCAGGCGGTCAGCAGTATTATAGGGATATGGCGCGTCACATCGTTTTGCTTAAGCGAAGAGCAGACCTCGAACCCATCAAGCCCCGGCATCATGATGTCGCAGAGGACGATATCGGGTACAATACGCAGTGCCTTTGCAAGTCCCACATTACCGTCTTTGGCCAGGAACACTTGATAATCGGCAGAGAGTATATTCTTGATATAAAGGCGCATATCCATATTATCCTCAATGACGAGCACAATCTTCCTACCGTCCCGGCTGAACATCATCTCATCAGGGATGCCGGAATCCAGATCCTCCTCCCCCATGGTCGCGAATTTGAGTTTGGCGAAAGACGGCACATAGGTCTTGTAGTCCAGGCTGGCATCGGTACGTAAATCCTTTATGATCGGGAACTGGACGGTGAACTCTGTACCTGTGGCCTCTTCGCTCTTGACATCAATCGTAGCACCGAGGGCATCGACGATTGAGCTGACGAGCGCGAGTCCGATTCCCGTGCCTTTCTGCTGTGCATCAAGCGAATAGAAGCGCTGGAAGATCTTGTCCATATTCTCTGGCGGAATATACGAGCCGCTGTTGAACACGGAGAGATTGACTGTTCGCTGGCCGTCTGCGGTATCCGAGAAGAGGCGGATCCTGATAGTTCCCTCACGGTCCACATGGTTGAACGCATTGGACAGCAGGTTGGTGAATACCTTCTCCATCTTAATGGGATCGAATGGGATATTATAATCGGCATCATCCACCTCGAAAGAGAAGTGAAGCTTTCTTTTCTTGACCACATCGGTAAACATGGAGACAATCTCGCGAATGAAGTCATCAATATGCCCTATCGAGTAGTTGACAACCATCTTACCGCTCTCCAGCGTGCGGAAATCCAACAACTCTGTGATGAGCCTGGTCAATTTGCTGCTGTTTCGCTTAAGAATATCCAGCGGCACAGCTGCGCTCTGCGGCATCTCCTTATTGGCAATCAGATCGTCGATGGGGCCGCTGATTAGCGATAGCGGAGTCTTGAATTCGTGCGAAATATTGGTGAAGAACACCAGTTTGGCGGCGGTTGTCTCTTCGAGTTTCTGAGACAACTCCACGAGCTGCTGCTTCTGCGCCTCCAAAGAATCGACCTGCTTTTTGATCCGGGCATTTTGGATGTTGAGTTGATTAACCAGCTTGTTGCGGGCATGCGCCACGAACACAAGACTTATGAACATCACACCGAGGACAATAGACAGAGCAAGCAGACCATATGATAGAATCTGCTGACGCTCATACTTGGCAAGGCTGGCATTGATCCGGGAATTCAACTCCTCCACTCTCTTCTGCTTCTGGGCAATCTGGCTGAGCTGCATGCTATAGATCTTGGCATTGCTACGGTTGACGAGTTCCGTGTTCAAGATGTTCTCTTTGTTGTATTGGGCGTTCATCAGAATCCTGCGTGCGAGGTCAATGACCACGTTGCCCCCTGTTGGATAGATGAAAGAAGCGTCCACGATGCCGTTCTGGATATAGGGAATCGTTCCCGAATCGTCTGCAGAAAGAAGGGCATCGATGCCAAGAATGTATGGCCTGTCTTTGATTCCAGCCTGGGCGTAGGCCTCATAGACACCGGCGGCCATCTCATCATTGAAAGCAAACACCAGGTCGGGTTTCTTCTGATCGGGAAGAGTCTCTAGCAGCTCGGTCATGACGCGGCGGGCATCGCTTCTGTTGAAATTGGCGTAAGCACGCGCGGTCACATTGATGCTGGTCGATTCCCGCGTAGCCTCCACGAAACCATCATACCTTTCAGTATCGGCGGTCGAACCCTTTGTCCCCTGAATCAAGATGATGTTGCCGCCATTTTGGAGTCTGCTCAGCACATACATGCCCGCGAAAACGCCGATCTGATGATTGTCGCCGCCCACGAAGGCGGTGTACTTGTCGCTGTTGATCTTCCTGTCATAGAGAATGACAGGGATGCCGGCATCATAGGCTTTCTCAACCACCGGCGTCAGCGACTCGGCTTCATTGGGCGAGATGACCAAGAGGTCTACTTTATCATCGATGAATCTCTCAATGTCCCTGATTTGCTGTTCCGAATCATCATGAACAGACCTGATTACGAGCGATATATTGCTGTAGAACGACGCTTCCTGCATCATTTCAGAATTGGCAACCTCTCGCCACATATCTATACTGCACTGCGAGATACCAATGACGTATTTGTCTACGGCACGAGAGCACGAAGCCAGCGCCAGACAAAAGAGGAAAATTAAAGCAGGACGTCTCATGATAGATAAGGAAATGAAAACCAGATTAATACTCCAGAATCAGAGCGGAGGCTGCGGGGATGGTGATGATGTCCCCTTGTCTCTTCTGTCTGTAAGTGTAGGATGCGGCATTGCCACCGATTCGGTGCGGAGTACCGCCTTGGCTAGCCAGAGTGACGGTACGGCGTTTTCCAGAAGGATTCAAGATGACGATACAGCGTTGTCCCGGCATGCTCCTCTCATAGACCATGGGATAAGGCTGATGAGGATCACTCAAAAGTTTCCACGCGGCATCAGCACCCAAAACCTTGACACGACTCCTCAGCTCGATGAGGCCACGCACATAATTGAGCAGCGATGCAGGATCGGATTCGGACTTGTCCACGGTCATGCGGGCGGGATCGGGATCCTGAGGGATGTAAATCTTGTCTTCAGGAGCCGAAGAGAACCCGGCATTCGCGCTCGAATTCCAAAGCATGGGGATGCGGCAGCCAGCCCTGAATCCAGAACCGTCAGTTGATGGGGCTGCAGGGTTCTGCTTGAGGCCAATTTCGTCACCGTAGTAGATAAACGGCACGCCCGGCATGGTGAGGAAGAATGTCATCGCAACCTTCAAATCCTCCGGATTGGTGCGGCCTTCGGTACACAGGCGGTTGAAGTCGTGATTGCCCGTTGGCATGCAAACATAGCCTTTCCCGGCGGTGATGTCCCGCTGGTAGCAGTACAGGTCGAGCCATGTCTCCAACGAGCCCTCACCCTTCCGCGAGAAATATGGTTGCGGCTGCGGTGTCCCCGGCCTCATGGACGAGAAGAAAAACAATGTTGAGTAGTTATACATGCCGTCGTGGCAGAAGAAGTCGATGTCGAAACCAGCCTCCAGAGACTGCGAAGGGTTGAACCACTCGGCAATCAACACTCCCTCCGGATATTCGTCGTCAAACCATCTGCACAGATCTTCTTTCCATAGTTTGATGGTCTCAGCCTTGTCAAAATCGTTCTTGACAAGACTTGCTGCCATATCTACGCGGAATCCATCGGCCCCCTTGTCCATCCAGAAAGACATGATGTTCTTGAGTTCACGCCTCATAGCCTTCGGGCCTGGTGCATCGACAGGCTGCTCCCATGGATGTGCAGGATCCGGATTTGCATAACCGAAGTTCAGCGCGGGCTGGGTGTCGTAGAAATTCTTGACGTAGAAAGGTGCCCGTGGAGCATCTGTGCTCACAAACTTGCGGATAAGCGCAGCGTGCTGGGAATCGGTTGCCTCCGGCTTGAAAGTTGGCCAGATATAATAATCTGAATATCGCTGGTCCGGAGCCTGCGAAGACTCAATAAACCATTCACACTGATCGGAAGAATGCCCCGCGACCAGATCCATGACGACCTTGATACCCAGATTATGCGCTTCCTGCACAAGCTTCACGAAATCACTATTGGTACCGAAGCGCTCATCCACCTTGTAGTAGTCGATGATATCATAGCCGCCATCGGTCCATCCTGAGACATAGATAGGATTGAGCCAGATGGCGGTCACCCCCAGCGACTTGATATAATCGAGCCTGGATTTTATCCCATTGAGATCTCCGATTCCGTTGCCGTCCGAATCCTGAAACGATGAAGGATAAATCTGATAGAACACAGCGTTGTCGAGCCACGACGGCTGACCTGGTTTTTGTGCCGACATGACGACGGCATACAGCAGACATGAGACTGTAAGTACAACTGTTTTAGCGGACATGATTGAACATTTTTACCAATTCCCCGAAATTCATGGGCATATTCATTTCTTTCCTCTTCGCATCATTCTCGGCCTTGATTCTGTCGGCTTCTTCCGCCGGTATGGTATAGAACTGACGTTTGCCGGGTTTGAGATTCTTGATGACCGCATCGACAAGAATCCGCTCCATGTCATCATAGACATTGATCGTGGGATGTATGCCGTCGTACGAACAGTTATCGTCAAGTCCATTCTCCTCGTTGGCGAGAGCAGAGAAGTAGTCTACATACGTGACATTCTTGTGAGAGGCGGCATAGGCCTTGAGCTTTGCGTTGAGAGCCACGATTGGAGCAGCCGCATCGATTGTAGGGATTGGCAGATAGTGCGCGCAGGGAGTCACAGAGCAGAGCAACACCTTGATCCCTGCATTCTCTGCAAGCTCGCACATGGCAATGATATTGCCTATTATCGTCTCTTCGGGATAATATGACATGGAAGCAAGACTCTGACAAATATCATTCGTTCCCGCCATTATGGCGACAGCCTTGGGGCGCAGATTAATGACATCGCGTCCGAAACGAACCAGCATCTGGCTTGCCGTCTGTCCGGATATGCCTCGTCCCGCGAAGTTGTTCTTCTCGAAGAAAGCAGGATCCTCCTTGAACCAGTTGTCCGTGATGGAATCGCCCATCAACACCAGGAACGGTGCCTCGCTGAGTGAAGCGTTTGCCTGCTCATATCGCTTGAAATCCGCCCAGTCCGCCGGAGCATTCTGAGCCGCCTTCCGCTTCTCTGCCGCATCTATTATTCTGTCGACCTCCGGCACTATGATCTCTTCCATCCTCGCATAACCCTCGACGGTCGGATGACAACCATCTTTTGAAAACGCTTCAGGCAACGATCCGTCTGGAAGCGCCATGTGAGTATGATAATCCACGTAGTCGATACGCTCCCTTCGCGTATAGGCCTTGAGAAGTTCGTTAAGCGCAATGACATCTGAAGCAGGCTGCGCCTCTGGATTCCAGTAGAACTTGTCACAAGGCAAAAGAGAGCACACGATGGGGATAATATTATTGGCTCTAGCAGATTCGCACATCGTTTGTATACATCCGGCGATGTTCTCGAGGGACATCGGGCCGTTATTCTGTGCAATGTCGTTGATTCCGGCGAGAATAACAACAGTCTTGGGGTGCAGATCTACGACATCACGTTGAAAACGAGTCAGCATCTGCTCCACGGTCTGAGCTCCAATTCCCCTCCCCAGATAATTGTGTGACGAGAAGAATTCGGGACGATACTCCGCCCAGAAATCCGTAATAGAATCGCCCAAAAAGATGGCTCTGGGGGCCGTCTTCACTTCTGCATTCGCAGCAGCATAACGATTGAATCCGCCCCAGTCACGAGGTTTCATAAACACGGGCCTCGTCCCCGTCTGCGATGCAACAGTCTGACTGCTTTGAGCAGAAGAGAAGAAGGCAGCAGTCAACAATACTGTAGTCAGAAGAAATCTGCGCATTATATTAAAAGTTTTAGTGTTAGTTTTGATAAAGTCTATTCTTGCGACCTACGCCATGCGTAGTATTCGTCAAGGACCCACATTGAATCCTCGCTCGGGACAGGTGATGGGTGAGGTTTCTCTCCAGTCAGCACCATCACCTTAGAATCAGTATTCTTAAAGAGCGGCCAAACAGGCAGTTCTGCGTCATCGCCCTTTCCGTTGGGATCACAGTACTTTGCAAAATTTGTCCAATACTCAAGCATATAAGCAGCCAGCTTCTTGTCGGAAGCAGAAGGGCTCCGGAGGCTCTGGAACACAAAATCCACATCCTGTCCGTGCGGTGAGCGATGTCCGTACTTGGGAGAGTCCTCAGGGTATGCGGGCGGCTGGTCGAAATAGTACATATATACAGGCTGATGTCCCGTCTCGTTCTGCAGGCGGCCCCAGCTCCATGTCCCCCAACCGAAAGCGGCATCCCTTCCTAAATCTCTTGCGGTCTTGGGCACATCATTCTCGCCCACGGGATAAGCCTGCAGAAGTCTGTCGGCGTAGTCCTCATATCTACTGCGCACATGTGCGATATGATCTTCAGGAGAAGAAAAGAACTCGAAGCTGTCTCCCTCATCGGAGTTGTAACCTATGAGCAACGCGACATCATTGTAGTTGCCAGCCTGATACATCTTATATTGGTCATCGGGAATCACATAGCCGTCTACGACAGGCCATGCACCTCCGGTCACAACCGTCTGCCTGGCAAACACCGAGGCATCCATAGCCCGTAACTCAGCAATCGACGAAGCGCCCAGAGACTCGGCGAATGCAAGTCCTTCCGCCTCGGCCTGTGCAAGAGTCTTCATGTTCTCTCCTGGAGAAGACACGGGACGGATGGGGCCGAACGAGCTTCCACTCTGCGAAATGGCTCCGCGGAAGAGGCCCTTTGCCAGAGGTGATGCGGCGAGCATGCTCACGGAAATACCGCCGGCAGACTCTCCGAATATCGTAACTTTGCGAGGGTCGCCGCCGAAAGCGGAAATGTTCTTCTGAACCCACTTGAGGGCCGCAATCTGGTCAAGAATACCATAGTTGCCGGACACATGCTCCTGGTTCTCGGCGCTCAACTCGGGATGACAGAAGAGACCGATCTTTCCTACACGGTAATTAATGGTCACCAAGACGACACCGGTCTTTGCGATGGCTTCTCCGTCGTAGAAAGACGAAGTTCCCATTGAGAATCCGCCGCCATATATCCACACCATCACCGGGAGCTTGTCAGATATTTTGGTTGCCGGTGTCCAGACATTGAGATACAGGCAATCCTCGCTCATATCTCGCGGGAAACCCATGCTGGAGATAGGGCTGGGGCCGAATTTGCTTGCATCCCTGGTTCCTTCCCAAGGCACTACGGGCTGGGGAGCCTTCCACCTCAGATCTCCGACAGGAGGGGCGGCGAAAGGAATACCTTTAAATACCAGCATGTCTTCAGCGACAGTTCCCCGAATCATGCCTCCTTCAACTTTTATCAGAGCAGTCGGAGAAATCTGCCCACTGCAGGCAGCAAAGAAAGCCACCGACAGAAATGCAAACAATAACCTTTTCATCGACACAGTGTTTTATTTGCACCAAAAATAGTCAATCGGCGGCATCGTTTGTTGCATAATCTCTTCAAAAATTAATACAATCCTCGCAGGAATCAACCACTCAACACCGCTCCGCCAGGCTAGACAAAGACTTCCTGACCATCAGCACCGTGGAGCACGCATACCTGTTCATCGCCGACAGCCCGACGCCCGAGATGGCTGTCCACGAGTGCATCCACATCTGGCAGTTCGAGCGCGACAACCTCACTCGGATGCCGGACGGGGTAGTTGGAAAGGTGCCCTCTGGCCGAAGACCGAGCCATACCGTTCCCGTCCGTTGGAACGGGAGGCCTTCGACCTCCAGGACCGGTGGTGGAAGGGATGCCGCGAAGGGCTGAAAAGGTTGTAACAACCCTGAACGGGTTTTTGTATGGTTTGGTATGCAAAATGAGAAATTATTTGTATTTTTGCACACACGAGAGTATATAATATGGATAACACTTTTGCCCGCAGACTTGTAAACGCCCGGAAAATCCGCTGCATGTCGCAGAGGGACTTGCGTGATGCTCTGAATGGAGCCGTCTCATCCTCCGCCATCGAGAAATACGAAAAGGGACTGATGATGCCATCCAGCGATGTGTTGATTCTCTTCTCCAAAGCTCTCGGGATGAATCTGGACTATTTCTTCCGTCCATTTGCCGTATCACTGAACCCCTCCGGATTCGAGTTCCGCAAGAGCTCAAGGCTGGGGGTCAAGCAGGAGGAGTCAATCAAGTACACCGTTTGCAACGAGATGGAGAAATATCTGGAGATAGAGGCGATTCTCGGAATTTCCGCGAAATTCAGTCTGGACTACAGCAATGTCAGCGTGGAGAGCGAGGGTGACGCCGTATCGCTCGCGAGGCGCTTCCGCCAAGATCTGGATTTGGGTGCGGATGCGATAGTCTCAGCTGTTGAGCTACTGGAATCCATCGGGATCAAGATCATAGAGATAGACGGAGGCGGTTCGTTTTCGGGCACTTGCAATAAGGCCGGAGACATCCCCGCCATAGTGGTGAACAGGGGAATGGCCTCCGAACGCAAGAGGCTGACCATCTTCCACGAACTGGGACATCTGCTTCTGAAATGCGCGCCTGGGGTTGACAAGGAGAGGATGTGCAATGTCTTCGCGAATGAGGTGCTGATACCGTCCGACAAATTCAGGGGGCTTATCGGAGAGGCCCGCCACGACATATCCCTCGTCGAATTGCAATCCGTTCAGAAAGAATACGGAGTGTCCGTTGACGCCCTTATGATCAAGGCGCGTCAGCTGAATATCATAACTGATCGCAGATACGTTTCCTATTGTAAAAAAAAGAATGCGCTTCCGGAGTTCAAGGCTGCCGTGGAGTCAGCTCTATATCCGGCTGAGTGCACCGACAGGTTCCGTCGCCTAGTCTACCGCGCCCTGGCGAGCGACGTGATCAGCCCATCCAAAGCGGCGGCCCTCCTTGAAACTTCCGTGTCACAGGTAAGGGAGAACCTCAATCTCATGTAGGGATGGAAATCGTTGTCAACGACACAAACATCTTGATTGACCTGTACAATGCCGGGCTGTTGCAATACTGCGGACAACTCGGACTGGACTTCAGGACGCTTGACGTGGTCATGAATGAAATCGTAGCCGAAGAACAGAAAAGGGCCGTGCTGGCGCTCGTGGACAAGGGTTTCCTCAAAGTCCATTCCCTCTCCGGCGAGCAGGTCGCGGAGGTCTTCGGGATGGTGGCAAGCTATCGCGGCGTTTGTAACCTGTCGTCCGTGGACGTCTCCGTCCTGGTCTATGCCAAGCGGTGCAAATGTCGGCTTCTGACTGGGGACAAGACATTAAGGGATAATGCCTCGACGGAGAATGTGGTTGTTTCGGGAATACTGTATATCACGGATCTGATGACCTCCAGGAACATCATCAGCACGACAGAGATGATTACTGCACTTGAGCGGCTACTCCGCTCAAACTCTCGACTTCCCAAAAGACTGATCCAAGAAAGAATTTCCGAACTCCATCAAGCCGAGAGCATTCTGAAATAGCATATAGACAACGTGAATCCCAGTGGCAATCTGTAGTGGATTCCGGCTCCTGCCCGGAAAGCAGAGAACGGAGATCCTGAAATCAAAAATCGGGACAGAGCTTGTCCCGATTTTGTCCCGTTTTGGACTTAATTTTGCCTCTAATTCATTGCAAATCAGCGCATCAGCCCTATTCGCGGAAAGACAGGGATTCGAACCCTGGAGCCGTTTTTGACGACCACACGCTTTCCAGACGTGCCTCTTCAGCCACTCGAGCATCTTTCCAGTCGCGCCGCCACCGAAACCGGTCTCAGCGCAGGCGCAAATATACGAATAAAAAGCCTAAAGTTCCAACTTTATTTTTCGTCATGCCACGGACAAGCAGCCTCGCCACGGTTGAGGGCGATACGGGCCTGAAGCTCCCAGGTACGTATACGGTCCTTGTAGAGATTGTTGGCGTTCACCTTCTCGACATCCAGCGCCGCATCCGAATTGTCATCCCAACGGCGGCAATCATAGAGCACATCCCAGATGCGCCCGATCCGGTACTCCCGGCTTATGCGCAACGCCACCGCATAATCCTCACCATACTTGGTCACCGGGAAATTGATCTGCCGCAGCAACGGAGTCCAGAAGCCGCGAGGCGCACCCAGCCCATTGATTCTCAATGCATTGTTGCGCCCGTTCTCCGGAGTCCACTCACGATGGTCGATGACTCCCGGCGGCAGCGGGTTCAAGTTGATGTCGGTAAGCTGGTAGGAGCCTATCACCATCGCGCAGTTCTGCTCACGGAAGGCGTCCACGAACTTCTGCACCGTGTCCGGACCGGAATACACATCGTCCGAATCAAGCTGGAGCGCGAAGCGGCCGCAGGAAGGGTGGTGCACGGCGGCGTTCCAGTTGCCCCCGATAGCGTGATAACCCCGGTCCTGGGCGATATAGACAAGACGGGGATCGTCAAAAGAGCGGATCACATCCACGGTGCCGTCATTAGAATTGTCGTCAACCACAATCACATTGTACTTGAAAGATGTCTCCTGCCCCAGAGCCGAGCGGATGGCGTCACCTATGGTGCGCACCCGGTTGCGGCAAGGAATCACGACAGAGGCCTCGTGCTCGAAATCCCCTCCCCCGGAGAGGTCCACACTCTTGAACTCCGGCCGCAGATACCCGCCGACAGCCTTCAGATGAGCGGTGCAGGCTTTCTCCATCTCGATCTGGACAGCCCTGTTGCGCGGATCCACATAGTCGAAGAGCTTCTCCCCGGACTTGCGTGTGTCCAGTTCCACCTCATAATAAAGGAACTCGTTGATATGCACTATCTTCCCGAGACGGGAAACCCTCAGCCTGAGGTCATAGAGCCCGGCATACTCGTAGTCCTCGTCCATCTGGGCGACCACAGCCCTCAATGCGTCCGTCCTGTAGAGCTGAACCCCGCCGAAATCAAAGTCATCCCGCAAGGCACCTTCCTGCAGGTCGATGAGCGGATGCGGGAACACGCCCCCCTCCTCCGAGCGGAAGTGATCCGCATACAACATGGCCGCACCGGTATAGGATGCAACCTGGAGCATACGCTCAAGTCCGAGATCCACCCACTTGAGTTCCATCGGATTGGTATAGATGAGAGTATATGCTGCGTCGCTGAGGGAAGCGATTTCACGGAGCCTTGAAACAGGCACCCGAGAAGGAATGTCAAATCTGCGTACTGTCATAAGTACAAAAGTAAATAAAAAGCACTAAATTTGCAGGATAAGGACACTAAAATATGGAACGGAAACTTGTCATAATCCCGACCTACAACGAGATTGAGAACATCGCAAAAATAACCGGGGCGGTACTGGACATCGAGGGGAGATACGACATCCTCGTGATTGACGACGGCTCGCCGGACGGCACCGGAGAGGAGGTGAAGAGACTCCAGAGCATCTACCCGGAGAGGCTGCACCTCATCGAAAGGAGCGGCAAACTCGGTCTCGGCACAGCGTATGTGACAGGATTCAAATGGGCCCTGGAGCACGCCTACGACTACATCTTCGAGATGGACGCCGACTTCTCCCACAACCCGGAGGATCTCCCGAGACTGCTCAGACCGGTGGCGGAAGGCAGGGCGGACATGTCCGTCGGCTCCCGCTACTGCGACGGCATCAACGTCGTGAACTGGCCCATCTCGCGCATCCTCATCTCCTACTGCGCCTCAATCTATGTCCGCACCGTCCTCGGATTCAGGATCTATGACAGCACGGCAGGCTTCGTCTGCTACTCGCGCAAAGTACTGGAGTCCATCGACCTCGACGCCGTAAAGATGAAAGGATACGGCTTCCAGATAGAACTCAAATACACCGCCAGGAAACTCGGATTCCGCATAGAGGAAGTGCCGGTAGTGTTCGTGAACCGCAAGGAAGGTACTTCCAAAATGTCCGGAAGCATCTTCGGAGAAGCCTTCTGGGGCGTGCTGGCACTGAGATTCCGGAAAATCCTCCCGAAACAATGAAAGATTTATACCTCAACCACATAGCCTCTCTGCTGGAGCTCAAGACCTGGCAGGTAGAGAACTGCATAGAGATGTTCGCCGAAGGCGACACCATCCCTTTCATCAGCCGCTACCGCAAAGAGAAGACCGGAGGCATGGACGACGTGCAGGTGGCGGAAGTGCGCCACTGGGCCGATGTCTTCGACGAGATGGAAAAACGCAAGGAGACCATCCTCAAGACCATAGCCGAAGCCGGGGCGCTCACGGACACGCTTCGGGAGAAGATCGAGAACTGCATCAGCACGACCGAACTCGAAGACCTCTACCTCCCGTTCCGGCCGAAACGCCGGACAAGGGCGACCATGGCCAAGGAAGCCGGGCTGGAACCGCTCGCCGACCTCATGTGGAACGTCCGCACCCGCGACCCGCAATCCGATGCCGCCAAGTTCATCAACGACAAGGTGAAGAGCGGCGAGGAAGCCCTGGCCGGCGCGAGGGACATCATCGCGGAACGCCTAAGCGAAACTGCCGTGATAAGGGAGAACCTCAGAGCCATATTCAGGAACCGCCGCATCACCTCAAGCGTCACCAAAGCCGGCAGGGAATCGGCGGAGAGCTCCAAATACCGCAGCTACTTCGACTTCTCGATGCCTCTCTCCCGCATCCCGTCACACAACCTGCTCGCGATGCTGAGAGCCTCCGGCGAAGGCTATCTGAGCATAGGGATAGACGCTGACCCGGAGAAATGCGGAGCCAAGATATACTACGACTTCTGCCAGGAGCACTCCTACCCGGCAGCGCCGCTCGCAGCCCAGATCAAGGAAGCCGTCGCCGACGCCTACAAGCGCCTGCTGGAGCCGTCAATCTCCGGAGAAGTCCTCAAGGAAGCCAAGAAAAAGGCCGACATCGAGAGCATACGCGTGTTCGGGGAGAACCTCAGACAACTGCTGCTCAGCGCCCCTGTGGGGCAGAAACGCACGATGGCGATAGACCCCGGCTTCCGCAACGGATGCAAGATAGCCTGCCTCGACGAGAACGGAGGCCTGCTCTACCACACCATCATCTTCCCTCACCCGCCTCAGAACGACAAGGTCAAGGCAATAACCGCCGTACAGGGCATGGTGGAGAAATTCAGGATAGAAGCCGTGGCCATAGGCAACGGCACGGCATCCCGCGAGACGGAGGACTTCATGAAACGCATCCACCTGCCGGACGGCTGCAAAGTCTGGACAGTGAGCGAGGACGGAGCGTCAATCTACAGCGCGTCGGAAGTCGCGCGCAAGGAGTTCCCTGATGAAGACGTGACCGTACGCGGAGCCGTCTCCATCGGACGCCGCCTCATGGATCCGCTCGCCGAGCTGGTCAAGATAGACCCGAAGAACCTGGGCATAGGCCAATACCAGCACGATGTGGACCAGGCGCTCCTGAAAGAGAAACTGGACAACACCGTGGAGAGCTGTGTCAACGCCGTGGGGGTGAACCTCAACACGGCCTCGCCATACCTCCTCTCATATGTGGCAGGCATCGGCCCCGCACTTGCGGAGAACATCGTCACATACCGGGCCGCCAACGGGGGCTTCAGGAGCCGCACGGAACTCAAGAAAGTGCCGCGCCTGGGAGCCAAGGCATTCGAGCAGTGCGCAGGATTCCTGCGTATCAGGGGAGCGGAAAACCCTCTCGACGCCTCCGCCGTGCACCCTGAATCCTACGGGATAGTGGACATGATGGCCAAGTCGCTTGGCGTCAGCACCATGGAACTTGTCGGCAACGCGCAGCTCTGCTCAAAGATCCGGGCGGAGGAATTCGTCAGCGATGCGGCGGGACTTCCGACGATCAACGACATACTCAAGGAACTCGCCAAACCGGGCCTGGACCCGAGGGAGGCGGCGAGCGAGTTCGCATTTGCGGACGACATCCACTCCATAGAAGACCTCAAGCCCGGGATGGAACTTCCCGGCATAGTCACCAACATCACCAATTTCGGAGCGTTCGTAGACATAGGACTCCACGAGAACGGCCTGATCCACGTATCCAAGATGGGACCGCGCGGGACAGACCCGTCAAAGGTGGTGAAACTCCACCAGCATCTGACTGTAAGGGTGCTGGATGTGGATCTCGACAGGAACAGGATCGCCCTGGGGCTGGTCGGCAAGGCCTCCTAGTCCTCCTGGGAAATCTCCCTGAGCTCAGAGCGGTAGGCCGTCAGGAGGCGGGACTTGGAGATGAATCCGAGATACTTGCGGTCCTTGTCTATCACAGGCAGTCTCCATGCGCCGGTACGGTCGAACTTGTGCATCACCGAATCCATCTTCTCTCCATAGTAGATGTAGTCCGGCGGAGTCTCCATGATGTTGTAGACATGCACGCTGTCGTATTTGTCCGTGCTGAAAAGGTATTTGCGGACAGCGGCGAGGTCGATCATCCCCTGGAAACGCCCGCTCGAATCAATCACCGCCATCACGGAAGCATCCGAGCCGGAATTGGCAAGGATGTCCACCACATCGCGCAGCGGGGCGTCAATCGAGACCTTAGGGTATTTGTCGCGGATCAGGTCATTGGTCTGGAGCAGCGTCAGCACAGCCTGGTCGTTGTCATGCGTCAGCAGATCCCCGCTCTGCGCTATGCGCTTGGTGTAGATGGAATACTTCTCGAAGATACGCACAGTGCCGAACGCCACCGTAGAAGTCAGGATAAGCGGTATGAGCAGTTCGTAGCCGCCGGAAATCTCGGCGATGAGGAAGATGGCCGTCATCGGCGCCTGCATCACGGCCGCCATCAGGGCCGCCATGCCCACGAGGACGAAGTTCTGCTCCGGCACGCTCATCCCCACGAGGTTGAAGCAGCGCGCCACGACAAATCCCAGTATGGCCCCGGAGAAAAGCGTCGGTCCGAAAGTCCCGCCGACGCCGCCGCCCGAATTGGTCAGGGTCATCGCGACTATCTTGAAGAACAGGATGAGCAGGAAAAACACCGGCACACCCCAGCGGTAATCCATCAGGAAAGACAGCAGGCTATGGTTCTCCACCTGTATCTCCTGTCCGTTGAGCAGGCTGTGAAGGTCTGAATACCCCTGCCCGTAGAGCGGAGGGAAAAGGAATATCAACAAGCCCAGCCCCACGGCGCAGAGCAGCCAGCGCATATAGACATTGGTAAACTTGCCGAGCTTGTCCTCAAGCCACAGTGTGCCGTTGGTAAAATAAAGCGAAAACAGCCCCGCCAACAAACCGAGCACCACATAGAAAGGCAGATTCCCCATCGAGAACGGGGTCAGGGCGCAGGCAAACACGGGAGTCTGTCCGCGGAAGGCATATGAGACCACCGTCGCCGAAATCGTGGAGATGAGCATCGGCAGCATCGATTTCATCGACACATTGAAGAGCAGGATCTCCAGTGTGAAGAGCATCCCGGCGAGGGGAGCTTTGAATATGCCGGCCACGGCACCGGCGGCACCGCAGCCCAGAAGCACGGTTACGCTGCGGTACGACAGCCCGCAGACCCGCCCGAGGTTAGAGCCGATGGCCGCACCGGTATAGACTATAGGGGCCTCGGCGCCCACAGAGCCGCCGAATCCTATGGTAAATGACGACGTCAGGACGGAAGACCACATGTTATGCGGCCTGATTCTGGACTCGTTGCGGGACACGGCAAGCAGAACCTTGGTGACGCCATGCCCGATATTGTCCCGGACGACATACCTCAGGAGCAGCATGGAGATGAACATCCCGACTCCAGGGAAGACAAGGAAGCCCCATTCCAGGCTGCCTCCATCGAACGAGCTGTCGATAAGCCCGCTGATGACGGTAATGGCCCAGTCAAGGACAACGGCGGCGCACCCAGAGAGCACGCCGACCAAAAAACTTAAATACAGAAGTCTGTTCTGTTCAGATATTTTTCCGAGAACCCTATTCAGTAGCATCGGACTGGTCATCTTCGCCCCCGTACTGGGAAATGTTCTCGTCAGGGAGAGTTCCGCCTTCGTCTCCACCCTCGCCTGCAGTCCCGGCAACCTGCTCGTTCTCTGCATCCTCCTCACCTTCGAGCCACCTCTCTATATCGTCTGCATCATCAATCTTGACCTTGATCTTGACCAGATAGATGGCATCCGGAATCTCAATCATCACAGCATAGAACGGAGTCCCGTCCGGCTTGGTATATTTGACAAGATCGGGGAGATAATCGCTGAATCCCCTCGGGTACTTCTCCAAAAATGCCTCCGCAAGTTCACGGGACATGTTCTCATAACTCACGATGTGACGCTTCTTGTTATCTTGTGCCATAATGAAGTTTGTCTTTGCGTATTTGAATTGGAGTGCAATAATACTACTTTTTCTGATTTTTCTGAAAAAAAACAGCTTTTTGCGCTTTTTTTCTTTCAGGATCGCGCTCGACAAAGACAGGCTTCATGGTCCGCGGATCCAGACCGGTCTTGAACATCACCGATGAGGTCGTCATCGGAGTCGGCATGAAGTCCTGCACCTGATCCATCCAGATGCCCTTCAGGCAAGGATTCGCGGCAAGTTTCCACATGTCCTGCAGCGTGCACCCGGGATGCGACGAGATGAAATACGGGACAAGTTCCGTATGCGTGCCGTTCTCCCGGTTGACCTTGTCAAACTCCCTCCGGAGCCGCTCGAACAGGCGGAACGACGGCTTGGCCATATAGTACAGCACCTTGTCCTCGGTATGTTCCGGAGCCACCTTGAGCCGTCCGGAAGTGTGCTTCAGCATAAGTTCCTTCAGATACGGCTTGCCGGTGTCGTCCACGAAGCCGTTCTCATCCAGGAAAAGGTCGTATCGGACTCCGCTCCCGATATAGGAATGCTTGACCCCGCGCACGGCGTCCACCCTGTGATAGAGGTCCAGCACACGCGAATGGTCCCGGTCAAGATTGCGGCACGGCGCGGGGAAAAGGCAGGATTTGCGGCGGCATACCGCACATTTCTCAGGATCCTTGCCGTGCATGCCGTACATGTTGGCGGTAGGGGCTCCGAGATCGGAGATGTTGCCGTGGAACTCCGGCATCGCCGCCAGCTTGCGGACTTCGGCCAGGATCGACTCCTCCGAGCGGGACTGGATGAACTTCCCCTGATGGGCGGCTATCGTGCAGAAGTTGCAGCCGCCGAAACATCCCCGGTGCGTGATGATGGAATCCTTGATCATGTCATACGCCGGGATGCGCTTGCCTTTGTATCTCGGATGCGGACGTTTGGTGAACGGCAAGTCCCAGAACGAATCCATCTCCTCCTGTGTCGCCGGAGGATAAGAAGGGTTGATCTGGACGAACCCGTCGGCGACAGGCTCGATTATGACCTGCTGGTGGAGCATGTTGGCGTGGGTCTCTATCTGATGGAAATTCTCCGCGAAAGCGCGGTCGTCCTCCAGGCACTCTTCGTAGGAATGGAGCACGAGAGGGTTGTCCACGCGCCACTTCCCCTTGCGGAAGAATGCAAGCTGGGGAATCTTCTCCACCTGTCGGAGATTGCGTCCGGACTCGATGGCCCGCGTCAGTTCAAGCATCGGCCGCTCGCCCATGCCGTAGCACAGCCAGTCGGCGCCGCTGTCCAACAGGATGGAACGCATCAGACGGTCGTCCCAATAGTCATAGTGGGTCAGGCGGCGGAGCGAAGCCTCCACTCCCCCGATGACGACCGGAACATCAGGCCAGAGTTCCTTCAGGATACGGGTGTAGACGGTGACGGCCCTGTCCGGACGCTGCCCGGCCTTGCCGTCCGGGGTATAGGCGTCATCGTGGCGCAGACGCTTGGCGGCCGTGTAGTGGTTGACCATCGAGTCCATCGCCCCGGCGTTGACGGCAAAGTAGAGACGCGGCGCACCGAGCTTGCGGAAATCACGCAAGTCATCACGCCAGTTTGGCTGGGGGACGACGGCCACCCTGTAGCCGAACTTCTGAAGATACCGCGATATGCACGCGGTACCGAAACTCGGATGATCCACAAAGGCGTCACCCGTGAAGAAGATGACGTCTATGTAGTCCCATCCGAGAGCACGGACCTCCTTGACGGAAGTCGGAATATTACATTCTGTCAGGCAGTTCAATTCCCAGTATTCCCATTCCGGCGCGGAGCACCGCAGCCGTGTCAGATATAAGTTCGAGCCTCATCTCAAGCAGCTTGCCGTCAGGCTCGCGGAGTATGCTCGTATCGTGATAGTACTGGTTGAACTCCTTCGCCAGCTCGTAGCAATAGTTGGCTATGAGGGCAGGAGAGTATGCGGCCGCGGCCTCCGCGACTTTCTGCGAGTAGGACGAGAGCAGCTGCACAATGCGTATCTCCTTGGGGCTGAGTTCGGCGTCCTGCGCCACCGCAGCCTTGCGGCCCGCTTCCGCCGCCTTGCGGAGAATCGACTGGATACGGGCGTGGGTGTACTGGATGAAAGGCCCCGTGTTGCCGTTGAAATCAATCGACTCCTTAGGGTTGAAAAGCATCTTCTTCTTCGGGTCCACCTTGAGGATGAAGTACTTGAGAGCCCCGAGCCCTATTATGCGGTAGAGTCTCTCCTTCTCCTCCTCAGGCATTTCGGCGAGTTTGCCGCTCTCCTCGGAGGTCTCCCTGGCTTCCTGGTACATCTTCTCTATAAGGTCATCGGCATCAACCACGGTGCCCTCCCTCGACTTCATCTTGCCTTCAGGAAGCTCCACCATGCCGTAAGAGAGATGGTAGATGCAGTCGGCCCAGCTGAATCCGAGCTTCTTGAGGATGAGCTTGAGCACCTGGAAATGGTAGTTCTGCTCATCTCCGACCACATATATCAGAGAGTCGAGCTTGTGCTCACTGAAGCGGCGTTCCGCGGTCCCGAGATCCTGGGTGATGTAGACGGAAGTGCCGTCAGAGCGGAGAAGCAGCTTGCGGTCAAGCCCGTCCGATGTCAGGTCGCACCACACGGAGCCGTCCGGATCGCGGACGAACACGCCCATGTCAAGGCCCTTCTGCACAAGCTCCTTGCCCAGAAGGTAGGTATCGTGCTCATAGTCGGTCTTGTCGAAACTGATTCCGAGAGCCTTGTATGTCTGCTCAAAGCCGGCGAACACCCACTCGTTCATCATCTGCCAGAGGGCGCGGACAGCCGGGTCGGCCTCTTCCCACTTGACCAGCATCTCGTGCACCTTGTCCATCACGGACGGGTCCTCTTTCTCCATCTTGGCGAACTCCACATAGCAGTCGCCTACGAGATGGTCACCCTTCTTGCCGCTGCTCTCAGGAGTGGCGCCATTGAAACGCTCCTTCCAGGCATACATGGACTTGCAGATATGCACTCCCCTGTCATTGACGAGGGTGGCCTTGATGACCTCGTTGCCGGCCGCCTTCAGGAGGTTGGACACGGACGCGCCGAGAAGATTGTTGCGCACATGCCCAAGATGAAGAGGCTTGTTGGTATTCGGCGAAGAGAACTCGACCATGATTCTGCGCCCTGTCGAAGGAAGCTGTCCGAAATCAGGATTGGCCGCGATACTCTCGAGGCTCTCCTTCCAATAGAGGTTGGAAAGGCTGAGATTGAGGAAACCCTTGACCGAATTGAAAGCGCTCACTTCCGGGCAGTTGGTCTTGAGCCACTCGCCGAGCGCGTTGCCCGTGGCGTCCGGAGACTGGCGGGTGATGCGCAGGAGCGGGAACACCACGAGGGTGTAGTCACCCTCGAACTCCTTGCGTGTCGGCTGGACCTGGAGCGTCTCCGGCGTCACATCGGCCCCGTAGACAGCCTTGATGGCCTCTGAGGCCTTCGCGGCTATGAAATTCTCTGCACTCATCAGCCCAGATATGTCTTGAGAAGTTTGCTTGCGGCCGGCTTCTTGAGTTTGCGTATAGCCTTCTCCTTGATCTGGCGCACTCTCTCGCGGGTGAGGTCAAGCCTCTCCCCTATCTCCTCAAGGGTCATCTCCTGGCAGCCGATGCCGAAGAATGACTTGATGATCTCGCGCTCGCGGCCGGTAAGTATCTGGAGGGCACGCTCGATCTCGGTGCTGAGGGACTCGTTGGTGAGTCCGCGGTCGGCGCTCGGAGAGTCGTCATTCGGGAGGACATCAAGGAGACTGTTGTCCTCGCCTTCCACGAACGGAGCGTCCACGCTGACATGACGGCCCGACACACGGAGGGTGTCGTTGATCTTGTCCTTAGGTATGTCTATCATCTCGGCCAGCTCGTCCGCGGACGGCTGACGCTCGTTCTCCTGCTCGAACTTGCCGAGGGCCTTGTTGATCTTGTTGAGGGAACCGACCTGGTTGAGCGGAAGCCGCACGATACGGCTCTGCTCCGCCAATGCCTGCAGGATGGACTGACGGATCCACCACACGGCATAAGATATGAACTTGAAGCCTCGGGTCTCGTCAAACTTCTCCGCAGCCTTGATCAGACCGAGGTTCCCCTCGTTGATGAGATCCGGAAGGCTGAGACCCTGATTCTGATACTGTTTCGCCACTGAAACCACAAACCGGAGATTGGCTCTGGTGAGCTTCTCGAGAGCTTCCTGGTCGCCTTTGCGGATCCGCTGGGCGAGCTCCACCTCTTCTTCAGGTGACACCAGCTCCTCCCGGCCTATCTCCTGGAGATACTTGTCCAGGGATGCGCTCTCGCGGTTGGTGATAGATTTTGTAATCTTAAGTTGTCTCATTATACTATATAAAAATATTGTCGCGGCCGGACTGGTATCCGGTCGCGACAACACTATGAGTGCATGCCGCCGTGCCGACTACTGGTCCTTACCGAAGCCGAAGTACCCAGGTCTGCCGGAAGCGGTCACGCCTTCGATGAAGACGGCGCCGTTGCTCTTCTTGGCTATATCAATGACATCCTTAGGCTTGCTGACCTTCTTGTCATTGACATACATGATGATGAATCCGTCCTCGCCGCCCGCTTCGGCAATCTTTCCGTTGCCCGCGGAGACGATCTCGACTCCCTTCTTGGCAGCCTTGAGCGTGGCCCCGTAGAATACGACCGTACCGTCCGCGTTCTGCGCCGCCACAAGGGACTCCTCATCCTGGAATACTACCTGAAGTTTCAGGGTCTTCCCGCCGCGGATGAGTTCGACCTCAGCCTTGTCGCCAGGATGGAAAGCGTTCACCTTCTCCTGAAGCGCCTGCGGGGTGGCGGTCTTGGTCGAATCTATGGCGATGATGATATCCTCCGCCTTGATTCCGGCCTTGTCCGCTGACCCTCCCTTCACAACTTCAGCTATATATACGCCGTCGAGGGAAGAAAGTTTCATCTTTTCCGCCATTTCTTCATTTATCGCAGTGATTGAAACTCCGAGTTTCGCACGCTTCACCGAACCGAAGTCGATGAGATCCGCAACGATCTTGTGGACGATGTTGGAAGGAATCGCGAATGAATATCCGCTGTATGATCCCGTGGTCGATACGATGGCGGTGTTGATGCCGACAAGTTCACCGGACTTGTTGACCAGCGCGCCGCCGGAGTTGCCCGGATTGACGGCAGCATCGGTCTGGATGAACGACTCAATCTTGAATTCGCCGCCGGAAGACATCGAGCGGCCCTTGGCGCTGACGATGCCTGCGGTGATGGTCGAGCGCAGCTGCTCCCCGAGAGGGGAACCTATCGCAAGCACCCATTCGCCGAGGCGGAGCTTGTCGGAGTCGGCGAACTGAAGCACAGGCAGGCCGGTCGCGTCAATCTTGATGAGGGCGACATCTGTGGCCGGGTCGGTGCCTATCACCTTGGCCGTATATTTCTTGTTGTTGTTGAGAGTGACGGTGACATTGGTCGCATTGGCCACCACATGGTTGTTGGTCACGATATATCCGTCTTCGCGGATGATGACTCCGGACCCGCTGCCCTTGCGCTCACGGCTGCCGCCGCCTCCCATGCCGTCACCGAAGAAGAAACGGAAGAACGGATCGATGTACTCCTGCTGAGGAGCCTTGGAGGTCACCTCCACATAGACTACGGCCTTGACCGAATTCTCTGCCGCATATGTAAAATCAGGATAATCCGAGAGTGACAAATTGACAGTCTTGACAAGCTGCCCGTCAGACGCGGCCCCGGCCTGGGTCCCGGCGAACGCAGGCTCCTGCGCCTTGACTATGCCCCACGCCGTGATTCCGCTGAGGACCACGGAGGCGAGCACGATGATAAAACCTTTCTTCATATTATAAGTTTTAAATAATTTCCGGCTCTCAGAGGTCAAATTGTATGCCAATTTCAGGAATAATTCCTATTTTTGTACAAACTGATAATATAATATGGAATTCATCGTTTCAAGCAACGAATTGCTGAAAGGGCTGCTGGATGTATCCAAGGCCATCCCTGCCAAGACCGCACTGCCGATTCTGGAAAACTTCCTACTTGTCCTGAAGGACGGCAGACTGGAGATAACAGCATCTGACCAGGAACTTACCCTGAGGACAGCCCTGGAAGTCGAAAGTTCAGTGAGCGACGGAAGCATCGCGATTCCGGCGAGACAGATGATGGACCTGCTCAAGGCCCTCCCTGACCGGCCGGTCAGCATCAAGACCACTTCCGACGGCACTTTCGCCTGCGACTGGACCAACGGCAATTCCTCGCTGCCATACTTCCCGGCGGCGGACTATCCTGAGATAAAGGGTGTCGGAGACGAGGCCACGACGGCTTCATTCCCGTCCAAGGTCCTCGCCGAAGGCATAAGCAGCACCATCTACGCCACGGCAGACGACGAGATCCGCCCGACGATGAACGGAATATTCTTCGACATGGACACCGACAGCGCCACCCTCGTGGCCACAGATTCGCACAAGCTCATATGCTACACCACCAAGGAAGCCAAGGTCAGCGGGAAGTCCTCCTTCATTCTGCATAAGAAGCCTGCGGCAGTGCTCAAGTCCGTGCTCGACAGGGATGACACCGATGTCAAGGTGGCTTTCGATTCCAGCACGGTTGTGTTCACATTCGGAGAGACGATGATGGTATGCCGGCTGATAGTCGGCAAGTTCCCTGAATACAGGAGAGTCATACCTCAGAACAACGCCAACATCCTCCGCATAGACCGCAACCAGCTGCTCGCCACCGTCCGCCGCGTGGCCGTCTGCGCCAACAAGGCGTCAAACCACATCAAGCTCGACCTCCGTCAGGGGCAGGCCGAAATCACGGCACAGGACCTCGGATTCGCCCTTGCCGCATACGAGAAACTCGAATGCGACTACAACGGGGACCCGGTGAGCATCGGATTCAAGTCCTCGTTCCTCATCGAGATACTCAGCAACATGGCCTGCGAGACCGTGGTGATGAAATTCGCCGACGGACGCAGGGCCGCCCTGATAGTGCCTTCGGAGGAAGACGAGGAGAGCGGCAAGATCTGCGCTATCCTGATGCCGATAATGGTTTCATAAATATTTATTGACTGGAATGGAACTCAACCTTTCGAGGCCTCTGCTGTTTTTCGACATTGAGAGCACAGGCCTCAACATACCTGCGGACTCAATCATAGAACTGAGCTTCGTCAAAATCTTCCCGGGAGGGGAAGAGAGGATCAAGACCTGGAAGATAAAGCCATGGGATTATGAGAACAGGTGCCAGCGCCCGATCAATCCCGAGGCCTCCAAAGTCAATCGCATCACCGACGACATGCTGACAGATTGCCCGACATTCTTCGATGTCGCGGACGAGGTGGCGGGATGGATCAAAGACAGCGACCTCGCGGGATTCAACTCGTCGAAATTCGACCTCCCCATGCTCGCGGAAGAGTTCGAGAGGGCCAAACTCGCAGGCAAGGATCTGAAAGTCAATCTCCACGAGCCTCTGATGGTGGATGTGCAGAACATCTACCACATGATGGAGCCCCGGAATCTGCGTGCCGCCTACCGCTTCTACTGCGGAGGTGAAGACTTCGACAACGCCCACTCGGCGGAGGCCGACACCCTGGCCACTTATGAGGTGCTCAAGGCCCAGCTCGACCGCTACGCCGAACTCAAGAACGATGTCAAGGCGCTCTCCGCATTCGTGGGCAAGAAGTATGTCGACTTCTCCGGGCACCTCATCTACGACGACAAGGGCCAGGTGATCATCAACTTCGGCAAGCACAAGGGCAAGACGATCAGGCAGGTGTTCGACACGGAGCCTTCATACTTCAGCTGGGTGCGCAACGGAAGCTTCACCCTCGACACCAAGGCCCAGTTCGCCAGATTCGAGGAGCAGTTCAAGATGGAGAAGCTCTCCGAGAAGTGGAACGGCCCGCGCCCCGGCAACGGAAGGCTGTTCTGATGAACATCGTCACGCTGACATCATCGGGGAAGGTCGTGGTACGGCCGGACACCACCTGGGAAAAGGACGGTGAGGATTTCTATGTCCCGGACTTCGTGAGCCGCCTGAGCTGGACACCGGTGGTGTTTGCACGCATGACAAGGCCCGGAAGGAGCATAGGAGAACGTTTCGCCGGAAGATATTTCGAGAGCATAGGCCACGGGGTGCTCCTGTACCCCGAAGACATGATTGACGGCTCTCCGGAAGGATTCGCCTGTGCGAGCTGCCTGGACCACACCTCGTTTCTGCCCGGCACAACCCGGTCCAAACAGGACTGCGTGAGTTTCACGGTGCGCCGTGACGGAGAGGAGGTTTTCCGCCACGAAGGCACGGGGCCCGGGAAGATTGAGGCCTCGATAAGCGAAGTCAGCAGATACTGCTACCTGAGGACCGGAGATCTCGTCGCCGTCGAGCTCCAAGCGCGAAGCCCCCTGTGCCGCCGTGAGGACGGCAGGTGCTCGATGATGTGCATCGAGGGAGGAGAATGCGCCGGGGACGCCAAGTTCGACATAATATTCTGACATGTACTAATTCTGATATAATGGGATTCATTTCTACTTTTACCTGGAAAAAGGGCATAGTGAAGTTCGGAGACGACTTCCGCAGGGCGGCATCATATCCTTGGTTCCAAGGGGTGCTGCTGATGGGCTGTGTCGTGGCCGCCATGCTCCTCGCCAACCTGCCTTTCACAAAAGAGCTCTACCACAACCTGCTTGAAGCCAAAGTCCAGATCCGCTTCCTCTCGGGGAACGGTACCGACATCCACTTTCCGAAGGACATGACGGTGGAGAAACTGATCAACGACATCCTGATGGTCGTGTTCTTCTTCACTGTGGGGCTGGAAATCAGGCGGGAGATAGCCCACGGGGAACTGTCCTCCCCCAAGAAGGCGATGCTGCCCGTGATCGCGGCATTCGGCGGAGTCATGGCGCCGGCATGCATATACGCCCTCATCAACAGCGGCACCGCGGCCGCCAGCGGCTGGGGCATCCCGACAGCGACCGACATCGCATTCGTGGTATGCATACTCACGATGCTGGGGGACAAAGTCCCCGTATCCATCAAGGTGTTCCTGACGGCCCTGGCCATCGCCGATGACCTCATAGCAATCCTTGTGGTCGCGATTTTCTACGGCGGCAGCATCAAGCTCGGCCTGCTCGGGATCTCGCTGCTCGTGATCCTTGCCGCAATGATGCTCAAGAAAGTGGGAGAGAAACGCATCCTGCCATATATGATATGCGCCGTGATGGTGTGGATACTCTTCTACTACAGCGGAGTGCACGCCACGATGTCAGGGGTCGTGATGGCCTTCCTGATACCGGCCGAACCGCGCTACAGCAAATATCAGTACATCCGCAAGAGGGACAGACTCCTCGTGAAACTGGCCAAATACGACAATCCGGACCCGGAAGACTTCCCGAACGCGATGCAGAAAGACTGCCTCAGGCGTCTTGAAGCCGTGGCCAACGGCTCCATGGACATGAGCTACAGGGTGGAGCGTTTCCTCACGCCGTGGGTGAACTATCTGATAATGCCGATATTCGCCCTGGCCAACGCAGGTGTGGTGATCAGCGACGCCTCATACTTCAACATATTCAAGTTTGACCCGGCGCTAGGCAGCGTTTCGATGGGAATATTCCTCGGGCTGCTGATAGGCAAGCCTGTAGGCATCACGCTGTTCAGCTGGATAGCGACCAAACTCAAGCTCGGGGAGATGCCGACCGGAGCCAACTGGAGCAAGCTCTTCGCCGCCGCCTGCCTCGGAGGAATCGGATTCACGATGTCCATATTCGTGGACACCCTCTCATTCGGAGGCAACTCTCCGGAAGTGATGATGCAGCTCCGCAACGCCGGCAAAATCGCCATCCTGCTGGCTTCAGTCAGCGCCGGGATATTCGGAAGCATAATGGTGAACATAGCCGACGCAGCCGGCAAAAGGCACATCAAGAAGTAGAAAATTGCGCCCGCTGTTTGCAGGCGCAATCTTTTTTACTATCTTTGCAGTCCAATAAAGCCACTTTAGCTCAGTCGGTAGAGCAGCGCATTCGTAACGCGCAGGTCGCCAGTTCGAGCCTGGTGAGTGGCTCAAAACTCCAGCCCGCATAGAGGCTGGAGTTTTTGCGTTTACAGGGCAGCTTCGGCGCCTAAGGGGGTCACAGATAGAAGCTCAGTCCGACAGCAAGGTCAAAATTGAGCGGCCGCTCCTTGTAGATAGTCTCCACGAAACTCCCGTCATCAAAGTAATAGGCAAGACCAGGCTTCACGAATATCCCGAACGAAGGAGAGAACCGCCACCCCAGGCCTGCGGCGACATTAAGCGACCATTGCAGAGCATTCACGCTTATGCGTCCTGACTCGTGCGCGCGTGTGCGCTCGCCTACTATATAGTCGGTGCGGGAAGTGCCATAGACGCATTTGGAGAGCATGCCCCCCGCCGACAGACTCAAATCCAGATGGTCGGAGAGCGGGAAGCGAGTGCCCAGAGAAAGCGGAATCCCCAGATAATGAAGAGTCTGGCGAGTGTCGTAATGACTTGCGGACGTCCCGGAGGACATGTCCGACACAAGGCAAGACCAGCTCAGCCCCCCGGAAAGGAAGAAGCGCGGAGCGAATTCATAAGAGGCGGAAAGCTCAAGGCGCACCGGCTGACGATGGCGCGTGCTGGTGGAAACCGCGCTTGAATTGTTGGCCAAGAGGAGTTCCGAGAAGGCCGCGGACCGGGTCTGATAGATACCGTCACGGTCATGCACGGCAAAGAGCGACACCACATCCGAGGCATATAGCGCCCCGTACCCCGGTTCGGAACGGGAGACGGAACCCATGCCCGAAGCGGAGAACCCCAGCACGGGCACCTTCCTGCGGGAGCGGGCATCACTCTGGACGGGCCCGGATTCAAAACGGTCAAGAATCTCGCCCGGCAGAACCTCTTCAGAGGCGGGCTCCTCAACATCAGGCATCTCCACAGGAGTCTCCACGGCGGCAGTCTCCCTGGAATATTGCGGAGTATCCGGGACCGGCCGGCTCTGATGCACCGCAGGCGGTGCGGCCATGTATATGGCCTCCGGCGGCGGCAATGCCGCAGCCGACAGAGCCGCCGGCGCCTCCGACACAAGGGCCCCTCCGGCGCGGCGGAGAGCGACAGCATCATCCGGAGAAGCCACAGGACGCACAAGCAGCACCGCCGCCACAAGAGCGGCGAAAGCGGAGCATCCGGACGCAAAGGCAAACGCCCGTCTCCTGCGCCTGCGCACAACAGACTTGTGTACGCCCTCCCACAACCCGGACGGGGCGCTCTCCACATAATCGTCAAAACCTCGACGAAGACTGTCCTGCCAATTATCTTTCATTTCTGTACTCTTTGATTTTTGCGGCCAGACGGGCACGGGCCCTGCTGAACTGCGAATAACTTGCCCCCTCGCTTATGCCGAGAAGGGAGGCTATCTCCTTGTGGCTCATACCTTCCAGCACATACAGGTTGAATACGGTCCTGTACCCGTCCGGAAGCTCTCTTATCATCTTCTGAAGTATGGACATAGGTATGCCGTCAGTCTGCGGTTCTTCTTCCTCCACGGACTCCGCAGACGAATCCGAGACAGGGACAGTGTCCAGACGTGAAGCGCGGCGCAAGACCATCAAGGCCTCATTGACCACGATACGTTTCATCCAGGCCCGCAGCGACCCTTCCCCTCTCCAGCTGAACTTGCGCAAGGAGGAGAATATCTTGACGAAACTCTCCTGGAGCACGTCCTTGACATCATCCTCATCGGTGAGGTAGCGCCGGCAGACGGCAGAAAGATACTGCACCTGAGAGTCATACAGTGCCCTCACAGATGCAGCATCTCCTTTTGCGGCCCTGCGGACAAGTTCCTGTCCGTCCGCAGGGACTCTGCGCCCGCCGGATGCCACCACGAGATGCTAGTTGAGAGCCAGCCCCCGGCTGATGGAAGCAAGAGGAGCCGACTTGCCGCTTTCGGAAACCGCACCGCTGCGATAGTCGAAAGTGACTTTGCGCTCTCCCCTGAAAGAGAGGTAGCGGATGGTCATCTTGACCGTCTTGCCGCCGGTGTCAGGAAGAGAGGACAGGTCGAAGGCCACAATGCCGTTCATCGTCCTGCCGCCCATCTCGAACCTGTCATCAAGCGTATCGTGACGGAACTCGAGATAATAAGGGTCGTCCTTGTCCGCGCCCTGCACAAGGTTCACCGCGTGCGGACGGTGAGGATTACCCCAGTCCGCGCAGAATGCCAATGTGAGGTATCCGTCCTCAAGCACTGTAACCCAGTTGTCGATGATTTCTATCGGCGCGGTGCCGTAGGCCTTGTCATCGCTCACCCTGTCGCCGGTGCTCATCACCGTGGTCTTGGTGCGCACACTGTCTATCCAGTTGACCTCGACGGCCCTGTCAAACTTCATCCCCGATCCGGACGGGGTGTAGGGGCCCTTGTCGGTGAAGTTGGTCAGCGCCCTCACCTGCTTGCCCTTGAAAGGCGAAGCCTGCACATTGATAGGTTTGAGGGTGGTCTTGTCATCGAGCTGGAGGTAGAACTCCCCAGCCTCGCTGGTCTTGCAGGTCACAAGTGCATTAGGGTAAAACAGCGAATAGTCCACTCCATTGTCTTTCAGACAGGAAGAGAGGCCCAGAAGTCCCGCGGCAAGCACAAGCGCCGCAATGATTGTCTTTTTCATATCCTTCAAATTTACAACTTTTACCATATAAATGCACAAGTTCCCGAAACCTTGCATCCCGCCCGGCAAAAAAAATAACCGCAGGGCCACAAGGCCCCGCGGTCACTCTCTCACGGAAGACACCGGAAACTAGTCCCAGTTGAGGATCTTCTTGAAATCGTATGACTCAGGATCATCCACATAAGCCTTGGCGGCCTCATAGTCCTGCTCGCTGAGGAAGTGGCAGATGTGGTTGAAGTAGTTCTTGGCTGTGCCGCAGTTGATGTCCACGCGGCGCGGCGGAATCTTGCCCTCAGCATTCTGCAGGCTGTGCAGATAGAGAGGACGGGCCTCCCCGTAGGCGTCTACATATACCATGCACCCTGTCTCGCCCTTGGTATAAAGGTCATATACACCCATGGCAAGCTCCGTGCAGTATGTCAGGTCAAAGGCCACCGGATCCTGGCAGCGTACATCGTATCCGATCTCCACAGGACGGGTCTTCACCTTGAGACGGGTCTGCTTCATAGCCTTCTCCAGAAGTTCGTCGAAAAGTACGGACTTCGAGATCTTGCCAAGCTCCGGATGTCCGTGCTCATCGTAGGTCATGTGCACGCCGGCGGACTTGATGTCCTCCTCCGCAAGGTCGTGGAACACGCCCTCGGCAACGACCACGGTGCCGTAGTCAAGTCCGAGCACCTTGCGCCTGATGATGGAGGAGAGCGCAAGCTTGATGATCTTGTCGATGGAAATCTCAGTCTTGTTGAACATCTCCGGTATGATGGTCATCGGGCAGTGTGTGGCCTCGCCGATTCCGAGCGCCAGGTGGCCGGCCGAACGGCCCATCGCCGAGATGAGCAGCCAGTTGCCTGAAGTGCGGGCATCCTCATAGACCGTGGAGGCGATATGCGCGCCTTCGTTCTTGGCGGAGTTGAAGCCGAAAGTAGGGGCATTGTCCGGAAGAGGAAGATCGTTGTCGATAGTCTTAGGGACATGGATATTGCGGATCGGGTACTTGTGCTTTTCGAGGAAGATGGCGATACGGTTGGCCGTGGAGGCAGTGTCGTCACCGCCGACAGTCACAAGAAGTTTGATGTTGTTGTCCTTGAACAGGTCAAGATTGAAGTTCTTCTCGAAATCCTCGTCCGTCGGCTTGAAGCGGCTCATCTGGAGATGGGATCCGCCACGCTTGAAATAGTAGTCAGCCTTGAGGAAATCGATGTCTTCAGTGCGGGGAGTTTTAGAGAAAAGGCCGCTGTAACCGCCGTGGAGGCCGATTACCCTGAAGCCGTTGCTCAAAAAAGTCTTGGCGACCGAACACACCACAGTGTTCATTCCGGGAGCTGGCCCGCCGCCGCAGAGGATAATTACGGAATCTTTCATTTGACAATAATTAAATCTTGCAAATTTAGGAACAGTAGCGCTTTTTTCCAAGCGTGCGGCGACAATTTTTGCGTAAATGCCGTTCAGCGGCGCAGAACGCAGATAATTCGAAAAGAAATTGTAAATTTGTAATTTATGGACAAGACGACGGCACATAAAAGGATAGAAGAACTCAGGCACATCCTGAGGGAGAACAGCAGGCGCTACTATGTGGACAACGCCCCCACAATGAGCGACTTCGAGTTCGACACGCTCATGCACGAGCTTGAAGCGCTCGAGCACGGCTGGCCCGAATTCGACAGCCCCGACTCCCCCACCCACAGGGTCGGCTCCGACCTTGGCGCGCCGGACATGCAGGCCGCAGAGGACGGGCCCCGCGGAGGCTTCGTCCAGAGGCCGCACCGCTATCCCATGCTGTCCCTTGCCAACACCTACTCGATATCCGAAGTGGAGGATTTCGTCAACCGCGCGGAAAGGGCGCTGGGACAGACAGATTTCAGTTATTGCTGCGAGCTCAAGTTTGACGGGACGGCCATCTGCCTGACCTACAGGGACGGACGCCTGGTGACGGCCCTGACCAGAGGCGACGGGGTGGTCGGAGACGACGTGACGGCCAACGCCCTGCGCATAAGCAACATACCGGACAGGCTCCATGGCGGTTTCCCCCACGAATTCGAGATCCGCGGCGAAGTGCTGATGCCCTACAAGGCCTTCGACGCCCTCAACCAAGAAAGGGAGGAGAACGAAGAAGCCCCGTTCGCAAACCCACGCAACGCGGCGTCAGGATCGCTTAAACTGGCAGACCCCGACGAAGTCGCCAGAAGGGGGCTCATCTGCACCTTGTACCACATCCCGGCGGAGTCAATCACATTCGCCTCGCACTCTGAGGCGCTTGACGCGGCGGCAAGCTGGGGGCTGCCCATATCGGACAAGAGACGCATCTGCCACGACATACATGAGATAGAAGAATACATAGCCTATTGGGACAAGGAGAGGAAGTTCCTCCCGTTCGCCACCGACGGCATAGTCATAAAAATCAATGAACTCGCCGCCCAGCGCGCCCTCGGCTACACGGCCAAGAGCCCGAGATGGGCGGTAGCCTACAAGTTCAAGGCAGAGCAGGCCTGCACAAAACTGCTCAGCATCGACTACCAGGTCGGACGCACCGGCGCGGTCACGCCTGTCGCCAATCTTGAGCCGGTCCAGCTGAGCGGCACCGTGGTCAAGCGTGCCACCCTCAACAATGCCGGGATGATGGCGGAGATGGACATACGCATAGGAGACTATGTCTTCGTGGAGAAGGGCGGCGAGATAATCCCGAAAATCACCGGCGTAGACCTGTCAAAGCGGGGCGAGGATGTCGTGGTGCCGGTATTCCCGGAAGTCTGCCCGGACTGCGGGACTCCGCTCGTCAAAGAGGATGACGGGGCCAAATGGTTCTGCCCGGACTCGGCAGGCTGCCCTATGCAGATCAAAGGCAGGATACTGCACTTCGTTTCACGGAAAGCCATGGACATACTGGCCGGAGAATCCACCGTGGAGCAGCTCTACGGCTGCCGGCTCGTCACCAGACCTTCAGACCTCTACAGGCTCAACTCCCTGCAGCTGCTCGGACTTGAAGGGTGGAAAGAGAAGTCCGCCAAGAACTTCATGGACAGCATCGCGGCGTCCAGAGACGTACCGTTCGACAGGGTTCTTTTCGCGCTCGGCATACGCTATGTCGGACAGAGCACGGCAAAAAGCCTCGCGAAGCACTTCGGAGACATCGACACGCTTATCTCCGCAAGTCTCGACGAACTCCGTGACGTGGAGGATGTCGGAGAAGTGATAGCGGGCAGCGTATTTGACTATTTCCACGACCCCGCCCAGACAGAAGAGGTCTCAAGGCTCCGCCAGGCAGGTCTGAAGTTCGCTTCCGCCCCGTCGGAAGCGGCCGCCTCCGACGCCCTCAAGGGGATGACCATAGTCGTGTCCGGCAACTTCAGCGTCAGCCGTGACAGGATAAAGGAGATCATAACCGCCAACGGGGGCAAGGCCGCCTCGTCCGTAAGCGGCAAGACGACGTTCCTCCTGGCAGGCTCAAAGCCCGGGCCGGAGAAGATCAAAAAATGCGCGGAGCTCGGGATTCCGGTCAAGTCCGAGGAGGACCTATACGCCCTGATTCCCGGAATGGTTCCGGAAGAGGACACACCAAACCAGCCAACACTCTTCGGATGAAGATATCGGATAAAATAACGGTCCTCTTCACGGACAGGATATGGTCGCTGGACACCTCAGGGTGCTCAAAGGCGTACGCATCGCTCGTACACCTGCTCAAACTGGCGCTCATAACCATCAACACATTCACCCAGAACAAGATGGGCTACCAGTGCATAGCGCTGAGCTACTTTGTGATGATGGCTCTGGTGCCGTTCGTCGCCCTGCTCTTCGCCCTGACTGGAGGCTTAGGGCTTTCGGACCGGATATCCGAAGTGCTCTACATGATATTCCCCGCCAACCCGGAGTTCGTCAGCACGATGATGGAGAAGGCCAACGGGCTCCTCGACACCGCCAAGGGCGGCGGTCCGGGACTGATTTCGTTCCTGATTTTCCTGTGGGCCATAGTCTGGATGATGTTCCAGGTCGAGACGGTGTTCAACAACGTGTGGGGCATACGGAAGATTCCGCGCAAACTCTACAAGAGGTTCGGCTTCTATATCATAGTGCTCGTCCTGTCTCCTCTGCTGGTGTTTGTGTTCAGCGCCGGGATAGCCTTCTACGCCAACATCACCAACCTTTTCGGGCTCGACCTCTCCAACATCCGCTCAATCACCAAGATGCTGGGATACCTTGGTTTCTACACCGTCTCCACGTTGACATTCTCGGCCATGTTCACCTACATCCCCGCGACCAAGGTCAAGTACCGCTACGGTCTGCAGGCTGCCGCGCTGACGGCCCTGGTGTTCGTGGTTTTCCAGTACCTCTACCTGGAGACACAGATGTTTATCGGCAAGCTCAGCCGGGCATACGGTGTGATCGCGGCCATCCCGCTCTTCCTGATATGGCTCAACTACAGCTGGCAGATAATAATATACGGTGCGGAGCTCACTTACGGGTTCCAGAATGTTGACAAGTATAAAGTCCCTGAATGGGACAGCGAGAACAGATAATGAGTTTTTCAGAATTCACAAAGGACGACTACCGGATGATAGACAAGGGATACGCGTCCCTGATGGAGGCGGCGCGCCCGAGGCTGCGCAATGAGGAGCAGGTCCAGATGGTCCGGAAAGCATTTGAATTCGCCAACCAGGCCCACAAGAACGTCCGCAGGCGTTCCGGCGAGCCGTACATCATACACCCGATTGAAGTGGCGAAGATAGTCGTCTCCGACATAGGCCTCGGGTGCAAGTCAATCTGCGCGGCGCTGCTCCACGATGTGGTGGAGGACACCGGATACACGGTAGAGGACATACGCAGCCTGTTCGGCGACAAGATAGCCTCGCTGGTGGACGGCCTCACCAAGATCAAGACCGTGCTGGACAACGAGGACCGCAAAGGCGTGACGATGAGCACGGAGAGTCTCCAGGCCGAGAACTTCAAGCGCATCCTCCTGACACTCAACGATGATGTCCGCGTGGCGCTGATCAAGCTGGCGGACCGCCTGCACAACTGCCGCACCATCGAGTACATGCCCGAGCACAAACGCGACAAGATCCTCTCGGAGACGATGTTCATATTCATCCCCCTCGCCCACAGGCTGGGCCTCTACGGCGTCAAATCGGAGATGGAGAACATCTGGCTCAAATACAAGGAACCGGAGGAATACAAGGAAATCACCGAGAAGATCAACCGCAACATAGCCGAGCGGGAAGAGGACATCGACGAGTTCATCAAGCCGATAGACGAGGCGCTCAAGGCGGCCGGCTACAGTTTCACCATACGCAAGAGGATCAAGACCCCATATTCGATATGGTACAAGATGCACAACAAGCACGTGCCCTTCGAGCAGATCTTCGACCTCTACGCCGTGCGCATAGTCTTCACCCCGAAACTTGACGGGCCCCAGAACGAGCGCGACCAGGCATATCTCATATTCTCCACGATAACAAATCTATACAGGGAGAATGTGAGCCGCCGCAGAGACTGGATAGCACAGCCAAAGAACAACGGCTACGAAGCCCTGCACTGCACCCTGATGAGCCACGCCGGCGTGTGGGTGGAAGTCCAGATCCGCTCCCGCAGGATGGACGACATAGCGGAGAAGGGCATCGCCGCCCACTGGGCCTACAAGAAGGACGGATACATCTCCGAGAACGACTCCGAGATGGACAAGTGGCTGGCCCAGGTGCACGACATCCTGCTGAGCAACGACGTCAGCGCCCTGGAACTGCTCGACATCATCCACAAGGACCTCGTCAGCTCCGAGATAGTGGTCTTCACCCCCAAGGGGGACCAGAAATCGATCATCAACGGCGCCACGGCCCTCGACTTCGCCTATATGATACACACCCACATAGGCAATGCGGCCATAGCGGCCAAGGTCAACATGAAGCTCGTGCCGCTCTCGCAGCCGCTCAAGTCCGGAGACCAGGTCGAGATCATCACGGCGGCCAACGCCGTGCCGAAGATGGAGTGGCTCCAGTTCCTGCAGACCAGATACGCAAGAAGCAAGGTTATCGAGTACTTCCGTGCAGACCGGGGGAACATCGCCGTCGACGGCAAGAAGATTTACGACGAGCGCATCAAGCAGATGGGGCTCAAGAACACCCCCTCCCTGCTCAAGAAATTCATGGCGTTCAACCAGATACGCGATGCGGAAGAACTCTACTTCAGAGTCGGGCTGGGCCTGCTCGGCCCGGAGCAGTTCAAGTCCATCATCGACGAGGAGAGCCTCACCTCCGGAGAGAAGAAGAAACTTGTCATCAAAGGTGAGGACAGCAACATAAAGTACAAGATGGCCGGGTGCTGCAACCCGATACCGGGCGATCCGGTGGTCGGATTCATCACCGACGGCAACACGGTCATCGTCCACAAGAAGTCCTGCGAGGTCGCGGAGAGACTCGCCAGCCGCTTCGGCAACAGGATAGTCATGCCGCAGTGGACCGCCAGCGAGCAGCATGAGTACCCCATCAAGATTTCCCTCAAAGGGCTGGACAAGATCGGCCTGCTCAGCGAGATATCCAGCTTCATCTCCAAGACCCTGGGCATCAACATCCGCAAGCTCCAGCTCTCCGCCGACGGCGGCCTGTTCGAGGGCAACATCGAGCTTCTTGTCAAGGACAAGAGGATACTCGAGAGCATGGTCGAAGGACTCAAGAAAATAGACGGCATCCAGGATGTCGTCAGGACAGACATTTGACAAGAAGATGAAACGGTTTATCCCTCTCATACTGACAGTATCGGCAGTGTTCATCCCGATGATGTTCACGCACTCATGCGCCAACACCACCGAGGCTCCGACCGGGGGCGCAAAAGACACCATCCCTCCATACATAATCGACATACGCCCTCTTCCGGGGGCTGTCGGAGTGCCGGTGCAGGGCGCCAAGTTCGTCTTCTGCTTCAATGAGTTCGTCACCATCAAGCAGGCATCCAACATATTCCTCTCCCCTCCGCAGCAGAAGCCCCCTAAAGCGAGACTTCGAGGCAAGAATCTGATAGTCAGCTTCGAAGAGCCGCTCCTGGAGAATACCACCTACACCATCAATTTCACGGACGCCATAGCCGACGCCAACGAAGGCAACATGTTCGCGGGCTACACCTATGTGTTCTCCACCGGAGAGCGGATCGATTCGATGATGATTACCGGCACCGTGCAGGACTGCAACACCCTCTACCCCGTCAAGGGCGCGACCGTACTCCTGCACACGGACCTGTCGGACTCGGCCGTCTACAAGACAAGGCCGTACGCTGCCGTCAAGACGGACGACTGGGGATTCTTCGCCCTGCCGTTCATCAAGGACACCCTCTACCGGCTCTACGCCATAAAGGACTCGGACAACGACAACATGTTCAACCCGGAGACAGAGACTGTGGCGTTCGTGGACTCCGTGATAAGGCCGGTCCTGACGGCCAGCGACACCGTCCGCGAAATCCTCCGCTATGACATGAAAGACACGGTAGCCTGCCTCGCGAGGCGAAGCGAGTACGAACTCAACCTCTTCCGCGAGAAGCCGTCCAAACAGTACATAGTCAACAAGGAACGCACCGCCGAAAGGGCGGCATACATCACATTCATGGCCCCGGACGCCGTGATTGACTCCATCACAATAGGAGATTACAGGCAGAGCCAGATAGTCAGCCAGTTCAACCTCACCAGGGACAGTCTCGAGCTGTGGATCAACAGCCGCAGAGCCGCCCCTGACACGATGAAGATAGCCGTCACCTACCTCAAGACCGACTCACTCGGCGTCCTCGTCCCCGCCACGGAACAGATAAAACTTGCCATGCGGAACGACAGGAGAACCTACTCCAAACGCCCGCGCAAGAATCTCAAGCAGGAGGACACGACCTGCGTGCTGAATCTTACTGCCGACTCCAAGACTGTGGAGCAGAAGGGCTTCGAGATGCTCTTCCGCTACCCCATCATCCGCGAGAGCTTCGACTCCATCCGGTTTACGGCCATCACTCCGCGGCAGACCGAACAGAAAATGAACTTCAGCGTGGAGAGGGACAGCCTCAACCTGCGAAGATACATCCTCACCCCGAAAGAGAAACTGCAGCGCGGATACGAGTACATACTCAAAGTGCCGCACAGGGCGTTCCGGGACATCAACGGATTCTGGTCCGACAGCCTGGAAGTCAAGTGCCGCCTCCCGGACGACGATAAACTCAGCACGCTTGAGGCGGTGATGAGCGGGGTTGACCGCAAATACATAGTGGATCTCCTCAGCGAGAAGAGAGACAAGGTGCTGAGAAGTTACATCATAGACTCCGACGCCACCCTCACGTTCCCGTACCTGTCCGAAGGCAGCTATTGCATCAGGATCACGGAAGACCGGAACCGCAACTCCATCGTGGACTCCGGCTCCATCCTGGAGCACCGGCAGCCGGAGAAGGTCAAGTTCTACGAGGTGGACGGCGGCAAATTCATCAGGATTCCGGCAGGTGCCGAAGTATCACAGAAGATAAATCTGTCAGAGATATTCAAATGAAGCCGATTTCAAAGATAATACCGCTTATTCTGCTTTTCCTGCCTCTCAGCCTGGGGGCGCAGGACAGCACGGCCGTCGCAAAAAAGCCGCGCCTGATAAACGACTACTCCCTGATCGGGGTCAACTACGGCGTCACTTTCGCCAACACCTGGTTCAGCCCGGCCAAGCACAACAGCGAATACGTCTTCACGACGAACTATGTCTCAGTCACATATACGAAGTTCAGCAAGCTGTTTGACCGTATGCCGTACTTCGCCCTGGTGCTCGGGGCCGCGATGGGCAACGAGGGCTACGCATTCAAGGCCGACAAGGAGACAGGCGTCTCCTCAGATGTGGACGGAGCCACGCGCTGCTCGATCCGGGTGATTGAATTCCCGGCCATGATGCAGTTCCACTATGATTTCGAGCCCGCGAAGGTGATGGCGAACGCCGGAGTCTACGGCGGATGGCGGAGGAGCGTCACACGCTCCGGCCCTGCCCTGGAGCCGGAGTGGGCAGACAAGTTCCGCAGTTACGAGCAGCGTTTCGACTACGGATTCCAGGGAGGTGCGGGCTTCGCCCTGATATTCGACCCGGTGGAGATACACTTCAACTGCCTGCTTCGCTGGTCCTGGTCCAATCTCTATGAGCCGGACTACAAAAGCAAGTATTACAACAACTACGCATACCCGCTGGACATCATGGCCACGGTGGGCCTGCACTTCCAGCTCTCGAAGCGCAGGGGCAAGACAAGGAAAGAGATAAAACAGGAAGCTTACAATATAGTATATGGACAGACTCAGGACGATACCGGTCAGGATAGGTAAAGACCTCATCATCGGAGGCGACGCCCCGATAGTGGTGCAGACCATGTGCAACACGCACACATCAGATGTGGACGCAACCGTCGCGCAATGCCTTGAACTCGCCGCGGCCGGAGCGCAGCTGATACGCATAACCGTGCCCGGGATGCAGGACATCCCGCAGTTGAAGGCCATCAAAGAGCGCCTGCGCTCACAAGGCTGCGACACCCCGCTCGTGGCCGACATCCACTTCTCGTCCCGGACCGCCATAGCCGCCGCACAGATAGTGGAGAAGGTCAGGATCAATCCAGGCAACTTCCACCCTGACCACGAGACTGCCCGCAGCGAGTTCGCCCGCCTGCTGGAAGTGTGTAAAGAGCATGGCACAGCCATCAGGGTTGGACTCAACCACGGTTCACTGGGCAGCTACATTACAGACCTCTACGGCAACACCCCGGAAGCCATGGCCCGCGCCGCGATGGAATGGCTGCAGATGTGCAAAGCCGCTGACTTCCTGAATGTCGTCGTATCGCTGAAAGCGAGCAACACCGTAGTGATGACGGAAGCCTACAGGGAACTTGTCAGGATGATGCAGGAAGACGGCACCGTCTTCCCGCTGCACCTCGGAGTGACGGAAGCCGGCAACGGCGACAGCGGACGGATAAAGTCCTGCGTCGGCATCGCCACCCTGCTGCAGGAGGGCATAGGCGACACCCTGAGGGTCTCACTGACTGAACCGCCTGTCGACGAACTTCCGGTCGCCCGTTTCCTTGCAGGCCAGGCGGAGGGCGACGAAATGCTCAGGGCCGCCGTCCAATGGGGGCCGAGGCTGCTCAAAAGGGAAATAGACGACATCCCCGCCGAAGCCGGACTGTCAGAGTACCTGAAGGACGAGATCATGCAGGCGGCAAGACGCCGCTTCTACAAGCCGGAGTACATAGCCTGCCCGGGATGCGGCCGCACGATGTATGACCTGCAGGGCACATTCGAAGAAGTCAAGAGACGCACCGCGCACCTCAAAGGGATGGTGATCGCTGTGATGGGCTGCATCGTCAACGGTCCCGGCGAAATGGCCGACGCCGACTGGGGATATGTCGGCGAAGGCGGCGGCAAAGTGTCCATCTACCACAACGGCCAGCCGGTCCTGAGGCACATTCCCGACAGAGAGGCCATCGACAAGCTCCTGGAGCTTATCGGAGAGTGTCACTCCACATAGAGCAGGAGGCCCTTCAGGTACTCCCCTTCCGGATGATAGATGCTGACAGGGTGATCCGCACCCTGGCAGAAGCGGTCAATGATCCTGACCCTGCGCCCAGTCTGGGCGGCGGCGGAGAAAACGGTGTTGGCGAAGGAAGTCTTGTCCACCACCTGCGAGCAGCTGAAAGTGAACACAAGACCACCCGGAGCCACCTTGGCGATGGCTGCGGCGTTCAGGCGTTGATAAGCCCGCAGGGCATTCTTCAGCGCATCTCTGTGCTTGGCGAATGCCGGAGGGTCAACGATGATGAGATCATACTTTCCCTCCTCGCAGGCGCCCAGATACTCTATGGCATCAGCGCAGATGTTCTTCCAGCACCCGTCCTGAGGAGCATTGAGGGCGAGATTTCGGTCGGCAAGGGCTATGGCCTTGGCCGAAGAGTCCACTGAATCCACGGACTGCGCCCCGCCGGTCAGCGCATAGACGCTGAAACCTCCTGTATAGCAGAAAAGATTGAGCACCCTCCTGCCGGCAGCATACTTGCCGACAAGGGCGCGGTTGTCCCTCTGGTCAAGGAAGAAGCCGGTCTTCTGCCCCTCCTCCCAGTTGACGAGGAAACGGCGGCCGTTCTCGCGCACGGAAGTCTCCGACTGCCGGAAATCATCCCGTCTGTACAGATAACCGTCGACAAGTTCGAGTCCGGCCTTGAACGGCGCTGTGCCGGAACTCTTGTCATACACTGCCTTGAGATTATCACCGAGGACATCCTTGAGAGCCTCGCAGATCCGCCCCTTCGACCTGAACATACCGACAGAATGCGCTTGAAGCACGCATACCCCGTCATACCAGTCCACGATAAGGCCCGGCAGGCCGTCACCCTCTCCATGAATAAGACGGAAACAGTCGGTAGAGGAAGGATTGAAGCAGTCGAGTCCTACGGCCTGCCGCATGGCGACCGCCCTGGCTATGGACACCCTCCAGAACCCCGGATCCTGCGGATCTCCGTCAAACGAGAGAATCCTCACCGCGATTGAGCCGACCTGATAATGCCCGGCGGCAAGATACTGGCCTTCGGCGCTGTAGACAGCGACTATGTCACCTTCCGCAGGTGTCCCCTGGATTGTGGCGACCGCCCCGCTGAACACCCATGGGTGAAAGCGGCGCAGCGAAGAGTCGCGGCCCTTCTTAAGAATGACTTTGATCATTGCACTGCTTGTTTTGTGTTGGAGGATTCAGTTCTTCCGGGCTGAGCGGATGCTTCTCCGAAGAGAGAAGCTTGAGGTACATCTCACGGCATATCCACGCATCTGTCGCGGCATAGAGCTGCTGTGACCGGGAGAGCTCCTCCGCCTCCCAGTTGGAAAGCTGCTGGGTCTTGGAGATACGGCAGCCGAGGATGATGGCAGACATCTTCTTCACGCTCTTGTCACGCACACCCCATTCTGAAGCGATCTTCTGCAAATCGACGAAATTGCGTGCCTCGAACCGGCGGTAGTGCTGCAGTCCGCGCACGTCGTCGTGCACGGCGGCGCCCACCTTGATGATATCCGGATTAGAAAGGACGGAGCACATGAGTTTGCGCATTCCGAGCTTGTTGACACGGAAAAGGTAGGCCTTGTCCGGGCCGGAAAGCTGCAGGAGCGCGACATCGTGATGAGGCATGTTCGCGGCGAACACCGGACGTGTCTCCGTATCGAAACCTATCACCTTCTGGGACATCAGATATGCTATGGCCTTGGCATATTCAAGCCCCGGCTTCTCTATAATATGGATTTCTCCCGGGAATGCTCCCGACGGCAGTTTCTCTATCTCCTCAGGGAGGATACTAATTTTGAACATACGAACCTGGTATCAGGATGACAGATGCATCTTCGGCTTCAGGCCTCGGAACCGGCCTGAACGACTGCAACTGCGGTTTGGCAATATTGTGTGTAAATAAATTCTTCGCGCGCAAATAGTTGAAAATCGCTCCGGCGGTCAGCTCAAAAGAACTCTCCACCTCGAAATCCCTTGCGATAAGCCGGCCGTATGTCATTGAACTTTCGTTCATCACTGACACCGTCCTGGCCAACTCGTTCTTGATCTCCTCCGGATTCACATTCATATCATCAATGATGACGGCATCCAGCACGCCGCCGTGCCCGGAGCTCACATACTCATCCAGCAGTCTGTAGACAAGACTGTCCCTGTCACCGGAAGGCATGGGGAAGCACAGGGAACCGTCATGAGAATGGGCTCTGCAGGCTTCCGCAAAGAGTTCCTGATAGACTTCAGGCGAAGACAGGCGTGGATCGTAGATCACACCGACATTCATGAGGCGGCGCCCCCCGCGTCCGAGCACCTCGTCAAATGAAATGGCGATAGGGGAAATGACCGGGATCCCGCAGCCGCTGCTGCGGAAAAGCGTGTCAACATCGAACCCCCCATGCCGCGTCACGGACGGAGTTCCAAGTACGATAAGCTTGGACGCCAGCTTCTCTCCAAGCCCGTCAATATCATAAGGACTTATGTGCAGGGCCGTGTCCAGCGCGCACAGAGCATCCCGCACGACACGCTCGCGGAGAAAAGCGATTTCCGCGCTGTCAGGAGATGATTTCGCGAGATCTTCATCCGCGATGCAGGCGAGGGTCTCCCCGGCAAAATCCGGCAGACCGTCCGGCCTGCGCGACCCGTCCACATTGTCCCGGCAATCATACTCACGGAAAAGCTCCGCAAAGCGGTCTGCGGCGGCGGAAGGGCCGATGAAACTGATGGCCGCATCCACGGACGGCTGAGCGGAACGCTTCAGGACAGACATCTCCTGCCCGGTCCTGTCAGCGAGGACAGCGCGGACATAAGGAATCGTGGGCCGCTTCTCCACGACACTGCGGCGGCAAGACGGCAACAAGACAATCAGTACAGCCGCTGAAGGCAGGAGAAAATCACGCAGCCTCATATCTTGACAATTGCGTAGATAGTATTCTTGAGAATATAGCAGGCAAGGGTCATCACCAGCGCCATCGACCAGTTCAGAGAGCACAACAGGCAGATGACCGCCGAGAGGACGGCAAGAGCGGCAAAAGCCAGTCTCTTGATCTTGACGACACGGGAATCCTCCTTGTGAAATTTGAGTGAAAACATAGGTATCTCACTCACCATCAACACACTGAGCACAACGGACAGCAGCGGGAGGAACACAGGCCCTGCCGCCCAGTCAGAAAGGAAGCTGGCCGGAGTGTGACAGATGTAGTAGCACAGCGAACCGCACAGCAGCGCCGAAGCCGGGACAGGAAGCCCGAGGAACGAATCTGACTGCCTTTTGTCCACATTGAACTTGGCGAGGCGCAGCGCGCTGAACACCGTCATGACCAGCGGTATCCAGCAATAGACGCTCTCGGCGAACATCTGCGTGCACATGAGCTTGTACAGCATCACGGAAGGGAGAACCCCGAAGCTCACAATGTCGCAGAGCGAGTCCAGTTCCTTGCCCAGATCCGAATATGCACCCAGCAGTCTCGCGAAAAACCCGTCAAGGAAGTCGAAGACAGCGGCCGCCAGCATAAGATAGAAGGCGTACTCAAACCGGCCCTTGAACGCGAACACCACCCCGATGATGCCGCAGACGACATTCATCGAGGTGATGAAATCAGGGATGTATTTCTTTATCGACATTACTTGGACAGTTTCTTCCTCAGATCTTTAGGAAGAGCTGACTTGTGGATCATGTAGTCCATGCTCTGGTTCTTGACGAAAGCCTCGGTGACATACCAGATGCCCTTGTATTTGCCGGTCTCGCCCCAGGAATTCTTGACCATGTAGTATTTCTTGCCGTCCTGGTCCTTGGCGATGCCGAAAATCTGCATGCCGTGGTCGTCGGTGATGGTTTTGTTCTCGAACTCGACCTGACGGGACTCCTGCGTAGGAACGCTCTCCACGATGGACACCGGAGCAGGCTTGCCCTCCTCCTTGCCTACCCAATGCTCCTGGTCGGAACCGGCAGAGCTGGCCTTCACGTCCACGAGGATGCCGAGGCCGTTGCGGGTGAAGCCCGCGTGGCTCACATCTGCGCCCCATGCTACGGTGTAACCCTTCATGATGGCATCGTCAAGGACTGACATGAACTCGTCGATAGGGACATTGTAGACCTCATCCCAGCGCCAGTTGTCGCAAACCTCGAGCGGGAACCAGCTGTAGAACGGATGATGGGTGAAAGATGAGAGGGTCACATAATCCTCAGGTACTATCTCCATCGCATCGCGGTACTCGGCAGGGGTGTATTCCTTCCCGTCAACCGTAAACTTCTCCGGGCAAGGGCCGAGATATGCGTCGAGCACGGCCTGGAATCCGGGCCTCCATGCTGTGGTAAGGGTCCTGTTCGGGTTCTTCGCGACTGCGGAGATGTAGCCCGCAAGCACCGCGTCAAGCTCCGCCTGCCTCGGCAGTTCGGTGCCATAGTTCATGCCGGTCATGGCCTCAAGCGGCACGATACCGTAGTCCTCGATCACGTGGAGCACGTCATCAGCCTCGGAGCCGGCGCCGAATGTGAGATTGCCGTCAAGACGGACATACTTCACCGCCCTGTCCATATAAGAATGGGAAACCACGTAGAATACCGAGAAATCAGGATATTTGAGGGTATCCTTGATGTTGCCCAGTCGTATCGCCTCCGACTCGAAGAAACCGATTGTGGAATAGGCCCAGCAGGTACCGCTGGAAGCCTGGTTCTTGACGGAAGTGATAGGATTGGCCTTGACCGTGGTGAAAGTGTAGTCAAGATCGGCGACTGGGGATTTCACCTGCGCGGTGGCACAGATGCTGGCGCACAAGATGGCGACCGGAATGATAAACTTCTTCATATACCTAACATTAAATTGTCATTGACAGGCGCGGCGAGGCGCAAGGACAAATATAATTATTTATTTTCTATATCCCCGCATTTTGCCATATCTTTGCATTTAGCACGAAACAACCATAATACCATCAATATGACACTTAAAAGCACAATTTCACTCATCGCGGCCCTGGCCATCTGCGGCACAGCGGCACAGGCGCAGATAAGCCTGCCGAAAGTCATCGGGGACAACATGGTCCTCCAGCAGGGCAAGAGCGTCGCGATCTGGGGCGAGGGCGTCCCTGGCAAAAAGGTCACGGTCAGATTCGCCGGACAGAGCGCCAGGGCCACGGTCGCCCCCGACGGAAAATGGTCTGTCAGCCTCGCACCGATGCAGGCCAGTTTCGAACCTCGGCAGATGACGATATCCGACGGGCGCAGCAAGGTGAAGCTCAACGACATCCTCGTCGGAGAAGTATGGCTCGCATCCGGACAGTCCAACATGGAGTACAGGATGGACAGGCCCAAGAACTATGTGCTCCAGAAGCATGGTGAGGATGTGCAGAAGAAAGTCTTCGAAAAAGGGGGCGACCAGCGCGTGAGGGTACTCTATGTAGAGAAGCGCAACGGCACGGACACCCTGCCCAGCGACGGCTGGAAGAAGTCAAGCAAGGAGAACATCGCCCCGATTTCAGCCCCGGCATACCTTTTCGCCATCGAACTCGCCGACAGCCTCAATGTCCCGGTCGGGGTGATGAGCAGTTCCTGGGGAGGAAGTTCGATAGAGGTCTGGACCCCGCGTGAAGACATCATGGCATACACGACATCACATCCGGGATCGCAGAATCTGCGGGTACGCACTTCCGAGTTCGGGAGCAAATTCGCCAACATGATAGCCCCTATGGCTCCATATACCTTGAGAGGCTTCCTGTGGTATCAGGGAGAGAGCAACTTCCAGAACCATCCGGACAGGTTCAAGTCCTACTATGATAAGCAGAAACTGCTTGTGGAATCATGGCGCAGGACCTGGGGAGACGACACTCTGCCGTTCTACTATGTCCAGATCGCTCCATGCGCATACTCGCAAAGGGAAATCGCCTACGATGTCTCACGCGACATGCTGCCCGAATTCTGGGAACTGCAATACAGGCTCATGGACGTTCCACACTGCGGGATGGCCGCGACCACGGACCTGGTAGATGAAGTCGGCGACATCCACCCGCCATACAAGCATATCGTGGCGCACAGGCTCGCGCTTTGGGCCATGCGCGACGAATACGGGCGCAGCGGCATCGAGTGCCGCGGACCGGAACTCCAATCAGTGTCGCTCAGCGGCAACACGCTCACACTCAGCTTCTCGCACGCAGACAGGCTCAAGACCTCAGACGGCAAGGCCGTAAGGTGGCTCAAGGTATATCCCGACTATGGCAAGACAATCTCTCCGGAGGCCGCGGTCAGCGGGAACGAAATCACGATGACTCTGCCGGAAGGATTTAACATCAAAGAGATACGTTACGCCTGGGACGAGACGGCGGTGACCAACCTCGAAAACGGCGCCGGCCTCCCGGCCAAGCCGTTCCGCTACATCTTCAGCTGCGAACCTGACACGCAATAGAGGCGTGTTCATAGCAAAAAAATAATCCCGGCCGTTTGGGGCCGGGATTATTTTTGCGTAAGAAGGGAAATTACTTCATGATGACCTTGGCCATCTCAAGAACCTTGTTTGAGTAACCCCACTCGTTGTCGTACCATGCGCAAACCTTCACGAAGGTAGGATCGAGCTGGATACCGGCCTTCACATCAAAGATGGAGGTGTGAGAGTCGTTGCGGAAGTCGGTGGAAACGACAGCCTCGTCGGTGTATCCGAGAATACCCTTGAGCTCGCCCTCAGACGCTTTCTTCATGGCAGCGCAGATCTCCTCGTAAGTGCAAGGCTTCTCAAGCTCTGCGGTGAGGTCAACGAAGCTGACGTCAGAAGTAGGGACACGGAGTGACATGCCGGTGAGCTTGCCGTTGAGGACAGGGAGAACCTTGCCCACAGCCTTGGCGGCGCCGGTAGATGAAGGGATGATGTTCTCGAGGATACCGCGGCCGCCTCTCCAGTCCTTCTTTGAAGGGCCGTCAACGGTCTTCTGGGTAGCGGTGGCTGCGTGAACGGTGGTCATGAGACCCCTCTTGATTCCGAAGGTGTCATTGAGGACCTTGGAGATAGGGGCGAGACAGTTGGTGGTGCAGGAAGCGTTGGAGATGATGTCCTGGCCTGCATAGGTCTCGTGGTTAACACCGTAAACGAACATTGGGGTGGCATCCTTGGAAGGAGCTGACATGATCACCTTCTTCGCGCCTGCGGTGATGTGCTTGCGTGCGGTCTCGTCAGTGAGGAAGAATCCGGTAGACTCAACCACAACATCAGCGCCGACCTCGTTCCACTTGAGGTTTGCAGGGTCCATCTCAGCCGTGATGCGGATCTTCTTGCCATTTACGACAAGAGCGCCCCCTTCAACAGAAATCTCGCCCTTGAAGATGCCGTGTACTGAATCGTACTTAAGCATATAGGCGAGATACTCAGGATCAAGAAGGTCATTGATACCTACAACTTCGATGTCGCTTGAGAAATTCTCAACTGCTGCACGGAAGACCATACGTCCGATACGGCCGAATCCGTTAATACCAAGTTTTACCATTTTTGTAATAATAAGTTGTTATAAAATTATTTACTAATCTCCTAACCGTAAAAGGCGGTGCAAATTTATCAATTTTTCTATTGAAAATCAATTATATTTGTATAAAAATTCGCAATGAAGATAATCATCACCAACGACGACGGCTACGAAGCCAAGGGTCTGCAGGCCCTCACGGGCATCATGCGCCCCTTTGGAGATCTGACCGTGGTGGCCCCGAAAGCCCCCCAGAGCGGGATGTCGATGGCCGTGTCGATGGGGCACAGGCCTATCGCCGTCAGAAAGCTCTCCGAAGAGCCGGGACTCGAGCGCTGGTATCTGGACGGCACGCCCGCAAGCTGCGTGAAATTCGCCCTTGACAACATACTCTGGCCGCAGAACGCCGACCTCGTCGTGAGCGGAATCAATCACGGCAACAACGCGGCCACGGCAGCCATATACTCCGGCACCATCGGGGCAGCGATGGAAGGGGCTGTCAACGGGGTTCCATCGATAGGAGTGAGCCTCGACAACTACGACCCGGACGCGGACTTCTCCGCCATAGAGCGTATGCTCCCGTCCATAATCGAGAGGATTCTCGCCGGCTCGGAGCGCCGCTTCGGACAGTTCTACAATGTCAACTTCCCCGCCCTCCCCTACGACAAGATCAAAGGCATACGCTTCTGCCACATGGGCAAGGGCCACTGGGAGCGCGAATACCGCCCGTATGCGGAGTTTCTCGCCGAGAGCGGCAAATGCCCGGACGAGGCCGCAAGGAGGTATCTTGACCATCTGGAAGACGGAGAGAGCGTATTCGTGATGGCGGGAGACTTCACCGACAACGGCGACAATGTCTATCCGGCAGACCATCAGGTCCTGGAAGAAGGCTATGTCACCATCACCCCGCACAACATCGACAACACAGACAGACAAGAACTCCGCAGACTATGCGATACTACCTTATAGCCGGAGAAGCCTCCGGCGACCTGCACGGAAGCAATCTGATAAGGGGCCTCGCGGCAGAGGACCCGCAGGCGGAATTCAGGTTCTGGGGAGGCGACCTGATGCGCGAGGCCGCAGAGGAGCACGACGCCCCTTTCACCCTGGTGCACCACTACCGCGACGGGGCGGTGATGGGTCTGGCGGAAGTGCTCTCCAAAGGTTTCAGGCTCCTTGAGAACCTGCACGGCTGCGAGAAGGACATCATGGAGTGGAAGCCTGATGTCGTGATACTCATAGACTACCCGGGCTTCAACATGAAAGTGGCGAAGTTCTGCCACGCGAGAGGCCAGAAAGTGTTCTACTATATAGCCCCGAAGACATGGGCATCCAGGGAAGGGCGCAACCGGCAGCTCAAGGAACTGGTGGACAGGCTCTTCATAGTGTTCCCGTTCGAGGTGCCGTACTTCACCGCCCGCGGGATTCCGTTCACATACGAGGGCAACCCTCTCGTAGACGCCGTTGACTCGCACAACTACTCACGGCCGGAAACGGACAAGTACATCGCCCTGCTCGCCGGTTCGAGGAAGGCGGAGATTTCCAGGATGATGCCCGTGCTCATGCAGATGGCGGACAGGCTCGCCGGGACCGCGGAATACCGCGACTGGAAGTTCATAATCGCAGGGGCGCCGGCACGCGGCGAAAGCGACTACACCAAGTATATAGGCGGAAGGAAGAACGTCCGCCTCATATTCGACAGGACTTACGACATACTCAAGTATGCCGAGGCGGCCGTGATCAACTCCGGCACGGCGTCGCTCGAAGCGGCCCTCATCGGCACGCCCCAGGTGGTCGGGTGGAACACCTCTCCCCTGACATGGTTCGCGGCAAGGCACATCCTGAAGGTGCAGGACCACATCAAGTACATCTCCCTCGGCAACCTGTGCCTCGACAGGCAGGTTTTCAAGGAATACATCCAGGACGACTTCACGCCTGAAAGCATAGAGAAAGAAATCAGAAGAATTCTGGAAGACGGGCAGTACCGCGAAGAAATGCTGCAAGGGTACGCGCAGATCAGGGAATCCCTCGGAGGATCAGGCGCTTCCCGCAAGGTGGCGGCGGCAATGATAAAAGAACTCAAGACACAATGACAGCACTCATCACAGGAGCCTCAAGAGGCATAGGGAAAGCGATCGCCCTGGAACTCGCATCGCTCGGATACGATCTCGCGATGCCCGGAAGAGACCTCACCCTGCTCGGAAAGACCGCGGAGGAGGCGGAGAAGCGTGGCGTAAGGACGCTGTGCATCGAAGCGGACCTCGCCGACAGCACCACATGCCCGATGATAGTGGAACGCGCCGCCGCGGAATTCGGCGGCATCGACCTGCTCGTAAACTGCGCAGGCCTCTCGGCCGCCGGGAGTTTCACGGAAGCGAGCCCGGAGCTCTGGGACAAGGTGTTCGCGGTCAACGCGAAAGCCCCGTTCTTCCTGTCGCAGGCCGCCCTCCCCTATCTCAAGAAATCCGTAAAGCCCACGGTCATCAACATCTCTTCGGTGGTAGGATTCAAGGGATACGCCAACCAGTCCGTCTACGCCTCTTCCAAGCATGCCCTGGCCGGGTTCACGCAGGTCTTCGCGAAGGAAGTGCAGCCGTTCGGAATCAGGGTGCACCTGATTTCGCCGGGCGGAGTCGCTACTGAGATGGTCAAGCAGATGAGGCCTGACATCAAGGCGGACGAACTCATCCAGCCGGAAGAGATCGCGGAGATCGTGCGCTTCATCCTCACCCGCAAGGGCAAGGGCACGATAGACGAATTCTATATCAGAAGATTCTCCGGCCTCGCCTTCGACTGATGAGCTCTGGGCCGGGGCGACGGGGTCAATACTGCCTCTCGCCGAATATGGCGGTGCCGATACGGACTATGGTGGCACCGTATTCTATGGCTATGCGCCAGTCCCCGGACATGCCGATGGACAGCTCCCTGAAGTCCGTAAGCTCCGGGAAGAGGTCCTTGAGATAGGACATGAAGTGGCTTATACGCCCGAAATCGGCCCGGATATCATCTTCATTGTCGGTGTGGGTCGCCATCCCCATAAGCCCGCAGAAACGGATGTTGCCGTAGCTCCCGGCACGGAAAAGAATATCCAGGATTTCCTCCTCGACAAAGCCCTGCTTTGTCTGCTCGGCTCCGATGTGGAGTTCCAGCAGGACAGGGATCACCTTGCCGTTCTTCTTCCCCCAATCGTCCACATCGCCAAGCAGGTGCAGACTGTCTATGGATTCGACCATGTCGGCATAAGGAAGGACCAGCTTGAGCTTGTTGGTCTGGAGGTGGCCGATGAAATGCCACTCGAACTCTCCGCGCGGCACGCCAAGCTCATCGTGGATGGCCTTTATCTTCCCGGCGAACTCCTGGGGTCTGTTCTCCCCGAAACGGTGCTGCCCGGCATTGTAGGCCTCCATTATGGTCTCGACCGGGTGGAATTTGGAAACTGCCACCAGTTTGACTTCCGGCGGCAGTTCCTTTAAAATCTTGTCTATGTTCTCTTTGATCATCTCGCTAACGGCGCTTCTGCTGCTGTTTGAGCTGCTGCTCCTGCATCCTCTGGACTTCCTCCAGTTTCTGCTGCCATTTGCTCTTCGGCAGAGGCTTGCCTTCGGATGCGCGAACCTTCTCAAGAATCGCGTCCTTGTTGATGGACTTGCGTATCAGCCAGGTCTGAAGGATTGAAATCAACTGTGAGAGAAGGTAATAGTAGCTGAGGGCCGCGGAGAGGCTGTTGCAGATGAAGAACATCATTATAGGCATCATCCACAGGCTCATGAAGCGCATCGAAGCCGCGCTCGGGTCGTTGGCGCTAGGCTGCGATGACATCGTCATCTTGGAGTAGACCCACATCGTCACAGCCATGAGGAGGGCGAAAAGCGACAGGTGGTCTCCGAGAATCGGTATCCGCACCCCGTAGTCTATGATCGAGTCATAGGCGGAGAGGTCGTGGCACCACAGGAAGGACTGCTGGCGCAGCTCGATGGATGCCGGGAAGAAGCGGAACATGGCCCAGAGGATAGGGAAAGTCAGAAGCATCGGGAGGCATCCGCCCATAGGGCTCACTCCGGCCCGCTTGTAGAGGGCCATGGTGGCCTGCTGCTTCTTGAGCATCTCCTGCTGGTTGTCGTTGTGCGGGTATTTGGCGTTGATCTTGTCAAGCTCCGGCTTGAGGGCCGACATCTTGGCCGATGACGCATAGGACTTGTAAGTCAACGGGAACACCACAATCTTGATCACTATCGTCATCAGAAGGATGATGAGACCGAAGTTGCTGATGAAACGGCTGAAGAAGTCGAACATCGGGATGATCGCATACTTGGTGAACCAGCCCACGAGCCAGCCTCCGAGCGGGATTATCTTCTCGTACTTCTGGCCGTAGCTCTTGAGGACCTTGTAGTCGTTAGGACCGAAATAGAACTCGAGCGGCACGGTCACTTTGTCGCCCTGGCCAAGTTCGGCGCGCATCTTCGCGCTGCAGGCCATGAGGTTGCGCTCAGGGTCATCCTGCTGGAAGAACCCTATGCCGAGCTCTCCTGAAGAGAACTGCTGCGGGGCGCGGACGATGGTGGAGAAGAACTGCTGCTGGAACGCGAACCAGCTCAGGCGGGACTCCACGCGCTTGGATGCGCTGCGGCCACGGCCTATCTCTACAGGCTTCTTGTCACCGTCGAAATAGTAGTCGAGCTTGGAGTACTGGGTCTCGTTCTTGTATCCCTTCTCCATGCGCGGCATAGTCACCTCGAAGTCAATGTCATACGAGCTGACATTGCGCGGTATCACGCCCTGCATCCCCACGAATGAGAGCTGGTTGTCCACGCGGTAACTGTCGCCGAGAAGCGTGTACTTCTGCTCGATGTAGCCGCCTCCCTCAAAAGGCAGGCGCATCACCACCGAACTGTCGGTCTGCTCGGCGAGGGTGAAGTTGAAGTCCTTGGTCTGGATATACTCCCCCGTATAGAGGCTGATGGAATACTCGGCATCCCCGGGACGGAACATATAGAGGTCCGTGCTGTCGTAGTTGCGGAACTTCTTGAGCCTTACAGAATAAGGCTTGGCGCCGCGCGTAGAGAGCTTCATCTCGAGGACATCGTTCTCAAGCGTCACGATGTTCTCCTGGGCCTTGGAGGCGTTCTCAAGGAGAGAATCCTTATAGATGGCCACAGACGCACCGGACTCCCCCTCAGGGGCGGCGGACTCGAGCACGGCTTCCGACGCCATCCGCTGTGGAGGCATCTGCGCGAGAGCTATCGAGTCCTGCTGAGCCTGAAGCTCGGCGGCCTTGCGGGCCCGGTCTGACTGAAAGAATGTGAACCCTATGAAAATAAGGGCGATGAGAATAAATCCGATTACCGAATTTTTATCCATTATCTGCTTTCCTCCTCTGCTTTACGAATCTGTGCTTCAAGGTCTTTGAGCTCCTCCTTCGCCTTGTCTATCTTCTCCTGCATCTGCCTTATAAGCGGTTCGCTGTTCTTTGAAGCAGAGAAAAATCCTATGTTGTTCTCGTAAGTGATGATGTTCTGCTGAAGGGTACGGTACTTGCTGACAAGAGCATCCTTAGGGCTCTGCGGGAACTGGCCCCTGCCCGGACGGGCTCCCCTTGCGCTCGGCGAGAAGAGAGGGAACGCCTTCTTCATGGCATCGCGGAAAGCATCATTGACATTGTCCTTCTCCTTGTATGGCACGTGACCTATCGCCTGCCAGCGCTCGTTGAACGAACGCATCTTCTCGGCGTTGGCGGTCTCGTCATCGCCAGGCGTATAGGCGAGAACTTCCTCTATGAGTTTCTTCTTCGCCTTGAGGTTGGAGTAGAAATCATTATCCGGGGAGGCGTTGGCGTCGCGCTTCTCGAAGAACTCGTCACATGCCGCGCGGAATCTCTTCCAGAGCTGCTCCGACTTCTTGCGAGGCACTGACCCGATCTCCTTCCACTGCTTCTGCAGGGCAACGTACTGGTCGGTGGTCTTCTTCCAGTCGGTGCTGTCCTTGAGAGCCTCAGCCTGCTCTATCAGGGCTTGCTTCTTCTCAAGATTGGCGTTGAGGTTGTCCTTTATATCGGAGAAATAGGCCCTCTTCTTCGCGAAGAAGGCGTCACAGGCCGCACGGAAACGGTCATATATCTTCTGATTCTCCTTCTTGGTGGCGAAACCGATCTTGCGCCACTCGGCCTGTATGGACTCGATCTCCTTGGTGAGGGCCGTCCACTCGGCGGAGCTCTTCACGTCAGCCGCGGCGATCTCCTCGAGCTTTTCGCAAAGTTCCCTCTTCTTGGCGAGGTTCTCCTCCTGCTGTCCCTTGAGGCCTTCGAAATGGGCCTGGTATTTCTTGTTGATGACGGCCGTCGCCGCCTTGAAACGGTTCCAGATGTCCTCGCGTTTCTCCTTGGCAACAGGGCCGTACTCCTTCCACTGCTCGTGAAGTTTCTGCAGCTCGTGGAACGCGCTTACGACATTTTCGTTCTCGGCCAGCTTCTCAGCCGCCTCGCAGAACGCCTCTTTGGCCTCGAGATTCTTGCGGAAGTCCAGGTCACGGAGATCACGGTTGATCTTGACCATGTCATAGAACTTCTCGACATAGTACTGGTATGTATCGTTTATGTTCCTGTAGGCGCTCGCCGGTACCGGACCCGCTTCGCGCCAACGGTTCTGGAGCTCGCGGAACACCGGAAAACGGGCGCTCACATCGTCCTGACCTTCCACGAGGGCCTTGAGTTCATCGATGACAGCCTGCTTCTTGGCGAGGTTGGCCTCGCGCTGCTCGTCCTGCCTGCGGTTGAACTCCGCGCGTTCCTTCTTGTAGTCGGCATACATCGCCTTGAAGTTCTGCTCCACGGCCTCGAAAGGGTTGTCCAGGCTTCCCGTGGAAGCGTCGTCGCCCTTGAGCCTCAAAAGCAGTTTGTAGAATGCCGACTTGATGGCCTCGGCCTCCTTGGAGCGCATCATGCTGTCCGCCCCGGTCTTCAATTTGACAAAAAGGTCCGAAAGTTCCGCAAGAGACTTGCCGGAGAGATCCTCCAGCTTGTCCCCGACAGCCTCAGCCTTCTCGGACACAGCAGCGCGGTCAACAAGCTCGCCGGCCTTGTCCGAAAGAGCCTCAACCTTGTCTGCGACCTTATCCGCTACCTCTGAAACGACCTCTTGGATCTTCTCAGGAAAGTTGTTTTCGCTCATAATCAATTTAGAGTATTTGTTATAACCCAACAAATATACGAATTAAAAATAATACGCGGCCAAGTAATCCGTCAAGATTGACTAAATTTGCAGGAAAATCAGACAGATATATGAGAATAGACATATTGACGGTAGTCCCGGAACTGCTGGACAGTCCGTTGTCCCACTCTATCGTAGGACGCGCGCGGAAGAAAGGCCTCGCGGAGATTTTCATCCACGACCTCCGCAAATACGGCCTGGGACCGCGCAAGAATGTGGACGATTACAGCTACGGAGGCGACGCGGGGATGGTGATGACCATAGAGCCTGTGTTCCGGATGATGGAAGAGCTCAAGGCGGAACGGGACTATGACGAGATAATCTACATGTCCCCGGACGGCGAGACTCTCAGCCAGGGGATAGCCAACGAACTCTCCCTCAAAGGGAATCTCATGATCCTATGCGGACACTACAAGGGCATAGACCACAGGATTCGCGAACACCTCATCACGCGCGAGATATCCGTCGGGGACTATGTCGTCAGCGGCGGGGAAATCCCGGCGGCGCTGCTCACCGACGCCATAGTCAGACTGATTCCGGGCGTGCTCACTGACGAGACCTCCGCCCTGTCGGACTGCTTCCAGGACGAACTGCTCTCCCCTCCCGTATACACGCGCCCGGCGGAATTCAACGGCTGGAAAGTGCCCGATGTGCTGCTCAGCGGCAACCCGAAACTGATACGCGAGTGGCAGGACGAACAGGCCCTGGAGAGGACTAGGCGGCTGCGTCCGGAGCTACTTAATAAATAATTTTAATATCTCTTGAATTTTTTTCGAAAAAAATTTGAAAAAGTATTGCATATCCAAAAAAGATGCGTACCTTTGCTTTCGGAAATGAAACAACTCAGCCGTCGGCTTCGGCCGCGGCATCTAACCAACGATAATTAACCTTCTATAAGGTAATACACTACTAACTAACCGTAAAACCCCGCTGCGAAGCGGGGTTTTGTCGTATTGGCGGACAGGCCGGCTGATTCCGGTATGATTCCCGGGGAGGGAGGCGGGACGGGAGGCGCGTATGCCGTGCGCGGCACATGTGGCACCCGGGATCAGTCCGGCTACTTCACCGGGACGAGGCTCACTTCATAGAGGCGCGGCCAGTTCTTGCCCGTCAGCCAGATTTTCCCGCTCGCCTTGTCGTACGCGATGCCGTTGAGCACATCTGTGTTGCGGGTACGCAGCTTGTCGGGAAGCAGACCGGTGCAGTCCACGGTAGCCTCCACCTTGCCGTCCGACGGATTGATGATGACAATCATGTCCGTCATGTAGACGTTCGCCCAGATTTTCCCGTCTATCCACTCCAACTCGTTCAGATACCTTACCGGCCTGCCGTCGAGCCTGACATCCAGCGTCTTGAGAAGCTTCAACTCCGGAGACAGGAAATATATGCGGGACGAACCGTCGGACGCGACAAGGGATTCGCCGTCGGTGGTGAGGCCCCAGCCCTCACGCGGATATGAGTAAGTCTTCTTATATTTAAGAGTCTCGGCGTCGTAGACGAACGCGACCTTGTTGGTCCATGTCAGGATGTAGAGGTTCCCGCCCAGCATCACCGAGCCCTCGCCGAAATATTTGCGCGCAAAATCCAGCCTGCGGTTCACCTTCCCCGTCTCGTAGTCCACCACGCGGAACGAAGACTTCCCGTACTGCCCCGTGCTCTCGTACATCTGGCCCCCCTCATAGAAAAGCCCCTGGGTGTAGGCGGCCGCGTCATGGTCGTACTCCTTGATTACCTTTACTTTATATTGCGCAACTCTCGCCTGGCAACCGGCGCACACGGAACACAGCAGCGCTGCGAGCGAAAAAATTGAAATTAACTTGCACTTCATATCCGCGAATTTACAAACTAATTGTATATTTGTGTCCCGTTATGAATACAAAGTATATATTTGTCACGGGCGGAGTGGCCTCTTCACTCGGCAAAGGCATCATCGCCGCATCACTCGCAAAACTCCTTCAGGCCAGAGGTCTAAGAGTCACCATCCAGAAGTTTGACCCCTATATTAATATCGATCCGGGCACGCTCAACCCGTACGAGCACGGCGAATGCTACGTCACCGAAGACGGGGCGGAAACGGACCTCGACCTCGGGCACTACGAGCGCTTCCTCGGGGTCCACACTTCCAAGGCCAACAACGTCACCACAGGCAAGATATACAACACCGTGATAACCAAGGAACGCGAGGGTGCGTACCTCGGCAAGACAGTACAGATCGTCCCGCACATCACGGATGAGATCAAACGCCGCATGCTACTGCTCGGCAACACAGGCAAATACGACATCATCATCACAGAGATCGGAGGAACGGTGGGCGACATGGAGTCGCAGCCGTTCGTCGAGGCCGTCCGCCAGCTCCAGTGGGAGCTTCCGGAAGAGGACTGCATGTCAATCCACCTCACCCTTGTGCCTTACCTGAGCGCGGCCAAGGAACTCAAGACCAAGCCGACACAGCACTCGGTGCAGATGCTCCAGCAGGCCGGAGTGCAGCCGGACGTGATAGTGTGCCGCACCGAACACCCGCTCACTCCGGAACTCCGCAAGAAAGTGGCCCTGTTCTGCAATGTCAAGCCGGGACATGTCATCCAGTCCATAGACGCCTGGAGCATATACCAGGTCCCGCTCAACATGCACGAAGAGCACCTTGACGAGCTCGTGGTACGCCACCTCCAGGTCGAGAATTTCGCTCAGCCGGACATGAAGGAATGGAGCGCTTTCCTCTCCAGGCTCAAGAACCCGAAATCAGAGATAGATGTCGCCCTCGTGGGCAAATATGTGGAGCTTCAGGACGCGTACAAGTCAATTCTGGAATCCTTCGTACACGCAGGTGCCGCCAATGAATGCAGGGTCAAGGTACATACCGTGCATAGCGAACACCTCGACGAGAACAACGCCGGGGAGATTCTCGGGAAGATGGACGGGATCCTCGTGGCCCCGGGATTCGGAGAGCGCGGACTGGAGGGGAAGATCGTGGCAGTGCGGTACGCCCGCGAGCACAACGTGCCGTTCTTCGGAATCTGCCTCGGCATGCAGATGTGCGTGGTAGAGTTCGCCCGCGACGTGCTCGGCTACAAGGACGCGGCGTCGGCGGAAGTCAACCCTAAGTCCACCCACCCGGTGATCGACCTGATGGAAGACCAGAAATCCACGACCATCAAGGGCGGCACCATGAGGCTCGGCGCCTACGACTGCCAGCTCAAGAAAGGCTCGCTCGTAGAGAAAATCTACGGCACAGAGATGATCTCGGAAAGACACCGCCACCGCTACGAGTTCAACTCCGAGTATCTTGAAGCCTTCGAGAACGCCGGCCTGATGGCCACGGGACGCAACCCGCAGACCGGGCTCGTGGAAGTCGTAGAGATACCGAAGCACCCGTTCTTCATCGGAGTGCAGTTCCATCCGGAGTTCAAGAGCACCCCGGAGCATCCGCAGCCTATTTTCACCGCTTTCGTCAAGGCCGCCATGTCCCGCAAGTAAGCGGCAACGATTTCAGGGAACAGCTGTCCTTTTGAAGAGAGAGTGCGCCGGTGGCACATGACTGATGAGAAAAGGAATCCAGACCCAAGAGATTGCCCAAGGTGAGATAATTTATTTTTTTAAGATCACCCGGGACAACAAGTGATGAGAATCACTATATTTGGCATTGCAAAATTATTAACGCAATGAGAGCAAACCTTATCGCTACGGCCGCTACTGCGGCTGTAGTCCTTTTTGTCGCGGGATGCGGCAAAGAGGTCAAGACTCCGCTTGTCACACCGGAGCCAAGTTATGTAGTGTCAATCGACTCAAAGTCTTACGAATTCAGCTGGTCAGCAGTTGAGAACGCTTCCGCGTACTCATATAAACTGGTCGCCGAAGACGGTACCGTCGCCAAGGAAGACGCGGCCTGCAGCGGCACACAGACTTCAGTCAGCGGTCTTGCCGCCGGGGTGGAATACACTTTCAGTGTGACCGCCGTCGCGGCTGAGGGCGGCTCAGATGCTGATTCCGAAGAGGCTTCCCTCAAGTTCAAGGCTGTCGGAATCCCGGGATCAGCCATCACAGACGCCGGCGCCTGCCTCACCTGGAAAGCCGATGCGGAGTCGTATTCATACCGGCTCGTCGCCAAGGACGCTCCACAGACAGACCTTCTAAAGGAAGACGGACTGACAGAGACCTCCCTGACATTCAAGGGCCTCTCAGCCGCCACCTCATACATCGCATATGTCAACGATGTCCCGTATCTCTTCACGACCGCGGAAGCCTCTCCTGCCGGAAAGCCTTGGGTTGCGGTAGTGTTTGAGTACAAGGAATTCGCAGGCAAGAACACCATCTACTGCCACAATGTCCCTAACAGCATTGCAAAGGACTATTTTACCACGACGGAGAATGTCAATGTGATCAGTGAGGGGTGGGCCACAGAAAGCCAGCTCGCCTATTATATCGTCTCCGACTATGAAGAGCACAAGCCGGGAGTATATGCCAACACTGCCGTGCACAGGTTCAACAACAACGGCGCAGGCTGGAAGGCGGGAGACAAACTCTTCTATGCGGCTGTCGGCGAGGACAAGAACGGTAACGATGTTCTCAACTGGTTCTGGGTAGAAATGCCAGCAAATCCTGGTGACGACATCAAGATTCTCGACACCAAGGCAAGTAATCGTTAAAAAACAAGTTTCCGCTTAGTAAAATAAGCAATGCTTCGTCCGGCGGACTCTCTGCCGGCAGTTCCGATTTGTCCGGGGGAAATCACCTTCCCCCGGACATTTTTTGTTGTCCCTCGTGTGTCCCTCGCGCGCTCATCTCTCATGCGCCCCTTGCTCATGTGCCCAACTAATGCCCTCAACTCACGCGCCCAAGATTTATGCCCCATCACGCGCGCGCCCATCTCTCATGCGCTCCTTGCTCATGCGCCCCGGCGAACGGCTCTCACCTCTGCAGAGATGTCACCTGCGCGTGAGTCTGGAAGTGGAAGACCCGCCGGCCAGTGGAATACTGCGGGACTATGGAATGCTACGGGCGCGTGGAACACCTTGGGCGCGTGGAACATCGCCGTGCGCACCAGGGGCGTTTTCACTCACCGCGATGATTTTCAGAAGCCCGCGTGCGTAGAAAGGGGCCTGGTGCGCACGGCGCGGAGCTGGCATGGGCGGACAGGGGCTGGCGAGGGCTGGAAGGAGCGGCGAGGGCTGGAAAGGGCAGGCACAAGAAGGCGCAAGCGGGGACTGGTGCGGGAGCGCGGCGAGACTAAGCGATGAAAACCGAGATGGACGGAATCAGGGAAAGGCCGAGGGACGGGGCGGAAGGGCGAGAGGGCAAAAAAGAGGTCAAGGGGCGAAAAAGCCTCAAAAAAGTGCCCCAATATGGCTAAAAGAGCACAAATTGCCTCTTTAGCCATATCAAGGGGGGGGGGCAAAAAGACTATATTTGCAACGGGCGGGACATCTGGAGCAGAGAAGTATAGCCCAGAGAGAAGGAGAAGGAGAAGGAGAAGGAGAAGGAGAAGGAGAAGGAGAAGGAGGGGCGAGGCCGGGCAAGATTGAGAAGCCGGAAGAGGACGAGGGAGGGAAAAAGAAGAGGAGAGGTAAAGCAAGAGCAGGTGGGGCGAGGCAAGATTGAGAGACAGTGAGGCTGGGAGAAGAGGGAAAACGGGATGGGGAAAATGAAGAGAGACAGAACGGCAGAGAAAGAGACAGATTAACACCATAATAAACAACAATCATGATTATGTACAACAACAGCAACTACATCACGCCGACCTGCGAGGAGGTCGGGATCAACCTCGACAGCACAGTGCTCCAGTCGAGCCTCACCCCAAGCTTCACCCCAAGCGACTTCGGTGACGGAGGAGAAATCTGGTAATCTTAAAACCCAAGAAAGCAATGAAAAAATCTTATCTCATCATCACCGCCGCGGCGCTGCTCGCCGCAGCATCATGCCAGAAAAGCGACACCGCCCCGGCAGCGCCGGAGACCCGGTACAACCCTGTGGACATAGTACTCTCCGCCGCGATCGAAGGCGCGGACACCAAGGTCGGCATCACTGAAGACGCCAACGCCCTCAAGCTCGCGTGGGAAAAGAACGACAAAATTTCTCTTATAGCCACCGACAAAAACGGTAATATCCTCTCCAACGACATCTTCACGGCAACGGAAGCAGGAGCCAAGGCGAAGTTCAGCGGCAAGTATTCCAACCCGGCAGATGCCGATGATGTGTCCGTCATCTACCCTGCCCTCACAGAAGGGGACGGCGAAGCGACTCCTTGGCACACCAGCAATGATTTCCTTTTTGGATGTAAAAAGGGTAATGATCTCATTCATTACACCAACTCTAAAAATATCCAAAAAGCCAATGCCGATCCGTCCGGACTCAAGGATGTGACAGCCATGAACTGCGTGATAACAGACATATCCGCACTTACCGCAGGCAAGGTCAGCGCCACCATGAAGAACACCTGCTATGTCATCAAGGCCACCGTCAAACTGCCGACCACCATAACAACGGTTAAGCGCATAGAACTAGCAACATCCAACAAAACGCTCAATACATTTGGTTGGACCTATCCATACAACTTCATGTTCGTGTATGGCGGCACAACAGCATCGGAGCGTAGTTATATTTATACGGATCTCCAAGACTTCGCCCCGGCAAGTGACGGGACATTGACGGCATGGATGGTCGGACATGGCAATCTCAAGTTTTCTATTCCGACCGGGACAGACCTGACCCTGACCGTAAATTACAACACGACGAAGATCGCAAGAACGAAGACCCTCACATCTGATCTCACTCTGGAGGCCGGCAATGTCTACCGTATCAATGTTGACATGACAAAATAACCACGGAAATATCAGACATGCAAAATGGGCGGCCCGAACAGGTCGCCCATTTATTAATCGTTAAAAAATAAGGTCACTCCGCCATATCACCTACGGGCTTCAGCGGCGTCAATGTCACAGGACCCAGAAGTCCTGAATCCTCTATAGACCAGCCAGCCGCAGTGAAGAACCCGTCAGGTCCCCTGCTGCCGAAACGTGGCGCCACGTTGGCATTGTAGAAAATCTTCCACTTGATGCCGGAGCGGTCCATATAGGATATGCGGTTCTCACAAGAGTTGGACACTCTCACCACAAGTTCACCGCCCTGAGTCACCTGAGCCGGAGTCAAAACCAGAGAATAAGGTTTCTCGAACACAGTCCCCACATACTTCCCGTCAAGCCACACGGCAGCGCTCTCGCGGACATCCCCGAGATCAAGAGCCCATGCCGCGGCAGCCGACGCGCCCGGATGGAAAGGAAGAGTCGTCCTGTACTCCGCGCTTCCGGAGAAAATCTCATAGGCCTTGCCGTATTTGGTCCATGAGCCGAGAGTGCTTACTGTCCGTGAGACAGGGAGCTCCGGCCCGCCAAGAGTGAAGCGGACATGCCAAGGTCCCGCCACGGTCCGTGACTCGCCGTCCGGAGCGTAGAACTCATACTCACGCCCCTGATAGCTGCCGCTGAAGGTCTCAAGAAGGTACGACTCATCAGGGAGGATCCTCATCAGCACCTCCTTGCGCCCGCCGTCAGCATTCCTGATACGTCCATAACCGAACTTGTCCGTCATAGGGTTGTAGATTCCGACCGTACCGCAGACGGCATCGAGCGGAACCCACGCCTCAACGGTCCCGGATGTAGGATTCTTGACGAAATAATACTTGCCGCCGTCATCCTTGACACGGCTGATGCACTGGAGCCCAAGGTCATACATGGTCTCGCGCGAGACTCCCGCCATGCCCAGCATAGCCGACAGGTCAGAAGAGAGAAGGATACGGCCCTTGCCGCAGCTCGCGACACTGACATCCCCGTCCCTACGGAATTCGAGCCCAGCCTTGAGCTTCTCAAGACGCGCCCTGCGCTCATCAAGCTTATAGAGTCCCGGCACATCACCCGGAAGGGCTTCCTCGACAATCACCGTAGCGCCCTTGCGGGAGAGCGCGAGCAGTCTCTCGAAGGTCTCGAGAAGCATCTTGTCGCACTTCGGAATCACGATGGTCTGATAACTGCTGCCGCCCTTGGTCAGAATCTTACCATCGGAGACGGAGACATTGTCAAGCAGCATCTTGTCGGTGATGTAATCCCAAGTATAGCCCTTGTCGTACAGAGCCGAGGCGGATGCTCCGATCGCACTCTGGGCCGGAGTGTTCTGATTCATGTGATAGAGCATCGGCTCACGGCCGCGCTCCGACTGGAGATCAGTGGCGTCGAAGAAGAGAAGGACATCGTTGTCCGGACGGCCTGCCTGCAGGAACGACTGGCAACGGGCGACATACTTGTTGAACGCGCCGAAATCCGCCCAGAAACTGTTGGTCGGCTGGAAATGCACGGCGGCATAGAACAGCCAGCCCGGCCACGGAGCGTCATTCGGAGAGAGGCATGTGCCGTGATAGAAGATGTGGTTGACCCCTGACAGCAGATAGGTGTCCACGGAAGTCTTCACATCACCCAGAGTCGAGCGGAAATGGTCATTGAGCCAAGTGGCAGACTCCGAAGAGGTCAACGGCTTGTCGGTGACATGGGCCGCGGACGATGCGGTCTTCATGCCGATGATGCTGCGTCCCTCGGTCTCAGGGACATCGCTGACGGCATAGACATCAAGAATGTTGGCCGGCGAGCCGTGGGCCTGGTTGCGTATGCCCTTGCCCTGGGCCGCGGCCCAATGCTGCCAGCGCATTGAATATGTCTCGATAAGAAGCTCTCCTATGGTCCTGCGGTAATCGAATACAACGCGGTCCCCCGCATCCTTGTCGGAACTCAGGCCGAGGAGTTCAGGCATGTGCCGCTTGAGGTCATAGCCACGGCGGGACTTGAACTCCCGGAAGAAGTCAGCCGTCCAGTCGGAGTTGCCCACGGCATCATCAACCTCGTATGAATCATTGAAATAATAGCGTATGCCGCTGATATCATAGCCCTTGAAAGCCTCGTCGAACTTCTTGAGGTAACGGTCTATGGCCTCAGCGGAGAAATGGTCTATCACATCGCCCTCCCCTCCAGGGCCGGCACGCTCCACCATCTTGCCGTGCCATCCGAGGAAGAGCTCACACACTGTCCACTCCCCGCCTTCAGGTGCAGTCCAGTCAATGCTGCCGTCCGCGGCGACCTTGGAGGTCAGATCCTCATAACGGCCGTCCGAGCAGTTGGCGGTCACCGCGACAATCGGGAGGGAAAGAGGATAACGCACCTGCTCGAAGGCACGCTGCTGCAAGCTGTCGTTGGCAGCTACAGGATACTTCATATCCTTGATGTCAACCTTGGTGCCGATAGTCCTGACCATAGGCTTCTCGATATATTCCACCTTCTCCTGCAGGCGCTCCCCGCCATTAAGTTTGAGAGACTTCGAAGCAAGATAGCGGCAGGCGTAGTCCGGCGTCACCCAAGGTCCGCCGAAAGGCCAGCCGGACGCGTTGGCGAGATCTATCCCGAGGTCATGTGCCTCGGCTGCCTTGAGAGTATAGGAGAAGAGGTCCATCCAGTCCGCGGACAGATAGTCACGGTAACGGTCCTCATAACCCTTGGCGCCATAGATGGTCGTGACCTCCATGCCTCCGAGCCCGGCCTTGGAATACTGGACCATCATCGTGTCGATGTCCGCTTCGCCGACAGCGCTTGCAGGCCACCACCAGCGCGTCCACGGTTTGTTCTGTCGGGTTATTTCCGGCCAGGAAAGTTCACCTGTCTCCGGCTTTGCCTGAGATGCGCCTCCACCTTGGGAGCACGCGGAAAAGGCTGCGGCGCAGGCGACGGCCAGCAGCACCTTGATACGGGTCATTGTGTTCATCGGGCCAATTTAGCAATAAAAAGTCAAGCGGCAAAAAATATATGTAACACGGGCACGCATCTACAGTCACGGGGAATGTATAGATTTGCGGAAATCACTAACAACACTCAAAATGAAACGAACACTGCTGACTCTCGCATCTATCGGACTGCTGTCCGTATGCGCAACCGCACAGATCAAGGAGGATTTCAAGCCTTCGGAACTCAACCAGCCCGGACAGGAATACCCTATGGTCAACTCCCAGGGCTACGCACGCTTCAGGGTCAAGGCTCCGCAGGCGCAGTCCGTGGTGGTCAGCCTCGGCCTGGGAGGCCAGGGCGGCACCGTGCTGACAAAGGGCGAAGACGGATTCTGGACAGGCACCACCGCAGGACCGATGGACGAGGGATTCCACTACTATCACCTCACGATTGACGGAGGCGTCTTCAACGACCCGGGGACACTCAACTTCTACGGCTCCACCCGTTGGGAAAGCGGAATCGAGATTCCGGCGGCAGACCGCGATTTCTATGCGCTCAAGAATGTCCCTCACGGCAATGTACAGCAGATTCTCTTCTACTCCAAGAGCACCGACAGCGTACGCCGCGCATTCGTTTACACCCCTCCATGCTACGAGCAGGGCAAGGAGGACTACCCGGTACTCTACCTCCAGCACGGATGGGGCGAGGACGAGACGGCCTGGTCAAACCAGGGCCACGCCAACCTCATAATGGACAACCTCATCGCAGAAGGCAAAATCAAGCCTTTCATCATCGTGATGACATACGGCATGACCAACGACGCCGTGTTCGGGCAAATCCACAAATTCGACTTCACCAGATTCCAGACCGTGCTCGTGGATGAGCTCGTCCCTTATGTGGACTCTCATTTCCGCACCAAGGCCGACAAGGCACACAGGGCGATGGCAGGCCTCTCGATGGGTGGCATGGAGACGAAGGTCATCACCCTCGCACGCCCTGAGATGTTCTCCCGCTACGCCCTCCTCAGCGGCGGCACATACTCCCCTTCCGACATCAAGGACAAGGGCCAGGTGGACCTGATATTCATGAGCTGCGGCAGCAAGGAGAACCCTGACGGTGTACGCAAGGCGGCCGAAGAGATGAAAAACGCCGGATTCAACGCCGTGGGATATGTCTCAGAAGGCACGGCGCACGAATTCCTCACCTGGAGACGCAGCCTCTATCAGCTGGCACCGCTCCTCTGGAAATAACTCCCACTCTGCAAGGCGGCTCTCAAGGCCGCCTTTTCTTTGTCCCGCGCGGCGTCCGCCACAGGAATGCCGGAAGGAACAGGAGCAGGGCGATGACAGAGAACAGCAGCCCGGAGATGGTCCCAACGGCGAACGCGAACCAGAACACCTCCGACGGCCCGTCGAAAAGGAAAGGCACCAGGCCGAGAATCGTCGAAATGATGGTCAGGCTGATGGGCCAGATTTTCCTGTCAAACGCACGGACATACGCCCTGACGCTCTTGCGGGCGCCGTCACGCAACCAGGAGGACACGAGATAGATTCCGGCATTGACAGTGATGCCGCAGAGCATCACGAACGCGGCGAATCCGCCCTTGTCGAAGGTGAAATCAGACAGGCCGAAAGCCAGGAACAGTCCGATGAACGACACAGGAATCAAGAAGATTATCGCAAACGGGTAGCGCAGCGAGTTGAAATGTATCGCGCAGAGCGTGAAGATGATGAGGATGACCAGCATGATGAGGCCGGCGTATTTCTCCTGATTGTCGTAGAACATTCCCCCTCCCCTCTCGTCGGAGGCCTTGAAACCCACTGGAAGCACCTCGGCATTCATATAATCCACCGCCGCCTCGATGGCCCGCCGCGCAAGCTGATAAGAGCCGATGAAGTTGAAGCAGACTGATATGGCATACGCCTGGTTTTCCTTGCGTATAGGCAGCCCGGACTTTTCCTTGACTATGCTCCCGACTTCGGAGAGCTTCATCCTGCCACCGGCGCCCACCTCCACAGGCATATTGTCCACATGCCAGATGTCGAAAGACTCGCCCGTGGAGGACACGAGGCGGACATTGACATATTCCCCGGCCTGGGGGAGCCTTGCTATCGTGGCGTCGAACAGAGGGGAATACAACGCGGAATAATACTCGTACGGACTGATGCCCAACGCGTTGAGCGCCTCGAAATCATACTTGAGGTTGAACTCCGTCTTGGGGCGGTCACGGTAGCCGCTGCCCCATATCTCCGGCGAGGTGACGCGGCGGTTGTCGGAGAGCCGCGCGAGGAGGGTCTCCCCGTACTGGAGAAGACGGTCGTAGTTGTAGCCCGTGAGCCTTATGGAGTAGGACTTGTAGTCCGTGACGATGTTGTTGTTGAAGTAGCTGTCGTCGATGCCGGACACGGACCAGTTGGCCCCTCCGAAATTGGCCGCCATGGAGATTATGTCCGCCTTGATGCGCGACGGCAGCCAGGTGCCCTCATACTCCGGCTTGAAATTGACCGTAATCACACCGCTGCTGTAGGAAGTCACGCGCGTCTCGAACACCTCAATCTCATCGAAATGGGCGAGATAGTTCTCCATGCTGCGCATCACCTCATTGAGCTGCTGCACGCTGCACCCCTCCGGCATCCCGGCGCTGATGGTAAGCGAAGGGCGCACCGGCTCACGATAGAAATCCGAACGGGCCATAGCCTCGTGGAAAAGGCCGAACGAAGTGCCGAGCACCTTGTCCACAGCCGCCTTGTTGTCGGCATACGGCCGCCAGCCCACTATCTTGTTGAGCACCTTCTCATAAGGCTTGAGCGGGGCGCGGCGCTCGTCTCCGAACTTGGAAGGCAGCAGGCAGGTCGGGATCCCGAACGCGAGCACCAGTACGAGGATGAGCACCCAGCGGTGAGACTGCGCCCAGACTATATACTTGGAATACACGCGATTCCACCTCGCGGCACGGCGAAGAGCGCGCCTGCGGCCGGAGACGGGGGCCGTGCGCACCGGGAAATAATCCAGCAGCGCCGGCACGAAGAGGCTCGACACGGCAAGGGAAACGGCCAGATTGATGACAATCACGAGGGTGAAATCCGTCAGATTCGCCCTTTCGGAATCCGGGAGAAGCAGGACCACGAGCAAGGTCGCGACAGTCGTCGCGACGGCGCAGAGCAACTCCGGGAACACTCCCCTGTCCCGCCGGCGCGAATAGTGGTCAATCATCAGGATGCTGTTGTCGATGATGATTCCGAGCGAGACCGTGATGCCGGCAAGAGTGTAGATATGTATGTGAAGCCCCAGGAAGAAATACAGGGCCACCGAAATCAGCAGATTGACCGCCATGGTTATGGCGATGACCACCATATAGCGCCATGACCGGTTGACGGCGAAGGCGAAGAGAAGCAGGATCAGCAGGCAGAGCAGGGTACGGAAGAATATCTTGTCCAGCTCTCCCGAGATATACTCCGAATAGTCATAGCTCACGGAGATGCCGATCTCCGCCGGCATGGAAGGGCGCAGCTGATCGAGCCTCGACTTGACAGCCTCCACGCAGCTGATCAGGTTGGCGTCAGGAGACACTTCCACTGTCAGGTTCAGCACATTCAGGCCGTTGATTCTATAATACGAGGACGGCAGGGCCTCCTGATAGCGGAAAGTCGCGATGTCGCCCAGATGCACGATCCTCCCGCCCCGGCTGGCCACCGGGATGGAGCCCATGTCGGATGAGGAGCCGCTGCGCAGCCGCACCCCGTATGTCATCCCTTCCTCCTTCGCCAGACCCACAAGTTCGTCAGCATAATAATCAGCGAAGGCGAGCCTTATGTCGGACGCCGAAATCCCGAGGTTCCGGCACAGGTCGGCATCGAAGGTCACGACCCGCTCAAACGGGGTCTGCCCATAGAAGCTCACCCCGCTCACACCCTCCACAACGGACAGGGGATACAGCAGCCGCTCCTCTACAAAAGCGGCTATCTCCTTGGAAGGCAGAGAACTGCGCACATTGAAGACGATCGCCGTCTGCGACTTCTCCCCCCGGGCATTGAGGGATATGGAAGGGTAAGAGCAGCGCTCCGGAAGAGAAGAATAGACATTGCGTATCCGCGACGCCACTTCGAAACGCACAGCCTCCATGTCGGCCTTCTTGCCGAACGACAAGGTGACACGGCCGCTGCCGTCAGAGGACAGGGACTGGACACCGGTACAGGAGCGTATGCCTGACAACACCCCCTCAAGACGGGAAGTCACCTCCGACTCCACTATGCGCGAAGACGCGCCGGGATAGCTGTAGCGGACCGTGATGGAAGAGCCGGGCGCCGACGGGGTGTACTGCACCTTGAGCATCGAGAGGCAGGCCACGCCCACCACCGCGACGACAGCCATCATCAGCAGCACCGAAAAAGACGATATGCCCTTCCTGCCCTTCACGTTCATCGTTTTCTGCGGGCGTAGACTGCCGAATACAGGGCCGGGAGGAAGAAGAGGCTGATTGCAGTCCCCACAGTCATCCCGACCACTATCACGATAGCCATCGGATATTGGAGATCAGAGCCCATATTGCCCCTGGAGAGGAACGGCAACACGGAGAACACTGTGGTGATGGACGTCATGATTATGGCCTTTATGCGCCTGTGGCCGGCTTCATGCACAGCCGCATCCACATCCATGCCTCCACGGACAAGCCGGTTGATCGTGTCCACCTTGAGAATCGAATCGTTGATCACTATACCGGTGATGACGACAAGGCCGATGAGCGACATGATGTTGATGCTGACCCCGGCAAGCCATAGGAAAAGCAGGGAGAAGGCGATGTCGACCACTATCTCGGAGAGTATGATCAGCGGCTGAACAAGTGACTCGAACTGGGACGCCAGAATCAGGAAGAGGAGGGCAAGAGCCACGAACATGACCAGAGACATCTGCCGTATCATCTCGCGGTTCGTGAAATATGCCCCTCCGAAAGAAGCGTCGAAGCCGGCGTCCCTGCGGGTCAGGGAAGTTATCGCCGCCATGGCCGGACGCACCTCAGAAGAAGGGATGTCGAGTTCAAGAGGATAATAATTGCCCTCATCCCCGGAAATCAGGGTCTTGAACGTCTGCTCGAAAGTCTGCCTCATCAGGGCGCTCAGCGGCACCTCCACCCCGCCGCGGGTCACCACGGTCTCTGAAAGCAGATCCGTCATCCCCGTGACATCGGTGCCGAGCACCACGGGGACGGAACGGTTGCCCTTGATGATCTCAAATACAGTATTGCCGTTGAGGGAATTGCGAAGCGCTTCCACAAGATCGCCGAAACTGACGTCATACAGACGCATCATCTCCGGATCCGATATGTAGAGAACATCCTCCTTGAGGGGAATCTGAGGGATGTCCACTCCCGGCAGGGCCGTCCTTATCCCGGAGAGCATCTCCCGCAAGGCCCCGACCTGAAGCCCGGCGTCCCCGGCAGGACGCAGACGCACCAGAAGCTGCGGTTCGCGCTCGGCGAACACAAGGTCGAAGATGTTGCCCGAGGCGGAGCAGTGGCTGATGGCGGCGGGATAACGGTCGCGCAAGTACTCTTCCGCCTTCGACTTGGCCCGTTCCAGAGAGGCGGCGTCGTCACATTTGAAGTAGACGGAGGCCTCGCTCATGGACTGGTCTCCGCTGTGGCTGAGCACGAACTGCTGCACCCCGACCATGGCCGAAGTCTGGACACACTCCCCGAGCACGGCGTCCCCAAGCCCGAGGACGCGGGAGCGGTTCTGCTCCACGGAGATGTGCTCGTTCCAGTCTATGTTGAGTATCGCGTCAGTGTATGTGATATCCGGGATCTTCTGCTTGGGCATATACACGAGGCAGACGGCGGTGATGACGGCGCAGGCGAGCGGCAGCGCCCAGCTCAGGAGGTATTTGTGCGCCAGGAACCAGTTGACCCCGGCATCATAGGCCCTCATCCCGCCACGGAAGCGTATCCTGGCAAGGAAAGGGCTAGGCCGGAACGCCGGGAGAGAGCGATACAGGACCCAATAATAGACAGGAATCACCGTGACGGTCACAAACCATGAAGTAAGCAGGACTACGGAAAGCGATATGGCCTGGTCATAGAAGAGTTCTCCGGCAAGGCCGTTGAGAAACACGAGCGGGATGAACACGGCGCAGGTGGTCAGGACGGAACTGAGCATAGCCCCGGCCACTTCCCCGGTGCCGGCGACAACGGCGGTACGCAGGTCATCCCCGCGCTGCCACCTGCCGGTGATATTGTCGGTGAGGATTATGGTGTTGTCGACCATCATTCCCACACCCAGCAGCAGCCCGGCAAGGGAGATAATGTTGATGGACAGGCCGATAAGGTAGAATATGAAGAACGACACCAGCAGCGAGAGCGGAATCGTCAGGGACACCAGCAGCGGAGAGCGGAAATCCTTCATGAACAGGAATATAACCAGACACACCAGGACAAGCGCCACCACTATATTGAGAAGCAGATTGCTGATGGAATACTGGAGAAGCTCCGTCTGGTCGCGGGTGAGGGTGAATTCAAGCTCCGGATAATCCTGGCCGAACGCCTCCAGCTGTCCGTCTATGCTCCGCTTGAGGTCAGCCATGCGCGCCTCGCTCTGCTTGATCACCGCCATCACCACGGCCGGCTTGCCGTCGGAGATGTCAAGCCCGGTCACCGGCGCGGAACGCTCCTCCACCCTGGCGACATCCTTGATCTGGAGCAGGCGCTCCCCCGCCTTGAAATAGACATTCTCGATATCCTCCCTCGAAGCGGCGAAAGACCGGAACTTGACATTATAGTGATACTCCCCGTCCCGTATCGTGAGGTTGGAGAGCGAGACATTGGCGGAAGATATGAAACGCTCGAACTCCGGGAGCGTCAACCCCAGCCTCGTCAGCGCCTGCCCGTCCGGCACGACAAGGATCTCCCTGTCCGCCTGGCCGCTGATATCCACCATCGCCACCTGAGGCAGCTGCTCGATCCGCCGGCTGACAACATCCTCGACGAACTCGCTCATCCCCAGGAAGTCCCCGTCGCCGGAGTCGCGCATGGTCACATTGATATAAAAGGCGGGGATGTCCGTGGCGCTCGCCTTGAACACCTTCGGGCGCTCCATCTTGGGGAGAGAAGACATCGCGCGGTCGATCTTCTCGTTGACCTCGATGTAGAAATAATCTATGTCCTGCCCCTCCTCGAAGGTCAGCGTCATGGTGGCGCTGCCGTCCTTGGACTCGGAACGTATGTCTTTCAGATGACTGATCTGCACCAGCGACTGCCTCATGGGCTTGATGACGGCATCGTCAAGTTCCCGCGCGGACTTGTCCGGAGCCGTGACCTGTACGGTCACATACGGGATGTCCACATCCGGTATCAGCGATACCGGAAGGCTGCGGATGCCGATGATGCCGAGCACAACGAAGACCAGCGCAATCATCGAGACGGAAACCGGACGGTCGAGGAGTCTGTTGAGCATAGGCGGCTACTTTTGTCTGACGCTGACGACCGAGCCGTCGGCAAGATTGAGATTGCCCGACACTATGATGGAGTCCCCCTCCGAGAGAGAAGCCCCGCGGTCTTCGTTGGCCTTGATCACATAGCTTTCGGAATTGGCTCTGAGAGTGTTGACATATACCCACTCAGCCTTGCCGCCGCGATAGCGGAACAGCACCTCAAGCCCGTCGCGAATCACCACGGCGCTCTTGGGCACCACGAGCTGCGAATGGAGCGTGCGCTCCACCACCACCCGGACATTCATCCCGTCCACAAGCCCGGCTCCTCCGCCGACCTGCGCCGTGACGGCTATCTGCCCGTTCTTGTCGATGGTAGGATTGATCGCGATTATCCGCCCCCTCACTTCCCCTTCCGCATCGCCGAAAGGAGTCACCCTGACTGTCTGCCCGGGCGAGAGGAAGGAATACTCGGATTCGAGAGCCGGGAAATTGACATCGAAGGAAGAGTCCCCGATGACGGAGCAGAAAGGCTCGGAACCGGTCCGGTCCCACTCCTTGAGCTTGAGATCCGCCACCTTGCCAACGAACGGCGCGCGCAGCACGGTGCCGTCCATCGAGCGGCTCGCCCGGCTGAAATTGATGCGGGCGTTCTCGTAGCCGGAGCGTATCCGGGCGAGCTTCAGCACATTTTCCGGAGCGGATGCCGTGTCGGCGGAAGAATAGCCCATGCCGGCCAGCACATCCAGGTATTCGAGGCGGGCCTTGTCCAGTTCGAGCTGCGCGCTCTCAAGCGCGAGCTCCTGCACCCGGGAATCAAGCTCCGCCAGCACGTCCCCGGCCTTGACGGGCGAGCCGTTGCGGACATTTATCTTGGTTATCACCCCCGACTCGGAGAAATACAGCACACTCTTGCGGCTCGCGGAAAGTTTGCCGTTGGAAAGCAGCTGCATCGGGAAATCCTGCCTGCGCAGGGTCACGACATCCACCTCGTTGACCTCAGGTGAATATTGGAGTTTCGACTCATCCTGCCTCTCGGCCACATTCCTCCCGCAAGAGGCGGGGAGCAGCGCCAGGACCACAGCCAACGCCCCGGCACCAATATCAATCAAGCATCTCATCATAGTTCACTTTTATATCTTCCCCGGCTATGAAGTCATAGAGGGTGAGTTTACGCAATGTGTAGTAATAATTCCAGAAGTTGCATATGTCCTGGATGTATTTGCTCTCCGCGGAGTCGCTCTCCGTGCGCGCCGTGTTGAGATCCGTCACCGTGGCCTTGCCGCTGCGGAACCTCTCCATCACGAGCTCGTAGCGCTCGGCGGCTATCGCCCTCGCGCGGCGGGACACGTCGCACAGGCGGCGCTGGTTGTTGAACTGCCCCACGGCCGTGTAGAGACTGATGCGTTTGTCGTTCTCGGCCTGCTCCACCTGCGCCTTGACCACATCGGCCGCCGCCTCGGCCTTCATCACCTTGCCCTTGCCCTCTCCCCAGTCGAATATCGGGATGGAGAATGTGAGCCCGACGACCTCCTGGTCGAGAAGGTTGCGGTATGTGTCGGGCAGCGCGGAGGCAGAGTTGGAGAGGCCGAAGCGGGCGTTGAGCTCCATCGTGATGCCGCGGCTGGCCTTGGCCCGCGCCACGGTCGCCTCCGCGTTGAGCATGTCGATGGCGTTGCCGAGGTTGAACGAAGAGTTGGAGGATGATTTGTCCAGCACCATGGCATAGTCCATCTCTATGTCCGGCAGCGTCTCTTCGAGCACCGGGTTCACCTTGCGGGACTCGTCGAAGCCGAGCAGCGAATTAAGGGACATGCGGGCCTCGTTGAGCTTGACCAGATTCTCGTTGATGGATATGCTGTCGTTGAGCATGCGGAGTTCGAGCTGGAGATAGTCGGAACGGGTCACGGAACCTATCGCCATGCGGTCGGCGGCGACCCTCAGCATACGGGAGGTGTTCTCGTAGTTGGTGCGCGAGGATTCGTAGACCTGCCTGGCCGTCATCACCCGGTAGAACATGTCCACAGCCCGCACTGTCACGGATTCCATCGACTCGAGGTATGTCCGCTTCGCCTTCTCGTATTCTTTAGGGGAGATCAGCTTGTCCCACTTGAACTGGTTGTAGGCGAAGAGCGGCTGACGGTAGGATACCGTCACCGGCTGCGCATACCATGTGTTCTCCGAAGACGAGCCGAACTGGTCGATACGGCGCAGATCCGAGTAGAGGTAGAGGGTGCCTCCGGTGAACGGTATGTTCTGACGGAGCTGGAGGCCCACGCTGTTCTGCATGTTGTAGTTCTTGGTATAGAGCATCTCGCCCGTCTCATAGTTCTGGAGCAGGCGAAGGGAGCGGTCAAACGAGCCCAGTTCCCCGTACAGATGCAGGGACGGCAGGCGGCTGGCCTGATAGGCCCGCCACGCCCAATAATCCGAGACGAAGGAGGACTTGGCGGAAAGAGCCGCGACCGAGCGGACGCGGGCCTCGGATATCACCTCATCAAGGGTCATGTCCTGAGCGTGCAGAGGAAGCAGCGCAAGGAAGAATCCGAACAAAAAGTTTACTCGATGAACCATAGGCAACGAATAGTCACTCACAAATATAATGAAAATTATGGTTTGAACACACCGATGATGAAATCTTCAGGGACGAATCCGTCGTAGCGGCTGTCGCGGGAATCGCAGACATTGTCCCCGACGAAGAAATAGTAGTCCTTGGCGAAGGTGTAGACCTGTCCGGCAAGTTCAGACGCGGGGCGGCCGGTCTCGTATTCTATCACCCGGGAGTATATGTTTGCGGCTTCCGGAGAGAGCGTGACGCTCATCCCCTTTCGGGGCACGGCCACGGGGCCGAAATCCTTGACGGTCCACTCGTCCTGCATCTGTGCGAACTGCCCGGCGCGCAGACACTTGAGGCGTAGCAGGAGAGAATCCGGCATTTGCTTGAGACGCTCCTCGTTCTGTGGCGGCACGCCTATGCTTCCGGTCCGCGAATTGACATAGCGTGAATCTATGATGCTGAGGGTGTCCCCGGGGCAGGCGGCGCAGCGTTTGGCGTAGACATAGTTGACCTTGAAGCCAATCTTGCCGGGGCCCTTGCCGCCCGGGCTGTTGTAGACCACAAAGTCCCCCACTCTGACATCGCGCAGCCCGGGAAGCCTGAGGCAGTGCAGCTGCGGCTTGCTGAAATCAAAGTCAGTGAACACCCTCGGGCCGGCGATGAGCTTGTTGACATATACGGCCCGGCCGCCATAGAGGGTCGGCTCCATCGAATGGCCCTTGATGATGAAACGGTCGCAGATCAATGCCCGCCGGGCATAATGCAGCAGCACCAGCGAGCAGAGTGCGATACAGACTATGCTCACTATCTTAATGATATTTTTGGTTCTTTTCTTCATTTGCTATTGGTTCGGGTAGCGACAAGGCGAGGCGGTCTGGGGCGGTGGCTGGAGGGGGCGGCGGATTTATCACGGCGCGGCCGGGCTCAACGACAGAAGATCGCATGTACCTGTCCATCATAGCGAGAAGGCAAAGTAGCTCAATTGTCCGCTGTCAGGGTCGGAGAATATCTCCGAGAAGAACCTGTTCCCGATTTTTCCGGCCACGCGGAAACCTTTAGGGACGCCAACATCGCCGATGAGTACCCCGTCACTGTAAATCTGGAGCCCGTCGACAGACGAAGCAGCTCCGCGGGCGTAGCTTCTGAAAATATAGCCACCAGCGACTGCAATCTTCCCGTATGACCCTTTTTCCTGACGATTCTTTATGTACTTGTCCGCATCTCCGTAGGAACGGACAGAAAGATAGTCCGAGTCCACTTCCCTTCCAGCACGGCCGAATGCCTCAAGAGCATGGAAGTCCATGTCACAGCGATAAATCGTGGAGTCCGCCTCGAAATTGACATAGAAACCACCATCCGACGGCGTAAAATTCACAAGATTGAAACTGGCATATTTATACGGCTCAGAGACGTACACTCGCGGATATCCTTTGCAGAGAAGAGTGACACCCTGGCTTTTGATGTCGATTTTCGCTATGTGGAAAGAGTTTTCCAGATAATCCCCAGTATGATCGAAATAATTGAACTCCGGATGTTGAGAATCGAGATTGATGTGGAAATATCGGCCATCGTATGATGACTGAATATCCTCTTCGGGATACGAATAGTTGCAGAAATTCTCAGGAGAACGTCCCATGTCAGGCTTGAAAGCCATCATTGTATAGGCTGTTCTGTCTTTCGAAGCGTCATATACTTGGAAATCAAGCGTTGATCCGGCAATGCAGAGGTCTCCTGCGGATGAGGCCGCACAAGCAAGGCCATCCTTGATCTTGATTTCCTTGGGCCCGTTGCCCATGCCTAATGCTCTTGACTTAAGATGACCGTCCGCATTGAATACGAAGAGGTAGCCGAAGTACTTGTCATAGAAGTACAAGCCGTCATCTCGATATACTCCGGAATAGCCGTCTCCTGAAGTATACACGGAATCCAGTTGGATGCGCTCAAGCTTAAGATCGGCATACTGAATGTCCGCGCTTGACTGACTGCACTCCGGCCAGGACGTGTCAGCCTGCCTGCTACAACCGGCGGCGAGCAGAACTGCAACAAAAATGTAGATTGTTTTTTTCATCTGTCAATAAGGTTTTATCCGTTCTTTCAAGACAAAATTAATGAGTTATAAGAAAAACTATCTGTGATTTCCATTTCTCAGCGAATCCAGTGACACAGTGGTCTCTTCCTTGAGCCTCAGCATGTTGCGATGCCCGTCACGGACAGGCACAGAGATTATCTTCTCTCCGATACTGATGGCCGCAGCGTTGTCACCGCAGCGTATTTTGAGCCGCATCAGACGCACGAGAGGATAGATGCGGCAGGGGACCATATACCAGGCCGTAAGGTATTCGGCCTCAGCTGCCCCCGCATCGCCGATGGCCTCTGAATTGCGCCCCATGATGACATGGAACATAGGATCGGAGGAGATTCCGGCGCCTTCGGCAAGGATTTCATTGCTCTCTTCATGCTGCCCCGACTGGTAGAGAAGGTATCCCCTGCTGTACATCTCCCGGTATGCGCTCCTGTCGATCAGGCCTCCTTCAAGCCTCGACGGGCGCGAGAGGACGAAAACGGCGACAGCCGCCCCGGCAACCGCAAGAGCGCGCAGGCAAACACATTTCCAGCCTGAAGCCGCACGATACCGAGACGGTACGGCAGAAGCCAGAAAAACAAGCAATAGGACTGATGTCTGCGGGACGCTCAACGGGTATGAAGCCAGAGCGAAAACCGCCCATGCAATCAGACCCGGGGCCATCAGATCCATGCGTCTGACAAGCATGAAGATCGCCCCAAACATCACGGCCAAAGATAGAACCAGCCCCAGCACACCAGCCTCCATCCCGATGCCAAGATATTCATTGAACGGGAATTCCGGACAACCGGCCACACGCACGACAGACTCCGGCACATCGGGAAGATGTTCCCGGAAAAACTGTTCCTGCACCTTGCCGTATGTACCGAGAGCCGTTCCATGCCCGGTACCGAGAGGGTGCTGTGCTATAGCCATGGCCTCAATCCGCCAGATGTGCAAGCGCCCAAGGGCGGAATCGCGCTTCATCATGAACGCCCCACCAACGGCAACAAGAGCAAGACCAGCCACAGAGAAGCACAATGCACGATGACGGCGAACCCACTCCCGCGACTTCCTGTCCATGAGCAGGACTGACAGCAAGGCGGCCGCAAGGGCGAACCAGGCAGCGCGGCTCATCGAAGCCGGGAGCACCAGAAGCCCCAGGGTGAAGTTCAGCGTGGCGACACCGAACAGCGCAGCGCGATAAAAGCCACGGCGACGCCTCCAGAAACGCAGAAGATACCCTCCCGACACGGCCATCGTCATGGCGATGAAGCCGCCGAAAGGTCCAGGATTCTCAAAATGCCCGGTCAGCACAAAGGCCGGATTGAAAGACGGCTCCAGACCAATAATCTGCAGCAGCCCATAGAACGACTCATACGCACCCCACAAGCATACTGCGGCAAAGGCCGCGACCCTCATCGGGACGCGCCCTGCCCGAAACGCCAGGCACATAGCTATGAACAGCAGCAGATAGAGCATCTATTTCACCTTGACATGCACGACCACAGGACCGGCATCCGAACCTCTATCCGGGAAAAGACGCTCAGCATCAGGAGGAAGAAGCACAGAATAAAAATCATCTCCGTTACCACCATCCGGCCATACACACACCTGCTCCCCATTGATTTCAACCTGAGGCCCAAGAACATCATCCGGCCCGGAAATGGCCGTGGAAAAGAGCAGCGAAGCGTCCTTCAGAGACCAGACCGTCCTGTACAGTTTCTCAGAATGATTAAAACTGCAAAACGCATAATCCCCATAGACCCGACAATCAACATTGTCAATATACTTGGACATCGCAGCATAGTCAAGAGTAGAATACAGGCTCTCCGGCATCTTATATTTGCCAGGCTGAAGTACCATATATGGAACGGCCGCATCAACGGTAATTCTGTACAAAGTATCGGACAACGCCGGCTGGAAGATGTAGGCACCATTCCAATTCTTGACGCCCTGAGGCCTAAGCATCCTTGATTTGACTCCATCAGGGCTGAGCTTGTAGCTCTTGAGAAGCATCCCGTCAGGGGCGAAGATATCCAAATCAGTGTCAGAGCCATACATATTGCCCACGCATATATTGCCATCTTTAATATAGCAGATGTTCTTGCCGCGCTCCATAGACTTTTCGCTGACGAAATTCCCTTCCGCATCGTATGTCAGGAATTTCCCGGACATCTCATCCGCAAAAGTGAACTTGCCACCACGGTACTCAATGCCGGACACCGACAGATACTCCCCCGGCCCACGGCCGGTACAGTCAATCACGAGTTCGGCCCGCCCGTCAGACTCATCTACGCGGAAGATGCGCGTCGGTCCCTGAAGCTGATGCTCTACCAGCCCGAAATGCGAGCCGTCAATACGGAATACCGACTGTCCCATATCCTGAAGCACAATGCTTGAAGGTGCCTTCACATCATTGAAAGAAACAACATCGAAATTCCTCCCGACGGCAACCGCATCACCACAAGGGCGGACAGCTTCGGCAAGGTCAAGAGTCAGCACATCGGCAGGCTTGTCACCGCCACAGGAATACAGGCCCGCAAGCAGGCATAAAGGTAAAAGAGAACAATATTTTTTCATTTCACTAGTTTTTCTAAAATCAGACCTCGTCGGTTACAAAATGCAGCAGTTTCCCCGAAGGCCAGGTGGAAACGGCATAGAAGCCGTCATCCGTCAGACTGATCGAGCAGACTGGGCGGGACAGAAAATAATGGTGCCTGATATTTCCCTGCCAGTCATAGACAAGGATATGACTGCACTCGTGGGAGGGCATTTCACGGTCTGTTATCCTATGTCCGGAGTACAAGATATAGACACACTTACTATCGGCAATTACCCCATTGAAATAGCTTTTCGCCGTCCGCCCATGAGATTCCTTTTCACCATCGAACTGAGCTTGTAATCTTTTTGACTCCCGCAGCATATCTCCAGATACAGAAGCGAATGAAACAACAGGCACGTTCACATTGGCAGCACACAGATGCTTCCCGTCCGGGGAAGAAGCATACCGCGTACTCAGCATAGCCGACAAAGCCCTATCCCGGTCCTTGGACAGTCCAGCAATTGCCTCAACACCTGACAGGAACTTACCTTGCCTGTCATAGAGCGCATACCAATAATTCTCATCAATGAGGCATCCGGAGACGAATTTATCCTTTCCGCATGATGTGAGGTACACGAGCCTGCTGCCTTTGCTGAAATCCCCCACCGTATCACACACAGCCGCACGGGCGGCAATTGACTTCCGGACATCCAGCTCTATGCACCTTGTCCGCGTGAAATCATAATAACGGATGGCATTCCCTGATTTATGCAGGTCCGCCCCAGAGACAATCTCTCCAGGCCCCCTGCCACGGCGTATAGCATAGAAGTGCTCTCCGCTCCCCGGGTTGACAAAAAGCAGATGGTAATCCCCGTCAACTGATGAAATTACAAACCACCCATCGCAGGTATTCACGACATCCATCGGCTGCCAATACCCGTACATGTCCAAATCTGACGAGTCCACAGGGGATATAGCCTGCTCCCCGATCTTCAAGCTACGAAGATACGGATCATCCGCATACGGAGAAATGCAGGAAACTACTGCCGCCAGCAAGATGACGGCAGCAGCAATAATCTTTTTCTGTCTGAATATCATGCCTTATGGTGTCCCTCCAAAACTTCTCCCAGTGTCGTGCAAGCAGAATGAGGGCATACCATACAGAGATCCCCGACGATGATCTCCTGGTCCATCAGCGCCTCCAGATCCTCGCAGAAGAACTCGTCTTCGTTTCCCCCGAACACCGTCCAGCAGGTAGCCGCCCCTGCGGCCAGAATGATTGCGGCAGATGCCGCGATAATTGCTTTTTTCATAAGCATTTGATTTAAAGTTTATAAACATTGCCCTCCGGAACACCAGTCGGGCTGCATTTTCACAAACATACTCCTACCCCTTGCACCGCGCAACAAACACCTCAGATGCTTCCGGAGCCTCACGGCTTGACAGGTACACACCGTTCACTTGTGAGTCAGAGCCACGAAAATATATCACGCCATCATATGAGGTGGCATCAAATCCGGCCACCGAAGCCTCCGGATAGGGCAGAACTTCAACTCCCGACATCTCGGCGAACTCCTGACGCAGAGCATCAGCCCGGGACTCCGGCGCCACGACAAGAAGGCCCTCCATATCCAAAGACTTCAATGTCTCCACCTCCTGCGACAGGCATTCCCCACAAACAGCCGGAGGCACAAAAACGCCAAGGCCAGATGGCACTGCTCCAACGCCGGCACGCTCCAAAGCCTCTCCCACCTCCGGCACACCGATCCTGGCTGCATCCAGACAATATTTTCTCAAGGCAAAGACTCCATCGGCCGACATTTCCGTTGTCTCAGACACTTCCACTGACGCCCTCTTCTTCAGCAATGACATCATACTGGCGCTCCCTGACGGGTCTCCAATCAATATCGGGCGGCCGGAACCGTCAAGGAAGAAACTGTGGAAACGGCTGTCGTCAGGGATAGAGGGGTTATGTCCGCGAAACTCCCGCCCCGAATCCAGATACACCGGGAATGGAATCTCCGAATGGGAGAGGAGATCACGGACTTTTGCCTCTTCGCCCTTCTTGGCGGAAATCAACACCACGAGCCGGAAGTTCCCGCTCTCTTCTGACAGCCTCTCCACACTATCATAGACCATGAGCTTGGAAAGGCGGCACGAAGTACATTCCGTGGAGTCGATGAAGATAACCATCTTCGGCCCGGAGAGTTCCTCCCGATGGACGGGCACGATCGCCCCGCCCTGCGACTTCTCCATCTCAGCCGGAAGCACTATCTCCGAAGCCATAAAACGCTTCATCTCCCTCTTGAGCTCCATACGGGTGCAAGAGGGGACAAGAATGAATGCGGCCATTATGACCGGAAAGCTCTTGGATATCACCATGTCAAAGCTTGTATCTCCTGAGGGTCTCTGTCTCCGAATCAAATGTAAGCAATGTGCCACCATTGATGTCTATGGCATCAACCCCCTCATGCAGGAGGTATTTGCAGACCGGATTGCCCTCCCAGTCGAAGACCAGGAGTTCACGTTCTTCCGTCCCCTCCTCGCCATAAAGGAGGACAAAGCAGTCACCACAAGGGATGCAGGCCCAGATACTCTGGCTCATTCTGCCTGTCGCCTTGAAATCCTTCTCGACCTTTCGTACCGGCACTGACTTTCCGAGAACAACCGACTTACGGAAATCAGAATGCAAAGAATATATGTTGACAACATTCAGGAAAAGAGACGCCTCCGCAATAATGTCCCGTTCCGGATTGTACGCAGGCATGGTAGACAGCACATTGAACAGAAAGCCGTCATTCGGTGTCTCAATGCTGGCGGCATCAAGCTCCGCCGCATTTGGCATCGGCTGCAGTTTTCCCGAAACATACAGTTCCCGGACTTGCCTGCGGCTGTTGTCTTCAAGTTTCTTGCATAACACAGTGGAATCATTGAGCATCCATTTGAACGGCACACTCTTCAGATCCTTGAACCCCGGGACGGCTTCAATTTCTTCGCGGCCGTCCGAGAATGCGGCCGAAACATTCCACCGCAGGACATCCTTATTCACACCGAGCACATCCATATACAGCGAATCCCCGGAATAGCGGAGCAGACTGTTTGACCTGGACGGCCCGGTAAACGGAAGCAATTCAGCCGGACCATTGCCGTGACGCAAGTACTTCCCTCGAGACTCCAATGTCCTATAATCAAACAGCGCAACAGCGGGATCATTCCTAGAAGACAATGCCATAAGGACTGAATCAACACTTATCATACTCCTCATGCCCGGCACATCAATCGACACAAGCTCCGATTCGTCAAGTTTAAGATCATGCTGTTCCGGGAACGCCCCGGCCTTCTCCACGTTACTGAAGACCATTGACCCGCTCCCCGCGCAGGACGCGAGGAGCAGAGGCAACAGTAAAGAGACAACTTCTCTAAATGCTTTCATTTTTTATCAATATTATTATCGTCCATTCAGATCTGACAACCTACATTTCCAAAGCAACAATCCATTGCCAGCATCAGCCATCAGATTCTGCACTCCAGCTGAAAGATGCGACACATTGTCAATTAAAAACCATATACCTCAACCCGTGCCGCTTCGTCAGAGGTAAGGATATATACATTTCTATTCTGCCAGTCCACATCGAAAGACCTGAAAGGGCCTGGAGTCTCAAAAACTTTGGATGGACGGCCCTTGCGATCGAACAGCAGGAGTTTAACGGCTCCCTCGGAAGCTGCCACAGAGCCTTCCGTATAAGCCCCGACATAACCCACCATGAATTCGCCGGTTCCAGCCGCCACCCCGTCAAAAACCTTGACGAACGGCTTCTGGGCATACATCATGCCCATCGGAGTCTCGCGGGCCACAACACCGACATCAATCGGTTCTGGACCGACAAGCCTGCGGCATTCCGACAGGTCAGGGGCGTAGACATCTATGACATTGAAACTCTTGCAGCACACTATGACCCCTCCGTCATGCGCCACCGCGAGATCAGACTGGAACACAGAATTGCGCAAAACGGATTTGTCCAGCAAGTCGGAATACGGGAATGAGCCCACCGTATCCACTGCGGCACCGGCCGCATCCAGGACACACATCCTGTTGCCGGAAGAGGATGACGCCAAAATCAGAGTCTCTTCATCCCGGAATGGTATCGCTCTCATGAACTGGCTCTGTAGTTTCCGCTCCCCGTCAAAGCGAAAAGAGCCATCACTGCCAATGGCGAAAGAGATGAGTTTCCGTGTCGCCAAATCTGACACCCACAAAGTCCCGGCCGCATCCACAGACAAATCCCAAGGAGTCACAGCCTCTCCCGGGCCACGGCCGGTCGGCAACAAACTTTCCACCGATCCGTCAACGGGATCGAGCACCTTCAATTGGGATTTGACGCCTCGTTCAAGCAAAAGGATCGCGCCTGACGGATGATGTTTCACGACAGCCGGATTCAGGACTCCGAGTGGCTCGCAATCATAAGTCCGCAGTTTCTCCAGACGCCCCTCTTTGAAAGAGTCTTCGGAATAGGACAGCTCCGCCCTGCCGCCGCCCGAGCAAGACAGCAGCAGAGCAAATGCTGAGCATAATAATATAAATTTCAATCGAACCATACTTTCATGTCAATGCTATTTCGGCCTGAAACTCTCAGCCGACTCACTTCAATTCATATCTCAAGAGCATGTCCCCTCCAGTTTCAAGGTCGATGCTCGTGGTATAGAGATACCTGTCGTCAGACGACGGGCAGAATGTGCTGTATGGCCTGTCCGTGCGGATGCACTTTATGAAGCGGCCATCCCAATCGTAAATCTCGATCTCATCGAAACAATATGAAGGGTATCCCTTATAGTCTTCAGACTCACTAAAATCATCTCGGTACAGTTTGGCATATATCCGCTCATCCGTGCACTTGACTATAATCCCGGCATGTTGAGCTTTATCATAACGCACATTATGATTCTGCGAAGTGAATTTTGGCAAGACATCATATATCAGATTCTTCACGGCGATTCCGTTCCCATCAATCCCCATTATAGCCAGATATCGACCCCTATCTGCCGCATAAGCAAAAAGTCCATCAGGGCCTGGCCCTATAGATGAATTCATATACACCATCTGCTTCACCTCCGTCTCGCATTCATTGCCATCATCCGGCCAAAAGGCCAACGGCGCCACCACAGAATTGTTGAAATCAAGCAAAGAAAAAATCTGCTCGCCCCCAGGTTCTCCCGCACAGGCCACAAAGCAGCCAGGGGAGTTGCGGATAAAATAACCGACAGTACGCATCTGCGGGAAGTCAGATTCGATATAACGCCTCCAACCAGTATAATCAGACAACGCCCCGGCCTTTTTCAGCGGTATCCCGTATAATGCCGTGAAGCCCATCGGGTTTGAATCCATCACGAACAGGCTGTCACCGCCCACACAGTAGTTGGCATAGATGAACTCATACGGGCCACGGCCTTTCTTGACACCACGGTCCTGCACCTCGACACTGTCACCATCAACCCGGCACAACGCAATCTTCGCATTGTTGTCTGTCGTCTTTACAAGCAACAGCTCGCCACACGACGACAACAAAACCGGAGATGGAACTTGAACATCATCAAAATGCAGGACTTCACCCGACAGTTCCTCTGTAACTGGTTTCCGCTCATTCGTCACTTGATTCTTCCGTTGACAGGAAAATGTCAACGGAAGAAGAAGCGAAAAAGATAGAAGAATAGAAAGAAGCCTCATTTGTTCCTATGCATTTCCACACTTACCCATTTTCCAGGCATATGATACACACAAATCCCATTCGGATCACTCTCACAAGCACTTGATTTAACATCGTAATTCGCGTCTACATGTCAGCGGTCACAAAGCGTAACAACTTCCCAGAAGGCCAGGCAGAGGCGGCATAGAAGCCGTCATCAGTAAGACTGATTGAGCAGACAGGGCGGGACAGAAAATAATGGTGCTTGATATTTCCCTGCCAGTCATAGACAAGGATATGACTGCACTCATTGGACGGCACTTCGCGGTCTGCTATCCTGCGTCCGGAGTACAAAATATAGACGTACTCTTCATCGGCGCATCCGCCATAGAAATAACTTTTTATAGTCTCTAAACGCTTCTTCTTCTCGCCATCAAACGAAGCCTGTATCCTCTTTCTCTCTTGTAATTCATCTCCTGTTACTGAAGCAAATGAAACCACAGGCACATTCACATTGGCAGAACACAGATGCTTCCCGCCCGGAGAAGAAGCATAATGCGTACTCAGCATAACCGACAAAGCCCTGTCCCGGTCCTTGGACAGTCCAGCAATGGCCTCAACACCTGACAGGAACTTACCTTGCCTGTCATAAAGCGCATACCACCAGTTCTCATCAGCGAGACTTCCCGACACGAACCTGTCCTTACCGCAGGATGTCAGGTAGACAAGCCTGTTACCCTTACTGAAATCCCCTACCGTATCGCACACAGCCGCCCGTGCGGCAATCGACTTATCGATGTCCAGTTCAATACACTTTGTTCTTGTGAAATCGTAATACCGGACTGCATCTCCGAACTTGTGCAGACTACCGCCGGAGACTATCTCCCCCGGCCCTCTGCCACGGCGAATCGCATAGAAATGCTCGCCGCTTTCAGGATTCACAAAAAGCAGATGGTAATCCCCTTCAACAGATGAAATCACAAACCAGCCTCCGTGAGTGTCCACGACATTCCTCGGCTGCCAATATGCGTACATGTCCAGATCCGATGAATCCGACGGCGAAAGCGTCTGCTCTCCTATCTTCAAATCTCGCAGATACGGATCATCCGCATATCTCGATGTGCAGGAAACCGCTGCCGCCAACAATATGGCGGCAGCAGTAAAAAACGCCACTGGTTTCATCACGGCCGGATATGCTCAAACAAGACCTCTCCAAGTGTCGTGCAGGCAGAATCTTTACAAACCATGCACAGATCCCCGACGATGATCTCACTGTCCATCAGAGCCTCCAGATTTTCGTTGAAGAACTCGTCTTCGTTTCCCCCGAACACCGTCCAGCAGGTAGCCGCTCCTGCGGCCAGAATGATTACGGCAAACGCCGCGATAATTGCTTTTTTCATAAGCGTTTGATTTAAAACATATAAGCACTGCCCTCCAGAACCACGCCGGCCCTTATTTCCACAAGATCGTCAATTCTAATTTACAGCCAAATGCGATGGCGGCCAAGATGAGCACGACAGGTTGCATCATAGAGTCGTCCGCCCAATATACTTCCGGCCATCGGCATCACTCAAAATAGCATAGATAATGTCCGGCACATCCGGATCAGGACAAATACTGTCTATTCTATAATTCGAGCGATATATGGATATCGGGTTGCCGCGCCAGTCGAACACGGCGATATTCTTGAACAGTAGCGGACGGGCGTCTACAGAGGCCCTCTTCTGCTCTGCGCTGGTCGATTGGCCGTCATAAACAGCATATATCCGATTATCCGATGCACACATCCTGTCAAATCCGAAAACATAGTCATCCTGATACACATAGCCGCCGTTCTTACATGTGATTTTAGGTTCCAGGAATCTGCATTCGGAGATAAGTCTAATGCCGGATGATATGTCGAACAACTCCAGCAGGGCTCCGCTCGCCGTCGAAACGGCTACCTTGGAACCATCCGGAGAGAATGCCACCTTCGGCTGTTGATAGAGGCAAAAAGACTTCTCCCTCTCAGCAACGGGAGACCCGTCATAATGCACTTCCCGACCAGATAAATCACATATGGACAGACGCCTCACGGCCGGGGCGTCCGGCAACAGATAAGAGTAATTCACAAGAAACAGAGTCTTGCCTCCTGGCAATTCAGAATAATAACTGCACCATTGCGGACAGGCAAGACTGTCCTGACGGCAAGCCGATTCTCCTCGTGTCATAAAATCAGCCACAGAAAAACTCAGACCGCCATTGCCAGACAATTCATGATAGTGAACGGTGTCTTCCACAACGCTGACACGGCGAAATCCACTTATGGATTCAAGCGGGCCGCGCCCGTACTTAATGCCGGACTTCTGTTCCTCGCCCGTACCCTTATCATAAACAGTAACAGTGTTGTCATCGGCAGTCCTCCCAAAGACAAGCAGCCAGTTTCCGTTAACCGCAATCTGATACGGGTAATACATCAATTCGTTCCCAATCAACTCGAAACTGAGATCGTATTCATGCTTGAATTCCGGAGCGGAATACAAATCGCCGCCTGAGCAAGACGCCAGCCACATCAAAACAAAAAGAAGCAGTAACGCTGCTGAACTCCTAGCCATCAGTCGCATACATGATAAATCCCATACGCCGGCCCTTTATGTCCGACACCTGCATCAACAAGTTCGCCACAAATAGGGCATTCCGTAACGCAATCGTTCTCCAATTCCTCACAATGTCCACGGTGCTCCGATTCAGAATTGAGCAGCGCCTCCAGATTCTCGTTGAAGAACTCGTCTTCGTTTCCCCCGAACACCGTCCAGCAGGTAGCCGCTCCTGCGGCCAGAATGATTACGGCAGATGCCGCGATAATTGCTTTTTTCATAAGCATTTGATTTAAAGTTTATAAACATTGCCCTCCGGAACACCAGGAGGACTTCATTTTACGTCTCACCACCAGATTTGCCGGCCTCCTTCGTATGTGAATATGCGCTCCTCCTTGCCGCGCGTGAGGTCATGCAGGAGCAGAAGGGCATTGTCCGGCACATTCTCGAATATCAGTTCCTGGCTCCACCTGTCTCCGGTCTGACGGCCCAGTGACACCCAGCGGCCGTCCCAGTAGCAGAGTTCATATTCCTCGCCGCCACGGATGAAGTTGTCGTCCGAACGGGGAAGAAAACAGACCTTGTCAATGGCCACCGGCTTTCCAAGGTCGATGCCGGTCCATGCGTCCGTCTGAGCCTTCATGCAGGTGGCATAGGTCAGAGCATCACCGTCCGCAGCATTGGACATCGGATGCTGCGTGTCCGCGCAGCGATAGTTGCCGATGGTTTTCCCCTCCAGTTTTGAATATGGCGCATCCGAGCCGTATACCTCAATCTCGGAGATATCCCCAGTCGTGCCAGGCTTCGGCACATAACGGACATACCTGTAGCGGCCTCCCCCAACCTCAAGCGTCTGGAAATTATACCCTACGCTGTCCGGAAGTTCCATCACCTTTGCGTTCTTGAAACCAGCGTTGTCGGCCAGCTCGAAGCGGCCGCCCTTCATCATGTCGGCGAACTGCCGGGCACGCAAATCCATGAATTTGCGCTTCAGGTGAACCGTCCGCAGCCTGTCCGTGTCCGGTCCAAGAGTATGCGGCACAGCAGAACTGTCCACCAGCACCGGATATTGGGCCGGGACCAGAGTACCTTCCGCATAGTACGCAGGAAGATACACCGCCGGATAGCCCATGTCGGGGACCGTCACATCAGAACCGCGCCGCTTCTCTCCTGACACAGCCACCCAGTCCTTGTCGTCGAAGCAGCATAGGAACACATGCTTCGAACGGCCTGCACGGAAAAGGCCGGAAATAGACACGGCCGTCACAGGCATGTACTCTGCGCTCACATCTTTTATCCGTGGGCTCCGTAGGGCAGGAGGCAATTCAGAAAGTCTGAGTTGTGCAGCCAGCGACTCAGGCTGTATTGAAGACATTCGCCTGTATACTTTCGAGAGTTTATAAGTAAACTTGCGTTCCTTGACTGGAGAAAGCCATCCTCCTACAGTATAATGATATGTACTGTCCCCACGTATAACGCCACACCATGAGTGGTTTTTAGAATGATTCGCCCACTGCGGAGTGTAATCCGTCGCGACCGGAACTCCATAACTCCTTCCGAGATATGTAAAAAGCCCGAGATAGTCTTCACATGTTCCGCCGGCTATCCGCTTCAGAGATGACGGCGCTGGTGACGGCTTTCCGGAAGGATACCCTGTATAACTGCGATGAGGCTGGGGAAACAATCCGTTAACCGCGATACAGAAATTTTCCAATGTAGAGAACCCGTCCGCTGCAAGGGAATCCAGGGCGGGGCCGAATGTGTTCCTGTAGTCGTCTGTCCAGTCCTCGAGCAGTTCATCTCCGACACGGTAAGGGAGCACATATTCGCAGAACTCACCGAAACTCAGGCCTTCCGCCCACTTGGAACCGCGGACGGAAAACGCATCTTCTATACGCTTCTCCAAATACGAAGCACTGATATTCTGCGCGTCGTAGTACATGTCAAGATTCGAGAAATCCAGAGTCTTGAAAAGAGAGTCTTCAAATGCATATAAAGACCTGACATCCACATCCGGGCGATCATAGAACGCCGACAGCTCGCTGTAGTACTTGCGCAGCGCCGGGCCGTCCTTACTTCCATGCCGGCCCATGTTGCCGATAAGGAAGCATGCGGCACGATACTTCTCCTCCTCTCCGGACTCCCGGTAACGCTCCATAACGCGTTCCAGCTCAACACGGTTCTCACCTGCGAAGCGCAAGGTGCGTTCAACAGCGGACGGATAACGGGCGCATGACACAGCGAGCAAAAGCAATGTTATTATCAGTGGCGGCTTTTTCATGGTCTGATTACTATTGTAGGCGTAAAAATAAATACTTTTTCTGACAGCCGCAAGACTTTTTCTGAAAAATGCAAAACTTAAATGTTCCGTCAAAACCTTTTTACACCATCGGCCGCAGGAGCACAAACTTGCAAGCAGCCACAACGGCATAAAAGAAAACTATTTTTTATCAATACTATTATCGTCCATTCAGATCTGACAACCTGCATTTCCAAAGACTATGGTCATTCGAATTGTACATATACAACAATCCATTGTCAGTATCAGCCATCAGATTCTGCACTCCGGCTGAAAGACGCGCCATATTCTTGAGTTTCCCGTCAAAGCCGAACACGCACAAAGACTTGGAGACCGCAAGAGGATCAGATGTACCATCGCAATACAAGGCGTATATATTAGTATTATCCGCGCAAACGGACGCGAAATAGAAGCGGGCATCGCCCGGGTCGAACCTGACTCCGCTTTCCATACAATACGCCACGCTCGTTCCTTTAGCGACATCGCTCACCACAATATACGGCAAATAGTAAGGGGCATATGCGACATGGCTTCCGTCTGCAGAAGCGCAGGACACACCGGCAAGGAAGACTGTCGGAGGCATCTCATCCTTAGAACTCCTGATGCGACGGGGAACGGAGAACATGTCATCGATCACGTCAAGTTTCCGGCCGTCCGTCCGCCCATAAACGATCAAGGACGGCAGGCCGACTTCCCATTCAAGTCCGGGTTTCTGTCCGGTAGCACAAACCAATATCTTATCGTCACCATATGGCGCCGCCATAATGGCCGACAAGTATTTACGCTCTCCGCCCAGTCCGACAGCCCAGTTGTAGACAGTGGCTCGGTGCCGCAACGACTCGCTCACATTCCATTCGAGCAATTTCGAGTCCGGATATGAACACACATAGGCACACACATCCCCACCCTTTGAGAAAAGACGGCTTATCGGCAAAGCCTTCAATGGCTCTGAGGCCGAACGCCCGGCCGGACAAAAAGTGCCGAGCAGGCTGTCGGAACTCATGCTGCCGACAGCGAACAAATCATCCGACATGCCGGTCATCGAGACCACCCAATCTCCATACACAGCTGAATTAAAGGCATCGAGATTTTCTATCCCCACCCGCTCAAGGGTCACATCTGATTCCTCGACTCCGAATGTGTCCGACTCAATCGCACAGCGGATGAAATCCCCTGCCGGTATCCCGCGTGAGCAGGATACCGGCAGAAGGGCAAGAAGTAAAAAAGCGACACGCTTACTCAACATCTGTCAAAGCTTTTTAGTGCACATAGATGTGCCCGCCGGGCGTCCATAAGACTCCGACCCGCAAGTATATATCATGTCCGTGGTGGTTTGAGAGTCACAGAACAATCCGTGGGTATAACCAACACCGAAAGCACCATCAATAAAGCATGTACTGACAGGCGTCCCCTCGCCGCTCATCAACGCCTCCAGATTTTCGTTGAAGAACTCGTCTTCGTTTCCCCCGAACACCGTCCAGGAAGCGGCCGCCCCTGCGGCCAGGATGATTGCAGCCGACGCCGCGATAATCGCTTTTTTCATAAGCATTTGATTCAACACTATAATTCATGTCTACATGTCGGCGGTCACAAAGCGCAGCAGCTTCCCAGAAGGCCAGGCAGAGGCAGCATAGAAGCCGTCTTCTGTCAAGCTGATCGAGCAGACGGGACGGCTGAGGACATAGTGCCGCCTGATGTTCCCGTCCCAGTCATAAACCAAGACATGGCTGCACTCGTTGGGCAGCATTTCGCGGTCGGTTATCCTGCGGCCTGAATACAAGATATAGACACGCTCAGCATCGGTGCATCCTCCCAAAAAATAGCCTTTCGCAGTCCTGCCATGTGCCTGTTTTTCAGCATCGAATGATGCCTGTATCCTTTTAAACTCATGCACCTCATCTCCGGAAACAGATGCGAATGAGATGGTCGGAGTGGCCAAATTAGTCACGCAGAGATACCGTCCATCCGGAGAAGCCACATATTGCGTACTCAGCATAGCCGACAAGGCCCTATCCCTGTCCTTGGACAAACCGGCAATGGCCTCAACACCAGACAGGAACTTACCTTGCCTGTCATAAAGAGCATACCACCAGTTCTCATCAGCGAGACTTCCCGACACGAACTTGTCCTTACCGCAGGATGTAAGGTACACGAGCCTGCTGCCTTTGCTGAAATCCCCCACCGTATCACACACGGCCGCACGGGCGGCGATAGACTTCTCGATGTCCAGTTCTATACACTTCGTTCGCGTGAGATCATAATACCGTACTGCATCTCCAGACTTGTGGAGATTACTGCCGGAGACTATCTCCCCCGGCCCTCTGCCACGACGGATCGCATAGAAATGCTCGCCGCTTTCAGGGTTGACAAAGAGCAGATGGTAATCGTTATCCGATGACGATATTACAAACCAGCCATCTCCTGCCTCAACCGCTTTCCTCGGCTGCCAATAACCATACACATCCAGATCCGATGAGTCCACTGGCGAAAGAGTCTGTTCCCTAATCTTCAAGCCACGAAGATACGGATCATCCGCATATTTCGATGTGCAGGAAACTGCTGCCGCCAGCAAGAATATGGCAGCAGCAATTGTTTTTAAGAACTTCATCATGCAGGGTAGTGATCTTCCAAGACCTCCCCTAAAGTAGTGCAGGCATAACCAGGCCAAACCATACAGAGATCCCCGACGATGATCTCCTGGTCCATCAGCGCCTCAAGGTTTTCATTGAAGAACTCGTCTTCGTTTCCCCCGAACACCGTCCAAGAAGCGGCCGCGCCTGCGGCCAAGATGATTACGGCAGACGCCGCGATAATTGCTTTTTTCATAAGCGTTTGATTTAAAGTCTTAAACATTGCCCTCCGGAACACCCGTCGGGCTTCATTTCCGCCATGCTACTATATCGGCTGGGTCTCTTATGGTCCGGTCATAATCGCAGGCGTAAAAATAAATACTCTTTCTGACGGCCGCAAGACTTTATGAGTCATCAAAATCCCGCCACCCCGATATAATACCTGCCTTCATTATCTGAAAGAATCGCATATATCCGAGAACCATCGTTCTCGTCCGCGCACAGGTACATCACTCTGTATTCGCTACGGTACAGGATCTGCGGACGGCCCAGCCAGTCAAAAGCCGCAATGTTCCGATATATCAGAGGCCGCTCTTCTCGAGGCCGTCTTCTCATATCCCCATATCTGGTCTCCCCGTCGTAAGAGCAGAAAACCATGTCGTCCGTCGAGCACATGCCGCCAATGCCAAACACGGAGTCATCCGACCGCACGCTCGTCCCTCCTGTAACGGTCACGTCAGGATCCAAATAATACGATGCCGATATGTTTTCGATGCCGTCCGAGATGTCGAACGTCTCAAGTATCGCACCATACCCTGACGCCACCGCAAGGCGGGTCCCGTCCGGAGACACCGTCACATACGGCTGCATATATGTGACAAAAGACTATGCCGGGTCCTTGACAGGAGAACCGTCATACCTCGCCACAGTACCGTCAGGATTCTCCACGGAGACCGAACGCACCGCCATAGTATCTTTGGACTGGTATCCCTTGCTCTGTATTGTGAGAAGCCGGTCTTCCGGGAGTTCACGATAGTACATACACCATTTAGGAAGCATCCGGCTTTCTTTGGTGCAGGACATGGAAGAACCACTCCCGACAAACTCCCGCAACGAGAAACTCATATTCCCCATTCCGCTGCGCTCGTGATAGCGCACCGTGTCTCCGTCCAAAGTCACATTATAATACCCGTCAACAGTCTCGCCTGGGCCGCGGCCATAGCGCACGCCTTCGCGCACAAGCTCTCCAGTATTCTTGGAGAATACGAAAAGGGTGTTCTGAGACTCTGTCGAGAAGCCAGGAACGACGAGCAAGGTGTCCCGCTTCTTTATCCCCCAAGGAGTGAACATCAATTCATCCGACAAGAGTTCAAACCTGATTTCTTCCTCGGCTTTGAACTTCGGTGCGGAATACAAATCGCCGCCGGAGCAGGACATCAGACCTGCGGCCAGAATGATTGCGGCCGACGCCGCGATAATTGTTCTTTTCATTTCAATTCATATCTTAAGAGCATGTCCCCACCAGTTTCAAGGTCGATGCTCGTGGTATAGAGATACCTGTCGTCAGACGACGGGCAGAATGTGCTGTATGGCCTGTCCGTGCGGATGCACTTTATGAAGCGGCCATCCCAATCGTAAACCTCGATCTCATCGAAACAATATGAAGGGTAACCTTTGTAGTCTTTTTCTTCGGCTTTTCTGTCAGGATAGACCGAGACATACAACCTGTTCTGACTGACTTTAATCTTCATTCCCTTATGTTGGTCCGGCAAATACCTGATGTTGTGATTCTTTTCGAAAAATCGCGGAAAGACATCGTACAACCGGCATAGAACCTCAACTGCATCATCGACGGCCATCATCACGGCAAGATAACGGCCCGGGCGTGTTCCATAAACAAACCGTCCACCATCAAGGCCGAACACCATATTATTCATATACGCCATCTGTTTCACCTCAGTTCCGCATTCGTTGCCGTCATCCGGCCAGAAATCCAATGGTGTCACCGACACATCATTGAAGTCCAAGACGGTAAATATCTGCCGCGTTCCAGGCTCGCCGGCATTGACCACAAAACGCCCAGGGCCAATCCGAGCAAAATATCCGGCTGTGATCATCTGCGGGAAGCCGTCGCAAGGATAGCGCTTCCAGCAAGAATAATCAGACAGCGCCCCGGCCTCTCTCAACGGAATCCCGTATAATGCCGTGAAACCCATCGGACTTGAATCCAAGACAAACAGGCTGTCACCGCCCACGCAATAGTTGGCGTAGATGAACTCATTTGGCCCGCGCCCCTTCTTGACGCCACGGTCTATCACGCTCACCCCATTGTCATCCATTCTGCACAACGCAATCTTCGCGTTGTTGTCCGCCGTCTCTACAAGCAGCAGTTCGCCATATGAAGACAACAATACCGGAGATGGAACTTGAACTCCATCAAAATGCAAGACTTCACCCGACAGTTCCTCTGTAACTGGTTTCCGCTCATTGTCAAGCACTCTGCCACGCTGACAGGAAAGCGCCAAAGAAACAATCACGGAACAAGCCACAAACACCTTGACATTCATCACAATCTGCCTTTTTCAATATGCCGCTCAACAGACACCCACGCAAGGTTACTGATAAATCCGTATCTCGCGAAACTCATTGGTGTGAGTAAGAGGACAATACAATACGCCTATAATCATCAAAAATCTCTTTTTCATTGCGTTTATTCAGAATTTGAAAGAACAAAAAATATTTTCAGAATTAGAATCTATCGCCACAATCCTCGACAATGGAGAATCTATGCAGATGCTGCACACATGCAGGTCTAGATGGTATTCTTCAAGCAAAGTACCGCCAAAATCATAGACTCTGACAATATCTCCTCCATAAGGGACGTCCTCCCCTCCACGGTTGAGACGGGACTGTTCTTTTCTGTCGGCACCTGAATACAGGGCATAGATTCTGGCATCGTCAATGACAATGTCAAAGTAGCCGTCGATTCTTCCCACAGACACGGACGCCCCGTCCTTATACACATTCGGGAAACCTCCTGGGCCGACAACCGCTTTTCTGCTCATATCAGAGACATCAAAAATCTCAATAACATCCCCGAGCATAGTGGCAGATGCCGCCACACCTGCGCCGGCATCGTATGCCAGCACAGACTGCCACAGAGTCGGCAGATATTCAGGCGGAATCGTCTCCGACACTCCTGTCTTGTCTTCCAACATGCCATAAGAAGAATTCCTCAACCCGGAACCATCTCTTGACATGACCGAAAAACGGGAGTCAGATGAGGCATATACCGAAACGATATCAGACTTGCCAAAGTCACAGGACAGAAGCGGGTCGCGAAGCTCTTTGTATGCCCTTATAGACGACGGCTCCTTTTTTGCATCAAAGACATCCCGCAGGCTATAGCCGTAAATGGACTTTGAAGCCATTTCCATGAGGGAAAGGGTGTCTCCAATAACTTCAAACGCCGAGATTCCAAGAATCTCACCAGCTCCACGCCCCCTTCTGCCTACAGACGCCTGATACTCGAATTCAGGATATCTGAATATCTGAAGCATCTCATCATTCCGCGCCTGGACTATAGCAAGGGTGTCGAATATCCTGATTTTAGAGGGGAAACGGAAAAGCAACGAATCCTCCCCTGCAAAATGTATCGGTTCAGAAACAAGGTCTGTCACCTTGACATCCTGCCCCGGACGGCACCCGGCAACAAGGAGCGCCAAGGACACCGTCCAGGAAACAGCCAATACAAAAATAGCCAGCGAAACGCTAATCCTTAATGATCTCCAGAGCATATCGGTCATCGTCATTATCAACGCTGTGTCTCAAGAAGTATATCCGTCCTCCGGATGAGCACAGCGTCCGAACATCCACAGAACGCTTTGCGGACGACTCTTCAGTGCGCCTGAACCTCGAATCCGTCCGATACAGGCTCATTGTCAGATTGTCCTCGACAACTTTCAGTTGCTTGTCCAATTCGGCGCTCCCCTCATTCACAAGCGCCATAAAGCCTCGGCTCCCGGCAGACAGGGCGAGCGTGTACGAATTTGAGAACAGGTAACGCGCCGCTTTCATGAAGTCGCGCCCGATAATCCCGTCATCACCCACCTTGTCAACCTTGAACGTCCCGGAGGCAATCCGGCCCACATTCTCGACATCTCCGCCATCCAATGGCCACCTGTAAACATCGAGCGCATCCTTGGACATAAAATACAGATACCCGTCATAAACCGACATCGGAGCAGCCGCCTCGTTGGACAGAAGCAGGCGATGTTCCGGTCCGGTCGCGACAAGCGAATCCACGACCGCCCCGCTGCCCATATCAAAGACATCTATGACATGGTCGGCTCTTCTGCCGGCCGCATATATGTATATGCGGTTCCCGACAGGCAAGAAGTCCTTGATAGCGCTGCCATATTTATACTCGGCCAAACCTTCGCCGTCACGGCTATATGCGATGAATTTCGTCCGGCCTGAATCCCAGACATAAATCTTGTCACCATCGCCACGCACATAAGAGAGCATCTGATACTCATGGCGCCCGCGGCCTTTCTTGTTGAACGAACTGATTTGCCTCCCGTCGAAATCATATACCACGACATTATCGCCGGCGGCCACCACAAAACCATCACCTTCAATGATGCCAAGGGACTTGGGAGCGTCAAGCATCAGCAGGTTCTCGTCAAGGTCGCACACCGTCTCAGACTTTATTTCAGGTACCGAGCGCACGGATGGCCCTTTGCAGGATACAGAAAGAAGCGCTGCGCCTGCGGCCAGGATGACTGCGGCCGATGCCGCGATAATTGCTTTTTTCATAAGCGTTTGATTTAAAGTTTATAAATATTGCCCTTCGGGACACCGACCGGGCCTTATTTCCGTCTCACCACCATACCTGACAGCCGGCCATGCTTCCCATCCGGCCCATATTGCCTACGAGAAAACTTGCGGCTTTTTCATGGTATGATTACTATTGCAGCCGTAAAAATAAGTATTTTTTCGACAATTACAAGCGTCGCATCCGGAGAGCAGCGCCAAATTGAAATCCTTCAGCAGCAACACATTGAGAGTCTCTTCAACCACAGAATGCCGAAGAGACTCTCAACTGACTCACATCAATCATATCGCAAGAGCGAGCCCTTGTCCGTTTCAAGATGATGCTTGTGGTACGGAGATACCAGTCGCCAGACGACGGGCGACCAAGTGACTGATTTTGGGCAGGATGTGCCTTTTTGTATGTGATGGATGACTCAGGCCCAAGCGGGGACCGGGTGCGGGCTACATCAGCTTCCGAACCTCGTCTTCGCTGAGGCCGGAATACTTGGCGATGGCCTCCACCGGGACATTGTCCTTCAGCATCCGCCTGGCGATGGCGGATTGTTCTTCGGCTTTGCCCTCGGCCTTCCCTCTTGCCTCACCGATTGCCTCGCCTTCCTTGCGCGCATAATCGTTGCGCAGCACCATGTCAAGTTCCGTGATCATATCCTTTTCGTAAAGAGTCTTCT